>NZ_JAHFVL010000001.1:0-1200000 GCF_018599185.1 Rhodanobacter sp. LX-99 | reverse complement strand
CGCGCGGCCAGCCGGCTGCTGACCGGGATCATCAGCGCCGCCAGCGCCTGGCTGGGGATCACCGCGCTGAACAGGCTGGCGACCAGGTTGATCACCACGCCCAGGCGCGATTCCGCACCACGCGCCATGCGCATCACGAAGTTCGCGGTGAGGTTGAGCACGCCGGCGCGATCGAGTCCCTCGCCCATGATCATGATCGCGATGATCGCGATCACCGCGTTGCCGGCGAAACCGTTGAACACGCGCTCGGACGGAATCAGCCCGGTCAGCCCGATCACCACCACCACCAGCAGCGCCACCATGTCGGCGCGGATCCACTCCAGCACCAGCATCAGCATGGTGAAGCCCACCAGCCCGAGTACCAGGATCATTTCGGGGGTGAGCGAGAGTGCCACTAGCTGACGTCCCTGCGGAGCAGCTGGCTGCGGTGGATACGATGGGGCAGTGGAAGCTTCACGCTGCGACGATTCGTCCCTGGGTGGATGGCCGTGAGTATAAGCGGCGCAGCAAGGTTGCTGGTGAACCGGAGGCCAAGAGCAACCCCACCCCGACCCTCCCCTGCTACGCAGGGGAGGGAGCACAGCGATCAGCCCTCACCCTGTGCGCAGGGGATGGAGTACGACGCTTTGCTCCTCCCCCTGCTGGCAGGGGGAGGCTGGGAGGGGGTAAAGCTCTTCGCCTCAGATCGGAAGAGGCTCAGCCATGCAGCGTATATGGATCAATGCCCGCCGTTTGCGCAACAACAGCACCGACGCGGAACGCCGCCTGTGGTATTTCCTGCGCCGGCAGCAATTGGACGGCCACAAGTTCCGTCGCCAGTATCCGCTGGCCGGTTATATCGTGGACTTCGTCTGCGTGCCGGCGCGGCTGGTGGTCGAGCTGGATGGCGGACAGCACCTCGATGCACTGGCGTACGACCAGCGGCGCACCGAAGCCTTGCAGCGTGAGGGCTATCGCGTGCTGCGATTCTGGAATGACGACGTGCTGTTGCGCACGGATGACGTGGTAGCGGAGATTTTTCGGGTACTGGAAGAAGAGTCAAAGGCCTGACCCCCTCCCAGCCTCCCCCTGCCAGCAGGGGGAGGAGCAGAATCGCAGGTGCCCTTGCTGGAAGGGAGCCGGGCCGGAGCGCGTCTTGCCCCCTCCCCTGCTTGCCCACAAGGGACTTCCTTCGGTCGCAGGGGGAGGGTTGGGGTGGGGTCGCTCTTCGCTCAGATCTTCCGATACAGCAAATCCCACACCCCATGCCCCAGCTTCAGCCCGCGCCGCTCGAAGTGGGTCTCGATGCGCCACTCGGGTTTCTCGGCGTACTGCCCGGGGCCGAGCTGGTTGCGCCAGGCGGGGGCGGCTTCCATCACCTCGAGCATGTGCTCGGCGTAGGGTTGCCAGTCGGTGGCTAGGTGCAGCAGGCCGTTCGGAGCCATGCGCGAGGCGAGCAGGGCGACGAACTCGGGCTGGATCAGGCGACGCTTGTTGTGGCGCTTCTTGTGCCACGGGTCGGGGAACCAGATGCGCGCTTCGGCCAGGGCGGCGGGAGCGATCTCGTGCTGCAGCACTTCCACCGCGTCGTGCTTGTACAGCCGCACGTTGCCGGCGTCGCGTGCAGCCAGCGCGTTCATCAGCCGGCCCACGCCGGGACCGTGCACTTCGACACCGATGAAGTCGCGCGCCTGGTCGTGCTCGCTGGCCCAGGCCAGCGCCTCGCCATTGCCGAAGCCGATCTCCAGCACCAGCGGCGCCGATCGGCCGAAGCTCGCGGCGAAGTCGTGCGGCGTGCCCCGATAGTCGATGCCGAAGCGCGACCACAGCGTGTCGAACGCGCGTTGCTGCGCCGGCGTCATGCGTCCTTCGCGCAGCACGAAGCTGCGGATGCGGCGCATGTATTCAGGGGTGGTGTGGTCGGGGGAATCGATCGTGGGCATCCGCGTATTGTAGGGCTATACCCCACCCCAACCCTCCCTGCGCGCAGGGGAGGGTTTTGGGATGGGGCAGGCCTCAGTACTGCCGCCCGTCCTCGCGCACACGCTCCGCGTTCTTGCGGTTGGACGGCCGTGCTTCGCTGCGTTGCGGCCGCGGCGTTTCGGCGCGCGGCTGCGGCATGGCGCGGGGCTCCGGCATGGCGCGCTGCGGTGGCTGGTAGCGCTGCGGCATCGGTTCGCTGCGGTTCGGGCTGGGCATCGGGCGCGGCTGTTCGCGCACATATTCGCGCGGTGCGGCGGGCTCGGGCCTCTGGAAGCGCGGCGCGGCCATATCGCGTGCCGGTGCCGTCGGCTGCGGCCGTTCCCGCTGCATGGCGCGATCGGACGACTGATAGCGCTGGAAGCGGTCGTCGTCGGCCGGCATGCGGCGAGGTTCGGCGCGCCGGATCTGCGGCGGCGCCTCCGACGGCATCGGGCGGTTGCCGGAGGTCGCGCGCGCCCGGTCTTCTGCGGCGGGGGCGATGTAGCTGACACCCGGGCGTGGCGTCGCCGCGCGGCGGTCCATGTCGTCGCGGCCGCGCGGGTGGGCGAAGCGTGCGGAGCGCAGTTCGCCGTCGTCGCGCACCATGTCCGGCCTGCGGTCGGGCGTGGCCGTTGCGATGCGCGGGACGGCGGGAAGCTGCCCGGTCGCGGTGACTGGCCGGCGCGGAATGTTGTCGTTGCGGTCCGCCATGGACGGACGCCGGCTGCGGCCGAGATCGCCCTGGTCATCCAGCACGTGCACGTTGCTGCGCGGCTTGGCGGCGAACCTGTCGTTGCGGCCGGGAACGGGTACGTCTTGTATGACGGGCGGCGCGCGGCGCGCCACCACCTGGCGGTTGAAGCCGCCGGCGGGCAAGTCGCGTGCGTGCGCGTTGCGCGGAGGCCTTGCAGCGTCGGCGATCGGGCGCGGCCGGTCGACGCCACGCGGCAGCACCGGCGCATCGGTGAGTTTGCGCGGGTCGATCCGCATCATGTCGCGCTGCACGTGGCGGCCGCCGGCGAAGCTGCGGCCGGGCACGGCGGTGAAGCCGCGCGGTGCGTCGCGGTTGACGTAGTGGTCGCCGCGACCGGGCTGGCCGCGGCGGTAACGGTTGTAGTGGTCGTCGATGTCGCGGCGCGGATCGTAGCCGTGGCGACCGTGGATATTGCGGATGTTGACGTTGGCGTAATAGGTGCGGCCGCAGCGGTACCACGGGTTGTAGAACTCGCCGGGGCCGAGCGGGAACCAGCCCACCGGCGCGCCGCCGATGCCGACCGACCAGCCACCGCCGCCGACGAAGGCGACCAGCGCCGGTGCGTAGATCGGGCGCACGTCGCGCGGCCCCGGGATCCAGCCCCAGCCGCCGCGCACGTACGCCCAGCGGCCGTAGTGGTAGGGCGCGAAGCCCCACGGCGCATCGTCCACCCAGGTCCAGCCCCATGGCGCGATGTAGGCCCAGTGGCCGGTGCGGTACGGCGCCCAGCCGGGGCCGACGTCGCGCGGGAACCACACCGCGCCGTACTCGCTGGTGTCCTGCCAGGCGCCGTACTGGTCGAGGTCCTGGTAGCCGACCACGTCGACGGAGACGTACCGGCTGCTGTCCGATTGCGCGTAGCGGCGGTCGCGTTCGCTGGCCCAGTCGTCGAACGCGTCGCCGCCGTCGATGTCGGTGATCGTCACCGTGGACAGGCTGGGATCGACGAAGCGGTAGCTGCGCCCGGGGTTGATCGAGCGCTGCGCGTTGTTCTCGCCGAACACGGTGGCGCCGCCGTCGAACGCGGTGACGCGGGTGCTGCCGTCGCGCTCGTCGATGTCGACGCGGAACGTGCCGGGCTGGTCGACCACCAGCGCCACGGCCGGAGTGTCGATCTCGTAGCTCTGGCCGTCGTCGAGGCGGCGCACGGTGAGGCTGAGCGTGCCCTGGGTCAGCTCGATCTGGGCCAGCTGATCGTTGAGGTCGAGCAGGCCGAAGTCGGTCCGCCCGTCGATGCGCAGCGTGCCGCCGCCGAACTCCAGTTCGGCGCGTGCGCCCGCGGCGGTGGACAGCTTGTCGCCGGTGGTCAGCGGGCGGTTGATGTTGGCGTCGCTCCAGTCCTTCGCGCCGGCAGGCAGGAAGCCGATGTCGCCAGCGACGTACGACAGCCGCGCCACCCGGCTCGGCGGATCGGCGCTGTCGTCGACGCCGGACTGCGCCTGGGCCAGGCCCGCCGCCATGCACAGCAACGTGATCGCCAGCGCTCGCCAGTGACGGCGCCACGGAGTGGACAACTCGACAAACCTGGGCATGGTGCTCTCCTTGGGAGTGAGCGCGGGTGGCACGGGGGCTTCCGTTCGATTCCCCCGCCTCAACGTGCATTGTCAGGCCGGCGATGACCGTCGCCGAAGTATGCGCAGGCGGTTGTTCAGCACGCGTTGGGTCGCCCGGCCGGTTCTCGGCTTTTCAACCACGCGAATCCCGGGTTACCATCCGCCGACCCAGGCGGGTGTAGCTCAATGGTAGAGCTGTAGCTTCCCAAGCTACTGACGAGGGTTCGATTCCCTTCACCCGCTCCACTCCCCGGTCCCCGAGCAATCCCGAAGTCCTTATGGCGGATCTGATCACCGCGGGCCTGATTACGTTGGGCTGGCGCGAGCGGCTGGCGTTGCCGCAGCTGGGTATCGGCATGCTCAAGGCGAAGCTCGATACCGGCGCGCGCAGCAGTTCGCTGCATGTGGACACCCTGGAGACCTTCCAGCGCAACGGTGCGACCTGGCTGCGGTTCACTATCCATGCCGGGCGGCGTCAGCCGATGGAAATCTGCTGCGAGGCGCCGGCGCTGGACCGCCGCGCGGTGACCGACACCGGGGGGCGGCGCACCGAGCGCTGGTTCATCCGCAGTGAAGTGCAGCTGGCCGGGCAACAGTTCAGCGTCGACATCAACCTGACCGATCGTCGGCATATGCTGTTTCCGATGTTGCTGGGCCGCAGCGCGCTGAGCGGGCGTTTTGCGGTGGACCCGGTACGCTCCTATACCCAGCCGCGGCCACTGACGGCGGCCACGGACCTTCGATGACGGCCACTCCATGAAGATCGCGATCCTGTCGCGCAATACCCGACTCTATTCGACCAAGCGCCTGGTCGAAGCCGCGCGCGTGCGCGGGCACGTGGTGCGCGTGTTCGATCCGCTGCGCTGCTACGTGCGCATCGCGCCGGGCGCATCGTCGATCCGCTACAAGGGCAAGGAGCTGCGCGACATCGATGCGGTGATCCCGCGCATCGGCACCACCAGCACGTTCTACGGCACCGCCGTGCTGCGCCAGCTGGAGATGATGGGCGTGTACACGCCGAACCCGTCCGACGCGGTCCTGCGCGCGCGCGACAAGCTGCGCTGCCTGCAGATCCTCGCCGCGCAGGGCATCGACATGCCGGTGACGGTGTTCGGCGACAACCCGGACGATACCGAGGACGTGCTGGGCCTGCTCGGTGATCCGCCGCACGTGATCAAGCTCAACGAGGGCAGCCAGGGCACCGGCGTGGTGCTGGCGGAGAAGCGCGCCGCGTCGCAGAGCGTGATCGAGGCGTTCCGCGGCCTGTACGCGAACTTCCTGGTGCAGGAGTTCGTGGCCGAGGCAAAGGGCAGCGACCTGCGCTGCTTTGTGGTCGGCAAGAAGGTGGTGGCGGCGATGCAGCGCGACTCCAGCCCGGGCGATTTCCGCGCGAACCTGCACCGCGGCGGCACCGCGGTGGCGGCCACGCTGAGCGCCGAGGAACGGCGCATCGCCGTGCGCGCGGCCGGCGCGCTGGGGCTGGGCATCGCCGGCGTCGACCTGCTGCGCTCCAACCGCGGCCCTTTGCTGCTGGAAGTGAACGCCTCGCCCGGCCTGGAAGGCATCGAGACCGCCACCGGCATCGACGTGGCCGGCGCGATCATGGACCTGCTGCAAGCGCAGGCCCACGATTCCCACGCCGAAACCCGCCCGCGCCGCAAGCCCGCCAAGGCTTGAGCCGCCAGCCCCTCTCCGTGGCCATTGCTTCCGCGGAAGGACTGCATTCAGCCAGGTGGGAACGGGTTAACTGCACCGTAACCACCGACCCCCTATAAAGCAGTCACTGTTTTTTGCAGCACGTTGGCCTGAACGGCTGGGTGACGGCAGACGATGGTATCGGGGCAGTAGTTTGGGCCCAGGTGGGCGACGGCGAGTCGCGCATCTGGGCCTTTTTCTTGCCCGGATGGCATCTCGTTCAGTTTCACGGCGCGCCTGGCGCGCCGGCTTCACACAAGATTGTTAAGCTTGCAGCTCCAGCCGGCCTGTGCGCCGGCTGCGCAGGAGTGACACATGCGCGTACTGGTGATCGAAGACAACAGCGATATCGCGACCAACATCGGCGATTATCTGGAAGACCGGGGCAACGTGGTCGATTTCGCGGGCGACGGCGTGACCGGCCTGCACCTGGCGGTGGTGCACGATTTCGACGTGATCGTGCTCGATCTCACGCTGCCCGGCATGGACGGCCTGGAAGTGGCGCGCAAGCTACGCCACGAGGCACACAAGCAGACCCCGATCCTGATGCTGACCGCGCGCGACGCGCTGGAGCAGAAGCTGACCGGCTTCGAGTCCGGCGCCGACGACTACATGACCAAGCCGTTCGCGCTGCAGGAACTGGCCGCGCGGCTGGAAGTGCTGGCGCGCCGCGGCAAGGGTCCGCAGAGCCGCGTGCTGAAGGTGGCCGACCTGACCTTCAACCTGGATACGCTCACGGTGAACCGCGAGGGCAAGTCGATCCAGTTGAACCCGATCGGCCTGAAGCTGCTGCAGGCGCTGATGGAAGCGAGCCCGTCAGTGGTCACCCGGCAGGACCTGGAACAGCGCGTGTGGGGCGAGGAACTGCCCGACAGCGATTCGCTGCGCGTGCACATCCATGGCCTGCGCGCCGCCATCGACAAACCGTTCGACAAGCCGCTGATCCACACGCGGCACGGCATTGGCTATCGGATGGTCGAGCCGGATGCAGTCCAGGCGTAAGCTTCGCTTTCGATTGATCGTCTCCTTCGCGCTGTTCGGCTTCGGCCTCAGCGCGTTGTTTGCCGTGGCCGCGCTGAACATTCGCGCCAAGGTCGAAAGCCAGCTGGTTACCGCATCCTTGCAGCAGGACGTGGATCAGGCTGTCGAGAAAGTGCACAAGGATCCCACCAAGCCAGCGGGTTCCGACCTCATCGAGGCCTGGATGCGCAGCGATCGCACGCTCTACAACATGCCGCTTTCCTGGCAGGCGCTCGACAGCGGCGTGCACGATATTTACGAGACGGGAGCAGACGGTACGAGGCACCACTACAAGCTTGCCGTACGCAAGAAGTACGGACTGATCGGGTTCATCCGCTATGACGTTACCCGCGACGAACTCGGCAAGCAGCAGTTGTTGTTCAGCGTAATCGGCGCGGTGTTCCTGTTCGGCCTGCTCTCATTGGTGTTGGGCTTGTGGCTTTCGCGCAAGGTACTGAAGCCGGTCAGCGAGCTGGCCAACCGCCTGCGCGATTTCCGCAAGGCCGGCAAGGCCGAGCCGCTGGCGCCGCACTTCGCCGACGACGAGGTGGGCGAGCTGGCGCATGCGCTGGACGAGTATTCGGCGCGGCTCACCGCGATGGTCGAGCGCGATCGCGAATTCAATTCCGACGTCAGCCACGAACTGCGCACGCCGCTGGCGGTGATCGCCAGCACCACCGAACTGCTGCAGGGTTCGCCCGATCTCACCGAGAAGCTGAGCGAGCGGCTGAAGCGGATCGAGCGCGCGTCGCGCCAGGCCACCGAGCTGATCGAGGCGCTGCTGCTGCTGTCGCGCGCCGAGCGGCGCGGCCCCACCCGCGGCGAGACCACCGAGGTGGGCAAGGTCGCCGCCGACGTGATCGAGAGCCAGCGCCCGCAGATGCGCGGCAAGCCGCTGAGCATCGAGCTCGCCGTCAGCGAACCGGTCAACGTCAACGCGCCGGCCTCGGTGCTGTCGGTGGCGCTGACCAACCTGGTCGGCAATGCGATCAAGTACACGCTCGAAGGCAGCGTGCGCGTCGAAGTGGGCGACGGCCGCATCGAGGTGATCGACACCGGCCCCGGGATCAAGCCGGAGGACGCCGAGCGGCTGTTCCAGCGCGGCGTGCGCGGCGAAGGCGCCGGCGGCAGCGGCGCCGGCCTCGGCCTGGCCATCGTGCGCCGCCTGTGCGAACTCTACGGCTGGGACGTCTCCATGCGCCCGCGCGCCGATGCGAATGGCGCGATCGCCAGCATCAAGTTCAGCTGACGCCTTTGGCCCCTCCCCTGCGATGCAGGGGAGGGAGCACCGACCAGAGCAGAAACAAAAACGCCCCGCATCGCGGGGCGTTTCACGAATCAGCGCATCGGTTGCACGCTCACACCTGTTCCAGCCAGCCCCACTTGTCGTGGGTGCGGCCGTCGAACAGGCCGAAGAACAGTTCCTGCAGGCGCAGGGTCACGCGACCGGCCTTGCCGGTGCCGACCTGCTTGCCGTCGACCGAGCGGATCGGGGTGATCTCGGCGGCGGTACCGCACATCAGCACTTCCTCGGCGAGGTACAGGTATTCGCGCGGGATGTCGCGCTCGACCACCTCGATGCCGTCCTCGCGGGCCAGCGTCATCAGCGTGTTGCGGGTGATGCCGGTGAGCAGCGAGGCGCTGGCTGGCGGGGTGTGCAGCACGCCGTCGAAGACCAGGAACAGGTTCTCGCCGGCGCCTTCGCTGAGCAGGCCGGTGGAGGCCAGCGCGATGCCTTCGCCGAAGCCGAGGCGGCGTGCTTCACGCGCGATCAGCTGGCCGGAAAGATAATTGCCGCCGGCCTTGGCGCCGGCCGGGATGGTGTTCGGCGCGAAGCGCTGCCAGCTCGACACGCAGGCGTCGATGCCGTTCTGCAGCGCCTCGGCGCCGAGGTACGGGCCCATCGGCCAGGTGGCCACGGCCATGTCGATCGGGGTTTCGGCGGACAGGCCGAAACCGCCCAGGCCGCGCCAGGCGACCGGGCGCAGGTAGGAAGCACCCAGTTCGTTCTTGCGGATCACTTCGCGGCAGGCTGCGGCCAGTTCGTCGGCCGAGTAGGGCAACGCCATGTCGTAGATCTTGGCCGACTGGTACAGCCGGTTCAGGTGGTCGGTGAGGCGGAAGATCGCCGCGCCGTCGGGCGTGGCGTAGCTGCGGATACCCTCGAACACCGATGAGCCGTAGTGCAGCGCGTGCGACATCACATGGGTAGTCGCCTCGGCCCAGGGCTTGATGCTGCCGTTCTGCCAGATCCATTCGGGGTATTGCTGCGCCATGTCGATTCTCCAATGGGGACCGCCCATGATAACTGCTGGGCGCCGGGTCGGCGTCAATTCGCGTTGCGCAGCCACAGGCAGCCGGCCTGGCGCACGATGTCGAAACGCAGTTCCCGCGGGCTGCCGCTGCCGTCGTTGCCGGCGGTGTGCAACACCAGCTGGTTGCCGGCCGATGGCGGAGCGGGCGGGGCGTCCGTGGCGAACGGGTCGTCGATGCTGGCGGCTTGCGCCGGCGCGCTGCCGTTCGGGATGTCCACGTCCAGCAACGGCTGCTTCATCAGCTCGGCCAGCGAACGGATGTCCGCGATCGCCGCGCCGCGGCCATAGCCGTCCCACAGCATCAGGCCGGCCATGCGGTTGGCGTCGCGGCTGGCGAAGGCGTCGATCACGCTCTGGCGCAGTTCGCCGGGCCCGGCGGCACACAGGATCGGCGGCGGGGCGGCCAGCGGGGCGGCTGCTTGCGCGGAGGAGGCGTTCGGGCTGGCCGGGGTCGCCTGCAGCGCGGCGCAGGGCTGGTCGGTGAACACCGCGCCGCCGTTCGCGCCGATGCAGCGATGGATCGGCGTCTGCGCCGCGGCGGGCGCGGCACAGGCGAACAGGATCAGGCAGAGCAGGGCGGCCAAGCGGTGCATCGCCCCAGCATACCCGCCGCGCGAATCAGAAAATTTGCTGCAGCACCGCCTGCGTGGCGCGGGCCCGGTTCAGCGTGTAGAAGTGCAGGCCCGGCGCGCCGCCGTCGAGCAGGCGCCGGCACAGCTGCGCCACCACCTCGGCGCCGAGCGCGCGCACCGAATCGGCGTCGTCGCCGTGCGCCTGCATGCGCTTGGCGATCCAGCGCGGGATCTCCGCGCCGCACATGTCGGAGAAGCGTTTCAGCTGGCTGTAGTTCGCGATCGGCATGATACCCGGCACGATCGGCACGTTGACGCCGAGCCGGCGCACGTCGTCGACGAAGCGGAAATACGCGTCGGGGTTGAAGAAGTACTGGGTGATCGCGCCGTTCGCGCCGGCGTCGACTTTTGCCTTGAAATGCTGCAGGTCGCGCAGCGCGTCATCGGCCTGCGGATGGGTTTCCGGGTACGCCGCCACCTCGATGTGGAAGTGGTCGCCGCAGTGCTGGCGGATGAAACTCACCAGTTCGGCGGCGTAGCGGAAGTCGCCCGCGGTGGCCATGCCCGAAGGCATGTCGCCGCGCAGCGCCACGATGCGCCGGTAGCCCGCCGCGCGGTAGCCGTCCAGCAGTTCGGCGATCTCCGCCCGGGTGCCGCCCATGCACGACAGGTGCGGTGCCACGTTGAGCCCATGCTGCGTATGCAGCCGTGCCACGGTGTCGCCGGTGTAGCTGAGCGTGGAGCCGCCCGCGCCGAAGGTGACCGAGGCGTACTCGGGCTGGTGCGCCTTCAGTGCCTGCGCCGTGCGGTCGAGCTGCGCGCGCTGGTCGTCGGTCTTGGGCGGGAAGAATTCGAAGCTGATTGACGCCATCGCGAAGGTTCCGGGGCCAGGGTGTCCGGCAGTATATATCTTCGATTCGCGATGGAGCGATATATGCCGCCTGGATTCAGCTCGCCGGCGGCTCGTTCGACGTGGCGGCCGGCTCAGTTTTCGGCGGAAATCAACACGCTGATCCCATGCGGGAACCCCGCAAGGCGCTACACCAGTTCCTTTCGGAATTCAGCTATTTGCCGGAGTAAGCCGGACCACGCAATACCGCCCCCGGCAGCGCATCCGTCATCTTGCCGCCATCGATCACCGGTACCCCGTTGACCAGCACATATTGCATCCCGACCGACAGCTGGTTCGGGTCGGTGAAGGTGGCGACATCGCGAATGGTGTCCGGGTCGAACACGACGATGTCTGCCCACATGCCCTGCTTGAGCACGCCACGATCCGTCAGATGCTCACGCTGGGCCGCCAATGCGCTGAACTTGCGGATGGCGTCCGGAAGCGTGAGCAGCTTCTGCTCCCGCACGTACTTGGCGAGAATGCGCGGAAAGGTGCCGTAGGCGCGCGGGTGCGGACGATCCTTGCCGAGCAGGCCATCCGGCGACGTTCCCTCATAGTCCGTGTCGATCGAAACCCACGACTGCTTCAGCGCCAGATCGACATCAGACTCCCGCATGCCGAACACCACCGAACTGGTGGCGGCGTTGTCCTTGATCAGGAAGTCGCAGATCGTGTCGATCGGATCCTCGTGCCATTCCGCCGCAATCTCACTGACCCGCTTGCCGACGTACTTCTGCAACGCCTTGTTGTTGACACTGCCGATCATGATGCCATGCGCCCGCTCGATGGCCGCGAGCCACTCGTTGTCCCAGGCATCGCCGGGAGTGAGCATGTCCTTGCGGATGCGCGCACGCGTGGCCGGATTCTTCAGGCGTTCGATCAGTTTCAGGTTGCCGCCGTCATGGGCCCAGGGCGGGATGAAAGCCGACAGATCGTTCTGCCACGCGGTATAGGCGTAGGTGTCCGCCGCCACGTCGATGCCGCTGGCACGCGCTGCGTCGATGCGCGCGATCACCTGTGCCATCTTGCCCTTGAGATTGCCGGTGGCCTTGAGATGGAAAATCTCCACCGGAATATCCGCCTCGCGGCCGATCCGGAAGGTTTCGTCCAGCGCCGCCATCTCTGCGTCGCCCTCGTTGCGCATGTGGGTCGCGTAAATGCCGCCATGGCGTGCGGCAACCTTCGCCAGGGCGATCAATTCGTCGGTTCCGGCGTAGGGCGCCGGCGTGTACTCCAGCGCAGTGGACAGCCCCAGCGCACCCTGCTTCATCGCGTCCGCGACCAGCATCTGCATCTGCTTCAACTCGTCCGGCGTGGGTGCGCGATTCGTGTAACCGATGACCATCTCGCGCACTGAAGTGGCGCCCACGTACGTGCCCACGTTGATGCCCATGCCGTGCTTTTGCAGGCGCGTGAAATATTGCTCGAACGTGCGCCAGTCCGGCATTACCTGATAATGCGCGTAAGCCGCCTGGCGTTGCCTGATCATCTCGGCGTCGAGCGGCGCCACCGATTCGCCTTCTCCGGTGATCTCGGTGGTGATGCCCTGGAAGATCTTCGACGGCACATGAGGATCGACCAGCAGGGTGATTTCCGATTGACCGAGCATGTCGATGAATCCCGGCGCCACAACCAGACCGTGGGCGTCGATCACCTGCCTGGCATGCGCGTCGGCGAGGTTGCCGATCGCGGCGATGCGACCGTCCTTCACGGCGACATCGGCCGCGTACCAGGGCGAACCCGTGCCGTCGATGATGTGACCGTTGCGGATGATCGTGTCGTACTTGACGCCGGCAGCCGAAGATGGCGTCGCTGTCAACAGCCCGATGGCCGCGACAATCCACATGCAGGCGGTGCGAATGAAGAGGGGCATGAACCACTCCCGTCAAATGATCATCTGTCGGAGAGACGTTGCTCGCCATCGGGCGGGTAGCGAAAGGCCCTGGCTGACGCCAGGGCTTTCATCCGGTGCGGCAATCGACCGCTCGACTAGAAATCCTGCGTGAAGCTGATGCCGAACGTGCGCGGCTGGCTGAAACCCGTGTACACCTGCCCGTTCGGGTATTCCGGCACCACGCCGTGCGCACCACAAACCGTTACCGCACACTCGGAGAACTTGTACAGCGCGGCGCGCTTGTCGAACGCATTGTTGATGTAGACACTCGCCGACCAGTTGCCCCCCTGGAGGCCGGCGGAGAGGTCGACCGAATTGTAGGCGGGCAGGCCGCCGTAGAGGCTGCGTTCGAGCAGGAGCAGGCTCGTCGTGCGGTTCCCCACATGCGTCAATGCGCCCTGGACGAAGCCACTCCTGTTGCCGACATCAAAGGTGTAACGCGCGATGAGGTTGCCCTTGAACCGTGGCGTGATGGGCAGGCGGGTGCCCGTGGGTGCCAGCGGTCCGTCCACCGTGTCGCCGGTTTGTGTATTGATCGAGCCGGCCGGACAGTCGGTGACGGGGCGGTTGTTGTTGTCGGTGAAGCCGCAGTAGTTGGCGGTCAACTTGGCGTCATACAACGCGATGCCGGCGCTCAGCTGCAGGTTGTAGGTCGCCTGCCAGTTCAGCTGCGACTCCAGTCCGTTGATGCGGGCCGAATTGGCATTGAGGATTTCGGAAATGCCGTTCGGACCCGTGATGTCGAACTGGAAATTGTTCCAGGTCTCGCGAAACACGGCCCCGTTGAAGGTCAGCCGATGGTCGAGCCATGAGGTTTTCCAGCCGAGTTCGACGTTGGTCAGGAAATCCGCCTGATAGGGCGGCAGCGACGCGTTGCGATTGATGCCGCCCGGGCGATAGCCCTCGGACCGGGTGAAATAGACCATGGCTTGGGGCGTGACATGCCAGGTCAGGTTGACCTTGTTGAGCGACCCGCTTTGCTTCACCCGCTTGTTGAAGTCCAGACAGGGCGCGCCCTCGAATGGCTCGGGCGAGATGCAGCCGGCCTCGCCGTAACTGGAACCGGGGAAATAGCCCTCGCTGAAACCGAAAAAGCCGTAAAAGCTGCCGCTGTCGCGGTAATAGCGCTCACCGATCGTGCCGGTGAGGACGTCGGGGATGAAGTCCCAGGACAGTTCGCCGTACACCGACCGGTCACGGTCGTAGCGGATCTGCCGGCTCAGATAGAGGGTGTCCGGCCAGCCGGTAACCGTCAGCGAATCGGCCAGGCCGCTGATCTTGTACTGGTACTGGATGTCGTGTTTCAGCTTCTGCCAGAACGCGCCGGCGACCAGACGCAGGCGATCGTCGCTGGGTGAGACAAGGCGCAGTTCGTGGCTGTTGTCGGTGTAGTGGTCGCGGAAGAATGGATGCTGCGACGGATCGATCAGGCTCCCGCCGTTATCATAAAAATAGACACCGGAGCCGTTCAGCGTGTCGTACCAGAACGAGTAGTCCGTGTAGTCGGACTCCTGCTCCTGGTTGCGCTTGAGATGCGCATAGGCATAAGTCAGATCGAAATTGCCGAGCTTGCCTTGCACGGTCAGCGCGCCCTGCCACCACCGATCGTTGTTGCGCTCGGGAAAGAAGTGCGTGACGGCGAGATCGCCCACGCTCGGATCGCTGGAAGATGAACCATGGGAGATCGTCTGTTGCCCCATCAGGGTCGGGCTGATCGACCAGTTGTCGTCCAGGTCCACTTTCAGCGCGGCGCGTGCGCCTTGGGTGTCGGCGTCGTTGTAATGCTTGCGGGCGTGCCCGTGGCATTGCAGCAGCACGCCGGGGGTGCAGTCGTCGGCGTTGCTGATGGTAATGCCGGAGGACGGGTAGGTACGCGTGCCGGGCTTGTTGTCGATGTAGCCCGCGTCGTGTTCGCGCCAACCCACGAGGCGAATCGCGGCACTCTTGCTGAGCGGGATATTGACCATGCCCTCGGCGGTGGAGCCGATGCCACCGTGTGCAACCTTGTTGACGCCGAGCGCGTAGTTTGCCGCGAAAGCGCCGGGGTCGGGCTTGTTGGTGATGATGCGCAACGCGCCCGCTTCGGCGCTGGCGCCATACAACGTGCCCTGGGGTCCTGCCAGCACCTCGATGCGGGCGATGTCGTACATGTGGATGTCGACCGGCCCCTGGATCGTGGTGACCGGCTGGTTGTCGAGGTACACGCCGACGCTCGGCCGCGACCCGGTATAGTCCCCGCCGCTGCCGCTGCTGACACCGCGCATGTAGATGATGGCAAAGCCTTGCGCGCCATTGCCGCCACCGTTGTCCTGGAAGGACACGCTGGGCAGATACTTCACATAGTCCTTGAAGTTCTGCACGTGCAGGGCCTCAAGTTGATCCTGTGCCAGCACGTTGATGCTGATCGGCACCTTCTGCAGATCCTCGGTGCGCCGCTGCGCGGTCACCGTGACCGCACCCAGGGTCTTGACCTTTTGCGCCGTCGCGGCGGTCGTCGCGGCCGATGCGGGTTGCTCGGCAGCATCCTGAGCGAGCGCTGGTGCGGTCACCGCAAAACTGATCGCCGCCGCGAGCGGCAAGCGCGACAGAATCACCCGTTGCGCCTTGCCACCACACTTGAAATGACCTTTGGACATGACCTGCTACCTCCCCACAGACCGTAACGGAGCAACCAAACCTGCCGAGCCTCTTCACGTGGAGCACGTAGCGGAAACCAGCCGATTTCAACGCTGCGTTTACACGCTGTCGCTATCTCAACGACATCCGGGGATACGCTGGCCGCTTATCATGATTTGGACGTCCATCCGACCGCGCCGAATCCATGCTGCCTTCGCCGCCGTGCAACAGCTCAACCCGATGAAATGACCCGTGAGCCCGGCAGGCGCGTCGCCGTGGGAACAGGCCGGCACGGTGGTCATGGCCACAGTCTTGCGTTTCATGGGTGATCCCCCGGGGTGCGTGGACTGGCTTGCGGAAATTCGCGCGCTTCCGCGAGCAGCGTGTCGACGACCGCGTCGGCACCGGTCGCGATCGGGTCGAAGACGACGAGCCCGGTTTCCCCGTGCGCGCGGGCGAACGCGTCCGCGCGCTGGCTTTCGCTCATGCCGTGCGTGTTGAGCGCGACGGCGATGCAGCGTGCGGCGGGGTTGGTCAGGCGCGCGGCCTGTTCGTTGGCGGCGATGCAGGCGGCGAGCGTCGGCAGCGGATAGTCCGGATAGCCGTCGATGTGGGTGCGCCGCGGGTCGTGGCACAGCACCAGCGCGTCCGGCTGCGAGCCGTGCAGCAGGGCGAGGCTGACGCCGGCATAGGCCGGGTGGAACAGCGAGCCCTGGCCTTCGATCACGTCCCAGTGCCCGGGCTCGTTGTCGGGCGACAGCGCTTCGGCCGCGCCGGCGGCGAAATCGGCGACGACCGCGTCGATCGCGACGCCGGCGCCGGCGATGAGGATGCCGGTTTGCCCGGTCGCGCGAAAATCGGCGGCCATGCCGCGGCGCGCCAAGGCGCGGTGGATGGCCAGCGCGGCGTACTTCTTGCCGACCGCGCAATCGACGCCGACCATCAGCATCCGGCGGCCGCTGCGCTTGCGGCCGGAGCCGACGTCGAAATGCGCGTCGGCGTGGCGCACGTCGAACAGCCGCACGCCGGCCAGGCGCGCGGCCTCGGCGATCCGCGGATTCTCGCCGAGGCGTGCATGCATGCCGCTGGCGATGTCGAGGCCGGCGTGGATCGCGGCCAGCAGGGTGTCGATCCACGTCTCGTCGAGCGCACCGCCGAAGGTGGCCACGCCGATCACCAGCGTGCGTACGCCGGCGGCGGCGGCGGCGGCCGGCGTCATGTCAGGCAGGCCGAGGTCGACCGTGTCGGCATCGAGCCGGCATTGCCCGGCGCACAGTTCCGGGCGCCAGTCGAGAATGCCGCTGGCCGTCTTGGCGTCGAGGCGATGCGGGGTGTTGCCGAGGAAAAGCAGGTAGGGGGCGGCGATCTGCATGTCAACCTGCCTCCTGGCGGCGCAGCACCTGGCCCGGATGGGCGCCGGTCGCCTTGCCGTCGACGAGGACCACGATGCCGTTGACCCATACGCGCGCGATGCCGACCGACAGCTCGTGCGGCTTCTCGTAGGTGGCGCGGTCGGCCACCGTGCGCGGATCGAACAGGACGAGGTCGGCCGCCGCGCCGACGCGGATATGGCCGCGGTCGCGCAAGCCCATGTGTTGCGCCGCCAGCCCGGTCATCTTGTGCACGGCCTGCTCGAGCGTCAGCGTCTTCTTCTCGCGCACGTACATGCGCAGCACGCGCGGGAACGTGCCGTAGCCGCGCGGGTGCAGGCCGTCGAGGCTGCCGTCGGAACAGATGTTCGCCTGCGGCCAGGCGATGAACTTCGCGATGTCGCGCTCGTCCATGCTGC
Organism: Rhodanobacter sp. LX-99; assembly: GCF_018599185.1. NCBI lineage: Bacteria > Pseudomonadati > Pseudomonadota > Gammaproteobacteria > Lysobacterales > Rhodanobacteraceae > Rhodanobacter > Rhodanobacter sp. LX-99. The sequence goes on along the minus strand of NZ_JAHFVL010000001.1, from coordinate 1,182,959 downwards.
GGCTGATGACCTGCGCGGTGCTGTGGGCCGCTTCCGATTCGCGGATCAGGGCCATCACCGTATCCGCGTCGTCGGTGCCGCGCAGGCGCGCGATATCGGCCACGCTCTTGCCGACCAGGTCCGGTTCGGGCTTGAACTGCGACAGGCGCAGGCCATCGGCCGGGGAGAGGTGCTTGAGCACGAATTCGGCGGTCGCGCGGTTGCCGAAGTCGCGCTCGGGCCACAGCACGATCAACTCGCTGTGCCAGCTGTCGTAGGGATAGACGTCGAGCGTCGCGTCGACGCCTTCGGCGCGCGCCTTGTCGAGCATGCCCAGGAAGCGGTCGGCCTGGCCCCACCAGTCGGTCATCGCCAGCTTGGCGTGGCTGACCTGCACCGGGATCTTCGCCTCGCGGCCGATCGCCAGCAGTTCGTCGAGCGCATCCCAGACCTTGCGGTCCTCGCTGCGCATGTGGCTGATGTAGCGGCCACCGTAGGGTGCGGCCGCGTCGGCGAGCGCGAGCACCTCGGCGCGCGTGGAGTAGAGGCCCGAGTCGTATTCAAGGCCGGTCGACAGGCCGAGCGCGCCGGCCTTCATGTCGGCGGCGAGCAGCTGGCGCATCGCCTGCACCTGCGCTGGCGTCGCCGCGTGGCTGGCGTCGACACCCATCACCTTCTCGCGCAGCGAGTTGTGGCCCGCGTACGAGGCGATGTTGATCGCCGCCGGCGTGGCGTCGTAGCGGCGGAACAGATCGGCGATCGGCTCCTGCGAGAAGCCGTCCTGGCCGATGACGATCGTGGTGACGCCCTGGCTGGTCACCGGCAGCGCGTCGAGCTGGCTGTCGAGGCCGCGGTCGTGGTGGCTGTGGGTGTCGATGAACCCCGGCGCGAGCACCAGCCCGCGGGCGTCGACCACCGGTTCGCCGCGTTGCGGTGCGAGTTCGCCGATGGCGGCGATGCGGCCGTCGGCGACGCGCACGTCGACCTGCCGGGCCGCGGCGCCGGTGCCGTCGACGACGACGGCATGGCGCACGATGAAGTCGGCCGCTGCTGCATGGCCGGCTGGCAACACGACCAGCGGTGCGATCAGCAGCAGCGAGATCAGTGTTCGGTTCGTCATGGAATCGGTTCTCCGGGAAAACATGCGGCTCAACCCCACAGCGCCGCGCTGGGTGGCGAGACGAGGCCGCGCTGGTAGTGCAGGCCCGGGTCGCGGTCACGACCGATGAGGAGCGGGCCATCGAGGTCGACAAAGCGTGCAGCGCCGGCGACGAGCGTCGCTGGCGCCATGCCGAGCGACGTCCCTTCCATGCAGCCCACCATCAACCCGAAACCGAGCTGGCGCGCGCGGGCAGTCATGCGCAGCGCCTCGGTCAGGCCACCGGTCTTGTCCAGCTTCACGTTGACCAGGTCGTAGCGGCCGCGCAGCGCGTCGAGGTCGGCGCTGACGTGGGCCGATTCGTCGGCGCAGACCGGCACGCGGCGTTCGATCCGTGCCAGCGCGTCGTCCTTGCCCACGGGCAGCGGCTGCTCGACCATCGCGACATGCGCGGCCTGCAGCGCAGGCATGACGCCGTCGAGCAGCACCGGGTCCCAGGATTCATTCGCGTCGATGATCAGGGTCGCGGCCGGAGCGGCGTCGCGCACGGCCGCGACGCGGGCGACGATGTCGTGTGCATCGAGTTTCAGCTTGATCAGGGCGCCATCGCCGTCGGTGGCGACGATCGCGCGCGCCTTGTCCGCCTGCTGCGCCGCTTCGCCCACGCTGATGGTCTGCGCGGTGCGCACCTGGCCCGGGGCGGGGACGCCGGCCAGTTCCCAGACACGCCGCTTCGCCAGTTTCGCGCGCAGATCCCAGAACGCACAGTCGACCGCGTTGCGCGCGGCGCCGGCTGGCACGCGATCGTGGATGCGGTCCCATGACTCGCCGCGGGCGAGGCGGGCGAGCAGTTCTCGCACGGTCTCCATCACGCCGCCCACGCTCTCGCCGTAGAACGCGGTGGGCGTGCATTCGCCGCGGCCGACGGCGCCATCGCACGACAGCGTTGCCACGATGACGTCGGCATGCAGGTAGGTCTCGTGCGCGATGACGAATGGCGCGGCGAGCTCCCAGCGTTCGTGGCGAACCTCGGTCTGCATGCAAGCCGGCCTCTGGACGTGGATGCATAATTTATATCATAGTAACTCTCATGAAAGAAAAATTGCAATCGGTGGATGACGACGAATCGGGGCTGGCGCGCACGCTCGGCCCGCTCCAGTTGACGATGATCGGTGTCGGCTGCGTCATCGGCGCCGGCATCTTCGTGATGACCGGCACCGCGGCGGCGACCCATGCCGGGCCGGCGGTGGTGCTGTCGTTCGTGGCGGCGGCGATCGCCTGCGGATTCACCGCGTTCTGCTATGCCGAGCTTGCCGGCACGATGCCGTTGTCCGGTTCGAGCTATTCGTATGCGTTGCTCACGTTTGGCCGCTTCACCGCGTGGTGCGCCGGCTGGCTGCTGCTGCTCGAGTACGGCATTGCCGCGGCGACTGTCGCGGTCGGCTTCGCCGGCTACGCGGTGGCGTTGCTCGACCAGTTCGGTCTGCACCTGCCGGCGTCGATCACCACGCCGATGCTCGACTTCCGCTCCGACGGCGGCACCAATCGCCTGCAGTTCGGCGGCGGCGTCAACCTCGTCGCCGCCGGCGCGATCCTGGTGGTGACGGCTGTCCTGTTGCGCGGGGTGACGCAGTCGTTCGCGTTCAACACGGCCATCGTGCTGCTCAAGATGGCTGCGCTGGTCGCCTTCGTGCTGGTCGGCATCGCCTTCGTCGACCCGGCCAACCTCACGCCGTTCGTGCCGCCGGCGCGGGGCGATTTCGAGTTCGGCTGGCCCGGCGTGCTGCGCGGCGCCTCGGCGATCTTTTTCGCCTACGTCGGCTTCGAGACCGTGTCCACGAGCGCGGCCGAGGCGCGCAACCCCCAGCGCGACTTGCCGATCGGCATCTTCATGACGCTGGCGGTCTGCACGGTGCTGTACATGGCCGTCGCCGCGGTGATGACCGGCATCGTGCCCTACGCCCGGCTCGGCGTCGCCGACCCGATTGCGGTCGCCGTCGACGCGATGCAGTTGCCGATGTTCGGCATTGCGGTCAAGTCCGCCGCGGTGATCGGCCTGCTTTCGGTGCTGCTGACGTCGATCTACGGACAGACCCGTATCTTCTACGCGATGGCGCGCGATCGCATGCTGCCGCCGGTGTTCGCCCGGATCGACGGCAGGACGCGCACGCCGCAGGTCGGCACCATCTATACCGGCGTGGCCATGGCGCTGCTCGCGGCGTGCCTGCCGATCAGCCTGCTCGGCGACCTGATCAGCCTCGGCACGGCGGTCGCGTTCGCGATCGTTTGCGCGGCGGTCATGCGCCTGCGCGTGGTCGAGCCCGATCGCCCGCGTTCGTTCCGGGTGCCGCTGGGCGGCATCCGCGTGCGTGGCTGGTGGATCGGCATCATTCCGGCACTCGGCATCGCCTTCGCCGCGCTGATGGGCTTGCCGCTGCTGATCGACATGGTGCTGCGCGCAACGCGCGGCGACGTGCTGCCGCTGGCGATCGTCGGCGGTTATTTCGCGGCCGGCCTGATCATCTACGTGGCCTACGTGCGGTCGCGCTGAACGGGAGCGGCGATCCCGGTTTCGCGGAAGCGCCGGGCCTCGGCCCGACGGTGCGCCGCGTGCTCAAGGCTCGATGTCGCCGCCCTTCTTGCGCTGCCCGCGCCCGGGTTTCCCGACGTGGCCGACGAATTCCTGGTAGAGGTCGGAGACGTGGGCCAGGCGTTGCTCCACGCGGTCGCCGAGCGCGAGAACCACGCCGTTGACCAGCAGCGCCAGTGCTGCGTGGATCGGAACGGTGGTGCCCCAGAAAATCCCGCTTTCCGTCGGCAATGCCAGGATGTGCGGCGTGTACTCGCTGGCCCAGTGGCAATACTTGTCGGTGATCATCACCAGCGGCAGCCCGCGTTGCCGGCAATGACGGGCGAGCAGCTGTGCCTGGCGCGAGTAGCGGCGCGTCTCCACGATCACGACGCAATCCTTGTCGGTGCCGTCGAGCAGCACCTCCGAGAAGCTTCCGGTAGCCAGATCGGCCACCCGCACCCGCGGGCGCACGTATTGCAGGAAACTGGCGAAGTGGGCCGCAAGCCCGCGCTCGGTCTGGAATCCCACGATGTGCAGTGTCGAGCAGTGCGCCAGACGCGCGACGATATCCTGCCATTCGCGCGTTTCCGCGCGGCGGTAGACCTCGATGATGCCGGCGATGGTCAGGTCCAGGTCGCGTTGCAGTGCCGGCTCGCCGCCGCCGGTCTGCAGCATCGAGCGCAGGCCTTCGCCGATCGGCCATGGCGCGACGGCCACGTCGAACTTGAAAGCCGCCTTCAGCTCGCGGAAGTTCCGGTAGCCGAGGCGACGGCAGAACCGGCCCACCGTCGCGGCGCTGATGGCTAGCTTGGCGGCTAGCGAGTTGGCAGTCTCGAACGGCACCGCCTGCCGGTTGGTGAGCAGGAAGTTCGCGATCACCCGTTCGGACGCGGTCATCCGCTCCATTTCACTGCGAAGCTGGCTGAACAATCGCCGGTCGGCGCTGCTTGGCTTTGGCGACATCGACGCCGTCTCCCGTGGGTTCGACCGTGTTGGATCGGTACGAAAGTATGATCCAGCGCAGCGCAGGCCGCACGGTGCACGCTGCCCGGTGGTGGAACCGGCTGCAGCAGAACGGGCGCCTTGCGCGCCCGTTCTGCTGCAGCCGACGCATGATCCGCTAGCGGCTCAGTAGCGGTAGTGATCCGGCTTGTACGGGCCTTCCACCGGCACGCCGAGGTAGGCGGCCTGGGTCGGGGTGAGCGTGGTCAGCTTCACGCCGATCTTCTCCAGGTGCAGGCGCGCGACTTCCTCGTCGAGCTTCTTCGGCAGGATGTAGACCTTGGCCTCGTACTTGTCCTTGTTCGCCCACAGGTCGATCTGCGCCAGGGTCTGGTTGGAGAACGAGTTGGACATCACGAAGCTCGGGTGGCCGGTGGCGCAGCCGAGATTCACCAGGCGGCCTTCGGCGAGCAGGAAGATCGCGCGGCCGTCCGGGAAGACGTACTTGTCCACCTGCGGCTTGATGTTGATCTTCTCGACGCCGGCCATCGCGTTCAGCGCGTCGACCTGGATCTCGTTGTCGAAGTGGCCGATGTTGCAGACGATCGCCTGGTCCTTCATCGACTTCAGGTGATCCAGCGTCAGCACGTCCTTGTTGCCGGTGGTGGTGACGTAGATGTCGCCCCAGCCGAGAGTGGATTCGACGGTGTTGACCTCGAAGCCTTCCATCGCCGCCTGCAGCGCGTTGATCGGGTCGATCTCGGTCACGACAACGCGCGAGCCGTAGGCACGCAGCGAATGCGCACAGCCCTTGCCGACGTCGCCATAGCCGCAGACCACGGCCACCTTGCCGGCCAGCATCACGTCCATCGCGCGCTTCAGGCCATCGGCCAGCGACTCGCGGCAGCCGTACAGGTTGTCGAACTTGCTCTTGGTCACCGAGTCGTTGACGTTGATCGCGGGGATCAGCAGCGACTTCGCCTCGGCCAGCTGGTACAGGCGGTGCACGCCGGTGGTGGTCTCCTCGGAGACGCCCTTCCAGTCCTTCACCACGGTGTGCCAGTAACCGGGACGCTCGACGGCAACGCGCTTCAGCAGGTTCTTGATTACCTGCTCCTCATGCGAGGAAGCCTTCTCGTCCACCCACTTGCTGCCGTTCTCCAGCTCGTAGCCCTTGTGGATCAGCAGCGTCACGTCGCCGCCGTCGTCGACCACCAGTTGGGGCCCAAGGAAGCCGCCCTTGCCGTCGGGGAAGGACAGCGCGTCCAGCGTGCAGTCCCAGTACTCTTCCAGCGTCTCGCCCTTCCAGGCGAACACCGGCGTGCCGGTCGCGGCGATCGCGGCGGCGGCGTGGTCCTGCGTGGAGAAGATGTTGCACGAGGCCCAGCGCACGTCGGCGCCGATGTCCTTCAGCGTCTCGATCAGCACCGCGGTCTGGATCGTCATGTGCAGCGAGCCGGTCACGCGCACGCCCTTCAGCGGCAAGGTGGCGGCGTGCTTCTTGCGGATCGACATCAGGCCCGGCATCTCGTGCTCGGCGATGTCCAGCTCCTTGCGGCCCCAGTCGGCCAGCGAGAGGTCGCGGATCTTGTAGTCGTGGTGGTTTTCTTTCAATGCGGCGTTCATGCGTATCTCCGGTTAGTGCGAGGATCTTTCGAAGAGTCCGACCATGGATGGCCGGTTCCCCCGAAGGGACTCGCGTACAAACAACCGGGCGCCGTTGTGGAACGTGCCGCGCCGAGCCTGGCCGGTTCCTGTGAAGTTCATTCACAACAACGGTCGCAGCGCCCCTCGGCGGGCAGTACAAGCCCGGTATTGTAGCGGCAGAAGCCGGCGGATGCCTCCGCCGCCGCAATTCGTTTAGGCTGGCCGTTCATCCCGCCCGGAGCCCCGCATGGAATCAAGTCGCGAACCCGAGTTCCTGCCGCCCGACGGCCCGCTGCGCGAGGACGTCAGCCGGCTCGGCGCGATGGTCGGGCGGATGCTGGCCGAGCAGGGCGGCACGGCGTTCTTCGAGCGGGTCGAACAGGTGCGCACCGCGGCGATCCGCCGCCGTCGCGAAGGCGCCACGGTGGACGACCTGGCCGCCTCGCTGGCCGGTCTCGATGCCCGCGACGCCGAAGCGCTGGCACGCGCGTTCGCCACTTATTTCCAGGCGGTGAACACGGCCGAGCGGGTGCACCGCATTCGCCGTCGCCGCGACTACCAGCGCGAGGGCAGCGCGCCGCAGCCGGAGTCGCTGCTCGACGTGCTGGGCCGGCTGAAGGCCGAAGGCGTCGGCGCCGATGAACTGGTCGGCTGGCTCGACCGGCTGTGGATCGAGCCGGTGTTCACCGCGCACCCGACCGAGGCGGTGCGCCGCTCGCTGCTGGAGAAGGAACAGGCGATCGTGCGTTCGCTGATCGACGGCTTCGACCCGCAGCGCACGCCGCAGGAGCGCAAGGAGGACGACGACCGCATCTACATGGCGCTGTCCGCCGGCTGGCAGACCGCCGAGGCCTCGCCGGTGCGGCCCAGCGTGCAGGACGAACGCGAACACGTCGACTTCTACCTGGCCAACCCGTTGTACCGGATCGTGCCGGCGCTGTACGAATCGCTGGCGCAGGCGCTGCAGGAAACCTACGGCGTGGCGATCAAGCTGCCGCGGCTGCTGCGCTTCGCCAGCTGGGTCGGCGGCGACATGGACGGCAACCCGAACGTGGGCGCCGACACCATCGCCGCCTGCCTCGATTCGCAGCGCGCGCTGGTGCTGGAGCGCTATCGCGAGGACGTGGCCACGCTGGCGCGCCAGCTCAGCCAGACCGATAGCCGGGTCGCCGCATCGGCGGCGTTGCGCGCGCGGCTGGCGGACTACCGCGCACGCTTTCCCGCGGCCGCGGCGCAGATCCGTCCGCGCCATGCCGACATGCCGTATCGCTGCCTGCTGCAGCTGGTAGGCGCGCGGCTGGCGCTGACCAGTGACGAGTCACTGGACGGCTATACGTCCAGTGACGAATTGCTTGACGACCTGCAGCTGGTCGCCGACAGCCTGTTCCAGCATCGTGGCGTGCACGCCGGCGCCTACGCGGTGGAGCGCCTGCTGTGCCGCGTGCGCAGCTTCGGCTTCCACCTGGCGCGGCTGGACGTGCGGCAGGATTCGCGCGTGCACGACGACGCGCTGGCGACCCTGCTGGCCGATCCGGACTGGGCCACCCGCGACAGCACCGCACGTGCCGACCGGCTGCGCCCCTACGCCAGCGGCGAAGCCGCGTTTGCGCACAGCGCTGACGCGAATGCCGAGTCGCTGCAGGCGGTGTTCACCACCTTGCGCGACAGCCGCCAGAGCCACGGCCACGACGCCACCGGCCTGTACATCATCAGCATGGCGCGTTCGGCCGCCGACGTGCTGGCGGTGCTGGCGCTGGCGCGGCGCGGCGGGCTGGTCGATGCGGCGAACGACGTGCCGCTCAACATCGCGCCGCTGTTCGAGACCGTGGACGACCTGAAGAACGCGCCGGCCACCTTGCGCGCCCTGCTCGACGACCCGGTCTACCGCCGCCATCTCGCTGCCCGCGACGACCAGCAGTGGGTGATGCTCGGCTACTCCGACAGCGGCAAGGACGGCGGCACGCTGGCCTCGCGCTGGGGCCTGCAGCGCGCCCAGGTGGAGTTGCTGGACGTGGCGAATGCCGCCGGCATCCATCTCGCGTTCTTCCACGGCCGCGGCGGCTCGGCCAGCCGCGGCGGCGCGCGCATCACGCCGGCGCTGATGTCCTCGCCGCGTGGCGCGGTGGCCGGCGTGCTGCGGGTGACCGAGCAGGGCGAGGTGATCCACCGCAAGTACGGCATCCGCGCACTGGCGCTGCGCAACCTGGAGCAGACCGTGGGTGCGGTGCTGCGCGCGTCGCTGCGCCCGCTCGAGAGCGAGCCACGTGCGGAACGCTGGTGCGAGCTGATGGACATGCTCTCGGCGGTCAGCCGGAAGCACTATCGCGCCTTCGTCGAACGCGAACACTTCGTCGACTACTTCCGAAGCGCCACACCGGTCGACGTGATCGAGCGGATGACCCTGGGTTCGCGTCCGGCCAGCCGTCGCAGCATGCGCGGCGTGCAGGACTTGCGCGCGATCCCGTGGGTGTTCGCCTGGACCCAGTGCCGCTCGATCCTGCCCGGCTGGTACGGTCTCGGCAGCGCGCTGGAGCAGGGCGTGCAGCGGTTCGGCGAAGAAGCGCTGGCGGAGATGGCGCGCGACTGGCCGTTCTTCTGCAACCTGCTGGACGACGTGGAGATGGTGCTGGCGAAGTGCGACCTGGACATCGCCGAGGCGTTCTCGAAACTCTCCGGCCCGCTGCACGACGAATTCTTCGGCCTGATCCGCGACGAATTCGCGCGTACCCGCCGTTGGCTGCTGCAGTTGAAGGGCAGCGACGTCCTGCTGCGCGGCGAGCCGCGCCTGGCCGCATCGATCCGCCTGCGCAACCCCTACGTCGATCCGATGAGCCTGCTGCAGGTCGACCTGCTGCAGCGCTGGCGCGCCGGCGAGCGCAGCGACGACGCCGTGCTGCAGGCGCTGGTCGCCTGCGTCAACGGCGTCGCGCAGGGTTTGCAGAACACCGGCTGACCGCACCCCGGCCGTCGTCGCTGCCGTAGGAGCGCTGTACGACTTCGGACGTGGATGTCCGCATGCGAACGATGGCATCGCCCGGGCATCGGTCCGATGCGTTGCGCGACAAGCACTTGCACGCATGGCACGGGCCTTGCTCTGACCGGCTCATGGATATTGCCAACCCCCTCGTCGCCCAGCGCAAGCGCCGCCGCAAACGGATCGCCATCGGTGCCGGCTCGTTGCTGCTCGCCGGCGTTGCCGTCGGTGTGGCCAGCCTTGGCCCGGCCCTGCCGGTGGCCGAGCGTTCGAGCCTGTGGATCGACACCGTGCAGCGCGGCGACATGCTGCGCGAGGTGCGCGCGCCGGGCACCCTGGTGCCGCGCGACATCCACTGGCTGGCTGCGCAGACCAGCGCGCAGGTGGCGAAGATCGAAGTGTGGCCCGGCACCCGGGTGGAACCGGACACGGTGCTGTTGCGCCTGGTCAGCCCGCAGGTGGAGAACGACCTGCGCAATGCGCAGGCGCAAGTCGCCGCGGCCGAAGCGCAGGTCGCCGCGAAACACGCCGAGCTGCAGTCGCAACTGCTGGACGAACGTTCCGCGCTGGCCCAGGCCCAGGCCGATTACGCCTCGGCCAAGGTCCGCAGCGACGCCGACGCCAAGGCGGTGGCGAAGAACCTGATCCCGCGCGTGCAGTACGAGCAGGAGCTGATCGCGCTGAACCAGCTCAGGCATCGCGCCGAGGTCGAGCAGCAGCGCGTGCGGGCGTTCGGCGCCGGCATCACGGCGCAGATGGCCGCCGTGCAGGCCGAGCTGCAACTGCAGCGCAGCAACCTGACCCTGCGCCAGCGCCAGTCCGATGCGCTCGACGTGCGCGCCGGCATCGCCGGCACGCTGCAGCAGGTGGCGGTGCAGGAAGGCCAGCAGGTTGCCGCCGGCACCGACCTGGCGCGGGTGGCGCGCGGCGACGTGCTGATCGCGCGGCTGCGCGTGCCCGAGGTGCAGGCCAAGGACGTGGCGCTGGGCATGTCCGCACAGGTGAATACCTATAACGGCATGATCGACGGCAGCGTCACGCGGATCGACCCGGCGGTGGTCGACGGCAGTGTGCAGGTGGACGTGACGCCGACCGGCGTGCTGCCGCCCGGCGCGCGGCCGGACCTGTCGGTGGACGGCCGCATCCGCATCGCGAAACTCGACCAGGCGCTGTCGCTGGGCCGGCCCGCCCAGGTCGAGGCGAACAGCGAGGTGGGCCTGTTCCGCCTCGACGCTTCCGGCAGCACCGCCACCCGCGTCAAGGTGCACGTGGGCGCCACCTCGGTCGACCGCGTGCAACTGCTGCAGGGCCTGCAGCCGGGCGACCGGGTGATCCTTTCCGACACCAGCCAATGGGATAAATATGATCGCCTGCGCCTGCGCTGATAAAAGCCCCTCTCCCGCCGGGAGAGGGGTTGGGGTGAGGGTACGGTCGGAGCGGACTGCCACCGGCTTCACCGAACCCTCATCCGGCCCTTCGGGCCACCTTTTCCCGAAGGGAGAAGGGAACAACCTGTTTCCCGCAAGGACAAACCCATGACCAACCCGACATCTGTCATCGCCCTCGGCGGCATCCGCAAGGTGTTCCAGACCGACGAAGTGGAGACCCACGCGCTGAGCGACGTGCACCTGGACATCCGTCGCGGCGAGTACGTGTCGATCTCCGGTCCGTCCGGTTGCGGCAAGACCACGCTGCTTTCCATCCTTGGCTTGCTCGATACCGCCAGCGCCGGCAGCTATGTGCTGAACGGTCACGACGTGGCTGCCCTGAACGCGGCCGAACGCGCACGCATCCGCAACGCCGAGATCGGCTTCATCTTCCAGGCGTTCAACCTGATCGGCGACTTGAGCGTGCAGGAGAACGTGGAACTGCCGCTGACCTACCGCAGCGGCATCGGTGCCGGCGAACGGCGCGAGCGCGTGCAGGAAGCGCTGGAGCGTGTCGGCATGGCGCACCGCATGCGCCATTACCCTGCGCAACTCTCCGGCGGCCAGCAGCAGCGTGTGGCGGTGGCGCGAGCGCTGGTCGGCCGGCCTGCGATCCTGCTCGCCGACGAACCGACCGGCAACCTCGACTCGCGCAACGGCGAAGCGGTGATGGCCCTGCTCGACGAGCTGCACAAGGGCGGCGCCACCATCTGCATGGTCACCCACGACGCGCGCTACGCCGAACTGGCCCAGCGCAAGATCCGCCTGTTCGACGGCCGCGTGGTCGACGAGCAAACCTACGACCGCCTGCGCCGCGAGGACGAGCAGCGGCTGGATGCGCTGATCGGCGGCCGCGTGGAGGTCGGCGCATGAACATCTGGCTGGCCGAGATCTGGCGTGCGTGGCGCACGTGCCTGCGCCGGCCGGGCTTCTTTCTGCTGGCCAGCGGCGTGCTGGCGCTGGGCGTCGGCGCCAGCGCGGCGGTATGCGTGCTGGTCGACGACGTGCTGTTGCGGCCCTTGCCTTATGCCTCGCCCGAACGGCTGATCGTGCTGGGGCCGCAACGCGATGGGCAACTGCTAGGTATCATGTCACCACAGCGGTACCAGCATGTGCAGTCGATCCGCGGCATCGCTGCCATCGGCCTGATCAAGGGTGACCTGCAGGCTGTGAACGTGGCTGGCGACGGTGAGCCGGAGCAGGTAAACGCGTTTCAGGCCGATCGGGGCCTGCTCCCCGTGCTCGGTGTGCGGATGCGGCTGGGTCGCAATTTCTCGGCGCAGGAAGATAGCCCCGGTGGACCGAAGGCGGTGATCCTCGCCGAAGGTTTCTGGCGTCGCCGTTACGGCGCGCAGCCCGTGCTCGGCCGCACCCTGCGGGTCGAAGGCGTCGCGCGTACCATCGTGGGCGTGTTGCCGGCCAGTTTCGATCAGTTCGGCGCGGGCGACATCATGCTGCCGTTGGCGCTGAGGCCGCATACCTACGACGACGGTGAAGATTTTTTTGCGATCGCGCGACTTGCCTCGGCTAACGGTGCCGCGGCGGTGGACGCGCAGGTAGACGCGGCCATCCGCGCGCTCTATGCCGATGCCTCCGGTCCGCAACGCGACTACCTTGACAAGGTGCGCTTCGGCAGCATACCGCTGAGAGCCGCGCTGCATCAGCAGCAGCGCCCCTCGATGATGCTGTTTCTGGCCAGCGCCTTGTGCGTGCTGCTGATCGCGCTGGTCAACCTGGGCAACCTGATGCTGTTGCGCATCCTGTCGCGCCACCACGACGCGACCGTGCGCCATGCGCTGGGCGCGCCGGTGTGGCGTCTGGCGCTGCCGGCCTGCGCCGAGGGTCTGCTGGTTGGCGCTGGCGGTGCCATCGCAGGCCTGGGTTTGGCTGCGATCGGCCTGTCGCTGTTCAGCGGCTACGTTCCGGCCGAGTGGACCCACGGCCAGTCGCTGCACATATCCCGGGCCGTGGCGTTGCTGGCGATGGCGATCGCCGTGCCGGGCGCGCTCGCCACAGCGGCGTTCGGTGCCTGGCGCGGGCTGGCCACGGCCTCGGTACAGGAGGCCTTGCACGAAGGCGGACGCAGTGCCAGTCGCCGCAGCGGACGCCTGGGCCGGGGGCTGGTGATCGCGCAGATGGCTCTGGCGACCTGCCTGATGTGTGGAGCGGGCCTGTTCCTGCATGCGCTTTACGATGCGGCACGCACGCCGCTGGGTTTTGCCAGCGATCACATCCTCACCTTCGATCTGGCGCCGGTGCATGGCGACAGCCCCAATGTCTCCGCCCGCGATCTGGTGCAACGACTGTTGCAGAGCCTGCACGCCGTGGCGGGCGTGGACCGCGTCGCAGTCACCAATGGCCTGCCCGCGGGCGGCTTCGAGCAGCAGTTCAACATGGGCGGCGTCCACCTTCCGGGACGCGGTTACCTGCATCCCAGCCCGCAGATCCGCGGTGTCAGCAGCGAGTTTTTTTCCGTGTTCCACATTCCCGTGCGCGAGGGGCGTTCCTTCGACGCGACCGATGTGGCCGGCGGCGAGCCGGTCGCGATCGTCAACCAGACGCTGGCCGACCAGCAGTACGACGGCCATGCCGTAGGCAAGGAGATTGTCGTCAACGACTACAGCGGGTATCCGGCCGGCAAGGCCATGGCCGGCGATCCGACCATGCATCCGGTAACCGCACGCATCGTCGGCGTGGTCGGCGACACGCGGCAGTTCGGTCCGCTGGACAGCTTGAAGCGCGGGTTTCTCTATCTCCCCCTGGCACAGATGCCCGAGCACGTCGTGCACGTGTTCCGTTCCTTCCAGCCGCTGCGTTTCGCGTTGCGTGTCCAGGGCGACCCCAACCGCTATCGCCAGGCCGTTCATGCAGCCGTCGTCGCCGTAGCGCCGGAGCAGCCGATTGCCACTGTGTCGACGATGGACGACATCGTGCGCGCTACTACCGACGACACGCGCCGCGACCTGTTCCTGATCGGTCTGTTCGCATCGGTGGCGCTGGGGCTCGCTGCGGCCGGCATGTATGCGGTGATGACCGTCGCCGTGGCCGCGCGCGCGCGCGAGTTCGGCGTGCGCATGGCCTTGGGCGCGCCGCCGCTGGGCATGGCTCGCCTGGTGCTGCGCGGGGCCATCGCGCAGATCGCGATGGGCATGCTGCTGGGTGTGGGCCTCACGCTCGCCCTGTCACGGGTGCTGGGTGCCGTGCTGGTGGAAATCGACCGCAGCGTCTTCGATCCTCTCGCCATGCTCGGCGTGTGCACGGTACTGGCCCTGGCCGGCCTGCTCGCGTGTCTGGTTCCGGCGCTGCGCGCGGCACGCGTACCGCCGATGCGTGCCTTGCGCGGAGAGTAGGCAATGAACATTCTTCTCAGCGAAATCCTCCGCGCGTGGCGTGCCAGCCTGCGCCGCCCCGGCTTCCTGCTGCTGGCGAGCGGTGTGCTGGCGCTGGGCATCGGCGCCAGCGTGGCGGTGTTTGCGTTGATCGGGAACACGCTGGGGCGGTCGTTGCCGGTGCAGCAGGCGGATCGGCTGGTGGTGCTGGGACCGCTGCGCGGCAGCGATGATGTGGGTGGCATCTCGCCGCATGAATATCAGTGGCTGGGGCCGCCCGCGGGTTTGCGTTCGCTGGGGCTGGTGCATTTCGGCCTGGCGGTGAACATCGCCGGCGCCGGTGCGCCGGTACAGGCGCCGGTGATTTACTTCGACCGAACGTTGCTGCCCACGCTGGGCCTTGCGCCGCTGCTGGGGCGCAACTTCACCGCGCAGGAGGATCGACCGAACGGGCCGAAAGCGGTGATGCTCGGTTACGGATTGTGGCAACGCGCGTATGGCGGCGAGGCCAGCGTGATCGGTCGCACACTGAAGATCGAGGGCGTGCCGCACAGCATCGTCGGCGTGCTGCCGGCCGGCTTCAACACGGTGCTCGGTCCGGGCGACGTGATGCTGCCGGTGGCGCTGCCGCCGGGCAGCCACGACTACAACCACAACGGCGCCATCGCGATCGGGCGACTGGCGGCGGGCGTCAGTGTGGCGAGCGTGGCGGCGCAGGCCGACGCGGCCGAGCGCACGATGTTCCGCGACATGGGCATGGGCGGCAACTGGACGCGTCCGCGCTACGGCGCGCAGCCGCTGACGGCTGCGTTTCAGCAGGACACGCGGCCGATGCTGATGTTGTTCCTCGCGTGTGCGTCGCTGGTGCTGCTGATCGTGCTGGTGAACCTTGCCAACCTGATGCTGCTGCGTGCCCTGTCGCGCAACCATGATGCCGCGGTACGCAGCGCGCTGGGTGCGCCGCGCTTGCGATTGATGCTGCCGGCGCTGGGCGAGGGCTTGCTGGTCGGCGGCTGCGGTGCGGTGCTGGGGATGCTGCTGGCGATGGCGGGCGTGGGAGCGCTGCAGGGTTTCATTCCCGCGCAGTGGCTGTGGGGCGGACGCGTGCATCTGGGTGTCGGCGCGTGGTTGCTTGGCATCGGCCTGGGACTGCTGGGCGCGTTGCTGGCGGCGATTCTTGGACTGTGGCGCAGCCGCGCCGCGGTCACCGTGGAGGCATTGCGCGAGGGCGGGCGCAACGGCATCGGCGTGCGCAGCGGTCGGCTGAGTCGCGGCCTGGTGGTGGCGCAGGTGGCGCTGGCGGCGATCCTGCTGTGCGCCGCCGGCGTGTTCATGCATGCGCTCTACGATGCCTCGCGCCTGCCGCTGGGCTATGACCAGGACAACGTGCTCACCTTCGAGTTGGCGCCGGTCAAAGGCCATCACCCTGACACGGCTTCGATGCTGGATCTTTCGCACCGGCTGGTGCAGCGCTTGCAGGCGATACCCAGCGTGGCCGGCGCGGCGGTCACCACCAACCTGCCGACCAGCGACACCATGTATGGCGGCTTCAACAACGGCATGCTCACGCCTGCGGACAACCATTTCGAGGCTCAGTTGCACGGTGTCGGTCCCGGCTTCTTCAAGCTGTTCGCGATCGGCCTGCACGAGGGCCGCGACTTCACCCGCGAGGATGATCTGACCGGTGCCGCGCCGGTGGCCGTTGTCAGCCAGGATCTGGCCGACACGTATTACGGCGGGCATGCGCTGGGGCAGGCGATCAAGGTGGAGGTGGTGAAGGGCCCGCCGCTTTCCGCGCGCATCGTCGGTGTGGTGAGCGCGACCTACCAGCGCGGGCCGCTGCACGCTGCGCAGCCGGTGGTCTACCTGCCGCTGGCGCAACTGCCGGCGCCGACGATGGCGATCTTCCGCGATCTGGAACCCTTGCGCTTTGCCTTGCGCGGCCACGGCAACCCGGACGATTGGCGCGCGGGCGTGCGTGCGGCGCTGGCGGAAATCGCGCCGGATCAGCCGATCGCCAAGCTGCGCACGATGCGCACCGTGGTGCACGAGACCACCGCCGATGCACGCCTGAACCTGCTGCTGATCGGCGTGTTCGCCACGCTGGCCTTGCTGCTGGCGGTTGCCGGCCTGTACGCGGTGATGGCGGTGGCAGTGGCCGCGCGCGAGCGCGAGTTCGGCGTGCGCATGGCGCTGGGCGCCGCGCCGCGGCGCTTGCTGGGCCTGGTATTGCGCGGCGGTCTGATTCAGATCGCGACGGGACTGGCGATTGGCATGGCGATAGCGCTGGGTGCATCGCACGCCGTGGCTGTGCTGCTGATGACGCTGCTCGGTCGCAGCAACGCCTTCGATCCGGTGGTGGTGCTGGGAGTGTGCGCGGTGCTCGCCATAACCGGTCTTCTGGCCTGCCTGTTGCCGGCGCTGCGCGCCGGCCGGGTCCTTCCGATGCGCGCTTTGCGCGGGGAGTAGGGCAATGATCCCGCGTGAATTGCGCAACGCGTGGCGCCGCTGGCCCGCGCGCTGCGCGTCGATCCGGCGATTGCCCTGCGATACGAGCAGGAGCCCGCGGGCGGGCGATGCTCTTGTTCGGACACGAATGAACGGAAGGCAAAAGCATCGCCCGCTCGCGGGCTCCTACTATGCTGCAGAGGTTGCATGGACAGACGGAACAACATGACGCGCGAACCGAATCCCACCGCACTGCTCGTCGACGACCAGGCCGACGTGCGCGAGGCGCTGCGCCTGCTGCTGAAATCCGAAGGCATCGCCAGCGTCGGCGTGGGCGGTCCGGCCGCGGCGCTGGACGCGGTGCGCCAACGCGATTTCAGCTGCGCGCTGATCGACCTCAACTACACCCGCGATACCACCTCGGGCGAGGAGGGCCTGGCCCTGCTCGACCAGTTGCGCCAGCAGGCGCCGGAGCTGCCGGTGGTGGTGATGACGGCGTGGGGCAACGTGCCGCTGGCGGTGGACGCGCTGCGCCGCGGCGCCGGCGACTTCATCGAGAAGCCGTGGGACAACGCGCGCCTGCTCAGCATCGTGCGCAACCAGATCGCGCTGGGCGATGGCGCGCGGCGGCAGCGTCGCTTGGAGGCGGAGAATGCGCTGCTGCGCGGCGGCAACGACGCCCTGATCGCCGAGTCGCCGGCGATGCGGCGGGTGATGGAACTGGTGGCGCGGGTCGCGCCCAGCGACGCCAACGTGCTGGTGCTGGGCGAGAACGGCACCGGCAAGGGCGTCATCGCGCAGCAGCTGCATGCGCAGTCGCGCCGCGCGGCGCGGGCGCTGGTCAAGGTCAACATGGGCGGCATCGCGGAAAACGTGTTCGAGTCGGAAATGTTCGGTCACGTGCGCGGCGCGTACACCGATGCGAAGAGCGAGCGCATCGGCCGCTTCGAGCTGGCCGACGGCGGCACGCTGTTCCTCGACGAGGTGGGCAACGTGCCATTGCCGCAACAGCCGAAGCTGCTGCGCGTGCTGGAGGACGGCGAGTTCGAGCGGCTTGGTTCGTCGCGCACGCAGAGTGCCGACGTGCGGCTGGTTTCGGCGACCAATGCCGATCTCGCCGTCGAGGTGGAGGCGGGCCGCTTCCGCAAGGACCTGCTGTACCGCCTCAATACGCTGGAGATCCGCCTGCCGCCGCTGCGCGAGCGCAGCGCCGACATCCTGCCGCTGGCGCGCAGCTTCCTCGAACGCAGCGCGGCGCGCTATGGCCGCCACGGTTTGCGGCTGGCGCCGTCGGCCGAGCGCGCGCTGCTGGCGTGGCGCTGGCCGGGCAACGTGCGCGAATTGGGTCACCTGATGGAGCGTGCCGCGCTGCTGGCCGAGCACGACTTGGTCAGCGATTCGGCGCTGGCGTTCGGGCCCGGTTCGGCGGGAGCGGAACCCGCGCAGGACATCGACGGCATGACCATCGACCAGGCCGAGGCGCACCTGGTGCGGCGCGCGCTGGAACGCCACGACGGCAACCTGCAGCATGCCGCCGACGCGCTCGGCATCACCCGCCAGACCTTGTACCGGCGCATGGAAAAGCACGGGCTGCGCGATCCTTCGTCCGACGATGCCGACTGACGCCACCCGCCGCAGCGGCCGCATGCCCGCGTTCGAGCGGCGCGTGCTGCTGGGCAACTGGCTGGTGGCGTTGCCCGCGCTGCTCGGCGTGGCCGTGCTGTTGCTGGCCGGCGTGCCCGAGCGTGAGCTGTGCTGGCTGCTGGCCGTCGCGGTCGTCGTGGCCACCGCCTTGGTCGCGCGCTGGCAGCATCGCCGCGTGGTGTATCCGCTGTACACCCTCGCCGGCCTGCTGGAAGCGCTGCGCGAGGGCGACTACAGCATGCGCGGCGTGCTGGGTGGCGTGCTCGGCGATGCGATCTACGATATCAATGCGCTGGCCGATCGTTTGCAGAAAGAGCGTTTGCAGTTCGAGGACTCCGCGCGCCTGCTCGGAAAGACGCTGGCCGCGCTGGACAGCGCGGTGCTGGTGTTCGATCACGACGCGCGGCTGCGCCTGCTCAATCCGGCTGCGCAGCGCCTTCTCGCCAGCGAGCGGCACGCGCTGATCGGCCGCCGTGCCGACGATCTGGCGCTCGACGCGCTGCTGGACGCGCCATCGGCACAGGTCGTCAGGCACACGTTCCCCGGCCGCAGCGGCCGTTTCGACATCCGCCATGCGCCGCTGCGCAACGAAGGCCGCAGCGGCCGCCTGCTGGTGATCAACGACGTCGGCCGCGTGCTGCGCGAGGAAGAGCGCCAGGCCTGGCAGCGCCTGCTGCGCGTGCTCGGCCACGAGGTCAACAATTCGCTGGCCTCGATCCATTCGCTGGCCGGCACCTTGGCCACCCTGATTGCGCGCGAGCCGTTGGCCGACGACTGGCGCGAGGATGCACGCGGCGGCCTGCAGGTGATCGGCAACCGCGCCGAATCGCTGGCGCGCTTCCTGGCCGGCTACAGCCGGCTCGCCGCGCTGCCGCCGCCGCAGAAACGCGAACTCGACCTGGCCGTGCTGGTGCCGGCGGTGGCGCGGCTGGAGCAGCGCATGGCCGTGCAAGTGGAGGCGGGTGCGCCGCTGACCGCGCAAGCCGACCCCGACCAGCTCGAACAGGCGCTGATCAACCTGCTGCGCAATGCCGTCGAGGCGAGTCTGCCTGCCAGCGGCCAGGTGGTGATGCGCTGGCGCAGCGAAGGCGAGCGCGCGCTGATCGAGATCCTCGACGACGGCCCCGGCCTGCCCGGCAGCGACAACCTGTTCGTGCCGTTCTTCACCACCAAGCCGGGCGGCTCCGGCATCGGCCTTGCCCTGGTACGGCAGATCGCCGAAGCCCATGAAGGCGGCGTCAGCCTGAGCGCCCGCACCGACGCAAGTGGCTCCGTCGCGAGCCTGTGGCTGCCCCTGTCGTCGTAGGAACCCGCTGGCGGGCGATGCCCTTTTACGGGAATCGGCAATCGCAAAAGCATTGCCCGCCAGCGGGTTCCTACGTGCGGTGTGAAGCCCGGGCGCGTAGCGCGGCGATGCGTTCATCGCGCGGCAACCGTTTCCAGGCGATCTCCAGGCGAAGCGCCGCGCTGCGGTCGGCGACCCAGACCCAGCCCAGCAACTGCCGCGGCGGGTTGGAGCGGGTGAAGCGGGCGCCCTTGCCGGCGAGGTGTTTCGCGTAGCGCTGTTCGGGGTCGCGTGCGATGCCGGTGTAGACGCGGCCGTCGGCGCACTCCAGCAGGTACACGGCCCAGGCGTCGGCGCCGGCGTCGCTCATGGACTCAGGCCCACTCGACCAGGCCTTCGGCCTCGCACACGCGCTTCCACGACGGACGCGCCTTCAGTCGCGCGGCCAGGGCGGCCAGCTGCGGCCATGCCGTCGCCGGGCGCGGCATGTTGCGCGACCAGCGCATCAGCATCAGCGCGTACAAGTCCACCACGCCGAACGTGTCGCCCAGCATGTACGGGCCGTGCGCGGCCAGCTGCGCATCGATGTGCGACCAGCACTTCTCGATGCCGATGCGTGCCGCTTCCTTGATGCTGTCGCCGGCGCCGGGCAGGTGGTCGCCGGGATAGAACCACTGGCGGAACAGCGGCTGCAGCGAGTTGGCCAGGTACAGCATCCACTGCAGGTAATCGGCGCGCTGCGCGCTGCCGATGGCGGGTGCCAGCGCGGCTTCGGGATGTCGCTCGGTCAGCAGCATCGTCAGCGCCGCCGCCTCGCCGTGCGGCACGCCGTCGATCACCAGGGTCGGCACCACGCCGTTCGGATTCAACGCCAGGTAGGCTGCGCTGCGTTGCTGGCCGGCATCCAGGTCGACCCGCTCCAGCGTGTGCGGCACGCCGATCTCGAACAGGGTCAGATG
Source organism: Rhodanobacter sp. LX-99 (assembly GCF_018599185.1). Classification (NCBI taxonomy): domain Bacteria; kingdom Pseudomonadati; phylum Pseudomonadota; class Gammaproteobacteria; order Lysobacterales; family Rhodanobacteraceae; genus Rhodanobacter; species Rhodanobacter sp. LX-99. The sequence continues at coordinate 1,162,654 of NZ_JAHFVL010000001.1, read as the reverse complement.
CACCAGCAGGTTGGCGGAACCGGGGGCGTAGTAGAGCGTGTACATGGCGATCATCCGCAGGGGCAATCCGCGAATGATACGCCGCTGCGTCGCCGCGCCGGCGACGCGGCGGTCGGAGGTCAGCCGTCCAGTTCCGTCCAGCGCGCGTAGGCCGCGTCGAGCTCGGCTTGCAGCGCCACCAGGGCCTCGTTCGCCTTGACGATGGCGGCGCTGTCCTGCTGGAAGAAGGTCGGCTCGTTCATCGCGGCGGTGCGCGCGGCGATGTCGCCTTCCAGTTGCTCGATGCGTTTCGGCAGCTGCTCCAGCTCGTGCTGCTCCTTGAAGCTGCGCTTGCGCTTTGCCGCAACGGGCGCGGCGGGTGTCGGCGCCGGCGTGGCGGATTTGCCGGGGGCAGGGGTGCTGCGCGCGGTGGGCCGCTGGCGCAGCCAGTCCGTATAGCCGCCCACGTACTCGCCGATCCGGCCTTCGCCTTCCAGCACCAGCGTGCTGGACACCACGTTGTCGAGGAAGGCGCGATCGTGCGAGACCAGCAGCAGGGTGCCCTGGTAGTCGGTCAGCAATTCTTCCAGCAGTTCCAGCGTTTCGACGTCGAGGTCGTTGGTCGGTTCGTCCATCACCAGCAGGTTCGACGGCTGCGCGAACAGCTTGGCCAGCAGCAGGCGGTTGCGCTCGCCGCCGGACAGGCGGGTGATCGGCGCGCGCGCGCGGTCGGGCGAGAACAGGAAGTCCTGCAGGTAGCCGATGATGTGCTTGCGCTGGCCGTTGAGTTCGATGTACTCGCGGCCCTCGGCCACGTTGTCCAGCGCGTTGAGCTTGTCGTTGAGCTGCAGGCGGTGCTGGTCGAAGTAGGCGATCTGGATGCCGGTGCCCAGCTCGGCCGTGCCGCGCAGCGGGGTCAGTTCGCCCAGCATGATCTTCAGCAAGGTGCTCTTGCCGGCACCGTTCGGGCCAATGATGCCGATGCGGTCGCCGCGCATGATCGTAGTGGAGAGGTCGTCGATCAGCACGCGGCCGTCGTAGGCCTGGTGCACGTGCTGCAGGTCGATCACCTTCTTGCCAGAAGCCTGCGCGTTCGCCGCATTCATCTTGACGTTGCCGCTGAGATTGCGCCGCTCGGCGCGCTCGTTGCGCAGCGCCTTCAGCGCGCGCACGCGGCCCTCGTTGCGGGTGCGCCTGGCCTTGATGCCCTGGCGGATCCACACTTCCTCCTGTGCCAGCTTCTTGTCGAACAGCGCGTTCGCCTGCGCTTCGGCATGCAGGCGTTCCTCGCGCCGGCGCAGGTAGTTGTCGTAGTCGCCGGGCCAGTCGGTGAGCGCGCCGCGGTCGATCTCGACGATGCGCGTGGCCAGCGCGCGCAGGAAGCTGCGGTCGTGGGTGACGAACAGGATGCTGCCGGCGAACTGCTTGAGGAACGTCTCCAGCCAGCCGATCGCCTCGATGTCGAGATGGTTGGTCGGCTCGTCCAGCAGCAGCACGTCGGGCTTGCGTACCAGCGCCTGGGCCAGCAGCACGCGGCGCTTCATGCCGCCGGACAGCGCGGCGAAATCCGTGTCGCCCGGCAGTTCCAGCTGGGTCAGCACGTCGCTCACACGGCGGTCCAGGTCCCAGCCGTGCTGCGCCTCGATCTGGTGCTGCACGTCGCCGAGCGCGTCGAAGTCGCCCTCGGCCAGCAGATGGTGATAACGCGCCAGCAGGCGGCCGAGATCGCCCAGCCCTTCGGCGACCACGTCGAACACGCTGCCGGCCGTGCCTTGCGGCACTTCCTGCGCCATCCGCGCGACCACGACGCCGTTCTGGATGCGCACCTCGCCGTCGTCGGCCTGCAGCTCGCCGGCGATCAGCTTCATCAGTGTGGATTTGCCTTCGCCGTTGCGGCCGACGATGCACACCCGCTCGTTCGCCTCGATCGACAGATCGACATGTTCGAGCAGGAGCGGGCCGCCGATGCTGAAGTCGACGCGTTGCAGTTGGATAAGGGACATCCGCCCATTGTAGCTGGTGCGGTGGGTATCGCTGCCTCCGGGGTCCGCTTCGCAAGGCGGGTGAAAAACAAAACGGGCCGCACAAGGCGGCCCGTTTCGCTTGCGGCGTCGTGACGCCGGCTTACTTCAGCTTCGCATCCTTGCGCAGCGCCTCGGCGCGGTCGGTCTTTTCCCACGAGAACGCGGTGAAGGCCTTGCCGTCCGGACCCTTCATCTGGTGCGGGGTGCGGCCGAAGTGGCCGTAGCTGGCGGTCTGCTGGTACATCGGGTGGATCAGGTCGAGCATCTGCAGGATGCCGTACGGACGCAGGTCGAAGTGCTTGCGGATCAGCTTTTCGATCTTCTCGTCGCTTATCCTGCCGGTGCCGAAGGTGGTGACCGAGATCGAGGTGGGGTGCGCCACGCCGATCGCGTAGCTGACCTGCACTTCGCAGCGGTCGGCGATGCCGGCGGCCACGATGTTCTTGGCCACGTAGCGCGCGGCGTAGGCGGCCGAACGATCGACCTTGGACGGATCCTTGCCCGAGAACGCACCGCCGCCGTGACGGGCCCAGCCGCCGTAGGTGTCCACGATGATCTTGCGGCCGGTCAGGCCGCAGTCGCCCACCGGGCCGCCGATCACGAACTTGCCGGTCGGGTTGATGTGGAACTTGGTGCCCTTGTGCAGCAGCTTGGCCGGCAGCACCGGCTTGAGGATGGTTTCGCGCACGGCCTCGATCAGGTCTTTCTGCTTCACGTCCGGATCGTGCTGGGTCGACAGCACCACGGCGTCGATCGCGGTCGCCACGCCGTTCTCGTAGCGTAGGGTGACCTGGCTCTTGGCGTCCGGGCGCAGCCACGGCAGCGGCGAGTTCTTCCGCTTGCGGACTTTCGCCTGCTGTTCGACCAGGCGGTGCGAGTAGTAGATCGCCGCCGGCATGAAGTCTCTCGTCTCGTTGGTGGCGTAGCCGAACATCAGGCCCTGGTCGCCCGCGCCCTGGTCTTCCGGGTTCTTGCGGTCCACGCCCTGGTTGATGTCCGGCGACTGCTTGCCGATCAGGTTGATCACGCCGCAGGTGGCGCCGTCGAAGCCGACGTCGCTGGAGTCGTAACCGATGTCGAGGATCACCTTGCGGGTGATCGCCTCGAGGTCGATCCACGCATTGGTGGTGATTTCGCCGGCGACGATCGCCACGCCGGTCTTGACCATGGTTTCGCAGGCCACGCGGGCGCGCGGGTCCTGCGCGATGATCGCGTCGAGCACGGCGTCGGAGATCTGGTCGGCGACTTTGTCCGGATGGCCTTCGGAGACCGATTCGGATGTGAACAGGTAGTTGGACATCGCGGTTTATATCCCTTCGTACGGATAGAAAGATAAAAGAAGTCGGGCATGATACATCGCCGCCCCCGGTTTTGCAGCCCGTGGAGATTCTGGGGACCAGGGGGTTAGGCGGATGTTCAGCCGTTTGGACGGCTTTACGGCCTGCGGTCGCGGCCTCGGCTGGGCATGATCCGTGGGCGGGGACGGTCCGCCCAGGCTCAGTAGGGGGTGGCGCGGGCTTGCACGAACGCAAAGAAGAACACCGCATCGGGGTCGTTGCGGACCGCCTGCAGCTCCGTGCGCATGCCTTCGACCGTGGCGGCATCGACCTTTCCGGCGAGCACCAGTTGCTCGGCCGCCGACACCAGCAGCTCTTCCCAGAATTCGATCATGCGCTTGCGCCGCGCCGGCTGACGGTTGTCCAGATGGATGCTCTTCACTTCCGTCTGCACGTCGCGGTAGCCGCCGGCCAGCAGCAGGTTGCCCAGCTTGGCGCCGATGAACGGGTCGCCGCCGGTGTCGTACTGGTAATCGTTGAAGGCCATCCAGTAGCGCAGCAGATTCGGCGAATAGGGATCGAGGAAGAAGGAGGAGTTGAGCACCTCGGTGACGTAGACGGTGGCGCCGGGGCTGAGCACGCGGCGGACCTCGCTGAGTACCCGCGCGGGGCTGGGCATGTGTTCCAGCACCCAGCACAGGTAGGCCGCGTCGAAACTGCGCTCGGCGAAGGGAAGGTCGGTGGCGTCGGCCTGCTGCAGCGTATAGCGCATCGCGCATCCGGGGGCCTGGGCCAGGTTGTGGCTGGCGGCGGCCAGTTGCGCGGCGGAGCGGTCGATGCCGGTGACGTGCAGATGCGGAAACCGGCGCAGCAGGATCTCGGTCTGCGCGCCGACCCCGCAGCCGACTTCCAGCAGGCGCGTCGCGTCGCTGTAGTCGATGTGGTTGAACAGGCTGGTCTCGAACATGCGCGCCTGCCGCACCAGCCGCGACTGCTCCTCGGCGGAAAAGCCGTGGATATAGGGGAATTCGCCTGCGCTCGTGCTGCTGTTCATTGTCCACGTGCAAGGAAGCCGCTGCTGAGGGCTACGGTACTCCTCCACCATGGCCGTGGGACGGCCGACGATCCGGCGACTGCGCTCAGGCCGCCAGGCGCGCCTCGTCCTGCAGCGCGGCGAAGTAGTCGCGGGTCAGGCGCAGCTGCTCGCCGGCGGTTTCGGCGCGGTTGACCACCTGCCGGAACGCGGCGTTCTCGGGGCGGTCCTTCGCGTACCAGCCCAGATGCTTGCGCGCGATGCGCACGCCGGCCGGTTCGCCGTAGAACGCGTGCAGGTGTTCGAGGTGGCCGAGCAGGATCGCGGCGACTTCGGCCGGTTCTGGTTCGGGCAGCAGTTCGCCGGTGGCGAGGAAGTGGGCGATCTCGCGGAAGATCCATGGCCGCCCCTGGGCGCCGCGGCCGATCATCACCGCGTCGGCGCCGGTGACGGCAAGCACGTGCTTCGCCTGCTGCGGGGTGCAGACGTCGCCGTTGGCCAGCACCGGGATGCGCACGGCGGCCTTCACCGCGGCGATGGTGGCGTACTCGGCCTCGCCTTCGTACTTGTCGGCGCGGGTGCGGCCGTGCACGGCCAGCGCGGCGATGCCGGCGTCCTGGGCGATGCGCGCGATGTTCAGCGCATTCCTGTTGTCGCGGTTCCAGCCGGTGCGGATCTTCAGCGTCACCGGCACGTCCACCGCGCCCACCACCGCCTTGACGATGCGCGCCACCAGCGGCTCGTCCTGCAGCAGCGCGGAGCCCGACCACACGTTGCACACCTTCTTGGCCGGGCAACCCATGTTGATGTCGATGAGCTGTGCGCCGTTGGCGACGTTGAAGCGTGCCGCCTCGGCCAGCATCGCGGGATCGTAGCCGGCGATCTGCACGCTGACCGGTTCGGGTTCACCGGCGTGGTTCATCCGGCGCAGCGACTTGCGCGTCTGCCACAGGGTCGGGTCGGCGGTGGTCATCTCGGACACGGCCAGGCCCGCGCCAAGCCGCTTGCACAGCAGGCGGAACGGCTTGTCGGTGACGCCCGCCATCGGGGCGAGCACCAGCGGCGGGTCGATGCGGTAAGGGCCGATTTGCATCCGGCCATTGTAGTGAATCGCGGGAACCGCCGTGCCGACGGCTTCCGGGATCGCTTACTGGCGGTGGCGCCGTTGGCGCGTGCGCCAGAACAGGAACCCGGTCACCAGGAAGAATGGCGGCAGCAGGCCGCACAGCAGCACCAGCAGCTTTCCGGCCAGGCCGCCCACGCCGCCGGCGTGCAGCGGATAGACCGCGTTGCTGAGACGCGCGCCAGTGCCCTCGGCGGTGGCGTCGACGGCGCCCAGCACCTGGGCCCGGTAGGGATCGAGCCACACCTGGCTGCGCCCGACCGGATGCCATTCGCCCGGCGCCCGCGCGCGGATCGTCACGCGGCCGTCGCTGGCCGAGGGCAGCGCGATGCGGCGCAATTCGGCGCCCGGCAGCGCGTGTTGCGCGGCGTCGAGCACCGCCGCCCAGTCGATCGCCTGCGGGCGCGGCGCGATGCGGGCCGGCGTCGGCGTGGCCGGCGCATCCGCGAACAGCGTCTGCAAGACGTGTCGGGTGCCCGCGCCGTAGACCATCAAGGTGCCGGTCAAGGTGACTAGCAGCAGCAAGGGCAGGCTGAGCGCGCCGATGCTGCGATGCCAGCTGACCCAGCGCCTTGCCGGCGGCTGCGTATGGATGCGCAGACTGCCGCGCAGGTTCCGCCGGCCCGGCCACCACAGCCACACGCCGGAAAGCAGCAATCCCAGCGTGAGCCAGCCGAGCACGCCCAGCACGGCCTCGCCGGTTTTCCCGGCGAGCAGGTGGGTGTGCCAGTCGCGCAAGCTCAGCAACAGGTCGCTGCCGGGCGCGCGCGTCAGCAGCAGGCTGCCGTCGGAGGGATCGAGATAGCGCCGTGAGCCGTCGGAAAAATACAGCTGCCATACCGGCAGTTCGGCGGTCGGCAGATCGGCGCTGCGCAGTCCCATGGACGGCCATTCGTGCGTGATGCGCGCCAGCACGGCCGCGCGCGCCGCCGCGTCGGGCAACGCATGCGCGGCCAGCGGCGGGTGCAGCAGGCGGAGCAGCGGCCCCTGCAGCACCAGCACGCTGCCGCTGAGCGCGATCAGCGCGTAGACCAGCCCCAGGCTGAGGCCGGCCCACAGGTGCAGGCGCTTGAGCCAGTACCGCACGGCGCCGGCGCGGCGCGCGGATGCTTCGATCGTGGTCGCGGAGGCGGACACGTCAGAAGGCCTGCTGCCAGGTCAGCGATAGCACGCGGCCGCGGCCGGCGAAGTACGAATCGTCGTCGCCGACAGTCTGCGAGACGTAGTTGATGTATTGCTTGTTGGCGAGGTTCTGCACGCCCAGCGTCCAGTCGCCGGCGCTGTTGGTGTGCCACTTCAGGTAGGCATCGGCGGTGCTGTAGCCGTCGAAGTGCGCGCTGCGCCGGCCCAGCGTGGCGAAGTCGCGGCTGTAGGCGTGGCTGAATTGCAGGTAGCTGGACCACGCGTCGCTCCAGCGCTGCGTCCACGACAGGTTGAGCCGGTTCGGCGCGATGTTGGCGCCGTCGAGGTCGGAGTCGACCTGGCCGTCGCCGTTGCGGTCCGAGCGGCCGCGGTTGATCGCGAAGGAGGCGTCGAGGCGGGTGCCGTCGAGCGGCTGCCAGTTCGCGCGCGTTTCCCAGCCGCTGATCGCGGTGCGCTGGCGCATCACGTTGTAGACCTGGTTCGGTGCGTCGAACACCAGCACCGAGCCGAGCCGCGAGCGCGAGACGTAGTAGCTCACCCGGGCGCCCACGCGGTCGCCGGCATACTCGGCGCCCACCTCGCGGTTGTCCGAAACCACCGGCTTGAGGTCGAGGAAGCTGGCCACGTTCTGGCCCGGCTTGTTGATCGCGCGCAGCACGCGGCCCACGTCGGGAAGGGTGTAGCCCTCGGCGTAGCTGGCGAACAGGTTGAGCCGGCCGGTGAGGTACCAGACCGCGCCGATGTTCGGCAGCGTCTTGCTGAAACTGGTGGAGCCGCCCTGCACGGTGACGCCGTTATAAGCCGTCAGCGTCTGGAAGGTCGGCACGTCCAGCGTGCCGTGTTCGTGGCGCAGGCCGCCGGACAGCGACAGCGATTCGACTGGCCAATACTCGGCCTGCAGGAACGGTGCCCAGCCGGTGTAGGTGCTGTCCGGCACCCAGTGGCGACCGGTGTGGGTCAGCTCCTGGAAGGTGGTGTCGCGGTAGCCGTCGGCGCCGGCCAGCAGGGTGAGCTTGTCGTCGAGCAGGCCGCGCCTGGACCATGACAGCCGCGCGCCATCCTTGGTCGACACGTTCTGCGACTGGTCGAAGACGTTCGGGCCGTAGGCGGGGTCCTGGAAGGTGGCGAAGCGGCCGCCGCCGAACAGTTCGCGGTTCTTCTGATGGTAGAGCTGCGCGCGCAGCTCGCCGCCGGCCAGCGCCGGGTCGCGGTAGTCGAGGCTGCTGGTCAGCACGCGGTTGCGCGGCGCATCGCCGGGCTGCTTGCCGCGGACCGAGGTGGTCGGCAGGTTGTTCGTCATGTCGCCCGGCACGGCGGTGTAGTCGCCGTTGCCTTGCAGGTCGAAACGATTGACCGTCAGCTGCAGCCGGCGCGCGCCGGCGAAGTCGTAGCCGAGCTTGGCGAAGCCGTCCGTGCTGCGCGAATCCATCAGGTCGCCCTGGGTGCCGTCGACGCCGATCAGCCGCCCCTTCGCGTCGGAATACATACCGCGCTTGCGCCACGACGCACCGGCGACCAGATCGAACGCGCCGCTGCGCATGCCCAGCAGGTACGCCGCGCCGTAGCCCAGGCCGTTCGCGCCGCGGGTCGGCGCGCTGGTGTTGACGGTGACTTCCTGGCGCACGCCGTCCTGTTTCGGCGCCTGCTTGGTGATGATGTTGATGATGCCGCCGGCGGCGCCGAGGCCCTGCATCGAGTTGGAGCCCTCGACGATCTCGATGCGCTCGATCATCGCCGGGTCGATCGTGTAGGCGTCGCGCGAACCGTTGCGCAGCGGGCTCGATTGCGGCACGCCGTCGATCATGTACAGCGGGTTGCGTCCGCGCAGGGTCTGCCCGCGCGAGCTGAGCTTCTGCGTCGAGGGGGCGAACGAGGGCAGCAGGTTGCCGATGGCGTCGGAGAGGTCCGGCGTGATCGCCAGCTGCTGGCGCAGGTCCTCGCTGGTGATCACCGTGATCGTGGTCGGCAGCGCGCCCTGGCTTTGCGGCATGCGCAGCGTGCTTTCGGAAACCTCGATGCGCCTGAGCTCGACGGCATCCTTCTGGTCGGCGGCATGGGCGACGCCGGCGAAGGCGAAAATAACGGCAAGGGCGAGCGGGCGAGCGGGGAACGACATGAGGACCTCCAGTTGAGGAGGCGCATGTTAAATGAAAATGATTCGCAATAACAGTTCTCGCCGCGCCTGCTCCCGGGCGGCTCAGTGCGTCGGCACAACCCGCCGTGCCGCAACCGGATCGTGCCGGTGCTTGAACAGCGGCACGAACAGCAGCGCCATTGCCAGAGCGTAGCCGGCGAAGGCCAGCCAGATGCCCTGCCAGTCCTTGCAGATCAGTACCGCGTCGTTGCAGCTGTGGTCGGTGAAGAAGTGGTCGATCGCGAAGCCCGCGATCAGGCTGCCCAGCACGGCGCCCACGCCGTTGGTCATCAGCATGAACAGGCCCTGCGCACTGGCGCGGATCTTCGGGTCGGCCTGGCTCTCGACGAACAAGGAGCCGGAGATGTTGAAGAAGTCGAATGCCATGCCGTAGATGATGCACGACAGCACGATCATCCACAGCCCGCCGGCCGGGTCGCCGAACGCGAACAGGCCGAAGCGCAGCACCCAGGCCAGCATGCTCATCGTCATCACGGCCTTGATGCCGAAGCGCTTCAGGAAGAACGGGATGGTCAGGATGAAGGCGGTTTCGGAGAACTGCGAGATCGAAATGATGATGGTGGAGTACTTCACCGTGAGCAGGTTGGCGTACTCGGGCACCTTGACGAAATCGCTGAGGAAGGCGTCGCCGTAGGCATTGGTGAGTTGCAGCGCTGCGCCCAGCAGCATCGCGAAGATGAAGAACACTGCCATGTTGCGGTTCTTGAACAGCGTGAACGAGGTGAGCCCCAGCCGGTCGGCGAGGCCGCGCCCCTGCGCAGCACCCATCCGCGGCGGGCATTTGGGCAGGGTGAAGGCGTACAGGCCGAGCAGCAGCGAGGCGCCCGCGGCCACGTGGAACTGCGCGGGCGAGGCCTTGAAGCCCAGCAGGCTGGTGGTCCATGTGGCGGCGATGAAACCGATCGTTCCCCACACGCGGATCGGTGGATAGGTATTCACCACGTCCAGGCCGTCTTGCTTCAATGCGTTGTAGGCCACGGTGATCGCCAGCGAGATGGTAGGCATGTAAAAACACATGTTGAGCAGCATCACCCAGAACATCTGCTCCGGGTTGCCCACATGCGGTATCGCGAACAGCACCACCGCACCGGCGATCTGCAGCATGCCGTACAGGCGCTCGGCATTGATCCACTTGTCCGCCACGATGCCGACCAGCGAAGGCATGAACAGCGAGGCGATGCCCATGGTCGAGAAGATCGCGCCGAAGCTCGTGCCCGACCAGTGCTGGGTCTGGAACCACCACGTGCCGATGGTCAGCAGCCAAGCCCCCCAGATGTAGTACTGGAAGAAGTTCAGGACGATGAGGCGGAGCTTGAGGCTCATTGATTCGGATTCCCCCGGGAGGGCCGGGGACAATCCCGTGGCCGCGATCTGGATCGGGGCAGGTTAGAGGAAGCCTTGGCGGGGCGGCAAGGTACGCCGCAGCGGGGTCGGCTCAGTTGCGCAATGCCGCACCCACGCGTTCGCGCAGTACCGGCAGCAGTTCGGTTCCGAACCACGGATTGCGCGCCAGCCATAACCGGTTGCGCGGGCTGGGATGCGGCAGCGGCAGACGGCCGTGGGCGAGATGGTCGCGCCATGCCTGCACGGTGTCGGTGAGGCGCGTGCCGCGCGCCACGCCGAGCAGGCCGGCCTGCGCGTATTGGCCGATCACCAGGGTCAGTTGCACTTGCTTCAGCAGCGGCAGCAGGCGCGGGTGCCAGGTCGGCGCACATTCGGGCCGCGGCGGCAGGTCGCCGCCCTTGCCGGTGCCGGGGAAGCAGAAACCCATCGGCACGATCGCCACGCGGCCGGCGTCGTAGAACGTGGCCTTGTCGATCCCCAGCCAGTCGCGCAGGCGGTCGCCGCTGGGATCGTTGAACGGAATGCCGGTCTCGTGCACCTTGCGCCCCGGCGCCTGGCTGACGATCAGCAGCCGCGACGTCGCCGATGCCTGCAGCACCGGTCGCGGCCCCAGCGGCAGATGCGCCGCGCAGATCCGGCACGCGCGGATATCGACAAGCAGCTTGTCGAGGCTCATGGATGAATCATCAAATGGGGCATGGATCCATGCACGATAGAGCGTCGCCGCGACAAGCATCAAGAGGCAAGGTGCGCGTGTGGCACGGCAACGCCGTATAGGCACGCCAGTCAGACACCCGATGAGTCGCGATCACTGCCTGGCAACATCGGTGGTATGGCCGTGCCGGGTCGGAACATCAGTTCGCGTCGTCGCAGCAGGAACATCATTGCACCCAGCGGGAAGGAAACCCCCAGTGTCCATGGCCCATTCAGGAACTGCGATGCCGAGGCGCTGAACAACTGGACGCTGATCAGGGACACGCTGAAATCATCGTTTGTCCAGTTGAGCCGCACGGTAACCACCCCGATCAGGGTAAAGATGGCCCACAGCCATTTGCGTTCCCGCATGGGCGTGCGCAGGCACAGCACGAAGGCAAACAGACAGAACAGTGGAAGTACGCACACCAAGCCCATCATCAGCCAGGCCATCGGCCCCTTGCCCCGCAGGCTGAACGCGTTGGTCTGCGCCAGCGAATGTTTCGTGCGATTGACATGCAACCCTTCGATCAGGATTTTGTCGCCGTCTTGCACCATGGCCACCTCGGCCAGCAGCCATGACGCGTCGAATTGGTATTCGTAGGTCAAGCGAACATGCTTGACGCCATTGAAGGTGTTGGAGAAGGCGCCTACCGTTTTCATCGAGTGTGGCTCGCCCGGCGGGAAATAGTCGGTGAGTTGGTGCAGTTTGGCGTCGATGGCGGGATCGTTCCGCAAGTTCGGCGCCAGTCGCGATTCGATGGTGTCCAGCTTGCCTTTGCGCAGATCGTCCAGTGTACTTTTTGCCATCGCCGCTTCGGCCTTCGGCGTGAACTGGTCGATGAGCTTCTGCTGGTTGCATGAGGCACTGCCCAGGCAGGCCACTACCAGCGCGACGCTTGCGAAAAACTTCATGCACTTCCCCCTGCCCCTGTGAATCGAAGGATGCCTTTGGCGATCCATCCGATGCCTTCTGGTCTGTATAGCCCAGTCACGTGCGCAAGGGAAAGCATCAGGTGTCGCAGTTTTTTGCGAAGCCGATGATGGTCGGGGCCACGACCTGCCGAAGCTTCGCTCAAGGCAGCAACTTGCCGGGGTTGAGGATGCCGTCCGGGTCGAAGGCGGCCTTGATGTTGCGCATGAGCCCCAGCGTCGCCGGCTCCAGTGCCAGCGGCATGAACTCGCGCTTGACCATGCCGATGCCGTGCTCGCCCGACAACGTGCCGTCGAGCGAGATCACCAACGCGAACACCTCGGCGAGGCAGGCATGCGCGCGCTCGCGTTCGGCGTCGTCGCGCGGCAGCAGGTTCACGTGCAGGTTGCCGTTGCCGGCGTGGCCGAAGCTGACGATCGGCACGTCGTGCTTCGCCGAAAGTGCCTTGATGCCGTCGACCAGCGCGGGCAGGTGGCTGACCGGCACCACCACGTCCTCGTTGATCTTGTGCGGCGAGATCGTGCGCTGCGCCGGCGACAGTGCCTTGCGCGCGGCCCACAGCGCGCGGGTTTCGTCGGCGGTTTCGGCGATGCGCAGTTCCTCCAGCCCGTCGCCGCGCGCCGCTGCCGACACCGCGTCGACCGCCGAAGGCAGCGTGGCCGCTTCGCCGTCCACCTCGATCATCAGCATCGCGCCGGCCAGCGGCACGCTGTCGCCGCCGTGGTCGTGCGCCAGCTTCAGCGCCACGTCGTCGATGAACTCCAGCGCGCACGGCGTCACCGGCTGCGCCATGATCCGCGCCACCGCGCGCGCCGCCGCGCCGACATCGCGATAGGTCGCGCGCAGCGTGCGCACCGCCGACGGCTTCGGCGCGAGCTTCAGGGTCGCTTCGGTGATCAGCGCCAGGGTGCCTTCCGAACCGATCAGCAATCGGGTCAGGTCGTAGCCGGTCGCGCCCTTGCTGGTGTAGGTCCCGCAGCGGAAACTTTCGCCGCTGCCGGCCACCGCGCGCAGGCCCAGCGTGTTCTCGCGCGGACTGCCGTATTTCACCGTGCGCGGTCCGGCCGAATTGCAGGCGAGGTTGCCGCCGATGCTGCACCAGGGCGCCGAGGAAGGGTCGGGCGGCCAGAAGAAGCCGTGGGCGGCCAGCGCCTGTTGCAGGTCGCCGTTCAATACGCCGGGCTCGACCACCGCGAGGCGGTTGTCCGGGTCGATGCGCAGGATCCGGTTCATCCGCTCGAAGCTCACCACCACGCCGCCATCCACAGGCACCGTGGCGCCGGTGGTGTTGGTGCCGCGCCCGCGCGCGATCACCGGCACCTTGTGCGCGCGGCAGGTCTGCATCAGTGCCTCGACCTGGGCGTGTTCGGTGGGAAACACCACTGCGTCGGGCAGCGCGTGCCGGCGCGAATTGTCGTACGAGTAGGCGATCCGCTCCGCGTCGCCGGTGGCGAGTGCGTCGGCGGGGAAGATCTCGTGCAGGCGGGCGAGCAGTTCGGCGGGCAGGTGCATCGGCAAAGCGTAATCCACTCGCGGGAAAAATTTTCTGCGCCGGATCAGTCGGGCCGGATCAGTCGGCTTCGAATGCGCCGCGCAGCCACTCGCGCCGAATGGCATCGGGCGGGCCGTCGTAGCTGACCACGTCGAAGCGGCAACTGCGTCGCGCGTGTTGCGGATGTGCGGCCAGCCAGTGCTGCGCGGCGAGGATCAGTTTCGCCTGCTTGGCCGTGGTGACCGAAGTGGCGGCGTCGCCGTGGCTGGCGCTGCGGCGGTAACGCACTTCGACGAACACCACGGTGTCGCCATCGCGCATCACCAGGTCCAACTCGCCATGGCGGGTGGTGTAGTTGCGCGCCAGCAGTTTCAAGCCGGCGCGTTCGAGTCCGTCGCAGGCGCGCTGTTCGAAGTCGTCGCCGGCGGCGCGCATCAGTCCGTCGCGGGCTGGAAGGCCCCGCTCGACGGGGAGCTCGCCGGCGACGGCTCGGTCGTGGCGGGAGGCGCGTTCGACGGCACGTCGTCCATCTGCAGGCTGCCGCCCAGCGGACGCGCCAGGCCGTTCTGGAACTGCGCCCAGATCAGCACGCGGCGTACGCGGCCGAACTGGTCGGCGGCGAGTTGGCCGCTGGCGCCGGGCACGTAGCTGCCCGGGTGTGCGCGCAGCCAGTCGAGGTAGGGCACCAGGTTCCATGCATCCATGCCGAACGCGAACAGCCGCGCGGCACCACCGCGGGCCGCCGGCAGGCGCGCGGCGACCCCATCGCGGTTCGGCAGGCCCGGCTGGGCATCGAACAGCCACGGCGCGTCGCAGAACTCGACGCCATCCAGGTCGCGATTCGCCGCCGCGTCGTCGCTGCCTTCATAGACGTGCGAGGTGGCGAACACCGGCAGGTTCACCTGTGCAATGCGCAGCTGCGGCAGCAGCAGGCGCGCCTGCGCGGGACGCATGCTGATGAAGATGCCGGCGTCGTTCGCGACGCTGCTTTCGGCCGGGGCGGCGGTGCCGCTGGCAGCGGGTGCGGAGGCGGCGGGCGCGGTGGGAAGCTTCAGCCCGGCGATGATGCTGGCGTAGCTGGTGACGCCCGGCGGCAGGGTGATCGTGCCGGCGAGCTGGCCGCCACGCGCCGCCAGCTCGGCCTTGAAGGCACCGGCCGCACGCTGCGCAAAATCGTCGGTGGAGACCAGCACGTAGACCTGGCGCAGGCTGCGCTCGATCATGTGATCGGCGGCCTGGGCGCCTTCGGTTTCCGGCAACAGGCCGAATTCGCTGGCATTGGCCGCCGGCAACTGCTTGTCGTCGGGATGGTTCAGTGCCAGCACCGGCACGGGCAGTTGCGCCTGGCTGAACACCGCGGCGACTTCACCGCGGGTCAGCGGACCGACCACCAGCCGGGCGCCGTCGCTGACCGCCTGCTGGTACGCCTTGACCGCGCCGTCGGCGGTGCCCTGGCTGTCGTAGACGCGCACCGAGGGACGCGGCGCGTGATTGCGTCCGGCGTCGAGGTAGGCTGCGAAGAAACCTTCGCGGATCGCCGTGCTCGCGGCGGCGTAATTGCCGTCGTTGGGCAGCAGCAGGGCGACCTGGGCAGGCACCTTGTAGCCTTCGCGCACGTTCGCGTCGGCGCCGGGCAACAGGGTGCCGACCGGCTGCTGCAAATCCGGCGGCGGTTGCGCCACGGCGACACCGAGCTGGCTCAGCGCCTCGTTCACCCATGGCAGCATGCGGTCGCCGCGCTGCATCGCGGCGGCGCGCTGCTTGAGCGACTCGACGCCGACCTGGTGGAGCAGCTCGAGGATCTGCTGGCGGTTCTGGGTATGGTCGAAACCGCTCAATTGGCCGTCCATCTGCACGCGGGTGCGCGCGGCGCCCCAGCGGTCGCCGCTGGCGGCCATGGCGCGGGCGCGCCATTCCAGCAGGCGCAGTTGCAGTGCGGGCGGCGCCACGACGTTCGGTTGCGTGGTGAGCCGCAGCGCGGTGGCGGCGTCGTGCCGACCGAGCGCGAGCTCGGCCAGCAACAGGTCGAAGCGGAGCGGCTCGTCACCGCTGAGGCGCTGGCGCTTGATGCTGTCCAGCACCGGGGCGGCGCGATCGAGCCGACCTTCCTCGCGCCAGGCCTCGGCGGCGAGCAGGCGGTAGCTGTCGGCGTGGCCGCGCGATTGCGTGGCCAGTGCAAGCCATGCCTGGGCGGCCTGGTCGAACTGGCCTTGCCGCGACAGCGCCTCGGCGCTTTGCGCGGCGGCGAGTTCGGCCGGCGAGCGCGGTGCGTTCGCCGGCACGCAGGCGGCCAGCGCCAGTGAAAACAGCAGTCCGATCGCGGTGACGCGCGAGAGGCGCATGAAGCGCATGGGAAATCCCTTGTTCGTCATGGTCGTCAATGCGCGATCATAGCCGATCGGATTGCCGGCTCACGGCGCAGGAGTATGACGATGTCAGCAGTTCAGCCAGGTTGCTTGTGGGTGGTGGCTACCCCCATCGGCCATCGCGATGACCTGTCCGCCCGCGCGATCGAAACCTTGCGTGCGGTGGCGGTGATCGCTGCGGAAGATACCCGGCACAGCCGGCCGCTGCTGGTGCATCACAACATCGACACGCCGTTGATCGCGTTGCACGAGCACAACGAGCGCGATGCGGTGGACGCCATCGTGCGCCGGATGCAGGGCGGCGATGCGGTGGCGCTGATCTCCGATGCGGGCACGCCGCTGATCAGCGATCCGGGTTTCCGGCTGGTGCGCGCCGCGCGCGCCGCGGGCATCCGTTGCGTTCCGGTGCCGGGCGCCTGCGCGGCGATCGCGGCGCTGTCGGTGGCTGGCCTGCCCAGCGACCGTTTCGTGTTCGAAGGCTTCCTGCCGCCGAAAGCGGCCGCACGGCGCAGCCGGCTGCAGGAGCTGGCGGGCGACGCGCGCACGCTCATCTTCTATGAGTCGTCGCATCGGGTCGCCGAAAGCCTGGCCGACATGCGCGACGTGTTCGGCACCGGGCGCGAGGCAGTGCTGGCGCGCGAGCTGACCAAGCTGTTCGAGACGGTGATCGGCGAGCCGCTGGTGGAACTGGCCGCACGCGTGGCGGGCGATCCCGACCAGCAGCGCGGCGAATGCGTGATCCTGGTCGCCGGACGTGGCGAGGAGGCCGATGCGAAACTGGCCGAAGGCCAGCGCGTGTTCGCGATCCTGCGCGAGGAACTGCCGCCGGCGAAGGCGGCGAAGCTGGCTGCCGCGATCAGCGGCGCGCCGCGCAAGCTCCTGTACCAGGAGAGGGAATAGAGAATGGGAAATAGGGAATGGTCAAAGCGCGCGCGCCGTACCTCTCCTATTCCCCATTCTCTATTCCCAGCCGGTACACTGGCCATGGAGTCGGCCGGACAGTCGCGTCGCGCGCAAGCGCATCGAGGAAAGTCCGGGCTCCGCAGGGCAGAGTGCCAGGTAACTCCTGGGCAGCGTGAGCTGACGGCCAGTGCAACAGAGAGCAGACCGCCGATGGCCCGCAAGGGCACAGGCAAGGGTGAAAGGGTGCGGTAAGAGCGCACCGCGTACGGGGCCAACGCCGTACGGCACGGTAAACCCCACTCGGAGCAAGACCAAATAGGGGAACGATAACGCGGCCCGCGTTGTTCCCGGGTAGGTTGCTGGAGCCAGGCGGCGACGCCTGGCCGAGAGGAATGACTGTCGCGTCGCGAGACGTACAGAACCCGGCTTACAGGCCGACTCCACCTCTTTCATGCCCTCATCACCACCGCGATCCGTCGTCGCGGTGGTGATGAGCGTATCTGTGTGAACGGCGATTCATCCCCGAGCGGTATCACGGCGTCGGTTCGGCCGGATTTCACCCGGTTTTGGCTCAAACCTGTGCATTTGAATTGATAAAAAATTCCCTGCTTTCAAACACCTTGCCGGCGTTCCTGAGAATATGCTGCATGTACGGTCAGCATTCTGCCTTTACTCCTTGATTCACAAGCGAAATTCCCTTGACAGTCTCATGGGGCGAGATTATCGTGGGCTCCAGTGTGAAATCGTGGGTTTTAGTGGAGTCTGCTGATCGTGTTTCAGGGCGAAACCGCCATCACCATCGACGACAAGGGTCGCCTGACCATTCCGACGGCATATCGGGAGCAGGTGGCGGGCGAATGCGCCAATCGTCTGGTGATCACCTACAACCCGTTCGAGCCGGGTTGCCTGTGGCTGTTTCCGCATGGCGAGTGGGAACAGGTACGCGACCAGGTGAATGCCTTGTCCAAGGTCAAGGCCGCCCATCGCGACATGCAGATGAAGCTGGTGGGCGCCGCTGCCGTGGTCGAGCCTGACGGCGCGGCGCGGGTTCTGCTGCCGGCAAGCCAGCGCGCCGCGGCGGGCATCGAGAAGAAAGCGGTGTTGCTGGGCATGGGCAACAAGTTCGAGCTGTGGAGCGAACAGGCCCATCTGGCCAAGATCCGCCAGGTCATTGGCGAGGACGAAATCACGGAACAAATGGCGGATCTTCGCCTTTAGCCGGCAACGGCAAGGCAGTCGAATTTGGCGGGACGGGAGCGGGAGTGCGGCATGGCCAAGAGCCTGAATTCATGTGCCGGATGGTCCGCGCCGGGAGCTGCTTGCTCGCAAGGCAAGGAAGAGTGAGGGAGTGTATGTCGATACACGACCGAATGATGACGCCGCCTTGTGGGCAAGCAGACCCGGCCCTTTGGGTTGTCCCGCTGTGGCCGCCATGCGGCAGCGCGCGGCTTGGCCAAGGAAATCCCTTGGCCGGCGCCACGCACTACCACCTGACAGCCACAGCGGGACAACGCGGACTATCCGGCACATGAATTCAGGCTCCAAGCAGTTGCGGCACATCCCGGTGATGCTGGGTGAAGCAGTGGAGGGACTCGCCGTGCAGGCTGGCGGGCGCTATCTCGATGGGACCTTCGGTCGCGGCGGTCACGCCCGCGCGGTTCTGTCGCGCCTGGGTCCCGACGGCCGCCTGCTGCTGATGGACCGCGACCCCACCGCGATCGCCGCGGCGCAGGCGGAGTTCGCCGGCGATCCGCGCGTGGCGATCCGGCATGCGAATTTCTCCAGCCTGGCCGAGTGGGACGAGACCGCCGCCGGCCTCGACGGCGTGCTGCTCGACCTGGGCGTGTCCTCGCCGCAGCTGGACGAGGCCGCACGCGGCTTCAGCTTCATGGCCGATGCGCCGCTGGACATGCGCATGGACACCACCCAGGGCGAAAGCGCCGCGGATTTCCTGGCGCAGGCCAGCGAGCGCGAGATCGCCGACGTGCTGTGGCACTACGGCGAGGAGCGCCACAGCCGGCGCATCGCCCGCGCCATCGTGGCCGACCGCGACGCCACCCCGTTCACCCGCACCGGCCAGCTGGCCGCGTTGATCGAGCGCGTGGCGGGCCGGCGCGAGCCGGGCAAGCATCCGGCCACGCGCAGCTTCCAGGCGCTGCGCATCCGCGTGAACGGCGAGCTGGACGCCCTGCAGCAGGGCTTGGATGCGGCGCTGGAACGGCTCAGGCCCGGCGGCCGGCTGGCGGTGATCAGTTTCCATTCGCTGGAGGACCGCGCGGTGAAATTGTTCATCCGCGATCACTCCGGTCGCGTGCAGAACAGCCGCCGCGGGCCGCCGGTGCAGGCCGCGCCGGCGCGGCTGGCGGCAGTCGGCAAGGCGCAGTTCCCGTCCGACGCCGAGCTGGCGGTGAACCCGCGTGCACGCTCGGCCGTGCTGCGCGTGGCGGAGAAGTTGTCATGAAGGCGATCGGCGCCCTGTGCCTGCTGACCCTGCTGGTCGCCGTGCTGGCCAGTGCGCTCGGCGTGGTGTGGACGCGCCACGAGAGCCGCGTGCTGTTCGTCAACCTGACTGCGCTGCAGAACCAGCGCGACGAGCTGAACATCGAATACGGCAAGCTCGAACTGGAGCAGGCCACCTACGCCGAACCGCGGCGCATCGACGACGAGGCCCGGCAGAAGCTGGGCATGGTCGATCCGCGCCCGCAAGACATCCGGTTGCTGCGATGAGCTGGCGCAGCCACAGCATTCCCCCTCAGTCCGGCCGGCGCCGCAGCGCCGGCCCCAGCGCGCGCCGGCGCATGGTGGTGGTGGTCGGCCTGCTCGGACTGGCCTCGATCGGCCTGGTCGCGCGCGCGTTCGACCTGCAGGTGGTGCGCAAGCAGTTCTACCAGCGCCAGGGCGATGCGCGCTTCCTGCGCGAGATGCCGATCCCGGTGTCGCGCGGCACCATCTTCGACCGCAACGGCGAGCCGCTGGCGGTGTCGACCCCGATGATGTCGATCTGGGCGAACCCGTCCGAAGTGCTCGACAACGACGAGCGCATCCCCGCACTGGCGCAGGCGCTGGGCGTGGATGCGGACGGCCTGAAAGCGCAGCTGGCGCAGCGTTCCGACCGCGAGTTCGTGTACCTGCGCCGGCAGATGGCGCCGGCCGCGGCGCAGGCGGTGCTGGACCTGGGCATTCCCGGCATCAACGGCCAGCGCGAGTTCAAGCGCTACTACCCGTCCGGCGAAGTGACCGCGCACGTGCTCGGCTTCACCAACATCGACGACCGCGGCCAGGAAGGCCTGGAACTGGCCTACGACGACTGGCTGGCCGGCAAGCCTGGCGCCAAGCGTGTCATCCGCGACCGCATGGGCCACGTGGTGGAAGACATCGAGCAGGTGCGCGCGCCGAAGCCGGGGCAGAACCTCACGCTCAGCATCGACCGGCGCATCCAGTTCCTCGCCTACAGCGAGCTGAAGAACACGCTGGAGAAATCCCAGGCCGACTCCGGCTCGATCGTGGTGCTGGACGCGAAGACCGGCGAAGTGCTGGCGATGGCCAACCTGCCGACCTACAACCCGAACGCGCTCAGCGGCAGCAGGCCGGGCCAGCGGCGCAACCGGGCGATGACCGACGTGCTCGAGCCGGGCTCCACCGTGAAACCGATCCTGATGGCGGCGGCGCTGTCCAGCGGCAAGTACACCCCGACCAGCCCGCTCATCGACACCACCGGCGGACACTGGTATTTCCAGGGCCACGACATCCACGACACCCACAATTACGGGGTGCTGACGCCGACCGGCGTGATCACCAAGTCGAGCAACGTGGGCGCCGCGCGCATCGCGATGACGCTCGATACCGGCCTGATGTACGACACCTATCGCGCGTTCGGTTTCGGCAACAGCACCGAAAGCGGCTTCCCCGGCGAGGCCTCCGGTTACCTGCGGATCGGGCGCGACTGGCGGCCGCTGGAAAAGGCCATCCTGGGTTACGGCTACGGGCTCAACGTGACCGTGCTGCAGCTGGCCAATGCCTACGCCACCATCGCCGACGGCGGCGTGATGCACAGCCCCACCTTCATCAAGGGCAACGACAACGCCGCAAAACAGATCATCTCGCCGCAGATCGCGCACGAGCTGGTGCAGATGATGGAGACGGTGACCGGTCCGGGCAGCACGGGCACGCCGGCGCGCATCGCCAACTATAGCGTGGCCGGCAAGACCGGCACGGCGCACAAGGCGAGCGTCGGCGGCTACGACAAGAACAGCTATACCTCCGCATTCGCCGGCGTCGTGCCGGCGTCGAATCCGCGCCTGGTCGGCGTGGTCGTCATCGACAATCCGCAGAAGGGCAGCTATTACGGCGGCACGGTCTCCGGACCGGTGTTCGCCAAGGTGATGGAAGGCGCGCTGCGCCTGCTCGACGTGCCGCCGGACAACATCGGCCGCTGGTATGTCGGTGGTCCGCTGCAGAGTCCGGATGGGCTGGTCGGCAGCAAGCCGCCGGTCGATGCGCCGCTCGACGATGCCCCGGTCGACGAGGACACGCCATGAGCACCGGTCATCTCGACCAGTTGCTGCTGGGCATCGCCGATGCACCGATCGCCGCCGCGCCGGCGACTGGCCGCATCGTGGTGTCCGGCCTGACCCTCGATTCGCGCCGGGTGCAGCGCGGCGACGCGTTCTTCGCCTTGCGCGGCAATCAGGCCCACGGCGTCACCTTCGCCGCCGGCGCCGTGCAGCGCGGCGCCAGGGTGGTGCTGGCCGAGGCGCCCGCGCCCGGCGAGGTCGAGCCGCTGGAAGTTCCCGTTCTGTGGATCGACGGCCTGCATGGCCAGGTCAGCGAAATCGCCGCGCGTTTTTACAATCGTCCCAGCGAGTCGATGCGGATGGTCGGCGTCACCGGCACCAACGGCAAGACGTCGTGCGTGCAGTTGCTGGCGCAGGCGCTGACCCTGCTCGGCCATCGCGCGGCCTCGATCGGCACGCTCGGCGCCGGCGTGCACGGCCGGTTGCGCGAAGGCGAGCGCACCACGCCGGATGCGATCAGCGTGCAGGCGCTGCTGGCGGAATTCCGCGACGCCAGGGTCGACCACGTGGCGATGGAGGTGTCGTCGCACGCGCTGGAGCAGGGCCGCGTGGGTGCCGTGGATTTCGAGGTGGCCGCGTTCACCAACCTCACCCGCGACCACCTGGACTACCACGGCAGCATGGAGGCCTACGGCGCGGCGAAGGCGAAGCTGTTCGCCTGGCCGGGCCTGCGTGGCGCGGTGATCAACATCGACGATGCGTTCGGCCGCGAACTGGCGGCGCAACTGCCTGCCGGCGTGCGGCGCCTGCGTTTCAGCATGGCCGACGACAGCGAGGCGGAGGTCGCCGCCAGCGCGATCGTCACCTCGGCCGAAGGGCTGGCGTTCCAGCTGCGCACGCCGTGGGGCACGCGGGCGATCCACAGCCATCTGATCGGCCGCTTCAACGTGGCCAACCTGCTCGCCGTGGTGGGTTGCCTCGGCGCGCTGGGCGAGCCGTTCGCGCGCATCGTCGAAGCGGTCGAGCAACTGCAGCCGGTCAACGGGCGGATGAGCCGGCTCGGCGGCCTGCGCGGCCAGCCGCTGGTGGTGGTCGATTACGCGCATACGCCGGACGCGCTGGAGCAGGCGCTGACCGCGGTGCGCGCGCATTGCGCCGGCAAGCTGATTTGCGTGTTCGGCTGCGGCGGCGAGCGCGATGCGGGCAAGCGTCCGCTGATGGGCGAGATCGCGGCGCGGCTGGCCGATGTGGCCATCGTCACCGACGACAACCCGCGCGGCGAAGACGGCGACGCGATCGTGGCGCAGATCGTCGCCGGCATGGCCGCGGCGCGCGCGATGGCCGTCGAACGCGACCGCGCGGTGGCGATCGCCGACGCGCTGCAGCTGGCGCACGCCGGCGACGCCGTGCTGATCGCCGGCAAGGGTCACGAAACCTACCAGGACGGCGCCACCGGCAAGCATCCTTTCGACGACATGGCGGTGGCGCATGCCGTGCTGGAACGGATCAGCCAGGAGCCGCGCGCATGATGTCGCTGAGCGCCATCGCCGTGTGGACCCACGGCCGCCTGCTTGGCGGCGATGCCGAGATCACCGGCGTCGCGATCGACACGCGCAAGCTGCGGCCCGGCGACCTGTTCGTGGCGATCAAGGGCGAGCGGGCGGACGGCCACGACTACCTGGACGAGGCCGCCGCGCGCGGCGCGGTCGCCGCGCTGGTCACGCGCAAGGTCGACAGCGAACTGCCGCAGGTGCTGGTGAACGACACGGAGCTGGCGCTGGGCGACCTGGCCAGCGCGGTGCGCGCCCAGCGCGACGTGCGCGTGGTCGGCATCACCGGTTCCAACGGCAAGACCACGGTGAAGACGCTGGTTGCCTCGATCCTGTCGCGGCACGGTCGTACCCATGTCAGCGCGGGCAACTTCAACAACGAGCTGGGCCTGCCGCTGAGCCTGCTCTCGATGCCGCTGGACACCGAATACGCGGTGTTCGAGATGGGCGCCGGCAAGCCGGGCGACATCGCCTACCTGGCTGCCATCGCACGGCCAGATATCGGCCTCGTCACGCTCATCGCGCCGGCGCATCTTGCGCGCATGGGCAGCATCGAGGGCGTGGCCGAGACCAAGGGCGCGCTGTACCAGGCGTTGCCGGCGGACGGCATCGCGATCATCAACGCCGACGATGCGTTCGCCAGTTTTTTCGGCGGCCTGGCCGGCGCGCGCAGGCAATTGCGTTTCGGTCTCGATCAGCCGGCCGATGTCGGCGCCGACATCATCGAGCAGCGCGTGGACGGTTCGCGCTTCGTGTTGAGCACGCCGCGCGGCGACGCCGAAGTGGCGTTGCCGTTGCCCGGACGCCACAACATCGCCAATGCACTGGCGGCGACGGCGGTGGCGCTCGCGCTTGAGGTGCCGCTGGAAACCATCGTGACCGGACTGGAGCAGGTGCCCGGCGTGGCCGGTCGGCTGCGCCGCGAGACGATGGATGGTGGCTGGACTTTGATCGACGACAGCTACAACGCGAACCCCAGCTCGATGGCGGCGGCGATCGACACCTTGCTGCTGGCCGGCGGCGAACGCTGGCTGGTGCTGGGCGACATGGCCGAGCTGGGCGCGGATGCGCACGCGCTGCATGCCGGCATCGGCGCGCGGGCGCGCGAGCACGGCGTCGACCGGCTGTTCGCAGTCGGTCCGCTCGGCGTGGCCACGGTCGAGGCCTTCGGCGCGGGCGGCGAGCATTTCGACGACAAGGCCGCGCTGATTGCCGCGCTGCGGGCGCAACTGCACGCGGGCGTCACCTGCCTGGTGAAGGGCTCGCGTTCGGCCGGCATGGAGCAGGTGGTGGCGGCGCTCGGCGGCCATCCGGGTCATGCGGACAAGAACAAGGGGGACGCATCCGATGCTGCTTGAACTGGCCGACTGGATGGCACGGCATTTCACCGCGCTGCATCTGTTCCAGTACATCACCTTCCGCACGATCATGGCTGCGCTCACCGCGCTGTCGCTGTCGCTGCTGTGCGGGCCGTGGCTGATCAACCGGCTGGCCGCGCTGAAGGCCGGGCAGGTGGTGCGCAGCGACGGTCCGCAGACGCACCTGGTCAAGGCCGGCACGCCGACCATGGGCGGCGTGATGATCCTGCTCTCGGTCACCGTCGCCACCCTGCTGTGGGCCGACCTGCACAACCGCTACGTGTGGGTGGTGCTGGCGGTGCTGCTGAGCTTCGGCGCGATCGGCTTCTACGACGACTACCGCAAGCTGGTGCTGAAGGACAGCCGCGGCCTGGCCAGCCGCTGGAAGTATTTCTGGCAGTCGGTGTTCGGCCTCGGCGCGGCGCTGTTCCTGTATTACACCGCGCCGCATGCGGCGGCGGCCGGCCTGCCGGTGGCGGAGACCGCGCTGTACGTGCCGCTGTTCAAGCACGTGGTGCTGCCGCTGGGATTGTTCTTCGTGGTGATCACCTACTTCATGATCGTGGGCTTCTCCAACGCGGTGAACCTCACCGACGGGCTGGACGGCCTGGCGATCATGCCCACCGTGCTGGTCTCCGGTGCGCTCGGCGTGTTCGCCTACCTGGCCGGCAACAAGGTGTTCTCCGAATACCTGGGCATCCCCTCGATTCCCGGCGCGGGCGAGCTGGCGATCTTCACCGGCGCGCTGGCCGGGGCGGGGCTGGGGTTCCTGTGGTTCAACACGTATCCGGCGCAGGTGTTCATGGGCGACGTCGGCGCGCTGGCGATGGGCGCGGCGCTCGGCTGCGTGGCGGTGATCGTGCGCCAGGAAGTCGTGCTGCTGGTGATGGGCGGCGTGTTCGTGATGGAAACCGCCTCGGTGATGATCCAGGTGGCGAGCTTCAAGCTCACCGGCAAGCGCGTGTTCCGCATGGCGCCGATCCATCACCACTTCGAATTGAAGGGCTGGCCCGAGCCGCGCGTGATCGTGCGCTTCTGGATCATCAGCGTGGTGCTGGTGCTGGTCGGTCTGGCCACGTTGAAGGTGCGCTGATGCCGATCTTCGACGCCACCACCCAAGCCAAACGCCGTACCGGACCGCGCGGCAGCTTCGACCTGTGGCTGCTGGTCGCGCTGGTCGGGCTGGCCAGCGTGGGCGTGGTGATGGTGACGTCGAGCTCGATCGCGGTGGCGGACAGCCAGCACATCGGCGCGTTCTATTTCCTGAAGAAGCACTTGCTGTTCCTCGGCCTGGGCCTGTTCGCGGCCGGCATGGCGATGCGCACCGAGCTGAAGCTGCTGGAAAAATATGCGTTCCCGCTGCTGGCGCTGGCGTTCCTGATGCTGCTGGCGGTGTTCGTGCCGCACCTCGGCATGCGCATCAACGGCGCGCGGCGCTGGCTGAACCTGCTGGTCACCACGTTCCAGCCGGTGGAGGCGGTAAAGCTCATTCTGGTGGTCTACGTCGCCAGCTACCTGGTGCGTCACCGCGAGAACGTGGAAACGAAGTTCCTGGGCCTGTTCAAGCCGGTGCTGGTCGCCGGCATGATCGTGCTGTTGCTGCTGGCGCAGCCGGACTTCGGCTCGGCCACGCTGGTGATCGCGGTGACCATCGCGATGGTCTGGCTGGGCGGCGCGCGGCCGATCTTCCTGTTCCTGATGGGCTTGCCGCTGATGCCGCTGCTGTACGTGGCGGCGACCGGCGAGAGCTACCGCATGAAGCGGCTGACCTCGTTCATGGACCCGTGGAAGGATCCGTTCAACGACGGCTTCCAGCTCACCCAGTCGCTGATGGCGATCGGCCGCGGCGAATGGACCGGGGTGGGGCTGGGTTCCAGCGTGCTGAAGCTGTCCTACCTGCCGGAGGCGCACACCGACTTCATCTTCGCGGTGATCGGCGAGGAACTGGGCCTGGCCGGCGTGATGCTGGTGATCGGCCTGTTCGGACTGGCGGTGGGGCGCGGCCTGTACCTGGGCCTGAAGGGCGTCGAGGTGGGCCAGCGCTTTGCCGGCTACGTCGCGTTCGGCGTCTCGCTGATGCTGGCGATGCAGGCGTTCGTGTCGGTCGGCGTGAACCTGGGCGCGTTGCCGACCAAGGGACTCACCCTGCCGCTGATCAGCTACGGCGGCTCGTCGATGGTGCTGACCTGCGCCATGGCCGGCGTGCTGCTGCGCGCCACCTACGAGATCAACCGCGCGCTGGACGCGCGGCAGATGGCCACGCGCATGCCGGCGGCGGTGGCCGCCGCCGATGCGAACGTCGCGGCGAAGCCGCGCGAGGCGGTGGCTGCATGAATACGCAAGCGCCCGTCCTCATCATGGCCGGCGGTACCGGCGGCCACATCTTCCCCGGCCTGGCCGTGGCCGAGTGCCTGCGTGCGCAGGGCGTGCCGGTGGTATGGCTGGGCGCGGTCGGCGGGATGGAGACGAAGGTGGTGCCGGCGCAGCGGATCGAGCTGCACGCGGTGGCGGTCGGCGGCTTGCGCGGCAAGGGCATCAGGACCCGGCTGCTGGCGCCGCTGATGCTGCTGCGCGCGCTGTTCGCCTCGCTGGCCGTGCTGCGCCAGGTGCAGCCGCGCAGCGTGTTGTCGATGGGCGGCTACGTGGCCGGCCCCGGCGGCCTCGCCGCATGGCTGCTGCGCCGGCCGCTGCTGGTGCACGAGCAGAACCGCGTGGCCGGGTTCACCAACCGCAAGCTGGCCGGACTGGCGAAACGCGTGCTGGCCGGTTTCGCCGGCGCGTTGCCGCGGGCTGAGTGGGTCGGCAACCCGGTGCGCGAAGCGATCGCGGCGCTGCCGCCGCCGGCCGAACGCATGGCCGGACGCGGCGGCAAGCCACGCCTGCTGGTGCTGGGCGGCAGTCTCGGCGCCCGTGCGCTGAACCTCGCTCTGCCGCAGGCGCTGGCCCAGCTGACCCCGGCGCAGCGTCCCGAAGTGCTGCACCAGTGCGGCAGCCGCGGTCTCGACGAAGCGCGTGCGGCGTATGCGAAGGCCGGCGTCGAGGCGCAGGTGGTCGCGTTCATCGACGACATGGCCGGCACCTATGGCTGGGCCGACCTGGCCGTTTGCCGCGCCGGCGCGCTGACCCTGGCCGAACTGGCCGCGGCCGGGCTGGGCGCGGTGCTGGTGCCGTTCCCGCACGCGGTGGACGACCATCAGACGCGCAATGCCGAAGTACTGATGGCGGCCGGAGCCGCCGAACTGATGCAGGAGAACGAGCTGGACGTACAGATTCTGGCGCAGCGGCTGGAGTCGCTGTTGGGTGATCGCCGCCGCTTGCTGGCGATGGCAGAAGCCGCGCGCACGCTGGCCAAACCCGACGCGGCGCAGGTCATCGCGCGCGCTTGTCTGGAGGTGGCCGCATGACGCCGCGTCGACTGCATGCGCATGAAGATCCGATGAGCACCTTCCGCCGGGTGCACTTCATCGGCATCGGCGGCGTCGGCATGAGCGGCATCGCCGAGGTGCTGCACAACCTCGGCTACGCGGTGTCGGGCTCCGACCGCGCCAACTCGCCCACCGCACAGCGGCTGCAGCAGCTGGGCATCGTCGTGCACGTCGGCCACGCCGCGGAAAACATCGGCGACGCCGACGTGGTGGTGACCTCCAGCGCGATCAGGCAGGACAACGCGGAGCTGGTCGCGGCCCGCGCGGCGCGCATCCCGGTGATTCCGCGCGCGGAGATGCTGGGCGAGCTGATGCGCTTCCGCCGCGGCGTGGCGATCGCCGGCACCCACGGCAAGACCACCACCACCAGCCTCACCGCCAGCGTGCTGGCCGAGGCCGGCTACGACCCGACCTTCGTGATCGGCGGCCAGCTCAACGCGGCCGGCGCGAACGCGCGGCTCGGCACCGGCCAGTACCTGGTCGCGGAAGCCGACGAATCCGACGGCTCGTTCCTGCTGCTGTCGCCGGTGATCGCCGCGGTCACCAATATCGACGCCGATCACCTGGAGAACTACCACGGCGATTTCGCCGAAGTGAAGAAGGCGTTCGCCGACTTCCTGCACAGGCTGCCGTTCTACGGCCTGGCCGTGCTGTGCGTGGACGACCCCGAAGTGGCCGCGCTGGCGAAGTCCACCACGCGCCGCGTGATGACCTACGGCATCGACACCGCGGACGCCGACGTGCGCGCGTTGAACGTGAGCCAGCACGGCTTCGAAATGCACTTCGACCTGCTGCTGCCGGGTCGCGACGAAGCGTTGCCGGTGAAGCTCAACCTGCCGGGCCGGCACAACGTGCTGAACGCGCTGGCCGCGTCCGCGATCGGCTGGCAGCTGGGCGTGGAGGCGGAGGCGCTGGCGCGTGCGCTGGAGAACTTCCAGGGCGTCGGCCGGCGCTTCCACCGGCGCGGCGAGATCGCGCTGGACCAGGGCCACGTGCTGCTGGTCGACGATTACGGCCATCACCCGCGCGAGCTGGCCGCGGTGTTCGCCGCCGCCCGCGGCGGCTGGCCCGAGCGCCGCCTGGTGGTCGGCTTCCAGCCGCACCGCTACAGCCGCACGCGCGACCTGCTGGACGATTTCGCGAACGTGCTGGCCGAGGTCGACGTGCTGGTGCTGACCGACGTCTACCCGGCCGGCGAAGCGCCGATCGCCGGCGCCGACGGCCGCGCGCTGGCGCGCGCGGTGCGCGCGCGCGGCAAGGTCGATCCGGTGCTGGTCGAGCATCCGCGCGAGCTGAAGGAAACCTTGCCGGCGCTGCTGCGCGATGGCGACCTGCTGCTGCTGCTCGGCGCCGGCGATATCGGTGCGGCGGCGGTCGAGCTGGCCCAACTCGGCAACCTGAGGACGAACAAGTGAGCATGAAGGTGACAAATCCAGCGCAGTTCGGCCGTGTCGCCGTGGCGATGGGCGGCAGCTCGGCCGAGCGCGAAGTCTCGCTGGATTCCGGCCGCAACGTGCTGGAAGCGCTCAAGGCGCGCGGCGTGGACGCGCATGCGGTCGACGGCATCCCGGCGCTGCTCGACGCGCTGCGCACCGACCGCTTCGCGCGCGTGTTCAACATCCTGCACGGCCAGCATGGCGGCGGCGAAGACGGCGTGCTGCAGGGCGCGCTGGAAGCGATGAACGTGCCGTACACCGGTTCGGGCGTGCTTGGTTCGGCGTTGTCGATGGACAAGACGCGTTCGAAGCGCGTGTGGCAGTCGCTTGGCCTGCCGACGCCGAAGTTCGTGGCCTTGCCGCGCGGCGCGGATGTGCACGCGGCGGCGAAGCAGATCGGCTTCCCGTTGATCGTGAAGCCGGCCTGCGAGGGTTCCAGCGTGGGCGTCACCCGCGTGTTCGAGGAATCGCAGCTCGACCAGGCGGTCGAGCTGGCCGCGAAGTATCCGGGCGACCTGCTGATGGAAACCCTGATCGAGGGTGACGAGCTGACCGTCGGCATCCTCGGCCGCCAGGTACTGCCCAGCATCCACATCGTGCCGAAGGGTGCGTTCTACGACTACAACGCGAAGTACATCGCCGAGGACACGCTGTACCTGTGCCCCGGCCTCGAAGGCGACGCCGAGGCAGAGCTGCGCGCCCTGGCGCTGCAGGCGTTCGATGCGCTGGGTTGTGCCGGCTGGGGCCGCGTCGACGTGATGCGCGATCGCGCCGGCCGCAACTGGCTGCTGGAAGTGAACACCGCGCCGGGCATGACCTCGCACTCGCTGGTGCCGAAGGCGGCCAAGGCGGCCGGCATCGACTACCAGGAACTGTGCTGGCGCGTGCTGGAAACCAGTTTCCGGGAGGGCATGTGAAAGGAACCATCCGCCTCGTCGCCTGGTGCCTCGCCATCGCGCTGGTCGCGCTGCCGATCGTCGGCGTGCTGCGCGGGTGGTTTGCGGCCGGGCGCTGGCCGGTGACCCAGTTGACGGTGCAGGCCGAGTTCAAGCACCTCAGCGCGGACGACATCCGCGCCGCGGTGCGGCCGCGCCTGGGCAAGGGTTTCTTCGCGCTGGATCTCGATGCGGTGCAGAAGGCCGTCGCCGCGCTGCCGTGGGTGGAGTCGGTCGAGGCGCGCAAGCGCTGGCCGGACACCTTGCAGTTGCGCATCTACGAGCGCCAGCCGTTCGCCCGCTGGAACGACAGGCAGCTGATCAGCCGGCAGGGTCTGGTGTTCGACGCGCCGGGCATGGATGGCGTCGGCGCGCTGCCGAGCCTGCATGGCCCGGATGCGCGACTGGCCGAGGTGGTCAGCTTCTATGCGGAAACCCGCAAGGCCTTTGCCGGCACTCAACTGCAGATCACCGGCGTGGCGCTGACCGACCGCGGCAGCTGGAGCGTGAGCATGGCGGACGGCGCGCAGATCGTGATCGGCGACCGCGAATACGCCGGGCGCCGGCTGCGTCGCTTCCTCGACGTCTACCCGCAGCTGATCGCCGGCCACAGCGACGGCTTCGCCTATGCCGATCTTCGCTACACCAATGGATTCGCCGTGCGCTGGCCGCAGACGGCCGCCGTCAACGCTGGAGGTTCGCCCCGCTCATGAAGCCGCGCAATGACAAGCAATTGGTGGTCGGGCTCGACATCGGCACTTCGAAGGTGGTGGCGATCGTCGGCGAGTACGAGCCGGGCGAACCGATCACCGTGATCGGCATCGGCACCCACGTCTCGCGCGGCATGAAGCGCGGCTCGGTGGTCGACATCGAATCGACCGTGCACTCGATCCAGCGCGCGGTGGAGGAAGCCGAGCTGATGGCCGGCTGCGACATCCGCTCGGTCTACGCGTCGATCTCCGGCAGCCACCTGGAAACCCGCAACTCGCACGGTAACGCGGCGATCCGCGACCGCGAAGTCACCGCCAGCGACCTGGAGCAGGTGCTGGAGGCGGCCAGCGCGGTGGCGATCCCGGCCGACCGCAAGGTGCTCTACAAGGAGTCGCAGGAATACCGCATCGACGGCCAGGACGGCATCCGTGCGCCGATCGGCATGAGCGGCGTGCGGCTGGAGGCGAACGTGCACCTGGTCACCGGCGCGGCGGCGGCGGTGCAGAACGTCACCAAGTGCATCCAGCGCTGCGGCCTCACCGTGGACGAGCTGGTGCCGTCGGCCGTCGCCAGCGCGAAGGCGGTGCTGACCGACGACGAGCGCGAGCTGGGCGTGTGCCTGGTCGACATCGGCGCCGGCACCACCGACATCGCGATCTACACCCAGGGCTCGATCCGCTACACCGCCTCGCTGCCGGTCGGCGGCGACCAGGTCACCAGCGACATCGCCTACGGCGTGCACACGCCGACCGCGCACGCGGAGGAGATCAAGATCAAGTACGCCTGCGCGCAGACCGGGCTGGCGCACGCCGAGGAAACCATCCAGGTGCCCAGCGTGGGCGACCGCCCGCCGCGCCGGCTGGCGCGGCAGTCGCTGGCGCAGAGCGTGCAGGCGCGCTACGAGGAGATCTTCGAGATGGTGCAGGACCAGCTGCGCCGCTCCGGCTACGAGAGCCTGGTCGCGGCCGGCGTGGTGCTGACCGGCGGCGCCTCGAAGATGGAAGGCGCGCTGGAGCTGGCCGAGGAGATCTTCCACAAGATGGTGCGCATCGGCGTGCCGCAGCAGATCGACGGCCTCGGCGAAGTCGTTTCCAGTCCGCTGCACGCCACCGGCGTGGGCTTGCTGCTGCACGGCTCGCGCGCCGGCGGCACGCGCATGGGCGGTTCGGGCGGCGGCAGCGTCGGTGGCCTGGTCGGCAAGTTGCGCGGCTGGCTCACCCGGAATTTCTGATGACGATTTTTCCAGGCGGCGCAGGAGGCGCCGCCACGGGCAGAAGGACGTTCGCCCACCACCACGGACCGGCAGGAGTCGCGTTCCGTGGTTACAACGACAACAACTCTACGGAGGACGGGAAATGTTTGAACTGATCGATAAACTCGCACCCAATGCAGTCATCAAAGTGATCGGCGTGGGCGGCGGCGGCGGCAATGCCGTGGCACACATGCTGAATGCCAACATCGAAGGCGTGGAATTCGTCGTCGCCAACACCGACGCCCAGGCAATGAGCAGCTGCGGCTCTCGCACCCACCTGCAGCTGGGCGGCAACGTGACCAAGGGTCTCGGCGCCGGCGCGAACCCCGAGGTCGGCCGGCAGGCCGCGCTGGAGGATCGCGAGCGGATCGAGGCGATGCTCGAGGGCGCCGACATGGTGTTCATCACCGCCGGCATGGGCGGCGGCACCGGTACCGGCGCGGCGCCGGTGGTGGCGCAGCTGGCCAAGGAAAAGGGCATCCTCACCGTGGCGGTGGTGACCAAGCCGTTCCCGTTCGAGGGCCGTCGGCGCATGCAGGTCGCCCTGAAGGGCATCGAGGACCTGTCGCAGCACGTCGACTCGCTGATCACCGTGCCGAACGAGAAGCTGCTCAGCGTGCTCGGCCGCGAGGTCACCTTGCTCAACGCGTTCAAGGCCGCCAACGACGTGCTGCAGGGCGCCGTGCAGGGCATCGCCGACCTGATCACCGCCCCTGGCCTGATCAACGTCGACTTCGCCGACGTGCGCACCGTGATGTCGGAGATGGGCCTGGCGATGATGGGCTCGGGCACCGCCCGCGGCGACGACCGTGCCCAGGCGGCGGCCGAGGCGGCGATCAAGAACCCGCTGCTGGAAGACGTCAACCTCAACGGCGCCTGCGGTATTCTGGTCAACGTCACCGCCGGCCCGAACCTGACCATGCGCGAGTTCGACGAGATCGGCCGTATCATCCACGACTTCGCCAGCGAGGATGCCACCGTGGTGATGGGCACCTCGCTCGATCCGGAAATGAAGGACGACGTGCGGGTCACCGTGGTCGCCACCGGCCTCAATCGGGCGATGGCCTCGCGCCAGCAGCCGCCGATCCGCATGGTCGAGACCCAGCAGGTGCAGATGCGGCCGCGCCCGGTCGTGCTGCGTACCGGCACCGGCAACGAGGTGGTCGATTATGCGCAGCCGGACATGGCGGTCAGTCACAGCCGTGCGGAACCCGCGGCACCGGCGAAGAATGCCGAACCGGGCTTCGATTACCTGGACATTCCGGCGTTCCTGCGCCGCCAGGCCGACTGATGGCAGGCTGACTTCTGGCAGGTTGCGCAGGTTAAGGAGGTGCGAAAATATTGAACAAATGCCCGTTGGGTCGGTCACTGCTTCTATCGTGCCCGTTAATCGGTTTCCGCTGGTCGCATCATGCG
Source organism: Rhodanobacter sp. LX-99 (assembly GCF_018599185.1). Classification (NCBI taxonomy): domain Bacteria; kingdom Pseudomonadati; phylum Pseudomonadota; class Gammaproteobacteria; order Lysobacterales; family Rhodanobacteraceae; genus Rhodanobacter; species Rhodanobacter sp. LX-99. The sequence continues at coordinate 1,129,591 of NZ_JAHFVL010000001.1, read as the reverse complement.
TGAGATGTGAGGAGTGGCGGTCGTACCAGGGCTCCGTTCACCGTTGTATATAGCAAGACTGTGCGTCGGGAAGACGCACGGCCAGCCGCCGCGGGTTCGACCGTGACGGTCGGTCCGATGCCCCGTGCCGGATTCCCGTCCCAGGCGCGGGGCATCGTGTCGAACTGTCGTTTATCGGGAAAAAACCGCAGCGGACGCCCATCACTTCCAAGGATGAAAGAAACATGAAGGCTTAATCAGACTGTACGGTACGGTTTGCTTTTATCACAGGTTAAAACTGTGTTAGCATCCGCTCCTGATTGGCTGCTGCCTACACAGGTACCAACTACAATGATCAAGCAGCGTACGCTTAAGAACGTCATCCGGGCGACCGGCGTCGGTCTGCATACGGGTGACAAGGTGTACATGACCTTGCGTCCTGCGGCGCCGAATACCGGCATCGTGTTCCGCCGCACCGACCTCGACCCGCCGGTGGATATTCGCGCCCGCCAGGACAACGTCGGCGATACCCGGCTGTCCACCACGCTGGTCAACGGTGACGTGCGCGTCTCCACGGTCGAGCATCTGCTCTCGGCGATGGCGGGCCTGGGCATCGACAATGCCTATGTCGACCTGTCCGCGCCGGAAGTGCCGATCATGGACGGCAGCGCCGGTCCGTTCGTCTTCCTGCTGCAATCCGCAGGCATCGAAGAGCAGAACGTGGCCAAGCGTTTCATCCGCATCAAGAAGCCGGTGAAGGTGCAGGAAGGCGACAAGTGGGCCAGCTTCGAGCCGTTCGAAGGCTTCAAGGTGGGCTTCTCGATCGACTTCAATCACCCGATCATCAGCCAGCGCACCTCGCGTGCCGAGATCGACTTTTCCACCACGTCCTTCGTCAAGGAAGTGAGCCGCGCGCGCACTTTCGGCTTCATGCGCGACATCGAGATGCTGCGCGAACACAACCTGGCGCTGGGCGGCTCGATGGACAATGCGGTGGTGCTGGACGACTACCGCGTATTGAACGAAGACGGCCTGCGTTACGAGGACGAGTTCGTCAAGCACAAGATCCTCGACGCGATCGGCGACCTGTACCTGCTCGGCCATAGCCTGATCGGCGCCTATCACGCGCACAAGTCGGGCCATGAGCTCAACAACAAGCTGCTGCGCACGCTGATGGCCGATGCCTCGGCGTGGGAAGAGGTCAGCTACCAGGACGACCCGGCCACCTCGCCGATCTCCTACGCCCACCCGGCACAGGCGATCTGAGCCAAGTTCGCTCCTCTACAAACCCTTCACTGAAAACGGCCGTGTCGCGAGACATGGCCGTTTTTTGTGATGCACACTGCATTTCTGCCGCGTTGCGCTTCACGACTCCATGACATCGGGGGTTATTCCTTAACAAACGGCATGCTATAAACCCGTCTCCGGGACACGGACCGGGGCGGTCAGTCCGCCTCGGGCAAGGGGGAATCAGCGGTTTCGGCGAAGGACGCCAGCTCAAGGAACAGTACCTGCCATTCGGGGTCTGTGAATGACGCGGCGGCGGCCCTGAGGTGGGCGGCGGCGGCGGGCGAAAGCGGTTTCGACCGGTCCGGCGTTATTGCTGCCGGTGGTGGGGGGACCACTTTCACGGTGACTGAACTGGCGCAGGTGCCAATGGCATGTGCGGCGGCAAGGATTTGTGTCTGCATCAAGCGCAGACGCGATGCCCAGCCCGGTGAAGACGCCAGGAAGACGAGGCGGTCGTTGCGCAGGTTGGCGAATCTCACCTGCTCGCGCAATGGCGATGGCAACGTCTGGCGCAGTGCGCGGTCCAGTGCTTCCAGCGCACCGGCCTTTCGGGCCAGTGTCGCGAAGGAGCCGCAGTCGGCGAGGGACTTCGGTCCGTTGCCGGTGCGGCGGGAAGTGGCCGGGGTGGCGCGTTGCATGGTGCCGGAATTCGATCTTGGAAAGACATGCAAATCATACTCGTATCACGTGCCAGGAAATTACCGAAGACCCTCGACCTGGCGAACCGGCGCCTGCGCTGGAAGCTGATTTCGGTGGCCTCGCTGGCGGTACTCGGTTGCATGGGGGCCGGCGTGGCGCTGGCCATGCTGGTGGCCAGCCCGCGTGATCGGGCACTGGCCGAGATCCACGACCTGCAGCAACAGATCCAGCAGCAGAATGCCCAACTGGGCGGGGTGCGCCAGGATGCCCAGCGTGGCCTCGACGCGCTGGCCGTGAAACTGGGCCAGCTGCAGGCCCAATCGACCCGTCTGAATGCCCTGGGCGAGCGGCTGGCCGAGGTCGGCAAGCTCGACGATGGCGAGTTCGATTTCGACCAGCAGCCGGCGGTGGGCGGCATCGAGGATGCCGGCAGCAGCGCCTATGCCCTGCCACCCGTGCTGGACAAGAGCATCAGCCAGCTGGCCAGCCAGTTCGACCGGCAGCAGGCGCAGTTGTCGGCGCTGCAGAGCCTGTTGCTGGATGCCAAGATCGAGTCGAACCTGAAGCCGACCGGGATGCCGGTGCCGGGCTATATTTCCTCCTATTTCGGCGTGCGCGCGGACCCGTTCGATGGCCGCTCGGCGCGGCATACCGGCATCGATATCTCGACCCCGCTCGGCACGCCGGTGCATACCGTGGCCGAAGGCATGGTGACCTTTGCCGGAGTGCGCAGCGGCTATGGCAACGTGATCGAGATCGACCACGGCAACGGCTACATGACCCGTTATGCGCACAACAGCGCGTTGGTGGCGCATCCGGGCCAGCATGTGCAGGTCGGCGACGTGATCGCCCGGGCTGGCTCCACCGGCCGCTCCACCGGGTCGCACGTGCATTTCGAAGTCTGGTACGACGGCCGCGTGGTCAATCCGCTGGCGTTCGTGCGCAACCACCGCTGACCCCCGGGCCTCCGCCCCGTCATCCCTTGAATCCCGCCACGGCCGGCGCCATTCAGGACGGCGGGATCGGCATGGCTTGAGCGGCCGTATCCCGGCAGGGGCTGACCCCGTGGGCGGCGCCCTGTTGGCATGTAGTAACATGCCCGATTGGCCCGCGCCTGCAGCGGGCACTCACTCCCAACCCGGAAGATCGATGTTCAATCGTGCCCTGACGAGCCTGTTTGGTAGCCGCAACGAGCGCGTATTGCGCCAGCTTTCCAAGAGCGTTAACCGCATCAATGCGCTGGAGCCCGAATTCGAAAAGCTGAGCGACGACGCCCTGCGCGGCAAGACCGACGAGTTCAAGCAGCGCATTGCTGCCGGCGATTCCCTGGACAAGCTGCTGCCGGAGGCGTTTGCGGTGGTTCGCGAGGCAGCCAAGCGCACCCTGGGCATGCGTCATTACGACGTGCAGATGATCGGCGGCATGGTGCTGCATCAGGGCAAGATCGCCGAGATGCGCACCGGCGAGGGCAAGACCCTGGTCGGCACGCTGCCGGTCTACCTGAATGCGCTGGCCGGCAAGGGCGTGCACGTGGTCACCGTGAACGACTACCTGGCCCGGCGCGACTCCGCGCAGATGGGCAAGCTGTACAACTTCCTCGGGCTCAACGTGGGCGTGGTGTATCCGGGCATGGATCACGCCGACAAGCACGCGGCCTATGCCGCCGACATCACCTACGGCACCAACAACGAATTCGGTTTCGACTACCTGCGCGACAACATGGCGCTGAGCAAGGAACAGCGCTACCAGCGCGGCCTGCACTACGCGATCGTCGACGAGGTCGACTCGATCCTGATCGACGAGGCACGCACCCCGCTGATCATCTCCGGCCCGGCCGAGGACTCCCCGCAGCTGTACCTCGCGGTGAACAAGATCGTGCCGCAGATGATCCGCCAGACCGAAGAAGACGGCGAGGGCGACTACTGGGTCGACGAAAAGCAGAAGCAGGTGCACCTGTCCGAGGCGGGCATGCAGCACGCCGACGAGCTGCTGCGCGCGGCCGGCGTGATCGAGCAGGACAGCGGCCTGTATGACTCGAAGAACCTCGCCGTGGTGCATCACCTCAACGCGGCCTTGCGCGCCAACGGCATCTACCAGCGCGACGTGGATTACATCGTCCGCGACGGCGAGGTGATCATCGTCGACGAATTCACCGGCCGCACCCTGGCCGGCCGGCGCTGGTCCGACGGCCTGCACCAGGCGGTCGAGGCGAAGGAAGGCGTGCCGATCCAGCGCGAGAACCAGACGCTGGCCACGGTGACGTTCCAGAACCTGTTCCGCATGTACAAGAAGCTGGCCGGCATGACCGGCACGGCCGACACCGAGGCGTTCGAGTTCCAGAGCATCTATGGCCTGGAGGTGGTGGTGATTCCCACCCACAAGCCGATGATCCGCAAGGACAACGCGGACATGATCTTCTTGGCGCAGGATCCGAAATACCGTTCGGTGATCGAGGACATCAAGGACTGCCACAAGCGCGGTCAGCCGGTGCTGGTCGGCACCACCTCGATCGAAGTGTCCGAGCTGCTGTCCGGCCTGCTGAAGAAGGCCGGGGTGGCGCATGAAGTGCTGAACGCCAAGCAGCACGAGCGCGAGGCGCACATCGTGGCCCAGGCCGGCGCGCCCGGCCAGGTCACCATCGCCACCAACATGGCCGGTCGCGGTACCGACATCGTGCTCGGCGGCAGCCTCGACGCGGCCATGGCCGCGCTGCCCGAGGACGCCAGCGAACTGGATCGCCAGCGCGTCAAGACCGAGTGGAAGAAGCTGCACGAGCAGGTGCTTGCCGCCGGCGGCCTGCACATCATCGGCACCGAGCGGCACGAGTCGCGGCGCATCGACAACCAGTTGCGCGGCCGTTCCGGCCGCCAGGGCGACCCGGGCTCCTCGCGCTTCTACCTGTCGCTGGAAGACAACCTGCTGCGCATCTTCGGCGGCGAAGGCCTGGTGCGCTGGATGAAGCGCTTCGGCATGAAGGACGACGACGCGCTGGAAGATCGCATGATCAGCCGGCAGATCGAGAAGGCCCAGCGCAAGGTCGAACAGCACAACTTCGACATCCGCAAGCACCTGCTGGAATTCGACGACGTCGCCAACGACCAGCGCAAGGTGATCTACCGCCAGCGCGACGAACTGCTCGACGGCGAGGAGGTGCAGGCCACCGTTGCCGACATCCGCGACGACGTCGTGCAAAGCATGGTGCGCGCATACGTGCCGGACGACAGCATCGACGAGCAGTGGGACCTGGCCGGCCTCGACCGCGAACTGGAAAGCGAACTCGGCCTGTCGCTCGACCTGCAGCACTGGATCGAGCAGCAGCAGGAGATCGACGCCAGGATGATCCTCGAGCACGTGCGCGAAGGGGTGAACGAGCTGTTCCGGGCGAAGGAGGCGCAGATCGGCGCCGACACCATGCGCCAGCTGGAAAAGCACATCATGCTCACCGTGGTCGACAATGCCTGGAAGGACCACCTGGCCAGCATGGACTACCTGCGCCAGGGCATCTACCTGGTCGGCTATGCGCAGCAGGACCCGAAGCAGGCGTTCAAGCGCGAGTCGTTCAAGCTGTTCTCCGACATGCTCGAGCGGATCAAGGCCGAAGTGGTGCAGATGCTGGCGCGGATCCGCATTCGCAGCGAGGAGGAAGTCGCCGCGATGGAAGCCGAGCAGCGGCGTCTGGCCGATCGGCTGCAGAAGCAGATGCAGGCGAGCGGCGGCGGCGCTCCGCCGGCCGGCGCGTTTGGCGGCGACGCGGAGGTACCGGTCGGTGCCGGCATGCGCCTGGCGCAGCAGCCCGCGCAGCACGACGGCCCCAAGGTCGGTCGCAACGATCCCTGTCCGTGCGGTTCGGGCAAGAAGTACAAGCACTGCCACGGCCAGCTCGCCTGAGCCGTTCCGGCGCCCATGAAAAACCCCGCTGCGGCGGGGTTTTTCATGGGCGCGTATTCAATACGCGCCGAATCAATCCTCGGCGCCGGGCGGCCGCTTGCGATGCGGTTCGGCGTTGACCGCGATGTACTGAGGCTCTTCGCCGTCCAGCCGCAGCGCGGTGAGTTGCCCGCCCCAGACGCAGCCGGTGTCGATCGCGTGCACGCCGAGTCCGGCGAAGCGGCCCAGCGCCGACCAGTGGCCGCAGACGATGCGGGTATCGCGCCGACGCATGCCGGGTACCTCGAACCACGGGTACAGCCCTGCCTTCTGCGTGCCGGGTACGCCTTTCGCCTCGAAGTCGATGCGGCCGTTGACGTCGCAGTAGCGCATCCGGGTCATCGTGTTGATGGTGGCGCGCTGGCGGTCCAGTCCCTGCAGCCGGCTCGACCATACCGCTGGCCGGTTGCCGAACAGGTTGCGCAGCAGCCGTGGATGACGCGGGCTGGACAGCTCGCGCTCGACATCCTGGGCGGAACGCAGCGCCTGGCGCAGCGTCCACATCGGTGCCAGGCCCGCGTGCACCATCGTCCAGTTCAGCTGCTCGTCGTGGTGCAGCAGTTTTTGCGAGCGCAGCCATTCGAACAGCACCGGCGCGTCGTCGGCGAACAGTACCTCGCGCAATTCCGGGTTCACGCGGGCCTGCGCGTCGGGCCGGCGCTGGGCGATCGCCAGCAGGCTCAGGTCATGATTGCCGAGAGTGACCACGCTGCACTCGCGCAGGCCATGGATCAGCCGCAAGGTCTCCAGCGATTGCCCGCCGCGGTTGACCAGGTCGCCGCAGAACCACAACTGGTCCTGCGCCGTGTCGAAGCGCAACTTGTCGAGCAGGCGTTGCAGTTCGGGATAGCAGCCCTGCACGTCGCCGATCGCGTACGTAGCCATGTCAGCGCAGGGCCATCAGTGCAGCGTACGCGGAATGGACAGGGTGAAGGTCGGAATGGGTGCTTCGAACTCCGTGCCGTCGTCGGCCAGCATCTGGTAGCTGCCGCCCATGGTGCCAACCGGGGTCTCCAGCACGGCGCCGGAGGTGTATTCGAAATCGTCGCCGGGCCGCATCCACGGCTGTTCGCCGACCACGCCTTCGCCGGTCACTTCCTCCACCTTGCCGTTGGCGTCGGTGATCATCCAGCGGCGAGTGAGCAGGCGTGCGGGCATCTCGCCGGCGTTGCGCAGGGTAACGGTGTAGGCGAAAACGTAGCGATTGTCACCGGGCTTCGATTGATCGGGGACGAAGCGGGTTTCGACCTGCACGTCGATCGTGTAGGAAGATTTTTCAGTCATGCCCGGATTGTAAGGCCTGTCGCCGTGAATGGGGCGGAGTGGCCACGATCGGGGTGCCGCTTCCTCGTCAGAGAGCGCCGTAGACCTTGGCCAGGCGCACGAAGTCGGCTGGGGCGAGGGTTTCGGCGCGCGCCTTCGGATCGACGTCGGCACGGCGGATCGCGTCGGCATCGAGCAACTGCTTCAGCGCATTGGCCAGCGTCTTGCGCCGCTGCCCGAACGCGGCCTTGACCACGGCATAGACATGCCCGGGCTGCGCGTCGTGCAGTTCGGCGGCCGGCAGCGGCAGCAGCCGCACCACGGCGGACTCCACCTTCGGCGGCGGGCGGAACGCTTCCGGCGGCACGTCGAACAGCGGCTCGACCCGGCACGCCAGCTGCAGCATCACCGACAGCCGGCCATACACCTTGCTGCCCGGCTCGGCGGCCATGCGCTCGACCACCTCCTTCTGCAGCATGAAGTGCATGTCCTGGATCGCCGCGGCGTGCTCGATGCAATGGAACAGGATCGGGCTGGAGATGTAGTACGGCAGGTTGCCGGCGATGCGCAGCCGCGGCACGCCATGGCTGTGCGCGAGCGCGCTGAAGTCCACCTTCAACACGTCGGCGTGGATGATGTGCAGTTGTCCCGCGGCGGCGGCACGCGCCTGCAGGGCGGGAATCAGGTCGGTGTCCAGCTCGATCGCGGTGAGTTTGCCGGCCGCCGCCAGCAGCGGCAGGGTCAGCGCACCCTCGCCGGGGCCGATCTCGACCACGAAATCATCCGCCCGCGGCGCCACCGCGCTGACGATGCGGTCGACATAGCGCCGGTCGTGCAGGAAGTGCTGGCCGAAGCTTTTCTTGGGGCGTGCGTTCATAAGACCGGAGCGAATGGAGAGGAGCGAGAAACGAGTGGGACAGCTTTGCTTTTACCCATTTCTCATTCCTCTCCATCCATTTCATTTCTACGCCGAACCAGTGCGAGTGCCATGTTCGCCGCGGCGATCAGGCTGGCCGGATCGCCGCGGCCGGTGCCGGCCAGGTCCAGCGCGGTGCCGTGGTCGACCGACGTGCGGATGAACGGCAGGCCGAGGGTGAGGTTCACGGTACGGTCGAACGCCTCGCTTTTCAGCACCGGCAGGGCCTGGTCGTGGTACATCGCCAGCACCGCGTCGTAGCGTGCGCGTTGCGCCGGCACGAACGCGGTGTCGGCGGGCAGCGGGCCGAGCAGGTGCATGCCTTCGCCGCGCAGCACGTTCAATACCGGGATCAGCGTGTCGATTTCCTCGTGGCCGAGGTGGCCGCCTTCGCCGGCGTGCGGGTTGAGGCCGAGCACCGCGATGCGCGGCTCGGCGATACCGAACTTGCGTTGCAACTCGGCGTGCACGATGCGCAGCGTGCGGGTCAGCGCGGCCGGCGTGATCGCCGCCGACACCGCCGCCAGCGGCAGGTGGGTGGTGGCCAGCGCCACCCGCAGCTCCGGGCTGGCCAGCATCATCACCACGTCGACATGCGTGCGTTCGGCGAAGAACTCGGTGTGTCCGCTGAAGCGGATGCCGGCGTCGTTGATCGAGGACTTCTGTAGCGGCGCGGTGACCACCGCCTCGTAGCGGCCGGCCATGCAGCCGTCGGCAGCCTCGGCCAGGATGTCCAGCACGTGCCGGGCGTTGCGCGGATCGGGCTGCCCGGGCACTTCGTCGATGGCCAGCGGCATGTGGCGTACGCGCAGCGTGCCGGGACGGCGCGTGGCCTGTGTGCTGCCATCGTCATCGACCAGCTCGACGGCCGCGCCGCAGCGTGAGGCCGCGCGTTGCAGCAGGGCGCGGTCGGTGATCGCCACCAGACTTGCCGCCAGCGGCGTGGCGGCCAGGCGGATCAGCAGTTCGGGGCCGATGCCCGCCGGCTCGCCCGCGGTGAGCGCGAGCCGGGGCAATGGCATGGCGTCCAACCGCCTTACGGCGAGCTGGCGGCAGCCTGATCGTCCGCAGCGCGTAGCTCGGGCACCAGGATGTCGACGTAGGCGTTGGAGCGCAGGTCGCGCAGGTAGTCGTCGTAGGCCTGCTCGGACTTGCGGGTGCCGATGGCCTGGCGCGCCTGGTCGCGTTCGATCTGCGTGGTCTGGTCGCTCTGGCGCTCGCCGAGCCGCTGCAGGATGTGCCAGCCCGCGGCGCTCTGGAACGGCTGCGACACCTCGTTGTCCTTCAGCTGGCCCAACTGCGTGGCGATGGCCTGACCCCATGCCTGCTGTGGGAACCAGCCCATGTCGCCGCCGAGATTGGCGCTGGTGTCGTCCTTGGAGTTTTCCTTCGCCAGGGTGGCGAAGTCCTCGTGCTTGTCGACGATGCGGTGGTACAGGTCCTGCGCCTTCTGCTCGGCCTGGGCCGGGGTCAGCAGCTCGCTCGGCTTGATCAGGATCTGCCGGGCGTGCAGCTCGGTGACCATCTTGCGGCTGCTCTGGCGCTGGTCGACCAGCTTGAGGATGTGGAAACCGGTCGGGCCGCGCAGCGCCGGGCTGACGTCGCCGGGCTTCATCGAGGCGATGGTGTCGGCGAACGCGGGCGGGATCTCGTCCAGCCGGCGCCAGCCGAGGTCGCCGCCCTCCAGCGCATCGGGCGCGTCGGAGTAGCGGATCGCGGCGGCGTTGAAATCCATGCCGCCATGGATCGATGCCAGCGCCTGCTCGGCCTTGGCCTGGCTGGCCTGGATCGCGGCGGCGTCGGCGCCGCCGGGGATGCTGATCTGGATGTGCGCCAGATGCACTTCGCCGGCCTTGTAGGTCGGGCTGCTGAGCAGGTTGTCGATCTCGCTGTCGGTGACCGAGACCGAGTCCTGCACAACGCTCTGGTGCAGCCGCTGCACGGTGATCTGGTCAGCCAGCTGCTCGCGGAACGACGCGAAGCTGGCGCCGCTGCGCTCCACCTCGGCACGCAGCTGCTCGGGGCTGAGCTTGTTCTGCTCGGCCACGCCCTGGATGGCCTGGTCGACGTCGGCGTCGGAGACGTGGATGCCCTGGTCCTGTGCCTTCTGGATCTGCAGCCGCATCAGCACCAGCCGGTTGAGCACCTGCTGCTGCAGCACGTTCATGGGCGGCAGTTGCTCGGTGTGGCCGGCGTACTGCTGCTGCACCGAAAGCACGGCGTCGTTCAGCTCGCTCTGCAGGATCACGTCGTCGTTGACCACGGCCACGATGCGGTCCAGCGGCTGGTTGGCCGGCGCGGCCGGCGTCAGCAACTGGGCATGGACAGGGAGCGTGATCGCAAGCGCGAGCAGGAGAGATGCAAGGGATTGCTTCATCAGTGGAAAGCCTGGGTCGCCGGGGCGAATACGTTTATTGATAGCCGAGAATATCACGGCGCAGCAGTGGATCGATTTGGCCGCCGGTGGAGCCCAGCCCCTTGAAAACCACCTCGAACATGACGGCGTTGTCGCGATGGTTGATATTGCCGCCTGCCGGAACCGGGCCGAAACCGTAGTAGCCCTGGTTCACGTAACTGCGCCCGACCAGCCGCAGCGACACGCAGCAGCTGTCGTACTCCACGCCCGCCAGTGCATCGACGCTCTCGCGGTCCTTGACCGAATAGGTCCACGCGCCCACCAGCCGCCAGCGTTCGGACACCGGGTAGACCACGGAAGCGCTGTATTGTTCCAGCAGGCCGCGACGGTAACGGTAGGAGAAGTTGAAGATGCCGTCGGTACGCAGGCGCCGCTGCAGCTGCACCGCGGCCATGTCGGTGAGGCGGGTGTTCGGGCTCCACTGGTAGGCGCTGTTCAGGCGCCAGCGGTCGCTGAGCTGCACGTCGAGCTGGGCCACGTAGGCCGAGCGCACCCAGTCGGTGTTCAGCACTTTCTGCGGGCTGAAATAGTGGATCTGGCCGATGCTGGCCGACACCCGCTCGACACCGCCGTCGTCGAGCAGGCGGGTGGTGAGCGCCGCGGTGAGGTTGTTCGCGTCCATCTGCCGGTCGGCGCCGGAGAACTGGTTGGTCGAGAACAGTTGCCAGTAGTCGAACGACATCACGTTGGTGTCGAACAGCGGCAGGTTGTTCTGGTTGCGGTACGGCACGTACAGGTAGTACAGGCGCGGCTCCAGGGTCTGCGTGTAGCCGCTGCCGAACAGCGTGGTGCTGCGGTCGAACACCAGCCCGCTGTCGAGGCTGACGACCGGCAGCGAACGACTCGGCGACTTCTGGTCGAACGGCGTGGTCGCGCCCCTGCCGAGCGGCCCGCGATAGCCGTAATCCTGATAGTCGCTGCCCAGCTGGTACGCGGTGTAGCGGTAGGCGAGCCGTGGCCGCACGAACCAGGCGGAGGTGCCGAAATCGGCGGCCAGGTAGGGGTAGATATCCTCGCGCTGGCCTTCGACGGAGCCGGTCTTGCGGAACGCCACCGCCGAGGTGTCCATGCCGAATTCCAGCCAGCGCGACAGCGGCACGTCCATGCTGAACTTCGCGTAGGGCAGCTGCCTGTACGGCAGGCCGCGGTCGGTCACGAACGGATTCACGTTCTGGTAGATGGTGCCGCCGAAGGAGGCGTTCCACCACTTGCCGCCGCCCACGATCGCGGCATTCGAGCCCAGCGTGTAGACCGCCGCGTGGGACAGGGCGTCGCCGTAGTCGTACAGGTAGCTGCTGTCCGAGGCATGGTTGTACGAGCCCACGAACTGCCAGCCCTTCCACAGCAGCGTGCGATCGGAGAACTTGACCAGGTAGCGGGAGTCGTCCTTGGTGTCGGCCAGGCCGTCGCTCTCGCCGTGGTCGTTCGGCACGTATTCCACGTTGAGCTGGCCGCGGCTGCCCGGCGTCAGATAACGGAATTCGCCGGCCAGCATCGCGCCGCGCTCGCTGTAGATGCGCGGGTCCAGCGTGGCGTCGTAGTTCGGCGCCAGGTTCAGGTAGTACGGCGTGCTGATCTCGTAGCCCGAGCGGCTGGTGTTGCCGATGGTCGGGTAGAGGAAGCCGCTCTTGCGGCGGTCGTCGACCGGGAAACTGAAATACGGCAGGTACAGGAACGGCACATTGCCGAGGCGCATGGTGGCGTTGCGCGCCACGCCGACGCCGGTTTCCTTGTCGATGGTGATCGACTTGGCGCGGAACTCCCACAGGTGGTGGCCGACGTCGCAGGTGGAGTAGGTGGCCTGCGAGTAGCGCGTGCGCTGCGCGTCCAGCATCTGGCCCTGGCCGGCCGTGCCGTTGCCGCGCGCGTCGAGCATCTGGTAGCGCACATCGTCGGCGATGCCGCGGCTGGCTTCGGTGTTGCCGCGCATGTGCGACGCGGCCAGCAGCTGGCCGGCTTCCTGGTAGCGCACGTTGCCGCGGGCGTCGTAGTCGGTGCTTCCGTCGTTGTAGTCGATGCGCTCGGCCTGCAACTGCTGATCGGCGCGTTGCAGCTTCACTTCACCGGACAGGTGGTAGACCGACTGGTTGGAGCTGTCCACGTGCTGCGCCTGCACCAGGGTCGGGCTGGTCTCGCGCAGGCTGGTGTCCTTGCCCAGGCTGGGATCGTAGAACTCCAGCAGGGCATTGGGCCGGCACATCGCGTAGTTGAGCGGGCGCGGCGCACAGTGGAACGAACCCAGCGGACAGGCCAGGTCGGTCTGGTTCGCGGGGCTTGCGGGGGAGATCTGGGCGTTGCTGGCGTCGGCCTGGCCGCCGAACACGGCAAGGGCGGCAGCAACCGCCAGCAGGCGGCGTGGAGGTAGCTTGGGCGTCACGGGGAATCTGCCGGCTTCGAAGGCTCGTTAAGCTAGCAGAAAGACCCTCCGGACGGCAGATAGACGTTTCCCGCTGCACGCCGGGATTCAGCATGGGCGGGGACCAAACGGGGGAGATTCAATGCGGGGCGCAGTGCGCTGCGCGGGGTTTTACTCGATGAGAGCGCCGATGTGTGCGCTCACGCTGGCGGCCAGTGCGGCCAGGTCGTAGCCGCCTTCCAGGGTGGAAACCAGCCGCCCGCCGGCATGCACGTCGGCCAGCGCCGCCAGGCGTTCGGTGATCCACGCGTAGTCTTCCTGGCCCAGCCGGATGTCGGCCAGCGGGTCGTTGCGGTGGGCGTCGAAGCCAGCCGAGACCAGCACCAGCTGCGGCTTGAACGCATGCAACCGCGGCAACAGCACGCCGTCCCACAGTTCGCGGAATTCATGCGAGCCGGCGCCGGGCGACAGCGTGCCGTTGACGATGTTGCCCACGCCGCGCTCGTCCTCGCGGCCGCTGTCCGGGTACAGCGGCGACTGGTGGCTGGAGGCGAACAGCACGCGCGGCTCGTGCTCGAAGATGGCTTGCGTGCCGTTGCCGTGGTGCACGTCGAAATCGGCGATCGCGACCCGCTTCAGGCCGTGTGCGACCAGCGCGTGGGCGGCGCCCACCGCGATATTGTTGAACAGGCAGAAGCCCATCGCGTGGTCGCGCGTCGCGTGGTGGCCGGGCGGACGCACCGCGCAGAACGCGCGCCGCGCACTGCCGCCAAGCACCGCGTCGACCGCCGCGACCACGGCACCGGCCGCGCGCAGGGCCGCCTCGGTCGAGCCGGGGCCCATCACGGTGTCCGGGTCCAGGGCGAGCATGTCGCCGGGTGGCGCACCGAGCAGGATCTCCCTGACGTGGGCTGCGCCGTGCACGCGCTGCAGCTGTTCGCGGACGGCCTGCGGCGCCTCGATGCGGTCGAGCGCGGCGAAACGGTCGTGGTCCAGCGCCTGCAGCACCGCGTGCAGCCGCGCCGGTCGCTCGGCGTGGCCCGGGCCGGGGTCGTGCAGCAGGCAGGCGGGATGGGTGTACAGCCGCATCATGCGGCGGGCCTACTTCGTGGAAGGCTTGCGGCGGCGCTCGTGCTGCCACAGCACTTCGCCGTGGCCGCTGGCGCGGGCCAGCACGCGCGAGATCACGAACAGCAGGTCGGACAGCCGGTTCAAGTAGCGTTGCGGCTGGTTGCGGATGTCTTCCGCCCGTGACAGCGCAATCACTTCACGCTCGGCACGACGACATACCGTGCGCGCCAGATGGCCGCAGGCCGCGGCCATGCCGCCGCCGGGCAGGATGAATTCCTTCAGCGGCGGCAGCGGTTCGTTGAGAGCGTCGAGGACGGTTTCCAGGCGGTCGATGTCGCTGTCCTCGACCATCGCCATGCCGGGAATGCACAACTCGCCGCCGAGGTCGAACAGGTCGTGCTGCACCTGGGTCAGCGCCTCGCGCACCTGGTCGCTGACGCCGTCGGCGGCCAGCAGCATGCCGATCGTGCTGTTGAGCTCGTCCACCGTGCCGTAGGCGCTGACCCGCAGCGAGTCCTTGCCCACCCGCGAGCCGTCGCCGAGGCCGGTGCTGCCGTCGTCGCCGGTGCGCGTGTAGATCTTCGAGAGCCGGTTGCCCATCGCGCCGGCTTAGTGGCTCAGACCCGGCTGGCTGGCGCCGCGCAGGGTGCGTGCCAGCAGCGTCACGCCCACGTGCAGCGCGGCGCCGATGCCCACATACAGCACGGTGGTGCCCAGGAACGGCAGGTACCAGTCGCCGAGGTTGGCGAACCAGCTGGTGGAGCTGCGCGGCAGCGGCACGCTGGCGCTGAGCCAGTAGAAGCTGCCGTTGGAGATCAGGTAGCAGACCGCCTCGCTGACTACCAGCGCCACCGCGGCCAGGCCCAGCGTGGGCAGGCGCAGGCCGGACTGATGACGGGCCAGCCAGCTGCCGCCGAACCACAGCGCGCCGAAGTACGCCGGCATGGTCCAGTACGCCGGCGAGACGCAGTAATGGGTCCAGAAATCGAGCCCGGCGCCGGTGATCGCGTAGAAATCGACCAGCACCGCCTCGGCGATCAGCAGCGGGAACGCCCAGCGAGCGGAACCGCGCAGCCAGAAGCCGGCCAGGAAGAACACGCCCCACGATGCGTCGGGCAGGGCGCTGAAGTGATGCAGGCGGGTTGCCGCCATCACCAGGGCCAGCATCAGGAAGATGCCGATGCGTTGGGTCTGCGTCTTGGCCATGGGGTGCTCCGTGTGGGGTCTGGACAGACCGCTAGTCTAGCCCAACGCGCCGCAACGCCGACAGCGCCAGCGCGTATCATCGGCGCATGAATGTCCCCGAATCCCCCGTCGTGAGCGAGTCTGGCGTGCTGATCGTCGGTGGCGGCCTGGTCGGCGCCAGTCTGGCGATCGCGCTGGATGCCGCCGGCATCGCCGCCACCCTGGTCGAGAGTGCTGCGCCGCGCGCCGACGCCCAGCCCAGCTACGACGAGCGCAACCTGGCGCTGGCCCGCGCCACCGTCAACGGACTCGAGGCCATTGGCGTGTGGCGGCATGCCGCCGCCCGCGCCACGCCGATCAAGCACATCCATGTCAGTCGTGCCGGCGAGTTCGGCAGCGCGCGCATCGACGCGGACAGGCAGGGTGTCGATGCGCTGGGCTGGACCCTGCCGGCGCGCGAACTTGGCACCGCGCTGCTGCGCCGGCTGGACGAATGCACCCGGCTGACCCGGCTGGCGCCGGCCACCTTGTCCGCGCTGCAGCCGCTGGCCGGCGGCTGGCGCGCGCAGGTCGCCACCGCCGACGGCGCGCGCAGCCTCGACACGCCGCTGCTGGTCGGCGCCGACGGCACGCAGTCGTTCGTGCGCACGCAGCTCGGTATCGCCGCCGAGCGGCACGACTACCGGCAGGCCCTGTTCGTGTGCACGGTCACGCCGGAACGCGACCATGCGAACCGCGCGTACGAGCGCTTTGCCGACGACGGTCCCATCGCGCTGCTGCCGCTGGCCGAGCGCCGCTGCGGCCTGGTGCTCACGGTGTCCGCCGACGAGGCTGATGCGGTGGCCGCGCTGGACGATGCGGGCTTCATCGAACTGGCGCAACGCCGTTTCGGCTGGCGGCTGGGCAGGCTCAGCCGGCCGGGCAGGCGTCATCCGTACCCGATCCACCGGGTCGCCGCCGCGCAGCTGACCGCGCCGCGCGCGGTGCTGGTGGGCAATGCCGCGCAGACCGTGCATCCGATCGGCGCGCAGGGTTTCAACCTGGGCCTGCGCGATGCGCTGACCCTGGCCGAGCTGGTGGCGGCCGCGCCTGATCCGGGCGCGGCTGGTCTGCTGGAACGCTACGCCGCGCGGCGCGCGCCGGATCGCGAAGGCACCATGGCGATGAGCCACGGCCTGGTGCGGTTGGCCTGCCTGCCGCAACCGCTGCTGGCGCCACTGCGTTCGCTGGCGTTGTTGGCTTGCGACCGGCTGCCGCCGCTGCAACGCACGCTGGCGCGCCGCGGCATGGGCTTTCGCGACGCGCCGCCACTGGCGGTGCTGGAGCGCCTGCCATGAACACTCCGCTGCAGGACATGCCTCCCCGGCGCCGCGCACCGGCGCTGGACGTGGCCGTGGTCGGCGGCGGCATGGTCGGTGCCGCCGCTGCGCTGGCGCTGGCACGGGCCGGCTTCAGCACCGCCTTGCTGGAGGCGCACGCGCCGGCGGCATGGGACGCGAACGCCGAGGTGGACCTGCGCGTGGTCGGGCTGGCGCCGTCGTCGGCTATGCTGCTTGACGAATTGGGCGTCTGGACGTCCATTCGTGAAGCTCGCGCCGGCCCGTATTCGCACATGCACGTGTGGGACGCCGAAAGCGGCGCGGCGATCGACTTCGACGCAGCCAGCGAGGGCCGCGGCCGGCTCGGCTACATCGTGGAGAACAGCCTGGTGCAGTGGATGTTGTGGCAAGCGCTGGAAGCCGCTGGCGTGCGCCGCTTGTGTCCGGTCGAGGTGCAGGGTTTCGAGGCGCGCGAGGATCGCGTCCAATTGGAACTGGCCGGTGGCGAGACGCTGGCTGCAGGCCTGCTGGTGGCGGCCGACGGCGCCGCTTCGCCGCTGCGCCAGCTGGCCGGCATCGGCACGCGCGGCCGCGATTACGCGCAGCGTGCGGTGGTGGCGCACGTTGCCACCGAACGCCCGCACGAAGACACCGCGTGGCAACGTTTCCTGCCGGGTGGGCCGCTGGCCCTGCTGCCGCTGGCCGACGGGCGCAGCTCGATCGTGTGGTCGCTGCCCGAGGCCGAGGCGCGGCGCGTGCTGGCACTGGACGAGCAGGCTTTCCTGGACGAGCTGGGCGTGGCCAGCGATTTCCGGCTGGGCCGGATCGTTGCCGCGACGCCGCGTGCGGCGTTCCCGTTGAAACTGCAGCTGGCCGAGCGTTACCAGGCCGATCGTTTCGTGCTGCTGGGCGACGCCGCGCACGCAGTGCATCCGCTGGCCGGGCAGGGCGTCAACCTGGGCCTGCGCGACGTGGCCGAGCTGCGCGATACGCTGATCGACGCACGCGCGGCCGGCCGCGACATCGGAGCCGCGCACGTACTGCGCCGTTACGCGCGCCGCCGACGCAGCGCCGACACGCTGGACGCGCTGGGCTTCGACGCGTTGGCGCGCATCTACGCGTGGCGGTCGCCGGCGCTGGTCGCCGCGCGCGGCGTCGGCGTGCGTCTGCTCGACCGGCTTACGCCGCTGAAGCGGAAACTCTCGGAACACGCTGCGGGACTCTAGTCTTTGCGCCTCTTCCTGCGTGCAGGAAGAGGGTGCCGCCAACCCACCGGAGGATTGACCATGCGTATGGCCCGACTTTGCTGCCTGCTGTTGCTCGCCGGTTCAAGTGTTGCCGTCCAGGCGAAGATGGTGCACCGCCCGGTCGAGTGGACGCAGGACGGTACCCGCTTCCACAGCGTGCTGGTCTACGACGACGCTTCGAGCGCGAAGCGCCCGGGCCTGGTGATGGTGCCGAACTGGTACGGCATCAATGACACAGCCGTAAAGAAGGCCGAAATGATTGCCGGCAAGGATTACGTGATCCTGCTCACCGACATGTACGGCGCCGGCGTGCGCCCGCAGCCGGGCAACGCGTCGCAGGCACAGGCGGCGGTGAAGCCGCTGTACGGCGATCGCGCGCTGATGCGCAAGCGCATCGACATGGCACTGGAGCAGTTGAAGGCGCAGGCCGCGAACGCGCCGCTCGACGCGGCGAAGCTGGCCGCGATCGGCTTCTGCTTCGGCGGTTCGGCCGTGCTCGACCTGGCGCGCAGCGGCGCGGACGTCGCGGCGGTGGTGTCGTTCCACGGCGGCCTGGATACCGACAACCCGGCGCTGGCAAAAAACATCAAGGCGCGCGTGCTGGCGATGAACGGCGCCGACGACAAGGGCACCATGCCGGATGCGGACAAGTTCATGGACGAGATGCGCATGAGCCCAGCCGACTGGCAGTTCGTGGTGATCGGCCACGCGGTGCACTGCTTCACCGAAGTTGGCGAGAACTCGCCCGGCTGCCGCTACGACGAGCGCGCCGCCGCCCGCAGCTACCGCCTGATGCACGACTGGCTGCGCGCGGCGTTCGCGGGAACGCCGTAAGGGCTTCTGCAGAAAACCGCTTCATCGGCTGCTTTCTGGTGTGGCTGTTGGGAGATCGAGAGCGAGAGCTTTCGTCCTCCTTCGGAGGGCGAGTTACTTTCTCTCGCTTGCCCGAGAGAAAGTAACCAAAGAGAGGGGCACCCCGCTTACGCGCTTTCCGGGCATCCATGCCCGGAAAGTCCGCGTGCGGGTTACGGGGTTTGTCGACAGGGCATCCTGCCCTGACGCCAAACTGGCCGGCATCCCTGCCGGCCACCCTGCGGGCTTTCCTCCACCCGCACGCCGCTTCAGAGGGGACCCGGGTAGAGCGGCGCGCATCCTGCGCGCACTTTTCAGAAGAGCCGGATCAAAAGTAGAGCAATGGCAGAGCGACGCGTTGCTCCGGCTGCTGCCTTGCTTCGCTTCCGAGCTTTATCACCGAGTGCGGGCCACGATGGCCCGCTGCTTTACCCGGGGCCCCTGTACGGCGGTGAGGGACGGACGACAGGCCCGCAGGGGGATCGGCAGGGATGCCGATCCTTTTTCGCCCGGACAGGAGTCCGGTCGAAAAACCCGGCCGGCCCTCACGGACTTGCCGGGCAGGATGCTCGGCAAGCGCCAAGCGGGGTGGCCTTCTCTTTTGGTTACTTTTCTCTTGGCTACGCAAGAGAAAAGTGACTCGGTCGCCGAAGGCGATCGACTGCTCTGCACTTGAGTTTTTCAAAAGCATGGAAATGCGACTGCCGCATGCACCACTCCGGGCGAAGGGCTTCATTCCGCGCGCTCGCGCACTGCTTCCATCGTCAGCGTGGCCAACTGACGCAGGCGGGTGCCGCCGGCGTCGGCGAGGAGTTCCTTGAGGCGGGCGCCGGCGTCGTCCTGATCGAGGCTGTGGCGTTCGGCCAGCGAGGCGGCCAGCGCGCGGCCCATCGAGTCGAAGATCAGCGCGTAGGCGAATGCGTGCAGCACGCCGCCGCCCAGCGTGCCGAGGCCGGGGAACGCCTTCAGCGCGTTGCCGGCGACGGCCAGCACGATCGAGCTGCCGGTGCGCAGGGTGAGCCTGGCCTGCTGCACGAAATCCTCGATCTGCACGTCGCTGACCTTGACGCCGTACAGTTCGGCGAGCGCGCGGGTGAGGCCGGTGGCGAGCACGCCCTGGATCACCAGGTCGCTGCCCGGCGCCACCGCGGCCAGCGCACCGACGATGGCGCGGCGCGCGTACTTGCGCACGATGCGTTCGGCTTCCTCGGCGCGGGCCTGCGCTTCCAGCGTGCCGGTACGCTGGTGCAGGCCGGCCAGCACGGCGTTCTCGCGCAGGTCCTCCAGGCCATCGGCGCCCGGCGCGGTAAGCCGTTCGAGTGCCTGCAGCAACGGTTCGATTGCTGGCCTGCGCTGGCGCTCGACCGACTCGGTGCTGCCGTCGGCAAGCTGGCGCTGGTAGCGCTCGCTGCCGCCGGCGCTGATCGCCAGCACCGCGCCGGCGATGCCGCGCGCGTGCCGGCGCAGGCGCGCCAGCAGTTGATCGAGTTCGCTGCTGCTCCACTGGTCGGCCTTGTTCAGCACCAGCAGCAGCGGCTTGCCGAAGTCGGCCAGCCAGCGCAACTCGTCGGCCTGGCTGCGGTTGAGATCACCGGCGCAGAGATAGATCACGACGTGCGCGCGCAGCGCTTCCTCGCGTGCCAGCGTTTCGTGCGCCTCGCCACCGGCTTCGCGGCTGCCGGGCACGTCGGCCAGCACCAGCGTGCGGCCGTCCGGCAGTTGGCCGTCATAGTGGCCGACGGCTTGGGTGGTGCCGCCGCGCACGTCGCTGGCGACCTGCGCCTGCGGCGCCAGCGCGCGGATCAGGCTGGACTTTCCGGTGGAGATTTCGCCGAACAGCGCGACGTAGACGCGCGCGCTGGCGCGGCGGCGGTCGAGCTCGCCAAGTTCGGCCGCCAGCGCACCGGTGTCGGCACCGCGTTCGCGCAACTGGCCGATGCGCTGCTCCAGGCTGCCGCGATCGGGCACCGGCAGCGGCCGGCGCTTGCGGCGCGGACGCAGCAGCCACCACAGCACGCTCAGGCCAGCCGCGGCGAAGATCAGCAGCACGCCGCCCAGCGTCCATTGCAGCCACGTCGGCAAATCGAGGAAACGCTGCGCCAGCGCGAGCGCGCGTTCGGCGGCGGCGAACAGCAGCCACAGCAGCGCGGCCATGGCTAACGCGGTGAACAGCAATCGCAGGCGTCGGGACATCCGCGCATTCTAGCCAGCTTCCTGCCGCCGGCCTTGCGCAGGCCCTGCTCGCGCCCGCGACGTGGTTTTGGCACTATCGTGCACTGGGACACGGCTTCGGCCGAGGCCGGCGCGGATTCGCAGCACCGGTTCGGGGGACTGATGGGGAACGGATCAAGGTTGTCCGCTTGGCTGCTGGGCGTGGTGCTGGGCGCGTCCGTGCCGATGCCGGTTGCCCTGGCCGCGCCCGGCGCACAGACAGCGGGTCCGTTGCCGACGCCGCAGTTCCGCCGCTACGAGACGGCGAATGGCCTGCCCAGCGGGGCGATCTATGCCGTGGCACAGGATCGCAACGGGCTGATGTGGTTCGGTTCGGCCGGCGGCCTGGTGCGCTTCGACGGCGTCGACTTCACGGTGTTCCGGCATGTCGTGGGCGATCCGCTGTCGCTGCCGGCGAACCAGACCTATGCGCTGTTCGTCGATCGCGACAACCGGGTCTGGGCCGGCGGCGTCTCGACCGGGCTCACCGTCTACGACCAGACGAGCGGCCGCTTCCGGCACTGGGCGCATGACGACGACAAGCCCGACAGCCTCGCCAACAACGAAGTCTGGAGCATCGCGCAGACGTCCGATGGCCGGCTGTGGGTCGCCACGCAGGACGGGCTGGACCGCCTGCGGGCGGACGGCAGCGGTTTCGACCACATCCCGCTGGATATCGACGGCAGCCACGCCGGCTCGTTCGGCGCCACCCGCGCGCTGCTGGCGGAAGCCGACGGGCGGCTGTGGATCGGCGCGCACAGCGGCCTGTACCTGCGCCAGCCGGACGGCACGATCCGGCGCGTGCCGGTGGATCCGGCCTTCCGTGGCGAGATCGGCAAGGTCTGGCGCATCGATGGTGGCGGGGACGAAGTGCGGGTGGCGCTGGAAGGCGGCCTGCTGGTGATCGGCGCCGATGGCGTGGCGCGTCCGCTGGCGAGCCCGCAACTGTCGTCGCTGCGGATCCTCAGCAGTGCCCGCGATGTGCAGGGCCGCTTGTGGATGGGCAGCTTGAACGGCGTCTGGCTGGATGACGGCAACGGCCCGCTGCAGCACATCGTCGGCCAGCCGCTGCTGCCCGGTGGCCTGCCCGGCGATCGCCTGTGGCAGGTGTTGCGCGATCGCGAGGGCGGACTCTGGTTCACCTTCGACCAATCCAGCGTCGCCTACCTGCCGCCGGGCTGGAACGGGTTCACCCGCTTCACCCACGTTCCCGACGATCCGCAGAGTCTGTCGAATATTGCCGCGCTGTCGGTGCGCCGCAGCCGCGACAACCAGCTGTGGGTCGGCGGCTTCAACGGCTGGGTCGACAAGCTGGATCCAGCCACCGGCGCAGTCAGCCATGTGGTGAAGAACCTGCGCGGCAACCTCGCCTCGCTGGCGGAAGACACCCGAGGCCGGTTGTGGATCGCCGGGCCAGGTGAAATCTACCGTTACGACCGCGGCAAGCTGACCGCCCTCGCAGCGAAACAAAGCCACATCAGCCGGCCCACCGCGCTCGTTGCCGGCGACGATGGGCGCATCTATGTGTCCTCATGGGGCGAGGGCGTGTTTGCGCTCGATCCCGACAGCCTGGTCGCGACCTCGGTGATGCCGACGGATGCGCCGAGCGACACCCGCTTCCACGACCAGTTGAGCTTCCATGCGGGCCGCGTGTGGTACGCCAGCGCCGGCGGCCTGCTGCGTGGCGACGGCCCGGACCAACGCCTGGCCTTCGTGCCCGGTGTGCCGCGCCACGAAATCCTCGCCTTCGCGTTCGATGCCGGTGGTTTCTGGACCGCCACCGACCATGCGCTCGAGCATTACCGTCATGTCGATGATCGTGCCGAGCGCGATGCCAGCGTCGACATCAGCCGCCTGCCGTTCGCCGCCGACCTGATGGCCATCCAGGTCGACCACCAGGGCCAACTGTGGCTGTTCGCCAACCCCGGGCTGTGGCGGTTCGAGCCGAAGACGAAGCAGTTCACCGAGTTCGGCCCGTCGCAGGGCCTGTCGAGCAGCGAGTTCACCAATGGCTCGATCGAGATGGCGCTGGACGGGACACTGTTCGCCGCCAGCAGCGGAGGCGTGATGGCGTTCCAGCCGGAACGCCTGGCGAAGCCGGAGCAACGCGGTGCACCGCCGCTGCTGACGCTGACCCGGGTCACGGTGCGACGGAACAACCGCATCCAGCCGCTGGCGCTGGGCCAGCCGATACAACTGCACTGGCGTGATCGCGACCTGCACGTCGAGGCGAGAGTGGCGTCGTTCGTCGATCCGGCCGCCAACCGCTATCGCTTCCGTCTGCACGGTTTCGACAGCAACTGGGTGGATGCCGGCAATCATGGCGAACGCGAGTTCGCCGGGCTCGGCGCAGGCGATTACACGCTGGAGGTGATGGGCGCCGGTGCGGATGGCGAGTGGAGCACGCTCGCGGCGCCGCTGCGCATCCATGTGGAAGCGCCGCCGTGGCTGCGCTGGTGGGCGTGGGCGATCTACGCACTGCTGCTGGTGTCGGTGGTCGGCCTGGCCCTGCACGGCTGGCGCCGTCGCCTGGCGCAGCGGCACCACGTGCAGCTGGTCGAGCAGCAGCGGCAGATGGCGGAGGCGGCGAGCGCGGCGAAGACGCAGTTTCTGGCCACGCTGAGCCACGAGATCCGCACGCCGATGACCGGCGTGATGGGCATGGCCGAACTGCTGCTGAGCACGCCGCTCGATCCGCAGCAGCACGACTACACGCAGGCGATGCAGCGTTCCGGCGGGATGCTGCTGAAGCTGCTCAACGACGCGCTGGACCTGGCGCGGATCGAGGCGGGCAAGCTGGAGCTGGAGCCGGTGCCGTTCGACCCGCGCCAGCTGCTCGACGACGTGGCGCAACTGGAGCAGGGCCTGGCGCACGCCAAGGGCATCCGCTTCGTGCTCGACGCGGCCGCGGACCTGCCGGCGCAACTGCTCGGCGATGCGCTGCGCATCAAGCAGGTGCTGTTGAACCTGGCCAACAACGCGCTGAAGTTCACCGAGCACGGCAAGGTCACCTTGCGCGCGCAGCGGATCGAGGGCGGGCTGCAGTTCAGCATCAGCGACACCGGGCCGGGCATTTCCGAAGCCAGCCAGTCACGGCTGTTCCAGCGCTTCGAGCAGGCCGAGGGCCCGCAGCGCCGTGCCGGCAGCGGACTGGGCCTGGCGATCTGCCGCGAGCTGGTGGACATGATGGGCGGCAGCATCGAGCTGGAATCGCGGCTGGGGTACGGCAGCACGTTCCGCGTGCGCCTGCCGCTGGCCGAGCCGGCCCCCGTCGCGCCCGCGATGGAGGTGGCGGCGGACCGCAGCTACCGCCTGCTGCTGGTGGAGGACGACAGCATCGTGGCGGCGGTGATCCGCGGCCTGCTGGAACGCGAGGGCCACGCGGTGGTGCATGTGGTCAACGGGCTGGCCGCGCTGGCCGAGCTGGCGTATGCCGGTTTCGACGCGGTGCTGCTGGACCTGGACCTGCCCGGCGTCGACGGCTTCCAGGTCGCGCGCCTGATCCGCCAGCGCGAGCACGCCGGGCAGCACCTGCCGATCGTGGCGGTGACCGCGCGCCAGGGCAGCGAGGACGAGGCGAAGGCGCGCGCAGCGGGGATGGACGGCTTCCTGCGCAAGCCGCTCAGCGGCGAGCAACTGGCCGATGCGTTGGCGCGGGCGGTATCCGTCGCGCCGCTGACCGACGCGTCCGTCTGAACCGCGCGCGCCTGTCGGCGCATGCTCGCGCCGGCATGAGGGTTTTGGCATCATGGCGGCACGGGACAGAAGCCGGTACGACGCCTCGTTCGCGGACGACAGGTTCGTGCACGGCATGGCGCAGGCGGGACGGGAAGCCCAAAGGGGACAACCTCATGCTTTCAGCAGTCTTGCTGGTCCTGGCCCTGGCCACGTCCGCGTCGGGCGTACCGGCGCCCCCGGCTGCCGCGCTTCAGGCCGACCCGCTGCCGACCCCGCAGTTTCGTCGCTACAACACTTCGGATGGGCTGCCGAGCACCAATGTCTATGCCGTGGCGCAGGACCGCGACGGCGCGATCTGGTTCGGCACCAAGGGCGGCCTGGCGCGTTTCGACGGCGTCCGCTTCGAGGTGTTCCGGCACGCCGAGAATGATCCGGGCTCGCTGTACAACAACGGCATCGCCACGCTGGCGGTCGATCGGCAGGGGCGCCTGTGGGCCGCCGGCCTGAACGCGGGGTTGAACCGCTACGACGACGCCAGCGGCACGTTCCGGCACTGGGGGCACGACCCCGCCGATCCCGCCAGCCTGGCCAGCGACCGGGTCTGGGCGGTGGCACAGACCGCCGACGGCGCGTTGTGGGTGGGCAGCGCCGGCGGGCTCGACCGGATGCGCCCCGACGAGAGCGGGTTCGAGCACGTGGTCGATCCGCTGCTGGGCGCGACGCCGGCCGCGGTCGGCACCGTGGCCGCCCTGTACGTGGACGGACGCGGGCGGATGTGGATCGGCAGCAGCCACGGCGTGTTCGTGCGCGAGGCGGACGGCGCGATCCGCCGCGTGCCATCGGCCGAGCCGCGGCGAATCATCGATGCGTGGCGGATCGACGGCGACGGCGACGAAGTGCGCCTCGCCGCCACGGATGGCCTGTGGATCGTCGGCGCGGATGGCGTGGCGCGCCGCTTCGGTACCGGCGTGATTCCCGCGACCAACGTGATGAGCAGCGTGCGGGACACCGCCGGCCGGTTGTGGATCGGCACGCAGAAGGGGCTGTTCCTGCAGACGCAGGCAGGTGGGCCGGTGACGGCGGTGACCGACCAGCCGGTGCTCTACGGCAACCTGCCGGGCACCTGGGTGTGGCAGTTGATGGTCGATCGCGAAGGCGGGCTGTGGGCGGTGCTGTACGACGGCGGCGTGGCGTATCTGGCGCCGGGCTGGAGCCGCTTCAGCCGCTTCACGCACACGCCGGACGACCCGTCCAGCTTGCGCGACGCGATCGCGACCACGATGGCGCGCGGCAAGGACGGCCGCCACGTATGGGTCGGTCAGCGCGGCGGCCGGATCGACCGGCTCGACCCGGTGACGGGCACGGTCGAGCACGTGCTGTCGGGGCTGCGCGGCGACGTGGTCGGCATGACCGAGGATGCGAAGCAGCGCCTGTGGGTGGTGGTGCAGGGCGCGATATACCGCAATACCGACGGCCGGCTAGATCGGGTCGATCCGGCTGGCGCGGTGATGCAGCGTCCGCTGGAGGTGGAGCCCGGGCCGGACGGCCAGATGTATGCGCGCACCTTCGGCCAGGGTCTGTTCCGCATCGACCCGGAGACGCTGGCGGTCCATCCGGTGCCGATGGACGGCTCCAGCGACAAGGTGCGCTGGGGCAGCCAGATGACGCTGCGCGACGGCATCTTCTGGTACGCCAGCGACGGCGGCATGATGTGGCTGGACAAGGCGCAGGACCGCTTCGTGATGGTGCCCGGCGGACCGGCCGGGCAATCCGTCGATGCCTTCGATTTCACCGGCGACGGGCTGTGGATGGCCAACGCCGACGGGCTGACGCACTACCGCCGCCGCGGCGACGGCATCGTGGCGGATCGCCGAGTCGACGCGTCGCATGGCTGGCCGTCGGTCAACGTCACCGACTTGCGCGTCGATGCCGCGGGGCGCGTCTGGGTGTTCGGCCACGACGGCCTGTGGCGTTTCGATCCGGACACCGGCGCGTTCCGTTCGTTCGGCCTGCAGGATGGCCTGACCAACGGCGAGTTCTTCCGCGGCTACGCGCGGATGCCGAGCGGCTATATCTATGCCGCCACACTGGGTGGCGTGGTGGCGTTCGACCCGGACCGGAGCAATCGGCAAACCAGCGTGCCGCAGATGGCGCTCACCCAGGCCCGGGTACGCCGCCGCGGCGCCACGCAGGTGCTGCCGATCGGCACGCAACCACTGCAAGTCGGCTGGCGCGACAGCCAGCTCGCGGTCGATGCGCGAGTGTTCTCCTATATCGCCCCGTCCGCCAACCATTACCGTTTCCTGCTGCATGGCTTCGACAGTGACTGGGTGGACACCGGCAATCGCGGCGAACGCGACTTCACCGGGCTGGGCGCAGGCGACTACGTGCTCGACGCGATGGCCGCGGGCGCCGACGGTCTGTGGGTGCACCTGCCCACGCCGCTGCGCATCCATGTGGAAGCGCCGCCGTGGCTGCGCTGGTGGGCGTGGGCGATCTACGCACTGCTGCTGGTGTCGGTGGTCGGCCTGGCGCTGCACGGCTGGCGCCGTCGCCTGGCGCAGCGGCATCACGTGCAGCTGGTCGAGCAGCAGCGGCAGATGGCGGAGGCGGCGAGCGCGGCGAAGACGCAGTTCCTGGCCACGCTGAGCCACGAGATCCGCACGCCGATGACCGGCGTGATGGGCATGGCCGAACTGCTGCTGAGCACGCCGCTCGATCCGCAGCAGCACGACTACACGCAGGCGATGCAGCGTTCCGGCGGGATGCTGCTGAAGCTGCTCAACGACGCGCTGGACCTGGCGCGGATCGAGGCGGGCAAGCTGGAGCTGGAGCCGGTGCCGTTCGATCCGCGCCAGCTGCTCGACGACGTGGCGCAGCTGGAGCAGGGCCTGGCGCACGCCAAGGGCATCCGCTTCGTGCTCGACGCGGCCGCGGACCTGCCGGCGCAACTGCTCGGCGATGCGCTGCGCATCAAGCAGGTGCTGCTGAACCTGGCCAACAACGCGCTGAAGTTCACCGAGCACGGCAAGGTCACCTTGCGCGCGCAGCGGATCGATGGCGGCCTGCAGTTCAGCGTCAGCGACACCGGGCCGGGCATTCCCGAAGCCAGCCAGGCGCGGCTGTTCCAGCGCTTCGAGCAGGCCGAGGGACCGCAGCGCCGTGCCGGCAGCGGACTGGGCCTGGCGATCTGCCGCGAGCTGGTGGACATGATGGGCGGCAGCATCGAGCTGGAGTCGCGGCTGGGGCACGGCAGCACGTTCCGCGTGCGCCTGCCGCTGGCCGAGCCGGCCCCCGCCGCGCCCGCGATGGAGGTGGCGGCGGACCGCAGCTATCGCCTGCTGCTGGTGGAGGACGACAGCATCGTGGCGGCGGTGATCCGCGGCCTGCTGGAACGCGAGGGCCACGCGGTGGTGCATGTGGTCAACGGGCTGGCCGCGCTGGCCGAATTGGCGCATGCCGGCTTCGACGCGGTGCTGCTGGACCTGGACCTGCCCGGCGTCGACGGCTTCCAGGTCGCGCGCCTGATCCGCCAGCGCGAGCACGCCGGGCAGCACCTGCCGATCGTGGCGGTGACCGCGCGCCAGGGCAGCGAGGACGAGGCGAAGGCGCGCGCGGCGGGGATGGACGGCTTCCTGCGCAAGCCGCTCAGCGGCGAGCAGCTGGCCGATGCGTTGGCGCGGGCGGTGAACGGCGCGCCGGCGTCGGTGCTGGCGTGAATCACATGTCGTACTTGTGCAGCTCGAAACCCAGCCGCTGGTATTCGCGCCAGCGCGTGCGCGAGCCGTCGCGTTCGGCGGGATCGGCCGCCACCACTTCCAGCACGCGCTGGTAGCGGCCGGCGGGGCAGGTTTCGCGCAGGTTGATCAGCAGCGGCCGGTCGGCGCTGTCGACGCCGGGCGGCACGATCAGCACCGCGACTTCGTCGTCGTCGTCATCGCCGGCCAATTGGTGCGGAATCATCGCGTCGTCGTCGAACTCCCACAGCAGCTCGTCCAGCGCATGCGCCTGGTCGTGGTCGCGGGTCAGGATCAGCGTCGGCTGCTGTCCCGCAAACGCCTTCCTCGCCAGTTCGCAAACGAGCAACAGCGGCTGTTCGCGAAAGCGCGGCTTGTCGATCAGGTAGAAGTCGGCGCGAGGCATGGGATAAGAGCCGGGATTCGGGAGTCGGGATTGGGGATTCGGTAAAGCAGCATGAGGCGGGCTCGGGCTTTTGCCAATCCCGAATCCCGAATCACGAATCCCGGTCCAAGAGCCACTGCGCCAGCAGCGCCACCGGTCGGCCGGTGGCGAGGCCCTTGCGGCCTTCGTCCCAGGCGGTGCCGGCGATGTCCAGGTGGGCCCAGCGCTGGCCGTCGGTGAAGCGCGACAGGAAGCACGCGGCGGTGATCGCGCCGGCACTCTTGCCGCCGATGTTGGCGACGTCGGCGAAGCCGGAGTCGAGCTGGGCCTGGTAGTCGTCCCACAGCGGCAGGCGCCATGCGCGGTCGAGCGTTTCCTCGCCGGCGGCGATGAGTTCGGCGGCGAGGTCGTCGTGCTTGCTCATCAGGCCGCTGGCGTGCTTGCCCAGCGCGATCACGCAGGCACCGGTGAGCGTGGCGGCGTCGATCAGCGCCTGCGGCTGGTACGTCTGCGCGGTGTACGTCAATGCGTCGCACAGGATCAGCCGGCCTTCGGCGTCGGTGTTCAACACTTCGATGGTGAGCCCGGACAGGCTGGTCAGCACGTCGCTGGGGCGGTAGCTGTCGCCGTCGGGCATGTTCTCCACGGCCGGCACCACGCAGACCAGGTTGAGCTTCAGGCCCATCTTCACCGCGGCGACGAACGCGCCGAGCACGCCGGCGGCGCCGCCCATGTCGAACTTCATCTCCTCCATGCCGGCGCCGGGCTTCAGGCTGATGCCGCCGGAGTCGAAGGTGACGCCCTTGCCGACGAACGCATACGGCTTGTCGCCGTCATTGCCGCCCTTGTACTCGAGGGCGATCAGGCGCGGCTTGTTGACCGAGCCGCGCGCGACCGCCAGCAGCGAGCCGAAGCCGAGCTTCTCCATCGCGACGTCGTCGAGCACGGTGCAGCTGACCTTGTCCTGCGCGTCGGCGAAGGCCTGCGCCTGCGCCGCGATATACGCCGGGTTGCAGATGTTCGGCGGCAGGTTGGCCAGCTCGCGGGCGAAGCGCACGCCGGCGGCGATCGCCACGGCCTGGTCGAGTCCGCCTTGCGCGTCGGTACCGGCGGCGAACGCCAGCGCGGCCAGTTCGGTCTGCTTGTTCTTGTCGCGCGGCTTGAACGTGGCGGTGTAGCGATAGGCGGCGTGGTCGCTGGCCAGCGCGGCGATGCGCACGCGCCAGGCGCTGTCGCGACCGGGCACGTCCACTTCGGTGAGGTAGGACGTCGCGTTCGCCACCGGCAGGCGGCCGAGCGCGCGCGCCGCCTCGATGTTCACCTTCTGGTAGCGCGCGGCGTCGAACGATTTCTGTGCGCCCAGGCCGACCACCAGCACGCGTTGCGCGGCGACGCCGGCCGGCGCGAACAGCACGGTGGTGGCGCCGGCCTTGCCGCTGATGTCGCCGCTTTCCACCTGGCGCTTGATCACACCGCCGGCGGCGCTGTCCACCTGGGCGGCCGCACTGGTCAGCACGCCCTGTTCGTAGACGCCGACCAGCACGCAGGCACTGTCGACGGTAGCGGGGGCGGCGGAGCCGAGGCTGAACTGGAGTGTCATCGGGGTGGTCCCTGCGTGGGCCCGGCTTGCGGCCGGACAGGCTAGACTTGCGGTTTGCCGGCCGATCGGGCCGAACCGTTCAAGCGGACAAGTTTATCGCATGCTGAGCATCCTCGACCGCTATTTCCTGCGCGAGCTGGCGCAGACCGTGGCCGCCACCGTGGCGGTGCTGCTGGTGGTCGTGGCCGGCAGTGCGTTCGCCCGGGTGCTGCAGCAGGTAGCTAACGGCAGCTTCCCGGCCAGCGTGATGTTCCAGGTGCTGGGCCTGCGCACGCTCGACGGCCTCACCAACATGATGCCGCTGGCCAGTTTCATCGGCGTGCTGCTGGGGCTGGGGCGGATGTACCGCGAGAGCGAGATGCACGTGCTGTCCTCCTCCGGCATGGGCCCGCGCGGACTGTTGCGGCCGGTGCTGCTCCTCGGCACGGCGCTGGTGGCGATCACCGCGCTGGTCTCGCTGTGGCTGGGGCCGTGGGCGGTGCGCACCAGCGATGCGATGGTGGCCGCGGCGAACCGTTCGGTGATTGCGGCCGGGCTGGATGCGGGGCGCTTCACCGAGCTGCCGGGCAAGGGCGGCATCATCTTCGTCGACAACCTCAGCCGCGACGGCAGCAAGCTGGGGCGCACGTTCGTGGCGACCCAGAGCGACAGCAAGGACGGCCCGCCGCACCTGAAGGTGGTCAGCGCAGCCAGCGGCGAGCTGTACCAGGAGAGCAACGGCGACGGCCGCTTCATCGCGTTCAAGGACGGCTGGCAGTACGACATCCCGCTCGGCTTGAACAACTGGCGGCAGATGCAGTACCAGCGCAACGACACCTCGCTGTCCAATGTGCAGGCCGACGAAGACGACGACCCGGCGCATTCGAAAAGCAGCTGGGCGCTGGCCCAGTCGGACGATCCGGACGACCGCGCCGAGTTCGCCTGGCGCGCCAACGCGCCGCCATTGACCTTCGTGCTGCTGCTGCTGGCGTTGCCGCTGTCGCGGCAGAGTCCGCGTGAACCGAAGTACGGCCGGCTGCTGCTGGCGGTGGTCACGTTCTATCTCTACTACACGCTGCTGGCACTGGGCCGCGCGCAGATCGGCAAGGGCCACTGGCACAACGAGGCGCCGCTGTGGGCGCTGCATGCGCTGGTGCTGGCGCTGGCCGGCTGGATGCTGTGGAAGCAGTATTCCCCGCGCAAGTTGCGTGCGCAGCAGCCGGGTGTGCCGGCATGACGGTGTTCAACATCAAGCGGGTCGACCGGCTGGTGGCGATGAGCGTGCTCGGCTCGATGCTGATGGTGTGGCTGGTGCTGACCGGTTTCGATGCGGTCACCCAGCTGCTGCGCCAACTCGGCAACGTCGGCAAGCACGGCTACACGCTGAGCAATGCGGTGGCCTATGTGCTGGTGACGTTCCCGCGCCGCGCCTACGAGATGTTCGGCAATGCCGCGCTGATCGGCGGCCTGCTCGGCCTGGGAGGGCTGGCCGGCACAGGCGAGCTCACCGCGTTGCGCGCGGCCGGCATGTCGCGGTTGCGCATCGCCGGTTCCGCGGTCGGCGTGGTCGCGGTGCTGATCGTCGGCGTGGTGATCATGGGCGAGACGCTGGCGCCGTGGGGCGACCAGCAGGCGCAGGTGATGCAGCTGCGCATGAAGTCCGGCAACCTCGGCATGGGCACCAGCAGCGGCCTGTGGGCGCGCGACGGCGACGACATCATCAATGCGCGCGGCACTTCGCTGAAGCAGCGTGACGGCGTCGGCGCGGTGCAGCTGAGTGATGTGCGTGTATTCACCTTCACTGCCGATGGCCAGCTCAGCCGTTTCCAATGGGCCAGAACCGCCGAGCACAGCGGCAGGCAGTGGGTGCTGCACGATGTGCGCACCACCACGCTCGACGCGCAAGGCACGCATGCCAGCACGGCGGTCAGCTTGCCGTGGCAGTCCAGCCTCAATCCGCAGGTGCTGGCGCAGTCGGTGATCCAGCCGCAGTACCTTTCCATGCGCGACCTGCGCCGCAACATGGATTACCTGGAAGGCAACGGCCAGAGCCCCGGCACTTATGCGGTGGCGTTCTGGGGCCGCGCGCTGTATCCACTCAACGTGCTGGTGCTGGTGCTGTGCGCGATGCCGTTCGCGTTCGGCTCGCTGCGTTCCGGCGGCCTGGGCAAGCGCATGTTCATCGGCATCCTGCTCGCGCTCGGCTGGTATTTCCTGCAGCAGGCGATGGTGAATTTCGGCACGGTATACGGCATGCCGCCGTTGCTTGCGAACCTGCTGCCGGCATCGATCCTGGTGGCGGCGGCCTGGCTGTATTTCCGCCGGCGCGTCTGACCTGGCGGGGCCAGGATCGACCATTTGTGTCAGTGCGGCGCATCCCTGTGCGCGCAGTCCGCGCATGTGCGGACTCTTCTCCGGCCTCTTCGGTGAACGCAACGAACCCGACGGCGCGAGCAGCCACGCCGTTAGTGTGAGCATGGTCGCAACACGACGGCCCCGCTCGGGTCAAACCTCTGGCGAGGCCTGTCGTGGTACGAAACTGGCTTGTCTGCAGGCAGGTGAGCCGCGCGTACCGTGCGGCTACTGCTCGCGTTTTTCGGGGGAAGCATGACCAAGCCAATCTGGCACAAGAATTCTTTTGGATTCTGGTTGGGAGTTTGTATCTACATCAGCGCTTCAGCCGGCTGGTTGATGGTGCATTTCGGGCTGTTGGCGTAACGCGATTTTCCACGCGCCGTGCCTTTCCGGGCTTGCCCGGGACGCCCGATGCGGCCAAGCTGACCTCCTTTGCCGACAGCTAAGGAGTGAGCCGTGGAATGGGTTGATCTGCGCAGCGATACGGTGACGCGTCCGACCGCCGCGATGCGCGCGGCGATGCTGGCGGCCGAAGTCGGTGACGACGTCTACGGCGAGGACCCCACGGTCAACGCATTGCAGCAGCGGCTGGCCGACGAACTCGGTTTCGACGCCGGCCTGTTCGTGCCCAGCGGCACCCAGTCCAACTTGCTCGCCTTGCTCGCGCACTGCGAGCGCGGCGACGAATACCTGGTCGGCATGGATGCGCATACCTACAAGTTCGAAGGCGGCGGCGCCGCGGTGCTCGGCTCGATCCAGCCGCAGCCGATCGTGCAGGCGGCCGACGGCACGTTGCCGCTGGAGCGCATCGAGGCGGCGATCAAGCCGGTCGATCCGCACTTCGCGCGAACCCGCGTGCTGGCGCTGGAGAACACCTGGCACGGCCGCGTGCTGCCGCTGGACTACCTCCAGGCTGCACACGACGTGGCGCGCTCGCACGGACTCGGCCTGCATCTGGACGGCGCGCGCCTGTTCAACGCCGCCGTCGCCGGTGGCGTGCCGGCGCGCGAGGTCGCACGGCATTTCGACACGGTATCGGTGTGCCTGTCCAAGGGGCTGGGCGCGCCGGTCGGCTCGGTGCTGCTCGGCTCGCACGCGCTGGTCGACAAGGCACGGCGCTGGCGCAAGGTCACCGGCGGCGGCTGGCGCCAGGCCGGCATCCTTGCCGCGGCGGGACTGCATGCGCTGGATCACCACGTGGCACGGCTGGCCGACGATCACCGCCGCGCGGCCTACCTGGCCGGCCGCCTGCGCGAGATCGCCGGCATCGACCTGCTCGGCCAGTACACCAACATGGTGTTCGTCGACGTGCCCGCCGAACGCCTTCGCGAATTGGACGTCCATCTGCGCGAGGCCGGCATCCGCATCAGCATCGGCTACCTGCCCACGCTGCGCCTGGTGACGCATCTGGACATCGACGACGACGGCATCCAGCGCGTCGTCGCGGCGTTCAGCGGGTTTTTCGCGCGCGGCTGACCTTCGCCGCGCCGCGCGTGCCTGCCGGGGCGGCATCGAACTGGCGGATGAAATCGCGCACCTGCGGGTAGACCGTTTCGCGCCAGCGGCGGCCGCTGAAGATGCCGTAGTGGCCGGCGCCTTCGATCACCTTGTGCGCGCGGCGTCCGGCCGGGATGCTGCTGCACAGGTCGTGCGCGGCTTCGGTCTGGCCGAGGCCGGAGATGTCGTCCAGTTCGCCCTCGACGGTGAGCAGGGCGCTGCGCTTGATCGCGGCGGGATCCACCCGTTCGCCGGCCACGTCCCACAGGCCACGCGGCAGCAGGAATTGCTGGAACACCTTCTCGATCGTGTCGAGATAGAACTCGGCCGGCATGTCCAGCACGGCGTTGTACTCGTCGTAGAACTTGCGGTGCGATTCGGCGTCGTCGAGGTCGCCGCGCAGCAGGTCCTGGTAGAAGTCCCAGTGCGAGCTGAGGTGCCGGCCGGGGTTCATCGCGATGAAGCCGGCGTGCTGCAGGAAGCCTGGGTAGACTTCGCGGCCGCGGCCGGGATAGTTCGACGGCACGGTGTGGATCACGTTGCCCCTGAACCACGACAGCGGCTGGTTGGTGGCCAGGTTGTCGACGCTGGTGGGGCTGCGGCGCGGGTCGATCGGGCCGCCCATCATGGTCAGGCTGCGCGGCGTGTCTTCGCCGCGTGCGGCCATCAGCGACACCGCCGCCAGCACCGGCACGGTCGGCTGGCACACCGAGATCACGTGCAGCGCGGACGCGCCGATGTGACGGATGAATTCCTCGACGTAGGCGATGTAGTCGTCCAGCCCGAACGGACCGGCCGCGGCCGGCACCATGCGCGCGTCGACCCAGTCGGTGATGTAGACCTTGTGGTCGCGCAGCAGCGTGCGCACGGTGTCGCGCAGCAGCGTGGCGTGATGGCCGGACAGCGGCGCCACCACCAGCACCACCGGATCGCTCTTCATCTTCTCGATGGTGGACGGGTCGTCGCTGAAACGCTTGAAGCGCTTCAGCTGGCAGAACGGCTTGGCCAGCGCGACCCGCTCGATCACCGCGATCTCGTGCTCGTGCGCGGTGGCGGTGTGGATGCCGAACTCGGGCTTTTCGTAATCCTTGCCGAGGCGATGGACCAGCTCGTAGCCGGCAGCCATCCGCTGCGCGCCGGGCATCTGCGCGAACGGGCTGCTGGCATCGTTGAGCATGCGCGCGCCGGCCTGCGCGAAGTGGCTCAACGGGCCGAGGAACGCGCGTTGCCATTCATGGATCTGATAAAGCATCGGAGGTGGGTGAGCCGCAGACGAAAGGATCATCTTAGCGCCGTTTGACCCTGGCGTGTTGCGACGCCGCAATCGCGGCATCCAGTCCAATCAGTGACTTGGCGTTGCCGCCGGACGGTAACGGCAGCGCAGCAGCAGTTCGTCGACCCCGTCCGTGTCGCCCAGGCCATCGCGCCATCGCAGCGGCTTCTGGAAGCGCAGGCCGAGCGGCATGAACACGCGGTTGTACCACCACATCGCGCGCTCGCGCCGGTGGGTGAGGTACCACTGGCCGAGCTCGAGCAGGCGCGAGGACTTCGGCTGCATGCCGTACACCGCACTGCATTCGATGATGAAGCCGTGCCGGGCGAACCGGGCCGCGACCTGCTCCGGCTCGTAGCGGCGGCAGTGGCCGACGAAGTCGTCGAACGCAGTCCATGCCGCCGGATGAAGCGGCACCGACAGCAGCACGCTGGCGCCGGGTGCGGCCACGCGCGCCAGTTCGGCCAGTGCGCCGTCGTCGTCGGCGACGTGTTCGAGGATGTCGAGCGCGCAGACCAGGTCGAAGCTGGCGTCGGCGCAGGGCAGGGCGCCGATCATGCCGTGCACCGCCTCGGCGCCGCTGTCGTGCAGGCGTCGCAGCGCAGCATGGCTGAGGTCGACGAAACAGGTGCCGCGCAACGGCAGCCGCGGGCGCAGGCCGGGCGCCACCTCCAGCCGGCGCGGTGCGGCGTCGGCCAGCTCGCGCAGCAGCGGCCAGGTATTGAAGCGCTCCGGCGCGATCAGTTTCGCCTGCGCCCACAGCGACTCGTAGAAGCCGCGGTTGGTGCGAATCAGGTCGGCGTCGCTGCGGTCTTCGGCGTGGAGCGGTTCGGGCATCGGCGGATTGAACCCGGTTCGCGCTGAGCGAAGTGTGAAGCCCGGCC
The DNA here is from genome assembly GCF_018599185.1 of Rhodanobacter sp. LX-99. Classification (NCBI taxonomy): domain Bacteria; kingdom Pseudomonadati; phylum Pseudomonadota; class Gammaproteobacteria; order Lysobacterales; family Rhodanobacteraceae; genus Rhodanobacter; species Rhodanobacter sp. LX-99. Next base: position 1,093,532 of record NZ_JAHFVL010000001.1, on the reverse strand, counting down.
CAGGGCGGGATGCTCAGTCCAGCCGGCGGACCTCGGTGCCGGCCGCGATGTCGTGCAGCGCACGCCGGCGCGGATCGAACACGGCCACGGCGAACCAGCCGGCCCACACGGCAAGCAGCGTCCACAGTGTCGTGCGCAGCCCGAGCACCGGCGCCAGCAACAGCAACACCAGCGGCGCGGCCGCCACCAGCACGCGGATCAGCGCCTGCTGCAGTGAGAGAGTGCCGCCGTCGTCGCGGGTGACCCGGATGCGCCACGGCCGCATGCCCAGCGTCTGCCCGCCGCGTCGCCACGAGCTGATGAAGTACGCCGCCACCACCGCGCCCTGCAGCGCCTGGTACCAGATCGGCACGGCCACCGTCGCGCCGGTGCGGATCAGCTTGCCGCCGGTGGCGAGCTGGCACAGCAGGCCCACCACCATCACGATCGCCACCACGATCAGCAGGTCGTAGACCAGCGCCAGCAGGCGGCGCCACAGCGGGCAGGGAGTGTCGGTGGTGGCAAGGTTCACGGGCATCGTGGGTCGGTCGCTTGCGTAGTGCGCGCGCAATGGCCAGCATCGTGCGCATGGGAAAGGAAGAAAGCCGCGCCAGTATCGCCGAAGCCGACCGGCTGAGCATAAGCACATTCGTGGAACGGGTGTGGTCGGAGGACGGCCTGGCCGACCGCACGCTGGAGGCGTACCGGCGCGACCTCGAGGCGTTGGCGCTCTGGCTGGCCACGCGCGGGCGCGATCTGCGCACGGCACGGCGCGAGGATATTTCCGCGTATCACGGCGCGCAGCCGGCGGCGGTGCGCTCGATCGCGCGGCGGCAGTCGGCGTTCCGCCGCTACTACGCGTTCCTCGCCCGCAGCGAGCCGGGCTTCGCCGATCCCACCCTGCTGATCGAGCGCCCGAAGCTGCCGCGCAGCCTGCCCAAGGCGCTGGCCGAACGCGAGATCGAGGGCCTGCTCGGCGCGCCCGACACCGGCACCACGCTGGGCCTGCGCGATCGCGCGATGCTGGAACTGATGTACGCCTCCGGCCTGCGCGTGTCCGAACTGGTGGAGTTGCCGCTGGCCGCGCTGAACCCGCGTCAGGGCGTGCTGCGCGTCACCGGCAAGGGCGGCAAGGACCGGCTGGTGCCGGTCGGCGAGGAAGCGCTGGCACGCATCGGCGCCTACCTGGCCGACGCGCGGCCGGCGCTGGCGAAAGGCCGCCAGCCGCAGGCGCTGTTCCTGAGCAAACGCGGCGAAGGCATGACCCGACAGATGTTCTGGACTTTGGTGAGGCGCTACGCACTCAAGGTCGGCATCAACCCGAAACGCATCTCGCCACACGTGCTGCGGCATTCCTTCGCCACCCACCTGCTCAACCACGGCGCCGACCTGCGCGCCCTGCAGATGCTGCTCGGCCATAGCTCGCTCAGCACCACGCAGATCTACACCCTGGTGGCGAAGGAAGGCCTGAAGCGGCTGCATGCGCAGCATCATCCGCGGGGGTGAGAAGCATCGACGAATCGAATAATGTCTCTGAGGTATCCCCCTGAGGTATCCCAATGGTATGAAGGCTTTCCACGCCAAGTGTGCAACGCCGGCGGCTGGAGGCGTACGATCGCTCTTACGCCTTATTCCTCGATATCGGCCACGGACAAAACCGGCATCGCCCGTTCCATCGCCTCGGTATCCAGCTTCTGCGCGTCGCCGGTTAGGAATTCCTGCAGGGAAACCGGCTCGTTATCGTCCAGGCGATAATCGACACTGCCGTGGCATAACATGGCCGTCATTGCCTGCAAAATCCTTATGCTCGGACACATGTTTTCGACGAACAGAAATTGTCCGGCTTGGTTGATTTCAAGAAACTTCAGCTTGCCACGATCATCCAGGACGAAGTCGGCGCAGCCGAAGACCAAGCCAAGGCATTGCATGAGCGACTGCAGGCGCTGTGCGATATCGTCCGGGAGCTCATATTCCTCGGCTTGGAAGTCCTTCGCCCGTGTATTGACCCGCCAATCCACATAGGCACCGCCGCCGCTCCTTCCCAGTTTCACGGCGAAAATCCGGTTGCCGATCACCGTCGCACGAACGTCGTATTGCTTGTTCACGAAGGGCTGAAAAATGCCCGGGCAGAGGGCCAGGGCGTCATCGGGAACTTGGCTTTGCCGGTCAAGTACCGTTACGCCAGCGCTATGGTAAGTTCCGCGACTACGGTTCTTCCACATATGCATGCCAAAGGTCTTGAATATCACCGTGCCCTTGCGGGAAATGAATTCCCTGGCCTCCTCGGCGTGATTGGTCACCAGCGTATCTGGAAATTCCAGTCCGACCTGGCGGGCGAAGTGAAGCTGAAGGAGCTTGTTCTCCGCGCGGATGGCTGCTTCAGGCGAATTTACCCATAATGCGGAAGTAAGCGTGCCGCCCAGAGCGAAAAGGTTTTTCTGGACCCGCCCCCATTCGTCAGCGAGAAACCGTTGGTCGGACGGGACGCCAAACGATGGCGACGGTGCTTTGGGACGGCGAACCCATACGGAGCGGAGGGATTCGACCGAGGCATCCGACATCCACAGGGTTTCATGATTGCGGCTCATCCCGACAGTGATTCTGGAGGTCCGGCTGAAGGGAAAAAAAGGTGCACTTATGGACCGTACACCGTTTACCCTCAAGGCCCACTCGACAGCGGCGATATGGGGGTCGTGGGGCGAACCCAGCAACAGGACGGCTGCTTGCTCATCCATGAATTGTCGTTATCCGGATATTGACGTCACGTCTGAAGTGCCGTTGCCCGCTCTCATGCGGGCAACGGCCGCCGCGAATCAGCCGAAGTCGAATTGGTCGGCTTCTGGATCGCTGTTTATTTTGGTCAGCAGGAGATTTTCCGGACTCGTGGCCATTTCCACTGTCTGGGCGCTCAATGTTGTCGCGAATAGCCGCGCAAGTGGGCGGGCAGCTTCGTTGCCGGAGGCTCCTGCGTTCGTAGCATGATCTTTCATGTCGACGTCCTCATCTATAAAGCGGCATCGTCGCCGCTTCTCAGCTTTTATCCGATCATTCTTCGCGGAAAGGTGAGCCACGGCACATTTTGAAGTGCATCAGGCCTTACCACGACATTCCGGCCGGGCGCATTTTTTCGCTGTCCTGTCGATTGGCAGCAACAGGTGCCGTGCCACGGTGCTCCGTCGCGACCTGTCGTTGCCATTGCATTGATCTGCAGCGTATGTGATCTCCCGACGCCAGGTGGGCTCGGGGAAAACTGATCAGAGTGCACTTTCAGAGGATAAGGCTTTCTTTCTTGACCTGCCGACTTTGGCGGAACCGACGTGTCGGGCCAGGGAGCTTCGATGGCAACGCGAAAGTGCTTCGGTCCGTAGGCGTGCTGTCGTTGCAGGTGCGTAACGATCCAATGATTTACACGTCCGCCCACATCCGCAGCAGGTTCGCGTGCGATTTGCTGATGGCGTCGAACGTGGGGCTCTTGCCTTCGCGGCCGAAGATCTGCCGCTTGGCGTTGTCCAGGTCCCACAGCAGCTCGCGCTTGGCGGTGTCGCGTACCTGGCTCTGCACCCAGATGATCGCGGCGTAGCGGGCGCCCTGGGTGACCGGGGTGACGTGGTGCAGGGAGTTGGCCGGGTAGGCGATCGCGGAGCCGGCGTCCAGCTTGAAGCCGTATTCCACGCCATTGGTATCCACCACCAGATCGCCGCCGGTATAGCTCTTGGGGTCGGACAGGAAAACCGTGATCGCCACGTCGGTGCGCACAGCACTGCCGAGTCCGCCCATCACGGGGGCATCGACATGCCGGCCGTACTGCATGCCGACGTCGTAGCGGTTGAACATTACCTGCGTCATGGCGGACGGCAGAATCGACGCCTGCAGCATCCCGTTGCGCAGGAAGGCGCTGCGCACGATGTCGCGCAGCCGGACCTGGCTTTCGGTATCGATGTCGACCTGCAGGTTCTTCTTGACCTCGCGTGCCGACCAGCCGGCCGTGCTGGCGCCGTCGACGAACGAAGCGTCACGAAGTTCGTTGCGGATCGTGCCGAGTTCCTCGGCGGTCAATACGTTGGGAGCGCAGATGATCAAAAGGATTCCACCCAGCAATTCAAGCCGTTGGACGAAGCGGCGAGTGTGCGGCAAGGCGTTCTGCCGGCTCGCTTGCCTGCATTTCGGAAATTTACCATTGAACGGAGGGTCCGATCACGGGTCTTGCGAATATGGCGGGGCACCGCTTCGCCACGGCCTGGCAAGCGAGGAGCGTTCATCCGCCTGTGCGAGAATGTGTTCCTGCGGCCGCTACCCCGCGCGGCCCGGATCCAACGAGGTTGATGGTGATGTTGAAGAAACTGTTGCTGGCGCTGTGCATCGGCGGACTTTCCCTGGCCGCCTGTGCTGCCGAAAACGATGCGGCGCCGGCCACCAGCCCGGCGGTGACGCCGGCGGCGCAGCAGATGGTGCGGCAGGCGATCAAGAGCCTGGCGGCGAATGTCCAGGTCGATTCGATCGAGCCGGCGCCGATGCCGGGCTTCTATCAGGTGATTGCCGCCGGGCAGATGCTCTACGTCAGCACCGACGGCAAGTACGCGATGCACGGCGACGTGATCGACCTGAGTCGCAAGCAGAACGTCAGCGACGCGGCTTGGGCGCGCTTCCGCAAGACCGAACTGGCCAGGGTGCCGGCGTCCGAGCGCATCGTGTTCGCGCCGCCGAACCCGAAGTACACGGTCACCGTGTTCACCGACGTGAATTGCGGCTTCTGCCGTGCGCTGCACGAGCACATGGCCGCGTTCAACAAGGAAGGCATCGCGGTGGAGTACCTGGCGTGGCCGCGCGAAGGCCTGGTGACCACCGCCGGGCGGCCCACGCCGACCTATACCGAGATGGTCTCGGTGTGGTGCGCGAAGGACCGCAAGGCGGCGTTCACCGCCGCGAAGGAAGGCCATGCGCCGGCGCCGGCGACCTGCGCCGACAACCCGGTCAAGGACCAGTTCAACCTGGGCGTGAAGCTGGGCGTCAACGGCACGCCGGCGATCTATGGCCCGGACGGCCGCGTCCTGGGCGGCTATGTGACCCCGGAACAGCTGCTGCAGGCGCTGAAGCAGGGCGGTTGAGGCTGCCTGCACGCCCTCCCTGCCAAGGTACGGGGCGGAACGCCAGGAGGGTTCCGGCCTTGGCTTATGCCGTATTGCAGCATGGGTTAGAATAGGCGTTTTCCTCGCATAGCGCCGTTCCCCGCATGATCGCACTCGACGGGCAGAACGCCCTCTCGCCGTTCCGCCTCGAACGCCTCAATGCCCGCCTGGATGCCCTGCATCGCGGCGTGCGCGTGCAGGCGTCGTGGTTCGTCTACTTCGTCGACGCCGAGACGGCGCCGGAGGGTGAGCTGCGCCAGCGCCTGCTGGCCGTGCTGGAGGCGAAGGACGCCGCGCCGGAGCCGGCCACGCTGTGGGTGGTGCCGCGGCTGGGCACGATCTCGCCGTGGTCGAGCAAGGCCACCGACATCCTGCATGGCGCCGGCTTCGACGTGCATCGTGTCGAGCGCGGGCTGGCCTGGCAGGTGGCCGGCCTGCCGCCGGCCGGGGCGCCGGACCATGCCGCGATCATGGCGGTGCTGCACGACGCGATGACGCAGTCGGTGCTGAACCGCATCGAGGACGCGCAAGGCCTGTTCCTGGCCGGCTCGCCCGGCGACCTGGTGCACGTGGCGCTCGGCGCCGACCCGCAGGCCGCGCTGGCCGCGGCGAACGGGCGGCTGGGACTGGCGCTGGCCGACGACGAGATCGACTACCTGGTCGATCGCTACGCCGAACTCGGCCGCGATCCCACCGATGCCGAACTCTTCATGTTCGCCCAGGCGAACTCCGAGCATTGCCGGCACAAGGTGTTCAACGCCAGCTGGACGGTCGACGGCGCGGAACAGGACAAGACCCTGTTCGGCATGATCAAGCACACCCACCAGCGCTCGCCCGCGCATACCCTGTCCGCGTATTCGGACAACGCGGCGGTGATCGAGGGCAGCACCGGCCGGCGCTTCTTCGCCGACCCGGCCGATGGCGTGTGGCGCGGCCACGAGGAACGCATCGACTACGCGATCAAGGTGGAGACGCACAACCATCCCACCGCGATCGCGCCGTGGCCCGGCGCCGCCACCGGCGCCGGCGGCGAGATCCGCGACGAGGGCGCGACCGGCCGCGGCGGCAAGCCGAAGGCCGGGCTCACCGGTTTCTCGGTGTCCGACCTGCGCATTCCCGGCTTGCCGCGGCCGTGGGAAGTGGATCGCCCGCTGCCGCCGCGCATGGCCAGCGCGTTCGAGATCATGCGCGACGGCCCGCTCGGCGCCGCCGCGTTCAACAACGAATTCGGCCGCGCCTGCCTGGGCGGCTATTTCCGCAGCTACGAGCACGAGAGCGCCGAGCCCGGCCTGCGCCGCGGCTACGACAAGCCGATCATGCTGGCCGGCGGGCTGGCCAACCTGCGCCCCGGCCACGTGCTGAAGCATGCGGTGCAGCCGGGCAACAAGGTGATCGTGCTGGGCGGCCCGGCGATGCTGATCGGGCTGGGCGGCGGCGCGGCCTCGTCGGTCGCCGGCGGCGCGTCGAGCGCGGAGCTGGACTTCGCCTCGGTGCAGCGCGACAACGCCGAGATGGAGCGGCGCTGCCAGGAAGTGATCGACGCCTGCTGGGCGCGCGGCGAGCACAACCCGATCGTCAGCGTGCACGACGTCGGCGCCGGCGGCCTGTCCAACGCGATACCCGAACTGCTCAACGACGCCGGCGTCGGCGGCGTGATCGACCTGTCGAAGATTCCCTGCGACGACCCCTCGCTGTCGCCGATGCAGGTGTGGAGCAACGAATCGCAGGAACGCTACGTGTTGGCGATCGGTCCGGAGAATCTGGCCGAGTTCGAGGCGATGTGCCAGCGCGAACGCTGCCCGTATGCGGTAGTCGGCGACGCCACGGTCGAGCGCCAGCTGGTGCTGACCGACCCGCACCGCGGACTGGTCGTCATCGACCTGCCGATGGACGTGCTGTTCGGCAAGCCGCCGCGGATGCATCGCGACGCCACGCGGTCGAAGGCACGCATCGACCTGGTGCCGGACCTCACCGGCATCGGCATGGACGAGGCGCTGCTGCGCGTGTTGCGCCTGCCCGGCGTGGGCAGCAAGAGTTTCCTGATCACGATCGGCGACCGCACCGTCGGCGGCCTGAATGCGCGCGACCCGATGGTCGGCCCGTGGCAGGTGCCGGTGGCCGACTGCGCGGTGACCATCGCCGACTTCGACGGCTATGCCGGCGAGGCGATGGCGATGGCCGAGCGCGCGCCGGTGGCCCTGCTGAGCAGCGCCGACGCGGCGCGGCTGACGGTCGGCGAGGCGATCACCAACCTGGCTGCGGCGTCGATCGGCAGCCTCGGCGAAGTTCGCCTGTCGGCGAACTGGATGGCCGCGGTCAACCATCCGGGCGAGGACGCCGCGCTGTTCGATGCGGTCAAGGCGATCGGCATGGAGCTGTGCCCCGAGCTGGAGATCTCCATCCCGGTCGGCAAGGACTCGCTGTCGATGCAGACGGTATGGCAGGACGGCGGCACCGCGCAGCGCACGGTATCGCCGGTGTCGCTGGTGATCACCGGTTTCGCCCGCGTCAGTGACGTGCGCCGCACGCTCACGCCGCAGTTGCGGCTGGACCGCGGCGACTCCGCGTTGTGGCTGATCGACCTGGGCGCGGGGCGCGACCGTCTCGGCGGCTCGGCGCTGACCCAGGTGTTCAACCGCGGCGGCGGCATGCCGCCGAGCCTGGACGACGCGAAACGGCTGAAGGCGCTGTTCGAGCTGGTCCAGGAAGCGAACGCGAACGGCCTGCTGCTGGCCTACCACGACCGCTCCGACGGCGGCGTCATCACCACCTTGCTGGAGATGGCGTTCGCCGGCCACTGCGGCCTGGAAATCCATCTGGACGGCTGGGCGGAAGCGACCCTGCGTGCGTTGTTCAACGAGGAACTCGGCGCGGTGGCGCAGGTGGCCGAGGCGAACCGCGAGGCGTTCGAAGCGCTGTTGATCAAGTACGGGCTGGCCGGCATCAGCCATCGCATCGGCCGGCCAAAGGAGAAGCTGGGGATCAAGCTGTTCCTCGGCGACGAGACCTTGTTCAAGTGGCACTGGAGCACGCTGTTCAAGGCGTGGAACGAGACCAGCCACGCGATGCAGCGCCTACGCGACAACCCGCTCACCGCCGACGCCGAGTCGGAATGGCGGCTCGACGATGCCGATCCGGGCATCACCCCGAAGCTCACGTTCGATCCGTCGCAGGATGTCGCCGCGCCGTTCGTCGGCAAGGGCGAACGCCCGCGCATCGCGATCCTGCGCGAGCAGGGCGTCAACGGCCAGGTCGAGATGTCGGCCGCGTTCACCCGCGCCGGCTTCGACGCGGTGGACGTGCACATGTCCGACCTCGCCAGCGGGCGGATCAAACTCGCGGACTTCCGCGGCTTCGCGGCCTGCGGCGGTTTTTCCTACGGCGACGTGCTCGGTGCCGGCCGCGGCTGGGCCACCTCGATCCTGTACAACGACTATCTGCGAGCCGAGTTCAGCGCGTTCTTCGCCGATCCGACGAAATTCGCGCTCGGCGTATGCAACGGCTGCCAGATGCTGTCGCAGCTGAAGGAGATCATTCCCGGCGCGCAGCATTGGCCGAAGTTCCTGCGCAACGCGTCCGAACAGTACGAGGCGCGCCTGGCCACGCTGGAGATCCTCGACACGCCGAGCATCTTCTTCAAGGGCATGGCCGGCTCGCGGATTCCGGTGGCGGTGGCGCACGGCGAGGGCCGGGTGAGTTTCCCGCATGCGTGCAGCCCGTCGAAGTCGAACGGCGCGGTGCGTTTCGTCGACAACCGCGGCAGGCCGACCGAGAACTTCCCGCTCAACACCAACGGTTCGCCGGGCGGCCTGGCCGGCTTCACCGCCGCCGATGGCCGCGTGACGATCATGATGCCGCATCCCGAGCGCGTGTTCCGCAGCGTGCAGCTGAGCTGGCATCCGGAGCAGTGGGGCGAGGATTCACCGTGGATGCGCATGTTCCGCAATGCCCGCGTGTGGTGCGGCTGACCGCCCGCCGCGCAACGAGGCGCTGAGCGATGGCCCGGCGCCGCTGGCCGGCGTGGCGCGGCGTGCTGGCGCGAGCGGCCTGGCTGGTCCTGCTGGCGTCGCTGCCGTGGTGGCTCGGCCTGCCGCTGCTGCTGGCGCTGGCAGCCGGAGTGACCTTGCTGCAGTACCGGCTGGCCGACGCGCATGCCGCGTTGATCCGGCGCGCCTTGCGCTGGGGCCTGCCAGGCGTGCTGTTCGCGCTGCAGCGGGCACTGGGCGGCGATGCATTCGCCTGGGGCGCGGCCCTGCTGGGAGCCCTGGCCGGCTACACGCTGCTGGTCGGGCTGGAGGCCTGGCTCGATCGCGAGCTGCACCGCGCGCGGGCGGCTGCGCCATCCGCCGAGTGGCCCGAGCTGGCGATGGCGCCGGTCGGTCCGCCCGCGGAGATCATCGAGCTGCAGCCGCCGGCGTGGCAAACCGCCACGAATGAGCTGGTCGACCCGCTGGGTGGCCACGTGCTCTACCGCGAAGGCGCGTACCGCTTTGAAATCGGCGAGCGCATCGACGGCGTCGACGCGCTCGCCGCCTTCAGTCCGGGTGGGCGCTGGTTTGCCGCGCGCCTGCACAACGACCGCGGCGTGCTGTTGTGGGATCGCCAGCGCGAGCGGCAGCATCGCCTGCGCGGCTGGCAGCTGGGCGGCTGGTATCGCGAGCAACCATGGCTGCTGCGTCGCGACGACGACATGCCGCTGGCGTTGTCGGCGGTGCTCGGCGAGGACGATATGGAAGAAACGTGAAGCGATGGCGAATCGCGGATTTTCTCGGTGCCATGACGTCGCAACCTGTTTTCCCCGGGTACGTCTCCGCGCATACTTGTCGCGTGGCTACTCCTGCTTTCCATCGCTCGCCGTTCGCGCTGGCGCTCAGCGTAATCGTGGTGTCCGCCGACAGTGGCCCGACGCTGCGTGAATGCGTGCGCGGCGTGCTGGCCAGCACGCTGCCGCTGGAACTGATCCTGGTCGACAACGATTCGCACGACGGCGTGCCCGAGGCGATCGAACGCGCGCATGCGCACGACACGCGGCTCAAGGTGATCTACAACTACCGCAACCTGGGCTTCGGCCCGGCGGCGAACCTCGCCGCGAAGCAGGCGCATGGCCAGGCCTTGCTGATCCTCAACCCCGACTGCCTGTTGCGGCAAGGCGATCTGCAGCGCCTGCTGGACCTGCTCTCCGGCCAGCCCAGGGCCGGCCTGATCGGCGCAGTGGTGTGCGACGCCGACGGTCTTCCCGATCCCGCTTCGTGGCGCCGCGACCCGTTGCTGCAGCGTTCGCTCAACAGCCTGCTCGGCCGCTCCGGCGAGAAGGTCAACATCGAGCGGGAGATTCCGGCCGAGGTGGTCGAGGCCGAAGCGGTGTCGGGCGCGGTGATGCTGATGCCGCGCGCGATGTTCCAGCGCCTCGGCGGTTTCGACGAGGACTACTTCCTGCATTGCGAGGACCTGGACCTGTGCCGCCGCGTACGCGACCTCGGCTACCAGGTGCTGCTGGCCGGCGACGTGCGCGTGCTGCACGGCAAGGGCAGCTCCAGCCGCCACCGCCCGGTGTTCGTCAGCCGCCACAAGCACCGCGGCATGTGGCGCTGGTTCCGCAAGCACGACCCGGCTGCACGCAATCCACTGACGGCCGGCGTCGTGTGGCTGGGCATCTGGTCGCATTTCCTGGCTCAGGTCCCGGCGCAACTGTGGCGATTGCTGCGGGCGAAGAAAGCGGGAAACGGGCGGGTAGCAGGGGGCGAGTAGCGGCGCCCTTGCGTCTGCATGTACCCGCCGCGGAGGTTGCGGCACACTGTCCTTCCTCGCGCTGTCCTCCTTCTCCGATGAATTCCCGCACCGTCACTACTCTCGCCACCCTGGGCCTGCTGGCGATGACCGCGGTGTGGGGCTCCACCTTCGTATTGATCAAGGACGTGGTCGGGCGCATGCCGGTGGCGGATTTCCTGGCCGTGCGCTTCGTGATCGCCGCTGCGGCGATGCTGGCGCTGTTCGCCCGGCCGGTGTGGCGGCTCGGCCGCCGGCAGGTGCTGCGCGGCCTGCTGCTTGGCGCGATCTACGGCATCGGCCAGCTGCTGCAGACCTGGGGGCTGTCGCTGATCGCGCCCAGCGTCAGCGGTTTCGCCACCGGCATGTATGTGGTGTTCACGCCGATCCTGGCGTTGCTGCTGTTGCGCCAGCACATGGCCGGCGTGGTGTGGCTGGCGGTGCTGCTGTCCACCGCGGGGCTGGCGCTGCTGTCGCTGAACGGCGTCTCGGTCGACCTGGGCGTGTGGCTGACCCTGGCCTCGGCCGCGCTGTATGCGTTGCACATCGTGCTGCTCGGCCAGTGGTCGCGGCAGGGCGAGGCGTTCGGCCTGTCGGCGGTGCAGATGGTGGCGATCGCGCTGGTCTGCCTGCTCGCCACCGCGCCGCACGGGCCGGTGCTGCCGCCCGACCGCAGCGCCTGGTTCGCCGTGCTGTACATGGCGCTGATCGCCGGCGCCGGCGCGATGCTGATGCAGACCTGGGCGCAGTCGCACCTGCCGGCCACCCGCGCGGCGATCGTGATGACCACCGAGCCGGTGTTCGCCGCGGCGTTCGCGGTGCTGCTGGGCAGCGACGTGCTCAGCTGGCGCATGCTGCTCGGCGGCGGCTTGATCCTGGCTGCGATGTACCTGGTCGAGCTGATGCCGCGACGCGCGGCGCTATCCGCCGAGGCGGTGCATCACGAGGTGTGAGGCCTCGATGCGTGCCGTGCCGCTCGCGTCTGCAGCGCGATGCGCACCAGGTACACCACGATCGCCGCGTTGCCGGCCAGGGTGGCCAGCTTGAGCCAGCCGAAGCGGTGCAGCGTCTCGTACAGTTCCAGCGGGATCAGGGAGCCGGTGGCGATCACCGTGAACCATTCGGCCCAGTACTTGCCCAGCCACAGGCCGACGCCTTCGATGCCGAACAGCACGGCGTAGCCGAGCGCGACCGCGCCGACCGCCACGAACCGGCTCGGGCCGAAATCCTCCAGCAGGCCGACCAGTTTCCAGCGCAGGCCGTTGCTGTCGGTCAGCGAGAGGTGTTCCAGCCAGTGCACCAGGTGCTCGAAGCTCTGCTGGCGGTCGAGGTGGAACGCCGCCATCGCCACCAGCACCAGGCAGGCGGTCTTGATGATCTCGTAGACCGCGATGACGCGCAGGCCGGGGTGATGCTGCACCGGGCCGGCCTCGTGCGGGGGAAGTGCGGGGTTCTTGTGCTCGGGCATGGCGGGACACGGACAGGCAAGCCGCCCATTGTCCTCGCTTGCGCGCGGTTGACCAGTGCGTACCGGCACGGTCACCGCAGGCATGCGGGTGCAGGAGCCTGCCGGCGGGCGGTGCTCCGTGACGGGGATCGGGAGCCGTCGAGAGCATGGCCTGCCGGCAGGTTCGTGCAACGTTGCGGCGGCCTTTCAGCAGCAGCGCCCGCCCGTACCCTTGTAGCGGGCTTCCTGCCGTTCGCGGAAGAACTCCTTGTAACTGGGTACCCTGCGCTCGGGATGGTGCTCGCGCAGGTGCTTCACGTAGACATCGTAGTCGGGCACGCCGCAGCACAGGCGGGCGGTCTGCACCGCCCACTTGCGCACGGACCGCAGCATGATTGCGTTCATCGCGTCGTCCTCAGCTGGCGACGCTGGCCAGCGCCACGTACGGTTCCTCGTGCGCGGTCGGGTGGTTGGTCTGCCAGGCCTTGACCAGCGCGCGCAGGCAGAACAGCACCATCGCCACCACCAGCGCCATGAACAGGCCGGTCATCACCATGTCCACGTAGTTGTTGGTGACGATCCGCTGCATCTCCGCCGCCGACTTGGCCGGCGCCAGCAACTGGCCCTGCTGCATCGCGGCCGAGTACTTGTTCGCGGCCGCGGTGAAGCTGATCGGGCCGACCAGTTTTTCGAAGCCGGCGGTGAGCGTGCAGACGATCAGCCACAACGCGGGAAGGCCCGGCACCCACACATAGCGCTCGCGCTTGAGCTTCACCACCACCACGGTACACAGCATCAGCGCGATCGCGGCGAGCATCTGGTTGGCGATGCCGAACAGCGGCCACAGGGTGTTGATGCCGCCGAGCGGGTCGACCGCGCCCTGGTACAGGAAGTAGCCCCACAGCGCCACGCAGATCGCGGTGGCCAGCAGGTTGCCGGTCCACGATTCGGTTTCCTGCAGCGGCTTGTGGATCAGGCCGGCGATCTCCTGGATCATGAAGCGGCCCACGCGGGTGCCGGCGTCCACCGTGGTGAGGATGAACAGCGCCTCGAACAGGATCGCGTAGTGGTACCAGAACGCCATCATGCCGCCGCCGGGAAGGATGTTGTGCAGCAGCTGGGCCATGCCCACCGCCAGCGTCGGCGCGCCGCCGGCGCGGCCGAGGATGCTGCCTTCGCCAATGTCCTTCGCGGTCTGCAGCAGTTCGTCCGGGGTCACCACGAAGCCCCACTGGCTGATCGTGGTGGCCGCTTCCTGCACGGTGGTGCCGACGATCGCGCCCGGCGAATTCATCGCGAAGTACACGCCCGGGTGCAGCGAAGCGGCGGCGACCAGCGCCATGATCGCCACGAAGGCCTCCATCAGCATGCCGCCGTAGCCGACCATGCGCGCCTGACCTTCGTTGGCGAGCAGCTTGGGCGTGGTGCCGGAGGCGATGATCGAATGCCAGCCGGACACCGCGCCGCAGGCGATGGTGATGAACAGGAACGGGAACAGGTCGCCGGCGAATACCGGGCCGGTACCGTCGATGAACTTGGTCACCGCCGGCAATTGCAGGGTCGGCGCGGCCAGGAAGATCGCCAGCGCCAGCAGCGCGATGGTGCCGATCTTGAGGAAGGTGCTGAGGTAATCGCGCGGCGCCAGCAGCAGCCACACCGGCAGCACCGAGGCGCAGGAGCCGTAGGCGATCAGCAGCCAGGCCAGCGCCTTGGCGTCGAAGTCGAACAGCGGCGCCAGCGTGGCGGAGTCGGCGACGTACTTGCCGAACCAGATCGAGGCCAGCAGCAGCACCAGGCCGATCAGCGACACTTCCAGGATGCGGCCCGGGCGGAACCAGCGCAGATAGCCGCCCATCAGCAGCGCGATCGGGATGGTGGCGGCCACGGTGAAAGTGCCCCACGGACTGTGCGTGAGCGCCTTGACCACCACCAGCGCCAGCACCGCCAGCACGATCATCATCAGCACCAGCACGCCGATCATCGCCACGATGCCGGGCAGCGGCCCCAGTTCCTCGCGCAGCATGTGGCCGAGCGAACGGGCGTCGCGGCGCAGCGACAGGCCGAGGATCATGAAATCCTGCACCGCACCGGCGAATACCACGCCGAACAGGATCCAGATCGTGCCGGGCAGGTAGCCCATCTGCGCGGCCAGCACCGGACCGACCAGCGGACCGGCGCCGGCGATCGCGGCGAAATGGTGGCCGAACACCACCCACTTGTCGGTAGGCACGTAGTCGAGACCGTCGTTGCGCAGCACCGAGGGCGGCGCGCGGGTCGGGTCCAGCTTCAGCACCGAGTGTTCGACGAACTTGCCGTAGAAACGGTAGCCGATCACGAAGATGGCGATCGACGCGGCGACCAGCCAGATCGCGTTGATCGGCTCGCCCCGGCGCAGGGCGACCACGCCCAGGCAGAATGCGCCGACGATGGCGATGGCGACCCACAATATCTTGCTGGCCGGACTGGGCTTGGGCATGACGGCGGCTTGCATGGGCGGGTTCTCCTCGGCAATGCCGCAAGAGTCGTCCTGCCGGCCGCGGCGGTCAATCCCAAAACCGGCCAATCGGCATTAGCCTTTGGTCGAATAGCGGGGGCCGCGCCGTCACGCCGCGACGAGGCGGCGGCGCTACACTGGCCGCCTCGCCGGCCACAAGGAATTCGTCATGCGCATCGCGATTCGCTACGGTTTGCTGGGCCTCGTCCTCACGGGCGCCGCGCTGCCGCTGATGGCTACCGGCTCGGGCCAGTTCAAGGATCTGCTGAACAAGGTCAAGCAGTCGACGCATGCGTCCGATGCATCGCAGTCCGGCAGCAACCTGCCGACCAGCGACATCGCCGCGGGGCTCAAGGAGGCGCTGGCCAAGGGCACTACCAACGCGATCAACAGCCTGGGCCGCGACGGCGGTTTCTGGAACAACAGCAAGGTGCGCATTCCGCTGCCGGGCAAACTTGAGCAGGCGGGCAAGCTGGCGCGCCAGCTGGGGCAGGGCGTCAAGGTCGACGCGTTCGAGCTGAGCATGAACCGCGCGGCGGAGAAGGCGGTGCCGCAGGTGGCCGAGATCTTCGGCGATGCGATCCGCAAGATGACCCTGGATGACGCGCGCGGCATCCTCGCCGGCGGCGACCATGCGGCCACCGACTTCTTCCGCCGCGTCGCCGGCGATGCGCTGACCGCGCGCATCCATCCGATCGTGGCCAAGGCCACCGACAGCGTCGGCGTCACCCAGAAGTACAAGGCGTTCACCGCCGGCGGCATGGGCGGCGAACTGGGCGGCGCGCTGGGCGCGCTCGGCGGCAAGTCGGGCAAGTCGAGCAAGGGCGGCAGCCCGCTGGACCTGGACGACTACGTGACCGCGAAGACCCTGGACGGCCTGTTCACCACCATCGGCGAACAGGAACAGTCGATCCGCCACAACCCGGGCGCCCGCACCACCGACCTGCTGAAGAAGGTATTCGGCGGCAGGTGACCGGCGGCCGGCGTTCACGCAGGAGTGGACACCATCGCAGGCCATGACCTTCCCGACGACGAGGCTGCGCATGATCCGTGAAATCCTCAAGATGGGCGACCCGCGCCTGCTGCGCATCGCGCCGCTGGTGCCCCCCGCGATGCTGGGCAGCGCGGAACTCGATGCGCTGATCGCCGACATGTTCGAGACCATGCAGGCCGCCGATGGGGTCGGCCTGGCCGCACCGCAGATCGGCGTCGACCTGCAGTTGGTGATTTTCGGCTTCGAGCATTCCGAGCGCTATCCCGACGCTCCCGAAGTGCCGCGCACGATCCTGCTCAACCCGGTGATCACGCCGCTGTCGCAGGACATGGAGGAAGGCTGGGAAGGCTGCCTGTCCGTGCCCGGCCTGCGCGGCGCGGTGAACCGCTACACGCTGATCCGCTACGAAGGCATCGATCCCAGCGGCGCCCGCATCGAACGCACCGCCGAAGGCTTCCATGCCCGCGTGGTGCAGCACGAGTGCGACCACCTGATCGGCCGGCTGTATCCCTCGCGCATCACCGACTTCAGCAAGTTCGGCTATACCGAGGTGCTGTTTCCGGGAATGGATGTAAAGGACGAGTGACGCATGCCGCATGGCGAGACCGGCAACTTGTCCGTTGCGCGATACATCACGGATGATGCAGCACTTCAGCTCGAGTGACCCAGGATGCTGTCAGCGGAATCGACCCGACCGGACGTGCGTCATGACGCTCTTGCCCGCAATCCCGGCATCGACCTGCTGCGCGGGTTGGCGATCGTGCTGGTGGTGTTCAACCATCTCGGCCTGCGCATTCCGTTGAAGCAGACTGCACTGGCCGACGTGCTGCCGGCGTGGCTGCTGAGCCGGCTGAACTACAACGGCTACGAGGCGGTCCTCGTGTTCTTCGTGATCTCGGGGTTCCTGATCGCGGGCAATGCGCTGCGCCGCTGGGGCAGCCTGGAACAGATCGACATGCGGGCGTTCTATGCGCGGCGTTTCGCCCGCATCGTGCCGTGCCTGCTGGCGCTGGTGGCGGTGCTGAGCGTGCTGCACCTGGCCGGCGTGCGCGACTACACGATCGTCCACGCCGACCAGTCGCTGTCGCGCGCGATACTTGCCGCGCTCGGCCTGCACCTGAACTGGTACGAGGGGCAGACCGGTTATCTGCCCGGCAACTGGGACGTGCTGTGGTCGCTGTCGATCGAGGAGGTGTTCTATCTCGGCTTCCCGATCGTGTGCCTGCTGACGCGGCGCCGCGTGGTGCTGTTGCCGATGCTGGTGCTGCTGGCGCTGTCGATGCCATGGACGCACGCCGCCTTGCGCGGCAACGAGATCTGGCAGGAGAAGGCCTATCTGCCCGGCATGTCGGCGATCGCGATCGGCGTGCTCGGTGCGGTGCTGGCATCGCATTGGCCGGCACCGCCGCGGCGCACCGGCATCCTGCTGGGATGGCTCGGTGCGATCGGCCTGGCAGCGGTCATGCTGGGCGGCGCGGTGCTGTGGCACCTGCTGCATGACGGTTATCTGCTGGTGCTGGCGCTGTCGGCGCTGTGCCTGCTGCTGGCCAGCCAGCAACGGCAACTGCGGGGCAACTGGCGGCCGCTGCGTGGGTGGGACTGGCTGCGCTCGTGGGGGCGCCTGAGCTACGAGATCTACCTCAGCCACATGTTCGTGGTGTTCACGGTGGTGCGCCTGTACCGGCTCGTCGATGGTGATCCGCGCTGGGGTTTTGCCTGGTACTTGCTGGCCCTGCCCCTGTGCTGGCTGCTTGGCGTGGCAGTGGAGCGCTGGCTGTCGCTGCCATGTGAACGCTGGTTGCGCGCGAGGCTGTTGCGTGCACCACAGGCCGCGGGAACTCGCTTGCCGGCGACGGCGGTGACGGATTGATGTCCATGCGCAGCCGTCGGTTGCGCATGGACAGTGCGGCTATTGCGGTCAGTGGCCTTGGGGTTGCGCGGCCTTCGATGCCGATTCGGTGTCGTCGAACTGCCACGCCGGCTTGTTCGTCCCGTCGACGTTCAGCTTTGCGCGCGGGAGGCCGTCCTTGCCGTTAAGCTGGATGTGGGCGCTGTTGGCATCGGTACCCAATTCGATGCCGGTGTCCTTCGCCTTGGGATCGCCGTAGTTGATGATCATCCCGGCGAAACCTTCCTTGTCGTCGACCATCATGCCGATCGCGTCATAGGGCGGAGTAGCCCGGTCCAGCCCGAACACGGCGCGGCCCATGCCCATGAAGCCCATGCCACCACGCTCATTGCCCTTCGTGTCGTACAACGTCATGCCGTAATTGTCGCCATCGCCGAGTCGCTTGTAGCTCTTGCCGCCAATGAATGGCGCAGGCATTTGCCCGAGCGCGAGGCGGTCTGCGCCGGTCTTGCCGAGGAAGATGATGCCGTCCGAGGCGTCGTCCTTGCGCGTGCGGTCGTTGCTGGCCGGTACCGGTGCGCCGATCAGGATGCGGTCGTGTCCCTGCGCATCGGTGATCACCAGGCCCTGTGCCCGGAGAATCGTGTCGGGTCTGGTCGGTGTGTCCGGCTTGCGCAGCAACGACATGGCGGCCAGTGCGATCACCGCCAGCAGGGCGACGATCACCAGGATGCGCAAACGCGCCACTTCCCGCTGCAAGCGGTTCCAGTCTTCCACGCGAATATCGGTCTGTGCGGACATGCGTCGTCTTCCTTTTCGGGTTGGGGAGGCCGCGTCGAGCAAGCGCGATGTGATGGCGCGAACACGTGCGGCTCCCAAAGGTTACAACGGCCGCGCGGATGCCGACCTACGCGAAACACCGCCTGAATTTGCGGTGGCGTAAGCTGCGGGAGGGCGGATGTCCGCCCGGGAGAAGTTCGGTGAAGAAAGAAGATGAAACGCACATGCAGATCGTCTCGGCGGACATCAGCTCGGAATCGCTGACCGGCATGGTGATCTTCCGGCCGCATTGCGTGTCCCGTGCGGGGCGCAAGGTGGACGAAGCCGGCAAGAGCGGCAACTGGTATGCCTTGCGTCCCGCCGAGGTGCGCAGCTTTGCGCGGGCACTGCTGGACGCGGCCGATACGTTGGACCTGAAGACGAAGGCGCTGCAGGCAGCGAAGACGGCGACGGGCTGACTGCAGCGCCGGCGCGCGACCCGCTCAGCCGCGCCGGCAGCGATTGATGGTGTCGCGCAGTCCGCCGGCGGCGGCACGGGCGGTCGCAGCGAAATCCTCGCCGTGGCCGGCGTACAGGATCGCGCGGGACGAGCTGATCAGCAGGCCGGTGCCGTCGGCATTGCGGCCGTGGCGCAGCACCGCTTCCACGTCGCCGCCCTGGGCACCGATGCCGGGTACCAGCAGCGGCATGTCGCCGACCGCCGCGCGCACCTTGCCCAGTTCTTCCGGCCAGGTGGCGCCGGTCACGAGCGCGCAGTTGCCGTGCGCGTTCCAGTCGCGGGCAATGGTTTCGGCCACGCGCAGATAGAGCGGCATGCCGCCGCAGTCCAGCGCCTGGAAATCCGCGCCGCCGGGATTGGAGGTGCGGCAGAGCAGGATCACGCCCTTGTCGGAGCGATCGAGGAACGGCTGGATCGAGTCGCGGCCGAGATACGGGTTCAGCGTCACCGCGTCGGCCTGGTAGCGCTCGAACGCCTCGCTGGCGTAGTGCTGCGCGGTGCTGCCGATGTCGCCGCGCTTGGCGTCGAGGATCACCGGCACGCCGGGATGCTTCGCGTGGATGTGCGCGATCAGGCGTTCCAGCGCGTCTTCGGCGCGCAGCGCGGCGAAGTGCGCGATCTGCGGCTTGAACGCGCAGACCAGGTCGGCGGTGGCGTCGACGATGGTGCGGCAGAAATCGAACACCGCGTCGGGCGCGTCGCGCAGATGCGCGGGGAATTTCGCCGGTTCCGGATCGAGGCCGACGCAGACCAGCGAGTCGTTGCGGATCCAGGCTTGCTGCAGGGATTGCATGAAGTGCATCGGGGTCTCCGTTGGCGGTTTCCTTCTCCCTCAGGGAGAAGGAAACTGAAGGGGCGGGTGAGGGTTCGGGCGGAGCGATGGCGTGAACCTCACGGCAGATTCCAGGATCGCGCTCCGCCCGTACCCTCACCCCAACCCCTCTCCCGCAGGGAGAGGGGCTCAGGCCGCCGTCAAGCCAGCTTCTTGTATTTCACGCGGTGCGGTTGCGCGCCTTCCTCGCCGAGGCGGCGCTTCTTGTCGGCCTCGTACTCGTTGTAGTTGCCGGGGAAGAACTCCACGTGCGAGTCGCCTTCGAACGCGATGATGTGGGTGGCGATGCGGTCGAGGAACCAGCGGTCATGCGAGATCACGATCGCCGAGCCGGGGAATTCGAGCAGGGCGTCTTCCAGCGCGCGCAGGGTTTCCACGTCGAGGTCGTTGGACGGCTCGTCGAGCAGCAGCACGTTGCCGCCCTGCAGCAGGGTCTTGGCCATGTGCAGGCGGCCGCGCTCGCCGCCGGACAGGCTGCCGACGATCTTCTGCTGGTCGGTGCCCTTGAAGTTGAAGCGGCCGATGTAGGCGCGCGACTGGATCTCGAAGTTGCCGATGGTGAGGATGTCCGAGCCGCCGGAGACTTCCTGCCACACGTTGTTCTTCGGGTCGAGCGCGTCGCGCGACTGGTCGACGTAGGCGAGCTTGGTGGTATGGCCCAGCTTCACCTCGCCCGAATCCGGCGTTTCCTTGCCCATGATCATCTTCATCAGGGTGGATTTGCCGGCACCGTTCGGGCCGATCACGCCGATGATGGCGCCCGGCGGCACCTTGAACGACAGGTCCTCGATCAGCACGCGGTCGCCGAACGACTTGGTCACGTTCTTGAACTCGATCACTTCCTGGCCCAGGCGCTCGCCCGGCGGGATGAAGATCTCGTTGGTCTCGTTGCGGCGCTGGTAGTCGACCGAGTTCAGTTCCTCGAAGCGGGCCAGGCGGGCCTTGCCCTTGGACTGGCGGCCCTTGGCGGCCGAACGCACCCACTCCAGCTCCTTCGCGATCGCCTTCTGGCGCGACTTCTCCTGGTTCGCTTCCTGCTTCAGGCGGGCGTCCTTCTGCTCCAGCCATTCGGTGTAGTTGCCCTTCCACGGAATGCCGCGGCCGCGGTCGAGTTCGAGGATCCACTCGGCGGCGTTGTCGAGGAAGTAGCGGTCATGGGTGACCGCCACCACGGTGCCGGGATAGTCGTGCAGGAATTTTTCCAGCCAGTCCACCGACTCGGCGTCCAGATGGTTGGTCGGCTCGTCCAGCAGCAGCATGTCCGGCTTGGACAGCAGCAGGCGGCACAGCGCCACGCGGCGCTTCTCGCCACCGGACAGCGGGCCGATGATCGCGTCCCATGCCGGCAGGCGCAGTGCGTCGGCGGCCACTTCCAGCTGGCGCTCCAGCGCATGCGCATCGTTGGCGGCCAGCAGGTTCTCGAGCTTTTCCTGCTCCTTCGCCAGCTTGTCGAAGTCGGCGCCTTCCTCGGCGTAGGCGGTGTAGACCTCTTCCAGCCGTTTCTGCGCATCGAGGATTTCCGACACGCCTTCCTCGACCACTTCGCGCACGGTCTTTGCCGGGTTCAGGTCCGGCTCCTGCGCCAGGTAGCCGATCTTGGTGCCCGGCTGCGCGCGCGCCTCGCCCTGGAAGTCCTTGTCGACGCCGGCCATGATGCGCAGCACGGTGGACTTGCCCGCGCCGTTGACGCCGAGCAGGCCGATCTTGGCGCCGGGGAAAAAGCTGAGCGAGATGTCCTTGATGATCTGGCGCTTCGGCGGGACGGTCTTGCTGACCCCGTTCATGGTGAAGATGTACTGCGAGCTCATGCAACCTCCGAAGGCGTGCGCCGCGCCGCCTGCTTGGGTCGGCACGGAAAGGGAATTCGTCAAACCGTGCAGTATAGCGGCTTGTGGCGTCGCGCCGATGCTGCCGCCCGGCTCCGCCTGACCGGTGGCCGCAAACGCCCGGCAGCGCTACACTTTCCGGCTAATCCCGCCACCACCTGCCGAGGCCAGAATGTTCCCCAAGGACTGCACGATTGCCGGTTACGACGACGAACTGGCCCAGGCCATCGCCGATGAAGGCCAGCGCCAGGAAGATCACGTCGAGCTGATCGCCTCGGAGAACTACGCCAGCCCGCGGGTGATGGAAGCGCAGGGCTCCAAGCTCACCAACAAGTACGCCGAAGGTTATCCGGGCAAGCGCTACTACGGCGGTTGCGAGTACGTGGACGTCGCCGAGAAGCTGGCGATCGAGCGGCTCAAGCAGCTGTTCGACTGCGACTACGCCAACGTGCAGCCGCACTCCGGTTCGCAGGCGAACCAGGCGGTGTACTTCGCGCTGCTGCAGCCGGGCGACAAGATCCTCGGCATGAGCCTGGCCCACGGCGGCCATCTCACCCACGGCGCCAAGGTGAACCTTTCCGGCAAGATCCTCGACGCGGTGCAGTACGGCGTCGACGAGAACGGCCTGGTCGACTACGACGAGGTCGAGCGCCTCGCCGTCGAGCATCAGCCGAAGATGATCGTGGCCGGGTTCTCCGCCTATTCGCAGGTGATGGACTGGGCGCGTTTCCGCGCCATCGCCGACAAGGTCGGCGCCTACCTGTTCGTCGACATGGCCCACGTCGCCGGCCTCGTCGCCGCCGGCGTGTACCCGAGCCCGCTGCCGCACGCGCACGTGGTCACCTCGACCACCCACAAGACTTTGCGCGGGCCGCGCGGCGGCATCATCGTGAGCAAGGGCGCGGGCGAGGAGATCGAGAAGAAGCTGCAGTCGATCGTGTTCCCCGGTATCCAGGGCGGCCCGCTGATGCACGTGATCGCGGCCAAGGCGGTCGCGTTCAAGGAAGCGCTGGAACCCGAGTTCAGGGCCTACCAGGCCCAGGTGGTGAAGAACGCCAAGGCGATGGCGAAGACCTTCGTCGCGCGCGGCTACAAGATCGTCTCCGGCGGCACCGAGAACCACCTGATGCTGGTCGACCTGATCGGCCGCGACGTCACCGGCAAGGCCGCCGAGGAAGCGCTGGGCAAGGCGCACATCACCGTCAACAAGAACGCCGTGCCGAACGACCCGCGCAAGCCGTTCGTCACCTCCGGCCTGCGCGTGGGCACCCCGGCCGTCACCACCCGCGGCTACATGGAGGCGGACGTGACCGAACTGGCGAACTGGATCTGCGACGTGCTGGATGCGCCCGCCGACGAGGCGGTGATCGCCCGCGTGCGCGGGAACGTCACGGCGCAGTGCAAGAAGTTTCCGGTGTATGGCTGAGATGCCGGGATTCGGGATGGGGGATTCGGGATTCGGAAGAACCCGGGTTCCCGCGGGCTTGTGCTTTTTCCGGACCCCCAATCCCCCATCCCGAATCCCGTAAAAGATGCATTGCCCCTTCTGCCAGCACGAAGACACCCGCGTGATCGACTCGCGGCTCACCGAAGACGGTGCCAGCGTGCGTCGTCGGCGCGAGTGCGAGCAGTGCGGCGAGCGCTTCAACACGTACGAAACGGCGGAGCTGAAGTTGCCGACGATCGTGAAGAGCGGCGAGCGGCGCGAGGCGTTCGACGAGCGCAAGCTGCGGGTGAGTTTCGAGCGCGCCTTGCAGAAGCGGCCGGTGGCCAGCCATGACGTGGACAGCGCCGTGCGCACCATCATCAACGACCTGCGCCGCAGCGGCGAGCGCGAGGTGCCGTCGCGCCAGCTCGGCGAACTGGTGATGCGCGAGCTGAAGAACCTCGACCAGGTCGCCTACGTGCGTTTCGCCTCGGTCTACCGCAAGTTCGAGGACGTGCACGCGTTCCGCGAGGAGATCGAGAAGCTGGAGCGCGACCTGCCCGGACTGGCCGACTTGCAGTTGCCCCTGCTCGGCGGCGGCAAGCGTGAAGGCAAGTGACCTCACCGTAGGAGCGCACCCTGTGCGCGAATGATGTCACCGCATCGCAAGTTTTTCGCGCACAAGGTGCGCTCCTACAAAGGCGCGACGTCGTGACCGACTCTTTTTCGGCTGTTGATCACACTCACATGGCGCACGCCCTGCGCCTGGCCGGGCGCGGCCTGTGCACCACCCAGCCGAACCCGCGCGTGGGTTGCGTGATCGCGCATGGCGACGAGGTGGTCGGCACGGGTTTCCACCAGCGTGCCGGCGAGCCGCATGCCGAGGTATATGCGCTGCGCGAAGCCGGCGAACGGGCGCGTGGCGCCACCGCCTATGTGACGCTGGAGCCCTGCGCGCACCACGGCCGCACGCCGCCTTGCGCCGACGCGCTGGTTGCCGCCGGCGTGAAGCGGGTGGTGATCGCCGCCGAGGATCCGTTCCCGCAGGTCGCCGGTCGCGGCATCGGCAAGTTGCGCGACGCCGGGGTCAGGGTGGATGTCGGCCTGATGCGCGAGGCGGCGCGCGAACTCAACATCGGCTTCTTCAGCCGGATCGAACGCGGCAGCCCGTGGGTGCGGGTGAAACTGGCGATGAGCCTGGACGGCCGCACCGCGCTGGCCAACGGCGAATCGAAGTGGATCACCGGCGAGGCCGCGCGTGCCGACGTGCAGCGCTGGCGCGCGCGCAGCTCGGCGATCCTCAGCGGCAGCGGCACCGTGCTGGCCGACGACCCGCGGCTCACCGTGCGCCTGCCCGAAGGCGAGGCGTTCGCGCCGCCGCTGCGCGTGATCCTCGACCGCCAGTTGCGCACGCCGGCGGGCAGCCACGTGCTGGACGGCTCGGTGCCGACCCTGCTGCTGCATGGCGCGGCGGCGTCCGGCGCGGACGAGCGCTTTGCGCGGGTCGAGCGGATCGCGCTGGCCATGCAGGGCGACGCCCTGGACTTGCGCGCCGTGCTTGCCCTGCTGGCCGGCCGCGGTTGCAACGAAGTCCATGTCGAGGCCGGCCCGACCCTGTGCGGCGCTCTGTTCGCCGCCGGCCTGGTCGACGAATTGCTGCTCTACGTCGCGCCCTTTCTGCTGGGCGACGGCGCCCGCCCGCTGCTGCAACTGCCCACGCTCAGTGACATGGCGAGGCGCTGGCAGTTGCAGGTGGTCGATCAGCGCATGCTGGGTCAGGACATCCGCCTGCGGTTGCGGCCGAACTGATTTCAATGCAGGTAAGCGGGGAAGTGCGGCAGCAGGGCGACGTCACGCGGATCATGCTGGATTACCACCCGCGCATGCGTCCGCGCGGCGATCGCTTCGAATCGCTCCATCGATGCCAGCGTGGCGGCGCGGTCGACGTTGACCTTGGGTACGCGCCGCAACCGGCGGGCTTCGCGGCTGTGGTAGAGGTCGCCGCTGAGCAGCACCACGCCGGCGTGCGGCAGGCGCAGCTGCAACGCCTGATGGCCGGGCGTGTGGCCGGGCAGCAACAGCAAGCGCACGCTGCCGTCGCCGAAGACATCCGTGTCGCCATCGACGAGACGGATCCTGGCGTTCCTGTATGCGCTGACTGCTGCCAGTGATTCGAACGGCGGCGGTGTGGGGCCGGTCGCGGCGGCCAGCTCCCGGCGCTGCAGTATCCAGGTGGCGTTGCCGAACAGATGGGCGTTGCCGGTGTGGTCGATGTGCCAGTGCGAGAACGCCAGGTAGTCGATGTCGGACAGTTTCAGGCCCAGCGCCTTGAGCTGGTCGACCAGGTTGACCCGCACGCTGCCATGGATGCCGGGGGCAAAGTCGATGCCGTTCGGGCGGTCGGCGATGGCGTCGCCCAGGCCGGTTTCCCACAACAGGATGCCTTTCGGGTGGCGGATCAGGAAGCACGGCACCGACATGGTGCCCGGCTTGCCGTCCAGCGCGCCGCTGTCGTCGAACATGCCCATGTCGCGCGCGTCGATGCGGCCGCAATCGAGCACGTATACGCGGATGCCGGGCCGTGCGCCGCCGGCTTGGGCGAACGCGGCAAACGCCACCAGCAACAGGGGCAGCAGGCCGCGCGCGACGCGGTGGAGGGAAGGGAGCAAGCGCATGGAGTGATCCTCAGCGATCGAAGCCGATGGCGAGCTTGCCGAAGTGGCGGCCGGCGGCGAGGTGTTCGAACGCCTCGCGCAACTGGCCGAAGCCGTAGACGTGGTCGATCACCGGCTCCAGGCCGGTGGCCTCGATGGCGGCCACCATCCGTTCGTGCGCTTCCAGCGGCGCCACCGAGATGCCCTGCAGGCGTATGCGCTTGAGCACCACCGGGGTCAGCGGCAATCTCGCCTCGTTGCCGCCGATCCAGCCCAGGATGGCCACCGTGCCGTGCATGCGCACCGCTTCCAGCGATTGCGCCAGGGTGGCCGCGCCGATCGTCTCGACCACCACGTCCACGCCTGCGCCGCCGCTTGCCTCGCGCACTCGTGCACCCCACCGCGGGTGGGTCTTGTAGTTGATGCCGACGTCGGCGCCCAGTGCCTTGGCCCGTTCGAGTTTTTCGTCACTTGACGAAAGCACGATCGCCCGCGCCCCGCGCAGCCTGGCGAACTGCAGCGCAAACAGCGAGACGCCGCCGGTGCCCAGCAACAGCACGGTCTGGCCGGTGGTGACGCGGGCCGTTTCCAGCACTTGCCACGCGGTGAGCGCGGCGATCGGCAGAGTGGCCGCCTGCAGGCTGGACAAGTGTGTGGGCGCGCGTGCCAGCGAGTACTGGTCGAAGCAGGCCAGCTCGCGCATCACGCCGTCGAACGGGCCGCCGATTTCCGCGCCCTCCCATTCCGGTCGCATGGCGCCGGCGATCCAGCGCGACTTGTAGAACGTGGTGACGCGGTCGCCGGGCTTGAAGCGAGCCACCGCTTCGCCGACCTCCAGCACCGTGCCGGCACCGTCGGACACCGGCACGATCGGCAACGGCACGCCGCGGTAGAGATCGCCGTTGACCAGCATCTGGTCGCGGAAGTTGAGCGAGGCGGCCTCCATTCGTACCAGCACCTCGTGGGGGCCGGGGCGCGGGGCGGGCAGGTCGACCGGATCGAGATGGTCCAGGCCGAACGCGGAAAGCTGGATGGCACGCATGGCATGACTCCTTGGAGGCTGGAATGCGGGCATGGTCGCGCCGCGGCGGCTGGGTGATAATCCACACAAATTGGTAATCTTTTGTTCTCTCCATGAATCAATCTTTCGATCTCACGCCGACCCGCCTGCGCGAACTGCGCGCGTTCGCCGCCGCCGCGCGGCGGCTGAACTTTTCGCGGGCGGCACTGGAGGTCGGCTGCACGCCGTCGGTGCTGAGCCGGCGCATCGCGGCGCTGGAGGAGGCGGTCGGCGCACGGCTGTTCCTGCGCACCACGCGGCGCATGGCGCTGACCGCACGCGGCGAGCAGTTGCAGGCGCAGTGGCAGCGCATGGAAATGGTGATGACCGAGCTGGCCGCCGGCTTGCGGCCGCCCGGCGGGGAGCTTGCCGGGCGCCTGTGCATCCACTTGCCGTCCAACTACGGCCGTTACCGCGTGGCGCCGCTGCTGGCCGGCTTCCTGCGCGAGCATCCCGCGGTACGCATCGAGGCGGTGTACGACGATGCCTATGTCGACATGGTGGTCGGCAAGGTCGACCTGGCCGTGCGCGTAGGTCGCCTGGCCGACGTGCAACTGGTGGCGCGGCGGGTGGCCACGATGCGCTACTTCCCCTGCGCCTCGCCCGCCTATCTCGCCGTGGCGCCGCCGCTCGACGACCCGGCCCAGTTCAAGGCGCACCGCTGCATCACGTTCACCGGCTATCGCCGGGGCACCTTGTGGTCGTTTTCCCGGCGGCGCCAGCGGCGTTCGGTGCGCATCGAGCCGGTACTGAGCTGCAATGATGCGCAGGCGATCCGCGATGCCGTGCTCGCCGGCGTGGGCATCGGCCTGCAGGGCGACTACATGGCCGATGCGCTGGTGGCTGCGGGCCGCCTGGTCGAGCCGCTGCCGGATTGGCAACTGCCCGCCTTCCCGGTGCACCTGTTGTGGTTGCCCGGCGCGGATCGCACGCCGGCGCTGCGTGCGCTGATCGACCATCTGGCTGCCGGGCTGGCACAGGCTTGAACGGACGGGAGTGCTAGACTTCGCCGGCCGGCAACGTCCGGCAGCGTCTTCAGGGCGGGGCGAAATTCCCCACCGGCGGTAGGCCTTTCGGGGCGAGCCCGCGAGCGCTCACGGCAACCGCCGTGAGGTCAGCAGATCCGGTCAGATGCCGGAGCCGACGGTTGGAAGCGGGCGACTGCTTCCTCACAGTCCGGACAAGAGAAGACGGCAGGGCGTGCGCTTCATCGCGCACGCCTGGCCTCATGCCTTGGGGCGTACTCGCTTAACTTTGCGCGGGGTACGTTTCATGAAAGCCATTGCATCCATGCAGTCCGTTGCCCTCCCGCCGGAGGCGCGCTGATGTTCACCGGCATCATCCAGTCCGTGGGCCGCATCGCGCGGCTCGAACCGCGAGGCGGCGACGTGCGCCTGCATGTCGATACCGCGAGCCTCGACCTTGCCGACGTGCAGTTGGGCGATTCGATCGCCGTGTCCGGCGTGTGCCTCACCGCGATCGCGCTGGAACCGCGCGGCTTCAGCGCCGATGTCTCCAACGAGACGCTGTCGCTGACCTCGCTGGGCCAGCTCAAGCCGGGCGACCCGGTGAACCTGGAGAAGGCGCTGCGCCTGGCCGACCGGCTCGGCGGGCACCTGGTTTCCGGCCATGTCGATGGCCTCGGCAAAGTGGTCTCGATCACCCCGGACGGGCGCTCGCAGCGCTGGACGTTCGAGGTGCCGGCGGCGATCTCGCGCTACATCGCGGCGAAAGGCTCGGTGTGCATCGACGGTACCAGCCTCACCGTCAACGAAGTCGCCGGGTCGCGATTTGGCGTCAACCTGATCCCGCACACGGTCGGGCACACCGCGTTCCACGCGCGCCGCGCGGGCGACGCGGTGAACATCGAAGTGGACGTGGTGGCGCGCTACATCGAACGGCTGCTGTCCAGCGGCGAGACGCCGCGGCTGGACGAGGCCTTTCTCAAGCAGCACGGTTTCGCCTGAACCGCTTGAGCCCTTCTCCCTTTGGGAGAAGGGTTGGGATGAGGGTTCGGGCGCGCCGCGCATTCCGCTCCGACCGAACCCTCATCCGCCCCTTCGGGGCACCTTCTCCCACGGGGAGAAGGAAACCACGACACGGACACACCCATGACCTTCAACACCATTCCCGAAATCCTCGAAGACATCCGCGCCGGCCGCATGGTCGTCATCCTCGACGACGAGGACCGCGAGAACGAGGGCGACCTGATCATGGCGGCGCAGATGGTGCGGCCGGAGGACGTCAACTTCATGGTGCGCGAGGCGCGCGGCCTGCTGTGTCTCACGCTCACCGAGCAGCGCACGCGCCAGCTCGGCCTGCGCCCGATGGTCAGCGACAACACCTCGGTCTACCACACCAACTTCACCGTCTCGATCGAGGCGGCCGAGGGCGTCACCACCGGCATCTCGGCGCACGACCGCGCGCGCACGATCCAGGTGGCGGTGAAGTCCGACGCGAAGCCGCAGGACCTGTCGCAGCCGGGCCACATCTTCCCGCTCACCGCGCAGCCCGGCGGCGTGCTGACCCGCGCCGGCCACACCGAGGCCGGCTGCGACCTGGCCGCGCTGGCCGGGCTGGAGCCTTCGGCGGTGCTGATCGAGATCCTGCACGAGGACGGTTCGATGGCGCGGCGGCCGGAGCTGGAAATCTTCGCGCAGAAGCACGGCCTGAAGATCGGCACCATCGCCGAGCTGATCCGCTATCGCCTGGAGACCGAGAAGACCGTGCAGCGCGTGCACGAGGAAGACGTGGACACCGAGTTCGGCCCGTTCCGCCTGGTCGCCTACCGCGACGCGATCCGCCGTGGCCTGCACTACGCGCTGGTGCGCGGCAAGGTCGGCGACGGCGCGCCGGTGCTGACCCGCGTGCACGTGCGCAACACCCTGTCCGACGTGCTGCACCTGAAACGCGACGACCTCGGCCTCACCGTGACCTCGGCGTTGCGCCGCATCGCCGACGAGGACCGCGGCGTGCTGCTGGTGCTGTCCGGCGAGGACACCCCGGAGGCGCTGCTGGCCCGGCTCAACCGTCAGCCCAGCAAGCAGGCGCCGCAAGAGGCGCAGCAGCAGGAGTGGCGCCAGCTCGGTCTCGGCGCGCAGATCCTGGTCGACCTCGGCGTGCACCATCTGCGCGTGCTGGGTACGCCGCGCAAGATGGTGGGGCTGGGCGGGTTCGGGCTGGAAGTGGTGGAGTACGTGTAATCTCGCGCAGGGCATGAACGCGCCATGCCGCGGCCATGTCCTGCAAACCATACTTGAGCTTTCCCGATCACGACGAGCATGTCCGATACCGCCATCCGCCTGATTGCCCCTTCGGGTTACCCGCACGATCGCGCCGCGATGGCGCGCGGCGTGGCGCGGCTGCGCGAGGCCGGTTGCGAGCTTGAGGGGCTGGAGGTGCTCGATCGCAGCGAGCAGCGTTATGCCGGCAGCGATGCGGAGCGGGCCGCCGACCTCAATGCGCTGGCCATGCGGGACGAGTTGCCGGATATCGCGCTGGCGATCCGCGGCGGCTACGGCGCCACGCGCCTGCTGACGCAACTGCATTACGACGCCTTGCGCGAGCGGCTGGATGGCAGTGGCACCGTGCTGGTCGGCCACAGCGATTTCACCGCGCTGCAGCTGGCGCTGCATGCGAAGAGCGGCCTGTGCACGTTCAGCGGCCCGATGCTGGGTGCCGATTTCGGCGCCGAGACGCTCAGCGAATTCACCTGGCGGCATTTCTGGGACACCGTGCGCGCGCCGTCCGCGCAAGTCGAGTGGACCACCACGCCAGGTCTCGAACTCGATGTCGAGGGGCCGCTGTGGGGCGGCAACCTGGCCGTGCTGTGCAGCTTGATCGGCACGCCATATTTTCCGGCGATCGAGGGCGGCATCCTGTTCGTCGAGGACGTCGGCGAGCCGCCGTTCCGGATCGAGCGGATGCTGTATCAGCTGCACCTGTCAGGCGTGCTGGGGCGCCAGCGCGCGTTGTTGCTGGGGAATTTCAGCCAGTGCCGGCCCAGCGGCTACGACAACGGCTACGGCCTGGTCGACAGTTTTGCGCAGATCCGCCGCGCCAGCGCGATGCCGGTGATCGACGGCCTGCCGACCGGCCACGAGCCGGACAAGTTCACCCTGCCGTTTGGCGCGCCGGCGCGGCTGAAAGTCGCCGGCGGCACGGCGCAACTGTCTTTCAGCGACTATCCGCATTTGCCGCCGCAGCCCTGACGCCCTGCTCTCCCTGCAAGCAGGGGAGGGAGCCCAGGCGAGCAGGAGGGCGGGCAAACCCGTAAAATGCCCGACCTGCATGGGCCGCGCGTCCAACCAAGGAAATCCGCAATGAAGATCATCGAAGGCGATTTCGCCACGCCGAAAGGCCGTTTTGCCATCGTCGCCGGCCGTTTCAACGGTTTCGTCGTGGAGCCGCTGGTGGCCGGGGCGCGCGACGCGCTGGTGCGCCATGGCGTGAAGGATGATGCGATCGAACTGGTCCGCGTGCCGGGTGCGTGGGAGATCGCGCTGGCCGCGCACAAGCTGGCCAATTCCGGCAAGTACGCCGCGGTGATCGCGCTGGGCGCGGTGATCCGCGGCGCCACCCCGCACTTCGACTACGTCGCCGGCGAATGCGCCAAGGGCCTGGCCCAGGCCGCCTACAGCTCCGGCGTGCCGGTGGCGTTCGGCGTGCTGACCACCGACAGCATCGAGCAGGCGATCGAGCGCGCCGGCACCAAGGCCGGCAACAAGGGCGCCGACGCCGCGGTCGCCGCGCTGGAAATGGTCAATCTGTACGGAAAACTGGCATGAGCCAGCATTCGCAGGGCCTCGACATGCAGGCGCGCTCGCGTGCCCGCCGCCGCGCACTGCAGGCGCTGTACGCATGGCAGTTGAGCGGCAGCCACATGAATGCGGTGATAGAGCAGTTCCGCCACGAGCAGGACATGGAAGTGGCCGACCTCGAATACTTCGAGGACCTGCTGCACGGCGTGGAGAAGAACGTCGAGGCGCTCGACGAATGCCTGCGCCCGCATATCGACCGCGAGGTGGCGCAGATCGATCCGATCGAGCGCGCCGCGCTGCGGCTGGCCGCGTACGAGCTGAAGTTCCGTCCGGACGTGCCGTACCGGGTGATCATCAACGAGGCGATCGAGGTCACCAAGCGCTTCGGCGCCGACCACGGCCACAGCTACGTCAACGGCGTGCTGGACAAGCTGGCCGGCGAGTTGCGCGCGGTCGAGAAGAAGGGCTGATGTCCGCGCTGCCCGGGCCGGTGCCGGAGCTGGAGACCGCACGCCTTCGGTTGCGGGCGCACCGCGCCGGGGACCATGCCGAACGCGTGGCGATCTGGTCCGATCCCGAGGTGACCCGCTTCATCGGCGGCCGGCCGTTGACCGGAGAGGAAATCTGGCGTCGCCTCCTGCAGTTCGCGGGCCTGTGGAGTGTGCTGGGCTACGGCTACTGGGCCGTCGAGGAGAAGTCCACCGGGCGCTATATCGGCGACATCGGTTTCGCCGACTTCAGGCGCGACTTGCAGCCGTCGCTGGACGGCATGCTGGAGTTCGGCTGGGTCCTGGCGTCGCACGCGCACGGCAAGGGCTATGCGAGCGAAGCCGTGGCCGCCGCGATCGGCTGGGCGGAGCAGCATCGGCCGACCTTGCGCGCGGTCTGCATCATCGCGCCGGACAACCGCGCATCGATCCGTGTGGCGGAGAAGGCCGGCTTCCGGCTGTGGCAGTCGTCGAGCTATCACGACAGTCCCACCCTGGTGTTCACCCGCTAGCCGCGCCGCCATGGAATTCCGCCTGATCGACCGCCTCCGCGAACTTACCGCGCAGCCGCGCGACGACGTGCGCATCGGCATCGGCGACGACGCCGCGGTGCTGGCGCCGCCGCCGGGGAAAGAGCTTGCGGTGGCGATCGACACCCTGGTCGAGGGCGTGCATTTTCCCCCCGGTACGGCGGCAGTCGACATCGGCTGGAAGGCGCTGGCGGTGAATTTGTCCGACCTTGCGGCGATGGGGGCGAGTCCGGCCTGGGCGCTGCTGGCGCTGACCTTGCCCAGCGCGGACGCGGCCTTCGTCGAGGGTTTTGCCGAAGGCTTCGCGAAGCTGGCGCAGCCGCACCGGCTGGCCCTGGTCGGCGGCGACACCACGCGCGGGCCGTTGACGATCAGCGTGGCCGTGCATGGCTTCGTGCCGCCGGGCCAGGCGCTTACCCGCGCCGGCGCACGGGTCGGCGACGCGGTGCTGGTCACCGGCACGCTGGGCGACGCGGCCGCCGGCCTGCATGCCTTGCAGCATCCGCCGCGCGACGACGACGGCCGCGCCGGCCTGCGCGGCTTCCTGATCGAGCGGCTCAACCGGCCGACGCCGCGACTGGCGGTCGGCACGGCGCTGCGCGGACAAGCTACGGCGTGCGTCGACGTCTCCGACGGCCTGCTCGCCGATCTCGGCCATATCTGTGCCGCCAGCGGCGTCGCCGCGGAGATCGAGGCCGCCTTGCTGCCGCGCTCGTCGGCGCTGCTGGAGCTGTACGACGACACCACCGCGCTGCACTTCGCGTTGAGCGGCGGCGACGACTACGAACTGTGCTTCACCGTACCGGCAGCTCGCGTGGCCGAGCTGCAGGCCGGCCTGGCCCGGCTCGGCTGTGGCGCCACGAAGATCGGCCGCATCGTGGAAGGCGAGGGCGTGCGCGTGCGTGCGGCCGATGGCGCATCGCTGGCGACGGATCGACCGGGCTGGGAGCATTTCGCGTGAGCGCGAAGAAGATCTTGAACCGAGAACAGCGACGTGCGTTGCTGGCCACGCCGGCCGGCTGGCTGGCCTGCGGTTTCGGTTCGGGCTTGGCGCCGGTGGCACAGGGCACGTTCGGTTCGCTGGCCGCGCTGCTGCCGTGGCTGCTGCTGCGCGAGCTGCCGTTGCCGATGTATCTGGCGGTGTTGCTGATCGGCTTTGCCGCAGGCGTGTGGGCCTGCAACGTGGCCAGCCGCGCGCTGGGCGTGGCCGACCACCGCAGTCTCGTGTGGGACGAGTTCATCGGCCAGTGGGTCGCGCTGCTGCCGTTGCTGGTGCTGCCCGCGCCGTGGTGGGCGATCGCGCTCGGCTTCCTGCTGTTCCGCCTGTTCGACGTGTGGAAGCCGTGGCCGATCAGTTGGCTCGACCGGCGCGTCAAGGGTGGCATGGGCGTGATGGTCGACGACGTGGTGGCCGGCGCGTTCGCCGCGGTCGTGCTGGCGCTGGGGCTGCACCTGCTTCGGTAAGCGCCTCAGCCCCCGGCCTGCAGCACGATGCGGTAGCGCGCCTTGCCGTCCGCGAGGCGCTGCAGCGCCTCGTTGACCTGCGCCATCGGGAACATCTCCACCTGCGGGCGGATGTCGTGGCGGGCGGCGAAGTCGAGCATGCGGGCGATGTCGACCGGCGAGCCGGTGGGTGAGCCGGAGACTTCGCGCTGCTTGCCGATCAGGCTGAACGCCGGCACCGGGATCGGTTCCAGCACCGCACCGACCACGTGCATGCGGCCCTTCGGCGCGAGGGCATTGAGCAACGCGTTCCAGTCCATCGGTACGTTGACGGTGACCAGCAGCAGGTCGAGCGAGCCGGCGATCGCCTTGATCGCGGCGCTGTCGCGGCTGGCGACCACGTGGTGCGCGCCGAATCCGCGCGCCTCGTCGGCCTTGGCCATCGTGGAGGTGAACGCGGTGACTTCGCAGCCCCAGGCCGCGGCGAACTTCACCGCCATGTGGCCGAGCCCGCCGATGCCGACCACGCCGACGCGCGCGGTGGGTTTGATGTCGTAGGCAAGAAACGGCTTCAGCACGGTGATGCCGCCGCACAGCAGCGGGCCGGCGCTGGCCAGGTCGATGCCCTCGGGCAGCGGAATCGTCCACGCCCAGTGCGCGCGCAGCTTGTCGGCGAAGCCGCCGTGATGGCCGCCGATGGTCGCCACCGATTGCGCGCAGAGGTTCTGGTCGCCGGACAGGCACGGGCGGCAGTGCATGCAGCTTTCGGCGGTCCAGCCGATACCCACGCGCTGGCCCACGCTGAGCCCCTTCGCCTGCGCGCCCAGCGCGGTGACCCGGCCGATCACTTCGTGGCCGGGAATGAACGGGTAGCGCGCATTGCCCCACTCGTTGCCGATCATCGACAGGTCGGAGTGGCAGATGCCGCAGTAGTCGACCGCCACCTCGACTTCCTCGGCGCCCAGCGCGCCCACGTCGAACGTGGCCAGTTTCAGCGGCTGGCCGGCCGCGCTGGCGGCCCAGCCCGTGATCGAGGACATGGCGAACTCCTGTCGTGGGGAAAACCCAAGATTACGCCGTTGTGCCGCGCGCGTGGATTGGACATGCTGGCGGTCTTTCCCGTCACAGGAGCATCCCCATGCTTTACCGTCGCCTCGGCACCTCCGGCCTGCAACTTTCCGCGCTGTCGTTCGGCGCCTGGGTCACCTTCGGCAAGCAGGTCGGGCGCGCGCAGGCGCGCGAGCTGCTGGCGCTGGCGCACGATCGCGGGGTGAACTTCTTCGACAACGCCGAGACCTACAACAACGGCGTGGCCGAGCAGGTGATGGGCGACGTGCTGGCCGACCTGCGCTTTCCGCGCGACAGCTACTGCGTCTCCAGCAAGGTGTTCTTCGGCGCGGTCGACAAGCCGCTGCCGACCCAGCGCGGGCTGTCGCGCAAGCACGTGACGGAAGCCTGCCACCAGGCGCTGCAGCGCCTGCGCGTGGATTACCTGGACCTGTATTTCTGCCATCGCGCCGATCCGGACACGCCGATCGCGGAAACCGTGGCGGCGATGGATACGCTGGTGCGCCAGGGCAAGGTGCTGTACTGGGGCACCAGCGAGTGGCCGGCCGAGGCGATCCACGAGGCGCACCAGATCGCCCGCGAGAATCATCTGGTCGCGCCGGTGATGGAGCAGCCGCAGTACAACCTGCTGCACCGCGAGCGGGTCGAAGTGGAATACGCGCCGCTGTACGAGGCCTACGGCATGGGCACCACGATCTGGTCGCCGCTGGCGTCCGGGCTGCTCAGCGGCAAGTACAACGACGGCGTGCCGGCCGGTTCGCGGCTGGCCCAGCCCGGCTATGAGTGGCTGCGCGAGAGCGTGCTGGGCCACGGCGACGAACGCCTGGACAAGGTGCGCGCGCTGCAGCCGATTGCCGCCGAGCTGGGCACCAGCCTGGCGCAGCTGGCGATCGCCTGGTGCCTGCTCAATCCGCACGTTTCCACCGTGATGCTCGGCGCCAGCAAGCGCGAGCAGCTGGAGCAGAACCTGGACGCGCTGGAACTGTTGCCGCGGCTGGATGCGGCGGTGGCGCAGCGGATGCGGCGGATCGTCGAGGCAGGTTGAAGAAGGAGGGTGGTTGACAGCCAAATGAGAATCATTATCATCAATGACGTCGCCGCTTCCTCCGGATATTCCGATGCCCGTCCTGTCCTTGCGCCAACCGCTGCCGTCACGCGCGATCCCGCGGCCGGCTTTGCCGTCGCCGGCTCCAGCCGCGGCGACGGCCCGACGTGTCTCCAGCCATGCGCTGCTGGAAGGTGAGCGCGAGCTGGTGATCCAGCACCAGGGCAGCGAGTACCACCTGCGCCTGACCCGCAACGACAAGCTGATCCTGACCAAGTAGCCGCAGCGGTCGGTTTTCCCGGCGCAGCGGGCGAGACGGCCCGCGCGTTTCCCCGAGCCCGGGCGGTCTCGCCGGCTCGTGTCGCTGGAGGCAGGCGATGTTCATTCCATGGTGGCGACAACGGCAGGCGTGGCGCCTGCAAGCCTCTGGTGCAGGCGTGTGTCGGCGCTGGCTGCGGATCGCACCGGCGCCGCTGGTCGCGGCATTGCCGGCGCTCGACAGCGTGCTGTACATGCCGCTGGCGGCGTGCGGACCGGAGTTGTCGGCGCTGCCGCGCGGCCTGCTGGTGGAAACGCCGCGGCTGGCCCCGCTGCTGCGGGTGCGCTGGTTGATGGCGGTCAGCGTGATCGCGGTGGACGGACCGCGCGAATGGGTCGACGGCCTGGACCGAACCGGCCGCCCCTGCGTGCGCCTGCATCTGCTGCCGGACACCGACTACCTGGGCTGGGATCGCCTGCTGGCTGGCGGCGAACCCACGGTCGCGATGCCGGATACGCCGCATCTGCCGGCGCTCGACGCGTACCCGCTGCGTTTCCATCGACGCCGGCTGGCCGGTCTCGACGTGCTCCGCGGCGAGATGGTCAGCGGGCTGTCGCCGCTGGGTCGGCAACTGACCGGGCGAATCGTCCATGCGCATACCGGGCGGCGCGATCGGCAGTTCCGCTAGCTGCGTCTGCCGGCGGTCGTGCCGGTTTTCAGGGAGATTCCTGCGCCTGCGTCTCGCGCCGCAGGTCGTCGGCGTGGGCGGCATGGAAGTGCCGCTTGAACGCGACCTCATCGGAGGCGGGTTCCTCCAGTTCGCGGGCGTAGCGATGGCCGGCGTAGACCGCATGCGCGATCAGCCCGGGCGCCTCGGCGTCGCCGATGCAGCGCAACGATCGCACGCCGGCGGCGGACCATTCCGCTTCGCGCCGCCGCAGCTCCTGGTACAGCGCATCGTCGGGCACGCGGGCGGTCACCGTGACTATCGCGTCGCAGGCGAGCTCCCGGCGCTGATGGGTCCAGACGTCCTCGACGGTCAGGGTCGTGCCGTCGAAGCCGATGATGTCCTGCGATACCATCGCCTCGATGCCGAGTTTGGCCATCCGCTTGCGGATATGCCGGTAGTCGAGCGTGTGCTGGCTCCACGGCGCGATGCTGTCGTCCGGGGTCAGGTGGGTCACCTCGCAGCCGCGCCGGCGCAAAATCTCGGCCGCGACGCTGCCGTAGTAGAAGCCGTCGTCGTCGAATACGACCACGCGTCCTTCCGGCAGGTGGCCATCCATCAGGTCGTCGGGCGTGAACACACGGGAATTGCCCGCGAAGCCGGGGATGGCGAAACCGTTGCTGCGCCCATAGCCGTCGCGGCGCCAGTGGCAGCCGGTGGCCAGCACCACGTGCTCGGCGCCGAAGTCGAGCACGTCCTGTGCGGTCAAGGCCGAATCGAGATAGACGGCTATATTCGCGAACTTGTCGATCTGTCCCATGCGCCAGTCGCGCACGCGCGCCCATTCGGCCAGGCCGGGCAGGCGCGCCTCGCGGGTGACGCGGCCGCCGAGCTCGCGGCGCGCTTCGGCCAGGCTCACCTCATAGCCGCGCTGACCGAGCGCACGCGCGGCTTCCAGCCCGGCCGGCCCGGCACCGACCACCAGCACGCGGCTGGCCGAGCGCTTCGGCGCGATCCGTTCCGGATGCCAGCCCTTGCGCCATTCCTCGCCCATCGTCGGGTTCTGCGTGCAGCGGATCGGCGAGATGGTCATGTCGCCGGAGACGCAGATGTTGCAGCCGATGCATTCGCGGATGTCGTCGACGCGGCCTTCCTCGATCTTGCGCGGCAAAAAGGGATCCGCGATCGACGGGCGCGCGCAGCCGATCATGTCCAGCACGCCGCGCTTGAGCTGCGACACCATGGTGTCCGGCGAGGTGAAGCGGCCCACGCCCACCACCGGCTTGCTGGTGGTCTGCTTGACGAAGTCGATGAACGGCTCCTGCGCACCCTCGCCGGCGAAGCGCGAGGGCACCGAGTCGTTGTACCAGGCGGCGACGTTCACGTCCCAGAGATCCGGCAGCTCGGCCAGCATGCCCACGATGTCCTTGGCCTCGGCCAGCTCCACGCCGCCGGGGCCGAGCAGTTCCTCGGTGGCGAAGCGCAGCGCCACCGCGCAGGTGTCGCCCACGGCATCCTTCGTGTCCTGCAGCACCTCGCGCAGCAGACGCACGCGGTTCTCCAGGGAACCGCCGTACTCGTCGCTGCGCTGGTTGCGCCGGCGCTGCAGGAAATGCATCGCCAGCGACAGGTCGTGCGCGGCGTAGACGTAGATGATGTCCATCCCCGCGCGCTTGCCGCGGATCGCCGCCTCGCGATGCCAGCGCCGGTATTCGCGGATGTCGTGCAGGGTCATCGCGCGCGCCTGGTGCGGGTAGCCGTACTTGGTCGGCTGGTGCGACGGCGCCAGCAGCACCTCGCGCGAATACAGGTTCGACGCGGTGGGGCCGTTGTGCGACAGCTCCAGCGCGGCCAGCGCGCCGTGCGCGTGCACCTTGTCGCACATCAGCGCCAGCGCGGGGATGTCGCGGTCGTCCCACAGCCGCGCCTCGACGTAGGGCGTGAGGTCGCCGCTGGGATGGATCTCGCACTCCTCGGTGGAGACCACCGCCCAGCCGCCCTCGGCCTTGGTCTCGCGCATCGCCGCGTGCGCCAGCGGCATCGCGTGGCCCATGCCGTTGCAGTGCGGCACCTGGAAGAAGCGGTTCTTCGCCGTCACCGGGCCGATCTTGAGCGGGGTGAACAGGATGTCGTAGCGCGGATCTCTCATTCCGGAATGACCTCGGCGGGTGGCGCGTTCCTGCGGCGCAGGCGCATGAGCGCGTACAGCGGCAGGCCGGCCGCGATCAGCCCCAGCGCGTACACGAACGGCTCGTGGCCGATGCCGACGAAGGCGAAGACCACGAACGCCACGCAGGTGACGGCGACCAGCAGCACCCGGCGCGTGGCGCACGTCGCGCTGCGCCGCCGCCACAGCACGATCAGCGCGAGTGCGCAGCACAGGTAGAGCGGCAGGTTGGCGGCGGTCACCACCCGGGTGAGGAAGGTGAACGCCGCCACCAGCGACTTGCTGTAGCTCATCCAGACCATCGCCGAGGCGAGCGCACCGATCACCAGCAGCGCCACCGCCGGCGCGCCGTGGCGGTTGTTGCGCGCCAGCACCGCCGGCAGCACGCCGTTGACGGCCATCGTGCGGGTCAGTTCGCCGGCGAGCAGGGTCCAGCCATTGAGCGCGCCCAGTCCGCTGATCACCACGAACAGCGCCAGCCAGCGCCCGGAACCGGCGACGGCGAAACGGTCCATCAGCAACGCGAACGGTGCGCTTGCCTGGGCCAGCTCCTGCTGCCGGATCAGCAGCAGCGGCACGGTGGAGACGATGATGTAGATGATCGCGGTCAGCACGGTGCCGGTCATGGTCGAGCGCGGAATCGTGCGCCCCGGGTCGTCCACCCGCGCCGCCGGCACGCTGGCCGATTCGATGCCGAGCATCGCGAACAGGGCGATAGTCGAGGCCGCCATCACCTCGGCCAGGGTGATCGGCGTGGTCGGCAGGTGCGCGGTATAGCTTGCCGGCGAGGTCAGCAGCAGCCAGCCGCCGAGCAGCGCGATCGCCAGCATCGGCAACAGCTTCAGTGCCGTGGTGGCGATCTGCACGCCGCCGCCGGTGCGCACGCCGAACAGGTTGACCACCACCACCGACCACAGCAGGCACAGCGCGAACAGTGCCGGCGGGAGCGCGCCCAGCGGCGGGAACACCACCGTCATGTAGCCGACCACGCCGGTGGCGAGCGCGGCATTGGTGAGCCACATCGACACCCAGTACGCCCACAGCGCCATGTACGCCGGCAGCTCGCCCAGCGTGCGGCGGATGTAGCCGTACGGGCCTTCGGCATCGGGCAGGGCACGGGCCAGGTGCGAGAACACGCGGGCCAGAACGAGACAGCCGGCCAGCACGATGATCCAGCCGATCAGCGCGTTGAATCCGAACGGCGCCAGCGATGCCGGCAGCACGAAGATGCCCATGCCGATGACGTTGCCCACGACCAGCGCGGTGCAGGTCCAGAAGCCGATCGTGTTGCCGTTGCGCATGTCGGCTTCCGCCAGGTTTCGGTTCAGGGGTGTGGCCGGACGGGGCGGCGCATGCTCATGCGGATTCGCCGGCGGGGCCGGCATACGCCGCTCGCAGCAGGTTCTGGAAATGCCAGACGCCGCCCTCGCGTTTCGGGCACAACCGGCCGGGAACGTAGAAGCCGGACGCCAGTCCCTTCTGCACCGCTTCGCAGATCGCGATGTCCTCGTTCTGCACTTCGTCGCTGAACGCCTGGTCGGCGGCGATGCGGGCCTGGGCGCCGGCGTCCTGCGCGTAGTAGTAGTCGAACACGATGCGGCAGCGGTCCGGCCCCAGCGGCAGGATGCGGTTGGTTTGCAGCCGGCCGGGCATGATGTTGAGCATCACGTTGGGGTAGATGAAGTAGTAGAACGCCTGGCCGTCGCCGTAGAGCTCGGTGCTGTTGCGCAGCGGCGAGGATTGCAGCGAATGCCACGGGAACAGCTCGGTGTCGTAGGCGCGGTAGTCGAGCACGCGGGACAGGCCCGGGTGCACGTGCGGGAGGTGGTAGCCCTCGAGGTAATTGTCGACGTAGACCTTCCAGTTGCAGTCGATGTCGTAGTTGTCGCGGCGCAGGTAGCGCATGGCTGACAGGTCGATCGGCGCGATGCGTTCGGCGATGCCGCCGTAGACTTCGTCGAATGGCGGCACCTCGTCGCCCAATGCCACGAACACCAGGCCCTGCCATTCGTGCACGCGCAGCGGCGGCAGGCGGATGTCCTCGACCTTGAAATCGCAGGCGTCCTGCATCTCCGGCGCGCTGCGCAGCTGGCCTTCGAGCGTGTAGGTCCAGCCGTGGTACTTGCAGTGCAGGGCGCGCGCGCCCTTGCCGTCGCACAACGCCAGCGGCCCCGCGCGGTGGCGGCAGACATTGGGGAAGGCGCGCAGCGCGCCGTCCGCGCCGCGTACCAGCAGGATGGGCACCCCGGCGATCTGGCCGACGGCATGGTCGCCCGCTTCGGCCAGTTGCCCCTGGTGGGCCACCAACTGCCAGCTGCGCGCGAATACCGCACGCTGTTCCATCGCCAGCATTGCGTCGCCGGCGTAGTAGCGGGCGGGCAGCGCGTGCGCGCGGTTGAGTTCCTTGACCATGGTATCGGCAGGCATGAGCAGGTTCGGTCCCCGGGTGATGGGCGCGACGAGCAGCCGTCTTCCGGGGATTCCATGTCCCGCATGCCGTCTCGCGCCCGCAGCAGTGTTTGCCCGATCCAGCCTAGCGCCTCCGCCGAACCTGGGGCAACCGGTGCCGCCTGTGCCGTACAGATCGGGGCACCCCTGACATATTTGCCAGCGCCACTATCTACCGGCCGGGTTCGGTTGTAGATTGCAGCGATACCCGTGAGGAGCTGCTGTCGTCCATGCAACGCGCTGTGCCCCGGCTGTGCTGCCGCGCGAGACTCGACCCGTACGGGCAGCAGGGCGTATTGTCACGGCGGGGCCGTCCGTGACGGGTGCGCCGGCCACCGGTACGCTGGAACAGGCGCTGGCCCACGCGGCACGCCTGCTGGAGCGGGATCCGGCATTGGCGGTCGAACAGCTCGACGAAATTCTGCAGGTGGCCGCGGGTCATCCGGCCGCACTGCAGTTGCTGGCCGCCGCGCGCTCGCTGCAGGGAGACATGCAGGGCGCGCTCGACATCCTCGTTCCCCTGGCGCAGGCCCAGCCGAACTGGGCCATGATCCACTTCGACCTGGGGCTGGCCCTGGGCCGCTGCGGACGCGGGCAGGAAGCGATCCAGGCGCTGCGCCGCGCGGTGGCGCTGAAGCCCGACCTGCCGCAAGCCTGGCGTGCGCTTGGCGACCACCTGATGGCGGCCGGCGATCAGGAGGCGGCGGACGCGGCATACGCCAGCCACGTGCGTCATTCCACCCGCGATCCGCGCCTGCTGACCGCCGCCGTCGCCCTGGTCGAGAACCGCATCCCCGAGGCCGAGGCCTTGTTGCGCGAGCACCTGAAGCAGGCGCCGACCGACGTGGCGGCGATCCGCATGTTCGCCGAGGTCGCCGCCCGGCTGGGTCGCAACGAGGACGCCCAGCATCTGCTCGAACGCTGCCTGGAGCTGGCCCCCAGCTTCCAGGAAGCACGCCAGAACTACGCGCTGGTCCTGCATCGCAGCAACCAGCCGGAGCAGGCGCTGGTGCAGATCGAGCAGCTGCTGGCGGCCGATCCGGAACATCTGGGCAACCGCAATCTCAAGGCGGTGGTGCTGTGCCGGATCGGCGACTACGAGCCCGCCATCCGCATCTACGCCGAGCTGCTGGAACACTACCCGCGCCATGCGAAAGTGTGGGTGAGCTACGGCCATGCGCTGAAAACCGCCGGGCACACCGAGCGCGCCGTCGCTGCCTATCGCCGCAGCCTGGAACTCGAGCCCTCATTCGGCGAAGTCTGGTGGAGCCTGGCCAACCTGAAGACCTTCCGCTTCAGCGCCGACGAACTGGCCGCGATGCGCCGGCAGCTGGCGCGCGCGGATCTCGCCGACGACGACCGCCTGCACCTGGAGTTCGCCGTCGGCAAGGCGCTGGAAGACGCCGGCGAGTACGAGCCGTCGTTCCGGCATTACGCGCAGGGCAATGCGATCCGCCGCGCGCAGGTGCACTACAGCGCCGACGACACCAGCGCGCGGGTGCAGTACATCCGCGCGCACTACACCCGCGAGTTCTTCGCCGCGCGTGCGGGTGCCGGCAGCCCGGCGCATGACCCGATCTTCGTGGTCGGGCTGCCGCGTGCCGGCTCCACGTTGATCGAGCAGATCCTGTCCAGCCACAGCCAGGTCGAAGGCACGATGGAGCTGCCCGAGGTGACCTCGATCGCGCGCCTGCTGCGCATGCAGGGCGACGCCGACGACGCCATGCCCTACCACGGCGCACTGGCAGTGCTCGATGCCGATGCCCTGCGCGCGCTCGGCGAGCGCTACCTCGCGCACACCCGGATCCAGCGCAAGACCGCGGCACCGCTGTTCATCGACAAGATGCCGAACAACTTCATGCATATCGGCCTGATCCACCTGATGCTGCCGAACGCGAAGATCATCGATGCGCGCAGGCATCCGCTGGCCTGCGGCTTCTCGGCCTTCAAGCAGCACTTCGCGCGCGGCCAGGGCTTCAGCTACGACCTTGAGGATGTGGGGCGCTACTACCGCGACTATGTCGCGCTGATGGCGCATTTCGACGCGGTGCTGCCCGGGCGCATCCACCGCGTCGTGTACGAGCGCATGGTCGACGACACCGAGGGGGAAGTGCGCCGCCTGCTCGAGTATTGCGGCCTGCCGTTCGAGGCATCGTGCCTGCGGTTTTTCCAGAACCCGCGGCCGGTGCGCACGGCCAGCTCGGAACAGGTGCGCCAGCCGATCTACCGCGAGGGGATGGATCACTGGCGCCACTACGCATCATGGTTGGGGCCGCTCGCATCGGCGTTGGGGCCGGTGCTGGAGAGCTACCCCGACGTACCGGTATGGGAGTGATGGCTTAAATCCGATGGATTGTCGTGGACTTGCGAGGGGAGGGCTTATGCACACGAGTAGATTCAAGAAGATCACGGGGGCGCAGCGGGTCGGGCTGGCCAGGTTGCCGCTTGCGGCGGCGATCTGCCTGGCCATGGCCACACCGGGCTTCGCCCAGGATGCGGGGCAGGCCGAGGCGTCGGCCGCGACACCGGCAGCAAAACCGAAGACCACGACGCTGAGTGTGGTGAACGTAACTGCGCAGAAGCGCACCGAGAACCTGCAGAAGGTGCCGATCAGCATCAACGTGCTGGAGACGGACCAGCTCGAGGCGCTCCACGTACAGAACTTCAACGACTATGTGAAGTACCTGCCCAGCGTCACCTTCCAGCAGGGCGGCGGCGGCATCGCCACCGGCCCCGGTTTCGCAACCATCTACATGCGCGGCGTGGCCAGCGGCGGCAACACCAACCACTCCGGATCGCAGCCGAGCGTGGGCGTGTACCTCGACGACCAGCCGGTCACCACGATCCAGGGCCCGCTCGACATCCACATGTACGACATCGCCCGCATCGAGGTGCTGGCCGGGCCGCAAGGCACGCTGTACGGCGCCAGCGCCCAGGCCGGCGCCTTGCGCATCATCACCAACAAGCCCGATCCGAGTGCTTACGCGGCAAGTTACAGCCTGGGTGTGGACACTGTGGCGCATGGCGGCATCGGCTATACGGCCGAAGGCATGCTCAACGTCCCGATCAGCAAGAACGCGGCGGTACGCATCGTCGGTTGGCGCGAGCATGATGCCGGCTACATCGACAACAAGGCCGGCTCGCGCACGTTCCCCACTTCGGGCATCACCATCAGCAATGCACCGAATTGCTCGCCGAGCGGGACCTCGCCGTCCTCGGCGTTCCAGTGTGTCGGACATGCCAGGGACAATTACAACGACGCCAATACCAGCGGTGCACGGGCGGCGCTGAAAGTCGACCTCGACGACAACTGGTCGATCAGCCCGATGCTGATGGGGCAGCAGACGATCTCGCATGGCAACTTTGCCAGCGATCCAGTCGT
Organism: Rhodanobacter sp. LX-99; assembly: GCF_018599185.1. NCBI lineage: Bacteria > Pseudomonadati > Pseudomonadota > Gammaproteobacteria > Lysobacterales > Rhodanobacteraceae > Rhodanobacter > Rhodanobacter sp. LX-99. The sequence goes on along the minus strand of NZ_JAHFVL010000001.1, from coordinate 1,048,543 downwards.
TGGCGATCTGGCCGTTACCCACTTCTATCCCGAGCGCGTCAATGATCGCTGGTGGCAAGGCGCGCTGACCGTGCAAGGCAAGATCGGCAATTTCGACTTGACCTATGCCTATGCGCACCTCAAACGCAGTCAGGAAGAGCAGACCGATTACACTGACTACGGGTTCTGGTACGACGCCTTGTATGGCTCCGGCGCATCCTTCTATGACAACAACGGCGCGCTGATCAATCCCTCGCAGCATATCAGCGACCGGGATCGCTACACCAAGAACAGTCACGAACTGCGTCTTGTCTCACCGGCGGACGAACGGCTGCGCCTCGTCACGGGCCTGTTCTGGCAGAAGCAAAAGCACGACATCATGCAGGATTACCAGGTCGATGGCCTGGCCGACGCGCTGTCAGTCACGGGCTGGAACGACACGATCTGGCTGACCCGACAAGTGCGCTACGACCGCGACAAGGCGGTGTTCGGCGAACTGTCCTGGGACTTCATTCCCGACGTGCTCACCGGCACGTTCGGTGAGCGTTATTACCGCACCAGCAATCAACTGTACGGCTACTTCGGCTACGCCGCAGGCTTTTCATCGAGCCAGGGTGAGGCTGCCTGCGTGTCGCCCGAACCGTTCCTGGATGCACCGTGTTCCGACTTCAACAAGAGAGTGAGGGAAAGCGGAAATCTCACCAAGTACAACCTGACCTGGAATATCAACGACACCAAGATGATCTATGCGACCCGGTCCGAGGGTTTTCGCCCTGGCGGTGTCAATCGGCGCGGCACATTGTTGCCGTACCAGGCCGATTTCCTGATCAACGAGGAGCTGGGCTGGAAGACTTCGTGGTTGGACAATCGGGTGTCGTTCAACGGCGCGGTGTTCCGTGAGACATGGAACGACTTCCAGTTCCCGATCCTCGGTGCGAACGGCCTCACCGAAATCAAGAACGCGAACTCCGCCCGCATCGACGGTCTCGAGTCGCAACTGAACTGGCAGGCCACGTACAACCTGCAGCTGACGGCGGGGATCGCGGCGTATCGCGCCCGACTGACCGCCAACTACTGCGGGTTCACCGACGCCAACGGTCGTCCGATCACGGATTGCCCGGCCGGCTCGATCAACCCGCAGGACGGCAGTGTCGTGGCCGGGCCGCTCGCTCCGAAGGGTACGCAGCTGCCGATCACGCCCAGGTTCAAAGGCAACCTCATTGCGCGCTACACCTTCAGCCTTGGCGGCAACGACGCCTTCGTCCAGGCGGCGCTTGTCCATGTCGGCAGACGCACGACCGACCTGCGCTTGAGCGAGCGTGCACTGCTCGGTGACCTGCCTGCCTACAATTCCGTCGATCTGTCCGCCGGCGTGCAGAGAGGCGGCTGGTCGGCCGACGTTTACGTCAACAATGCATTCGACAAACGCGCGGCGCAGTACAAGTACACCGAGTGTGGTGTCGATGTTTGTGGAGCACACGGTATCGTTGCGCAGTATCCGAACGGACAGGTCTATACCGGCTTCAGCCTGCCGCGCACGTTCGGGATCCGCTTCAAGCAGGAGTTCTAGGAGGGAGACGCCGCTTGTTCGGAACGAAGGGCTCCGGCGCGAACCGGAGCCCTTCGCGTTTCCGGAATGGCGATGGCGTTTGACCGTGCCGCGTTCGTCCGATTGTCCGCATGGTGTCCGCGGACACTCGGCCGGGGCCGTGCATGCGACGCAAGCTACTGAAAGACATTGGTTTCTGCCGTTGTTGTCGGGTGGCACGCGGATTGCAGACGTCCCCATGCAACCGCGCTGTCCGCGGTCAGGAACGGCATAGATGATCCGCGACACTTCCGCACAAGACCGACTGGTCGAGGTCAAACCCAACCGCAAGCGCCGGTTGATCCTGCTTGGTGCCGGCGTACTCGTGCTGGCGCTGCTGGCCTGGCTGGCGCCGGGCATCGGCCGGATGTTCTCGGCGTCCGAATCGGTCAGCAGTTCGCGGCTGGCCTTCGCCACCGTCGAACGCGGCCCGTTCGTGCGCGACATCGCCGCCGAGGGCAAGGTGGTGGCGGCGGTCAGTCCGACCCTGTACGCCACCTCCGGCGGCGCGGTGACGTTGCAGGTGCATGCCGGCGACACGGTGAAGATCGGCCAGGTGCTGGCCACCATCGTCAGCCCGGAGCTGACCAACAAGCTGGCGCAGGAACAGAGCAACGCCGACGCGATGGAAGTGGAATACCGGCGCGCGCAGATCGACGCGCGCAAGCAGCGTTCCGCGCTGCAGGAAACCTACGACAACGCCGTCATCGACCAGACCACCGCCGAGCGCAACCTCGACCGTTACCAGAAGGCGTATGCCAAGGGCGCGGTGTCCAACATGGACGTGGACAAGGCCAAGGACGCGCTGGACAAGGCAAAGATCGCCACCACGCATGCCAAGGCCAACCTCGGCCTCGACAACGACAGCCTCAACTTCGACATCCAGTCGAAGAAGCTCGCGCACGAGCGCCAATTGCTGCTGGTGAAGGACCTGCAGCGCCAGGTCGACGACCTCAACGTGAAGTCGCCGGTGGACGGCCAGGTCGGCCAGCTGTTCATCGCCGAGCGCGCCACCGTGGCCAAGGACGCGCAGCTGCTCAGCGTGATCGACCTGTCCGCGCTGCAGGTGGAGATGCAGGTGCCGGAAAGCTTCGCCCGCGACCTCGGCATCGGCATGTCCGGCGAGATCAGCGGCAACGGCCACACCTGGAAGGGCCTGGTCAGCGCGATCTCGCCGGAAGTGGTCAATGGCCAGGTCGCCGCACGGCTGCGCTTCGAAGGCGAGACGCCGAAGCAGCTGCGGCAGAACCAGCGCCTGTCGGTGCGCGTGCTGCTGGACAAGCGCGACAACGTGCTGACCGTGCAGCGCGGCTCGTTCGTCGACGAGTCCGGCGGCAGCTATGCCTACCTGGTGCGCGACGGCATCGCCAAGAAAACCCCGATCCGCGTCGGCGCCTCCAGCATCGACAAGGTGGAGATCCTCGACGGCCTGAAGGAAGGCGACCGCATCGTGATCTCCGGCACCGACAGCTTCAAGGGCGCGGCCACGGTCGCGATCAGCAACTAGCCGGGATTTGGGATTCGGGATTGGGGATTCGCAAGAGCACAAGCTCGCGTGGCCGCCGCTTTTCCGAATTCCCAATCCCCAATCCCGAATCCCGAATCCCGAATCCCAGCTCCAACCACCGAGGAACAACCATGCTGAAGATGACCCACCTGTCCAAGGTCTACCGCACCGAAGTGGTGGAGACCTACGCGCTGCGCGATTTCAACATCGACGTGAAAGAGGGCGAGTTCGTCGCCGTCACCGGCCCGTCCGGTTCCGGCAAGACCACCTTCCTGACCATCGCCGGCCTGCTGGAAACCTTCAGCGGCGGCGAGTACCACCTGGACGGCATCGAGGTGAGCAACCTCAACGACAACGCCCGTTCGAAGATCCGCAACGAGAAGATCGGCTTCATCTTCCAGGCGTTCAACCTGATCCCCGACCTCAACGTGTTCGACAACATCGAGGTGCCGCTGCGCTACCGCGGCATGAAGGCGGCCGAGCGCAAGCAGCGCATCATGGAATCGCTTGAGCGCGTCGGCCTGGCCTCGCGCGCCAAGCACTACCCGGCCGAACTCTCCGGTGGCCAGCAGCAGCGCGTGGCGATCGCCCGTGCGCTGGCCGGCTCGCCGCGCCTGCTGCTGGCGGACGAACCGACCGGCAACCTGGACACCCAGATGGCGCGCAGCGTGCTCGAGCTGCTGGAGGACATCCATCGCGAAGGCGCCACCATCGTGATGGTCACGCATGACCCGGAACTGGCCGCGCGCGCCCAACGCAACGTGCACATCATCGACGGCCAGGTGGTGGACCTGTCGGAGGACCCGCGTTTCCACACCGTGCATGTCGCTGACGAAGCCCACGGCTGAGCGGCCGGGATTCGGGATTGGGGATTCGCGAGAGCCACGGCTCGCGCATCCGCTGCTTCCCGAATCCCCGATCCCCAATCCCAAAATCCCGGATCCTGATCATGTTCGCCTACTATTTCCAACTCGGTCTTCGCAGCCTGCGCCGCCATCCGGCGCTGACGGCGTTGATGGTGATGGCGATCGGTTTTGGCGTGGCGGCGTCGATGATCACCTGGTCGGTGTTCCGCGCGGTGTCGGGCGACCCGATTCCCGGCAAGTCCTCGCAGTTGTACACGGTGCTGGTCGACAACCGCGGCCCGCAATACAACGACGGGGGCGAACCGCCGGAAGCGCTCACCTACACCGACGCCACCGCGCTGGTCGCGGCACACAAGGCCACGCGCCAGACGCTGCTCTACTACGTGGCGCCGTCGGTGCTTCCCGAGGGCGACCAGAGCCTGCCGTTCATCGCCCATGGCTACGCCACCAATGCGGATTTCTTCAGCATGTTCGAGGTGCCGTTCGAGTACGGCGGCGCCTGGCATGCGAGCGACGACGAAGGGCGCGCCGCGGTGGCGGTGATCAGCCACGAGCTCAACCAGCAGCTTTTCGGCGGCGCCGACAGCGTGGGTCGCGGGATCACCATGGACCGGCATACCTACCGCATCGTCGGCGTGACCGCGCACTGGGATCCGCAGCCGCGCTTCTACGACCTGTTCAGCGGCAACGGCTTCGGCGATCCGGTGCAGTTGTACCTGCCGTTCAGTCGTGCGGTCGACGTGCAGATGGATACTGCCGGACGCAACAATTGCGGCAGCAACGTGGATTTCGGCGCCGGCCGGGACGCATGGCTGCATGGCGAATGCGTGTGGGTGCCGGTGTGGGTGGAACTGGCCGACCAGGCCGCCGCGAAAGACTATCGCGAATTCCTGACCAACTACGCCGCCGAGCAGCAGCGTGCCGGCCGCTTCCACTGGGCGCCGAACGTGCGCCTGCGCGACGTCAACGACTGGCTCGACTACAAGCATGTGGTGCCGCCGGAAAGCCGCATCTCGCTGCTGGTGGCGCTGGGTTTCTTCGTGATCTGCCTGGTCAACACGATCGGCCTGCTGCTGGCCAAGTTCATGCGCCGCGCCGCCGAGATCGGCGTGCGCCGCGCGCTCGGCGCGCCGCGACGCGAGATCTACCACCAGTTCCTGGTCGAGGCGGGCACCGTGGGCTTGGCCGGCGGCGTGCTGGGCCTGTTGCTGACGGCGCTGGGCATGCTTGGTGTCGGCCTGCTGTTCGAGCCGGAGATCGCCCGGCTCGCGCATCTCGATTTCTCGCTGGTGGCGATGACCTTGCTGGTGGCGATCGTGGCCACCGTGCTGGCCGCGTTCTATCCGACCTGGCGCGCCGCGCGGGTGCAGCCGGCGTGGCAGCTGAAGTCGAACTAGGGCAACGACCATGCAGATCAAACCCATCCTCACCGCGATGCGCCACCACAAGGCCGGCACCGTGCTGATCGCGCTGCAGATCGCACTGACCCTGGCGATCGTCTGCAATGCGCTGTTCATCATCCAGCAGCGTACGGCGCGGATGTCGCGCCCCAGCGGCGTGGATGAAGCCAACCTGTTCGTGATCCGCAGCGACTGGACCGACAAGTCCGACGCGCAGCGCATCGACGCGCAGATGCAGGCGGACCTGATCGCGCTGCGCCAGCTCGGCAGCGTGCAGGACGCCGCGCCGACCAACAGTTTTCCGCTGCGCGGAAGTGGCTGGGACAACTTCATCAAGCTGCAGCCCGACCAGGTCAAGATGACCACCGACGCGGCGATGTTCTTTTCCGACGACCACACCCTGGCCACGCTGGGCACGCACCTGATCGCGGGGCGCAATTTCACCGCCAGCGAAATCGGTGCGCAGCGACCGCGCGACGCGATGCATGCCGCGCAGGTGATCATCAGCAAGGATCTGGCGCGGCGGCTGTATCCCGATGGCTCGGTGCTGGGCAAGACCATCTATGTGTCGATGGGGCGGGGGCCAGCCACCGTCATCGGCATCACTGACACCTTGCAGGCGCACATGATCAGCAGCTGGGCCAACGCGTACGCGTACAACGCCGTGCTGGTGCCGGCGCGGCTGCTGAACGACTACACGTACTACCTCGTGCGCGCGCGACCGGGCCAGCTCGACGCCGCCATGCGCGATGCGCCGAAGGCCCTGTATGCGCAAAGCCGCATGCGCATCATCGACCGCAAGGATGGCGTGATGAGTTTTGCCCAGGTGCGCCAGCGTGCCTACGAACGCGACCTAGGCATGGCGATCCTGATGGGCATCATCAGCGTGGTGCTGCTGGCGATCACCGCCGCCGGCATCGTCGGGCTGACCAGCTTCTGGGTCGGCCAGCGGCGCAAGCAGATCGGCGTGCGCCGCGCGCTGGGGGCCACTCGCGGCGACATCCTGCATTACTTCCTCACCGAGAACCTGTTGATCGGCTTCGGCGGGGTACTGGTCGGGGCGGTGCTGGCGATCGGCATCAACCTGTGGATGGTCACCCAGTTTGAAATGGCGCGACTGTCGCTGGTCTATGTGGTGAGCGGCGTGGTCGTGCTGTTGTTGCTTGGCCAAGGCGCGGTGCTGGGACCGGCACTGCGCGCTTCACGCGTGTCGCCGGTGGAGGCGACACGTTCGGTGTGACGAATACCGCCTCTCCCGCCAGGGAGAGGCCAACTCTGGAGATGCGCATGTTCAGCTACTACCTCGAATTGGCGCTGCGCAGCCTCAGGCGCAGTCCGGGCCTGACCGCGTTGATGGTGCTGGCGATCGGCTTCGGCGTGGCCGCGTCGATGACGACCTGGTCGGTGTTCCGTGCGGTATCGGGCGACCCGATCCCGTGGAAGTCGTCGCAGCTGTTCGTGCCGCAGATCGACAACTGGGGGCCGAACGGCCGCAGCGACGACGGCGAGCCGCCGAACGCGATGAGCTACGCCGACGCGATGGCGCTGATGCGCGACCATCGCGCGAAGCGGCAGTCGGCGATGTACCAGGTCTCGCCGTCGGTGGTGCCGGCGGAGGCCGGCAAGCACCCGCTCAACGTCAGCGGCCATGCGGTATATGGCGAGTTCTTCCCGATGCTGGACGTGCCGTTCAAGTACGGCAGCGGCTGGAGCGAAAGCGATGACACCAATCGTGCGACGGTGGTGGTGATCAGCGCCAAGCTCAACCAGAAGCTGTTCGGCGGCGCCAGCAGCGTGGGCAAGACCGTCAACATCGAGGGCAAGGATTACCGCGTGGTCGGCGTGCTCGATGACTGGAACCCGCAGCCGCGCTTCTACGACGTGGTCAACACCGGCGGTTTCTCGACCACCGGCGACGACGTGTTCCTGCCGTTCCTCACGGCCATCCAGACGTCCATGCCGAACGACGGCAACACGAACTGCAATGCGGTGCCCGAGGAGTCGGGTTTCGTCGGCCTGCAGCATTCCGAGTGCGTGTGGATCGCCTACATGGCCGAGCTGGACGGTGCCGCGGCGGCGACTTCCTATCGCAATTACCTCAACGACTACTCGCGCGAACAGCAGCAGGCCGGGCGTTTCCGCTGGGCGCCGAACAGCCGCCTGCGCGATCTGCCGGCATGGCTGGACAACCAGCACGTGGTGCCCAGCGATACCAAGGTGTCGTTGCTGGTGGCGCTGGGGTTGCTGCTGGTGTGCCTGGTGAACACGGTGGGCCTGCTGCTGGCGAAGTTCCTGCGCCGCAGCGGCGAGATCGGCGTACGTCGCGCGCTGGGCGCGCAGCGCGCCGCGATCTACGCACAGTTCCTCACCGAGGCCGGCATCGTCGGCCTGGCGGGTGGCGTACTGGGCCTGTTGCTCACCGGGGCGGGCGTGGCCAGCGTGGGCTGGGTGCTGCCCAGGGACATCGCCGCGCTGGCGCGGGTGGACGTGTCGCTGCTGCTGCTCACCCTGCTTGTGGCCGTGGTCGCCACGATGCTGGCCGGCCTGTATCCGACCTTCCGTGCCTCGCGCGTGCAGCCCGCATGGCAGTTGAAGAGCAATTGAGGAGCATGAACATGACACTGCATCCCATTCTTGCCGCACTGCGCAAGCACAAGGCGGGCACCGTACTGATCGCGTTGCAGATCGCGCTGACGCTGGCGATCGTGTGCAATGCGGTCTTCATCATCGGCCAGCGCATCGACCGCGTGAACCGCACCACCGGGCTGGACGAGGGCGACCTGTTTTTGGTCAGCCAGCAATGGGTGGGCGCGCCCAACGCCGACAGCACCGATGGCGTGGAGAAACTGGACGCCATGCAGCGCGAGGACCTCGCTGCCCTGCGCCAGCTGCCGGACGTGGCTTCGGTGGCGCCGATCAACTCGCTGCCCTTGCTCAACTCCTCCTGGACCGGTTCGGTTTCGCACAAGCCGGGCGCCCAGCTGGGCGGCAAGGGCAATACCCGTACGGCGTACTACTTCACCGACGAGCAGATGCTGTCCACATTGGGAGTGCGCCTGGTGGCTGGCCGCGCCTTCAATGCCGGCGACGTGCAGCATCAGGGTTTCCGCGACCGGCGCGATCGCCCGGTCGCCATCATCACCCAGCAGCTGGCGGACAAGCTGTTCCCGAAGGGCGACGCGGTCGGCAAGGTGATGTACACCGACGGCAGCAATGCGCCCACCACCATCATCGGGGTGGTGGCGCGCATGCAGATCCCCGCCACTGGCAGCTGGGGCAACGACTTTGCGTGGTACTCGACGCTGATACCGACCCGGCTGGACGCGAACTTCGCGCGCTATGCCGTGCGCGCCAAGCCCGGCCGGCTGGACGCCGCGATGCGCGCGGTGGCGCCCACGCTGTACAAGGTGAACCCGATGCGCGTGCTCGACGACGATAGCGTCAAGCCGTTCTCCGAGATCCGCGCCAGGGCCTATCGGGCCGACGTGGGCATGGCGATCCTGATGGGCGTGATCTGCCTGATCCTGCTCTGCGTCACCGCCGCCGGCATCGTCGGCCTGACCAGTTTCTGGGTCGGCCAGCGGCATCGGCAGATCGGCGTACGGCGTGCGCTGGGCGCCCGCAAGATCGACATCCTGCGCTACTTCCAGATCGAGAACCTGCTGATCGCCGGCGCCGGCGTGGTGATCGGGGTGTTGCTGTCGCTGGGCCTGAACATGTGGCTGATGAGCCACTACGAGATGACCCGCATCCCGCTGCCGTACGTGCTGACCGGCGTGCTGGCGATGCTGGCGATCGGCCAGGCTGCGGTATTCGCACCGGCGCGGCGCGCCTCCAACGTGCCGCCGGTCGTGGCGACGCGGGCGGCCTGAGCTTTTTTCACGCCCTTCCTTGCTTGTCCCGAAAAGGGATTGCCTTCGGTCGCAGGGGAGGGAGGGGACAAGAACGACGGAGCGCATGGAATGTTCGGCTACTACCTCGATCTGGCACTGCGCAGCCTCAGGCGCAACAAGGCGCTCACTGCACTCATGGTCGTGGCGATCGCGCTGGGCATCGGCGCGTCGATGACGACACTGACCGTGCTGCACGTGCTGTCGGGCGATCCGCTGCCGGACAAGAGCGGCAAGCTGTTCTATCCGCAGCTGGATCCGCAGGACATGGACGGCTACAAGCCCCAGGACGATCCGCCGGCGCAGGTCAGCTGGATCGACGGCATGGCGCTGCTGCACGCCAAGCGCGCCCGCTACCAGGCGTTGATGACCGGCGGCGCCGTGCCGATCCAGCCGGCGCAGTCCTCGATCGATCCGTTCTTCGAGGACGCGCGCTACACCTCTGCCGATTTCTTCCCGATGTTCGAGGTGCCGTTCCTTTACGGACAAGGCTGGAACGCGGCCGACGACGAGGCCGGCGCGCGCGTGGCCGTGCTCACCCGCGAACTCAACGACAAGCTGTTCGGCGGCAAGGACAGCACCGGACAGACGCTGCGCATGGACGACGTGGCGTTCCGCATCGTCGGCGTGCTGGACGCCTGGCGGCCGACACCGCACTTCTACGACCTCAACACCGGCAGCTATTCCTCCGACGAGGGCGTATTCGTGCCGCTGACTACGGCGACGGACCTGAAGTTCGCCCGCAATGGCTCGACCGATTGCTGGGGCAAGGGCTCGGGCGACAACATGAAAATCGCCACCTGCACCTGGCTGCAGTTCTGGGTGCAACTGGACACGCCGGCCGACGCGGCCGCGTACAGCGAGTTCCTGCTGAACTATTCGCGGGAACAGAAAACGCTGGGCCGTTTCCAGCGGCCGGCCAATGTCCGCCTGCCCGACTTGATGGGCTGGCTGGACTACAACAAGGTGGTGCCCAGCGACGTGCACCTGCAGGCATGGCTGGCGTTCGGCTTCCTGCTGGTGTGCCTGGTCAACACGGTCGGGCTGATGCTGGCCAAGTTCCTGCGCCGCTCGGGCGAACTCGGCGTGCGGCGTGCACTCGGTGCTTCGCGTCGTTCGCTGTTTGCGCAGCTCCTGGTCGAAGCCGGTGCGGTCGGCCTGGTCGGTGGCATCGGCGGCCTGCTGCTGGCGCTACTCGGCCTGTGGCTGGTGCGCAGGCAGCCCTCGGATTACGCCGCGCTGGCGCACCTGGATCTGCCGATGCTGCTGGCGACGTTCGTCTCCGCCGTCGTGGCCAGCCTGCTGGCGGGCCTGCTGCCTGCCTGGCGGGCCTGCCTGATTCCGCCCGCGCTGCAACTGAAGAGCAACTGACATGGAACTCGGACCGATCCTCTCTACTTTGCGCCGGCACAAGATCCCCGCACTGCTGCTGATCCTGGAGATCGCGCTGACCTGCGCCATCGTCTGCAATGCCGTGTTCCTGATCAGCCAGCGCCTGGAACGCAACAAGATGGTCAGCGGCGTGGCCGAGCACGAGCTGGTGCAGCTCCAGGTCGCCAACATCGGCAAGCCGGCCAATGCCAAGGCACGCGCGCAGGAAGACCTGGCGCTGCTGCGGCAGGTTCCCGGCGTGACCGCGGCGGCGCTGGTCAACCAGGTGCCGTTCACCAACAGCTCGTCGAACACCAGCATCAAGCTCGACCCGACGCAGAAGCTGCCCACGCTCAATGCCACCATGTACATGGGAGAAAGTCTGATCGGGACCTACGGTGCACGGCTGGTGGCGGGGCGCGATTTCAATGCCGACGAATACATGGACTTCGACGCCATGCGCAGCGATCCCGACCTGCAGAACAAGGTGGGCTCGGTGATCATCACGCAGGCGATGGCGGAACGGTTGTGGCCCGGCGAGAGCGCGCTGGGCAAGAACATCTATCTCGGCGAGACATCGGTACGCGTGATCGGTGTGATGCAGGCGCTGATCCGGCCATCGCTTTTCATGGGCGATGACGCGGCGCAGTGGACGATGGTCTTCCCGCTGCGGATGAGCACCGCCAGCGCCTCGCGCTATGTGCTGCGCACGGCACCGGAACAGCGCGATCGCGTGCTGGAAGGCGCGGCCAAGGTGCTGCGCAAGGCCGATCCGCATCGCATCATCCTCAAGAAGGAGACGCTCGACGACATCCGCAGCGATTTCTTCCGGAACGACCGCGCGATGGCCGGCATCCTGGTCGGCGTCATCGTCGCGCTGCTCGCCGTGACCGCGCTGGGCATCGTCGGCCTGGCCAGCTTCTGGGTGGCGCAGCGCCGTCGCACCATCGGCGTGCGGCGTGCGCTGGGCGCGACCCGCCGCAACATCCTCAACTATTTCCAGACCGAGAACTTCCTGCTCGCCACGATCGGCATCGCTCTGGGCATGGTTCTGGCCTACGGCATCAACCTGTTCCTGATGCTGCACTACGAACTGCCGAGACTGCCGGCCGTCTATTTCCCGGTCGGCGCGATCGTGCTGTGGCTGATCGGGCAGGCGGCGGTGCTCGGTCCGGCGCTGCGCGCCGCGGCGGTGCCACCGGTGGTGGCGACGCGGTCGGTGTGATTGCTGGAAGCCCCTCCCCGAGACGGGTCACGGGGAGGGATTTGAACTCAACGGAGCGCTGTCATGTTTGCCTATTACCTCGACCTGGCCCTGCGCAGTCTCAGGCGCAACAAGGTACTTACCACGCTGATGGTGCTGGCGCTGGCGCTGGGCATCGGCGCCACGATCACCACGCTGACCGTGCTGCGGCTGCTGTCCGGCGATCCGTTGCCGCAGAAGAGCGCGCATCTGTTCTACCCGCAACTCGATCCGAATGCGAAGGACGGCTATATCGTCGGACAGACCAAGCCGGCACCGACGATGACCTACGTCGATGCGATGAACCTTCTGCACGCGCACCGCGCCGTGCGCCAGGCGGCGATGGCGCTGAGCCAGGCGAAGATCCTGCCGCAGCAGGGCGGCAAGCACCCGTTCTTCAGCGACGCGGTGATGACCACGGCGGATTTCTTTGCAATGTTCGATGCGCCGTTCCAGTACGGCGGTGGCTGGACCGCCGCGGACGACGACAGCGGTGCGCAGCTGGTGGTGATCGCCAGCTTTCTCAACGACAAGCTGTTCGGCGGTGCCGACAGCGTGGGCAAGACCATCCGCCTGAACGATCGCGACTTCCGCATCGTGGGCGTGCTGAAACCGTGGGCGCCGCAGCCGCGCTTCTACGCGCAGGACCTGGGTGGCCGCAGTTACGGCGATGGCGATGCCGCGTTCCTGCCGCTGAGGACGGCCCGAGCCATCGACATGGGCCCGCAGGACACCGAATGCTACGCGGCCGTCACCGACATCAAGCATCTGGAAACGGCGCCGTGCATGTGGCTCGGTGTCTGGGTGGAACTGGCTGATGACACCGCCGTGGCGGACTACAGATCCTTCCTGTCCGGCTACGCGCAGCAGCAGATCGCGCAGGGCCGCTTCGAGCGGCCGGAGACGGCACTGCTCGATCTGATGGGATGGCTGCGCGACCAGCAGGTGGTGCCCGACGACGTGCGCCTGCAGGCCGGGCTGGCGTTCGGCTTCCTGCTGATCTGCGTGGTCAATACGGTCGGCCTGCTGCTGGCCAAATGCCTGCGCCGCTCGCAGGAGATCGGCGTGCGCCGCGCGCTGGGTGCCACCCGGCGCGAAATATTCACCCAGTTCATGGTCGAGGCGGCCATCGTCGGCATGGCCGGCGGCGTGCTGGGTCTGCTGTTCGCCGAACTCGGCCTGCTGGGCATCCGTCACCAGCCGGCGGAATACGCCAGCCTCGCCCATCTCGACTTGGGCATGTTCTTTTTCACCTTCGTCGTCGCCCTGGGCGCCAGCCTGATCGCCGGCATCCTGCCGGCCTGGCGCGCCTGCGTGTTGGCGCCGGCCCCGCAACTGAAAGCTGCCTGAGGTGGCCATGGAAATCCGTCCGATCTTCGCCAGCCTGCGCAAGCACCGCATTCCCGCCTGCCTGATCGTGCTGGAAATCGCGCTGGCCTGCGCGGTGCTGTGCAACGCCGTGTTCATGATCAGCCAGCGCGTGTCCGACATCCACCTTGGCAACGCGATCGACGAACCGGGCATCGCCACGGTGGTTCTGCGCGGCACCGACGACAAGCTGGTCGGCAGCGACATTCCGCGCAACCTCGCTGCGCTGCGCGGCATCGCGGGCGTGCAGGCGGTGGCGGTGACCAGCACGCTGCCGCTCAGCCACAACAACTGGGGCTGGAGTTTCGGCCTCGATCCCGACGCCACCATCAGCGACCAGAAGAGCCACAACGTCTCGCTGTACTTCGTCGGCGAAGGCGCCGACCAGGCGCTGGGTTTGCGCCTGCTGCAGGGGCGTTTCTTCAACGGCGACGAATACGCCGGCAGCAAGTTCGACACGGCGCCCCTGCCGGAAACCCATGTGGTCGTCATCACCCAAAGCCTGGCCAAAAAGCTGTGGCCGGGACAGTCGGCGCTGGGCAAGACGCTGTATTCGATGCCGCACTACTACACCGTGATCGGCGTGGTGGCCGATGTGCTGCGCCCGGCGATCGGCACCCACTCCGGGCCGTACACCTACGACAGCACGTATTACCCGCTCAGCGCCGACGGTTCCAAGGGCGTGCTGGCCTACTACCTGATCCGCAGCGCGCCGCAAGACCGCGACCGCATCCTGCGCGAGGCCGAGCAGACGCTGGCCAAGCTCAACCCCGGCGCGGTGACCAAGGGCCAGACCTACAGCGATATCCGCAACAAATATTTCGCCGACATGAGCAGCATGGCGTGGATGCTGGTGCTGGTGTGCGTGGTGATGCTGGCGGTGACGGCGTTCGGCATCGTCGGCCTGACCAGTTTCTGGGTCGGCCAGCGGCGGCGGCAAATCGGCATCCGCCGCGCGGTCGGCGCCACGCGCGGCCACATCATGCAGTACTTCCAGACCGAGAACCTGCTGCTGACCACCGCCGGCGTGGCCATCGGCATGGGGCTGGCCTTCGGCATCAACGTCTATCTGATGCAGCACTACGAAATGTCGCGCATGCCCTGGTACTACCTGCCGGGCGGTGCGCTGTCGCTGTGGCTGCTGGGTCAGGCGTCGGTATTCGGGCCGGCGCAGAAAGCGGCCTCCGTGCCACCCGTGGTGGCGACGCGGTCGGTTTAAGTCCTCTCACCGGTGTTGCCGTGAAAGGACGTTTGAATTCAATGGAGCCGTGCATGTTCACCTACTACCTCGACCTGGCCCTGCGCAGCCTGAAGCGCAACAAGATGCTCACCGCATTGATGGTGATCGCGATTGCGGTCGGCATCGGCGCCAGCATGACCACGCTGACCGTGATGTACCTCCTCTCCGGCGATCCGCTTCCGGGCAAGAGCGGCCACATCTATTACCCGCAGCTGGATCCGGAAACCGGCGCCGACGTACGCAAGGTGCCGCCGGACCTGCTCGACTACATCTCTGCGCACGACCTGTGGCAGTCGGGCAGGGCCGATCGCCAGACCATGGTCATGGACGGCAACATCAAGGTGCAGCCGGGTGGCGGGCAGTCGCCCTTCATGACCACCGTCGTGGGCACCACTTCGGACTTCTTCCCGATGTTCAACGTGCCGTTCCGCTATGGCGGCCCCTGGGTTGCCGCCGACGAGGCGCGCGGGGTGCGCCAGGTGGTGATTTCCGACGTGCTCAACCAGCGCCTGTTCGGCGGTGCCAACAGTGTCGGTCGCAGCATCGTGCTCAACGGAGCCAGCGTGCAGGTGGTCGGTGTGCTCGACCACTGGCGCCCGCGGCCGCGGTTCTACCTGTTGGCTGGTGCGCGCAATTCCGGCGGCAATACCTCTTATTTCTACGGCAAGGTGCACGACGTGTTCCTGCCGCTGCCGACCGGGCTGGCCATCAACGCCGGCAACTTCGGCTGGTACACCTGCTGGGCCAAGCCCGATCCGATGAACCTGCCCACCGCGCCATGCGAGTCGGTGGCGTTGTGGGTGCAACTGGATACGCCGGCCAAGGCCGCGGCTTATAGGGGTTACCTCACCGCCTACGACGCGCAGCAACGCGAGCTCGGCCGCCTGACTCATCCGGCCAATACCCGCATGTTCTCGTTGAGCGAATGGATGGCCTACCAGAACGTCGTGCCGGGCGACGTCAAGTTGCAAACCTGGTTCGCGTTCGGCTTCCTGCTGGTGTGCCTGTTCAACATGGTCGGACTGCTGCTGGCCAAGTTCCTGCGCCGCAGCGGCGAGATCGGCGTGCGTCGCGCGCTGGGCGCCTCGCGCACCGCCATCTTCGAACAGTGCCTGATCGAGGCCGGCATCATCGGGTTGCTCGGCGGTGTGTTCGGCTTCCTGCTGACCGTGCTCGGCCTTTGGCTGGTGCGACAGCAACCGGTGGAGTATGCGGACATCGTTACGCTGAACGTGCCGATGTTCCTGCTCACTTTCGCGCTGGCGATTGTCGCCAGCCTGATTGCCGGCGCCTTTCCGGCGTTGCGAGCCAGCCGGGTTGCGCCGGCTCTTCAGCTCAAGACGCTTTAATGCGCCATTCCTGCGCGTGAAAGCGGCCATCCATGGCCGCACTCCTCACAAGAGCACTGGATATCCATCATGCAAATCCTGCCCATTCTCGCCGCCCTGCGCCGTCACCGCATCGCCGCGTTCCTGATCGGCATGGAGATCGCGCTGGCCTGCGCGATCCTGTGCAATGCACTGTTCCTCATCTCCAACCGTGTCGACATGATGCGCGTCGACAGCGGTGTCGACCAGAATCGCCTGGTCGTGCTGTGGCTGGACGGCATCGACGATACCAATGCCACGGATCTGGCCGCGCGCCTGCGTGCCGGTTTCGCGGGTATCGCCGGCGTGGAGTCGGTCGCCGTCGGCAATGCCGTGCCGTTCACGCAGCGCGCCGGCGAGATGGGCTTCCGCGTGGTCGCCGACGACCCGCACTACACCCAGCAGGGACACTTTTATGTCGGCGGCCCGGAATTTGCCGCCACGCTGGGTCTCAGGCTGGCGCAAGGGCGCTGGTTCAATCCGGACGAATACGGGCCGATGGGCGAATTCCTGCCCGAATCGCCGTCGGTCATGCTTGATGCCGCCTATGCGGAGAAACTGTGGCCAGGCCAGGACCCGCTGGGCAAGATGGTGTACACGGGCGAAAACAGTTATCGCGTGATCGGTACCTACGCTTCGCTGGTGAGGCCGGACCCGAGCCCGGACAGCCAGCACAACACCCTGCTGGTGGCCGGCAATCCCGGTAAGCATCTGGCCGGAGTCTACGTATTGCGCACGACGCCGGAGCAGACCGATCGGGTATTGCGCGATGCGCGCGCGCTGATGGCGCGTGTTGCACCGACCGTGGTCGTCGAGAAGGATTTCAGCGGCACCATGCTGGCGTTGCGGCACGCTTTTTTCGCTGGTGACCGTGCCATGGCTGGCCTGCTGGTCGGCGTGATCGCCGCCCTGCTGCTGGTCACCGCGCTGGGCATCGTCGGCTTGGCCAGCTTCTGGGTGCAGCAGCGGCGCCGGCAGATCGGCATCCGCCGCGCGTTGGGCGCTACCCGCGGCGACATCCTGCATTACTTCCAGACCGAGAACTTCCTGATCGTCAGCGGCGGCATCGTACTTGGCATGCTGCTGGCATTCGCGCTGAATCTCGCGCTGATGACGAATTACGAATTGCCGCGCCTGCCGCTGTACTACCTGCCGGTCGGCGCGCTGCTGCTGTGGGCGTTGGGTCAGCTGGCCGTACTTGGCCCCGCGCTGCGCGCAGCGGCGGTGCCACCGGTGGTGGCGACGCGGTCGGTATGAAAGACGAATCTGCAGGTATACGCATGACCATAGTCATGGCAACCTTTCAGGCCGGAGCGGCATCCATGTCCGCATGTGCAGAAGAAAGATGCGAACCGTACTGATCATCGACGACAACCCGGCCGTGGGCGAGGCGCTGTCGCTGGCGCTTTCGCTCAACGAGATCCGTCCGCTCACCGCGCTGACGCCCGACGAGGGGCTGGCGCTGCTGCAGCGCGAGGCGGTGGACGTGGTGATCCAGGACATGAACTTCACCGCCGACACCACCTCGGGCGAGGAGGGCGTGGCGCTGTTCCGGGCGATCCGCGAGCGGCATCCGGACCTGCCGGTCATCCTGCTCACCGCGTGGACGCACCTGGAGACCGCGGTGGAGCTGGTCAAGGCCGGCGCCGCCGACTACCTGGCCAAGCCGTGGGACGACAACAAGCTGCTGGCCACGGTGGAGAACCTGCTGGAGCTGTCCGAGTCGACCCGCGAGGTGAGCCGCAGCCGCCGTGAGCGGCGCCAGCGGCGCGAGCAGTTGCAACGCAAATATGAACTGGACGGCCTGGTGTTCGCTTCCGAGGCGATGGCGCGCACGCTGGACCTGGCCTGCCAGATCGCCCGCTCCGACGTACCGGTGCTGATCACCGGCCCGAACGGCACCGGCAAGGAGCGCATCGCCGCGATCGTGCACGCGAACTCGGCGGTGAAGCGCGGCCCGTTCGTGGCGGTGAATTGCGGCGCGCTGCCGGGCGAGCTGATCGAGGCCGAGTTGTTCGGCGCCGAGGCCGGCGCGTACACCGGCGCGAACAAGGCGCGCGAAGGCCGCTTCGAGCTGGCCGACGGCGGCACGCTGTTCCTGGACGAGATCGGCAACCTGCCGCTGCCCGGCCAGATGAAGCTGCTGCGCGTGCTGGAGACCGGCCAGTTCGAGCGCCTGGGCTCGGGGAAGACGCGCCAGGCCAAGGTGCGCGTGCTGTCGGCGACGAATGCCGACCTCAAGGCGATGATCCAGGCCGGCACGTTCCGCGAGGACCTGTACTACCGGCTCAACGTGATCGAGGTGAACCTGCCGCCGCTGAGCGAGCGCAACGACGACATCCTGCCGCTGGCCGAATTCTTCCTGGGCGGCCGCGCCGAACTCGGCGACGCCGCGCGCGAGGCGCTGCTGGGTTACCCGTGGCCGGGCAACGTGCGCGAGCTGAAGAACGCGATCGAGCGCGCTGCACTGCTGGCCGACGGCCATCCGATCACTCCCGAGCTGCTGAACCTGCCGCAGCATGCGACGGCCGCCGCGCGCAACCTCGACGAACCCAGCCGCGAGGCGGTGGAGACCGCACTGCACAAGGCCGATGGCGTGGTCAGCCGCGCCGCGCAAAGCCTGGGCCTGTCGCGCCAGGCGCTGTATCGGCGGATGGAGCGCTACGGCCTGGCGAGCACGGCTTGAGCGATCTGTGACGGCGATGCTTGTCCTCGACGGGAAGGCGTAGAAAGATGGCTGCATGTATCCAGCAGGGGAGGCGTCATGCGATATCGCCGGATCATGCTTGTTGCCGCCTGGCTGACGGCCGGCGCGGCCATGGGGCAGGTGCCATCGGGTTCCCGCGAAGGCTGGACGCTGCAGCCCACGGCCACCAGCCCGGCCCGGTATCGGCTCGGTTCGCCGACGGTGCTGGCGGCATCGACGAAAAGCCCGTTCAGGTTCAGCGACGGCAGCGATGGCGGTGTGCTGAACAAGCCGCCGCCGCGTCCGATGGACCGTGCCGCGGTGCTGGGCACCGAGCGCGCCTGGGTGGGTGGACGGCCGCCGCTCGACTGCGCGATGACCCCGATGGACGCCAGGTGCCATTGAGAGGCTGTGAATTTTTCAGCCTCTCGGTCCGGCCACGGCGAGGGCATGGATGCCCGATGTTGAGGCAACGCAGGAGCAGTTGCCCGATGGCCGGGCGCGAATCGGGCACGCACGTGCCTGATTCGCGTGAGCGAGTCCGGACAAATCCGTCAGGAACGGACTTGAACAGCCGCAGGCTGGCCCGCAGGGTGCATGCGATGGATGGCATGCACACATGCGCCGGACTCGCGGCTGAAAAATTGCGCAGGAAGCGCGATTTTTCACAGGCTCAGAGCCGGCTTTCCCCCGTCGATGAGAACAGCCGATGTGGCGTCGCCTGAATTCGCTGCAGGGGCGCCTGACCTTTTTGCTGGCCGTGGCCGGCCTGGCCGGCGCGCTGATCTACGCCGGCGTCACCCAGTGGCCGCTGCCGCAGCTGCTGGTATGGCTGCGCAAGGACCTGGCGCTGTCGATACGCACGCCGATGCAGCTGGGCATCTACGGCGGCCTGCTGGCCAGCGTGATCGTGCTGCTGCCGCTGTCGTTCTGGCTGGCCGGCCGGGTGATGGCGCCGGTGAGCCGCCTGCTGCGTGCGCTGGAGGGCGCGGTGGCCAGTTATCGCGACGGCGATTTCAGCTTCTCGATCGCGGTGGACCGGCGCGACGAGTTGGGCGAGCTGATCCGCATGCACAACGCGCTGGGGCACACCCTGCGCGAACAGCGCCAGCACCTGGTGCAGCGCGAGCTGCTGCTGGACACGGTGGTGCAGAACACCCCGGTGGCGCTGGTGCTGACCGATGCGATCGGCAAGGTGGCCTACGCGAACATTGCTTCGCGGCACCTGTTCAACGAAGGCCGCACCCTGGTCGGGCTGGACTTCGCCGAGTTGCTGACCGAGGCGCCCGAAGCGCTGCGCAAGGCGGTGGAGAGCGGCGAAGACGCGCTGCTCAGCGTGGAGATGGAAGGCAGCGAGGAAACCTTCCACCTGTCGCAGCGCGCGTTCCGGCTGCAGGGCCGGCCGCACCGGCTGCACCTGTTCCGGCGCATGACGCGCGAGCTGTCGCGGCAGGAGGTGGCGACCTGGAAGCGGGTGATCCGGGTGATCAGCCACGAGCTCAACAATTCGCTGGCGCCGATCACTTCGCTGGCGCACTCCGGCGCGGAGCTGGCCCGCCGCGGCCAGGTCGAGCGGCTGCCCGGCGTGTTCGCCACCATCGGCGAACGCGCGCTGCACCTGCACCGCTTCATCGCCGGCTACGCCAGCTTCGCCAAGCTGCCCACGCCGCAGCCGGTGGACATCGAGTGGAAGCCGTTCCTCGACGGCCTGGCGCTGCATTGCCAGTACCGCCTGGCGACGCCGGTGCCGGCGCGGCCGGGACATTTCGATGCGGTGCAGATCGAGCAGGTGCTGATCAACCTGATCAAGAACGCGCACGAGTCGGGCGGGCCGGGCGACGAGGTCACGCTGTCGATCCTGGATGTCGGCAACGAACTGCGCATCGAGGTGGCCGATCGCGGCCCCGGCATGAGCGAGACGGTGCTGGCGCAGGCGCTGCTGCCGTTCTATTCGACCAAGCGTTCCGGCACCGGGCTGGGCCTGGCGCTGGCACGCGAGATCACCGAGGCGCACGGCGGCCGCGTGCTGCTGGCCAACCGCGAAGGCGGCGGCCTCAGGGTCAGCCTGCGCCTGCCGCAACCGGCGGCCCGGTAGCGCTCGAAGCGGCACGGGCTCGCCTATACTCAGGCCTTCTTCATGGACATGGGGTGGGCAATGGGACAGCTTCTTGCGTTGGTCATCGTGGCCGTCGTCGTCATCGGCGTGGCCAAGCTGGTGCGCATCGTGCCGCAGGGCTACGAGTGGACCGTGGAAACGTTCGGCAAGTACACCCGCACGCTGAGTCCGGGGCTGCATTTCCTGATCCCGATCTACCAGGCGGTAGGGCGCAAGATCAACATGATGGAACAGGTGCTGGACGTGCCCAGCCAGGACGTGATCACCAAGGACAATGCGGTGGTGCGCGTCGATGGCGTGGTGTTCTACCAGGTGCTGGACGCGGCCAAGGCAGCCTACGAGGTGGCCAACCTGGAAGGCGCCGCGCTGGCGCTGATCATGACCAACATCCGCACCGTGCTCGGCTCGATGGACCTGGACGAAAGCC
Organism: Rhodanobacter sp. LX-99; assembly: GCF_018599185.1. Classification (NCBI taxonomy): domain Bacteria; kingdom Pseudomonadati; phylum Pseudomonadota; class Gammaproteobacteria; order Lysobacterales; family Rhodanobacteraceae; genus Rhodanobacter; species Rhodanobacter sp. LX-99. The sequence continues at coordinate 1,027,495 of NZ_JAHFVL010000001.1, read as the reverse complement.
TGAGCCAGCGCGACGCGATCAACGCCAAGCTGCTCGGCGTGGTGGACGAGGCGACTCATCCGTGGGGCGTCAAGGTCAACCGCATCGAGATCAAGGACATCTCGCCGCCGCGCGACCTGGTCGATGCGATGGCGCGGCAGATGAAGGCCGAGCGCGAGAAGCGCGCCAACATCCTCGACGCCGAGGGCTTCCGCCAGGCGGCGATCCTCAAGGCCGAAGGCGAGAAGCAGTCGGTGATCCTGGCCGCCGAAGGCGAGAAGGAAGCCGCGTTTCGCGCCGCCGAAGCGCGCGAGCGCTCAGCCGAGGCCGAGGCGAAGGCGACCACGATGGTGTCCGAGTCGATCGCCGGCGGCAACGTCAACGCCTTGAACTACTTCGTCGCCAACAACTACGTCGAGGCTTTGAAAGAGATGGCCAAGTCGCCGAACCAGAAGATGCTGCTGCTGCCGATCGAGGCCACCGGCATCCTCGGTTCGCTGGCCGGCATCGCCGAGCTGGCGAAGGAGTCGCTCGGCCAGCAGCAGAAGCCGGCCGCCATCCAGCCGCCGCTGCGTTGAGGGCACGACGATGTGGGAGCTCTCGACGCATTACCTGTGGTGGATCCTGGCGCTGCTGCTGATCGCCGGCGAGTTGCTGCTGCCCGGCTATTTCCTGCTCTGGATCGGCCTGGCGGCCGCCGCGATGGGCGTGGTGCTGTGGATCGACCCGACGCTGGGCCTGCTGGCGCAGGCGATCCTGTTCGGCCTGCTCGCGTTTGCCTCGTGCATCGGTTACGCGCGCTGGCTGCGGCCGCGGCTTGAACGCCGCGCGCCCGGCGGCGAACGGCTGAACCGTCGCGCCGAGCAGTTGATCGGCCAACGCTACGAGCTGATCGAGCCGATCGTCAACGGCCGCGGCAAGGCCCGCGTGGGCGACGGCCAGTGGCTGGTCAGCGGACCGGACCTGCCGCTGGGCACCACGGTGGAAGTGGTCGCGGTGGAAGGCGCCACGCTGCGGGTACGCGCGGCGGCATGAGCGCAGGCGACACCATCAGCCAGCAGCAGTTCGCCACCACGGCGTCGGCCACGCGCATCGCGTTCGTGCTGGAACTGGCGCGGCGGCTGCACCAGTACGGCACCTCGGCGCCGCGGCTGGAAATGGCCATTGCCGGCGCGGCGCAGCGGCTGGGGCTGTCCGCCGACGTCTGGTCCAGCCCCACCGCGATCATCATCTCGTTCGCCGACCTGGCCCAGGGCGAGGAAGGCGTGGCGCAGACCACCCAGGTGATGCGGCTGGCGCCGGGCGAGGTGAATCTCGAGCGGCTGTGCGAAGCCGACGACATCGCCGACCGCGCGATCGCCGGCGAGCTGGGCCTGCGCGAGGGCTTCCGCCTGCTGCGCGAACTGGGCCGACCCGACACGCGGCGCGAGAAGATCGGCTCGGTCGCCAGCTACGGCCTGTCCGCAGCCGGCATCGCGGCGCTGTTCCTGCACAGTTCCTGGGTGGACCTGGTGGTGGCCGGCGCGATCGGCGTGATGATCGGCTGGATCACCCTGCTGGCGGCCAGCCGGCCGCGGCTGGCGGTGGCCAGCGACGCGATCTGTGCGCTGGTGGCGACCACGGTGGCGATCGTGGTGAGTGCGTTCGTGGTACCGCTGGCGATCAAGTCGGTGGTGCTGGCCAGCCTGATCATCCTGGTGCCGGGCATGTCGCTGACCAACGCCGTGCGCGAGATTTCCAGTGGACACCTGGTGTCCGGCATGGCGCGCATGGGCGGCGCCATGTCGACCCTGCTCAAGCTCACCTTCGGCACCATCGCGGCGACCCAGCTGTGCGCCGCGGTGGGCATCACGGCCCGCGACTTCGCGCTGCCGGCACTGCCTACCTGGACCGATTACCCGGCCCTGCTGGTCGCGGCGGTCGCGTTCGCCATCCTGTTCCGCGCGGCCCGGCGCGACTGGCCGGTGGTGATCGTGGCGGTGGTGGTGGGCTACCTGGCCACGCGCTGGGGAGGGGCGATTTCCGGCTCGCTGCCGGGCGCGCCGGTGGGCGTGTTCCTGGGCGGGCTGCTGCTGGGCGCGCTGGCGAACGTCTACGCGCGCTTCGCGCATCGCCCCGGCGCGGTCATCCGCGAGCCGGGCATCCTGCTGCTGGTGCCGGGCAGCGTGGGTTTTCGCAGCGTGTCGTTCCTGCTCGAACGCGATACCACGCTGAGCGTGGATACCGGCCTGCTGCTGGTAACCCTGCTGGTGTCGCTGGTGGCGGGACTGATGTTCGGCGACCTGCTGGTTTCCCCCCGCCGCTCCTTATAAAACAAAAGTAGCCGAAGACGTATTCTTCACTGTCACCTTGTCCATCAAGACGACGAACCCGCTCGGCACCTTCGCCCCTTCCCTGCAAGGCAGGGGAGGGTTGGGGAGGGGTTGCTCTTGGCCAAGGCAAGATCAAAAACCACCTCCCCCTGCTTTGTAGGGGAGGAATCAAGCGTGTGCTTGCCCGCTCAAGCGGATGAAGCATTGTCTTGGAACCAACAAAAAAGCGCCGGCATCAAGCCGGCGCTTTTCATTGAAGCGGCTCGCGGAACAGCAATCAGATCGCCAGATCCTTTTCCTTCTTGCCGGCCTTCAACGCGTCATTGAACCAGTGCGGGCGCTTGCCGCGGCCGGACCATGTCTGTGCGGGATTGGCCGGGTTGCGGTATTTCGGCGCGACCGTTCCGGTGCTGCGCTTGGCCTTCCCGCGCGTGCTGCCGAAGATGTCTTCGAAGGTATACCCCTCGGCCTTGATCAAGGCATGCACTTTCTCGCGCAGCTTGACGACCTTTTCCTTGCGCAGTTCATTCTGGCGCACCTGTGCCTTGTTGATCAGGTCATTGAGCTGGTTGTGATTGAGGTTCTTGATATCGACGGCCATGGTGGACTCCCGGGTAAGTATCGAAAATTAAACGGTCTGGCTATGGTCTGGCCATTATTGGGAACAAAGTCGGACGCATTGGAAGTTGTTGCAAAACTGATTCTCGCTGATTTGCGGAATCCTTGTAAAGCGCAGTGCACCGCGTGAAGTGTGCTTTCACATTAAAAATAATTAATAGTGTGATCGGTTTTGAATTAACCAATTTCGCCGGTTTCGTCACGGAAGATGCAAAAACGGCCGCACCGGGCGACCGTTTTTGTTAATGCGGCGACTGACTTGATCAGCCGAGCAGGGCAAACAGTTCTTCTTCGCTGAGTGACCGGCTTTCGCTGTCTTCGCGGGCGCGATATTCCAGGGTGCCCGCGGCCAACCCGCGCTCGCTGACCACGACACGGTGCGGAATGCCGATCAGCTCCATGTCGGCGAACATGCTGCCGGCGCGTACGCCACGATCGTCCAGCAAGGCCTCGATGCCGCGCTGGCTCAGCGCCTGGTACAGCGCCTCGGCGGCCGCGCTGACGGCGGGCGCGTTTTTCGGGTTGATCACGCATACCGCCACGCGCCACGGCGCCATGGCTTCCGGCCAGAGGATGCCGGCTTCGTCGTGACGCTGCTCGATCGCGGCCGCGACGATGCGGCTGACGCCGATGCCGTAGCAGCCCATGGTCATCACCTGCGGCTTGCCGGTTTCGTCCACCACGGTGGCGCCAAGCGTTTCGGCGTACTTCGTGCCCAGCTGGAACACGTGGCCGACCTCGATGCCGCGGGCAAGGTGCAGCACGCCCTTGCCGTCGGGGGAAAGGTCGCCCTCGACCACGTTGCGCAGGTCGGCGACGCGGGTGATGCGCGCATCGCGGTCCCAGTTCGCGCCGGTGCAGTGCGTGCGGTCGACATTGCCGCCGCAGACGAAGTCGGCGAGCACGGCCGCGTCGCGGTCGACGATCACCGGGATCGACGCGGGCAGGCCGACCGGGCCGATGAAACCGGGGCGCGTGCCGGTGGCGGCGAGGATTTCCTCCTCGCTGGCGAGCACCGATTCGTCCGGCAGCTCGGCCAGCTTGCCGGCCTTGACCGCGTTGATCTCGTGGTCGCCGCGCAGGCACAGCGCGACCAGGCCGTCGCGACCGCGCACCAGCAGGGTCTTCACGCACTGCTGCGGGCTGACCTGGAGGAAGCCGGCGATGTCGTCGATGGTTTTCTGGGTGGGCGTGTCGACCCGCTGCAGGGCGGCGGCAGGGGCAGGGCGTCCGGCGGCCGGCGCCAGCGCCTCGGCCTTCTCGATATTCGCGGCGTAATCCGAACCGTCGGAAAACACGATGGCATCCTCGCCGGAATCGGCCAGCACCTGGAATTCGTGGCTGGCATTGCCGCCAATGGCGCCGGTATCGGCCTGCACGGCGCGGAAGGTCAGGCCGAGGCGGGTGAAAATGCGCGAATAAGCCTGGTACATCGCCGCGTAGGTCTCGGCCAGCGACTCCTGGGTCAGGTGAAACGAATAGGCGTCCTTCATCAGGAATTCGCGCGCGCGCATCACGCCGAAACGCGGGCGGATCTCGTCGCGGAACTTGGTCTGGATCTGGTAGAAGTTGACTGGCAGCTGCTTGTAGCTTTTCAGCTCGTTGCGGGCAAAGTCGGTGACCACTTCTTCGTGGGTCGGGCCATAGCAGAATTCCTGACCCTTGCGGTCCTTGATTTTCAGCAGCTGGCCGCCGAATTTCTCCCAGCGGCCGGTTTCCTCCCACAGTTCCTTCGGCTGCACCGACGGCATCAGCATTTCGATCGCGCCGGCGCGGTCCATTTCCTCGCGCACGATGTTTTCCACCTTGCGCAGCACGCGCAGGCCCAGCGGGCTCCAGGTGTACAGGCCGGAGGCGAGCTTGCGGATCATGCCGGCGCGCAGCATCAGCTGGTGGCTGGCGATTTCGGCGTCGGCAGGGACTTCCTTGACGGTGGCCAGGTGGAATTGGCTGAGGCGCATGCGGGCGGTTCCGGCGTGGTAAAGACGCCTAGTGTAGCGGCCTGCCGGCGCCGTCGCAGATCACGCCGGCACCGCCCGGCGCATGCAGGCGGTGGATTACCGGGCCTGCTGGCAGAACTGGTCGTATTGCGTCTGCGTCGCGGCGGCCTGCTGCTTGCGCTGGGCGTCGTCGAGCGCGACGGTCTTGCCGTCCTGCTGCATCACCACCGGACCGCCGCCCTGCAGCGCGGTGAGGTTGGCCTTCAGCGTATCGCACATCTTGCTGCGGTTTTCCGGCGTGTCGGCCACCGGTTTGGCGGGCTCGGCCGGGGCGTCCCTGCTTTGCGCCGTTTCGCTGGGCGCGGGTGCGGCCAGCGGTTCCACCGTGCCGGTGGTGGTCACCTTCACGTACTTCGTGCCCTGTGCCGGCGGCGCTTCCGAGTAGTGCACGGTGCCGCTGGCGTCCGTCCATTTGTAGACCTGGGCGGCGGCCAGCGGGGCCAGCAACAGCAGCGCCACGGCAATCAGCGAACGATGCATGGTGTTCTCCATTTCGCAGGGAAATTACGGTTCACCTTGTTATCACTCCGGCGTGCCGGACTCAAGCAGCCGATGGTTTACACTGCGCGCATCCTGTCACGGATTGATTCATGAGCGAGCCATTGCCTGTCCGCCCGCCCCGCCACCGGGGCATCTACCTGCTGCCGAACCTGTTCACCACGGGGGCGATGTTTGCGGGTTTCTACGCGATCATCGCCAGCATCGGCGGCCGTTATACCGAGGCGGCGGTCGCGGTGTTCATCGCCGCGCTGCTGGACGGCATGGACGGCCGCGTGGCGCGGATGACCGGCACCCAGACCGAGTTCGGCGTGCAGTACGACTCGCTGTCCGACCTGGTCAGCTTCGGGCTGGCGCCGGCGCTGGTGATGTATACGTGGTCGCTGTCGACGCTGCGCGATTTCGGCCCGCTGTGGGGCAAGCTGGGCTGGGCCGCCGCGTTCATCTACGCCGCCTGCGCTGCGTTGCGGCTGGCGCGCTTCAATACCCAGGTGGGCGTGGCCGACAAGCGCTATTTCCAGGGGCTGGCCAGCCCGGCGGCGGCGGCGGTGTGCATGTCGTTCGTGTGGAGCGTGGACAAGTTCGGCCTGGCGGGCAGCGATTTCTGCTTCATCACGCCGGTGATCGCGATCGTGGTCGGGCTGCTGATGGTCAGCCGTTTCCGCTATTTCAGTTTCAAGTCGCTGCCGATGGGCGATCGCCAGAGGGTGCCGTTCGTGTGGATGGTGGTCGCGGTGCTGCTGCTGGCCTTGCTGATCCTGGACACGCCGCGCGTGCTGTTCGTCGGCTTCACGCTCTACCTGTTGTCCGGCCCGGTATGGACCATCTGGAGCCTGGCCACGCATCGGCGCCGGGCACGGCGCAGCGCGGCATGAGCGCCCTGCCGCGCCAGCACGTCAGCGCCGACCATCGCGCCCGCGTGTTGCGTGCGCTGGGTGTGACGCCATGGCAGCGGCGTACGGCGCCCGCCGCTGGTGCGGCAGGCGAGCCGGAGCATGCGACCGCCGCGTCGGACATGGCGGCGAACGTCGCCTGCGTGGTGGTGTTGCCGCAGGACTGCAGCACGCGCGAGCTCGACCTGGTCGGCCGCGCCCTGAATGCGTGCGGCGCCGCCCTGGCGCGCGCCGCGCGGGTCACGGTGAGCGGAGGCCAGCTGGCCGCGGGCGCGCCCGCGGCACAGGCCTACCTGGTGTTCGGCGAAGCGCAGGCGCACGCGCTGGGTCGCGCGCTGCCGGCGGCGGTGATGCATCAGGCGCAGATCGTGCTGGCCGACGAGCCGGCGCTGGTGCTGACCAGTGCCGATGCCAAGCGACGGCTGTGGAACGCGCTGCGCAGCGTGCGCCGCGCGCTGGCCGCTGCGGGCGGTTAAGCGTCATGGTCGCGGTGATCAAGCCGGTGATCCAGGTGCGCGGCATGCGGGCCGAAGACCTGGACACGGTCAGCGCGCTGGAGAATGCCTCCTACGAATTCCCCTGGTCGGCGGGCATCTTCAGCGATTGCGTGAAGGCCGGGCACCCGTGCTGGGTACTGTGCGTGGACGAGGCGATTGCCGGCTACGGCATCCTGTCGATGGGCGCCGGCGAGGCGCACGTGCTGAACCTGTGCATCGGACCGGACTGGCGCGGCCGCGGCCTGGGCCGGCACCTGCTGGGTCGCCTGCTGGACATCGCACGCTGGAACGGCGCCGAGCGAGTATTCCTCGAGGTACGCCCGTCGAACCCGCTGGCGAAGACGCTGTACGAGTCGGTGGGCTTTCGCGAGATCGGGCGTCGGCCGCGTTATTACCCGGCGCGCCACGGTCGCGAGGATGCGATCGTGATGGCGCTCGAGATTGCCGCAGGCAATCTCGAGAAATAGGTAAAGGCGCCCTTGATCTTCCACTCCAGACGGCAGGGCGGAACGTGTAGTCAGCAAACCCACGAGATACCGAACGTTACCCCAGCTTTTGCGCCTGCTCGCGCAGCGCGCCCAGCGTGCTGTTCCAGTCGGCGATGCGCTGGCGCTCCTGCGCCACCACCTCGGTGGGCGCGTTGGCGACGAAGCTGGCATTGCCGAGCTTGCCTTCGCACTTCCTGATCTCGACTTCGATGCGGGCGATTTCCTTGGCCAGGCGCGCCTTTTCGGCGCCGAGGTCGATCAGCCCGGCGAGCGGGATCAGCACGCGCAGCGTGCCGACCACGGCGGCGGCCGCGGCGGGTTCCTCAGCCCCGGCTTCGATCCACTGCGGCGCTTCGGTGCGGGCAAGGAAGGCGATCTGGGCGGCGAACTTCGTCACGCGGGCACGATCGCCGGCGTCGCCGTCGGCAAGCAGCAGCGGGATCGCCTTGGCCGGCGAGATGTTCATCTCCGAGCGGATCCTGCGGATGCCCGAGAGCACGGCCTTGAACCATTCGACCTCGGCCGCGGCCGCATCGTCGGCGGCGAACTCGGCCGCCTGCGGATAGGGGCGGTCGTACACGCTGGCCGTGGTCAGCGCCAGGCGCGGCGCCACCGACTGCCAGATTTCCTCGGTGATGAACGGGATCACCGGGTGCAGTGCGCGCAGCACCGCTTCCAGCACCACCAGCAGGGTGTGCCGGGTCGAAGCGGCGGCTGCGGCGTCGTCACCATTCAGGGCCGGCTTCGACAGCTCCAGGAACCAGTCGCAATACTCGTTCCAGACGAATTCGTACAGCGCCTGCGCCAGCAGGTCGAAGCGGTAGCTGACGAAGTGCTGCTCGACTTCGCCCAGCGTCTGCTTCAGCCGGGTGAGAATCCACCTCTCGGCTTCGGTCACCGGAACCGAGCCCTTCTCCCCCTGGGAGAGGGGTTGGCGTAAGGGTTCGGTCGTGCCGGAAGCTTGCGCTACGCCCGAACCCTCTCCCGGCGCATTCGCGCCACCCTCTCCCGATGGGAGAGGGGAAACGTTCATCAGCACGAACCGCGCCGCGTTCCACAACTTGTTGCAGAACGCCTTGTAGCCTTCGGCGCGCTTGATGTCGAAGTTGATCGTGCGGCTGTAGCTGGCCAGCGCGGTGAAGGTGAAGCGCAGCGCGTCGGTGCCGATCGCGGGGATGCCGTCGGGGTAGTCCTTGCGGATGCGCTTCTCCACCTTGGCGCGCACCTGCGGGATCAGCAGCGACTTGGTGGATTTCTCCACCAGCGGTTCCAGCGCGATGCCGTCGATCAGGTCCAGCGGATCCAGCGTGTTGCCCTTGGACTTGGACATCTTCTGGCCTTCCGCATCGCGCACGATGGCGTTGATGTAGACCTCGCGGAACGGGATCCGGCCGGTGAAGTACTTGGTCGCCATCACCATCCGCGCGACCCAGAAGAAGATGATGTCGAAGCCGGTGACCAGTACCGCGCTGGGCAGGAAGATCTTGTCCTGCTCCCAGTTCGCGACGATCTCGCCACGCTCGTTCTCCACCGGCCCGTCCGCCGGCCAGCCGAGCGTGGAGAACGGCCACAGCGCGGAGCTGAACCAGGTGTCCAGCACGTCGTCGTCCTGGCGCAGCGCGCCGACCGGTTCGGTGGTGGCGTTGGCGCGCGCATCCGCCTCGTCCTCGCCGACGAAGATGTTGCCGGCCTCGTCGTACCACGCCGGGATGCGGTGGCCCCACCACAGCTGGCGGCTGATGCACCAGTCCTGGATGTTGTCCAGCCATTGCGTATAGGTGGTGCTCCAGTTTTCGGGCACGAACTTGATCTCGCCCGAACGCACGGCGTCGAGCGCCGGCTCGGTGATCGCCTTGCGGCCGCCGGGACGTCCATCCTTCTGGATGTCCGAAGTCAGGTCGACGAACCACTGGTCGGTCAGCATCGGCTCGATCACCGCGTCCGAGCGCTGGCTCACCGGCACCTGCAGCTTGTGCGGCTTCGTCTCGACCAGCAGGCCGAGCGCTTCGAGATCGGCCAGCACGGCCTTGCGCGCGTCGTAGCGGTCGAGGCCGCGATATTTCTGCGGCGCGTTGTCGTTGACTTTCGCATCCAGCGTGAAGATGGTGATCGGCGCCAACTGGTGGCGCTGGCCGATCGCGTAGTCGTTGAAGTCGTGCGCCGGGGTGATCTTCACGCAGCCGGTGCCGAAGTCCTTGTCGACGTAATCGTCGGCGATCACCGGAATCTCGCGCTCGGTCAGCGGCAGCTTCAGCGTCTTGCCGAGCAGGTGCGCGTAGCGTCCGTCCTCCGGATGCACGGCCACGGCGACGTCGCCCAGCATGGTCTCGGGACGGGTGGTGGCGACCACCACGCTCTCGTCGCTGCCCACCACCGGATAGCGGATCGACCACATGTGGCCGTCGCGCTCGACGTTGTTCACCTCGAGGTCGGAGACGGCCGTGCCCAGCAGCGGGTCCCAGTTCACCAGCCGGTTGCCGCGGTAGATCAGGCCCGCGCGATACCAGTCGATGAACACCTTGCGCACCGCGGCCGACAGGCCCTCGTCCATGGTGAAGCGCTCGCGCGACCAGTCGGCGGCGGCGCCGATGCGGCGCATCTGGTTGGCGATGGTGGAGCCGGATTCCTCCTTCCACTTCCACACCCGTTCGACGAACGCGTCGCGGCCCAGGTCGTGCCGGGTCTTCTCCTCGACCGCCAGCTGGTTTTCCACGATCTTCTGGGTGGCGATGCCGGCATGGTCGGTGCCGACCTGCCACAGCGTGTTGAAGCCGCGCATGCGGTGGTAGCGCACCAGCATGTCCATCACCGTCTGCTGGAACGCATGCCCCATGTGCAGCGTGCCGGTGACGTTCGGCGGCGGCAGCAGGATGCAATACGGCGTGCCCTTGCCCGACGGCTGGAACGCGCCGCTGGCTTCCCAGTGCTCGTACCACTTCGACTCGATCTGGGCGGGTTCGAAACTCTTTTCCATCGGGATAGGCTCGGGTGGCGCACGCAGGGCGCGCGCTTTGTCATGGGGGAAAGCGGTGATTGTACGGGGCGGGGGCCGGGCTGCCAAAAACGGCCCTTGCCGCGGGTACTTGCGGCGTCAGGGTTGCCACTTCTAGCGCTTCGGTCGATGGCGGCTCAGGGCAGCAGGTCGATGCCGAAGCGCCGCATCAGCAGGGCGAATGCGCCGAAGCACGCGACGGTAATCAGCACGCAGGCCAGCAGGGTCGGCCAGAAGCCCAGCCGCGGCAGCAGCGCCGGGAAGGCCAGGAACATCGGCAGGGTCGGCACCACGTACCAGAAGGTGTACCAGGCGTGGTTGGCGATCTTGCCCTGCGGCTGATGCTCGACGTGCAGCCAGATCAGCGCGAGCACGGTGACCAGCGGCAGCGCCGCGATCAGCCCGCCGAGGCGGTCGCTGCGCTTGGCCGCTTCGGACACGATCACCACCACCGCGGCGGTGATCAGGTATTTGCTGATGAGCCAGGCCATCGGGCGCTCCGCGAGGGGGAAGTGGGTTGGCGGGCGCGGGTCAGTGGGCCGGCGCGGGAAGGCCGCGCAGGAAGGCGGTGAAGCTCGCCAGGTTGGCCTGCCAGCCGCCGGGATCGCGCGCCGCGACCAGGGTCGAGGCGCCGTGCACGCCGACCTTGGGCTGGTAGTGCACGACGTTGGCGCCGTGCGCGTCGCGAAGTACCTCGGCCACGTCGCCGGCCTCGTCCGGGTCGGTGGTGATGTAGAACGGCAGGGCTACCTTGGCGGCGGCCTGCTTGATCTGGTTCTTGTCGTCGAAGTATTCGCCCGGCGAGAAGCTGGCGATGGCGCCCAGGCCTTGCGGATGCTTCGCGGCCAGCATGATCACCAGCGATGAGCTGTAGGAACTGCCCACCGCGACGATGCGCGCGTAGTGCTGCGCGCGGGCCCAGGCCAGGGCGGCTTCGAGATCGGGCAGTGCGGCCAGGTAATCCGCCGACGCGCCGAGCTTCGCCACGGTTTCGTTGCGGCCGCCGAACAGGTTGCCGCCGGAGCGTTGGTCGATCGCCAGCGTGTCGAAACCCAGTTTCTGCAGCGCCGGTACCACGCTGTCGTATTCGTGCCGGTTCGCGTGGGCCTGGTGGAACAGCAGGGCGATGCTGCGGCCGTGCGGCTGCGCCCGGCTGAGCGTGCCGTACACGGCCACACCGTCGGCGGCGTGCAGGGTCAGCGGTTCGCCGGCCAGCGCCAGGGCGGGCAGGCACAGCAGGATCAGGCAGGCGCAGCGGACGAGGCGGGCATGGGCTGCGATGGTCAGGGTCATCACACGGCTCCTCGGGGATACCCGGCGCAGGCTACGTGAGGCGTCGGGCAAAGGCCAGCGGCGGCGCAGCGGCTCAGCGCGCGCGCAGCTCGCGGCCGTAGCCGTGCACCTCGTCGACCAGCACCTTGACGTGTTCGGGGTTCACTTCCGGCGTGATGCCGTGGCCAAGGTTGAACACGTGGCCGGGATGGTTGCCGTAGCTGTCCAGCACGGTGCGGGCCTCGCGGCGGATCACCTCCGGGCTGGCGCGCATCACGGCCGGATCGAGGTTGCCTTGCAGGGCGACCTTGCCGGCGACGGCGCGGCGGGCGTCGGCGAGATGCATGGTCCAGTCGACGCCGAGGGCGGCGCAGCCGGTGTCGGCCATTTCCGCCAGATGCTGGCCGGCGCCCTTGGAGAACAGGATCACCGGCAGCTCGCGCGCGTGGGTGTCGGCTTTCAGCGCGGCGACGATCTGCGCCATGTAGCGCAGCGAGAATTCGCGGAACGGGGCAGGGCCGAGCAGGCCGCCCCAGGTGTCGAAGATCATCAGCGCCTGAGCGCCGGCGGCGGCCTGGGCGATCAGGTAGGCGGCGACGGACTGCGCCAGCGTGTCGAGCAGCTGGTGCGCGAGTTTCGGTTCGTTCCAGCACATCGTCTTCAGGGTGGCGAAGTCGCGCGAACCGGCGCCCTCGACCATGTAGCAGGCCAGCGTCCACGGGCTGCCGGCGAAACCGATCAGCGGCACGCGGCCATGCAGTTCCTGGCGGATCAGGCGCACGGCATCCATCACGTAGCGCAGCTCGCCGTCCATGTCGGGCACGGCGAGTTTCGCGACGTCGGCGGCGCTGCGCACGGGGCGCGCGAACTGGGGGCCTTCGCCGTGGGCGAACGACAGGCCCAGGCCCATCGCGTCGGGGATGGTGAGGATGTCGGAGAACAGGATCGCCGCATCCAGTTCGAAGCGCTCCAGCGGCTGCAAGGTCACTTCGCAGGCGTACTCCGGGTTCTGCGCCAGGCCCATGAAGCTGCCGGCGCGCTCGCGGGTGGCGCGGTACTCCGGCAGGTAGCGGCCGGCCTGGCGCATCACCCAGATCGGCGTGGTGTCGGTGGTTTCGCGGCGCAGTGCGCGCAGGAAGCGGTCGTTCTTCAACACATCGGTCATTTCAGTCAACGTCCGTACGGGCCTTCCAGCCCCTGGGCAAACATCAGGCGGAAGCCGCGCTTGAGCTGGGCGTCGCGGGCTTTCTCGAAGGCGGCGACCGCCTCGTCGCGCTCCAGGAACTGCTCGCGCTTCATCGTGGCGCGGCCGCCCTGGGTGCCCGATTCGCGGTACAGCGTCCAGCCGCCGAGCAGGTCCTGCTCCAGCGTGATCTGGACGTAGCGGGGTGCGTCGGTACTGCCGGGCACGGTTTGCAGATAGAGGCGCATGGGTTCCAGGGATGCAGCACGAACGGGCGCGTGGCCGGACGACACAGTTTATAGGATTTGCGGGGATACACCCGTGGCCCGGTCGGGCCATGTCGTCACACCCGGCGGTTCATGCCGCGGCTTGCAGCACGGCCAGCACGTCGGCCTCGTCCACGCCGGCGACGATCTCGGCGCGGCCGATGCCGCGCCACAGGATCAGCCGAAGCATGCCGGCAGTGTTCTTCTTGTCCAGCCGCATCAGTGCCAGCAGCTGCGGTGCGTCCATGCCGGGCGGGATCGCCACCGGCAGGCCGAGGGTTTCCAGCAGGCGCTGCAGGCGGGCAGCGGCGGCCGGTTCGCTCATGCCCAGGCGCTCGGACAAGCGGGCGGCCAGCAGCATCCCGACCGCCACGCCTTCGCCGTGCAGCAGGGCGGTGTAGTGGCCGGCGGTTTCCAGCGCATGGCCGAAAGTATGGCCAAAGTTGAGCAGGGCGCGTTCGCCCTGCTCGGTTTCGTCGCGGGCGACCACGCCGGCCTTGTACTGCACCTTGCGCGCGATCGCTTCCAGTACCGTGGCGGGGTCGCGTGCAGCCAGCGCGTCGGCGTGCCGTTCCAGCCAGGTGAAGAACGGCTCGTCGCCGATCGCCGCGCCCTTGATCACCTCGGCCAGGCCGGCGCGGTATTCGCGATCCGGCAGGGTAGTCAGGGTGTCGATGTCGGCGACCACCGCGCGCGGCTGATGGAACGCGCCGGCGAGGTTCTTGCCGACCGGCAGGTTGACCCCGGTCTTGCCGCCGACCGAGGAATCGACCATCGCCAGCAAGGTGGTCGGCATCTGGATGAAGTCGATGCCGCGCATCCAGCACGCCGCGCTGAAGCCGGCCAGGTCGCCGACCACGCCGCCGCCCAGCGCGATCACGCAGGCGTCGCGGGTGGCGCCGAGCTGGCCCAGCGCTTCCAGCGCGCGGCCGACGTTGGCGAATGTCTTGTGTGCCTCGCCGTCGTCGAGCAGGAACGACGACCAGTGCAGGCCGTCCAGCCCTGCCTCGATGCGCGGCAGGTACAGCGGCGCCACCGTGGTGTTGCTGACCACCAGCGCATGCCGGCCGCGCAGCATGGCGCGCCAGCGCGCGTGGTCGCCGAGCAGGCCGGCGCCGATCCAGACCGGGTAGCTGCGCTGGCCGAGGGCAACGGTGATCGTCTGGAATGCGGGGTGGTTCATGCGGTCTGCCTGGGCGATGCGCCGGGGCGCCGCCAATGGTGGTCGATCAGCGCGATGCAGCGTTCGCTGGCGGCGGCGACGCTGCCGTGTTCGCCGGGCACCGCGAGATCGGCGAGTTCGCGATAGAGCGGCTCGCGCACCTGCGCCATCGCCTGCAGCCGTTCGCGGCGGTCGGGCACCGCCAGCAGCGGACGGCGGTGGTCGCGTTCCAGCCGCTCCAGTTGCTGTTCGATCGTGGTCTGCAGCCACACCACGTAGCCGCGCTCGCGCAAATGCCGGCGGTTGTGCGGTGCGAGCACCACGCCGGCGCCGGTGGCCAGCAGCACGCCGGGGCGGTGGCTGCACTCGTCCAGCAGCGCGCTTTCGCGCTGGCGGAAACCGGCCTCGCCCTCGATCTCGAACACCGTGTTCACGTCCACGCCGCAATGACGCTCGATCTCCTGGTCGAGATCGACGAACGTCAGGCCATAATGCGCGGCAAGCCGTCGCCCGATCGAGGTCTTGCCGGCACCGGTGGGGCCGATGAGGAACAGGTTGTGCGACGGGTTCATGGGCAAATGCTAACAGGGCGGATCAACCTGGGCAGATCGACAGGAGGGTGGTGGTGAGCGAACGTATCCTGCTGGCCGGATGCGGCGATCTGGGCGAACGCGTGGCGCAGCGCCTGCGCGCGCGCGGCGACGAAGTATGGGCGCTGCGGCGCCAGCCGCCGGCGCACGGCGGGCACGGCATCCATTGGCTGCGCGGCGACCTGACCGATCCGGCCAGCCTGTGCGAACTGCCGGTCGGGATCACCCGGCTGGTCTACCTGCCGGCTCCGGCGACGCGCGACAAGGCGGCGTACCGCGCGATCTTCGTGGACGGCCTGCGCCACCTGCTCGACGCGCTCGATCGCCGCAAGCTG
The DNA here is from genome assembly GCF_018599185.1 of Rhodanobacter sp. LX-99. Taxonomy (NCBI): domain Bacteria; kingdom Pseudomonadati; phylum Pseudomonadota; class Gammaproteobacteria; order Lysobacterales; family Rhodanobacteraceae; genus Rhodanobacter; species Rhodanobacter sp. LX-99. The sequence goes on along the minus strand of NZ_JAHFVL010000001.1, from coordinate 1,012,410 downwards.
GCGCGGGTGCTGTTCGTCTCGTCCAGCGCCGTGTACGGCGAGCACGACGGCGACTGGGTCGACGAGGCCACTCCGACCGACCCGCCGGGATTCAACGGCGCGGTACTGCTCGAGGCCGAGCAGTGGCTGGCGGAGCAAGCGCTGCCGTCGACCGTGCTGCGGCTGGCCGGACTGTACGGGCCGGGCCGGCTGCAATTGATCGAGCGCCTGCGTGCGGGACAGCTGCGCGTGCCGCGCGAGACGCCGCACTGGGCCAACCGGGTCCACGTCGACGACGCCGCCGCGGCGGTCGCGCATCTGCTGCAGCTGAAGTCGCCGCAGCCGCTGTATCTCGGTGTCGACGACACGCCGATGCCGCTCGACGAGCTGTACGATTTCCTGGCCGCCCTGATCGATGCGCCGCTGCCCGCCGAGGGCGCGGCGCCGGCCGGCGTGGGCAGCAAGCGGCTGCGCAATGCGCGGCTGCGCGCCAGCGGCTGGGCGCCGCAATGGCCGGACGCACGCGAGGGCTACGCTGCGCTGCTCGACAGCTGAACCATCCACCGAAGGAGCATCGCCATGGCAAACAGCGTTCCGCATCATCAGGTCAGCACCGCCAACGAGATTCCCGGCTGCCGCATCGTGCGTTCATTCGGCATCGTGCGCGGCATCACCGTGCGTTCGCGCAGCGTGGTCGGCAATCTCGGCGCGGCGCTGCAGACCATCGTCGGCGGCAACATCTCGATCTACACCGAACTTTGCGAGAAGGCGCGCGAGGAGGCGTTCGAGCTGATGCTGCGGCACGCCGCCGCGATGGGCGCGAACGGCGTGGTGGCGATGCGCTACGACGCGAACGAGGTGGCGCAGGGCGTCACCGAAGTATTGGCCTACGGCACGGCGGTGCAGGTCGAAGCGTCAACGTGAGGTGATTTTGCAGTGCGGCTTGTCCTCGCGCACGGCAGCGGGTCAGACTCGGGCTTCAGGCGGGGGAACGCAACGTGCCGTTTGCACGATTCCACCGGAGAGTGTCGCCATGTCGGTAGCCAAGGTCATCGAAATCAATGCGTCGTCCAGCAAGGGCGTGGAAGATGCCGTGCAGCACGGATTGAAGAAGGCGGGGGAGTCGGTGAAGAACATCAAGGGCGCCTGGGTCAACGAGATCAAGGTGGTCACCAAGGACGACGGCACCATCGCCGAGTGGCGCGTCAACCTGAAGATCAATTTCGTCGTCGACTGATCGACCAAGAGCGAAGATCAGGGTCGGGGCGGCGTCATGCTTCCCCGATTCCCGATTCAACCGTGGCTGAGCCCGGTCACGTGACGGTCGTCGTCGTATTCCACGCAGGTGTCGGCCAGGGCCGGCAAGGTGGCCAGCGCGTGCCGGCTGAGCCGCTCGAAATGCGCCAGGAACCGCTCCATCGCGGTGGCGTCCATCGCCAGCGGCGCATGCCGCGCCAGCAACTCCTGTTCCTGTTCGCCGCGCCAGCGGCGCACGATCTCCCAGTTCGGCGCCTGCAGCACGATCAGCGCATCGAACTTGCGCCATAGCGGCTGGTAGCCGCGCAACTGCTTGTTGACCCAGTGGCGCCAGCTGCCGTCGGGGTCTTCGGTACGTTCCAGTTCGTTGACCGGCCTGGCCAGCGCGGCTTGCAGCTGTGGCCGGATGCCCAGCGCCCAGCCTTCCACGATCACCAGCCTGGGCGGGCGCGTGGTGCGCGGCCAGCGCGACGGCGGGAAGCGGGTATCGCGGCCCTTGTCGAAGCGCGGGTGCGACACCGGCAGCTTGTCCGAGGCGTGTGGCAGGGCGGCCAGCACCGACATCATCAACTCGATCTCGTGCGTGCCCGGCACGCCGCGGGTGCGCAGCAGCGGATGCACGTCGCGCGCCAGCCCCTCGCGGTCGCTGCGGGCGTAGTAGAAGTCGTCCAGCGCGAGCACCTCGGTGGGCCAGCCGCGCGCTTCGGCCTGCGCCTTCATCACCCGCGCCAGGGTGCTCTTGCCGCTGCCCTGCAGGCCGGACAGGCCGAGGATGTACGGGCGGCGCGAGCGGGCGATGCGCCCGGCGTACTGGTCGAGCAGGTGGCCGGCGAGGGCCTCGTTCTGCAGGTCGGCGTGGGACGTCATCCGCGGGGCACCATGGTTCCAGGAGGGATTTCCGTCACCGGCAGGCAGCGGCGGCGGGACATTCCGCGAACGGGCATGTCGCTGCCGCCTTCACATTCCATGGGAGAAAATGGCGTCGCCATCCGGAGCGCGGCGGTACTGGATGAAGGGGGCATTGCACTATTATCGGTCAGGTTCATCCGCGCCATGATGGCGCGTGTCGGCCACGATGCAAAAGGAAAGTTTCAGACATCATGCTCAAATCCGAGATTCTCGACACCTTCCTGCACCTGCTGGACGAAGCCAAGGCCAGCGGCGACCGCGAGCCGACGGCGATGAACCTGGCCACCGTGGACGGTTCCGGCCGGGTCGCCTCGCGCATCGTGCTGCTCAAGGGCGCCGACGAGCGCGGCTTCCGCTTCTACACCAATTACGAGAGCGACAAGGGCAGCCAGCTCGAAGCGCATCCGCAGGTGGCGCTGTGCTTTCACTGGAAGCAGCTGCGCGAGGGCGTGCAGGTGCGCGTGGAAGGCGTGGCGCGCAAGCTGCAGGCGGAGGAGTCGGATGCCTACTTCGCCAGCCGTCCGCGCGGCAGCCAGATCGGCGCGTGGGCTTCGCTGCAGTCGCAGACGCTGCCCGACCGCGACACTTTCGAGCAGCGCGTGGCGCGCTACGAGCAGCAGTTCGAAGGCCGCGAGGTGGCCCGGCCGCCGCACTGGGGCGGCTTCGTGGTCGAGCCGGACATGCTGGAGTTCTGGTACGGCGCCGAGTTCCGCCTGCACGAACGGGTGCGCTGGGATCGCCATGGCCAGACCTGGACCAGCCGGATGCTCTACCCATGACCCGGGCGCTGCCCGCGGAGCATGTGGCGCAGGGTGGCTTTGCCGTGCACACGCGCGGCCGCGGTTTCAGCGAGATCACCGCGCAGGTCGGCGACGCGGTGGCGGCCAGCCACGTGCAGACGGGCATCGCGCAGGTGTTCACCGCGCATACCAGTTGCTCGCTGCTGATCAGCGAGAACGCGGACCCTGCCGTGCGCAACGACCTGGAGCGCTGGTTCGCGCGCGCCGTGCCGGACGGCGATGCGATCTTCCGGCACGACGCGGAGGGCCCTGACGACATGCCGGCGCACGTCCGTTCGGTCCTCACCGGGGTCAGCCTCACTGTGCCGGTACATGGCGGCAAGCTGATGCTGGGCACCTGGCAGGGCATCTACCTGTGGGAACACCGCATCGACCCGCACCAGCGCAGGGTCGTGGTGACCGTGCTGGGGAATTGAGCGCATGCATCACGCCGCAGCGGATTCCGGCTTGCCGGACCACTTCCCGCAACGCATCGTCTGCCTCACCGAGGAGCCGACCGAGGTGCTGTACGCGCTCGGCGAGGAGCGCCGCATCGTCGGCATTTCCGGCTTCACCGTGCGGCCGCCGCGCGCACGCAAGGAGAAGCCGAAGGTCTCCGCGTTCACCAGCGCGAAGATCGGCGAGATCCTGAAACTGGAACCGGATCTGGCGATCGGCTTTTCCGACATCCAGGCCGATATCGCCCGCGAGTTGATCAAGGCTGGCGTCGAGGTGTGGATCAGCAACCATCGCAGCGTCGACGGCATCCTCGCCTACATCCGCCGGCTTGGCGCGATGGTCGGCGCACACGAGAAAGCCGAGGCGTATGCGCAGCGCGCCGAACGGCACATCGCCGACATCCGCGCCGCGGTCGCGCAATTGCCGCGGCGGCCGAAGGTGTATTTCGAGGAATGGGACGAACCGATCATCACCGGCATCCGCTGGGTCGCCGAGATCATCGGTATCGCCGGCGGCGACGACTGCTTTCCCGAACTCGCCCGCGAACCGCTGGCCAAGCAGCGCATCCTGCCGAACGGCGACGAGGTGGTGCGGCGCGCGCCGGACATTATCTTCGGTTCGTGGTGCGGCAAGCGTTTCCGCCCTGAGAAGGTGGCGGCGCGTCCCGGCTGGGGCGCGATCCCTGCGGTGCGTGATGGCGAGCTGCACGAGATCAAGTCGCCAATCATTTTGCAGCCGGGGCCAGCGGCGCTGTTCGATGGGCTGGACGAGATCCATCGGATCATCGCGGAATGGGCGCTGCGCTGAGCTTTTCCGCTTTCCGTTTGTTGTAGGAGCACACTCTGTGCGCGATGTTCTTGCTCTCGTGGCGTTCAAAGCGAAAACGTGATGAAGCGAAAGGCTGAAGCAACAGCAAGGCATCGCCTTGTTGTTGCTCTGCTCCTGACCCTGCTCTTCTGAAGAGTGCGCGCAGGATGCGCGCTGCTCTACCCGGGGCCCCCTCTGCAGCGGCGGGCGGGCGGAGGAAAAGCCCGAAGGGTGGTTCGCATGGATGCGAACCAGTTTGTCGTCAGGGCAGGAGGCCCTGTCGACAAACCCCGTAGCCCGCACGCGAACCTTGCGGGCAGGATGCCCGCAAGGCGCGGAAGCGGGGGTGCCCTCTCTCTTTGGTTACTTTCTCTCGGGCAAGCGAGAGAAAGTGACTCGCCCTCCGAAGGAGGACGAAAGCTTTTGCTTCAAGGCTCTTGCTTCACGGACCATCAAGTGCTCTCTACGAGAGAGAAAGCTCAGGCACCCAGCGCCAACCGCGCGCCCCCATCCAGCAACGGCGCCGCCACCAGCAGGCGCGCCAGCAGCAGCACGATCATCACCGCCATCGGGGCGAAGTCGATCTGGCCGGCGATCAGCTTGCCGTGCAGCGGGCGCAGCAACGGGGCGACGATGCTGCCGGCGAGTTGCAGTAGGGGATGGCGGCGGTCCACCGAGAACATGCTCAACAGCGACCAGCCGAAGATCAGCACCAGGTAGAACAGCAGCACGAAGTCGAGCAGTTCGGCCAGCGCCAGCACGATCAGGCCGAGCGAGTGCGGCATCACGCCGAGCAGGGCGAACAGCAGCAGGCGCTTGAACAGCATCGCCAGCCACGCCAGCAGCAGGGCGGCCAGGTTGATCCGGCGCCAGTTCGGCAGCACGCGGCGGATCGGTGCCAGCGCCGGGTTGGTGTAGCGGTAGACGAATTGGCTCAGCGGATTGTGGAAGTCCGCACGGCAGGCTTCGGCGGCCACGCGCAGCAGCAGCAGGGTGACGATGGCATCGAACGCCAGGTCGAGCAGCAGGGCCAGTGCATTCAGCAGGTAGCTCACGGCAGTTTGTCCAGTTCGGCGGCGAGTTCCACGCCACGCCGGGTGGCGGCGGCGACGGCGCGGGCGACGATGTGCGGCAGGCCATCGGCGCTGAAACTTTCCAGCGCAGCCTGGGTGGTGCCATGCGGCGAAGTGACGCGCTGGCGCAGCACGGCGGGGTCTTCGCCGCCGTCGACCAGCATGCGACCGGCGCCCAGGCAGGTCTGCGCGGCGAGCGCGCGCGCGGTGTCGCGGGGCAGGCCTTGCGCCACGGCGGCGGCTTCCAGCGCTTCGACCAGGGCGAAGAAATACGCCGGGCCGGAACCGGACAGCGCGGTGACGGTATCCATCAGCGCTTCGTCGTCGATCCAGCGGGTGATCCCGGCAGCGTCGAGAATGTGCTGCGCCTGTGCCTTCTGCGCCGGGCTGACCCGGCTGTTCGCGCACAGGCCGGTGGCGCCGGCGCCGATCAGCGCGGGCGTGTTCGGCATGCAGCGCACGATCGGCAGGCCGTTGCCGAACCAGCGCTCCAGCTGATCCAGCCGCACGCCGGCCGCGATCGAGATCAGCAACGGCCGGTTGCGCTGCAGGGTGTCGCGCAGTTCGGTGTGGATCGCCGGCATCACCTGCGGCTTGACCGCCAGCAGGATGACCTCGGCCTCCGCCACGGCCAGCCGGTTTTCGGCGTAGCAGGCGATGCCGAATTCGCGGCCGAGCGCCTGGCGCGCCTCCGCCAGCGGCTCGGCCACGCTGAGGGTGGCCGGCGCCACGCCGGTTTTCAGCAGGCCGCCGATCAGGCTGCGCGCCATGTTGCCGCCGCCGATGAAGGCAAGTCGTGTCATGCGGGATTCCTCGTTCGTCCAGACCGCGTACCTTACCGGAGCCGACGCGATCGCGACGGATTTTGCCGGTCGGGGCGCCGGCGTCCGGCCGCCGCGGAGGTCGTGATCATGGCCGGATGACGATTTTTCGACCGGGTGCGCAAACCGGGTCGACAGTTTGCGCATTGAGGGCAGAAAGACTGGCCGCACAGCCGGTTGCGCGAGTAGTATCGACGCGGCTACAGGGGGGATTCGGGTAGTTCGTCCAGGTGGTGTCGTGGCGCCGGATGCCATGCGCTGCGGTGCACCACGCCTGCGAATGTCATCCGGCCCCGGATGTGGCATACGAATTCATGCCATCCAGACGATCGGTTGAGGGGAAACGACTTCATGGACATTGCCGAACTGCTTGCCTTCTCGGTGAAGAACAAGGCCTCGGACCTGCACTTGTCCGCCGGGCTGCCGCCGATGATCCGCGTCGATGGCGACGTCCGCCGGATCAACATCCCCGCGCTCGAACACAAGCAGGTGCACTCGCTGATCTACGACATCATGTCGGACAAGCAGCGGCGCGACTACGAAGAGTTCTACGAAACCGACTTCTCGTTCGAGATTCCCGGGCTGGCGCGCTTCCGCGTCAACGCGTTCAACCAGAACCGCGGCGCCGGCGCGGTGTTCCGCACCATTCCGTCCGAGGTGCTGACGCTGGAAGACCTCGGCGCGCCGCGCATCTTCAAGGAACTGATCGAGCAGCCGCAGGGCCTGATCCTGGTGACCGGCCCGACCGGTTCGGGCAAGTCGACCACGCTGGCGGCGATGGTCGACCACATCAACAAGAACGAATACGGGCACATGCTCACGATCGAGGACCCGATCGAGTTCGTGCACACCTCGCAGAAGTGCCTGGTCAACCAGCGCGAGATCCACCGCGACACGCTCGGCTTCAACGAGGCGCTGCGTTCGGCGCTGCGCGAGGATCCGGACTACATCCTGGTCGGCGAGTTGCGCGACCTGGAGACCATCCGCCTCGCGCTGACTGCGGCGGAAACCGGCCACCTGGTGTTCGCCACCGTGCATACCAGTTCGGCGGCGAAGACGATCGACCGCATCATCGACGTGTTCCCTGCCGGCGAAAAGCCGATGGTGCGTTCGATGCTGTCCGAATCGCTGCGCGCGGTGATCTCGCAGTCGCTGCTGAAGAAGGTCGGCGGCGGGCGCATCGCGGCGCACGAGATCATGGTCGGCATCCCGGCGATCCGCAACCTGATCCGCGAGGACAAGGTGGCGCAGATGTATTCGTCGATCCAGACCGGCCAGCAGTTCGGCATGCAGACGCTGGACCAGTGCCTGCAGGACCTGGTCAAACGCGGCCTGGTGACGCGCCAGCAGGCGTTCGCCTACGCCAAGAACAAGGACAGCTTCAAATGAGCGCCGGGATCCGGGATTCGGGATTCGGGATTGGCGAAAGCCAGGACCGCGCCGCGGCTCGGTATTCCAGTGCTTGCACAGACGAACAGGTCGTTGGCCAGGAGCGCACTGCGCGGGCCGGCAGCTTTGACGAATCCCGAATCCCGAATCCCGAATCCCGGGGGCATACGCCATGAGCGACTTCGATTTCACCTCCTTCCTGAAACTGATGGTGCACAAGAAGGCCTCCGACCTGTTCATCACGGCGGGCGTCGCCCCTTCGATGAAGGTGCAGGGCCGGATCGTGCCGATCACGCAGAGTCCGCTCAGCGTGCAGCAGTCGCGCGACATGGTGCTCAACGTGATGACGCCGGGCCAGCGCGAGGAGTTCGAGAAGACCCACGAGTGCCAGTTCGCGATCTCCGCACAGGGCGTGGGCCGTTTCCGCGTGTCGTGCTTCTACCAGCGCAATTGCGTCGGCATGGTGCTGCGCCGGATCGAGTCGAAGATCCCCACGATCGAGGAGCTGACCCTGCCGCCGGTGATCAAGCAGCTGGCGATGACCAAGCGCGGCATCATCATCTTCGTGGGCGGCACCGGCACCGGCAAGTCCACCTCGCTGGCGTCGATGATCGGCTACCGCAACGCGAACTCGACCGGCCACATCATCACCATCGAGGACCCGATCGAATACGTGCACAAGCACGAGGGCTGCATCATCACCCAGCGCGAGCTGGGCATCGACACCGACAGCTGGGACAACGCGCTGAAGAACACCCTGCGCCAGGCGCCGGACGTGATCATGATCGGCGAGGTGCGCACGCGCGAGACGATGGAGCACGCGATCAACTTCTCCGAGACCGGCCACCTGTGCCTGTGCACGCTGCATGCGAACAACGCGAACCAGGCGATGGACCGCATCCTGCACTTCTTCCCGGAGGACCGTCGCCAGCAACTGCTGATGGACTTGTCGCTGAACCTGAAGGGCATCGTGGCGCAGATGCTGATTCCCACCCCCGACGGCAAGGCGCGCCGGGTGGCGGTGGAAGTATTGCTGGGCACGCCGCTGGTACAGGATTACATCCGTCAGGGCGAGATCCACAAATTGAAGGAAGTGATGAAGGAATCCACCCTGGTCGGCATGAAGACGTTCGACCAGAGCCTGGTCGAGCTGTACCACGCCGGCGAGATCAGCTACGAGGACGCGCTGCGCCACGCCGACAGCTCCAACGAGGTGCGCCTGCGCATCAAGCTGGCGCAGGGCGGCGATGCGCACACCTTGTCGCAGGGCCTGGATGGCGTCGAGCTGGAGGAAACCCGCGACGCGCAGAATTTCGGTGGCGCCAACTTCCTCAATCGCTGAAGAGCTGCTGTCGCGACATACGAAAAAGGCGCCTGCGGGCGCCTTTTTCATTGGCTGCGCGTCCCGTGCGCCTATTTCTCCGCCGGCGGCATGCCGCCGACGGTCAGGCCACTGCTGTCCACGCTCTTCACGCCCTTGACGAGCTGGGCGACGCGCTCGGCGCGCTCTTTCTCGGCTTGCGAGGAGACCGTGCCGCTGAGCGTGACCACGCCATCGTGGGTCGAGACCGAGATGTCGGTGGCCGAGATGCCCTTGGTGGTACCGAACTCGGATTTCACCTTGGTGGTGATCCAGGCATCGGCTGCCTTGTCCGGCACGGTCTGGTTCTCGGACGATTGCTGCATCCGCGCGCCGGCGTCCTGGGCCATGACCTGGCCGAACGGGACGGCCGCAAAGGCGAACATCAGGGTGGTTGCGTACAAGCTGTTGCGGATCGTGGAAGTGCGCATGGCGGTCTCCTCGTGTAATGGCGATGCCTGTCGGAGGAAGGACAAGCGGGATGCCGTGGTGGCCATGGCAACAGCCGCGTCGTGAACGCCGCGTGGCCGTGACCGCTACCGGTTCAGCGCGGGATTACGGATGCGAAGGGTGGATCACGGCGATGTTGGAATCGCGTTGGATGGCGCGCGCCATGCATGAAAAAGCCGGGGCGCCGCAGCGCCCCGGCTTTTCGTCGAGCGCCGCCGCTTACTTCAGCAGGGTCTGGCTGGTGATCACCACGCCGCCGGTGTCGACGTGCATCTCCGCGTCGATACTGTCGACGCGTTCGGCCTGGGACTTCATCGCGGCGAACTGGGCCTTGGAGCGTGCCAGCTCGGCGGCGGCGTCGGCGGCATCGTCGCTGTCGTCGATCGACGGTTCGTCGCTCTTGCTGAGCGTCGCGGTCGCGGCGGCCAGGCTGTCGATCTTCTGTTCCATCAGCTGCAGCCAGCTCAGGTACATCGCGCCGCTGATATGCATGCGGCCCATTTGGCCGGCGTCGCCGACCGGGTCCTTCAAGGTGTCGCTCAGGCGTGCGTCCTCGCCGGCACCGACGCCGAGCGCAAGCGCCTTTTCGCCCATGGCAATCCACGCTTGCTGGCCCAGCATGCCGGCCATCTCCTTCGGCAGCGGCAGCGGTTTGCCGTCATGGGCGGGCTTCAGCTGAGCCAGCGCCGGCACCATCACCTGGCCCATCGCGAGCAGGCCTTCGGGATTGCTGGTGCCGAGCACGAGACGCCCGGTGAACGTGGGCAGGCCGGCGTCCTTGCCCGGCGCCAGCGAGTCCAGCGCGATGCGCAGGCCGAGCATGTCGCCGAACGGCGGGATCGCCGCCTTCTGCATGGCCGGGCCGAGCTTGGCGAAACTGTCGTTGAGATCGGTCAGCGAGGGGCAGCTGAACGGCTTGGCGGCCACGGCATCGGCCTGGGCCAGCCAGAACGTGCGCGCGCTGGAAACCGGCAGCGCCAAACTCAGGTCGAACGGCGCGGCGCCGGCGCTGCCCAGGCCGGGCAGCGCCACCTTGAGGCCGGCAAACGCCTTGCTGATGTCGTCGGCCAGCGTCACGTCGAAACGCACGTTCTGGTGTTTCGCGTCCAGCTTGGTATAGCCGAAGCTCACCGCCGGGACGCGCGCGGCGATGCGTGCGGCGTCGGCGGCGCAACTGGGCGAGGTCTGCAGCTGGGTGGCGACCGGTTCGCCGGTCTTGGCCGCGATGGCTTCGGCATGGGCTTTCTGGATCGCGCCGACCAGCGGATCCTGGCCGCTGATCGCCAACGGCAGCGCGCGGGTCAGGTCCAGCTCGCCGACCAGCCACTTCTGATAGCCCTTGGCCCTGGCCAGCGTGGTGAGCCGGCCGTCATCCTGCAGGCTCTTCTGCGGCCGGTCCAGGCCCAGCGCCTGGCGCAGCATGGCCGGCGCGGCGTTCGCCGGCAGCAGCGCGGCCACCGCCTGCTTGTTGACCGTGGCCAGCACCATCTCGGTGCCGGAAGCGGGGAACGCGTACTTGCGGTAGCTCTGCTTGTCCACGTTGGCGACATCGAGCTTCTTGCCGTAGGCGGTTTCCAGCCGACCGACGAAACCTTCGAACGCGCCCGGATCGCTCAGTTGGAAGCGCAGCACCGGTGCCAGGCCGAGTCCATAGAACGCGGAGTAACCCTTGAGGTTCAGGCCGGCGCCCTGGGCGAAGGTCTCGATGGTCTTGCCGTTGAATTCGGTGCGCAGTGCACGCAGCAGGCGGGCGCCGTCGGGATCCTTCCTGGCCAGCCGTTCGGCGGTGGCGTCGAGCTGGGCCAGCTGGGACGGCAATTGCGCATCGGCCTGGGCGAGCAGGGCGCCGCGGGTGGCGTCGTCCATGATGTCGAGGTTGGCTACCACGTACGGCGTGTCCGCCGGTACGAAAGCCAGGGGCGCATCCTTGTCCTTGTGCCCGCAGGACGCCAGCATGACGCCGGCGAAACCCAGCGCGATGTATCGCGTCGTCGATCGCATGATGATCCCCAGTGTGGTGAATGGTGCGCCGGTCATTATGCCCGCTTGCCCGGGGCGGTGGCATGGCCGGTGGAGGGCAATCGCCGGCCCGACGGGGCCAGCGGATGGGTCAGCGGGCCAGCACTTCGTTGAGCACGGCCATGCGCACGAACACGCCGTTGCCGACCTGTTCGAGGATGCGCGACTGCGCGCCGTCGGCCACGTCCGAGGCGATCTCGATGCCGCGGTTGATCGGACCCGGGTGCATCACCAGGCAGCCCGGGGCGGCCAGGGCCAGTCGCCGCCGGTCCAGCCCGTAGTGGGCGAAATACGCCGCCTCGTCCGGCAACTCGATGCTGGCCATGCGCTCCTTCTGCAGGCGCAGCATGATCACCGCGTCGACGCCGTCGATGGCCTGGTCGAATTCGTCGTAGCGGCGGGCTTGCGGCGCCTCGTCCGCCGCCGGCATCAGTTCGGCCGGTCCGCACAGGCGGATTTCCTTCACCCCCAGCGCGGTGAACGCATTGATGTCCGAACGGGCCACCCGCGAATGCTTGATGTCGCCGCAGATGAGCACGCGAAGGTTCTGAACGTCCGGCCGGTGCTGGCGGATCGTCAGCGCGTCCAGCAGGCCCTGGGTGGGGTGCGCGTGGTTGCCGTCGCCGGCGTTGATCACGGATACCCCGCTCATCGCGTGGCGCACCAGCATGTCGGGCGTGCCCGACTGCTTGTGCCGCACGACGATCGCGTCCAGGTGCATGGCTTCGAGCGTGTGCAGGGTGTCGAACAGTTCCTCGCCCTTGCTGGTGGAGGACAGCCCGATGTCGAAATTGATCACGTCGGCGCCCAGCCGCCGCGCGGCCAGCTCGAACGAGGTGCGGGTGCGCGTGGACGGCTCGAAGAACAGGTTCAGCACGGTGCGCCCGGCCAGCACGTCGAGCTTGCGGGTGCCGTGTGCGCAGGCGTCGCGCAGCGACTCGGCACGATCGAGCAGGCGCTCGATCGTCTCGCGCGGCAGGTTTTCCAGGGTGGTCAGGTGGCGCAGGCGAGGGCTCATGGCGGCGGGTCTGGGGGTGGGAAGGGAAAGGTCTGTTCAGTGACCGTGGGTGTCGACCGCCGGCGCGTCGGCGCCGGCGAGCCAGCGCTCGAGGATGACCGCGGCCGCTTCGGCGTCGATGCCGGCGGCGTCGCGGCGGCGCTTGAGCCCCACCGCACGGGCGGCGGCGAACCGCTGCGCCGCTTCCTGCGAACTGTGCCGCTCGTCGACCAGCACGACCGGCAGGCTGTAGCGCTGTTGCAACTGGATGGCGAACTGGCGGGCGCGGCGGCTGGCGGGCTGCTCGGCGCCGTCCAGGGTCAGCGGCAGGCCGACCACCAGGGTGCCGGGCTGCCATTCCTGGCGCAGCGTGTCGAGGCGTTGCCAGTCCGGGTTGCCGTCGTCGCGCACGGTGAGGGTGGTCAGCGCGCGCGCGCTGGCGGTGAAGGTATTGCCGATCGCCACGCCGGTGATCCGGCTGCCGACGTCGAAGCCGAACACACAGCTCATGCGTGACCCGCGTAGCCGGACAACTGGCGCGGGTCGACCCCGACCAGGCCGGCCGCGGCGCTCCAGCGTTCCTCCAGCGGGGTGTCGAACACGACCCGACCGCAGGCCTCGGCGGTAAGCCACGCGTTCGCCATCAGTTCCTGTTCCAGCTGGCCGGCGTCCCAGCCGGCGTAGCCGAGCACCATGATCGCCTGGCGCGGACCTTCGCCGGCGGCCATCGCGACCAGGATGTCGCGCGAGGTGGTGACCGACCAGTGGTCGTTGATGCGGTAGCTGGAGTCCCAGTCGCCGGGCTCGCGGTGCAGCACGAAGCCGCGCTCCTGCTGCACCGGGCCGCCGATCAGCACCGGCGCGTCGGCCAGTTCGCTGTCCGTGCATTCCAGTTTCATCTGCGCCAGCACGTCGCCCAGACGGTACTCGGACAGCTGGTTCACCAGCAGGCCGACCGCGCCGTCCTCATCGTGCTGGCACAGCAGCGCCACGCCGCGCGAGAACGGCGGATCGGCCAGGTTCGGCATGGCGATCAGGAAATGCCCGGTGAGGGTCGAGGGCTGCACGGCGGTCATGTGCGCATTGTAAGCGCAGCGCGTGCCGTGCGCAGGAGGTCGCCGCCTCCGTTCAGCGAGTCTGCAGCACGTTGTTGGGCTGGAAGCGCCAGGTGCGGGTGATGTTGAGCTCGTCGATGCGTTCCGCGCTCCTGGGCGCCGGCGGGAACGGCGCGGCCAGGCGCACGATGCGCTCGGCGGCGGCGTCCAGCACCTTCTGGCCGGAACTCTGGATCACCTCGATGCTCTTGATGCTGCCGTCGAGATTGAGCACCACCGTGAGCAGCACGTCGCCATGCAGGCCGCGGCGGCGCGCTTCTTCCGGATAGTTGAGATTGCCGACCCGCTCGACGCGATCGGACCAGCCGCGCATGTAGGCGGCGTAGGCGTATTCCCGGGTGCTGGCGGTGAGGTATTTCACCTTCGGCCGCTTGGCGTACGCCACCTTCTTCTGGCGCAATTCGGCGGCGAGCTGGGCGATCGCCTGCTGGCGTTGCAGTTCCTCGGCGGTCGGGGCCTGCTCCTGCGGGTCGACCTGGGTACGCGCGGTATCGCTGGTCACGCGGAAATCGGTGGCGCCGCTGGTGGTGACCATGCGCGTCGGGGTGGCCTCGCGCGGCCGCGGCGTGGCGGCTTCGACCGGTTGCGCCGCGATGCCGGGATCGGGCTTCGGGATCGCGCCGGAGAACAAGTCCGACGGCCGCGCGGCGCGATCGCTCTGGCCGCCGCCGGTATTGTTGGCCTGGGCAAGGAAGTCCGCCTTGTCCGGCGCCTGCTGGTTGGCCACGTTGACCAGGGTCACGTCCAGCGTGGGCAGGCTGGGCGTGGGTTTCACGAAATGGAACGTGATGCCCAGCAGCAGCACGCCGTGCAGCAGCAGCGAGAACAGCAGGGTGGCACCGATCGGATCGGGTGGGGAATTGACGGTTGCGGTGGCGCTCACGCTTTGCGGTTTCCGGTGGCGTGCTGCTCGATGGCGTCGAACAGCTGGCCGGCAATGTTAAGCCCGAACTGCGCGTCGAGTTCACGCACGCAGGTCGGGGATGTGACGTTGATCTCGGTCAGGTAGTCGCCGATCACGTCCAGCCCCACGAACAGCAGGCCGCGCCGGCGGAGTTCGGGCGCCACTTGGCTCACGATCCAGCGGTCGCGCTCGGACAGCGGCACGCCGACGCCGCGCCCGCCGGCGGCCAGGTTGCCGCGGAATTCGTCGCCCTGCGGGATGCGCGCGAGCGCGTACGGCACCGGTTCGCCATCGACCACCAGGATGCGCTTGTCGCCGGCGCTGATCTCCGGGATGTATTTCTGCGCGATCGCGAACTGCCGCCCCCCGCCGTGGGCGTCGCCGCCGAGCAGGGTTTCCAGCATGGAGTTGAGGTTGCTGTCGCCGGCCTTGACCCGGAAGATGCCGCGCCCACCCATGCCGTCCAGCGGTTTCAGCACCACTTCGCCATGTTCGGCGGTGAACCGGCGCAGTTCGCCGGCATCGCGGGAGACCAGGGTCGGGGCGATGCATGGCGGAAACGCCAGCGCGAACAGCTTCTCGTTGCAATCGCGCAGCGAACGCGGGTCGTTGATCACCGCCACGCCGCCGCGCTGGGCCGCCTCCAGCACCATCGTGTCGTAGATGAACTGGGCGTCGACCGGCGGGTCCTTGCGCATCAGCACCACGTCGAGTTCGCGCAGGTCGCGCCACTGCGCCGGGCCCAGCGTATGCCAGCGCTGCGGGTCCTCGCGCACGTCGAGCGGCGCGATCCGCCCCCACGGCTCGCCGTCGCGCAGCGCCAGGTCGCCCTGTTCGAAGTAGTGCAGCGAGTGGCCGCGGCGCCGGGCTTCCAGCAGCATCGCGAAGCTGGTGTCCTTGGCCATCTTGATCGCGCCGATGGGGTCCATCAGCACGCCGACCGAAAGGGTCATCGTGGTTCTCCGTGGGTGGATTGCCCGTGGGGGGCGTGCAGCGTCAGCCCGCTATACTAAGACCGACGGCTGCCCAGGCCACCGAATTGCGACAAAGCCGACATCCCTGCCGCTGTCGCCGGTGGCCAGATGGTGCCAATATGGGTCACCTTGTGCGTCGGCGGGTGGTGCGGGCGATTATTGCTTGACAGTCTCGGCGGGCAGGCAGTAAACAACAAAGCCATTGGATTCACCGTCATAGAACGGCTGCCGGTGTCACGTTTTCGACTTTTTTACATGCGCACTGTCCGGCATGGCTGTTGCATGCCTTGGTGCCTATCCTGAGCTCGGGGCGGGCCGCAGGGGGAGTAAGTGAATTTGAACATGAGTGCTAATGACTTGGCTGGTCTCAAGGTCATGGTGATCGATGACTCGAAGACCATCCGCCGCACCGCGGAAACCCTGCTGAAAAAAGAGGGTTGCGAGGTGTTGACCGCCGTCGACGGCTTCGAGGCATTGGCCAAGATCTCCGACCAGAAGCCTGCGATCATCTTCGTCGACATCATGATGCCGCGGCTGGATGGCTATCAGACCTGCGCGCTGATCAAAAACAATCCGCAGTTCCGCGCCACGCCGGTGATCATGCTGTCCTCCAAGGATGGCCTGTTCGACAAGGCGCGTGGCCGTATCGTCGGTGCCGAGCAGTATCTGACCAAGCCGTTCACGCGGGACGAACTGCTTGGTGCCATCCATCGCCACGTCAGCACGGTATCGAGCCACTGACTGCAGATTCTGAGGGGGACCTGTGGCCACTATTCTCATCATCGACGACTCGCCGACCGACGTGCGCGTGTTCACCACGCTGCTTGAACGGGCCGGGCACCAGGTCGTCGCCGTCAGCACGGCCGAGGAGGGCATCGAGCGCGTGCGCGCCGACATGCCCGACCTGGTCATCATGGACGTGATCATGCCCGGCATGAACGGTTTCCAGGCCACGCGCACGCTCACGCGCGATCCGAAGACCCAGAGCGTGCCGATCGTGATGATCACCACCAAGTCGATGGAAACCGATCGCGTCTGGGGCCTGCGCCAGGGCGCCAAGGCCTTCATCACCAAGCCGGTGAACGAAAAAGAGCTGCTGGCCTGCATCAACGAATTGTTGCCGAGCGAGAAATGAACCAGTCCGTCAACCGTACTCCCTTCGAGATCCTGGCCCATTACGAGCGACTGTCGCTCGGGCATGCGTCCGATACGCAGGACAAGCTCGAGGCGCCCGGGTTGTGGCGCGGGATCGGTTTCCGGGTCGGTTCGCGCCTGCTGGTCAGCGGCATCGACGAGATCAACGAGCTGCTGGCGGTACCGGTGCTGACGCCGGTGCCGGGCACCCAGCCGTGGCTGCTCGGCGTGGCCAACGTGCGCGGCAACCTGGTGCCGGTGATCGATTTCGGCCGTTTCCTGTTCGGCGATCGCACGCAGCACACCGAGCGCGCCCGCCTGCTGGTGGTGCGCCAGGGCGGCGGCAACGTGGCGTTGCTGGTGGACGAGGTATTCGGCCAGCGCACGGTGGACGAAGAACAGCGGCGCGAGGCGGGGCGCGAAGACGATCCGCGACTCGCCCGCTTCGTCGACAGCCGGGTGGGCGAGCAGCAGTTGGCCGTTTTCAGCATGAACCGGCTGGTGCGCGCACCGGATTTCCGGCAGGCCGCGGCCTGACACCGGGGCAGGCTGCAGTGACATGAAGGGCCGGCGCCCGCGCGGGCCGGAAACTTGGGACAAGCATTCCCTGGCCGATACCCGCTCCGCGGGGCCGGCAGCGTAATCAGTTAGACGGATGAGGTGAACATGAGCACTACAGGGGGCGTCAGCAGGGAACGCGGTTACACCGCACTTATTGTCCTGCTGCTGATTGCGATCGGCTTCGCGGCGCTGGACTTCTTCCTGCTCAACCAGAAGAACGGCGAGGATCGCCAGGCGATCGCGCTGACCACGCAGATCCAGGTGCTGTCACAGCAGACGGCGAAATTCGCGCTGGAATCGGCGGACGGCAACACCGACTCCTTCAAGGAACTCGAATCCACCCGCAACGCGATCGATTCGGCCGTGCAGCGACTGGACAAGGGCGACCCCAAGAGCGGCATGCAGCCCTATGCGGACAACAACGCCACGCCTGCCGGTCGCGCCGTAAGCGCGCTCGACGCCTCCTGGAAGCAGCTCGACGCGGACATCGGCAAGATCCTGTCCAACAAGGCGGTGGTGCTCGATTCCGGGCAGCGCGCGGGTACCCTTTCGCAGCAGATGCCGTTGCTCAACTCGAGCATGGAGCAGGTGGTCAACATCCTGCAGCAGCGCAACGGCAGTTCCGAACAGATGCTGGGCACCTCCCGCCAGATGCTGTCCGCTGACCGCATCATCCGCCGCGTGCAGGAAGTGCTGCAGGGCGGCGACAGCGCCCAGTCGGCAGCCGACGGCCTGTCCCGCGACGCGCAGCTGTACGGCAACGTGCTGAAGGGCCTGATCGAGGGCAACCCCGACAGCGGCGTGAAACCGATCAACGACGCGAATGCGCGCAAGATCCTCACCGAGATGGACGCCAGCTGGGCCCAGCTGGCCGACCCGGTGGCCAAGCTGGTCGCCGCCGCCGGCAACATCGCCGACGTGAAGCGCGCGGGCAACCAGGCCTCGCTGGATTCGCAGACCGTGCTGCTGCGCGCGAACGACCTGTCCGAACAGATCGGCAAGCTGCCGCTGCGCCGGCTGTTCCCGAACGTGTGGTGGGGCCTGCTCGGCGCGATCGCGGCGGTGGCGTTCGCGTTGCTGCTGGTCATCACCCTGGTGCGCGACCAGCGCCGCCGGTTCGCCCAGAGTACCGAGCTGAACCAGCGCAACCAGGAGGCGATCATGCGCCTGCTGGACGAGATGGGCTCGCTGGCGGAAGGCGACCTGACCGTGAAGACCACGGTGTCGGAGGACATCACCGGCGCGATCGCCGACTCGGTGAA
The DNA here is from genome assembly GCF_018599185.1 of Rhodanobacter sp. LX-99. NCBI lineage: Bacteria > Pseudomonadati > Pseudomonadota > Gammaproteobacteria > Lysobacterales > Rhodanobacteraceae > Rhodanobacter > Rhodanobacter sp. LX-99. Next base: position 994,161 of record NZ_JAHFVL010000001.1, on the reverse strand, counting down.
CTACGCCATCGACGAGCTGCGTTCACTGGTGACGACCATCAACGAGACCTCCGAGCAGGTGTCGTCCTCGGCGCAGGAAAGCCAGACCACCGCCCGCCACCTGGCCAACGCGGCCGAGCAGCAGGCGCGGCAGATCAGCACCGCGACCTCGGCGATCAACCAGATCGCCAGCTCGATGGATGACGTGTCGAAGAATTCCGCCGAGTCGGCCGACGTGGCCGAACGCTCGGTGAAGATCGCCTCGCACGGCGCCGAGGTGGTGCGCGAGACGATCTCCGGCATGGACTCGATCCGCGACCAGATCCAGGAGACCTCCAAGCGCATCAAGCGCCTGGGCGAATCCTCGCAGGAGATCGGCTCGATCGTGGAACTGATCAACGACATCGCCGAGCAGACCAACATCCTGGCGTTGAACGCGGCGATCCAGGCCGCTTCGGCCGGCGAGGCGGGTCGAGGCTTCGCGGTGGTGGCGGACGAAGTGCAGCGACTGGCGGAACGCTCGACCAGCGCAACCAAGCGCATCGAGACGCTGGTGCAGACGATTCAGTCCGATACCAACGAAGCGGTGAACTCGATGGAGCAGACCACCGCCGAGGTGGTCGCCGGTGCGCGCCTGGCGGAGGACGCCGGCAGCGCGCTGGGCGACATCGAGCGCGTGTCGCACGATCTGTCCGCGCTGATTCAGAACATCTCCACGGCGGCGCGCGAGCAGTCCGCGGCGGCAACCGATATTTCGGTGTCAATGAACGCAATTCAGGAAATCACCTCGCAGACCTCGCAGGGCGCAAGCCAGACGGCCGACTCCATCGGTACGCTGGCGCAACTGGCGAGCGACCTGCGGCGATCGGTGGCGCACTTCAAGCTGCCGGGTTGACATCGGCCGTGGCGGTTTTCGGTTCGATTGAGAAAAGCACAAGACAGGGGGCAGTCTCGCTGGTTGCAGGATGCTTGCGTTGTGCAACCGTTGAGAGAGGCGCATGAGACTTCAAGACCACATCGATTTCACCACGCTGCAGTGGGTCAAGCCGGAGCTCGACGACACCTTGTCGATCGCCCGCGAGGCACTGGAGTCGTACGTCGACAATCCGGGCAAGCGCGACTACATGCGTACCTGCGCGGATCACCTGCATCAGGTGCAAGGCACCTTGCAGATGGTCGAGCTGTACGGTGCGGCGATGGTGACGGCGGAGATGGAGGCGCTCGCCATCGCCCTGCTCGAGGATCGCGTCACCTATCGCGAGGAAGCCTACGCCGCGCTGATGCGCGGCCTGATGCAGCTGCCCGACTACCTGGAGCGGCTGTCCAGCGGCCACCGCGACGTGCCGGTGGTGCTGCTGCCGCTGCTCAACGACCTGCGTGCGAGCCGCGAGCTGGAACCGTTGCCCGAGTCGGCGATGTTCCACCCCAACCTCGACGCGTTCCTGCCGGAGCAGGCGCCCGCGGCGATGAGCGAGGCGTATGCCGAAGCGCACCGCGGCGAGCTGGTGGACCTGCGGCTGCGCTTCCAGCAGCAGCTGCTCGGCTGGTTCCGCGGGCAGAATGCCGCGCAGCAGCTGGTCAACATGCGCAAGACCCTGCTGGCGATCACCGCGCGCTGCCATCACGTGCATGGCCGGCGCCTGTGGTGGATCGCCGCCGGCGTGCTGGAAGGCCTGGAACAAGGTTCCCTCAAGGGTTATGCCGGCGAAGTGCGCCAGCTGATCGGCAAGGTCGACCGCAACATCCGCCTGCTGATCGAGCAGGGCGAAGACAGCCTGCGCGGCGGCGATGCGGACGACGTGGCCTGCAAGCTGCTCTACATCGTGGCCCAGGCCAAGCAGCGCAGCCCGCAGATGGAGCTGTTGCGCAGTACCTACGCGCTGGACGGCCTGCTGCCCGATGCCGGCGAACTGGAGCACGCCCGCGGCTCGATGGCCGGGCACAACCGCGCGCTGCTCGATTCGGTGTCGCGCGCGCTGAAGGACGACCTGCTGCGCGTCAAGGAGGCGCTGGACCTGTTCCTGCGCCAGCAGAACGGCGACCCGGCGCAGCTGGCCGCGCAGGGCGAAGTGCTCGAGCGCGTCGGCGACACGCTGGGCATGCTGGCGCTGGCGGTGCCGCGCCGGGTCGTTACCGAGCAGCGGCGCGTACTCGACGAGATCGCCAACCGCATGCGCGCGGCCGACGAGGAGACCCTGCTCGACGTGGCCGGTGCCCTGCTGTACGTCGAGGCATCGCTGGACGACCACATCGAGAGCCTGGGTTCCGAGGACGAGGCGGGCACCGGCGAAACGATGCACGCCCTTCCGCGCAGCGAGGCGCTGGGCGTCGTCACCACGCTGATGCAGGAAGCGATTGCCAATACAGGCAAGGTCAAGGACGCGATCGTGGCGTTCGTCGAATCCGGCTGGGAGCACGACCGGCTGGGCGGTGCGCCGGTCCTGATGGACGAGGTCGCCGGCGCGATGCGCATGCTGTCGTCGCCGCGCCCGGCCGAATTGGCCCAGGGCGTGGGCCGCTTCATCGGCTACGAATTGCTGGAAGACCGGCGCGTGCCGAGCGGTGCGCAGATGGATCAGCTGGCCGATGCGCTGGCGGCGCTGGAGTATTACCTGGAGGCCGCGCGCGAGCATCGCGGTGGCCTGGAACACATTCTCGACGTGGCCGAGCACAGCCTCGGCCTGCTCGGCTACTGGCCCGTGCCGTCGGCGCGCGCGGCGTCCATGGCAGCCTTCGCGCCGGAAGCGGCGGCGCCTGCCGGGTACGCCGGCGGGGACGAGGAGCATCCGGAGCTGTCCGAGTCCGTCAGCCTGTTGTCGGGCGACGACCTGGGCCACCTCTTCATCGGCGACAGCCAGACGCCTGCCGCTCCCATGCATGACCTGGACGGGCTGCGCCTGGCGCAGACCGAAGCGACCGCACCGGCCGCACTGGATCGCGCCGGGCCCGACGAGCCGGGCGACGACTGGATCGAAGTCGAGGAAGAAGTGGTCGAGCAGGTGCCGGTGCGCGACGCGCTGGCGGCGAATACCAGTTTCAACATCAACGCCGAAGGCATCGACGACGATATCCGCGAAATCTTCCTGGAGGAGATGCAGGAGGAGATCGACAACCTGCGCAGCGCCGAAAAGGTCTGGCTGGCCGATCCCGCGCAGACTTCGTCGCTGGTCGGCATTCGCCGGTCGTTCCACACGCTGAAGGGGTCGGGCCGGCTGGTCGGCGCCGGCGTGCTCGGCGAGTTCGCGTGGAAAGTGGAGGACATGCTCAACCGCGTGCTGGACAACACCATCGAGCCGGGCACCAACGTGCAGGCGCTGGTGCGGCACGCGATCGATGCCTTGCCGCCGCTGCTGGCCGCACTCAAGGGCGAAGGTGCGCCGAACGTGCCGCTCGGCGCGATCATGCACACCGCCGAGCAGCTCGCCGCCGGCAACCAGGCGCGCCTGGAAGACCATGCGCCGCAGGCCATGGAAACCGTGCGCCGCATCGTGCGCCGGCGCGTGCCGCGTGCCGACGTGGCGGCAGAAGCGGCCGAAGCCGTGCCCACCGCGAGCCTGACGGATGCGGGTGCCGTATCCGCCATGCCGGAGCCGGCTGAACCCGCGCAAGCCATGGCGATGCCGGTGATGCCGCCGGTGGATCCGGTGCTGCTGGAGATCCTGCGCAGCGAAGTGGCGCAGTACCTGCAGACCATCCGCGCCGCGGTCCAGCGTTGCGACGACGAATTGACGATCGGCGAAGAACTGCTGCGGGCCGTGCATACACTGCATGGTGCGATCGCGATGGTCGACATCCCGTTGCTGACGCAACTGCTGTCGCCGCTGGAAGGCCTGTTCAAGCGCCTGCGCGCCGCCAACCTGCCGCTGTCGTCCGACGGCGTGCGCCTGCTGAGCCAGTCGGTCGACGTGGTCGATCACGTGATGGGCCAGTTCGACGTGGCCGAGCCGCAGCTGCCGAACGTCGATGCGCTCACCGCGCAGATCACCAGCATGCGCGACTACTACCCCGAATCGAAGGTGGCGCACGTCGTGTTCGAACCGCAGGCCGACGAAGTCGAGCCGGCGGAGGCCGTCACCCCGGCAGATCATGCCGAGGCCGATCAGGCGATCATGGCCGCCTCGCTGGAGGCCGGCATGTCCGAGGCCATGGCGGCGCAGGCCGAGGCGGCAGCCACCGGGGCTTCGGCCGATGCCGGCGAAGCACAGGAAATCCACCCCGACGAAGCACGCCATGCCGAGCTGACTGCCGAATTGGTGGCGGCGCTGGATGCCTTCGAACCCGAGCAGGCGGCTGCCGAACTGGCAGCCGCCGAAAAGCTGGCGGCCGAGCAGGCCGCGGCGGCGCAAGCCGCGGCGGAAAAGCTGGCAGCCGAGCAGGCAGCCACAGAGAAATTGGCCGCGGAACAGGCAGCAGAACAGGCTGCCGCCGAGCGGGCAGCCGCCGAAAAGCTGGCGGCCGAGCAAGCAGCGGCCGAACGAGCCCAGGCGGAAAAACTGGCGGCGGAAAAGATCGCCGCCGAAAAGCTGGCCGAGGAACGGGTTGCCGCCGAGCGGGCAGCCGCCAGCCGTGCCGCGGAAGAGGTGACTGACGCCGCGGCGCAGGAGCCTGCCTATGCCTTGGCCGGGTCCGGCCAGATCGATGCCGATCTGCTGGAAGTCTTCATCGACGAGGCGCGCGAGATCCTCGACCACGCCGATGGCGTGCTGGCGCAGTGGCATGCCGAGCCGGCCGAGCTGGCGCACGTGCCGGAACTGCAGCGCGACCTGCATACGCTCAAGGGCGGCGCGCGCATCGCTGGCCTGGTGCCGGTGGGCGATCTCAGCCACGCGATCGAGACGCTGCTCGAGAAGCCGATCCGCGATACCTCGAAGACCGGGCCGCTGATCGCCGCCATGGAGGCGAGCTTCGACCAGTTGCACGCCCTGGTCCAGCAGGTGGCGCAAGGCCAGGCCACCGATTACCCGCAGGCCATGATCGACCACCTGTTGGCGCTGGCCGGCGAAACGGCGCTGGCCGACGACGTGGCGCCGGCGCCCATGCCGGTTCCGGCGGCGCCATTGCCGGCGGTTTCCGTGGCGGGCGATCTCGACCTGCCCGAACTGATGCCGGAGGCAGAGGAGGAAGTCCGCTCCTCGCAGGAACAGATCCGCGTTCGCGCCGACCTGCTCGACAGCCTGGTCAATCATGCCGGCGAAGTGGCGATCTACCGTTCGCGACTGGAGCAGCAGGTCGCGGGCTACCGCTTCAACCTGGTCGAGCTGGAACAGACCGTCGCGCGCTTGCGCAGCCAGCTGCGCATGCTGGAAATCGAGACCGAGGCGCAGATCATCGCGCGCTTCCAGCGCGAGCATCGCGAAGCGGGCCTGACCGCGTTCGATCCGCTCGAGCTCGATCGCTATTCGCAGCTGCAGCAGTACTCGCGTGCGCTGGCCGAGTCGGTATCCGACCTTGTGTCGATCCAGAACATGCTGGACGAGCTGACCCGCCAGGCCGAGACCCTGCTGATCCAGCAGTCGCGAGTCAGTACCGAACTGCAGGACGGTCTGCTGCGCACGCGCATGCTGCCGTTCGACACGATGGTGCCGAACCTGCGCCGCACGTTGCGCCAGGCCGCCCAGGAGCAGGGCAAGAACGCCCAGCTTCACGTGGACGGCGCCCACGGCGAAATGGACCGCAACCTGCTCGATCGCATCAAGGCGCCGTTCGAGCACATGCTGCGCAACGCGATCGCGCACGGCATCGAGACCCCGGCCGAACGCCGCAAGGCCGGCAAGCCGGCCGAGGGCGCGGTGCACATCACGGTGGCGCGCGAGGCCACCGAGGTGGTGGTGCGGGTCAGCGACGACGGCCGCGGCCTGAATCGCGAGGCGATCCGCAAGCGCGGCATCGAACGCGGGCTGCTGCGAGCCGAGACCCGGCCCACCGACAACCAGTTGCTCTCGCTGATCACCCAGACCGGCTTTTCCACCGCCAGCCAGGTCACCCAGCTGGCCGGTCGCGGCGTCGGCATGGACGTGGTGGCGAACGAGATCAAGCAGCTCGGCGGTTCGCTGTCGATCGAGTCGGAAGAGGGCAAGGGCACCACCTTCGTGCTGCGCCTGCCGTTCACCCTTGCGGTGACCCAGGCGATCCTGGTGCGCATCGGCGAGGCCACGTTCGCGATCCCGATGACCTCGGTGCAGGGCGTGGCAAGGGTCAATCCGGACGACCTGGCCGAGCTGATGGCCGAGGACGAGCCGTCGTTCCAGTACGGCAACGAGGCCTACGGCATCCATGACCTGGCCGAATTGCTGGGCCTGCCGCCGGGCCTGCCGACCGAGGAAGAACAGCAGCCGCTGCTGCTGACCCGCGCGGGCGACCTGCGCGCGGCGATCCGCATCGACGCGGTGCTCGGCTCGCGCGAGATCGTGGTGAAGTCGGTCGGCCCGCAGATCAGCTCGGTGCCGGGCCTGCTCGGCGCGACCATCATGGGCGACGGCTCGGTGCTGATCATTCTGGATCTGGCGCCGCTGGTGCGCCACGGCATCATCCGCCGCGAGCAGCGCCTGGCCGAAGGCCTCAGCGCGGTCCAGGCGCCAGTGGTCGAGGAAGTGCAGGTGCGGCCGCTGGTGATGGTGGTGGACGACTCGATCACCATGCGCAAGGTCACCAGTCGCGTGCTGGAGCGTCACGAGTACGAAGTCAGCACGGCGAAGGACGGCGTCGATGCGCTGGAGAAACTGCACGAGCGCGTACCCGACCTGATGCTGCTGGACATCGAGATGCCGCGCATGGACGGCTACGAGCTGGCCACCCACATGAAGGCGGATCCGCGACTGCGCGACGTGCCGATCATCATGATCACCTCGCGCAGCGGCGACAAACACCGCCAGCGCGCGTTCGACATCGGAGTGGACCGCTACCTCGGCAAGCCGTACCAGGAGGCCGAGTTGCTGGTGCAGATCGGGGAGGTGCTGGAGCAGCGTGCGGTGGAGCCGGTTCATGATTGACACGGTTCCTGCGGTTGCCCTGCTGTTTGACGACACCGAACTGGGCGGCCAGCTGCGCGAGGCGCTGCGCGAACGCGGCGCGCGGATCGTGCACGAAGGCGGGGTGGCCAGCCTCAGCCGCGAATTGCTGCAGCGGGTGGGCGCCGACGTGCTGGTGGTCAACCTGGACGACAGCGCCGACGACGCGCTCGATCGCCTCTACGAGGTGATCGACGACGACCGTCCGCGCGTGGTCTTCAACGACGCGCAGGCCAGCCGTGCGCTGGTCGGCTGGGATCGCGCCCGCTGGGCGCGCCATCTGGCGGTCAAGGTGATGGCGGAGGGTGATATCGACCCGCCGCGGCCAGGCGGTGCCCCCGGCGTCGAAGCGCCGGCAGCCGCACCGGCGGAAGCGGCGGCGCTCGGGGCCGCCCCGGTCGCGCAGCCGATGAGTACCGAGGCAGTGGCGGAACCGATGGCCGAAACGGCGGCCGGGCCAGTCGTGGATTCCGGACTGGAACCCGATTTCCTGGTGCACGACGACCTCGACGGCCAGCGCGGGCAGATTGCGGCGGCGGAATCGGAGAGCCTGGCGGCAGAACTGGAAGCTTTGCTGGCTTCCGGCGACATGCCGGCGGATGACGACGCGGAATCCGGCCCGGGCCTGCGCTTTGTCGACGACGAGGAATTGCCGCCCCTGCACGATGGAAACTTCGGGGCGCCGGCGGTGGATGCGGCTGCTGCGGCGCCGGTCGAAGCCGCCCCCGTGGCGGCGCCGGCCCCTGTGACGCCACCGACGTTCCAGGTGGATCACCTGCAATTGTCGTCGCTGGCAGACGCCCCGGTTGCCGCGGTACCGGCTTCAGCGGCGCAGCCGGCGATGACCGACAGCGCGCCGCGCGTGCGTGCGCCCGAAGGCTGGGCGCTGGTGGACGACGATGCTGCGCAGGCCGCCCCGGAAGCTCCTGAAAGGTTTGATGCCGCGGTGTTCGGGGTCGAGAAGCTGAGCGCTGCCGATTTCCTCGCGCCCGACGTCGAAGCAGTCGCCGCCGATCTCGAACCGAGGATGAGCCTCGAACTGGTGTCGATGGAGGAGGCGATCGCGCCGCAGGCATACGTGCACGAACACGAACACGAACACGCGATGGTGCTCGACGAACTTGGCAGCGCGTTGAGCCGGGTCGTCCTGCTGGGCGCGGCGATCGACGGCATCGACGCGGTATGCACGTTCCTGGCGGCGCTGCCCGCATCGACGCGGTTGACCTTCCTGCTCACCCAGCACTTGGGCGGGCAGTCGGATGCCTCGCTGGTGGCGGAATTTGCCGCGAACTGCGCGTTGCCGGTGCGGCTGGCCAAGGGTGGCCGAGCCAAGCCCGGCGAGGTGCTGCTGGTGCCGGCCGGGCAGCAGGTGCGGTTGCGTCGTGACGGCAGCATCGACCTGCAGGCGAACGACGCCGAGGCGGCGCCGGAGCCGTCGATCGACGCCAGCCTGACCATGGCGGCCAATGCGTTCGGCCGCGATGCGCTGGCGATCGTGTTCGCCGGGCGCGGCAACGATGCCGTGGCCGGTGCGCAGGCGATCCACGATCGTGGTGGCCAGGTCTGGGTAGAGTCGTCGTCCGGGGAGCATTTTGCCGACATGGTCAGCGGAATCTTCGCCGAGCGACTGGTCAGTTTTTCCGGTACGCCGCCCGAACTGGCGGCGCACCTGCTTGAGGTGTTTCCATGAGTGATCCACTGCCGCGTGAAATCCGCTGCGTCCTGGTGCCGGTGGGCAACCTGCGCCTGCTGCTGCCCAACGCCACCATCGCCGAGGTGATCACCCAGAGCACGCCCGAGCCGGTGGCTGGCGCGCCCGCCTGGCTGCTTGGCCGGATCGCCTGGCGCGGCTGGCGCGTGCCGCTGGTGTCGTTCACCGAACTGGCCGGCACCGAGGAGGGCGATGCCGAGCTGAGCGTGCGCGTGGCCGTGCTGAAAGCGCTCGGCGGCAATCCGAAACTGCCGTTCATCGCCGTGCTGACCCAGGGCTTCCCGCGCCTGACCACGCTGAACGCGGAGCTGATCATTCCCACCCACGACGGCAAGCCGCTGCCGCCGGGTGTGCGCGCGCACGTGCTGGTGCGCGACGACGTGGCGATGATCCCCGACCTGGAATGGATCGAGGCCACCTTGCTGAACCTGCTCGACACCGCCGAGCCGGCCGAGTCCATGGAGTCGTCCGACGCGGACGACTGAAGCCAGCCGGCAGGCGCCGGACTAGCCGTCGCCGTGCAAGGCCTGCAACGCCGCCAGCGCGGCCAGCCCCGCGGTTTCCGTGCGCAGGATGCGCGGCCCCAGCCGCAGGCCGTCGAAACCGGCCGCCGTCAACGCACCGATATCGCGTTCGCCCAGCCCGCCCTCCGGCCCCACCACCAGCAGGCCGCCGGCTGCCGTGAATCGCAGCTCGCGGGACGAACGGCTGGCCTCCGGCAACAGCGCCAGGCGCAGCGCGCCGTCATCGGCAAGGGTGTCCAGCCACGCAGCCAGCGGCAATGCCGGGACGATCTCGGGCAGGCGCGCTCGGCCGCTCTGCTCGCAGGCACTGGCCACCACCGCGCGCCAGTGCGCCAGCCGCTTTTCCGCGCGGGCGGCATCCAGCTTCACCTCCGAGCGCTCGGTCAGCAGCGGCACGATGCGCGCCACGCCCAGCTCGGTCGCCTTCTGCACGATCAAGTCCATTTTCTCGCCGCGGGCCACGCCCTGGGCCAGGGTCAGCGGCAGCGGCGACTCGTTCCGCAAAGCCTGCTTCGACTCGACTCGCACGGTTACCTCACGCTTGCCCACCGCGAGGATGACCGCGGCATAGTCGTGGCCGTCACCGTTGAACAGGGTGAGCGGGTCGCCGGGATTCATGCGCAGTACGCGCGCCACGTGTTCGGCGGCTTGCGCTGGCAGGTTCGGTTCGCCGGAGACGGCGAGCGGCTGGTCGACGTGGATACGGATCGTGCGCATCGGAACGGGCTGGGCGGGAACGGCCGCCCAGCATAGCGCGGCGCGCGCCTGCCATGTCCCGGCGGATGGCCGCGGGACGATGCGGCATCACGGCTTGCACCCGTTGGCGCGTCGTATCAGCATGGATGGCACTCCCCATGCGCGCTCGCCGCATCCCCCTGCGAGCTGGAGGCCACATGTCCAGGTTCGTTTTCGTTTCCGCCATGCTGCTGGCAGGCTGCGGCGCAAGCACCATGCTGCTGGCACAGGATTCGCCGACTTCGCCGCCGTCCGCCGGATCGTCCAGCCAGCGGCAGGTCGCGCGGCCGGACGACCGCAACTGCATCCGCGATACCGGCAGCCATATTCCGGTGAAGAAGGGACACTGCCTGCCGGTGAACGGGCGCAGCTACAGCCAGCAGGATCTGCAGCGCACGGGCGAACCCGAACTGGGCCGGGCACTGCAGAAACTCGACCCCCGCATCACCGTTCGCGGGCACTGAACGGCTCCGGATTCAGTCCGCGACGGCGCGCTCGACCCCGGCGATCGCGGTGTCGACCAGCAGATCGATGTCCGACGCGTCGACCACGTAGGGCGGCATGAAATACACCACGTTGCCGAGCGGGCGCAGCAGCACGCCGTGCTGCAGGCCGTGCAGGTAGACGCGCAGGCCGCGCCGTTCCTCCGCGGGATACGTTCGCCGGCCGGCCTTGTCGGCGACCAGCTCGATCGCCGCGATCATGCCGGTCTGGCGCACGTCGGCGACGTGCGGATGCGCGCGCAGCGGCTCCAGCCGGCGAGCCAGGTGGGCGGCCAGCTGGCGGTTGCGTTCCAGTACCGGCTCGTCGCGGAAGATCGCCAGCGTCTCCAGCGCCACGCGGCAGGCCAGCGGATTGCCGGTGTAGCTGTGCGAATGCAGGAACGCCTTGCCGGCACTGTACTCGGCGTAGAACGCCTGGTAGATCCGCTCGCTGGTGAGCACCGCCGACAGCGGCAGGAAGCCGCCGGTGAGGCCTTTCGACAGGCACATGAAATCGGGTGACACCATGGCCTGTTCGCAGGCGAACAGCGTGCCGGTGCGGCCGAAGCCCACCGCGATCTCGTCGGCGATGAAGTGCACCGCAAACTCGTCGCACAGCGCGCGCAGGCCGGTCAGGTAGCCGGGGTGATACATGCGCATGCCGCCGGCGCACTGCACCAGCGGCTCGACGATCACCGCGCAGGTCTCGTGTGCGTGGCGTTCCAGCAGCGTGCGCAGTTCGCCTAGACGGCGTTTGGCCGTCTGTTCCGGCGACTCGCCGGGCTCGCCTTCGTAGGCGTCCGGCGACGGCGCCAGGAACGGGGTCAGCAACAGCGGCGCGTAGGTCTTGCGATACAGCGCCACGTCGCTGACCGAGAGCGCGCCCAGCGTCTCGCCGTGATAGCTGCCGGTCAGCGCGATGAAGCGGGTCTTCTCGCCATGGCCCCGGTTGAGCCAGTAGTGGAAGCTCATCTTCAGCGCCACTTCGATCGCCGCCGAACCGTTGTCGGCGTAGAACACCCGATCCAGCCCGGGCGGGGTGATCCGCACCAGTTCCTCGGCCAGTTCGACCGCCGGTTCGTGGGTGAAGCCGGCGAAGATCACGTGTTCCAGCGTGCGCGCCTGCTCGGCCAGCGCGGCGGCGAGGCGCGGATTGGCGTGGCCGAACAGGTTGGTCCACCACGAACTGATGCCGTCCAGGTAGCGCCGGCCGTCGGCGTCGATCAGCCAGGCGCCTTCGCCGCGCACGATCGGCACCATCGGTACGCTCTCGTGGTCGTGCATCTGCGTGCAGGGATGCCAGACGCGTCGCAGGTCGCGCTCGGCGAGCGCGGCGTTGCCGCTTGCGGAGTTGTTCATCCGGCTATCATCGGCGTTGCGTGGCGGGCGCTCAAGTCCGCGCATGGACCATCCCGGGAATCGATGCTTGAAGCCACTGCGAAAATGCCTGATCGGCCTCGGAGCGCTGACGCTGGCCGCCGCCGTGCTGCTGTGGTTCCTGCTGGCGCGCTGGGCGGTGCCGTGGATCGAGCCGCAGCTGCACGGACTGCATCTGCAGCAGGTGCAGGGCACGCTGTGGCGTGGCCGGGCCGGCGAGGTCGTGGCCGCCGACGGGCAGGCGCTGGGGCAACTGCAGTGGCAGTTGTCGCGTCGGGCCCTGCTCGGGCAGGTGCGGTTGCAGTTGCAATTCGAAGGGCCTCAACTCGCGTTTTCCGGCGGGGTCCGGCGGCTGCCGGACGGCCAGGTCGAAGTGAGCGGCGCGAATGTGCGTGCAGAGCTATCGGCGTCGGTCCATGGCGCGGCGTCGCCCTGGGGGCAGCCACGCGGCGAGCTGCAGGTGACGATCGACCACGCCCTGCTGCAGGGCGGCTGGCCCATGCAACTGCAGGCGCAGGCGCAATGGCCGCAGGCGGTCATGCATACGCGCGACGGCGACGTGGCGCTGGGCACGCTGCAGGCACAGGCACGTGCGCAAGGTGGCGTGATCCGGGCGCAACTGCACGATGACGGGCACGGCCCGCTGCACGTCGACGGCAAACTGCAGCTGAGCCCGCTTGGCTGGCGACTGGACGCGACGCTGCGCGCCCGACAGACTGGCCCGGCATTGCGCCGCTGGCTGGCCAGGCTGGGTCCGCCGGCGGCTGACGGCAGCGTGCGCATCCAGCGCCGCGGCGGACTGGCCGGCAGCGCGCCGGCCCCATCCACGAACTGAAGGACGCGAGACAGTATGAACCCGGATATCGCCGCAACGGCCCTGGCGGCCGCCCGCGAGGCCGCCGCGGCCGCGGCCGAGGTGATCAGGCACTACTGGCGGCGCGGCGTCGAGGTGGAGCTGAAGTCCGACGCGACCCCGGTGACGATCGCCGACCGCGAGGCCGAGCAGGCGATCCGACGGATTCTCCAGATGGCGCTGCCGCAGGCGTCGATCTATGGCGAGGAGTTCGGTCTGGACGGCGAGCGCGGCGGCCTGCTGTGGCTGGTCGATCCGCTCGACGGCACCAAGAGCTTCGTGCGGCGCACGCCGTTCTTCTCCACCCAGATCGCGCTGATGGACGGCGACGAGCTGGTGCTGGGCGTGTCCAGCGCGCCGGTCTACGGCGAGACGATGTGGGCCAGTGCCGGCGATGGCGCGTGGCTCGACGGCGAGCGCGTGCGCGTGGCGGACACGGCGCAGATGGCGCAGGCCTCGATCTCGACCGGCAACGTCAGGACGCTCACCGGCGACGCCCGCTGGACCGCGCTGGGCGCGCTGATCCGCGACTCGAACCGCATCCGCGGCTACGGCGATTTCTGCCATTACCACCTGCTGGCGCGCGGCAGCCTGGACCTGGTGATCGAGTCGGACGTGAACATCCTCGACGTCGCCGCGCTGGCGGTGATCGTGCGTGAAGCCGGCGGCGTGTTCACCGACCTGGACGGCGCGCCGCCGACGCTGGATACGCGCAGCGTGCTGGCCGGCACGCCGGCGATCCACGCACAGGCACTGCAGCGCCTGCGGCGTTGATCGGCCCGAGCTAGAATGCGTGGATGCCCAAGCTACCGATCATCCATGCCACGCGTGACGTCAGCGACAGCCGGTTTCTGCAGGTCGAACAGCTCGACCTGGAGTTCTCCAACGGCGTGCGCCGCACCTACGAACGATTGAAAGGCAGCGGCCTGGGCGCGGTGATCATCGTGCCGATGCTGGACGACGACACCGTGCTGCTGGTGCGCGAGTATGGCGGCGGCGTCGGCCGCTACGAACTCGGCCTGCCGAAGGGCCGGCTGGATCAGGACGAAACCGCCGAGCAGGCTGCCGAGCGCGAGCTGAAGGAGGAGGTCGGCTACGGCGCGCACAGGCTGAAGATCCTGCACAACCTGTCGCTGTCGCCGTCGTACATGACGCACATGGCGCACGTGGTGCTGGCGCAGGACCTGTATCCCGAGAAACTGGCCGGCGACGAGCCGGAAGAACTCGAAGTGGTGCCGTGGAAGATGTCCGAACTGCATACCCTGCTCGGCCGCGACGACGTGACCGAAGGGCGTTCGATCGCCGCGCTGTTCATGGCCCGCGAGTATCTCGCCGGGCGCTTCCAGCGCACATGAGCACGCCGCCCGGAAATACGCCGCCCGAACTGGCCCGGCAGGTTGGCGCGATTGCCCGCGCCGCCGGCGCAGCCATCCTCGATGTCTACCACAGCGATTTCGCGGTGCAGACCAAGGCGGACGCGTCGCCGCTGACCGCCGCCGACCTGGCCGCCCAGCACGTCATCATGGCCGGCCTGGCCGCGCTCGAGCCGGTACTGCCGGTGCTGTCGGAAGAAGCGAAGACCCTGCCGTGGTCCGAGCGCCGGCACTGGTCGCGCTACTGGCTGGTCGATCCGCTCGACGGCACCCGCGAGTTCGTCAAGCGCAACGGCGAGTTCACCGTCAACATCGCCCTGATCGACGATCGTCGCAGCGTGCTCGGCGTGGTGCTGGCGCCGGTCAGCGGCGAGCTGTATGTCGCCGCGCTGGGGCAGGGCGCCTGGCTGCAGATGCGGGCCGATGATTCCTGGCAGCGCATCCACACGCGCCCGTTGGGGAGACCGCCGCTGGTGGCCGGCAGCCGTTCGCATGGCGGCGCGCAGGGCAGCGTGCTGGAGCGGTTGATCGGCAGCGACTACCAACTGGTGCCGCTGGGCTCGTCGCTGAAATTCTGCCTGATCGCGCGCGGTGCGGCGGACGTCTACCTGCGCCTCGGCCTCACCAGCGAATGGGACACCGCCGCCGCGCAATGCGTGCTGGACGAGGCCGGCGGCGCGGTGCTCGACCTGGCCGGCCAGCCGTTCCGCTACAACCGCGGCGAGTCGCTGCTGAATCCCGAATTCATCGCCGTCGGCGACGGCACGATCGACTGGGCCGCGCGGTTGCAGGCGCCATGAGCGAACCGTCCCGGCACAGCCTGGACGACCTGCTCGCGATCATGGCACGCCTGCGCGATCCCGAGCGCGGTTGCCCGTGGGACGTGCAGCAGGATTTCGCCTCGATCGCGGCGTACACGATCGAGGAAGCCTACGAGGTCGCCGACGCGATCGACCGCCGCGACTGGCACGACCTGCGCGACGAGCTGGGCGACCTGCTGCTGCAGGTGGTGTTCCATGCGCAGATGGCGGCCGAGCAGGGCTTGTTCGATTTTGCCGACGTCGCCCACGCGATCAGCGCCAAGATGCTGCGGCGCCATCCGCACGTTTTCGGCGACGTGCGCTATGCCGACCTGGCGGCGCAGATACAGGCTTGGGAAGAGATCAAGACGGCCGAACGCGCAGACAAGGGCGAGCCGGCCGACGCCAGCGCGCTGGCGGGCATCTCGGCCGGTCTGCCGGAATGGAAGCGCGCGCAGAAGCTGCAGCAGCGCGCCGCGGCCACCGGATTCGCGTGGCCCGATCCCGCGCCGGTACTGGCCAAGCTGGCCGAGGAAGTGGACGAGGTGCGCGCGGAATTCGCCGACGGCGCCGACCCGGCGCGCTTGCAGGACGAGATCGGCGACGTGCTGTTCGTGATGGTGAACCTGGCACGTCATGCCGGCGTCGATTTCTCGCAGGCGTTGCGGCATGCCAATGCGAAATTCGAACGGCGCTTCCGGCAGATGGAGCAGCTGGCGGCGGCCGACGGCACGGCGTTCGACGAACGCACGCTGGGCGAGCAGGAACAGCTGTGGCAGCGCGCCAAGCAGACGGAACGCAAGCCCTGAACCTGCGCGATGGCGCCTGGCCATCGCGCAGGTCGTGGCCTTTCGTGGAAGTTACTTGGCCGCCGGTACCGTCTTGTCGGCACGGTGCTGCTGCCAGGCGGCGCGCATCTTTTCGCGCTCGGCACGCATCTTCGCCTCGTTGGCAAGGTTCTCGTCCAGCCCCTTGCGCAGCGTGGCGATCGCCTGGTCGACGTTGACCGGCTGCGCCTGCAGGCGGGCCAGGCGCTTGTAGACGTAGTCGCGCACGCGCGGATCCTGCGACCTGGCCAGCACGTCGTTGTAGACCGACGCCATCTCCTTGCTGCGGCCGGCTTGCATGTACAGCCGCTCCAGGCCGCGCAGGTCGCCGATCACGCCGCTGCGCTGATGGTCGAAGCGGTGCATGCGCATGCCGTGGTCACGGTCGCCGTGATGCGCGCGCATGTCCTTGCCGGCCATCGCGGACGGAGCCGACGACGGCGGGGGCGGCGTATTCTGGGCCATCACGAACGAAGTCGATCCGGCGATCAGCACGGCCAGCGCGGAAGCAAGCAGGGTTTTGCGGTGCATGGTGTGTCTCCTCGGTAGGTAGACTGGAAAACGCGGCCGGCTGCGGCGCGTTGACCGGCGCGTTCATGCTTCCGTCAGGCTTGCAACCCTTTTGCCGCTGGCCGCATCTCAGCCAGGTCGACCACCCAAGGAGAGTTCCATGCGCCGTCTTTTCACCGCAGCCCTGCTGCTCGCTCCACTCGCCGCCTTCGCCGCCAGCCCGTGCAAGTACGAGGCGCCGCGCAACCTGCAGCTCGACCTGGCCGGCGTGCGCAGCGTGCAGATCGACGTGAACAGCCAGGACCTGCACCTGACCGGCAGCGACAACGCCAGGGGCCTCACCCTCACCGGCCGCGCCTGCGCCTCCGAACAGGCGATGCTGGACAAGCTGCAGGTCACCCAGCGGCGCGAAGGCGACCAGCTGCTGATCGACATCGGCAACACCGGCGGTTTCAGTTTCAGCCTGTTCGGCGGCAGTTCCTATTCGAGCCTCGATGTCACCGTGCAACTGCCGGCGAACCTGCCGGTCACCGTGCGGGTAGGTTCCGGCGACGCCGACGTTAGCGGTGTGCAGCAGCTGCAGACCAATGTGGGCTCGGGCGACCTGCACGTGCGCCAGGTATCCGGCAAGTTCGGCACCAGCGTGGGTTCGGGCGACGTCAGTGCCACCGACATCGGCAGCCTGGACCTGGGTTCGGTGGGCTCCGGCGACTTCAAGGCCGAAGGCATCAAGGGCGACGCCCGCATCGGAAGCATCGGCTCCGGCGACGTCACGTTGCGCAACGTCGGCGGCAGCGTGCATGCCGATACGCTGGGTTCGGGCGATCTCGGCGTTAGCGACGTCGGCGGCGATTTCAGCCTCGGCGCCAAGGGCAGCGGCGACGTCAACCACTCCGGCGTGAAGGGCAAGGTCAGCGTGCCGCACGACGACGATTGACGTCAGCCCAGCCAGCGCCAGGCCAGGTACACCAGCGGCGCGCACACCAGCAGGAACGGAATCGACACCAGGTGCAGCAGCCGCAGCCCATGCGGCTGCTTCGCCAGGCGCAGCGCGATCAGGTTCGCCAGCGAACCGATCGCCACGCCGAAGCCGCCCACGTTCACCGCCACCGCCAGCGCGATCGCGTCGGGCGTGCGCTCCAGCAGCAGCACCGTCGCCGGCACGTTGCTGATCAGCTGCGAGGCGACGATGCCGCTGGCGTACAGCGTCAGCGGCTGGCCGAAGTCGAGCCGGTCCAGCGCCTGGTGCACCAGGGGCAGGTTCGCGAAATGGCCGAGGCCCAGGAAGATCGCGGCGAACGTGAGCGGCAGTAGCCAGTCGATCCGCGCCAGGCTCGACTGCGCCAGCAGCGCGAACAGCGCCAGCAACAGCAGCGCGCCCAGCGGCGCCTGGCCGTGTTCCATCAGCAGCACCATGCCGACCAGCGCGGCCATCGAGCACGCGCCGAGGCGGGCCGATGTCACCGTACTGTCGATCCGTTCGGGTATCAGAGCCACCCGGTCGCGTGGCAGCCACAGCCAGGCGAACGCCGCCACCAGCACGAACATCACCGCCGCCGCCGGCAGCATGGCCGCCGCGAAGTGCAGGAACGGCAGCTGCGAGTGCTGCCACAGCAGCAGGTTCTGCGGGTTGCCGATCGGGCTGAGGGTGGAACCTGCGTTCACCGCCAGCGCCTCCAGCACCACCATGCGCAGCACCGGCAGGTTGGAGACACTGCCGATTGCCAGGGTCAGCGGCACGATCAGGAACAGGCTCACGTCGTTGGTCAGCACCATCGACAGCAGCGCCGTCGCGGACACCAGCAGCAGGCCCAGGCTGCGCAGCGAATGCGCGCGTGCCACCACGGCCACGGCCGCGTGCTGCACCAGGCCGCTGTCGCGGATGCCCTGGATCGCGATCAACAGGCCCATCAGGCCGGCCAATGTCGGCAACTGCAGCCAGCGCCGGTAGTCGCTCGCGGGACGGGGATCAAGCACGGCAAGCGCCAGCGCCAGCAGCGCGAACACCAGCAGCAGCCACTCGTTCTGCAGGTGCCGGGCCCAACCGGGTGGCTTTGGCGTGGGTGGATTCATGGTTTCAACGCGGACCTGGAAACCACGCCATCATCGTGCATGCCCTGCATCGGGGTGCTTTTCAGTGAACCGGACGGCCGGGCATCACCAGCGCGCCAGCAGCATGAGCATGCCGGGTATCCAGCAGGTGACGATCCCCACGATCACCGCATAAGGCGCGAGGAAGCGTTTCACCAGCACGCCGGTGCACAGGTCGATGAAGAACAGCAGCCACAGGCTCGACCAGATCAGCCAGATGCCGGCCATGCGCAGCTCGCCGAGGGTGTACGCGTCCCAGCTCAGGGGCAGCGCGGTGATCGCGACGAACAGGCAGTACCAGCCCAGCCCGGTGCCGCTCAGCTTGAACCAGTGCACGCCGGCCACGTACAGGTAAGTGAACGCAAACAGCAGGCCCGAACCCACGGCGAGAAAATCCGCCGGCGTGGAGGCCTGGATGGCGCCCAGCACGGCGGCGAATGCCGAGAGGCTGCCGACCAGCAGGTTGAGCAGGGCGGCTTCCTTCGCCTCGATGCGTCCGGCGAGGGTCAGTCCGTTGACGATCAGGATGACACCGACAAAAAGCAGTACGACGCCGAGCATGGCGGACTCTCATGGCTGAAGTTGGAAATGGCAGGATGGCCTGGCGAAACCGCGGCGCGTGCGTCGCGGCTGCCAGTCTCGCATGGCTTCGTTGTGGTGGCGATGGCCGCCCGGACGGGGGTCTGCTGCCTTCAGCCCTCACGCAACAACCGCATCGGCGGCGTGCGGCTGACCTTGCGGGTGCCGGCCAGGCCCAGCAGCATCACCACGAGTGCCGCGCCCGCGGCGCCGCCGAGCAGCGGCCACAGCGGCGGCACGAAGTTTTCGATGTGGAATACCGCCTGGCCCAGCCACAAGCCCGCGCCAGCGGCACCGAGCGAGGCAGTGAGGCCGGCGACCAGGCCGAGCAGGGCGAACTCGCAGGCGGCGGCCACGCGCAATTGCGCGCGGCGTGCGCCCAGCGTGCGCAGCAGGGCGGCTTCGTGGCGGCGCTCGGCGGCGCTGGCGGCCAGCGCGGCGGCCAGTACCAGCGCGCCGGCGAGCAGGCTGAAGCCGAGGATCCAGCGCACCGCGTTGCCGACCCGGTCGACGATCTCGCGCACGCGATCGAGCAGCGAGTCGACGTCGACCAGGCTGAGGTTGCTGTAGTCGCGCGACAGCTGCGCGAGTTCGCTGGCGTGCCCGCGCGGCAGGTGGAAGCTGGCCAGCCAGGTGTGCGGCAGCTCGCCGGCGTGGGCCGGGTCGAGCAGCAGGAAGAAGTTGACGCGGAACGAGCTCCAGTCGACCTTGCGCACGCTGCTGACCTTCGCGTCGATGCTGCCTTCGCCCACGTCGAAGCGCAGCGTGTCGCCCAGCTTCAGCGCGAACATGTCGCGCCACATGGTGTCGATCGACACCTCGGCCTGGGCCGGCTGCGCGCCCTGCCAGCGGCCGGCGATCACGTCGTTCGCGGGCGGCAGTTCGGCGGACCAGGACAGCCGCAGCTGGCGGTCGGTCCAGTCCTTCGCGCGCTCGTCGGCAAAGGCGAGCTGGTCGATCGGGCGGCCGTTGATCGCGGTGAGCTTGCCCACCGCCAGCGGCAGCATGTTGAGCTGGTCGCCGCCGGTCCTGGCCAGTGCCTGCTCGAAGCCGGCGCGCTGGTCGTCCTGCAGGTTCAGCGCGAACCAGTTCGGCGTATCCGCCGGCAGCTCCTGGCGCCAGCCCTGCAGCAGCGCCGGCGCCACGATCGCCAGCAACAGCAGCGCGCACAGGCCCAGGCTTAGCGCGGTGGCCTGGATCACGCTCAGCGCAGGTCGCCGCGCCAATGCGGCCAGGCCCAGCCGCAATGCCGGGTGTGCGCCCGGCGCAATGCGCCGGGCCAGCCACAGCAGCGCTCCGGCCAGCAGTGCCGCGATCGAGGCCACGCCGAGCAGGCTGGCGGCGAGTATGCCGGCCAGGGTGAGCGAGCTGCTCTGGCTCCAGATCAGGCCCAGCGCCACCAGCGCGGGGATCAGGTACAGCGCATCGAAACGCCGTACCCGCCGCTGCATGCTCTGGCGGAACACCGCCACCGGGGGCACCTCGGCCAGCCGCGCCAGCGGCGGCAATGCGAAGCCGACCAGCACGGCGATGCCCATCGCGGCGGCGGCGAACGACGGCGCCAGCGGCAGTACGGTCGGCACGTTGCCGAACAGCTGGCTGGCCAGCAGCCAGGCCAGTTGCGACAAGCCCAGAGCGAGCAGCATGCCGAGCGCGGCGGCCGGCACGGCGAGGGCGCCCAGCGTGCCCAGCAGCAGGCCCAGCACGCGCCGGCGCGGTGTGCCCAGCGCACGCAGCAGCGCCACTTCGGCGGTCTTGCGCCGCGCGTAGCGCTGCGCGGACAGCGCTATCGCGATGCCGGCCAGCAGCGCCGACAGCAGGGCGGTGAGGCGCAGGAACGCACCGGCGCGGTCGAACGACGTGCGCATGCGTTCCTGGGTCTGCTCCGGCGTGATCAGCTCGGCGCCCTGCGGCAGTGCGGTCGCCTGCGCCCAGTCGCGCCAGGCCTGCACCGCCGTCGGCGCGCCGGCCAGCAGCAGGCGGTGGCGGGCGCGGCTGCCGACGCCGAGCAGGCCGGCTTGTTCGGCGTCGGCCAGGCTCATCAGCGCGCGCGGCGCCAGCGCCAGCAGCTCGCCGCCGTCGGGCTGGCGCAGCAGTTCGGCGGCAATGGTCAGCTCGCGCCCGCCGAGTTGCAGCGGCTGGCCGACCTGGAGGCCCAGCGCCACCAGGGCGCGATGGTCGAGATAGACCTCGCCCGCGGCCGGGGCGTGGCCGTTGCGCGTGCGGCCGGCGGCATCGCGCAGCTCCAGCTTGCCGCGCAGGGGATAGCGCGCATCGACCGCCTGCACGTCGAGCAACTGGGTCTGCTGGTGGGCGAACGCCACGCTGGGGAAGCCGGCGGTACGGGCGAGTTGCAGGCCGTCCTGGCGCGCCTTGTCGGCGAACGCCTGCGGCAGGGCCTGCGGCGACGACACGCCGATGTCGCCGCCGATCAGTTCGGCGGCGCTGGCCAGCATGCCGCGTTCGATCCGCGTCGCCAGCGTGGCGACCACGCCCAGCGCCACCACCGCCAGCACCAGCGAGGCGGCCAGCGTGCGCAGTTCCGGCAGGTGCCATTCGCGGCGCAGGCTGCGCAGGGCGAGCAGCAGCATCTTCATGCCTGCGCGTCCGTGCCGGATGAGACGACGCGGCCTTCCTCCAGCTCGATCCGGCGGTCGCAACGCGCGGCCAGGGTCGCGTCGTGGGTGACCAGCACCAGGGTGGTGTGGTGGTCGCGGTTCAGCGCGAACAGCAGGTCGCAGATGTGGTGGCCGGTGCGCTGGTCGAGGTTGCCGGTGGGTTCGTCGGCGAACAGCACGCGCGGGCCGTGCACGAACGCGCGGGCGATCGCCACGCGCTGCTGTTCGCCGCCGGAGAGCTGAGCCGGGTAGTGCCGCCGCCGCGCGCCCAGCCCTACCGCTTCGAGCGCGTCGCGCGCGCGCTGGCGTGCATCGCTGCTGCCTTCCAGTTCCAGCGGCAGCATCACGTTTTCCTCGGCGGTCAGCGCGGGCAGCAGGTGGAACGATTGGAACACGAAGCCGACCAGGCGCCGGCGCAGGTCGGCGCGGGCCTCCTCGTCCAGCTGCTGCAATGCGTGGCCGTCCAGCGCGATGCTGCCGCCGTCCGGCGTGTCCAGCCCGGCCAGCAGGCCGAGCAGGGTGGTCTTGCCGGAACCGGAGGCGCCGACGATGGCGAAACTCTCGCCTGGCCGCACCTGCAGGCTGACCTGGCTGAGGATCTCCAGTCTCCCCTCGGGGCCGTTGACCGACTTGCTAACATCGCAGGCTTCAAGAAGAGGCCGGGAAGAATCACTCATGCGTCGATGCCTGTGGTTGCTGGTTTTTCTGTGTGGCATCGGCGGCGCCCAGGCGGCGGCGCCGAAAACCGTGCTGGTCCTGGGTGATTCGTTGTCCGCCGCGCACAACATCCCGGTCGAGGCCGGCTGGGTGCATCTGCTGGATGCGCGTCTCAACCAGATGGTGCCGAAATGGACCGCGATCAATGCCAGCATCAGCGGCGAGACCTCGCTGAGCGGGCGCAACCGCCTGCCTGCGCTGCTGGCGAAGTACCGGCCGGGCGTGCTGGTGCTGGAACTGGGCGCCAACGACGGTTTGCGCGGCCTGCCGCTGCCGGCCCTGCGCGCGAACCTGGACGCGATGATCGCGGCGGCGCAAAAAGCGAAGGTGCGCGTGCTGCTGGTCGGCATCGAGCTGCCGGTGAACTACGGGCCGCAATACCGCGACGGTCTGCGCGCGGTCTATGCCGACCTGGCGCGGACCCGCCGTACCGCACTGGTGCCGTTCCTGCTCGAGGGAATCGCACTCAATCCCGCGCTGATGCAGGACGATGGCCTGCATCCGGTCGCCAGCGCCCAGCCGCGGGTGCTGGACACCGTCTGGAAACCGCTGCGGCCGCTGCTGCATTGAGCGGTGGCAAACAGAACCTGCTCTGAACCTCGTTTTCCTGTTTCACGCTACCCTCACCCGGTCGCCGCTTAGATTTTCACGTATGTGAAATCATGGCAAGGAGGACGATATGACCGTACATGACGAGCAAGCGGGATTGATTCTGCTGGTCGAGGACAACCGCCAGATTGCCGAAATGGTGGGCGAGTTCCTGGAGCGGCGCGGTTATTCGGTCGACTATGCCGCCGACGGGGTCAGCGGCCTGCACCTGGCCGTGTCCAACAGCTACGACGTGCTGGTGCTGGACCTGATGCTGCCGGGCCTGGATGGGCTGGAGGTCTGCCGCAAGCTGCGCAAGGAGGCCAAGAAGTCCACGCCGGTACTGATGCTGACCGCCCGCGACACGCTGGAGGACAAGCTGTCCGGGCTCGAGGCCGGCGCCGACGATTACCTGGTGAAGCCGTTCGAGGTGCGCGAGCTGGAGGCGCGGCTGCGCGCGCTGATCCGCCGCGACCGCCGCCAGGTCTCCACCGAGGTGCTCAGCGTCGGCGACATGACCCTGGATACCGCCACGCTGCGCCTCACCCGCGACGGCCAGGAACTGACCGTGTCGCCGATCGGCCTGAAGCTGCTGGCGATCCTGATGCGCGAGTCGCCGCGGGTGGTCAGCCGGCGCGACATCGAGCGCGAGATCTGGGGTGATACGCTACCCGACTCGGACACCTTGCGCTCGCATCTGTACAACCTGCGCCGGGTCATCGACAAACCCTTCGCGCGACCCCTGCTACACACGATCCATTCGGCTGGCTATCGTCTCGCGGATCTCGAATCGGAAGTGGCCTCTTCGCCCCAGACGGCCTGACATCGACACGCGCATACAGGTAGGCGCACACAGGTAATGGATAGCAGGGTCAAAGCAGTCACCTTTCGTGTGGGTGCCTTTCGCCGGCGCATTGCGCGGGTGTTCGCACTGCAGTTCCTGATCGTCGCCGTCGTCTGCATCCTGGGCATCTACGGCGTTGTTCCCACGGCCATCGTGATTGCGGTGATCGTGATCACCACCGGCCTCGCCTGGCTGGCCACCCGGCGCGAGTGGCGGCCGGTGCGTGCCTTGGCCCGGCTGGTGAACCGCTGGGATGGCCAGTCGCCGGATCCGGAGTCGCTGAACCTGGCGCAATTGGCCACCCACACCGACGCCGACGTGGCTTCGCTGGCGCAGGGGCTGCACGGTTTCGCCATGCGCCTGGCCAGTTACAACCAGCGCGAGCGCAGCTTCACCCGCGATGCCAGCCACGAGCTGCGCAGCCCGCTCACCGTGATCAAGATGTCGGTCGACATGCTCGGCGAGGAGGAGGGCCTCAGCGATTTCGGCGTGCGCTCGGTGCGCCGGATCAAGCGTGCCACCCGCGAGATGGAAGTGCTGGTGCAGGCGCTGCTGATCCTCGCGCGCGAGACGGACGCTTCGGCCGACGACCAGTATTTCGTCGTCAACGACGCGTTAAGCAAGGAATTGGAATCCGCCCGCGAACTGCTGTCCGGCCGGCCGATCGAGCTTGTGCTGGAGGAGCCGGCCCGCTTTGCGCTGCAGGGCTCGCCGCAGGCGTTCTCGGTATTGTGCTGGCAGCTGATTCGCAATGCCTGCCAGCAGACCGAGCAGGGCAGCGTGGTGATCAGCGTGTTGCCCGGCGTGGTCAGCGTGCGCAACCGGACGACACCGCAGCTGTCTGGCGACGGCGGTCGCCCGCTGCGCGCTCATGGCGTCGACCGGCACGGTTTCGAGCTGGCCATTGCCCAGCGGATCAGCGACCGCTTCGCATGGCCGCTGGAGCTGCAGACAGGCTACGGGCAGGAAAACATCGCCCGCATCCGCTTTCCGCACCCTCTGCCGGCCGATGGCTCGGCAGAATCCGCTTTATAGGTTCATGGGGCGGCACTGTCCGCCCGTGCAGAGCTTTGCGTCAGCCAGCTTGCAGCGCCGGGGCCACCGCGAAGGTGCAACCGGTCTTCGCCTTCACGTCGCCGAGGCTGACGCCGTCGTTGAGTTCGATCAGGGTCAGGCCCTTGCCCTTCTCCACCTCGAACACGCACAGGTCGGTGATGATCAGGTCCACCACCTGCTTGCCGGTCAGCGGCAGGTCGCACTCGGTCTTGATCTTCGGGCTGCCGTCTTTCGCGCAGTGCTCCATCAGCACCACCACGCGCTTGACGCCGCTGACCAGGTCCATCGCGCCGCCCGGGCCCTTGACCATCTTGCCCGGCACCATCCAGTTGGCCAGGTCGCCGTGGGCGGACACTTCCAGGCCGCCGAGGATCGACAGGTCGATGTGGCCGCCGCGGATCATCGCGAACGAGTCGGCGCTGGAGAAGAAGCTGGAACCGGGCAGGGTGGTGATGGTCTGCTTGCCGGCGTTGATCAGGTCGGGGTCGAGCTGGTCCTCGGTCGGGAACGGGCCGATGCCGAGCAGGCCGTTCTCCGACTGCAGGGTGACGCTGACGCCTTCCGGAATGTAGTTCGCCACCATGGTGGGAATGCCGATGCCGAGGTTCACGTAGAAACCGTCGCGCAACTCCTTCGCGGCGCGCCTGGCCATCGCCACGCGGACCGGGCTTTCCTTGCCCGCGGCGACACCGGCGAGCGTGCGGAACTCGATCCGCTTTTCGTACTTCGCGCCCTGCACGATGCGATCGACGTAGATGCCCGGCACATGGATGTTGTTCGGATCCAGTTCGCCGACCGGCACCAGGTGCTCCACCTCGGCCACGCAGGCCTTGCCGCAGGTGGCGATCATCGGGTTGAAGTTGCGCGCGGTCTCGCGGAACACCAGGTTGCCGTGGGCGTCGCCCTTCCACGCCTTGACGATGGATACGTCGGCGTGGATCGCCTCTTCCAGCACGTATTCCTTGTCGCCGAAGCGCCTGGTTTCCTTGCCCTCGGCCAGCTTGGTGCCGAACGCGGTGCGGGTGTAGAAGCCGGGGATGCCGGCGCCGCCGGCGCGCAGCTTCTCGGCCAGGGTGCCCTGCGGGGTCAGGTGCAGTTCCAGCTCGCCGGCCAGCACCTGGCGCTCGAATTCCTTGTTCTCGCCCACGTAGGACGCGAAGACGCGCTTCACCTGGTGCGTCTTCAGCAGCGGACCCATGCCGAAATCGTCCACGCCGGCGTTGTTGCCGACGATGGTCAGCCCCTTGGTGCCGGCCTCCAGCAGCGCGCCGATCAGGTTCTCGGGGATGCCGCACAGGCCGAAGCCACCGGCGGCGATCGTCATGCCATCGAACAACAGGCCATCGAGGGCTTTCGCCGCGCTGGGGTAAACCTTGTCCATTGCCGTGCCTTCCTCAGGGAGAGTCAGCTGCCAAGGATACGACGGATTGGCCGCGGCCGGCCTGGTACCAAGGTCGCAGGCCGGTCCGCCGGCGCGGTACGGACGCTCATAACCATATGCCATTTCGCAAGTTCGCAGCGGGGCGCCGAGTCGATAGGCTGATCTTCCCCGACCGGACCGGAGACGGCGATGATCAAGCTCCCTGCATGGCTGGCACTCGCGGCAACCCTGGTGGCGACGACGGCGATCGCCAGGGACGTGACCCTGCTGAACGTGTCGTACGACCCCACCCGCGAACTCTATCGCGACGTGAATGCGGCTTTTGCCGCGCAGTGGAGGGCGCAGCACGGCGACAACGTCACCATCGAGATGTCGCATGGCGGTTCGGGCAAGCAGGCGCGCTCGGTGGCCGACGGCCTGCCGGCCGACGTGGTCACGCTGGCGCTGGCCGGGGACGTCGACGCCATCGCCGATCACGGGTTGCTGGCGAAGGACTGGCAGCGGCGGCTGCCGCAGAACGCCTCGCCGTACACGTCGACCATCGTGTTCCTGGTGCGCAAGGGCAATCCGAAGGGCATCCGGGACTGGCCCGACCTGATCAGGCCCGGCGTGCAGGTGATCACGCCGAACCCGAAGACCTCCGGTGGCGCGCGCTGGAACTTCCTGGCAGCGTGGGGCTACGCGCTGAAGCAGCCGGGCGGCAACGAGGCGAAGGCGCGCGCGTACGTGCACGAACTGTTCAAGCACGTGCCGGTACTCGACACAGGCGCTCGCGGCGCCACCAATACCTTCGCCCAGCGCGGCGTCGGCGACGTGCTGCTGGCGTGGGAGAACGAGGCGCTGCTGGCGCAGCGCGAGCTCGGCAAGGACACGTTCGAGATCGTGGCGCCGTCGGTGAGCATCCTGGCCGAGCCGCCGGTGGCGGTGGTGGACCGGAATGCCGACAAGCACGGTACGCGCGCGGTCGCCGAGGCCTACCTGAAATTCCTGTACTCGCCCGAGGGCCAGGCGATCGAGGCCAGGCGCTTCTACCGGCCGCGTTCGCCGCAGGTGGCGCAGCAGTTCGCCGCGCAGTTTCCCAAGGTAAACACCTTCACCATCGACGAGGTGTTCGGCGGCTGGCGCCAGGCGCAGGCGAAGTTCTTCGCCGACGGCGCGATCTTCGACCAGATCGGTCCGGGCAGTTGAGCCGCATGCGCCGCCGCCTCCTGCCGGGGTTCGGCCTCAGCCTGGGTTACGCGCTGGCGTACCTCGGACTGATCGTGCTGCTGCCGCTGGCGGCGCTGGCGTGGAAGGCCTCCGGCATCGGCTTCGCCGGCCTGCTGCACCTGCTGGCGTCGCCGCGCACGCTGAGCGCACTCAGGCTCAGCTTCGGCGGCGCATTGCTGGCGGCGTCGATCAATGCGCTGGCCGGCCTGCTGGTGGCGTGGGTGCTGGTGCGCTACCGCTTTCCGGGGCGGCGCCTGTTCGACGCGCTGATCGACCTGCCGTTTGCCTTGCCGACGGCGGTGGCGGGCATCGCGCTGACCACGCTGTACGCGCCGAACGGCTGGCTCGGCGGCTGGCTCGCCACGCTCGGCGTCAAGGTGGCGTACACGCCGCTGGGCGTGCTGCTGGCGATGGTGTTCGTCGGCTTTCCGTTCGTGGTGCGCACGCTGCAGCCGGTGCTCGAATCGCTCGAGCGCGACGTGGAGGAGGCCGCCGGGAGCCTGGGGGCGCGGCGCTGGCAGACCTTCCTGCGGGTGATCCTGCCGCTGCTGCTGCCGACCCTGCTGACCGGCTTTGCGCTGGCGCTGGCGCGCGCGGTGGGCGAATACGGTTCGGTGATCTTCATCGCCGGCAACATCCCCATGCGCTCGGAGATCGCGCCATTGCTGATCGTGCAGAAGCTCGAACAGTTCGACTACGCCGGCGCCGCCGCACTCGGCGTGGTGATGCTGCTGGCCTCGTTCGTGCTGCTGCTGGCGATCACGCTGCTGCAGCGCTGGAGCAGCCGCTGGACGGAGCCGGCACGATGAGCGCGCGTCGGCCGGACGCTTGGCGGCAACTGCTGCGCAGCGCGCTGGTGCTGGCGGCGGTCGGCTTCATGGCGCTGTTCCTGCTGTTGCCGCTGGCGACGGTGTTCATCGAGGCGTTGCGTGCCGGCGTGCGCGCATGCCTGGCCAGCATCCGCCAGCCCGAAACGCTGGCGGCGATCCGGCTGACCCTGCTGGTGGCGGCGGTCGCGGTGCCGCTCAACCTGGTGTTCGGCGTGGCGGCGGCGTGGCTGATGGCGCGCTTCGAGTTTCGCGGCAAGGCGCTGCTGGGCGCGCTCATCGACCTGCCGTTCTCGGTGTCGCCGGTGATCGCCGGCCTGGTCTACGTGCTGCTGTTCGGTGCGCAGGGCTGGTTCGGGCCATGGTTCGACTCGCACGGGGTGCGCATCGTCTTCGCCGTGCCGGGGCTGGTGCTGGCGACCGTGTTCATCACCCTGCCGTTCGTGGCGCGCGAACTGATCCCGCTGATGCAGGCGCAAGGCAGCGAGGAGGAGCAGGCCGCGCGCGTGCTTGGGGCGAACGGCTGGCAGATGTTCTTCCGGGTCACCTTGCCGAATATCCGCTGGGCGCTGCTGTACGGCGTGCTGCTGTGCAATGCCCGCGCGATGGGCGAGTTCGGCGCGGTGTCGGTGGTGTCCGGCCACATCCGCGGGTTGACCACCACGATGCCGCTGGAAGTGGAGATGCGTTACAACGAATACGACTTTGCCGGCGCGTTCGCGGTGGCCTCGCTGCTCGCGCTGCTGGCGCTCGTCACGCTGGCCGTGAAGACCCTGCTGGAATGGCGCTATGGCAACGAGATCGCCGCCCATGCGCCCGGCGGGCACTGAAGGACGCCGCATGACTTTGGAACTTTCCCGCCTGCGACGCCGCTACAGCGACTTTGCCGCGCTGGACGATGTCAGCCTGACGATCGCGCCGGGCGAGTTCCTTGCCCTGCTGGGGCCGTCCGGCTCAGGCAAGACCACCTTGCTGCGCATCCTGGCCGGGCTGGACCATCCCGACAGCGGCGGCGTACGGCGCGATGGCGAGGATTTCCTCGCGATGCACGCGCGCGAACGCGGCGTCGGCCTGGTGTTCCAGCATTACGCGCTGTTCCGCCACCTGAGCGTGACCGAGAACATCGCCTTCGGCCTGCGCGTGCGGCCGCGGCGCTCGCGCCCGCCGCGCGCCGAGATCGAGGCACGGGTGCAGCGGCTGCTGCAGCGCGTGCAGTTGGACGGCTTCGGCAGCCGCTATCCGGCGCAGCTGTCCGGCGGCCAGCGCCAGCGCGTGGCGCTGGCCCGCGCGCTGGCGGTGGAGCCTGACCTGCTGCTGCTGGACGAGCCGTTCGGCGCGCTGGACGCACAGGTGCGCGTCAGCCTGCGCCGCTGGCTGCGCGAGCTGCACGAGGAGCTTGGCCTGACCACGGTGTTCGTCACCCACGACCAGGAGGAGGCGCTGGAACTGGCCGACCGCATCGCGGTGATGAACCACGGGCGGATCGAACAGGTCGGTTCGCCCGCGGCGATCTACCGGCAGCCGGCCACGCCGTTCGTGTGCGAGTTCATCGGCAAGGTCAACCGGCTGCCGTTGCGCCGCGAAAGAGGCCGGCTGGCAGCCGGCGGCTGGGCGCCGGGCGACGATCCCTGGCGTGGCCGGTACGAGCATGCGGTCGCCTATGTGCGGCCCGAGCATCTCGCGCTGGCCGTACCGGCCGCGCAGCCCGGCTGGACGGCGTGCCTGCGGCACGTCTATCCCGCCGGCAGCGTCGCCCACCTGGAGCTTGTGGTGGATTCGCTGCGCCAGACCCTGGAGGCGGATGTCGCCACCGACGACCTGGCCAGGCTCGGCCTGCATGCCGGCATGTCGTTGCGCGTGGCACCGCGCAGTGCGGTGGTGTTTGCGCAGGCGGAAGACGGCACGCCGTTGCCCGGCGAGCGCTGGAGCTGGCAGGCCGGGCACGTCGCCCCATTGCGGCATTGCGTAACCCTGTAATCCGGAATCGGCCGCGTTCCGGCGGTACACGCAGGCACCGCTTGACGCGATAGTTTACGCGTGTAAACATAATATCACTTACACGCGTAAACGGTGATCCATGGCAATCAGCGAAGCCGAAGCGGTGGTGATGGACGTGTTGTGGCGTGCGGCGCCGCGTACGGCCGAGGAGATCCTGGCCGAAGTCGGTCCGGCGCAGGACTGGCAGGAAGGCACGGTGAAGTCCCTGCTCAACCGCCTGCTCAGGAAAAAGGCCGTGCACGCCGAGCGCGACGGTCGCCGTTATCTCTACACGCCCTTGCTGACGCGCGAGCAATACGTCCAGCAGGAGAGCAAGGGCCTGCTCGATCGCCTGTTCGGCGGACGCGTGGCGCCGCTGGTGGCGCACTTCTCCGAGCAGCGCAAGCTGTCGAAGAAGGACATCGCCGAACTGCGCAAGCTGCTCAAGGAGCTCGACGATGAACAGCATTGAGCTGGCCGGAATGGATGGAATCGGGATCGACTGGCTCGGCCGCGGCTGGCTGCTGCTCCTCGCCTTCACCGCCGCCACACTGCTGGTGGCCGCGCTGCGCAAGCCGTGCCGGCGCCTGTTCGGCACCGAACGCGCGTTCCAGCTGTGGCTGCTGCCGCCGCTGGCGCTGCTGGCCAGCCAGCTGCCGCATGCGGCCGACGCGCCGAGCACGGCGTTGCCGCCGGTGGTGTTCGCGATTACTTCGGTGACGGCCACGTTGCCGGCATACGCCACGGCGGCAAGCGTGATCGACTGGCGCATCGGCGCGGCGCTGCTCTGGTTGTCGGGCATGCTCGTCAGCCTCTGGCTGGCCGCAGTCGCGCAGTCGCGCTATCGCACCCGCCTGCACGGTGCTTCGGTGGTGAATGGGTTGCGCTCGCCGCGGCTGGTACTGCGTGCCAGCGGTACGGACGTCGGGCCGGCGTTGGTTGGCGCCTGGCGTAGCCGGATCGTGCTGCCCGCCGATTTCGAACAGCGCTACGACGCCATTGAGCAGGCACTGGTTCTCGCCCACGAAGTTGCCCATGCGCGCCGTGGCGATGGCTGGTGGTGCCTGCTCGCGCGACTCCTTGCCGCGCTGTTCTGGTTCCACCCGCTGGCGTGGTGGGCGCTGGCCGCGCTGCGCCACGATCAGGAACTGGCCTGCGACGCCGCGGTGTTGCGTGAGCACGGTGCGCAGCGGCGCAGTTATGCGAATGCGATGTTGAAGACCCAGTCGTCCGCGTTCGCGCTGCCGGTGGGTTGCCCCTGGTCACCCCGTCATCCCGTCACGGAGCGTATCGCCATGTTGAAACTGCCTTCACCGAACCGCCGTCGCCGAAATGCCGGAATGATCGCCGGCTTCGCACTCGCCATTGCCGTGGCCGGCTCGGTCTATGCCGTCACTGCGCCTCAAGTGCCGCATACGATCCAGAAAAGCCAGAATACCGATTACCAGCTAGACATGATGATCGAGCTGGCTACCGACGACGGCCACAAGCGTCATACGGAGGCTGCAGATTTCGCGTTGTGTGCGGCGCCCGGCAAGGTTGCGATGGCAAGCGTTGGGGACTTTGAGGTGGAAACTACGACCATACCCGATGGTGATGGGCAGGTACGCATCGACCTTGCCGTGACCCGAACCGGCCTGTCGCCGGTTGCGCATAACCTGCTGCACGCTGCGCTTGGCAAGACGCAGCATTTGACGGGTACTGCAGTGGATGGCAAGCATACGTATGCCATCGATCTCACGCCGCAAGCAGGTTGTCCAGCGCGTGTGATTGCCGAGGCCTCACCGGTGAAGGTTACCGAGCACGTCAAGAACGGCACGGCGCGCATGGTGGCGGAGTCGATAGTGGCGAAAACGGGCTGGACGCTGGTCAACCCGGGCGCGTTGGGCAGTGCGCCCGTCACGCTGTCGTTCAACGACATGCCGGCGGGCACGGCGTTGCAGCAGGTGGCCGATCTGATCGGCATGAAGCTGGTGCTGGACGGCAAGCAGGTGCGCTTCGAGCCGAAGTGACAGGCGGGGCTGGCTATACTCTCCCAGTCACCGATCGGGAGAGTGTCGTGAAGCCGCGTCATCTGCTTGTTGCCCTTGCCACCCTTGGAGTCACTGCCATGAGCCACGCCGCCGTTTCGCCCGTGCTGGTGATCCATGGTGGCGCCGGCGTGATCAAGCGCGACGTGACGCCGGCGAAGGAGCAGGCGGTGCGCGCGGCGATGACCCAGGCGCTGCAGGATGGCTACGCCCAGCTCAAGGCGGGCAAGAGCGCGCTGGATGCGGTCGCCGCGGCGATCACCGTGCTGGAGGACGATCCGAACTTCAATGCGGGCAAGGGCGCGGTGTTCACCCACGAAGGAAAGAACGAGTTGGATGCGGCGATCATGGACGGCAACACGCTGCGTGCCGGGGCAGTGGCTGGCGTGCAGCGCGTGAAGAACCCGATCCTGCTGGCGCGTGCGGTGATGGAGCACTCGCCGCACGTGATGCTGTCCGGCGATGGTGCCGAGGCATTCGCGAAGGAGCAGGGCATCGCCCTGGTCGACCCGGCGTACTTCCGCACCGAGGAGCGCTGGCAGCAACTGCAGAAGGCGCTGAAGGAGGATGTCGCGAAGCAGCCGCATGCGGACGTCGAGACGGCCAGACACTTCGGCACGGTCGGCGCGGTGGCGCTGGACGCGCAGGGCCGCCTCGCCGCCGGCACCTCCACCGGCGGGATGACCGACAAACGCTGGGGCCGCATCGGCGACTCGCCGATCATCGGCGCCGGAACCTACGCCAACAGCGGTTGCGCCGTGTCCGGCACCGGTTGGGGCGAGTTCTACATCCGCACCGTGGCCGCGCACGAGATCTGCATGAAGGTCACCCAGATGCGCGTGCCGCTGAAGCGCGCCGCCGCCGAAGTGATCAACCAGGAAATCCCCTCGATGGGCGGCAACGGCGGCGCGATCGCGCTGGACGCGGAAGGCCACATCTCGATCCCGTTCAACACCGACGGCATGTACCGCGGCTGGATCGGCGCCGACGGCGTGCCGCACGTGGCGATCTACGACGACGAGGACGACGGCACCGCGGAGTTGCCGGCGCCGGCGCCGGCCGATAGCGTCGCGCAGCCCTGAGGCGGGTCAGGGCAGGAGTTTGTGCAGCTGCGCGGGCGTCAGCGCGCCGCTGATGCCGCGGCGGCTGCCGTCGGCACGGATCACCAGTACACGCGGGGTTTCGCCGCCCCAGTCCGGGTCGAGCAGGAAGTTGATGCGTTCGGGCGAGGCTTCGGTGTAGGCGCGCGCGGGATAGCCGTCCATCTTCATGCTGCGCAAACGCGCCTCGATCGCCGTGTGCAACTGGATGCTGTCGGTCGTCACGGTGACCAGTTCGATTTCGCGCGGGTCGGCGCGTTGCAGTGCGGCCAGCGCTTCGAGGTTCGGTTCGCAGTAGGCGCAGTCGAGCGACCACAGCGCGACGATGCGCGTGCCGTGCGCCGGCGGCCGCAGCAGGGCAGGAACGTCGGCGGCGGCCAGCGGCTGCAGCGTTCCGGCGCAGGCCAGCGCCGGCAGCCACAGGGCGAAGGCGAACAACAGGCGTTTCATCGCGGCACCTCGACCAGGCGGAAGCCGGCGGCGGTGTTCCAGGCCACGAACGCGCGGCCCTGTTTCAGCAGCAGTTGCGGCGAGCCCACTGCGCCGCCGCTGCGGGCGATTTCGCGTGGGGCATCGAAGTGGTCGCCGTCGTCGGTCGAGCGGCGCAGCATCAGCGCGTAGCCGTCGGCGCCGACCTGGTTCCAGGCCACCCACACGGTGCGGCCGTGCACGGCCACGTCGGCATGGCTGGCGCCGGCACCGGCGATCGCCAGCGGATGTTTCGGTGCGTGGCCGGGATCGAGCTGGCCGTACCGGATCGTGGGCTGGCCCTTGGCCTCGTACCACACGGCGTGGCGGATGCCGTCGCGGTCGATCGCCAGGCCGGGGCCGTGGTGCGGGCAGCCGGCGATCTGCCAGCCGCTGAAGGTGGCGCGGGCGACCTGGCTGGTTTGGCCGTCCGTACGCAACACGGCGTACGCGTGGTCGCGGATGTTGTCGCCGTAGATGCCGCGGAAGAACGCGGCGACCTCGCCATCGGGCGTGCGCGCCAGCGCGATGCGGCAGCACTCGCAGCTCTGGTCGACCAGCTTGCGTTCGGGCGCGAAGCTGGCGCCGCCATCGTCCGACCAGCTGTAGTAGATCGCGGCACCCAGGTACGGCTTGCCGTGGGCCTCGGCGGCGAGCAGGTCGCGCTTGTCGATCCACGCGACCACGATGCGGCCGCGGCCGTCCACCGCCAGCGCATCGAAGCGGTGGGTGATCTCGGCGCGGTCGTGGTGCACGGTCAGCGGGTCGCTGAAGTGTTCGCCGCGGTCCAGCGAGCGGGCGAAGCGCACGAAGCCGGTCCATGGTTCGGCGCGCGGCTGCGACCAGCTCACGTAGATTTCGTCGTGCGGCCCGAACGCGATCTTCGGGCGGTTTTCGCCTTCGGCGTAGATACGCTCGGCCGTGGCGTTCACTTCGACCGGCGCGCTCAGCGTGCGGCCGTCGTCGTCGGAATGGCGCAGCCGCACGTGGCCGTCCGCCGTGTCCACCAGCCACAGCCGGCCGTGGCTGTCGAACGCGGCGCTGGCGCCCAGCTCGGGACCTTTCGGCATCTCCATGCGCATGCCGTCGTGCGCCAGCAGCGCGGGCGAGAGCAGGCAGAGCAGGGCGATCAGCAGACGGCGCATCACAGCTCCCAGCGCAGCTCGCCGAACCAGGTGCGGCCGGCGTAGGGATGGTAGACCCAGTAACGTTCGTTGGTGAGGTTGTCGACGCCGAGCGCGGCGGTCCAGCCGGGTGAGAATTTCCAGCGCAGCTTCGCGTCGGCCACGGTGAAGCGGCTCACCGCGCCGTAGCTGTCCACGTAGTCGCTGTTGTCCAGCGTGCCGTACTGGCGGCCGGAGTGGCGGATGCCGAGCGAGGCGTCCCACCGCGGCGCGAAGCGGTAGTCGGCGAACACGCTGGCGCGGATCTTCGGGATGCGCGGGAAAGTCTTGCCGTTGGCCAGCGGATACTGGCGATCCTGCAGCGTCTTCGCATGGTTGTAGGCGAGGCTGGCTTGCAGGTCGAGGCCGTCCAGCCAGAGGTCGGTGAGGTTGATCTCGCCCTCGATCCCGCGGCTGCGCATTTGGTCGATGTTCTGCACGCTGGTGACGGTGGGGGTGACGGTGATGTCGGTCTGCGAGTACAGCGAGTCGGCGATGCGGTCCTGGTACAGCGAGACGCGCCAGTGGCCGTGGTCAAGATGGCGGGTCAGCGTGAGGTCGGTGGATTCGTCGGTCTCGGGTTTGAGGTCGGGGTTGTTGTTGACGATCGCGTTGGCCGACAGGCTGCCCTGGAACAGTTCGGTCACGGTGGGGTAGCGCACCGCCTTGCCGTGGGCCAGGCGCAGTTCCCAGCCGTCGGCGAGGTCCCAGCTCAGCGCAGCCTTGGGCGAGAAGTCGGTGCGCTTGCGGTCGGCGTAGCGCAGCGTGTCGGTCGCGTTCGCGCGCAGGCCGCCGTAGGCACGCCACTGTTCCAGCCGGCCGCCGAGGGTCAGCGCCCAGGCGTCGGCGAAGCTCCACACGTCCTGCAGGTACAGCGCGCGGGTCTGCGTGCGGCCGGCGAACGCGCTGACCTGCGCGCCGTCGGCATCGCCGCGCCAGTCGCTGGCGTTGCGCACGCGGCTGTCCAGCACGTAGCGGTCGCCGTGCACGCCGGCGTACAGCATGTGGCGGTCGCCGAGCGGGCCGGAACTGCGCAGGTCGAAGGTGTCCCAGCCGGAGCCGGCCTTGTCGGCGATCGTGCCGGGGCCGCCGCTGGGCGCGCCGGGTTCGGCCAGGTTGGCGGTGGCGGCCTGCGAACGCTGGAAGTCGTAGTGGCTGGCCACCGCGGTCCAGCGCCAGCCGTTGTCGAGGCGGCCGTTCAGCTCAATGCCGTACAGCAGGTGGATATCGTTGGCCGAGGAGGGCGCCAGGCCGCTGGCCGGCAAGGTCCAGGTCTGCCCGCCTGCGCTGATGACGCCGCCGGCGACCGGGTTGCCGGCGGCGTCGCGGATCAGGCTGCGGGTGCGGTCCTCGGCGCGGTTGTGCCACCAGCCGACGGTGAACAGCGCGGCAACTTGTTCGTTGATGTCCACGCCGACCTTCAGTTTCGCCTGGTCCTGCACCGTGTGTTCGATGCTGTTGGCGCCATACACCAGCCGCGGTGAGCCGTTCGGGTTGCGGTCCAGCACGGCGCCGCTGACCGGCACCGCCGCGGCCGCATCGCCGCCGGCCTTGGCGGTGGCGTACTGCATCGGCTGGCCGCGGTTGTCGAGCCGGCTGAATTCCAGCAGCCAGCTGAAGCGACCCTGTTTGTCGCCCAGCGTGGCGGCGGCCTGGTGGCCGTTGTAGTGGCCGCCGGCGCCGTACGCGTCGCGGTAGTCCTGGCTGAAGAACTGGGTGCTCACGCTGGCCGTCAGCTGCTGTGGCAGCACGGTGTGGATCAGTACGGTGCCGCCCAGCGAGTTGCCCGGGTACAGCGCGGAATAGGGCCCGTACTGGATGTCGACGGCGCCGATTTCCTCGGGTGCCACCATGCCCCAGCGCGGCGCGCCGTCCCAGCCGTTTGTCATCAGGTTGGAGAGCAGCAGGCCGTCGGCGTAGACCAGGCTGCGCGCGCTCTGCAGGGTGCCGGCGTTGCGGCCGCTGATCACCGCGTTCGGATCGCCGATGTAGCGTTTGCGCACCTGCATGTTCGGCGCGTACTTCAACGCGTCGGCGCTTTCGGTGACGTTCTGCTGCTGCAGCTTCTGGCGCGCGACGCGCACCTGCACGCTGGGCGTTTCCATCACCATGGTGTCGCTGGCGTGCACCGAGACCGGGGCGAGCGTGGTGGTGGCGGGGGCGGGTTCATCGGCGGCCAGCAGCGGGTGGCCGGCAACTGCAAGCGCGATTGCGCAAAGGCCGAGCGGGAGGGCGTTCAAGCGGCACTCTGGATGGGGATCTAGGGTTGCAAGGATAGTCCGCTGCCGTGCGCGCGACAGATGGCGCGTTGTCGCAGCGGGGGTCGGCGATAGGATGCGCGGGCATGCGAAAGGTGCCCGGCTCGGGATGCGTTCCTACGGGTGGCGCGCGATCACTCTTCGCGGTCGGGGCGTTCGCGTACCGGGTGCTTGCTCAACTTGCGCTGCAGGGTGCGGCGGTGCATGCCGAGGCGGCGGGCGGTCTCGGAGATGTTGCCGTCGCACTCGGTGAGCACGCGCTGGATGTGCTCCCATTCCAGCCGGCGCAGG
Organism: Rhodanobacter sp. LX-99; assembly: GCF_018599185.1. Taxonomy (NCBI): domain Bacteria; kingdom Pseudomonadati; phylum Pseudomonadota; class Gammaproteobacteria; order Lysobacterales; family Rhodanobacteraceae; genus Rhodanobacter; species Rhodanobacter sp. LX-99. The sequence continues at coordinate 956,786 of NZ_JAHFVL010000001.1, read as the reverse complement.
GCCAGCGGTTGTTCGGGGGCGTCGGGCGGGTCGCTGTCGTCGCTGTCGTTGTCGCCATCGAGCAGGGCACGTACCACGGCGTCGGCATCGACCGGCTTGGCCAGGTAGTCGTGGGCGCCGCGCTTGATCGCCTCCACCGCGGTGGCGATCGAGGCGTAGCCGGTCAGCAGCAGCACGCGCAGGTCGGGCACCAGGGTATGCAGCTCGGGGATCAGGCGCAGGCCGTTCTCCTCGCCCAGCTTGAGGTCGAGCACGCAGTAGCGCGGGTTGTGCCGGCGCGTCAGCGCACGCGCTTCGTCGAAGTTGGTGGCCGTGACGACCTCGAAGCCGCGCGAGCCGAGCGCACGCGCCAGCACGCGCAGGAAGGTGGCGTCGTCGTCGACCAGCAGCAGCGGGCGCGCCGTGGCGGCATGGGGCAACTCGGTCATCGGTGGTGTTTCCTGAGTGTGGATCAGTGGCTCATTCTTGCCCGAAGCGGCAGGACTTGCACGTCCGGCGCGCTATTTTTCCGCGATGACCGCCAGCGGCAGGCGCAGGCATACCTCGGCGCCGCGTTCGGCATTGCGCGCGATCAGTTCGCCGTTGAGCCGCTCGGCGGTGGCTTCGGCCAGGGCCAGGCCGATGCCCAGCCCGGTCTGCTTCTGCGAATAGCCGAGCAGGGTGAGTTCGCCGCCGGCGCCGAAACCCGGGCCATGGTCGCGCACGCTCAGCTGCAGCCAGTCGCCGTCGCGCGAGACCTGCAGGGCCACCGCGTGCGAGTGGTTCACGGCCGAGGCGTCGGCGGCGTTGTTGAGCAGGTTGAGCAGCGCGTGGCGCAGGCCCGGCGGGGTGCGCAACACGGTTTGCGCGATGTCCCGATCCAGCGTCAGGATCAATTCCGCCTCGGGCCGCAGCAGTTGGAATCGCTCCAGGCAGCCGTGGATGAACGCGGCCACGGTGAGCCGTTCCGGTTCCTGCGACAGCTGGGCCTTGCCGAACGCGACCATTTCGCGAAGGATCGTGCTGCAGCGGTCGACCTGGCCTTCCAGCAGTTCCAGGTCCTCGGCCAGCGAGGTGTCGCCGGCGTGCTCGCGGCGCAGTTCGGGCAGCAGGGTGCGCATGGTCGACAGCGGCGTGTTGAGCTCGTGCGCGGCGCCGGCGGCCTGGGTGGCGATCGCCAGGATGCCTTCGTCGCGCAGCGCGCGTTCGCGCACGCGTTGCACTTCGAGCTGCTGCAGCCGCAGCACGTGGGCCAGCCGGCTGATGAAGAAGCTCAGCAGCGCCGCCATGATCACGAAGTTCACGCCCATCCCGGCCACGTGCAGCGAGAAGCGGCTGGGCGAGTTCTCGTGCAGCGGCATCGGCAGCGGCACGTGCGAATACAGCAGGATCACGTAGGCGACACCGGCCAGCGCCGCCACCGCCAGCACCGACCGCCCCGACAGCGCCGCCGCGCTGAGCGCGATCGGCACCAGCAGCAGGGTGATGAACGGGTTGCTGGCGCCTCCGGTGAAGTACAGCAGGTAACCCAGCACCAGCGTATCGAAGGCGATGTGGCCGACGGCTTCCCACTCGCGCGGCGGCCACGGCTGGGTCAACCGCCACGCGGCGAACACCGAGAACACCGCGAGCAGGCCGATGCCGAGCAGCAGCGGCAGCAGCGGGATGTCCAGATGCATCCACCAGGCGCAGACCAGCACGGCGGTGCTCTGGCCGGCGATGGCGCAGATCCGCAGCCAGGCCAGCGTGCGTATCAGTGCGAACGGGCCGATGCGTTGGGTGGGCCGGTGCGGCATGGCGATCTTCCAGGCTTGCCGGAGCCTCGCGAACCCCGCCGCGCAACGCGCGACGGGGCCGGCGGATCACGCCGGCGTGTTGAATTCCTCGCTGCGCACGGCCGGCAGCGGGTTGTTGGCGACGGAATCGGAATGGCTGCTCGACAGCTTCTTCATCAGCGGCAGCATCGCCAGCGCGATCACCGTGCAGGCGATGCCGGCGAAGCCGAGCTTGTTGAACAGCGCGGTGTAGATCGGCAGCGACACCAGCGGGTCCTTGATGTCGGTGGGGATGCTGGCGAAGTTCGCCACCACGCTGCCCAGGTACTGCGAGATGCCGGACGCGACGTAGTAGGCGCCCATCATGAAACCGCCCATCCGCGCCGGCACGTAGCGCGCGATCATCGCCAGGCCGAGGCCCGACACCAGCAGCTCGCCCAGCGAATACAGGCCGTAGCCCCACACCATGATCCACGACGAGACCTGGCCGTTCACCGCGAAGCGGGCGCCGACGCCGTAGATGAAGAAGCCGATCGCCACCGCGGCGAAGCCCCAGGCGAACTTGGCCGCCACCGACGGATTCCTGCCGACCTTGCCCATGGTGTTGTAGATGAACACCAGCACCGGGCTCAGCAGCACGATCCAGATCGCATTGAGCGACTGGAACTGCTCGGGAATCCAGTTGAACAGGTGCAGGCCGAACAGGTCGAACGAGAGGTCGACGTTGCGCTGCGCGAACAGGTTCAGCGAGGTCGACATCTGCTGGTAGAAGATGAAGAAGAAGATCGTCTGCACGGTCAGCACCAGTGCTGCGATCAGGCCGGCGCGCTCATGCTGCTCGCTGCTGCTGATCAGGTACGCGAAGATGCCCAGGATCACCACGCCGGCGGCGTACACGCACCATTGGGCGACGGTCTGGTCCTGCAGGATGAAGGCAGAGACGAACACCATGCCGATCGCGGCCAGCAGCACCACGCCGAGGCGCTTGACGTCCACCGGCTTGTCGTCGGCCGGCGAGCCGATGTGCGCCAGCGTGCGATGCATCAGCGTGTAGTTGACCAGGCCGAGGATCAGGCCGATCGCGCAGACGCCGAACGCGGTATGCCAGCCCCAGGCGTCGCCGTATTTGGCGCCCACGTAGTCGCGGATCCACGGGGTCAGCAGCATCGAGATGGTCGAGCCGACGTTCACCGCCATGTAGTAGATGGTGAAGGCGCTGTCGATCTTAGTGTCGTCGCCCTCGTAGATCTTGCGCACCAGGTTGCCGGCATTCGGCTTGAAGAAGCCGTTGCCGACGATGATCACGCCGAGCGCGATGTACAGGAAGTAGGCGTTGTTGGTGGGAATCCACAGCATCGCGTAGCCCAGCGTCAGCACCACGGCACCGAGCAGCATGGTGCGGCGGGTGCCGATCAGCTTGTCGCCGACCCAGCCGCCGATCGCCGGCGTGGCGTAGATCAGCGCCGCGGCGGCGCCCCAGATCAGGTTGGCCTTGCTGTCGGCGAAGCCGAGCCGCTTCACCATGTAGGTGACCATCAACACCTGCATGCCGTAGAAGCCGAAGCGCTCCCACATTTCGATCAGGAAGACGGTGCTGAAGGACCGCGTCTGCGAGACGGGCGGATTCTGGGTTGCCATAGGTTTTCCGTGCGTGATCCAAACGGTGGCGCGTGCCGGCACGCGCCAGTGCCATGTGGCCCATGGACGGGCCACAACCGGCGAAGCGTAACCCATTCGCCATCACGCTGTAGCTGCACTGCGGCAAGACGCCAACCCGCGCCGAACGCCCGCTGCCGGCGCTTGTGGCATCATCGGCCGCTCGAACCGGCCTGTTCCAGGGGAGTTTTGCCGTCCATGTCCACCATTGCATTGACATTGCCGGAGCGTTCGCGGCCAGCCGGGCGTCGCCGCTGATGGCCGCCGAGGGTTTTCGCGGTCCGAAACAGGTCTGGAATGCGTTCCTGTGGTCGATGAAGGGGCTTCGGGCCGGTTGGCGGCACGAGGCCTCGTTCCGGCTGGAAGCCTGCCTGGCGGTGGTGCTGATCCCGCTCGGATTGTGGCTGGGGCACGGCGGGGTGGAAAAATTCATCCTGATCCTGGCGCCGATGCTGGTGCTGTCGGCCGAGCTGCTGAATTCGGCGATCGAGGCGGTGGTCGACAAGGTAAGCCCGGAATTCAACGAACTGGCCGGTCGCGCCAAGGACATGGGCTCCGCCGCGGTATTCGTGTTGCTGATGCTGGTGGTGCTGAGCTGGGCGTTGATCCTCGGGCCGCGCCTGTTCGGTTAGCGCGCGCGTTCACTCCGTGCTGACACGATTGCGGCGGATGGCGTGGGATGATGGAATGGCCTTCCACCGGATCGGAGCGACTCCATGAAACTTCTGCGCCATCTCGTGCTGTTGCTGCTTGCCTTCGGCCTGAGCGGCTGCGGCTACAACGCCATCCAGAAGCAGGACGAGGCAGTCAAGGCGGCCTGGTCCGAAGTGCTGAACCAGTACCAGCGCCGCGCCGACCTTGTGCCGAACCTGGTCAATACGGTCAAGGGCTACGCCCAGCACGAAGAGAAGGTCTTCATCGAAGTGACCCAGGCGCGTGCCAAGGTGGGCAGCCTGCAGGTCAATGCCGATTCGCTGAACGATCCGCAGAAGCTGCAGCAGTTCCAGGCCGCGCAGGGCGAGCTGGGCAACGCGCTGTCGCGGCTGATGGTGGTCAGCGAGAACTACCCGCAGCTCAAGGCCGACGGCCTGTTCCAGAACCTGCAGGCGCAGCTGGAAGGCACCGAGAACCGCGTCACCGTGGCGCGCAACCGCTACGTGCAGGCGGTGCAGGCATACAACGGGATGATCCGCACCTTCCCGAACAACATGACCGCGAAGATCTTCGGCTACAAGGTGAAGCCGAACTTCACCGTGGACAACGAGAAGGCGATTTCCACCGCGCCGAAGGTGGACTTTGGCACCACCGCGCCGGCACCTGCCGCGACGCATTGATGATGCCCCGGCGCTGCCCGCGCCACTGGCTGCTGCTGGTACTGCTGCTGCCGGTGCTGCTGCACGCGGCCGCTGCCGTGCCGAAACTGGCACGGCACGTCACCGACCTCACCGGCACGCTGACCACGCAGCAGGTCGACCAACTGGACGCGCAGCTGACGGCGCTGGAACGGGCCAAGGGCGCGCAGCTGGTGGTGCTGATGGTCGGCAGCACCGGCGAGCAGGATATCGAGGGCTATTCGCTGGCGGTGGCCGAGGCGAACAAGGTGGGCCGCAAGGGTACCGACGACGGTGTCCTGCTGCTGGTCGCGAAGGACGACCGCCGCGTACGCATCGAGGTGGGCTACGGCCTGGAAGGCGCGATTCCCGATGCGGCCACCGCGCGGATCATTCGCGAATACATCGCGCCGAAGTTCCGCGGCAACGATTACTTCGGCGGCATCAGCGATGCGGTCGGCGCGCTGACCCAACTGATCGACGGCGAGCCGCTGCCGCCGCCGGTGCGGGGCTCGCCCGGCGACGGGCGTTCCGGCCTCGGGCTGGAGCAGGGCTTGATGATTGCCGTGTTCGCGGCGCTGTTCCTGCGCGGCATCTTCGGCCGGGCCAGGGCGTGGCTGCGCGCGCCGCTGGGTGCCGTGGCGGTCGGCGGCTTGCTGTGGCTGCTGATCTCGATGGGTGCCGGCATCCTCGGTGCGTTGATCGGCGGCGTGCTGATGCTGATGCCCGGGGGCGCCGGCCGCTCGATCGGCGGCGGTGGCTGGGGCGGCTTCGGTGGCGGCGGTTGGGGTGGCGGCAGCGGCGGCGGAAGTTTTGGCGGCGGCGGCTTCAGCGGTGGCGGCGGCAGCTTCGGCGGCGGCGGTTCTTCGGGGAGCTGGTGATGGCGCGCATGCAGCGATTGTGGACGAACCTGTTCGGCGGCTGGTTCCAGCTGTCGCGGCGCTTTCCGGCGGCGCTGCTGGATGAGATGGCCGCGACGATCGCTGCGGGCGAACGCCGTCACCTGGGCGAAATCCGCTTTGCGGTCGAATCGCGACTGGCGCCGCTGGCCGTGCTGGATGGCCTCGACGCCACGACCCGCGCGCGCCAGGTATTTGCCCAGTTGCGGGTATGGGATACCGAGCGCAACAGCGGCGTGCTGTTCTACGTGCTGATGGCCGAGCACCGCATCGAGATCGTCGCCGACCGCGGCATCGCGGCGAAAGTGGCGGCGGACGAGTGGGATGCGGTCTGCGCGCGCATGCGCGAATGCTATGCACGCGGAGAGTGGCGCCAGGGCAGCCTCGCCGGCATCGCCGCCGCGAACGCGTTGCTGGAGCGGCATTTCCCCGGCGACGGCAAGGCCAATCCCGACGAGCTGGCGGACCGGCCGGTGCTGCTTTGAGAGAGGAACGCTTCGCAGATAGTCCGGTTGCCGGGTGTCTCGCGCAATCCGGCGTGCCCGAAAAACAGGGAAGGCGCCGAAGCGCCTTCCCCATCCAGCCTGCCCGAATGATCAGGGAGCGGATGCGCCGGGCCCGATGTTCTTTTCCAGAAATGCCTGCAGCCGGTTGTAGAACTCGATGTTGTTCTTCTCGTCGTAGAAGCCGTGGCCTTCGCCCGGCTTGCTCAGCCACTCGTACGGCTTGTGCGCGGCGTCGAGCGCGGCCCGCATCGCCTTGGCCTGCGCGAACGGCACGCGCTTGTCGTCTTCGCCGTGAACCAGCAGTACCGGTACGTCGATCTTGTCGGCCAGCTTGTCGGGCGAATTGGCGTCGAGGTCGGCATCATTCTTGCCGATGACCATATTCAGGTAGCTGCGGCCCGATTCGCTTTCGCGGATGTCGCCTTTCTTGTACATCATCTTCAGGTCATAGACGCCCGCGTAGCCCACCGCGCACTTGAACATGCCTGGCGCGCGGATCGTGGTCATCATCGCCGAGTAGCCGCCGAAGCTGCCGCCGTAGACGCAGACCCGCTTGGGATCGGCATAGTTCTCCGCGATCGCCCACTTCACGCCGTCGATCAGGTCCTGCTGGATGCGGGTGCCCCATTTCAGGTAGCTGGCCTCCTGGAAGTCCTCACCGCGGCCGCTGGAGCCGCGATAGTTCACTTGCAGCACGAGATAGCCGCGGTTGGCGAGGAACTGGGCGTTGTTGTCGTAAGACCAGTCGTCCTGTACGCCGATCGGGCCACCGTGCGGCAGCAGCACCATGGGCAGGTTGCTCTCGGCGACGCCACGGGGGATCGTGAGTATCGCCTCCAGCTCCAGACCGTCGCTGGCCTTGAAGTGCAGCGGGCGACGCTCGGCCATCTTCGCTGGATCGATCCACGGCGCCGTGGCGAACAGCTTGAACACCTTGTAGTTGTGCGTGTCGATCAGGTAGTAGGTGCCCGGATCGCGGTCACTGCTCACCTCGAACAGCACCTTGCCGCCATCCTCGCTGAAATCGATGAAGTGGACGTAGTTGCCGGGGAATTTCAGGCTCAACGCGCGATGCAGTTTTGCTATGGGCATGTTCGGATCGATGTAACTGACCTTTGGTACGCCGGTGGCCGGCGCCGTGGCGAACGGCTGGTACGGAAAAGCTGTCCATTGGATATCGCCGATGCTGCTGAAGCTGTCGCTGGCGAGCACCTTGCGGTTGCCACCGTTCTCATCCTGTTCCACCAGCGCAGTGGGACCGCCGCCAGCGTTGTATTCAGCGTAGATGCCCTGTTTGTCCGGAGTGAAAAAGATCGGTGTAAAGCTGCCGCCAACCTGGGCGGGCGTCATCCTTGTCCAGCCCGCTGCCTGCTGGTGGTAGACGACGTAGTCGTAGTTGTCGTTGCGCCCGTAAGCAAAGTGGGCTTTGCCATCGGCGCCGACCATGAAACTCATGCCGCCGACGTTGACTTGGCCGATCAGATGACGGGTGTTCTTGCTTGCGTCGACGTCGTACAGCGTGCTGGTATCGGTGTTCTCCCAACTCTGCGTGCCCATGTAGAAGTGGCCATTGGCTGGCAGCGGCTTACTTTCGACGAAGCCCCAGCCGCGATCGGTGCCACGCGTTGCGGCACGCGTGCCGTACTTCAGGCTATCGCGGCCGTAGAGATAGTCCTGATTCTTGCCGTCCAGATCGGTGGCGATTACTTCACCGGTCAGGAAAGGCTTGTCAATCGAGCCGTACACCTTGCCTTTGTCCACTACCAGCCGGGTATTGCTGACCCAGGTGATATCGGCAGCAATCTCGTATTTTGGCATGCGCAATATGCTCACCGGCTGCTTCATGTCATCCACCGTGTAGACGGCCAGCATGTGCGAATCGCTGTCTGGGTCGTTCATGTTCACGGCGAGGTACTGCCCATTCGGTGATAGCCGCGGCATCGTCAATAGCGGATGGTGCGCGAAATCTTCTACCGGGATCAGATCGGCCGCTGCGGCAGCGGCAGGCAGCAACAGGCAGGCAGCGGCCAGCGCGGTCCGCGCAAAACGGTAGGACATCGGATTTCCCCCTGATACGCTCCGTGTGTGGTGAGTCGACTCGTCTGGAGCGGCAGCGAGCCGGCTGAATGCGGACATCCCCGATCACAGTAACCACTGCCTCTCCCGTCCCCAGGTGCAGGCAGCGTTCCCAGCGATTCTAGCGCCCGCGCTGTCCGGATAAAAAGAGCGACTGACGCGAAGCATTCCCGGCCCGCTACACTTGTGTTTTGTCAGCCGGCCTGGTCGCCATGTCCCAGCCCTTCATTGTCGATTTCGATCCCGTCGCCTTCCACCTCGGCCCGGTCCAGGTGCATTGGTACGGCCTGATGTACCTCCTCGGCTTTTTCTTCGTGGCGGTGCTGGGCGAATACCGGCGCAGGCGCGGGCGGCTCCCGGTCAGCCGCGATGCGCTGGGCGACCTGCTGTTCTACGGCATGCTGGGCGTGATCGTCGGTGGGCGCGTGTGGTACATGCTGTTCTACGCCGACATCGACTGGATCTGGACCGCGCCGCAGACGCTGTTCAAGGTGTGGGACGGCGGCATGAGCTTCCACGGCGGCCTGCTCGGCGTGCTGGCCGCGGGCTGGTGGTGGTCGCGCAAGCAGAAGCTGCACTTCTTCGACACCATCGACTTCGTGGCGCCGCTGGTGCCGATCGGACTGGGGCTGGGCCGGCTCGGAAACTTCATCAATGGCGAGCTGTGGGGCAAGCCCAGCGACGTGTCGTGGGCGATGATCTTCCCGCAGGCGCCGGACCGGCTGCCGCGGCATCCCTCGCAGTTGTACGAGATGCTGCTGGAAGGCGTGGTGCTGTTCGCGGCGCTGTGGCTCGTCTCGCTGAAGCCGCGGCCGCGCTACCTGGTGTCCGGCCTGTTCGCGTTGCTGTACGGCTGCTTCCGTTTCGCAGTGGAGTTCGTGCGCGTGCCCGATCCGCAGCTCGGCTACCTGTTCGGCACGCAGTGGGTGACGATGGGGCAGATGCAGTCGCTGCCGCTGATCGCGGTCGGGCTGGTGCTGCTCGCGCTGTCGCGTCGCGCGCCGACCTTGCCGCTGGCCAGCGCCTGACGCAGCTCCCGCAGGGCGGGCAGTGCCCGCCCTGCGCAACCGAGTTCAGGTGAGCCGGTAGGGGTGGATCAGAAGTTGCGGTCGCCGCCGATGATGTCGCCCAGGCCGCCAAGCAGCGAGCCCTCGCCGCGGCGCTGGCCGCCGCCTTGCGGCGCTGCCGCCAGCATGCGCCCGGCCATGCGCGAGAACGGCAGCGACTGCAGCCATACCGTGCCCGGCCCGGTCAGCGTGGCGAGGAACATGCCTTCGCCGCCGAACAGCATGCTCTTGATGCCGCCGACGGGCTTCACGTCCATGTTCACCGTGTCGTGGAACGCGACCACACAACCGGTGTCCACGTCGAGCCGCTCGCCAGCCTTCAGCTCACGCTGTACCACGGTGCCGCCGGCGTGCACGAACACCCAGCCGTCGCCTTCGAGTTTCTGCATGATGAAACCCTCGCCGCCGAACAGGCCGGTGAGGATCTTGCGCTGGAAGAAGATGCCCAGCTGCACGCCGCGCGCGCCGGCCAGGAACGCATCCTTCTGGCAGATCAGCCGGCCGCCGTGGTCGGACAGCTTCATCGCCATCACGGTGCCGGGGTAGGGCGCGGCGAACGCCACCTTCGCCTTGCCCTGGCCGGCATGCGTGAACACCGTGGTGAACAGGCTCTCGCCGGTGATCACGCGCTTGCCGGCGGACAGCAGCTTGTCCATCAGGCCGCCGCCGCTCTGGCCGCCGCTGGATCCGTCGCCGAACACGGTATCCATCTGCACCGCGGACTCCTTGTACATCAGCGCGCCGGCCTCGGCGATCGCGCTTTCGCCGGGGTCCAGCTCGATCTCGACGAACTGCATGTCGGTGCCGACGATGCGGTAGTCGATCTCGTCGGCGCGGCCGCTGCCCATCGACGCCGGCATCGGCGGCGGCGCCAGCGGCGTGCCGCCGAGCTCGGCCACGCTGCGGATCGGCTTCCATTCGGCAAACCCTTCGCACCAGCAATAGCCGTCCGGCTGGCGCTGGGCCTGTGCCCGCGCCGCGGCGTCGTCGAGCGGGCCGATCCGGTCGGTGTTCTTGCCGTAACTGAAAAACCACTGCGCCATGGTCCATCTCCTGGTCGAAAGGCCCGAGTCTAGGACGGGAAAGTGCGCTGCGGGAGTGACCGTTGTCATGCCCCACGGGCTAGAATTCGGCGATGCACGCCTATCTCGACCTGCTCCGCCATGTCCTCGACCATGGCACCGAAAAGACCGACCGCACCGGCACCGGCACGCGCAGCGTGTTCGGCTGGCAGATGCGCTTCGATCTCAACGAAGGCTTCCCGCTGGTCACCACCAAGAAGCTGCACCTGAAGTCGATCGTGCACGAGCTGATCTGGTTCCTGCGCGGCGACACCAATATCGCCTACCTGAAAGAACACGGCGTGCGCATCTGGGACGAGTGGGCCGATGCGCACGGCGACCTCGGCCCGGTCTACGGTCAGCAGTGGCGTGCCTGGCCTACCGCCGACGGCGGCGTGGTCGACCAGATCGCCTGGGTGGTCGACGAGATCCGGCGCAACCCGGACTCGCGCCGCCTGATCGTCAGCGCCTGGAACGTGGGCGAACTGTCGAAGATGGCGCTGATGCCCTGCCACACCATGTTCCAGTTCTACGTGGCGGACGGAAAACTCAGTTGCCAGCTGTACCAGCGTTCCGGCGACATCTTCCTCGGCGTGCCTTTCAACATCGCCAGCTATGCGCTGCTCACCCACATGGTGGCGCAGGTCTGCGGCCTGGGCGTGGGCGACTTCGTGCACACGCTGGGCGACGCTCACCTGTACAACAATCACCTGGATCAGGCGCGGCTGCAGTTGAGCCGCAAACCCTTGCCGCTGCCGCGGCTGAAGCTCGATCCCGCGGTGCGCTCGATCTTCGATTTCCGTTACGAGGACGTCGCGATCGAAGGCTACCGGTCGCATCCGGCGATCAAGGCCGCCGTCGCCGTATAGCGGCCGCGCAGGAACATGCGGAACCGGCGCGGCGCCGCCGCGGCCTGTTAATATCCGGCGTTGTCGGCGGCGTCATCCGCGGACGCGGGCCGTCCCACTGACCATCCAGCCTTCCAAGGATTCGCCATGGCTATTTCGCTGATTGCCGCACTCGACGAAAACTTCGCGATCGGCCGCAAGGGTCAGCTGCCCTGGCACCTGCCCGACGACCTGCGCTGGTTCAAGCAGCTGACCACCGGCAAGAACGTGCTGATGGGCTACAACACCGCCCTGTCGATCGGTCGCGCGCTGCCGGACCGGGTCAACCTGGTGCTGACGCGCCGCCACGAGGCGCCGTACCCGGGCCAGATCACCGTGCGCTCGATCGATGAAGCGCAGGCACGCTGCGACAACACCGGCCTGATCGTGATCGGTGGCGGCCTGGTGTTTGCCGAAGCGCTGCCGCGCGCCCGCCGCATGTATCTCACCTGGGTCAGTGCCGCGGTCGACGGCGCCGACGCGTTCTTTCCCGGCGTGCACTTCAGCGACTGGACCGAGGTCTCGCGCGTGCACCACAAGGCCGACGCCGAGCACGCCTACGACTTCGACATGGTCGAATACCTGCGCAGCAGCTGATGCCTGCATCCGTGTCGTGTGCAGTCATGCACGTGATGGCAGGGCTGCTGCTGGACGCCGACGGCCGCGTGCTGTTGGCGCAGCGTCCGCCCGGCAAGCACCTGGCCGGGTTGTGGGAGTTCCCCGGCGGCAAGCTCGAACCCGGCGAGACGCCGCTGGCGGCACTGGCGCGCGAACTGCGCGAGGAGCTGGGCGTCACGCTGCAGCACGCCGAACCGCTGATCGCGCTGCCATGGAATTACGGCGGACGCGGACTGCTGCTCGATGCCTGGCGGGTCGATGCGTGGATCGGCGAGCCGCGCCCGCTGGAAGGGCAGGCGCTGCAATGGCAGTTTCCCGCCCTGGTGGACATGGCGATCCTCACCCCGGCGGACTGCCCGGTTTTGCAAGCCCTGATCGAGGCACGCGGCGCTCCTACCGGTTGAGTGCCAGGGTCAGATAGCGCCGGTGCAGTTCGGCCACGGCGGTGTCGAGGGCGGCTTCGTCGCCGCTGTTCTCGATCACGTCGTCGGCCAAGGCCAGGCGTTCGGCGCGGCTGGCCTGGTGGGCCAGCATGCGGCGGGCGAGGGTTTCGCCGATGCCGTCGCGGGCGATCAGGCGGGCGATCTGCACGGATTCGGGGGCGTCGACGAGCAGCACGCGGTCGACCCAGCGGTAGTGTTCGATGTTCTCGGCCAGCAGCGGAATCGCCAGCAGGCAATACGGCCCGCGCTCGGCCAGCGCGCGTTCGTGCAGCCACTGGCGCACGCGCGGATGGATGATCGCCTCCAGCGTCCTGCGCGCCGCGGGATCGGCGAACACGCGCTGGCGCATGGCCGCGCGATCCAGCCGGCCCGAACCATCCAGCGCCCCCACGCCGAACGCGTCGATCACTTCGGCCAGCCCGGGCGTGCCCGGTTCGATCACCTCGCGGGCGGCCACGTCGGCATCGTGCACGTGCACGCCCAGCGCCTCGAAACGCCGCGTCACCGCCGTCTTGCCGGCGGCGACGCCACCGGTCAGGGCGACTGCCAGGGCGTGCGGCCGCGCGTTCACCGCAGGCCGGTCAGTTGCATGTAGCCCTGCAGCAGGTCCGGGCCTGCCACGAACCAGACCCAGCCGGCGGCGGCGATGAACGGGCCGAACGGCATCGGGATCTCGCGTTCATGCTTGCGCAGCGCGATCAGGGTACCGCCGACCAGCGCGCCGATCAGCGACGACAGCAGGATGATCGGCAGCAGCGCCACCGGCCCCATCCACGCGCCCAGCGCGGCGAGCAGCTTGAAGTCGCCGTGGCCCATGCCTTCCTTGCCGGTGAGCAGCTTGAACACCCAGTACACGCTCCACAGGCTCAGGTAGCCGATCGCCGCGGCCAGGATCGACGCCGGCGCGGTGACGAACATCGGCAGCAGCGACAGCAGCAGGCCCAGCCACAGCAGCGGCAGGGTCAGCTGGTCGGGCAGCAGCTGGGTGCGGAAGTCGATGCCGGACAGCGCGATCAGGGTCCAGGTCAGCGCCAGTCCGGCCAGCGCGGCCCACGACGGCCCGAACTTCCACACGATCACCGCGCTCAGCACGCCGCTGAGCAGTTCCACCAGCGGGTACTGGATCGAAATCCTCGCCTGGCAGTAGCGGCAGCGCCCGCGCAGCAGCAGCCAGCCGAACAGCGGGATGTTGTCCAGTGCCGACAGTGGATGCTTGCAATGCGGGCAGTGCGACGGTTCGCGCACGATGCCCGGCGGCAGCGGCGCGACGTCGGCCTGCAATTCCAGCACATCCCGCGCCTCCTGCCGCCATGCCGCCGCCATGCGCGCGGGCAGGCGCAGGATCACCACGTTGAGAAAGCTGCCTACCAGCAGCCCGAGCACGCCGGCCAAGGCGATCCACAGGGCAAAGGGAAGTTCGGGCATGCGTCGGCCTTGCTCTAAAGCCCCTCCCCCGTCGGGGGAGGGGTTGGGGAGAGGGTACGGTCAAGCGCGACGGTCAAAATCGCCTCGAGCACCGCGTCGGTTTCCTGCAACACCTGATTGTCCCAGAATCTCAGGACAAGCAAACCCTGACGTTCGAGAGCATGTGTACGCGTGTTGTCGATTTCTTCGCTGTGCTGTGAACCGTCCAGCTCGATGACCAACTTGAGCTCATCGCAGTAAAAGTCCACGACGTAGGGCGGTATGGGATGTTGACGGCGAAACTTGAATCCACTCAGGCGTCGCGCACGCAGGTGGTACCACAGCTTGTGTTCCGCATCAGTGCCTGCGGTTCGCAGCGACTTCGCCGTATTGAGCGTGTGCGTGGGTAGTGGCGGCTTGGGGTCCATCGCTCGAGCGTACCCTCTCCCCCACCCCTCTCCCGAGGGGAGAGGGGCTCCAGAAGCAGGTGCGGGATTTCTGAAAGCGCCTCTTCCTTCGGGAGAGGGGTGCGGGTTTGCCGCGATGCTTGATTCCCCAAGCATCAGCAATGTCAGGAATCAGAACGTGCCGGCGAGCTTGAAGATCGGCAGGTACAGGGCGATCACCATGCCGCCGACCAGGGTGCCCAGCACGACCATGATGATCGGTTCGAGCAGGGTGGACAGGGTGTCGACGGCGTTGCTGACCTCTTCCTCGTAGAACTCGGCGACCTTGAACAGCATGTTGTCCAGCGCGCCGGACTCTTCGCCGATGGCGGTCATCTGCACCACCATGTTCGGGAACAGGCCGGTCTGCTTCATCGCCAGCTGCAGCTGGTGGCCGACCGAGATGTCGTCGCGCATCTGCTTCACGGCATCGCCGTAGACCACGCTGCCGGTGGCGCCGGCCACCGCATCCAGCGCCTCGACCAGCGGCACGCCGGCGCGGAACGTCACGCCCAGGGTGCGGGCGAAGCGGGCGATCGCCGAGTTGCGCACGATATTGCCCATCACCGGCATCTTCAGCGCCATGCGGTCGAGGAAGTGGGCGAATTTCACCGAACGTTTCTTGGCGATGATGAGTGCGGCAATGCTGCCGCCGATCACGCCGATCACCACCCACCAGTAGCTCTGCATGAACTCCGAGGCGGTCACCAGCAGCTGGGTCGGGGCGGGCAGCTGGGCGCCGGCGTCCTGGAAGGTCTTGGCGAACACCGGCACCACGAACAGCAGCATGATCAGGCAGACCATGAACACCACGGCCAGCACCATCATCGGGTAGAACAGCGCCTTCTTGATCTTCTTCTTGATCGCCTCCGTGCGCTCCTTGTAGGTCGCCACGGTGTCCAGCACGGTATCCAGCACGCCGGACGTTTCGCCGGCGTGCACCAGGTTGCAGTACAGCTCGTCGAACTGCACCGGGTAGCGCGCCAGCGCCTCATGCAATGCCGCGCCGCCCTCGATGTTCTGCTTCACGTCGAGCAGGATGTTCTTGAAGCGGACGTTCTTCTGGCCGTCGGCGATGATGTCGAAGGACTGCACCATCGGCACGCCGGATGCCATCATGGTGGCGATCTGGCGGCTGAACACGGCCACGTCGCCCGGCTTGACCGTACTGCCGCTGGCGCCGAACAACGGCTTGGCACGCTCGCGCACGGTCTGCGGGTTCATGCCCTGGCGGCGCAATTCGGCCTTGACCAGCGAGGCGTTCTTCGCCGGCATGTCGCCCTTCATGCGCTTGCCGCGCTTGTCCAGCGCAACCCACTCGTACGTGGTCAGCTTGCTGACCTCGGCGCGCTGGGCACCGAGCTCACGCGCCTTGTTGATGTTCGTTGCGGTAGCCGTGGCCATGCGCATCTTCCCCCAGTGGTCCAGTCCCGGAGCCGTCCTTTGCGGGCGGCTGGCAAGGTATTGATACAGCTTATGTCATTTTTACGGCGCCAAACCGTGGCGCCGGACGCAAGTTCGATGCAACGGAGGTCCCAGAATCCGCCGCTTATTCCTTGGTGACGCGGTCGATCTCGGTCAGGCTGGTCAGGCCCTGCTTCACCTTGAGCAGGGCCGACGCGCGCAGGTCGTTGATGCCGGCGGCCTTGGCCACCTCGGCGATCTGCAGCGCATTGCCGCCTTGCAGGATGATCTTCTGGATCTCCTCCAGCATCGGCATCACCTGGTAGATGCCCACGCGACCCTTGTAACCCTCGTTGCAGCCGTCGCAGCCGACGGCCTCGTAGATGGTCAACCCCGCGTCGATGTCGGCCTGGGTGAAGCCGGCGTCCAGCAGCACCTTGGGCGGCAGCTCGATCGGCTTCTTGCATTCGTGCAGGCGCCGCGCCAGGCGCTGGGCGATGATCAGGGTCACCGACGAGGTGATGTTGTACGGCGCGATGCCCATGTTCATCAGGCGCGAGATGGTCTGCGCGGCATCGTTGGTGTGCAGGGTGGACAGCACCATGTGGCCGGTCTGCGCCGCCTTGATCGCGATTTCGGCGGTCTCCAAATCGCGGATCTCGCCGACCATGATCACGTCCGGATCCTGGCGCAGGAACGAACGCAGCGCACTGGCGAAGGTCATGCCGCGCTTCACGTTCTGCTGCACCTGGTTGATGCCCTCGACGCGGATTTCCACCGGGTCTTCCACCGTCGAGATATTGCGCTCGGCGGTGTTGAGCATGTTCAGGCCGGTGTACAGCGACACCGTCTTGCCCGAGCCGGTGGGGCCGGTGACCAGCACCATGCCGTAGGGCTTGTGGATCGCGTCGACGTACAGCTTCTGCTGGTCCGGCTCGTAGCCCAGCTTCTCGATACCGATCTTTGCCGACGAGCCGTCCAGGATGCGCAGCACGATCTTCTCGCCGAACAGCGTCGGCAGCGTGCTCACGCGGAAGTCGACCGCGCGGGTCTTGGACAGGTTGAGCTTGATGCGGCCGTCCTGCGGCACGCGCTTCTCGGCGATGTCGAGCTGGGCCATCACCTTGATGCGCGAGGAGATGCGGTTGGCCATCTTCATCGGCGGGTTGGCCACCGCCTTCAGCATGCCGTCCATGCGCAGGCGCACGCGGTACTGGGTCTCGAACGGCTCGAAATGGATGTCCGAAGCGCCGCGGCGGATCGCGTCGACCAGGATCTTGTTGACGAACTTCACCACCGGCGCATCGTCGTTCGCGTTCGCGTCGACGCCGGTGGATTCGGCCTCGTCGTCGCCGACCTCGATGTCCAGCTCGTCCAGCTCGCCGCCGCCCATGTCGGGCATGGTGTTGCGCAGATTGTTGAGCAGGCTCTCGATCACCCGCTGCAACGAGCCGCGTTCCACCAGGATCGGTTCCACCATGCAGTTGGAGTGGAACTTGATCTCGTCCAGCGCATGCGACTGCATCGGATCGGCGATGCCCACGTACAACCGCTTGCCGCGGCGGAACAGCGGCAGCGCCTGGTGCTTGGTGATCAGCGCCTCGCTGATCAGGTCCAGCGGCATCGTCGCCGGGTTCAGCACGCTCACGTCCATCATCGGCATGCCGAACTCGGCCGAGGCGATCCGCGTCAGCTCGGCGCCGTCGACCAGGTTGTGGTCCAGCAACCAGGCCCCCAGCGTGGCCTTCTGCTGGCCGCTGTCGGTCATGGCCTTGCGGACCACGTCCTCCGGCATCACCCCTTCCGACACCAGCCGGCGCGCCATGCCGGACAAGCCCATGAGCGACGGTTGCAATTGAGATGACATAACCTACTCGACCTTGCCCCTGTATGTTGTTGAATCTACCGCAGTCCGGCGCGCAGGTCACCCATTCCCTGCAGCTTGGAGACAGCAGGGTGATGCGGTGCACAAACTGCGCTCGTCCGCTGTTGCTCGGCCTTCTCTTTACCCTGGCTTGTCCCGCAGGAGCTTCCTTCGGTCCCCGGGGAGGTTGGCGACCACAGGGAGTCCTTCAGGTGATGGGGTAGCGCCTTTGCCCTCTGCCCAAGAACGACCCCGCCAGCCCTCCCTGGCGGGAGCAGAGCGCAGCCAGGCGTTCCCTCCAAACCCCGACCCCGTCCTCAACCTCTACCCAGCCTTCACGCTATGATCCCCCTTCACACGGGGAGCCATCTGTTGAACCGCCTGAGCATCATCCTGCCCGCCAAGAACGAGGCGCCCGCGTTGGCCGTCCTGCTGCCGCGCCTGCGCGTCGCCCATCCGGAGGCCGAGATCATCGTGGTCGACGACGGCTCCACCGACGACACCCGCGGCATCTGCAAGAGCAGCGGCGTCGAATGCCTGTCATCGCCGTACTCGATGGGCAACGGCGCGGCGATCAAGCGCGGCGCCCGCGCCGCCACCGGCGACATCCTGGTCTTCATGGATGGCGACGGCCAGCACGACCCCGCCGACATCAAGCGCCTGCTCGACCAGCTGGACCGCGGCTACGACATGGTGGTGGGCGCACGCGGCTGGGGCAGCCAGGCCGGTGTGGGCCGCGGCCTGGCGAACACCATGTACAACTGGCTGGCCACCCGCATGACCGGCCACCAGGTCGCCGACCTCACCTCCGGCTTCCGCGCCGCGCGCGCGGACAAGTTCCGCGAATTCCTGCACCTGCTGCCGAACGGCTTCAGCTACCCCACCACCAGCACCATGGCGTTCTTCCGCAGCGCCTACCCGGTCGCCTACGTCCCGATCAAGGCCGCCCAGCGCGTCGGCAAAAGCCACATCAGGCCCCTGCGCGACGGCCTGCGCTTCCTGCTGATCATCTTCAAGATCGCCACGCTGTACTCGCCGCTGAAGCTGTTCGTGCCGGCGAGCGTGGTGTTCTTCCTGATGGGTTGCGCCAACTATGCCTGGACGTTCGTGCACGAAGGCCGCCTGACCAACGGCAGCACGCTGCTGTGGAGCGCCGCGGTGATCGTGTTCCTGATCGGCTTGGTGTCCGAGCAGATCACCGGGTTGATGTATCGACGCGATGCCTGACGACCGTCAATCAAGTCCGCTGGCGTTGCTGGTGACGCGTAATTTTCCGCCGCTGCTCGGCGGCATGGAAAAGGTCAACCAGCATCTGCTTGCCGCATTGCGGCCGATTTGGCGCACTGCGCTATGCGGGCCGGCCGGGTGCGCTGAATACGTGCCGCCGGAAACGGAAGTCAGGCAAAGCAGGGTAAAGCCGTTGCCGGCGTTTGTGGTCGCCGCCCTGTGGCACACAGTTCACTTGGCATGGCGACGCAAACCCGAATGGGTCATTGCCGGCAGCGGTCTCACCGCACCGATTGCCTGGTTGGCGGCGCGATGTGCCGGGGGCAGGGCGGCCGTCTATCTGCACGGACTCGACGTCGTGGCGCCCAGTCGCGCGTACCAATGGTTATGGCTGCCTTTCATCCGGCGCTGTGACCTGGCTCTGGTGAATAGCGCAAACACGGCACGATTGGCACATGGTAACGGCGTGCGGTCTGACAGATTGCACGTGCTGCATCCGGGGACCGATTTGCCCGAGCTGGATGCCAAGGCGGCGCGTGATTTTCGCGAGCGCCATGGTTTCGGGCAGCGGCCGCTGTTGCTTTCGGTGGGGCGGTTGACCCAACGCAAGGGACTGGCCGAGTTCGTGGCGAAAGCGTTGCCGATCATTGTTTCCCATTATCGGGAAGCACTGCTTGTGGTCATCGGTGACGAGGCCAGTGATGCCTTGCATACGCGGACAGGTTCGGAGCGCGAGCGCATCCTCGCCGCGGCCCGCGATGCTGGCGTCGAGAGGAACCTGCGCTTTCTCGGACGCTGTGACGAGGCAACCCTTGGCGCGGCCTACCAGGCTGCCAACCTTCACATCTTCCCCGTACTTGAGTTGCCTGGCGATGTGGAAGGCTTTGGCATGGTGGCGCTGGAGTCGGCGGCACACGGTTTGCCCACCATTGCCTTTGCAGTAGGCGGTGTGTCCGATGCGGTGCAGGATGGACGGACCGGCACCCTGATCGAAACGGGTGACTACGGCAGTTTGGGCGAGGCGGTGATTCGCCAGCTTGCACAGACAAGCGATGGCTCGACTACAGCCATCTGCCGTGATTTCGCAGCCGGCAAGGCGTGGCCGGCCTTCGGCGAACGCCTGCGCAAGCTGCTGGGTGCGCCAAATGTCTGATACCCCATCGAACAACCATGGCAGTGACGTAAGCGACACGTCGATGGTGCGTCAGCCACACGCTGTACTCGATCTGCCATCACGTTGTTTCAAGGGCCTGAAGATCGAGCGACTGCTGGATCTGGCCAATCGCCCGCAGCCGATACGCATGCTTGAAGTTGGCACGGGCTCGGGGGGCATCGCCCATTACTTCGGTACGCACCCACGGTTGCGTTGCGATATCGATGCGGTGGACGTCCATGACAACCGACTGGTTACCGAGGGCTATCGTTACCACCAAGTGCAAGACACGCGATTGCCGTTCACCGATGAGTCTTTCGACGTCGTGCTGACCAATCATGTCATCGAACATGTCGGCGACGAGCAGGCGCAGCGTGCGCATCTGGCGGAACTGCATCGTGTACTGCGCCCCGGTGGCGTGGGTTATCTCGCCGTACCCAACCGCTGGATGCTGGTCGAGCCGCACTACAAGCTCGCCTTTCTCAGCTGGTTGCCACATGCATGGCGTACGCCGTATTTGCGTGCGATGGGGAGAGGCAGAGCGTATGACTGTGAGCCGCTGCAATTGGGCCAATTGGAGGGTTTGTTTGCGGGAGCAGGATTCAAGTACAGCAATCTCTGTATCGACGCCTTGCGTGCAACATTCGAGATCGAACGACCACAGGCGGCGACAACCCGCGTCTTGCGCAAGATCCCAGATGGCTTATTAGTACCGTGGTGCCGCATTGTTCCGACCTTGATTTATCGGTTCTGGTCATGATTACGGTTCCAGAAGGATCATCTGAAAGGCTGCGTGTCTGGTTGCCTGCGATCCGTGCCGGCAGTGGTGCTGATGTGTTCACGCTGCGACTGGCCGAGGCGTTACGCAAAGCAGGGCATGAGCCTTTGCTGCAATGGTTTGATCATCGCTACGAGCTTATGCCGTGGCGTTTAAAGCAAGTGGCTGCACCATCTGATATCGACTTGGTGCATGCGGGCAGCTGGCAGGGGTTTGCTTTCAAGCGTTCAGGGATTCCCTTGGTAGTGACAGAGCATCAGTATGTTGCCCATCCCGATTTCGCGCCCTATCGCAGGTTGCCCCAAGCGCTTTACCATCGTTTTTTTTGCGAACGCTGGGCCAGGCGCTCCTACGCGGTTGCCGATGCCGTCGTGACCGTTAGTGAGTACTGCGCTACCGCCATGCGGGCGGATATGGTCAAGCCGGTGACGGTGATTCACAACTGGGTTGATACCGAACGCTTTTCACCGGCGGATGCGGCTATTGACCATGGGTACGGCCGATTGCCGACCGACAGGTCGTTCCGCCTTCTTTTTGTGGGTAATCCATCACGTTGGAAAGGTGCCGACCTACTCCCCACGATCGCCTCTTTGCTTGGGGCGGAATTCGAAATTCATTGCATCGGCGGGCTGCGTACCAGCTTCGATATAGCTAGTTTGCCAAAGAACATGAAGTTGCTGCCCCGAATGGCTCTGGAGCGGATGCCTGAGTTGTATCGGTCAGTCGATGCGGCACTGATTCCCACACGTTATGAGTCTTTTGGTTATGTTGCTTTGGAGGCTATGGCGTGTGGATTGCCGGTACTTGGGTTCGATAGCTCTGGAACTGCCGAGGTTTGCCTGCAAGGCAAGACGGCGCTTCTGACGGAGGTGGACGATATACAGCAATTGGCGGCCCATGCCAGGCGGCTGCTTGCCGATCCTTCCCTATGCGTAGGAATGGGCGCGGCTGGGCGCCAGCGTGCGATCGCATGTTTCGGTGAGGCGCAGGCAATTGCCGCGTATCTGGATGTCTATCGACGGGTTACGGGAAAAGGGATGAGTCATGTCTGATTTGCAGAGCGCGGCCTGCTGGAGTGCCAGCGAGCTGGAGGTCGTGCCGGCATGCCCCGCGTGTGGCGCCGCGTCAGGTGGCTATCGTTATCAAGGATTGCACGATCAATTGGAGGGTGTACCGGGAGAGTGGAGCCTGCGTGATTGCTGCGCATGCGGCAGTCTGTTTCTCGACCCACGGCCAACGTTGCAATCCATCGGCAAGGCATATGCGTCCTATTACACGCATGGCTCGGGCACGTCGGCGTATGCCGATGACAACGGTCATTCGGTGTTCTGGAAGCTGGCCAATGGCTACATGAACGCGCGTTACGGCTCGCAGCGCTCACCGGCATTGGCGTCCGGAAGGTTTTTGCTTCCGTTAGCGCTTCCACTACGCCAGCAACTCGATTTTTTCTACCGGCATCTGCCCGTAAATCCGGGGCGCCTGCTGGATGTTGGCTGTGGTAATGGAGTGTTCCTGCTGCGGGCAAAGGCGGCTGGATGGAAGGTCATGGGGCTTGAGCCTGACCCGCTTGCTGCCGCAACCGTCCGGCGAGGTGGATTGGATGTTCATATCGGTACGCTGGATACCTTTTATGGGGCAGCATCATTCGATGTAGTTACTGCATCGCATGTCATCGAGCATGTGCACGATCCACGAATTTTCTTGAAACAGGTGTTCAAGCTATTGCATACCGATGGAACCATATGGCTTGCCACGCCCAACGTGCGGAGCTTGGGGCATCACCGATTCGGCAGGTCGTGGAGGGGGTTGGAGCCGCCTCGGCATCTCACGATATTTTCTGCGAAGGCTCTCAGGGCGATGTTGGTTGAAGCGGGCTTTTCGAATATCCGGTTTCGTCGTCGTGGTCGTGGAGCCGGCTATATCCTTCGGGCATCTCGCGAGCTGGTGCGGCAAGAAAAGGCCGATGCTCCAGTGTTGTCGACGAACCTGGTTGACCTGCGGGCTACCGCGGTAGCGACTGCGGCTGAGGAATTGGTTGTCACTGCCCGTAAGCTACACGAATGAGCAGACAAGTTGTCGGCCTTCTACTGAACTACCTGGATGCTGGGCGCAGTATTCGTTGTATCCAGTCACTGCTTGATGAGGGTGTATCGAAGGTTGTCGTATGGGACAACTCAGCCGATGGTGGCATGTCGGTCGATGCGATTCGTGTCGCCTTCGGTGACGATGAGCATCTCGATATACGTACAAGTGCTGTCAATCTCGGCTTTTCGGCAGGGGTCAACCGCGCCTTGGAGCATTGCGCAAAGTTTTTTCCGGGTGCGTGGGTTCTGCTGATCAACAACGATGCGCGTTTGTTGCCGGGTGGCCTGTCCAAGCTTGTCGACGCACTTGCGGTGAACCCGGTGGCGAAGCTTGCCTTCCCCAACATCAATCATGGAGGTCTTATCCTTGGTCGAGCCTATTGCCATCGGTTGACGGGCTTGTTGTCGTGGCGACCACGACGAGGCTTTTTTCCCTATGCCAGCGGTTGTTGCATGTTGGTCGCTACGGATCGGATCGAATTGCCCTTGTTTGATGAAGATTTTTTCATGTACGGCGAGGATTGGGAGTTGGGGTGGCGGTTCACCCTGCAGTCGGCTGTTGTCGAGCATATCGATGAAACACTGGTCGAACATGAAGGAGCCGCGAGCAGTGGACTGGGTTCGCCGTTCTATGAGGCGTCTATGGTGGCGGCACATTTAATACTGGCCCACAAGCTTGCAAAAACTCCTCTCGATGCATGTGTGCTATATGTGCTACGCGCAATCATGCTGGTCGCTCGCGCACTAATGCGTTCGATTCGCTTCCACTCATTCACTCCGTGCAAGGCGTTGTGGCATGGCGCGCGAATTGCTTTTGGAAAACGTTAGTCGTCGTTCTGCCACATTGTTTTTGCACTGCGAATCAAGTGATGACGGACCAGCCACCAGCCGATCACAGCCATGCTGAGTTCGGCAATGACCAGCGCCATGGCAAGCCCCCGGATTCCAAAATGTGGCGTCAGCACCAGCATGCCGACAACCAAGGCAAACACACCGCACAGCTCGAAGCCGATCCGTTCGCCAGGTCGTCCACGTGCGACAAGTATGGTGCCGGCCGCAAGGCGTAGCGACAAAAACGGAGCGACCGCAGCCAGCCAAGGCATCAATTTGGCTGTGCCGATAAAAGATTCGCCGAATAGCCAGGGCAGCAGCGGGCTGCACAAGGTCAGCATAAGCCCGCTGACCGTCCCCCAGGCTAGTGCCAGTATCAATATCAGATAGATCAGCCGGCGCCCCTCGCGAGTCGGCTCGCGAGCGTGACGAAACAAGCGCGGCTGCGAGGCAAGCAACATAGCGAATACGGGCGTCACTGCCGCCGCCATCACGCGTGAGGTAGCGGCGTAGACACCAGCGTCGTGGGTGCCTATTGCACGCACGGCGATGATCTTGTCCAGTTCGGATGGATTTGCCGCGACCAGATTCATGGCAGCGTAGGACGCACCTTCACGGAACTCATGCAGTGTGGCACGGCGTGGCCGCCAGTCGAGCTTGACGTATCGACGGGTGATCCATAGGCCGAGTCCAGCGCCAAGCATCGAGGCAAATAGCTGAAGTGTGGCGTACGCAGAGAGCCGCTGTTCGTCCACAAACCAGAAACACGGTAACGTGGCCACTATTTTCAGGCCCAGCGGCAACCATTGCACAGCTTGACTCAGCGGTACCCTCTCACGAGCCTGCAACGCAAAGCTCAACAGCATGGTGAACGGTGTCAGCAGCAATTCGGAAGCACCCAGCGCCAACAGGATATGCATCGATAACGACGGACGAGTGATGTAACCAGCCGCGATGACGTAAGCCACTAATAGAAATAAACCAAGCAATACCGTCATGGGCCATGCGTAACGCCATACATCAGCGGTTCCAGAGTCATCGTTTGTGTTGCGCGCAAGCATTACGAAGCCTGCGCCGAGGTTTGGCAGTAACCCAAGCACAACCGCGAGCGATGCCACCGCGGCGAGACTGCCATAGATGCGTGGCCCTAGGAGCCGTGTCAGAAGCACCAGCACGGCCGCCTGCGTCAGTATGCGCAAACCAAGTAGAGCGCTCGTTTGCAGACTGCTTCGTGCCAGTCTGCCTTTCACTCGATGCCCGGCATGCGGTTGGTTGTAGACGGAGGGATTTGGACTTGCAACTCTGCCAAGCTGCTGTCTAGGCGACCACCGATGTTCAGTGTTTCCAGTTGTCGGTAGGCATCCCTCGCCTTGTCCGTTTTGCCCAGCGCAATCAGCATCCGGATCAGAGTGATCTGATAGGCAGGTTCGTCCGGGCTAGTCTTGACGGATTCTTCAGTCATGCGTTCTCCGAGTGCGTGGTCATCCAGCACATTCCAAGCGTAGTCGCCGTATGTGGCAAGTAGACGGGCGCTAGGATTGGGGTGCGCCAGTGCGGCGATGAACGAATCCATCATGCGCCCACTGGGCAATTTGCAACGGTCTTCGCGTGCGCATTGAGTCAATGCGCCGAGTGAACTTTCATCTTGTACGCCGGGCTTGTGCGCTTGCAGCTTGGCAATCATGCTGTCCCACCAGGCATCCTTCAGCGGCAACTTCATGCGAGCATTCATGAAGATCAGCGCCTGTTCCGGCAGGATCGATGAGTTGGGTAGTGACGCAGACTTTTCCAGCGGCGCATAGGCTAGCTTGGTGAAGGGTGAGGCAGGGTCGTAGTGCGAATAAATGATGTAGGTGCGGCCCAGTTCGTATTGGGCCCGCGGTGATTGCGGCGCACGCGAAGCCAGATCCTCGGCCAATCGTAGAGGATTGCCCCAGGCGTAAGCCGTCATCGCAGTGAGTGCTGTCCAGCACAGCAGAAGCCCGGCAAGCAGTGTATGCCGCGGCAGCGCGAATGGCTGGCTGCGCGGAACAGCGAGCGGCGGTGTGATTGCCAGCAGCAAGCCAAAGCTGGCGAAGTAATTGCGATGTTCGTAGATCAGCTCCAAGGGCAGGATGGTGCCGGTAAGCAGCTGGCAGCCGAGGAACAAGGCGATGCCGAGCGCGGCCAGCGGGCGACGTGGGCGTAGCCACCATACCAATGCGATCAGGGCGGCAAGAACTACGATGGTTACTAGCGTGCTCCACGGCGTCAGAAGCCCGGTTGAGATCCGGAAATCGTCGTGGTAGAACGACAGCGCGTTTGGCGTGGGCAGCAGGATCCACGCAACGTAGTCGGTGACGATGCGTGCTTCGCTGAGTAGGCGTGTGCCGAGAGTAAAGTCGCGTGCCGCCCAGGTTTCCGGTTTCAGCACGCCGGGCAGCAGCCAGACCAATCCCAAAGCCATCGGCAGGGCGAGGACCAGAAGGAACAGGCCGATCAGGCGCAGATCTCGACGTCGTGAACGCCCTGTTTGATGCTCTACCGAGGATAGTGACGTTTCCCGTGGTCCGCCGAAACGAAATAGCGTCCATTCGATCAGCAGAGCGTACAAGGGCAGCATCACCGCAGTTTCCTTGGCCAGGATGCCGAAGACGGTCGGTACAGTGATGCTGGCCGCGCAAAGGATGAAGCCACCCCAGCGCGGTCCTTTCCGGCAAGGTGGGGTCAGCATGTGGTGGCGACCGGCGACGTAGCCGAGTAGCCCCAGTAGTACGAGGAGGTTGGCCATGCTCTCCATGCGCTGCACCACGTACAGCACGGCGGTGAGGTTGATCGGCAGCAGCATCCAGCCGGCGGCGATCAGCACGGCAACGAGGGAGGCGCGCGGATGCTTGCGGGCGGGATCGGATCGCAGCAGCGCCAGTGAGAGCAGATATACCAGCCAGCCGTTCAGCAGATGGATCAGCAGGTTGGTCAGCTTCATCCAGTAGGGATCAAGCCCGGTTGCCAGATAGTTGATGGCGAAGCTCAACGAGGCCAACGGACGCTTGAAGTCGCTGGCCGGCGAGGAAAGCGCGGCGCCGGCCAGTGATGAGAGACTGGCATCGTGTGGCTGTACGCCTTTGTTGTCGACGATGTTGGGGTAGTCGTCGAACAGGAAGCCGCCGGAGAGCCCCGGCCAGTACACGAGCAGGGTGATGGCGAAGGCGGCAAGCAGCGCTAGGAGACGCCACGGTGAGCGGCGAAGGAAGTCCGTCAAGCTGGGGCACCCGGTTGGAGGGAATGACTGGAAGTATTCCCGGAGCCCGCCTCGGCGTCGAGGGTGAGCTGATGCCGCAAGTGATCCAGTTCATGTTGCCAGTAATGCTGGCGTTTGAGTATCCAGGCATGCAGCCATGGCATGCCGAAGTCGGGTTTCATAGTATTTCCACTGACGGCCTCGTAATGGTCAAGCAGGCGCAGGCCGTGTGACGGGTAGCCGGTGCGACCCAGGGTCGCGGCAGCTTCGAGGGCCATGCCCGGTCGTACCTGCAGGTCGAGCGCACGGGTGAAAGCGGCCAGAGCCACATCCGGCTGGCCCTGTGCGAGCGCGATCTTGCCGCGCAGGTAGGTCAGATCCTGTTGCGGCCCGGCAGCGGACAGTTTCGGATTCTCAAGCCCGGTGTCGATCAACTTCTGCAGGCCTTGTGCAGTCAACCCGGGGCACCCGTCCGACATCGCCACAGGCAGCGTGCGCTCGAACCAGTTTGCGAAGAGGGTGCCGGTATTCGGTGTGCCTTGCATGGCGAGTTGCGCTGCAGCGAGATCGGTAGCTGTGATGCCGCCGGTCATGCAGCGCGCGCCGATCAGGTTGAAGGCGAGTTGCACCTGGCTTGGCTGGTTTGCGAGCAGCTTTTCCAGGCGCCGTATGGCCGCTTGCGGTTGCCCGGCCTGCATCTCGATCTGCGCGGCATTGGTTTGGGCGCGTGCCGAATCGGGGTTGATCCTGGCCCACAGCAAAGCTTGGTTGTGCACGTTGCCCCATAGTTCGGCGCGGGCGTGAGTCATCCAGGCCAGGCCCAGCGGCAGCGCCAGCATCAAGGTGTACTTGAACAGGCGTAGGCGGCGCGCATCGGCCAGCCACAGACCGAGCGGCCAGAACATCAGCAAGGCAGGCAAGTAGTTGCGATGCTCGAAATAGAGCTCCAGCGGTATCGAGGTGGACTCTAGCAACTGGCCGGCGAAGTAGAACAGTATGGCCAAGGCGAGCGCGGGGTGCCGCCGGCGTTGCCACCAGGCAAGCCCCACCAGGCCGAACACGGCCAACATGGCGGGCAGGGTGGTGACTGGCTGCAGCCACGAGGTCGAGGCGACGTACTGGTCATTGAAAAGTCCGCTGGAGAACGGGCGTGGCAGCCACAACAATTGCAGGTAGTCCAGCAGCACGCGCGGCTCGGTGAGCAGGCGCTGGCCGACACCCCATGGACGAAATCCGACCGGGCCATCGGCAAGCGCGCCATGGAGGCCGGTCCAGAGCAGGTAGCTGAGGATGGCGGCTGAAGGGACAATGCCGAAGGCGAGCAGTACCAAGCGATACGCTTGCCGCGCGCCTCCGTGGTGCATGGCGTGCCGTGGGGCGAGCACAACCAGCTCGATCAGCAAGGTAAGCATCGGCAGCAAGGCGCCGTTGGCCTTGGCCAGCACCCCAAGCACCGTGAAGCCTCCCAGGCCCAGCATGCTCCAGGTCAGTCCGGCCGCGGTTCTGCCCTGAGCCAATTGATGGCGGCCGTGCAGCCAGAGCAGCAGGCCGGCCATGGTGCACGTGGCCGGCAGCATGGCCTCGCGCTGCACGATGTACAACGTGGTGGAGACCAGCAGGGGATGCAGCAGCCAGAGTGCTGCCCCCAGCACGGCGGCTGTCTGGCTGCGCAGGTCTTCATGGCCCAGCAAGCGACCCAGTCGAGCCAGCAAGACGTAAAGCAAGACCCCATTGAGCAGGTGCAGGATCAGGTTGGTGCGCTTGAACGGGAACGGATCCGCGGGCCAGTCGTGGGTGTCAAGCAGGAACGTCAGTAGCGTCAGTGGGCGTCCCGTGGGGTCGGCGATGCCGGAAGTGATGTAGCGCCAGAATATCGGCCAGTTGTCCACCGGGCCGCCGGCTCCCAGCGTCGGCAGGTTACCGAAATCGTCGAACAGAAAACCGCCGTACAGGCCCGGGCGATAGGCCCAGATGGCGATGACGAGGGTCACACCAGTGAGTAGCAGGATAAGTAAGGTGCCAGCACGAGATCGCATAACCGTTCCGGATCAAAAGAGAAGGGCCGCACAGGGCGGCCCTTCGGGATCATCACTTGAAGGATGCGATTACTTGCGGCACGAGGTCGGCAGGTACTTCGGGTTGATGGTGGTGTATGTGGCGTTCGCACAGGTCCACTCGGTCGAGCCGGCGTGGGTGATCGCCGACAGGCCGAAGAACAGGCCAGAGATGTTGGCGTTTGCGCTGTTGCCGAATGTTACCTTGATGATGCCGCGATTAGTGGTGGCATCAACTGAGGTCACATACTTGCCCTTAATGTCGGTCGCGGCAGGAAGGCCGGCCGATGCCTGGACACCGGGGAATGAGCCAAGGTTGGAGTAATACTCGGAGATCGCTGTCTTGGAGCCATCGGCCAAGGTCGCAGCCTCGGACACCTGTGAGCGAACCAGGTAATCCTGATAGGCCGGGATGGCGATGGCGGCGAGGATCGCGATGATCGCAACCACGATCATCAGTTCGATCAGGGTAAAGCCTTTCTGCATGCTCTTCATGGTGGTTCCTCTGTATTGGTTAGCTAACCGTGTGATGCCCCCTGAGTCCCAGTCCCGTATCCCCCTAGACGGGATCGGACCCCATACGCATGGTCGGAACGACCAGGAAGCTCGCGGCAAAGTCAAGCAGCTTATGTGCCACGTTTGCCGCAAGTGTATTCCCTCACAACCGTAGGCCTAGGGATTGTGCCCGTCGTCACGAAAGCCCGCAAGCGACGTCGACGATACCCCAATGGATTCGGAAATTGTGACTTTGTTCGACATTGTAGAAGCATGTCAAAAACAGGCAAAAAGTGACGCTGATTGTCAGTTTGTGTGTGCTGCAGTGTCGCTTATTAACAACTATTTGCGACAAGAGGAGGGCAGATACTTGTTGTCTAATGTACTAGGTGTGCAAGTCCACGTAATACTGCCGGCATGGGTAACCGCCGAAAGTATCAAGACCTGGTTCTGGATGCTCAGGTTTGCTCGGGGGGCTTTGAAGGCCACCGTGATCTGGCCTGCGGGAGCCAAGTCAACGCTGGAAACATAACTGCCGGTAATCAAAGTGCTCTTAGCGAGACCGGCAGACTGGTTGGTTGCGGGAAGTCGCCCAGTGTTGGAAACAAAATCCCATACGGCGCTTTTGGCGCCACTCGCCAAACTCATGCCTTCAGTGACCTGCGCACGGATGAGGTAGTCCTGGTAGGCTGGAATGGCAATGGCGGCCAAGATCGCGATGATCGCCACGACGATCATCAATTCGATCAAGGTGAAACCGGCGGAAATGCGCTGGCGCAACATGGTGAACTCCCCTGTGAGTGCACCGGAGACAGGCACGTTTTGTACCAATCGTAATTTGGTAACGTGCGTTTCATCACGCTCGCAACATGTCGTGGCGATGATTTTCGCCCCCAGTGTCTCTACGTCGTGGGGGTGACAGTGGCTTGTTCACTGGCGTGTTTGTGTTGCAGCCAGGTAGTGATCCCACAAAGAGTAGTAACGGCCAGCAGCATCTCGAACGTTCGGAACGGTATGGAGTAGCGCGGTTCGGCTTGCAACGTGGTGTAGACCAACGTTGCGAACGTCAGCAGGCAGGTCACCGAGATCAGCGAGGTGTGACCAGCTTGCATGCCCTGCCCCAGTACACTATGTCGACGTAGCCACGGCGCCAGCAAGCTTGCCAATGCCAGCAACATCAGCAGCGGGTTGAGGGCGTGGCAAACCGCGGCCAGCGCGATCCAGGGCGGGCTGATCTGGAACGGTGCGTTTCTGGTCGGGTAGACATAAATATCCCCTTGCCCAATGACGACACCCCAGCCCCACAGCTCTTGAGGCTTCTCAAGCAGGTACCAAGCGGCATACCGCCAAGGGTGCTGACCAAAACGCCGCATGATTGTCTTGGCGCCATCCATGGGCGAGTCCCGTAGTGCAGCGTATTCCTCGTCGACGGTGTGCAGCGTATCGCGTGCATGTGCTTGGGTAATGGCATCGCCGAATATTGAATCCCGATACGCGTCGTGGAAATTCGGCCATGCACCCTGTGCGAAGTTCTGCAACGCGCGGTCTTTCGACGAATTGCCGGCAGTTGGGGCAGGGATCTGTGTGTTGCGGATGGCCCAAGCCCCTGGCAGCAGCAGCGCCCCCACCGCCAGCGCTACGCAAATTTTTCGGGGAGCGAGTTTACGCCACGCCAGGAAACCCGCCAGCAGGATGCCGAACGGAAGCAGCACGGCGTTGGTTAACGTTGCTGCACCCAGTGCCAGACCCGCGGCGGCTGCCCACCAAATGCTTCCGCGCAGGCATGCTCGAGCGAACAACAGCAAACCGAGCGCACACAGAAATCCAAACAGTGTTTCGGTAAGCAGATAGCCGTTGATCGTGACGCTGTGTGGCCAAACGGCCATCAGCAAACCACTGGCGATAGCCCAGCCCGTTGGTAGCCATTGCTTGCCAAGCTGGGTGGCCAGGGTAACGGTCAGCGCTCCCAGCAGCGCCTGACATAACAAGACGGCGGCATACCAGGCATCCCCTGCACCCAGCATCTTCATCCAGAGCGCTAAAAATAAGGGGTAGCCGGGGTCGCGATAGTTGTCGGGGCTGAGTAGTGCGGCACCCGGAGCGTCTTTGGCGAAGATGCCGTGATTTGCCAGGTTCCACGCATATGCGTAGTACTGCGTGGCGTCTCCACGTACCGGGTTCAGCACCTGTGCGGTGCTTACGTAGTACCAGCGCAGCGCAAGCGCCAGCAGGGTGACGGCCGACAGCGCCAACAGCCAACGCCAATGCTTTTCGGGAGTGGGGGCGGAAGTGGCCATGCGTGGCTATCTGCGGTTGTCCAAATGTCAAGTATGCATGACCTTGCCAAATTGGCGTAATGGCGGTCGTCGCTTGAATGAGCGAGTTTAGTGCGGGGCGGCGCTGGTCGATGCGGAGCGGTATGGTGCGGCTGCGATGAAGTCAGCGGGCCGATCGGTAGGTCCAGAGACTGTGCAGCGCAAAGGTGGCCGGCGTGACCAACGCGATCACCAGCAATATTCCAATACGGTAGTCCAGATGTGCGGCTTCGGCGGCAGCGGCTATTGCCATGGTGGCGAGACAGCCGAACAGGGAGACGCATGCATAGCGCAATAGAGTAGGGCGACTCATTCGACTGGAAAAACTCCACAGCGTGTTGGTGGCGTAGGAGAACCCGGTTGCGGTCAGAAATGCGATCGGATTGGCCATATAAGGGAGCATGCTCAGCCGGGTGATCAGCGTCACGGCGACAACCACGTGGATGCCGGTTGCCATCAGCCCGGTGATGCCGAATCGCATGAGTCGCATGAACCAGGGTGGTCGTCGCCACCTTTCAGTTTGCACGGGCAATGCCCAACAGCGAGACGCCGGCAGGAAGGTTGAAGCTCGTCAGCATGTGCCGTTCGCTGGAAAAAATGGCGTAGAAGATCGAATTGATGAGCGGCAATGGGATTCCTGTGCCGGACGATCTTTTGCGTGAGACGATTCGGTCCTTCAATCGCGCCAGTGCCGCCAGCGGCAGCAGCAGCGTATTGAAATAGGTGATCCTGTCGATGTGCAGGCCGCTCTCGTTGAAAACGTGGCGCAAAACTCGGGCGGTATAACGACGCTTGTGGTGCAGGAAGACATCGTGCGCGCTCCACATCCACGGGTAGGCGGGCACGGTAATCAGCATTCGCCCGCCCGGCGCGAGGTGTTTTCGGAGAGCGGCAAGCGTCTCCACATCCTCATCGATGTGTTCGAGTACGTCGAACATGCATATGAGATCGAACTGCTCGCCCTGAAAAGGTATGTCGTCCGGGCAGTTGCCGGCACGTATGGTGAATCGCCCTTGGGTTTTCTCGGATGAAAGCTTTCTGGCGTTTTCGTCCATTTCGAGGGCGCTCACGCTCCCATGCTGGGATAGCATCGCCAAGTTGCCACCGGTTCCCGAGCCCACCTCTAGAATGCGCGCTGGACGTGGCAGCCCCATGGTCCCGATGACGTGTTCGAGGATTTTTCGACGCGCGCGGAACCACCAGTGTCTGGATTCCGTGGTTGCCATTTCCACATAGGCTTCAGGGTTCACGGCTGCCACCGTAGACCCGACGCACTACGTATACCGGGCGTTGCTTTGATTCGGCATATATCCGGCCAATGTACTCGCCTAGGATTCCGACACTGACCAGTTGCAGGCTTCCAAAAAACAGAATGGTTACCAACAACGAGGCGTAACCGGGCACGTCGATGCCATAGACCAGCGTTCGGATGACAGTGAATATCAGGTAGGCAAGTGTGAACAACGTACTGAATGAACCAATGTAGGTCCATATGCGCAGTGGTGCGCTGCTGAAACTGGTGAACCCCTCGAGTGCGAAATTCCACAGTTTCCAGCCGGTGAACTTGCTTGAGCCTATGGATCTTGCCGGACGTGTGTAGTCAACCACTTCAGTGCGAAATCCGATCCATGCAAACATGCCTTTCATGAATCGCTGTCGCTCGGGCAGGCGCTTCAAGGCATCGACGGAGGCACGGTTCATCAGTCGAAAATCGCCTACGTTGGCGGGTATTTCCACGTGGGAAACGCGGTTATGGATCTTGTAGAACAGGTTTGCGGTACCACGTTTCGCCATTGAGTCACCGTGGCGATCAATGCGCCGTGCCAGCACCACGTCAGCGCCAAGGCGCCACTTTTCGATCATCTGTATGATCAATTCGGGCGGATCCTGAAGATCTGCATCCATCGGGATCACCGCATCGCCCATCGCTGCATCCAGGCCTGCGGTCAAGGCCGCTTCCTTGCCGAAGTTTCGCGACAGCTCAATGACTTTTATCCGGGAATCGGATTGTGATGCCGAGAGCAGTCGCGCGAGCGTGTCATCTTTGCTGCCGTCGTCAACACAGACGATTTCGAATGAAATCGAGTCGAGGCTTGTGAGCGTGGCATCGATAGTTTTAAGGAATATGTCAACACCGGCGCCCTCGTTGTAGAAAGGGACGACTAGCGACACGACGGGGCCTGCTTGCATGTCCAATACTCGTTGCCGGTAGCTCGGGGTGGCGTCCGCGTTTAGGTAGAGATGGTAACGTATTGTTTCTGGATCGCGGCGGAGCTGGATGGCCATGACCTGCCCGTAGCGGGCGGGGCGCTTACCGTCATCGCTTAGCCACCAAGGGTCTCTCTATGAGATCTGATTGCCACATCCAAGGAGCATCTACGGGCGGGACTGGCGCGATTGCTGTTCATCGAGCGTAGCAATGATGCCGGCGCCCAGGCTGGGCGTCATTGCCATGGCTTTCAGGCATTCGTCGCGATAGCGGTCATCGCGCAGCTGTTCCAGTCCCCGGTCGAAGTGGTCATAGGTGGAGCGGCCATAGGCGCCTTCCGCTTTTTTCAGGGCGCCCGGCGGTATCGGCCCCACGCCTGGATCATGATAGCCAAGTCGATCAGGTCGCGGCTCATCTGTGAGCGGTCCAGGGTCGGCGTTGGCCAGCAGTTTTTCGGCGTACATGCCGTCGCGGGCAAGTACCGGTACGCCCAGGTCAGGGTCGAGGGCGCCATCTATGGCGATGCGTCCTTCCAGTACGAATTCCACTCGGACGGGTACGCCGTCGACTTCCAGAAACGTGGATATCTTGTCGCGCTGAGTGCGCACATCGCGAAGATGCTTTACCGGCGAACGGAGTGCCGCACCCAAGGTCGGCGGCGTGATTGCGTTGCGCAACAGCCTGTAGCCGTCCTTGTCCGAGCACAGGAAATTGATATCGACCGACTCGCGATACTCGCCCAACTTGAGCGTGATCGCCGTGCCGCCGCCGAAATAGCACTTCGCCTGCGTCAACAGTTCGCCGTCCATGCTGCGCAGGAGCTTTGCGACTTTTTGATGGCGGGGGCGCTCAAACATGCAGAACCCCTTGGCCGTATTTGTCGACCAGCCGCTGCAGCAAGATGCGCTCGTGCGCAGTCATCTGGTCGACGTCGACCAGATCCCAGTGGCGTTCGTAGATGGCCAGGGCGTCGCGTTCGGCGAGCACTTCCGCGCCGGGACGATTCCAGGTCAACCGCTTGAGCTGCGGATATTCCTCGATGCGGACTTCGGCAGGCTTGACTGCTGGCACCAGATCGAGCGCGTCCATGGCGGCGGCGTAAGCGGCCAGTGCCACGCCAGGCTTGCCTTGCTCGACCTGGATCAGCTTTTGTCGGGTCATGCCGGCGCGACGCGCCAGTGCAGCTTGGGTCAGGCCCAGGCGCTTGCGTTCGGCACGCAAGGCGTCGCCGAGTTGGCGAGCAAGTTGCAGCGTGGCTGTGGCCTTGGTCATGTCGCGAATATAGGACTTTGGATGAGATAAGTCATGAATTACTGACTTTTCAGCGTGACCGCTCATTCCGGGCCACTCGGACCCGGTGCGCGCTGAAAAACTCGCTTGAATCAATCCTGGTAGCCGCGCTCTGGGTATCGCCAGTCTTGCCTGTTGCAGGCTCGCCCCGTACCGTCGCCTTTTCAACCAGCACAAGGGACTCCCATGAAACCTCTGATTGCCGCGCTGCTGCTCGCGCTGGTGGCGGCACCCGCGATGGCGGGCGACGTCGTGGATACCAGCTTCGTCAAGGCCGAGGGCGCGCATGCGTTCAACGTGCGCGACCTGGTGATGATGGATCGGGTCAGCGACCCGCAGCTGTCGCCGGATGGGCGCCATGCGGCGTTCGGCGTGCGCAGCACCGACTACGACGCGAACAAGGGCATCAGCGCGATCTATGTGCTGGACCTGGGCAAGGGCGGCCAGCCGGTGAAGGTGGTCGACAAGGGCGGCTCGGCACGCTGGTCGGCGGATGGTCGCAGCCTGTATTTCGTGGCGCCGGCCAAGGGCGTGGCGCAGT
The DNA here is from genome assembly GCF_018599185.1 of Rhodanobacter sp. LX-99. Taxonomy (NCBI): domain Bacteria; kingdom Pseudomonadati; phylum Pseudomonadota; class Gammaproteobacteria; order Lysobacterales; family Rhodanobacteraceae; genus Rhodanobacter; species Rhodanobacter sp. LX-99. The sequence continues at coordinate 921,173 of NZ_JAHFVL010000001.1, read as the reverse complement.
TGTGGCGGGTGGACCTGGACGCCAAGGGCGCCCTGAACCTGGCCAAGCATGCTCCAGCCGTGCAGGTCAGCCACGGGGTGCTGGACGTTGGGGGCTACAAGCTGTCGCCGGATGGCAAGCAGGTGCTGTTGTCGTACGAGGTGTTCACCGATTGCGCCACGCTTGCGTGCACGCAGCAGCGCGCCGACGCGCGCGCGAAGGACAAGGCCAGCGGCACGCTCTACGACAAGCTGTTCGTGCGGCACTGGGACACCTGGGCCGACGGTCGGCGCAACCAATTGTTCGTGGCCCGCTTCGACGGCAAGGGCCAGATCGCCGGCGAGCCGAAACTGCTGAGCCGCGGCATCGACGGCGACGTGCCGAGCAAGCCGTTCGGCGACGAGAGCGAGTTCGGCTTCGCGCCGGACGGCAAGACCGTGTACTTCGGCGCGCGCATCGCCGGCAGCAGCGAGCCGTGGTCGACCAATTTCGACGTGTACAGCGTGCCGGCCGACGGCTCGGCCGCGCCGCGGAACCTCACTGCCGACAACAAGGCGTGGGATGCCTACCCGGTGGCCTCGCCGGACGGCAAGACGCTGTACTACCTGGCGATGAAGACCCCCGGCTTCGAGGCGGACCGCTTCGCGATCATGGCGCTGGACCTGGCCAGCGGCGCGAAGCGCGAGGTGGATCCGAACTGGGATCGCTCGCCCGGCGGCCTGACGGTTTCCGCCGACGGCAAGACGCTGTACGCCACCGCCGACGACAATGGCCAGCACCCGCTGTTCGCGATCGACGCGGCCAGCGGCAAGGTCAGCCAGCTGGTCGGTGATGGCACGGTGGGCGGCTTCTCGCTGGCTGCCGGCAAGCTGCTGCTGACTCGCGACGATCTGAAGCGGCCGGCCGACGTCTATCTCGCCGCCGCCGACGGCAGCGGCCTGAAGCAGGTCACCCACTTCAACGCGGCGGACCTGAAGAACGCGAAGGTGGGCGACGCCGAGTTCTTCACCTTCAAGGGCTGGAACAACGAGACCGTGCAGGGTTACGTGGTGAAGCCGGTCGACTACCAGCCGGGCAAGACCTACCCGGTCGCGTTCATCATCCACGGCGGCCCGCAGGGCGCGATGAGCAACGGCTGGAGCTACCGCTGGAACCCGCAGACCTACGCCGGCCAAGGCTTCGCGGTGGTGACGGTGAACTTCCACGGTTCCACCGGCTATGGCCAGGCGTTCACCGACTCGATCTCCGGCGACTGGGGCGGCAAGCCGCTGGAAGACCTGAAGCTGGGCTGGAAGGCCGCGCTGGACAAGTACAGCTTCCTCGACGGCGACCGCGCCTGCGCGCTCGGCGCCAGCTACGGCGGCTACATGGTGTACTGGATCGCCGGCGTGTGGAACCAGCCGTGGAAGTGCCTGGTCGACCATGACGGCGTGTTCGATGCGCGCGCGATGTACTACGACACCGAGGAACTGTGGTTCGAGGAGCGCGAGAACGGCGGCACCCAGTACGAGCACCCGGAGAACTACGAGAAGTTCAACCCGCTCAACCACGTCAAGGACTGGCGCGTGCCGATGCTGGTGATCCATTCCGCCAAGGATTTCCGCATCCCCGACACCCAGGGCCTGGGCGCGTTCACCGCGCTGCAGCGCCGCGGCATCCCCAGCCAGTTGCTGCATTTCCCCGACGAGAACCACTGGGTACTGAAGCCACACAACAGCGTGCAGTGGCACGACGCGGTGAACGCCTGGCTGAAGCAGTGGACGGCCAAGGACGCCCCGAAAGCCGCCTCGCATTGAGCCGGTTCGCATGATGAAAACGGCGGCCTCCGGGCCGCCGTTTTTTGCACCTCCCTGCAAGGCCATGGAGAGGTAAAGCCGCCCCCTCACCCTTCCCTTCCGTTCGTCCCATTCCCCTCCGTTCGTCCTGAGCTTGTCGAAGGATGGACGGAGGGCCCGCAGGCTGGCCTCCCGCGAACGCCCTTCGATAGGCTCAGGGCGAACGGGGGTTATGGTGGGGGTTATGGTGGGGTAGCTCCGGGCTGGCGAGCTGCGGAAGGCATGCAGTAGGATCAAACTGTTGCATGGGCCAAGCCCGTTCACAGGAACGTCAGTCATGTTGCTCGATGCGCTGCACGCACAGAAAGACGCAATCAATTCCGCATGCCGCCAATATGGTGCGCGGCGAATTCGTGTGTTCGGTTCAGTGGCGAGAGGCGAGGAACGGCCTGACAGTGACATCGACTTCCTGGTCGATTTTCCGCGCGGTTACGATCTCTTCGCGCAACGTATGGCGCTGGCCGAGCGGCTGGTCGAAATTACCGGACGCCAACTGGACGTCATTCCCGAGCACGAGTTGAGCCGCCATATCCGGGCACGCGTGCTGCGAGAGGCGGTTGATCTGTGACCAAGGCATGGCAGGCCTATGCCCAACATGTTCTGGATACCATCGGGAAAATCAACCGTATCCAGCAACGTGGCGACCTGACACGTGACGAAGTGTTGTACGACGCCAGTCTGCGCAATCTGCAAACCCTGTCGGAAGCCACCCAGCAGTTGCCAGCGGTCATCAAGGCCCAATACCCGACGATTCCCTGGAAGCAGATCAGCGGTTTTCGCAACATCCTGGTGCATAACTATCTGGGTGACATCGATGCGCAAACCGTGTTGATGGTGGTACAGAAACATCTTCCGCCATTGGAGTCGGCTGTGCGCGCAATGCTCACGGCAAATCCCGATGACAAGGCATAGCCCGCATGATTCCTCCCCCTGCATGCAGGGGGAGGCTAGGAGGGGGTTGCCCCGGGCTGGCGGGGGAGATCAAGAGCACCCCACCCCAGCCCTCCCCCTACGATGCAGGGGGAGGGAGCAAAGCCGCGTCCTCACCCTTCCCTTCCGTTCGTCCCATTCCCCTCCGTTCGTCCTGAGCTTGTCGAAGGATGGACGGAAGGGCGTGGCAGGCTCAGGTATCTCGCAGACGCCCTTCGACAGGCTCAGGGCGGAACGGGAGGGTGGGCAAGCTTGGTCAGCGCAGCAATGCGCGCAAGCGGCTGCGGGTGAAGGCGCCGAAGCGGAGTTGTTCGCACAGGGTTTCGAGCTGGTCGGGCTGGCGGGGACGGCGCAGCAAGGCGTCGACGGTGCTGGCGCCGGGGGCGTCGAGGGCGATGCGGGTGAGGCGGCGGTAGAGTCGCGCCTGTTCGGCGTGTTCGCGCAGTCTGGCGGCGCAGGCCACGGCGCCGCGCAGGCGTAGGAAGGCGACTTCGTCGATGCGGTCGAGCAGGGTGTCGAGGCTGCCGAAATGGCTGAGCAGGGCGGCGGCCGTCTTCGCGCCGACGCCGGGTACGCCGGGGATGTTGTCCACGCTGTCGCCGCACAGGGCCAGGTAGTCGGCGACCTGGTGCGGGTGCACGCCGAGTTTTTCGTGCACGCCGGCGGGCCCCCAGCGCAGGCCGCGGGCGTAGTCCCACTGCTCGTCGTGTTCGCCCAGCAGCTGGCCGAAGTCCTTGTCGGCGGAGACGATCACGCTGCGCCAGCCTTGCGCGCGCAGGTTCCACACGGTGCTGCCGATCAGGTCGTCGGCCTCGAAGCTGTGGTCGATCATCAGGTGCACGCCGAGCGCTTCGGTGATCGCGCGGCACTGCACGAACTGCCGCTCCAGGTCGGGCGGCGGCAGCTCGCGGTTGGCCTTGTACGGCGGGTAGATCGCGTTGCGGAACGAGCTGGTCAGCGAGGCGTCGAACGCCACCGCGATGTGTTCGGGCTGCACGCGTTCGAGCAGTTCGCACAGGAAACGGGTGTAGCCGTGCACCGCGTTGACCGGGTGGCCGTCGGCGTCGAAGAACTCGTCCGGCATCGAGTGCCAGGCGCGGAAGACATACATGCTGCCGTCGATCAGATGGACGGCTGGACGTCCGTTCGCTGGCGTGTTCACGGCGCCCAGGTGCTCAGCAGGTCGGTCAGCGCCGGGCGGTCGCGGTCGGGCACGTCGATCTGCGGCGTGCCGAGGTGGACGAAACTGACCACGTGCTCGTGTTCCGCCAGGCCGAGGATGCCCGCCACCTCGCGGTCGTAGGCGGCCCAGCCGGTCAGCCATTGCCCGCCGTAGCCCAGTGCGTAGGCGCCGAGCAGGATGTTGTAGGCCACGTTGCCGGCACACAATTTCTGTTCGATCTCCGGCACCTTGCTGTCGGCATGCAGGCGGGCGACCACGGCGATCACCAACGGCGCGAAGGTATAGCGCAGGCGCTCCTTCTCGAGCTTGGCGTCGGACATCTCCGGGTGGTTGCGGATCGCGATCGCCGCCAGCCGCTCGCCGAACGCCAGCTTCGCCTCGCCCTGCAGGCGGATCAGCCGGAACGGCACCAGCTTGCCGTGGTCGGGCACGCGGATCGCCGCTTCCAGCAGTTCGTGCAAGATCGCCTCGTCCGGCGCCGGCTCGCCGAGCTGGCGCGAGGGGACGGAATGGCGTTGCTGGAGCAGGGACAGGGCAGCGGGCATGGAGCGGTTCTTTCGATGGGGGAATGCCCATGCTAGCGGGCGGGCCAGTGACGCGCGAACCGTCACGCCGACAGCGGCAGCTTGAACGAGCCGGGCAGCAGGGCGGCCACGCTGGTCTGCCGGATGTCGCCGTGCAGGTTCGCCAGCAGCACCGGCATGGCGTCGTCGCACAATTCGGACATCACCTGGCGGCAGGCGCCGCAGGGGCTGACCGGGTTGTCGGTATCGGCGACCACCGCCAGTGCGGCGAAGTCGCCGGGCCGGCAGCCGGCGGCGACCGCGCTGAACAGGGCGGTGCGTTCGGCGCAGTTGCACAGTCCGTAGGAGGCGTTTTCCACGTTGCAGCCGCTGAAGCGGCGGCCGTCGCGGGTCAGCAGCGCGGCACCGACCTGGAAGTTGGAGTACGGCGCGTAAGCCTGTTCGCGCGCACTGCGCGCCAGGGTCAGCAGGTCGTCGAAAGCATCGGAAATGACGGGCATCGGGAACTCCGGCGATGACCCCGGCGCGGCGCGGACTGCCTATGCCGGCGGACCAGCTTACTCTTTTGCGCCGGCCCGGATCAAAGCTCCCGAGTCCCGCTAAGATGGCCAGACCATTCGAAGGGGATTGACCATGCCGATCACCGTTGCCGCCTTGCGCGAGACTGCCGCCGGGGAGCGGCGCGTGGCGATCACGCCCGAGATGGCGAAGAAGCTGCGCGGCAAGGGCCTGCGCGTGCTGCTGGAACGTGATGCGGGCCGCGCCGCCGGTTTTCCCGACGGCAGCTATGCCGAGGCCGAGTTTGCCGATGCCGCCGGGGTACTGGCGCAAGCGGACGTATTGGCCTGCGTGCTGCCGCCGGCCGACGCGGTGTTCGCCGGCCTGCGCGAAGGCAGCGTGGTGGTCGGCCAGTTGCGCCCGTACGGCGCGGCCGAACGCATCGCCGCACTCACCGCACGCAAGCTCACCGCCTTCTCGCTGGAGCTGCTGCCGCGCACCACCCGTGCGCAGGCGATGGACGTGCTGAGCTCGCAGGCGGCGGTGGCCGGTTACCGCGCCATGCTGATCGCCGCCGAAGCCTCGCCGAAGTTCTTCCCGATGCTGACCACCGCCGCCGGCACGATCCGGCCGTCGAAGGTGCTGGTGATCGGCGCCGGCGTGGCCGGCCTGCAGGCGATCGCCACCGCGCGCCGGCTTGGCGCGCAGACCGAGGGCTACGACGTGCGCCCGGAGACGCGCGAGCAGGTCGAATCGCTGGGCGCGAAGTTCCTCGACCTCGGCGTCAGTGCCGCCGGCAGCGGCGGCTACGCGCGCGAGCTGTCGGCGGAGGAGCGTGCCGCGCAGCAGCAGGCGCTGGCCGATCACCTGAAGTCGTTCGACGTGGTGGTCAGCACCGCCGCGGTACCGGGGCGGCCGGCGCCGAAGATCCTCAGCGCGGCGATGGTCGCAGGCATGAAGCCGGGCGCGCTGGTCGTCGACCTGGCCGCCGAAAGCGGCGGCAACTGCGAGCTGACCCGGCCGGGCGAGCGGGTCGAGCACGGCGGCGTGGTGATCCTGGGCCCGCTGAACCTGCCGGCCGGCGCGCCGCTGCATGCGTCGGAGATGTACGCGCGCAACGTGTTCAACTTCGTCGAGCTGCTGGTGCGCGATGGCGAATTGAAGCCGGATTTCGACGACGAACTGGTGGCGAAGAGCTGCCTCAGCCACGCCGGCGAGACACGCTTCACCGGCTGAATTGATTGAGCAGTGCCCGCCCCGCAAATCAGGGGTGGTCCGGGCCGCCAGGCGGAGGCGGCGGTGGCGGACGGTCGTGGCCGCGCCGCTCGTCCCAGTGCAGGCGTTCGGCGGGCGGCAGCGCGTGCCATTCGCGGATCAGCCGCTCGCGCTGTGCCGGCGGCAGTTGCTGGAAACGCTCGAAGGTGGCGTGCAGCTGTTCGCGCTGCTGCGGCGAAAGCTCGTTGAATTTCCGCCGGTTCTCGCGCGCCTGCCGACGCTCGTCCGGCGTCATCTGCTGCCATCGGGCAATGTGCTGGCGGACTTCCTCGCGCCTTTCCGGCGACAGCGTGACCCAGTGCTCGGCCCGCTGCAGCATGCGCGCCTGCTTGCGCGGCGACATGCCGTCCCACGTTTTCTGCAGCGGCGCCAGTACGTCGCGCTGGGCCGGGTCGAGGCTGCTCCACGGGCGCGGCGGCGGTGGCGGCATGTCGCCATGCGGTGGCGGCGGTGCGGCCTGCGCGTGCAGCGGCGCCACGGCGACGCTGCCGAGCAGGGCGGCAAGCAGCAGGAGCAGGATCGGGCGAAGGATTCGGGTCATGGCTCAGCGGGCTGCCGTGTGGCTGTCGGTGGAAGCCAGCCAGCCGTAGAAGTCGAGGTTCTGGTAGAGGTTCGGATCGGTCTTGTCGGCATCCGGCGGCAACTCGTTGTCCAGGTCGTCGGCGCCGCTGGCGGCGTGCATCGCGCTGGCCGCGTGGTGCTGCGGCAGCGGCTGCCACACCATCATCGCGGCCAGCGCGATCGCGGCGAAGGCGCCGGTGGGGATCAGCCAGCGGACGGCGCGGTGCGCGGGCGCCTTGGCTGTCTCCAGCGCCTGCCGCCGGGCCGCGCGCAGGCGTCCGGCGGTGGCCGGGTCGATGCGCTGGGCAGCCTCGCGCCAGAGTTCGCGGGCGCGCTGTTCGAAATGTTCGTCGGGCGAAGTCATCGCCAGTCCTCCAGTTGGTCGCGCAGATGGTGCATCGCGCGCGACAGATGGGTTTTCACGCTGCCTTCGGAGCAGCCCATGGCGCGGGCGGTTTCCGCCACGTCCAGTCCTTCCAGCATGCGCAGCATGAAGGCCTCGCGCTGGCGCTGCGGCAGCTGCCTGACCGCGGCGGCCATGTCCGCGTACGACTGCACGTCGTGCAGGCGGCCCAGCGGATCCTGGCCGGGGTCGGCCGGCTCCCACGAGGGCATCTCGTCGCCGTCGTCGTCGCGGCCGCCGCCGAGCCAGCCCACCACGATCGAGCGCACCTTGCGGCGGCGCTGCAGGTCGACGACGCGCCGGCGCAGGATGCCCCAGAACAGCGGCGCCCATTCCGCGGCGGGCTTGTCGCGGTAATGCCTGACCAGCCGCAGCATGGCGTCCTGCACCGCGTCCATGGCGTCCTCGCGGTGGCGCAGCTGCAGCTCGGCCATGCGGAACGCGCGCCGCTCGACCTGCGCCAGGAACGCATCCAGCGTGGCGGGCGTTTCGCGGGCGTCGCCGAGCAGGTCCGTGTCGAGCGTGCCGACCACGCTGTTCATGGACTCGTCGGCCGCGGCGTCGGGTGCAGCATCCTCGGGCTCCGTCGGTGGGTTCCCGATATTCAACGCGGCAGGCTCGCACGGGTTGACCCGCACCCGTATGATGCGAACTCGACGTCCTGGCGGGCGGCTCTCACGGGGGATGGGGTCATGATCGACGGTTTCCTGGCGCTGTATATCTTCATGCTGGCCGCGTTTACCGGCTATGAAATCATCGCGCGGGTGCCGGTGATCCTGCACACGCCGCTGATGTCCGGCTCCAACTTCGTGCACGGCATTGTGCTGGTCGGGGCGATGATCGCGCTAGGCCATGCGCAGACGCCATTCGAGATGACGATCGGCTTCGTCGGCGTGCTGCTGGGCGCGGGCAACGCCGCCGGCGGCTACGTGGTGACCGAGCGGATGCTGGAGATGTTCAAGTCCAGCAAGCCGGACGCCGGCAAGGGAGCCAGGTGATGGCCTGGTTGCCGACGTTGATCAAGGCCTGTTATTTCCTTGCCGCGCTGCTGTTCATCCTGGGCCTCAAGCGCATGAGTTCGCCGCGCACCGCGCGCGGCGGCATCGTCTGGGCCGGCTTCGGCATGCTGCTGGCGGTGCTGGCCACGTTCTTCCTGCCGGACATGCACAACCGCGGGCTGATCGTCGCCGCGGTGCTGGTCGGCGTGGCCGCCGCCTGGTGGAGCGGCCGCCGCGTGGCGATGACCGCGATGCCGCAGATGGTGGCGCTGTACAACGGCATGGGCGGCGGTGCGGCAGCGGCGATCGGCGCGGTCGAGCTGATCGGCTACGCACGCGGACTGGGCCTGCTGCAAGCGGTGCCGGATACCTCGCCGCTGCGGCCGGAAGCCTGGGCGGTGAACGGCCTGCCGCCCACGCTGTCGCCGACCGAGCTGGCGCTGGGCGTGCTCGGTGCGCTGATCGGCGCGGTGAGCTTCTCCGGCTCGCTGATCGCGTTCGCGAAGCTGCAGGGCTGGCTGGACAAGCGCTTCGTGTTCCCCGGCCAGCGCGTGGCCAACCTGTTGCTGCTGGCGGCGGCGGTGGTCGTGGGCGTGCTGCTGGCGACAAGCCACGCCAGCGTGCCGTTGATCGCGCTGTTCTTCGCGCTGGCGCTGCTGTTCGGCCTGATGATGACCTTGCCGATCGGCGGCGCCGACATGCCGGTGGTGATCTCGCTGTACAACGCGTTCACCGGCCTGGCGGTGGCGTTCGAGGGGTTCGTGCTGGGCAACGAGGCGATGATCATCGCCGGCACCGTGGTCGGCGCGGCCGGTACGCTGCTGACCCAGTTGATGGCCAAGGCGATGAACCGTTCGATCGGCAACGTGCTGTTCGGCAGCTTCGGTGCGGCCGGCGGCGAGGCGCAGGCGATCGAGGGCGCGCAGAAACCGGTCGACGCCAGCGACGCGGCGGTGATGATGGCGTACGCCGAGCGCGTGGTGATCGTGCCCGGCTACGGCCTGGCGGTGGCGCAGGCGCAGCACAAGGTGTGGGAGTTCGCTCAGCTGCTGATCAAGCGCGGGGTGAAGGTGAAGTTCGCGATCCACCCGGTGGCCGGCCGCATGCCCGGGCACATGAACGTGCTGCTGGCCGAGGCCGGCGTGCCGTACGACCTGATCGCCGACATGGACGACATCAATCCGGAGTTTCCGGCCACCGACGTGGCGCTGGTGATCGGCGCGAACGACGTGGTCAACCCGCTGGCGAAGACCGATCCGGCCTCGCCGATCTATGGCATGCCGATTCTCGACGTCAGCGCGGCGAAGCACGTGATCGTGATCAAGCGCGGCAAGGGCACCGGCTTTGCCGGCATCGAGAACGCGCTGTTCTACGCCGACAACACGCGCATGCTGTACGGCGATGGCCAGGCGGCGGTGGGCGAGCTGGTGGCGTCGCTGAAGGAGATCGACGCCTGATCGGCGATGGGCCGCTTCAACGCCGGCGCGGCTGGCGCCAGGCCAGCCACGCGGCCAGCAGCATGCCCAGCGCGGCATAGCCGAAATCCGCCGGCGACAGCGCCATCCGTGCCAGTTGCCACAGCATGCCGAGGCCGGCGGTGCGCATTGCCTCGATCAGGCCCATGCCCATGTTGCCGGCGATCAATACGCCGGCGATCAGCACGTTGACGTAGAACGCAGCCAGCAAGGTGGCGCCCGCGGCCAGCAGCGCCGCGCTGGTGCCGGCCGGGCGCACGCCGGCGCGGATGGTCCAGGCCAGCAGCGCGCCGATCGGCAACGCCAGCCACGGCAGCGGGTGCCGCAGGTACAGCGCCATCACCATCCAGACGGCGCCGGCGGCCAGTCCCAGCATGGCGGCGCTGAACAGCACGAACACCGACAGCGATACGGTGCGCACGCTCATCGGCGACGACATGTCAGGAGGGCAGGGCGCATGCGTTTTTCCGTCGGATAAAGCGGCCATCATAACGTGTTGCCGGCGCGTGTTCCCTTGAGTTTCCGTGGTTCCGGCCTGATCTGGGACAAGCGGCCGCGCGCGGCGGACGGCATAATAGACAACCAGGGTTCGACGCATGGCCGTGCCCGCAGATACAGGATTGGCGTTGGCATGAGCGGTTTCAGTCTGAGCAGCGAACCCTTCACTTTGATGCGCGATTGCAGCGCCGTGATGGTGCCGCAAGGCGACGTGGTGACCCTGCCGGCCGGCCAGATCGGCTACATCACCCAGGCGCTGGGCGGCAGCTTCACCGTCTACGTGGAAGGCAACCTGTTCCGCATCGCCGGCGACGACGCCGACGCACTGGGCAAGGAACGGCCGGCGCCGATCGAGGTGCCGGCGAACGCCACCAACGAGGACGTGGAAAAACTGGCGTGGGACCAGTTGCGCACCGTGTTCGATCCGGAGATCCCGGTGAACGTGGTTGAGCTGGGGCTGGTCTACGACCTCAGCCTGGAGCAGACCGAATCCGGCGAGCGCAAGGTCTACGTGAAGCTCACCCTGACCGCGCCCGGTTGCGGCATGGGCGACATCCTGGTCGACGACGCACGCACCAAGCTGGAGATGATTCCCACGGTGGTCGAGGCGGATGTGGACCTGGTGTTCGACCCGCCGTGGACCCATTCGATGATGTCCGACGCGGCGAAGCTCGAAACCGGCATGCTCTGACTCCGAGCAGCCGTGCCCGCGAAAGTTGCCGGGGACTTCCCGGTCGCGCGCATTCCATCCATTCCCGCATGACTGCCGACTTCGTGGCACGCGGCGGCGTGTCGCACGCGCCGTCACTTTTTCTTCGCGCGTCGTTCACGCCCGTGACGCCGCAGATCCCGCGCCCTGTGACTGCTGTCACCTTGCGTAGGAAAAAGTCAGATTGTTGCGATGCTTCGCAAGGAATAACGTAACCGGATTCGTCATCGGGGAGGTTGACGGATGATCCTTTGGCGGCGTGATCGCCGTCTTGCAACTACGCGTCCACGCGCTGCCCATGCAACGGAATGCCAGGGGGAGGCAGCCGAGCCGGACGTACTTTGGGATCGCTAGACAGCACACGAAAAAAAAGGGGCCGTGCCTCGCACGGCAATTCTTGCATGGGGTCTACGTGGCCGCATCGGGCCCGTTCGTCCCGAAAAATAGTGTCTAGGAGTTTTCAATGCCCAATCATTACCGTCTGAAATTGCTGGTCGCCGCGATCGGCATGGCCACGGCGTCCGTGGCCACTGCCGCCAACACGAAGACCTTGCATGCACAGAACCTCGGTGCGGTGCCGGCCAGTTCGCTGGCTGCCCAACTGAACCTTGGCCAGAACATGTCGCTGGTGCCGCGCAGTGCGGTGGCCATCTCCGGCGGGCACAAGGTCGTGCGTCAGCAGCAGATGTTCCGCGGCGTGCCGGTTTACGGCCGCAGCATTGCCGTGGTGCAGGACGCCAATGGCAATGCGCTGCGTGCCACTGGCGAGCTGATGCAGGACGCCCAGCTCGGCCTGGCCTCGGTCGCGCCGAAGCTGAATGCAGCCCGCGCCATCGCGGCGCTGCAGTCGCACGCGCACACCACCCTGATCGGTGGCGCCGCCGTCAGCAACCAGAAGACCGACCTGTTCGTGTATCCGCAGGACAACGGCACGGCACGCCTGGTCTACCGCGTGTCCTACTTCGTCGGCGGCGCGAATCCGTCGCGCCCGACCGCGATCGTCGACGCCAACACCGGCGAGGTGATCAAGAGCTGGAACGGCCTGACCGACGCCTCCGCCACCGGCCCCGGCGGCAACACCAAGACCGGCAAGTACCTCTACGGCACCGACTACGCCGCACTCGACGTGACCCAGTCCGGCAGCACCTGCACGCTGCAGAACGCCAACGTCAAGACCAACAACCTGCACCAGGGCACCAGCGGCTCGGTGGTCAGCTTCACCTGCCCGAACAGCGACACCGACGCGATCAACGGCGCCTATTCGCCGGTCAACGACGCGCATCATTTCGGCGGCGTGGTGCATGACATGTACACCGCCTACACCGGCGCGGCACCGCTGAGCATCCAGCTGGTGATGAACGTGCACTACAAGTCGAACTACGAGAACGCGTTCTGGAACGGCAGCGCGATGTACTTCGGCGACGGCGCCAGCACGTTCTACCCGCTGGTGTCGCTGGACGTGACCAGCCACGAGATCAGCCACGGCTACACCGAGCAGAACTCGGCCCTGGAATACAGCGGCCAGTCCGGCGGCATGAACGAGGCGTATTCGGACATCGCCGGCGAAGCGGCCGAGTTCTACGACCGCGGCGCCGCCGACTTCCTGGTCGGTGCGGACATCGTCAAGACCAGCGCCGGCATCGGCGACGCGCTGCGCTACATGTGCAACCCGCCGCAGGACGGCGGCTCGATCGACAACGCCGCGAACTACACCTCCAGCATGGACGTGCATTACACCAGCGGCGTGTACAACAAGGCGTTCTGCCTGCTGGCCAAGACCAGCGGCTGGGACGTGAAGAAGGCGTTCCAGGCTTTCGCGCTCGCCAACAAGTCGTACTGGACGGCCACGTCCACCTTCAACTCCGGCGCCTGCGGCGTGGAATCGGCGGCAACCGACCTGGGCTACAACGCGAACGACGTGATCGCCGCCTTCACTGGCGTGGGCGTGAGCTGCGCGGGCGGCGGCGGTGGCGGTACCACCACCGAGCTGCAGAACAACGTGGGCGTCACCGGCGTGGCCGCGGCCGCGGGCGGCGACAACGACTACTTCATCACCGTGCCGGCCGGCGCCAGCAACCTGGTGATGTCGATCTCCGGCGGCACCGGCGATGCCGACCTGTACACCAAGTTCGGCAGTGCGCCGACCACCAGCAGCTACGACTGCCGCCCGTACAAGGCCGGCAATGCGGAAAGCTGCACCGTGGCCGCGCCGCAGGCCGGCAAGTACTACATCAAGGTGCACGGCTACTCGGCGTACTCCGGCGTCACCGTCAAGGCGTCCTACAGCACCGGCGGCGGTACCGGTGGCCTGCAGAACGGCGTGCCGGTAACCGGCCTGGCCGGTTCCTCGGGCCAGGAGCTCAGCTACACGGTCACCGTGCCGTCGGGCAGCAACCTGGCGATCGCGATCTCCAGCGGCACCGGCGATGCAGACCTGTACGTCAAGAAGGGTTCGGCGCCGACCACCAGCAGCTACGACTGCCGCCCGTACCGGACCGGCAACAACGAGACCTGCTCGTTCAGCGCGGCCTCGGGTACGTACTACATCAAGGTGCGCGGCTACACGGCCTTCTCCGGCGTGTCGCTGAAAGCCACCTGGTAGGCCCCCTGACGGGCCAGGGACGGTCCGCCGTTTCACTCAAGGAGCAGTAATCGGCAACGCGGGCCCGGTCGGATCGACCGGGCCCGTTTTTCATGCGCGAAAGTCAGCCGGCGGCTTCCTCGAAGCGGTTGGCGTCGCGGTTCTTGCGCACCTTGGCCGGGTCCCACACGCGGCCGTTCATGGCGATGTAGACGCCGTCGGGCAGGGTCTGCACCGCGGCCACCGCGCAGCCGATGTTGAACACCGCGTCGGAGCCCTGGAAGCGCGCCGGGTTCAGCGCGCCGGTCAACACGATCACCTTGCCCTTGATGCTGGCCAGTTCGCGCGCGGTCTCGACCATGGTGTCGGTGCCGTGGGTGACCAGCACGTGGCGATGCGGCTGCGCCTCGATCGTCGAGCGCACCAGCGCGCGGTCCTCGGCGCCCATGTGCAGGCTGTCCTTGCGCAGGATCGGGATCACGTCGAACTGGAACGCCACGCCGAGCTGGCCGAGGATCTCGCCGATCTGCGGCGCACCGATCTTGTAGTCCGACTTGTCGTCGAAGTAGATCTTGTCGATGGTGCCGCCGGTGGTGACGATGGTCAGGTGCTGCATGTCGGTGGGCCGTGGGAGAGTCCCGGCATTTTAGCCCGTGCGGGTGCGGATCGGTGGCGGAGCGCGTCAGCCCAGCAGCAGGGCGGTGTTGTCGGCGTCCGGTGCGACCAGCCGGTCGAGGCCCAGCGCGACGAAGCGGTGCCGCGCCGCGGCCGGGCGCCGGTCGCCGTGGCGATCCGACCAGGTGGCCTGGCGTGCCAGCAGCGCCGCCGCGGCGCAGCGCGCCAGGGTGAAGGCGAGGCCGCGCGCGCCGGCTTCCAGCGTGTCGCGCGCGGCCGCATGCTGGTCGAGCCAGCGCGCCGCGGCGTCCAGCGTCTGCCGGATCGCGCTGGCCGCGTGCATGTCGTCGTTGCCGTCCAGCCAGCTCGCGCAGGCCGTGCGCAAGGCGCCGAGGCTGTCGCCGGCCAGCGCGCGCAGGCTGTCCAGCGACAGCACGTTGGTGGTGCCTTCCCAGATCGCGTACACCTGCGCGTCGCGCAGCAGCTGCGGCAGGCCGGTGTCCTCGATGTAGCCGGCGCCGCCGAAGCACTCCAGCGCTTCCGAGCACATCTGCACCGCCAGCTTGCCGGTCCACAGCTTGGCCAGCGGCGTGAGCAGGCGCAGCAACTCGGCCTCGTGCGGCGCCGCCGCGCCGTGTTCGACCCGGCCCAGCAGGTGCGCGACTTCGAACGCCAGCGCGAACGCGCCCTCGAACTCGGCCTGCATGTCGGCCAGCGTCTGCGCGTGCAGCGGCTGCTCGATCAATGGACGGCCAAACGCGCGCCGGCGCCCGGCGAAGTCGCGCGCCAGGGCGATCGCGCGGGCCATGCTGGCGACCGCGCAGACCGCGTTCCACGTGCGCGTGACGTTGAGCATCGGCGCCACCTGGCGCACGCCGTTGGCAAGCTCGCCCAGCGGCCAGGCGGGCAGGCCGTCCAGATGGATTTCCGCGGTGGGCAATTCCTGCGTGCCGAGCTTGTCCTTCAGGCGGTCGATCACCAGTTCGCTCTTGCGCCGCGCGCCGTCCATCGTCTCCACGTAGAACAGCGCCAGCGCCGCGGTGCCCGCGGCAGCCGCGCCTTCGGGCCGCGCCAGCGCCAGCGCCGCCTCGCCGACCACCGCCGAGCTGAACCACTTGCGGCCGTACAGCCGCCACTGGCCGGCGGCGTCCTGCCGCGCGAGGGTTTCGGTATCTCCCACGTCGGAGCCACCGGCGGTCTCGGTCATCCATTGGCCACTGAGCCAGAACGTGGCCGGATCGCGGCTGAGGAAATGCGGCAGCACGCGCTCGATCAGTTCGCGGTTGCCGGAGGCCTTGAGCGCGGTGGCGGCGCCGTCGGTCATCGCCAGCGGGCAGGTGTAGAACTCGCTGGCGAGGTGGTACAGGTAGACACGGGCAAATTCCTCCAGCCGCCCGTGCGCGCTGTCGCCGTGGCCGGCGGCGAGTACCGCATGCCGCGTCGTCAGCGCCGCGCCTTCCTGCCACGCCGGCGTCAGCTCGATGCGATCCACCCGCCGACCCCACGCATCCCACTGCGTGAGCACCGGCTTGCGCCGCGTCGTGGTGCATGCGCGCAGCCATGCCATCAACGCGTAGTCGCCCAGCGCGTCGAGGTCGGCATCCAGCGCCGCGCGGCGCTCGGCCGGCAGCGCCCGGTCGAGCAAGGCCAGCAGCGCACGGTCGCTGCGGTACGGGTGCGGCAGTTGCGGTGAATCCTGCAGGAAGGCCATGGCGCGCTCCGTCCAGAGTCGAGGTGTCGAGTATAGGCACGTTGAATGATCCCATCCCGAACCCGTCATTCCAGCGAAAGCTGGAACCCAGTGCCGTGGCACTTCTTCGAGAGCCTGGAGTCGCTGGGTTCCAGCTTTCGCTGGAATGACGTTGGTGGGAAGGTTTTCTGAAGCTCGCGCAGGTACGCATGCATACGCCCCGCTGCGCTGGCATCATCGGAGTCCTTTTCCTCAGCGCAAGACCCACCATGCACTTTTCCGAAGCGATGCGAAGCGTGACGCGCCACGGCGAGCACTGGCAGGCCACGGTGAGCGAGGACTGGCTGCAGGGGCGCAGCGCCTTCGGCGGCCTGCAGGCGGCACTGGCCCTGCGCGCCATGCGCGAGCTGGTGCCGGCGGACATGCCGCTGCGCACCCTGCAGGTGACTTTCATCGCGCCGGTGCCGGCCGGCAGCGTGGTCATCCGCGCGCGACTGCTGCGCGCAGGGCGCAGCGTCATCCAGGTCGAGGCCAGCCTGTGCGACGGCGAGCAGACGCTGTGCCGGCTGTTCGGCGTATTCGGCAGCGCGCGCCCCTCGGTGCTGGACTTCCAGCCCGAACAACCGCCTGTCGTGGCGGTGACACCGCAGGAACTGCGTTACGTCGAAGGCCGCATGCCCGCTTTCACCCAGCACTTCCGCGCCAACTGGCTGCGCGGCGACCTGCCGTTCAGCGGCGGCCGCCAGCGCGACAGCGTGCTGCAGCTTTCGCTGCGCGACGACGGTCCCGTCGACGAAACCCACGTGCTCGCCTTCGCCGACTTCATCCCGCCGATCGCCCTGTCGATGTTCGCCGCGCCCGCCCCCGGCAGCTCGCTCACCTGGATGCTCGAACTGCTGCGCGACCGCCACGACGACCTGGGCCTGGACGACTGGCGCGTCGACGCCGAACTGATCGCCGCCCGCGACGGCTACACCAACCAGAGCGTGAAGCTGTGGGGGCCGCGCGGGGAGGCGGTGGCGTTGAGCAGGCAGAGTATGGTGGTGTTTGGGTGAGGGGTAGGAGTGTCTCGTTTACGGTGTCCGCGCCGTGATCGTGCACTGGAAAACACTGCGGGATTAGGCGGCGGGATTAGGCTGCACCAAGCGCAGCAACTTATTGATCTGTGTAGACCTGAGCCCTGTCGTGTACGGTGACGAGTGCGGGATAGGTTGCAGGGTTACACTTCATTTTGAAATCTACATGGCGTTATACATCACTGATGATTACGGCAGGCACACTGGCAGCAAAAATTGCTAGCTTCATCGCTGGTAAGGCGGCTACACATATCGGTTCGCTGGCGCTCGATAAGCGGCGCAAGGCCTGCCGCGCGCTTACAAAGCTCTACTTCTGCGTTAGTGCTCTTGACGAGGCAGGCGCCGATATCCTCGTGACGTTTGAGGGCTTCCGCTCGGACAGCAATGCGTTTTCCTTTCCTTTGATGAACGCGCTAAACAATCACATGCATGAAGTCGCTCATGCGACAAACATGTTTGTGGATCTGGGCTATGAGCTTGAGGCAGGGCTACGCATCATAGATCCGGCGCTTGCGGCAACTTGCCACACTCTGTACCGAGGTAAGTTCGATTTTCTATTGTTCCTATCCAACTGCATTTCGTGGGACCGTCAAGGCGAAAAGTCTAAGATCATTGTCAAATTTCCAACAGGAAAGCTGGACGAGGTCGATCTCGAAGTACCTTACCGGGAGTCGCAAATGGCGCTCGGCTCTGGAGAGAAGGTTTATTGGCCTGAGTCGGCTTTGGATGACTTTCGAGCCGGATTCGAAGACGTATCGATTGAGTGGGATGATGAAAATACGGCGAGGAGAGTTCACGAGATGCTTGTCTCTCAGAAGACCGCTCTGGAGGATGCGCGAGAGCGACTTCGCAGACTTCTGTCTGAGAAATTTAGCGTCCATGAAATACTGTTTCAGTCGGACAGCCACCCATACCGGTGACGTATAACAATTCGTTCAAACCGAAGCCGCTTCGCGGCTCGGCTTAACTCAAGCGTTAGGGAGCAGGGGAACACCTATGGCGAAGTTTGACTCAAGCAAAGCAGTAGCCCACCTCCAATCGAAATGGGGTAGTAGGTCGTGTCCGATGTGTGGGAAAGGGCCGTGGAACGTACAGGATTCCACCTTCCAACTGGCCGAGTTTAATGAAGGCAATCTTGTCTTGGGCGGGCCTGTCATTCCTGTCATTCCTGTCATGTGCAACAACTGCGGCTATGTTGCTTTGGTAAATGCAATCTTTGCCGGGGTACAGGAACGTCAAAAAGAAGCTCCTGCCCCGGAAAAGCAGCACGAGGAGAAGTCTCATGACTGACGGCTCATTTCAAATGTCCCAAGGTTATGAAGTCCTTCCGCCCCGGTCATCCAAGGCATACCCAATTCCATGTGATGAATGGAATCTACTAAAGGACAAAATATCAAAAGCAACTAACGAACCTTGGCTTTTTCATACTTTGGGCTCGGCGCTGGTCGGTATGGCGCTTTCGGCTTTGCTTCCGATTGTCACAAATGCCTTTAAGCTTCCGGAGCAACAGCAAAGTCTGAACATTACATGGGTTGTACTCATATGCGCTGGCGCCGTCGGTATTGCGTGCCTGTATTTTGCGCACAAACAGAGAGGCATGAATCGTGAGCGAGCAGCTGATGTTGCGGCTCAAATGCAGGTAATTGAGCAGCGGTACCAGAGTGCTCCCTAATAGGTCACTCCAGCCGACCGTCGCCCCGCTACGCGGACTGCCGGCGGCTGAGTTCCACCGAACGGGGTCACCGAACGGGTCAGGTTCACTTATCAATGGTCAGGCGTGACGCCGGCGGTCAATCGCGCGTTGGCGGCGTAGCCGGCGGTCGCCGCTTCACCCCGGCGCCCAGCGCCGCGATCAGCAGCACGGTCAGCACGATTTCCGCGATCGCCAGCCAGCGCTCGCCCGCCGAACTCCAGGCCTCGGACACGCCGTGGCAGAAGTAGAACAGGCTGAGGATGCCGACCCAGAGCAGGGCGCGGCGCACGTCGCGGATCGCCAGCAACGGCAGCAACAGGGGAATCACGGTGATCGCCAGCACCAGCCAGGCCGGCAGGCTCTGCGGCGGGAACAGCCAGGCATGCCAGGCGAGTTGCAGTACGACGAGCAAGGCCCAGGCGGCCAGGCCGACGCGATAGACGGGCAGGATGGGTGCGCGCGTGGCCGCGGTCATGGCGTATCCGCCAGGCGGCGGGCCACGTCGGCCAGGCGCCGGCCCAGCGCACGTGCCAGTTCGCGTTCGTGGTCGCTGATCGGGTTGTCGCCCTTGGCGCCGGCGACGTGGCTCGCGCCGTAGGGGGTGCCGCCGCTTTGCGTGGCGGTCAGCGCCGGCTCGGTATACGGCACGCCGAGCAGCAGCATGCCGTGATGCAGCAGCGGCAGCGCCATGCTCAGCAACGTGGTTTCCTGGCCGCCGTGCATGGTGCTGGTGGAGGTGAACAGCGCCGCCGGCTTGCCGACCAGCGTGCCGCTGGCCCACTCGGCGCCGGTGGTGTCGAGAAAATATTTCAGCGGCGCCGCCATGTTGCCGAAGCGGGTGGGGCTGCCCATGGCCAGCCCGACGCAGTCGAGCAGGTCCTGCTTCTGCACGTACGGCGCGCCGTCCTCGGGTTCCGGCGGTTGTGCGGTTTCGGTCACCGGCGCCACCGGCGGCACCTGGCGCAGGCGCGCGCGCATGCCGGGCACTTCCTCGACGCCGCGGGCGACCAGCCGCGCCAGCTGGGCGGTGTGGCCGCTGCGGCTGTAGTACAGGACCAGGATCTCGTGATTCATGTGGCGTCGACTCGTGCGTTTGAGGCATTCACAGCCAATACGCTAGTGTACCGGCCGGTACCCACGATGTTGGTGGTCAGCCCAGGCCGCCAGCGAAAGGACAGCGATGATCCGGCGCTTCAACCGCGAACGCACGAAGAGCTTCAGCCGCTTCATCTGGCAGCGCTTCGTCGACGACAAGTGCTTCGAGACGGCGGGTGCGTTGTCGTACACCACCCTGGTCTCGCTGGTGCCGCTGACGGTGGCGGTGTTCGCGATGTTCTCGGCGTTCCCGGTGTTCCAGCCGGCGCGCGACACGCTGATCAACTTCGTGTTCGAGAATTTCGTGCCGTCGACCGGCGAGGCGGTGCAGGCGACCATGCTGGGGTTTGCGGCGAATGCCAGCAAGCTCACCGGCATCAGCATCCTGGTGATGCTGTTCAGCGCGTTGTCGATGATGATCAGCATCGAGGACCGGCTGAACCGGATCTGGCGCGTGCACCAGGCGCGCAGCTGGGGTTCGCGCCTGCTGCTGTACTGGGCGGCGCTGACGCTGGGGCCGATCCTGGTGGTCGGCGGCATCGCGGTGACCTCGTACGTGACCGCGGCGCCGCTGCTGCACAGCGCCGCCGACCAGCTCGGCGGGGTCACCCAGAGCCTGCTGGGCACGCTGCCGTTCCTGGTGACGTTCTTCACGCTGTGGCTGATGTATTCGGTGATCCCGAACTGCAAGGTGTCGCGCCGCGACGCGGCGATCGGCGCGCTGCTCGGCGCGGTGCTGTTCGAGATCGCGCGCTGGGGTTTCGGCCAGTTCGTGCAGCAGGCGCAGACCTACCAGCAGATCTACGGCGTGCTGGCGGCGATCCCGATCTTCCTGCTGTGGATCTACCTGTCGTGGGTGATCGTGATCCTGGCTGCGTCGATCGCGGCCTCCGCATCCGCGTTCGAATACCACGCACCGATGCAGACGCTGCCCGAAGGCGCCGAGTTCCTCGGGCTGCTGGTGGTGCTGCGCCATTTCGTCGAGGCCCAGCGCAGCGGCGACTGCGTGGACCCGGCCGACCTGCGCGTGCGCGAGCCGTACCTGCGCAGCGCGCTGATCGCCGACTACTTCGACGACCTGCAGCAGGCCGAGCTGATCCGGCGCGGCGAAACCGGCGGCTGGCTGCTGTGCCGCAGCCTGGACAGCACCGACCTGCTGCGCGTGTACCGGCACACCGACTACCGTCTGCCGCTGCGGCCGCAGGAAGAGGCGGCCGCACTGGGCATCGCGCTGCCGCCGGAACTGCTGGCGCTGCTGGCCGAACTGGCCGCGGCGCTGCAGGCCAAGCTGGGCACCCGGCTCGACCAGATCTATCCCCCTGCCGCCGGCCCGGCGGCTGACACCGAGGAACTCCCCGCATGACCGTGCTCTCCTTCCTGTCCCGCCCGGCGGCCGTCCTGGCCGCAGCGTTCGCGTTCGCCATGCCCGTGCAGGCGGCGATGCCGGCGCAGCCGACCCTGCACGTCACCACGCTGGACGGCAAGACGTTCGACCTGGCCGCGCAGCGCGGCAAATGGGTGATCGTCAACTACTGGGCGACCTGGTGCGTGCCGTGCATCAAGGAGATGCCGGACATCTCGCGCTTCGTCGCCGCGCACAAGAACGTGGTGGCGATCGGGCTGGCCTACGAGGACAGCGAACCGGCCGACATCAAGGCGTTCCTGGCCAAGCATCCGGTGGCGTACCCGATCGCCCAGGTCACCCTGGACCAGCCGCCGAAGGATTTCGACGAGCCGCGCGGCCTGCCCACCACCTACCTGATCGGCCCCGACGGCAAGGTGGCCAAACACATCGTGGGGCCGGTGACCGAGGCGTCGCTGGAAGGCCTGATCGGAGGCAAGTGATGCCGACGGCGCGGTTCATCGTCAGCGGTCGGGTGCAGGGCGTGTGCTATCGCGCCAGCGCCCGCGAGCAGGCGTTGGCTCTTGGCCTTGCCGGCCATGCGAAGAACCGGCGCGACGGCAGCGTCGAGGTGCTGGCCGGCGGCACGGCGCAGGCGCTCGATGCGCTGGAACGCTGGCTGCGGCGGGGACCGCCCGCCGCACGGGTCGAGTCGGTCGGCCGCGAGGACTTGCCGGAGCAGGATCTGCACGGCTTCCACACCGGCTAGAACGTATCGGGCACCCACGACGCCTGGTCGGTGACGTGCTCGTTCTTCGGCTTGCCCTTGAGCTTCGGCAGTTTCACCGCAGGCATGGCTTCCTCGTGCAGCGGCGGCTGCTGCAGCAGGTGGCGGATCAGGTTGATCCGGCCGCGCTTCTGGTCGTTGAAATCGACCACGAACCACGGTGCATGGTCGGCATGCGTGCGCTCGATCATCGCGTCGCGCAGCCGGCCCATCTCGGCGTACTTCTGGCGCGCGACCAGGTCCACCGGCGAGAGCTTCCAGCATTTCAGCGGATCGTCGGCGCGCTCGGCGAAGCGCTGTTCCTGCTCGGCTTGGTCCACCGCGAGCCAGTACTTGATGAGGATGATGCCGTCGTCGGCGAGCAGCTTTTCGAACGCCGGTACGGCGTCGAGGAAGGCTTCGTACTGGTCGCTGCTGCAGAAGCCCATCGCCGGTTCCACCACCGCGCGGTTGTACCAGCTGCGGTCGAACAGCACGAACTCGCCGGCGCCGGGCAGGTGGGCGACGTAGCGCTGGAAGTACCACTGGCCGGCTTCGGCCTCGCTGGGTTTGGGCAGGGCCACGATGCGGTAGCCTCGGGTGTCCAGGCTCTCGGTGATGGCCTTGATGGTGCCGCCCTTGCCGGCGGCATCACGGCCTTCGAAGATCACCAGCAGCCGCTTGCCGCTGCTGCGCAGGCCGTGCTGCAGCCGCACCAGGTCGAGCTGCAGTTTCTTCATCGCGTTGCGGTAGCGCTTGCCCATGGGGTTCTCCAGCTTGCAAACCTATCCACCTCAAACCTCTCCACTTCGTCATTCCGGCGAAGGCCGGAATCGCTCTTGCGATGTGCGAAAGTCGAAATGCGATTCCGGCCTTCGCCGGAATGACGACAAGGGGGGGCGCAGGGGCGCAGGGTGCCCCGGCCTGCCGTGACGACAAGGAGATTTGCTGTGCAGGGTAACCCGGCGCCCCGTGACGGTGTTGTCAGGCGCTGCCCAGCGCCTGCAGCAGGTCGGCCTGGTGTTCGCGGGTCAGCGTGTCGATCAGTTCGCCCAGGTCGCCCTGCATGATCTCGGGCAGGCGGTACAGGGTGAGGTTGATGCGGTGGTCGGTGATCCGGCCCTGCGGGTAGTTGTAGGTGCGGATGCGCTGGCTGCGGTCGCCGGAGCCGACCTGCAGGCGGCGTTCCTGCGCCTGCGCCGCGCTCTGCTTGCTCTGCGCCTCGTCGAGCAGGCGCGCCTTCAGCAGGCCCATCGCGCGGGCGCGGTTCTTGTGCTGGCTGCGCTCTTCCTGGCACTCCACCACGGTGCCGGTGGGCAGGTGGGTGATGCGGATCGCCGAGTCGGTCTTGTTGACGTGCTGGCCGCCGGCGCCGGAGGCGCGGAAGGTGTCGACCTTGAGGTCGGCCGGGTTGATCTCGATGTCGTCGATCTCGTCCAGTTCGGGCAGGATCGCCACGGTCGCCGCCGAGGTGTGGATGCGCCCCTGCGACTCGGTTTCCGGCACGCGCTGCACGCGATGCGTGCCGGATTCGAACTTCAGCCGCGAGTACGCGCCCTTGCCCTCGATGCGCGCCACGACCTCCTTGTAGCCGCCGTGTTCGCCTTCGTGCTCGCTGAGGATCTCGACGTGCCAGCGGCGGCTTTCGGCGTAGCGCAGGTACATGCGCAGCAGGTCGCCGGCGAAGATCGCCGCCTCGTCGCCGCCGGTGCCGGCGCGCACTTCGAGATACAGGTTGGCCTCGTCGCGCGGGTCCTTCGGCAGCAGCAGGAGCTGCAGTTCGTCGTCGAGGTCGAGCAGGCGCTGCTCCAGCCGGCGCACGTCGTCGACCGCCATCTCGCGCAGCTCGGGGTCGTCCAGCATCGCGCGGGTCTCGGCCAGCTCGCGTTCGGCCTGGTCGTGCTCGCGCAGCGAGGCGGCGACCGGTTCGAGCTGGGCGTATTCCTGCGACAGTTCACGGAAGCGCGTGTTGTCGGCGAGCACCTCGGGCTGCGACAGCAGCAGGCCTATTTCCTCATGGCGCTCGGCCAGTGCCTCGAGCTTGCGGCGGATCGAAGGAGTCATGGGATGAGAGACAAGTGGCGGGAGATGAGTGGCAAAGCAGCAGCGGCTTCACCGCGGTGACCGGGGCACGACGAGCGGCAGCCAGCCGCATTCGCTACTCGCCCCGCGTCCCGGCCTCTTCTTCGTCCAGCCCGTACAGCCGCCCGGCGGCGTGCAGCAGGTCGAGATCGCCGTTCAGCGCGGCCTCGCGCAGGCGCGCGCTGGGGTGGTGCAGCAGCTTGTTGGTCAGCGTGTTGGCGAGGAAGGCCAGCGCCTCGTCGGGCGACTTGCCGTGGGCCAGCATGGCGCGGGCCTTGCCCAGCACCTCGTCGCGATAGACCTCGGCATGCTGGCGCATGTCGACGGCCGGGTTCCTCAGGGTCAGCGCGCGGCGCCAGGCCATGTAGCGCTCCACCTGCAGGTCGATGATCGCCTCGGCCTCGTGCGCGGCGGCGGCGCGCGAGCGCAGGTTGTCGTCGATCACCTGGCGCAGGTCGTCGATGCCGTAGAGATAGACGTCGGGCAGCTCGCCCACGCTGGCCTCGATGTCGCGCGGCACCGCGATGTCGACCATGAACATCGGCCGGCGTTTGCGCACGGCCATGGCCTGCTCGACACAGGTTCGGGTCACGATCGGCTGCCGCGCGGCGGTGGAGGAAATCACGATGTCGGCTTCGGCCAGGTGCTGCGGCAGGTCGGCCAGCGCGATCGCGTAGCCGCCGTGGCGGCCGGCCAGTTCCTGCGCGGTTTCCGGCGTGCGGTTGGCGACGATCAGCCGGCGCACCTGCTTCTCGGCCAGGTGCCGCGCGGCCAGTTCGATGGTGTCGCCGGCGCCGATCAGCAGCACGCAGGCGTGCTTCAGGTCGGTGAACACCTGCTCGGCCAGGCGCACCGCGGTGAACGCGACCGACACCGTGTGCGCGCCGATGCGGGTGTCCGTGCGCACCCGCTTGGCCACCGCGAAGGTGTGCTGCAGCAGGCGATCCATCGGCGCCTTCAGCGACTGCGCCTCGCGCGCGAGCTGGTAGGCGTCCTTCACCTGGCCGAGGATCTGCGGCTCGCCCAGCACCATCGAGTCCAGCCCGGTGGCGACGCGGAACATGTGGCGCACGGCGTCGTCCTCGTCGTGCCGGTACAGGAACTCATCCAGCTTGCCAGGGGTCAGATGGTGATGACGATTCAGCCATGCCTGCGGGATGTCCTCCGCGCCTGCCGCGACGCCGACGTACAGCTCGGTGCGGTTGCAGGTGGACAGGATCATCGCCTCCTCCACGCCGGGTTCGCGCGCCAGCTCGTGCAGGGCCTCGCCCGCGGCGTCCGCGTCGAACGCCACCTGTTCGCGCAGGCTGACCGGCGCGGTGAGGTGATTGAGCCCAAGGGCGATCAGCGGCATGGTGGCGGGAACATCTCGGCGGCAGGGATCCGGCGGCGTAGGCTAAGCTTGGCGCAACGTCGCCAGGTGATGACTCGGGCGACCAGAACGGGCATGTGAATGGAGAGTAGTGTGCGGAGCGGTGCGGGCAAGTTCAAGCAACTGCGGCATTTTACGGCAGTAACGACGCTGGCGCTGGGTTTGGCCGGCTGTGCCGGCGCGCCGCTGCGTTCCGCCCCGAAAACGGCCTCTTCGCCGCAACCGCTGGCGCGGTTGACGGTGGTCACGCCGGATGCCGATCACGACGTGCTGGCGCAGTTGCTGGCCGGCGAGATGGCGCTGACCCGCACCGACCTGAAGGCCGCGTCCGGCCATTACGACAAGGCGATGGCCTTGAGCAACGACCCGCAGGTGGCCGAGCGCGCCGCCGGGCTGGCGATTGCCGTGCATGACGCCGCGGCCGCCCGGCGCGCGCTGGATCGCTGGCAGGCACTGGGCGCCAAGCCCGCCGCGATGGCCCAGGCGCGGGCCCAACTGGCGCTGGACCGCGGCGATGCCGCCGAGGCGCGACGCCAGCTGGAACTCTTGATCGGCAGCGGCGACAAGGACGCCTGGCGCCAGTTCGGCCGCGTGCTGGTGGGCGCCCGCGACCAGGCCCAGGCGGCCCGCCTGCTGGAGGCGCTGGCCACGCCGGCGCGCCTGCCCGGCGACGCCCGCGCCTGGCTGGCGATGAGCGAGCTGGGCGACCAGTTCGGCCGGCATGCCTATGCCGTGCAGATCGCCGACGCCGCGATGCGGCACTTCAAGAGCGCCGAGACTTACGCCTGGGCGGCGCAGATGAAGTTCAAGGACGGCGACCACGACGGCGCCCGCGCGCTGCTGCAGAAGGCGCTGGCGAAGGAGCCGGATAATGCCCAGCTGCGCCTGGCCTATGCCGGCATGCTCAGCCAGGCCGGCGACTATGCCGGTGCCAGCAAGCTGCTGGCGCATGGTCCGCAGAACGCCGACATTTATGCCATGCGCGCGGGATTGGCCGCGCATGATCGGGACGACAAGGCGCTGGCCTCGCTGTACCGGGAATTGCAGAAGGCGCCGCCCGAGGTTCGCGAAAACAGCGCCTACCTGCTCGGCCAGCTGGCCGAGATGCAGCATCGCGAGGCCGAGGCGCTGGCCTGGTATGACCAGGTGGGCGACACCGACGAGCACGCGTTCGACGCCGACCTGCGCAGCGCGATGATCCTGCATGCGCAGGGCAAGCGCGCCGATGCGCATGAATTGCTGGGCCAGCTGCAGCTGGCCTATCTCGACCAGCCCGCGCAGTTGCGCCAGGCCTGGCAGGCCGATGCCGAGCTGTACCTGCGCGAACAGAACTACGCGAAGGCCGAGGCCGCGTTCAGCCGCGCGCTGCAGGTGGTGCCGGACGACCCGGGGCTGCTGTACGGCCGCGGCCTGGCCTATGCCGAGGCCGGCCAGATCGACCAGGCGGTGCAGGATTTCCAGCATCTGCTGAAGATCAAGCCGGGCGATGTCGATGCCAGCAACGCGCTGGGCTACACCCTCGCCGACGCGAACCGCGACCTGCCCGAGGCCGAGCGGCTGATCCGCGCCGCCCGCGCCGCGAAGCCGGACGACCCGGCGATTGCCGATTCCTGGGGTTGGCTGCAGTACCGCAAGGGCAACCTGGAGCAGGCCGCGCAGACCTTGCGCAACGCCTGGCTGGCGCGCAAGGACGCCGACGTCGGCGTGCATCTGGGCGAGGTGCTGTGGAAGCAGGGTCACCAGCAGGATGCGCAACGAGTCTTCGATGAAGTGCGCAAGCTCGACCCGCACAACGTCGCCTTGCAGGAAACCCTGAAGCGGTTGCATCCATGAGGCGGCTGCGCCTCCTCGCCGTCGCCCTGCCGTTGCTGCTTGCCGCCTGCGTGCCGCAGGCGGTACGCGTGAAGGGCGACGCCGGCCTGCTCGGCGCTCAGCTCGCGCGCGAGCGGGCGCTGGCGCAGGCCGATCATTGGGTGCTGCAGGGCCGGCTCGGCGTTTCCAACGGCAAGGACGGCGGCAGCGGCAGCTTCAGCTGGACCCAGAACGGCGATCAGTACGAGTTCGTGCTGCGCGGGCCGGCGATCAGCGGCATGAACTTCCGCCTCAGCGGCGGTCCGGACGGCGCCCTGCTGGAAGGCATGGCGCACGGCCCGTTGCGTGGGCCCGATGCCGAGGCGCTGATGCGCAAGGCACTCGGCTGGGAGGTGCCGCTGCGCGACCTGCGTGCCTGGGTACTCGGCCTGCGCGCGGACAGCGGCCCGGCCGAACTGAGCTTCGGCGAAAACCGGCTGCCCTCGCTGCTGCAGCAGGATGGCTGGACGGTCGACTACCGCGAATGGGACGACGCGCGTCGGCCGCCGCTGCCGACGAAGGTGTTCGCCGCGAAAGCGCCGTACAAGGTGAAGCTGTCGATCGAGTCCTGGCAGTTCCGCTGATGGGTTAGGCTTGGCGCCCCGTTGACCGTCGCAGCAGCATCAGAACCCGCATGTCCTTCCCGATCGAACGTGCCGACCCCAGCCAGGTCGAGGCCCTGTGCGCGATCGAGCGCAAGGCCGTGCAGCTGTTCCGCGGCCACCCGGCGTGGAGCAGCTACGCGGCCGTGTCGATTCCGCCGGAATTGCTGCGCCAAGCGATCGGCCGCGGCCTGGTCTGGGTGGCGCTGGACGGAACGGGCGCGCCGGTCGGCTTCGTCTGGCTGGATACGGACCTGGCGGGCGGCGCGATCGGCGTCGCCGAGATCGACGTGCTGCCGGAGTACGGCCGGCGCGGCATCGGTGCGGCCCTGCTCGAACACGCCTGCGCATGGGCGCGTGCGGCCGGCTACCGGCGGGTGGACCTGGGCACGCTGGCCGATGTGCCGTGGAATGCCCCGTTCTACGCGAAACACGGTTTCGCCACGGTCGACAAGAACGATCCGTCGTTTGCGTTTGCGCGCCAGCGCGATCGCGAGAACGGCTTCCCCGACGATCTGCGCGTGTTCATGAGCCGGCCGTTGCCGCCGTCTGCGCCCGGCGAATGGACGATATGGCCGGCGCCGGCCAAGCTGAACCTGTTCCTGCGCATCGTCGGGCGGCGGGCGGACGGCTACCACGAACTGCAGACGGTGTTCCGCCTGCTCGACTGGGGCGACGAGGTGCGCCTGCGGGTGCGCGACGATGGCCTGATCCGGCGCACGCGCGAGGTGCCGGGCGTGCCCGAGTCCGCCGACCTGGCGGTGCGGGCGGCGCGGCTGTTGCAGGAATACGCGGGCACGCCGGTGGGCACCGACATCGAAGTGGACAAGCGCATCCCGATGGGCGGCGGGCTGGGCGGCGGCAGTTCCGACGCGGCGAGCGTGCTGATGGCGCTGAACCAGCTGTGGCAGCTGGGCCTGGACGAGGATGCGCTGGCGGAACTGGGGCGCCAGCTCGGTGCCGACGTGCCGGTCTTCGTGCGCGGCCGTTCGGCGTGGGCCGAAGGCGTGGGCGAACAGCTGACCCCGCTGGCCCTGCCGCCGCGCCATTACGTGGTGCTCGACCCGCACGAGCCGGTGCCGACAGCCGCGCTTTTTCAAGCGCCTGAATTGACACGAAATGCCCCGCGGGCGACAATTTCATCCTTTGCTTCCGGCGAAACGACGGAAAACGCCTTCGCGCCGGTGGTGCGCGCGCGGCACCTGCAGGTGGCCGCGGCGCTGGACTGGCTGGGCGGCTTCGGTCAGGCGCGGCTTTCCGGCAGCGGCGGTTGCGTGTTCCTGGAACTGCGTTCGCTGGAGCGGGCGCAGGCGGTGGCACGGCAATGTCCGGCGGCGTTCACGGCGCATGTCGCCATGGGTGTCGACGTGTCGCCCTTGCATGAGGCATCGGCGCGCCACCGGGGCGCGGCGTGACGGCGGCGGCAGAGACGGATCAGGCACGAGCAGATACACACATACCACTGGGGCGTCGCCAAGCTGGTTAAGGCACGGGATTTTGATTCCCGCATTCGCAGGTTCGAATCCTGCCGCCCCAGCCATTTCATGATGGCCAAGTTTTCGAGGTAACCACTGTGGACACGTCCACCCCGATGATGCTGTTTACCGGTAACGCACATCGTGCCCTGGCCGAGGATGTCGCCCATCGCCTGGGCGTGCCGCTGGGCAAGGCGCTGGTCGGCACGTTCAGCGACGGCGAAGTGCAGATCGAGATCGAGGAAAACGTCCGCAAGCAGGAAGTGTTCGTGCTGCAGCCGACCGGCGCGCCGAGCGCGGTCAACCTGTTCGAGCTGCTGGCGCTGACCGACGCGCTGAAACGCGCCTCGGCGGCCAGCGTCACCGCGGTGATCCCGTACTTCGGCTATGCCCGGCAGGATCGCCGGCCGCGCTCGGCGCGGGTGCCGATCACCGCCAAGCTGGCGGCCAGCATGATCGGCGCTGCCGGCGTCGACCGGGTGCTGACGGTGGACCTGCATGCCGACCAGATCCAGGGTTTCTTCGACATTCCGGTCGACAACGTCTACGCCTCGCCGGTGCTGCTGGCCGACATCTGGCGCAGCCACAGCATGGACGACCTGATCGTGGTCAGCCCGGACGTGGGCGGCGTGGTGCGCGCGCGCGCGATCGCCAAGCGGCTGGACGACGCCGACCTGGCGATCATCGACAAGCGCCGGCCGCGCGCGAACGTGTCGACCGTGATGAACATCATCGGCGACGTGGACGGCAAGACCTGCGTGATGGTCGACGACATCGTCGACACCGCCGGCACGCTGTGTGCGGCGGCTGCAGCCCTGAAGGAGCGCGGCGCCCGCAAGGTGGTTGCCTACTGCGTGCACCCGGTGCTGTCGGGTGCGGCGATCAGCAATATCGAAGGCTCCCAGCTCGACCAGCTGGTGGTCACCAACACCTTGCCGCTGCGCCCGGAAGTGCAGGCCTGCGCCAAGATCCGCCAGCTCTCGGTCGCCGAGCTGCTGGCCGAAACCATTCGCCGCATCGCCTTCGGCGAGTCGGTGAGCTCGCTGTATGTGGATTGATCCACGGATTTTCGCCGTGGCGGCTCAGCCGTCCGGCATCACCGGCTTTTCTGGTCGCGGAAAAGTCACGCAACTGCCGCGAGGCGGTTCTTAAAAAACCAAGGTAGCAACGAAATGTCCAAGACTCATGAAATCAAGGCGCAGAGCCGCAAGGACGAGGGGAAAGGTGCGAGCCGCCGCCTGCGTCGTGCGAGCTTCGTGCCGGCCGTCGTGTACGGCGGCGATCAGGCTCCGCAGAGCATCCAGATCGAGCACAACACCATCCTGCTCGCTGCCAAGAACGAGTGGTTCTTCTCCTCGGTGCTCGACCTGAACGTCGACGGCAAGGTGCAGAAGGTGCTGGTGCGCGACTGGCAGAAGCACCCGTTCAAGCAGCTGATGATGCACATGGACTTCCTGCGCGTGAACGAGAAGGAAGCGATCCGTGTCAGCGTGCCGCTGCACTTCCTGAACAAGGAAAAGTCCGCGGCCGCGAAGACCTCCGGCGTGGTGATCTCGCACAACCTGACCGAAGTGGAAATCACCTGCCTGCCGAAGGACCTGCCCGAGTCGATCGAGCTGGACCTGGCCGACCTGAAGCCCGGCGACATCATCCATCTGTCGCAGCTGAAGCTGCCGAAGAACGTCGAGCTGGTCGCGGCGCATGGCGGCGAAGGCCACGACATCGCCGTGGTCACGGCCAACACCGTGCAGGAAGAGGTCGAGGAAGCGCCGGCCGACGAGGCTGCTGCGCCGGCAGCGGCTCCTGCCGCCGCCGCGCCGGCCAAGAAGGACGACAAGAAGTAAGCCGCGTCGACCCGCGCTCCGCTGGCGCGCGGGTCGTCACTGCTGCTTGTCCGCATGGCTGGTTTGCGACTCATCGTCGGGCTGGGCAATCCCGGTGCCGAATACCTCCGAACCCGGCACAACGCCGGGTTCTGGCTAGTTGATGCCCTCGCCGGCGGGCAGGGCGAGCGCTTCGCCTTCGACGGCAAGCTGCACGGCGAAGCCTGCCGCGTGCGCCTTGGCGGCGAACCGGTCTGGCTGCTGAAGCCGGCCACCTTCATGAACAAGAGCGGCATCGCCGTGGTCTCGGCGCTGCGCTACTACAAGATCGAGCCGGAGCAGTGCCTGGTCGCGCACGACGACCTGGACCTGCCGCCCGGCACCGTGCGCCTGAAGTTCGACGGCGGCCACGGCGGCCAGAACGGCCTGCGCGACATCATCGGCCACCTCGGCCACGGCAAGTTCCATCGCCTGCGCGTGGGCATCGGCCATCCCGGCCACCGCGACCAGGTCACGCCGTGGGTGCTGGGCCGGCCGTCGGCCACGGACGAGGATGCGATCCTCGACGGCATCGCCCGCGCGCTGGACGTGCTGCCGCTGGCGGTGGACGGCCAGTTCGACAAGGCGATGCAGCAGTTGCACACGGCAGGGAATAGGGAATAGGGAATAGAGAATCGCCAAGGCGTTCCGTATCCCGCTGCCCCTATTCCCTACTCCCTATTCCCTATTCCCGGAATCAAATCCATGGGCATCAAATGCGGCATCGTCGGTCTGCCCAATGTCGGCAAGTCCACCCTGTTCAACGCGCTGACCAAGGCCGGCATCGCCGCGGCGAACTTCCCGTTCTGCACGATCGAGCCGAACGTGGGCGTGGTGCCGGTGCCGGACCCGCGGTTGAACGCGCTGTCGGAGATCGTCAACCCGCAGAAGGTGGTGCCGACCGCGGTGGAGTTCGTCGACATCGCCGGCCTGGTCGCCGGCGCGTCGAAGGGCGAAGGCCTGGGCAACAAGTTCCTGGCGCACATCCGCGAGGTGGACGCGATCGCCCACGTGGTGCGCTGCTTCGAGGGCGACGTGATCCACGTCGCCGGCAAGGTCGACCCGATCTCCGACATCGACACCATCGACACCGAGCTGG
Organism: Rhodanobacter sp. LX-99; assembly: GCF_018599185.1. Lineage (NCBI taxonomy): Bacteria > Pseudomonadati > Pseudomonadota > Gammaproteobacteria > Lysobacterales > Rhodanobacteraceae > Rhodanobacter > Rhodanobacter sp. LX-99. The sequence goes on along the minus strand of NZ_JAHFVL010000001.1, from coordinate 889,104 downwards.
CGCTGGCCGACCTGGAGTCGGTGGACAAGGCGCTGAACCGCGCCGAGCGCGCGGCCAAGGCGAACGACAAGGAAGCCATGGCGCGCAAGCCGGTGTTGCAGAAGCTGGCTGCCGCGCTCAACGAGGGCCGCTCGGCGCGCAGCGTCGGCCTGGACGAGGAAGAGAAGGCGCTGGTGCGCGACCTGTTCCTGCTCACCCTGAAGCCGCTGATGTACATCGCCAACGTCGCCGACGACGGCTTCGAGGACAACCCGTTGCTGGACGCCGTGCGCGAGCGCGCCGTCGCCGAGGGCGCCGAGGTGGTGCCGGTGTGCGCGGCGATCGAGGAGGAACTGGCGCAGCTCGACGAGGCCGATCGCGACGAGTTTCTCAAGGACATGGGCCTGGCCGAGCCGGGCCTGAACCGGGTGATCCGCGCCGGCTACAAGCTGCTCGACCTGCAGACCTATTTCACCGCCGGCGTGAAGGAAGTGCGCGCGTGGCAGGTGAAGCGCGGCGCCACCGCGCCGCAGGCCGCCGGGGTGATCCACACCGACTTCGAGCGCGGCTTCATCCGCGCCGAGACGGTCGGCTACGACGACTTCATCCAGTACAAGGGCGAGGCCGGCGCCGCGGCGGCCGGCCGCCTGCGCAAGGAAGGCAAGGAATACATCGTCAAGGACGGCGACGTGCTGCACTTCCTGTTCAACGTCTGACGCACCGACAACCGGGCTTCGTCGGGGGCGGGCACTGCCCGCCCGACGAAGCCGCAGAAGCACGCATGGCGCTCCTGCGGCCAGGCAACGGGGTTACAGCGCGCTGCCGCCGAACTTGTAGGTGAACTGCAGGTAGTAGCTGCGCCCGGCCGCGTCGAACCACGAGATGTCGTAGTACGGGTACGACGTGTAGGTGGGGTCGCGCGGCGGCATCTTGTCGAACAGGTTGTCCACCGCCAGCGACAGCTGCGCGTGGTCGCTGAACTTGTACTGGATCGAGGCGTTGTAGCGGTAGGTGGCGTGGACCCAGGCCGGCTCGCCGGCCGAGGTGTCCACGATCTGGTCGTACGAATCCGAGTTCGGCAGCCGCCCGAGGCGCATGCCGAACAGCGTCGCCGACCAGGCCTTGCGCTCCCACGACACGCTGGCGCTGGTTTTCTCGCGCGGGATGTCGAAGCCGCTGTTGACCGCCAGCTCGTCCAGCGTGGCGTCGCCCGGATACTGCTGGAACAGGTGGTTGCGGGTCCAGGTGTGGTTGCCGCTGAGGCGGAACGTGCCGATCGCCGTTTCCAGCTTGTAGTGCGCGCTGGCGTCGATGCCGCTGGTGCGCTCGTTGGCGACGTTGATCGGGTTGACGTAGATGCCGTACAGGCGACCCGTACCGGAATTACGGTTGACGCGCGCCACTGCGTCCACGCAGCTGGGCGAATTCGCATCCACCGGGTTGCCGTTGATGTCGCTGCCGATGCGGCAATTCGCTTCCAGCTGCAGGATGCGGTCGGTGCTGAGGTCCTGCACCTGATTGCGCATGCGGATGTTGAAGTAGTCGACCGAGAAGTCCAGGTGCGGCGTCGGCGACCAGACGAAACCGGTGGTCCACGAGGTGCTGGTCTCGGAATCGAGATCGCGATTGCCCTGGCGCGTGCGGATCAGGCCCTCGCCCGCATAGTCGCAGTCGGTGATGTCGACGCCCGGTTCCTCGGTGCGGCAGCGGTAGTAGTCGTTGCCCGAGGTCTCGTCGTTGCCGATGCCGGCGTAGACGTAGTGCAGGTCCGGCGCGCGGAACGCGGTGCCGTACGAGCCGCGCAGCAGCAGGGTGTCGAACGGGCGCCATTCCAGTCCGCTGCTGTAGGTCAGCTTGCCGGTCTTGTGGCCGGAGAAACGGTACTGGTCGTAGCGGCTGGCCAAGCTCAGGTTGAGCGTGTCCAGCAGTGGCAGGCGCAGTTCGCCGGCGGCGGCCCAGCGGTTGCGGCTGCCGTGGCCGTCGGAGTCCTTCCAGCTGTAGTAGTAGTACTGCGTGGCCAGCGGGTCGGGGTTGAGGTCGTAGGCCTGATTGCCGACCTCGACCACGCCGGCGAAGCCGGCCGGCCCGGCCGGCAGCTGGAACAGGTCGGTGTTGGTGAGGGTGAACGCCAGCGTGTCGCTGCGCGATTCCGGGTGGTAGTTCGTGCGCGCGGTGATCGAGTCGTACTCGGCGCGGGTCAGCGGCGTGTACAGGCGGGCCGGGTCGGCGTCGAAGATCGGCAGGCCGCTGTCGGCGTCGACGCCGAGCTGCGGGCCGAGGTAGAGGTCGTTGGCCTTCGACGCCACGGTCTGCGGCCAGCTGATCAGCGCCTTGTACTGCGAATGGCTGAGCGCGGCCTCGTAGTCCCAGCGTTCGCCGAACGTGCCCTTGAAGCCGGTGGTCAGGCTGAAGGTCCGCTGCGTGTTCTCGATCATGCCGCGGCCGAGGCCGCCCATTTCCTCCGGCGTGAACTGGCGGTACCAGTTCTCGATGCCGCCGCTGTGCGCGTTGTAGAAATAGCCGTCCTCGTTGCCGTCGGGTGCCTGGTAGTTCCATTGCTCGACGTCGCGGAACAGGCTGACCTTGCTGTAGCCCAGCTGCATGTCGCCGAACCAGGACAGCGTGTCGCTGATCTTCAAATTGGCCGAGGTGTAGGTGTTGATGCCGCGGCGCTGGCTGAGGATGGTGCCGTAGCCGATCGACTCGGCGCTGCCGCAGAAGTTGCCGTAGCGCGGCCGGTTCGCGTACACCGTGGTGCCGCCGTTGAGGTAGGCCAGCGCATCGCAGGCGGCCTGGCCCGGGTCGATGTAGTCGTCGTTCCAGTCGCCGTTGAGGAAGGTGCGCCGCGGCACCCGCGAGCGCGCGGTGGGCGCGTCGGCGGTGGAATCCTGGATCTTGCGCTGGTAGGCCCACAGCGGCTGCTGCGCGAGCAGTTCGGCGCCGAACACCAGGTTGAAGTCGCCGTGCGAGAAGCCGGTGGAAAAGTTCAGCTTGGTCGACGCGCCGCCGCCGCGGGTGGTGTCGCCGTAGCGCAGGTCGATGGTGGTGCCGTCGGCGTGATCCTTCAGGATGAAGTTGACCACGCCGGAGATCGCATCCGAGCCGTACACCGCCGAGGCGCTGCCGGTGAGCACCTCGATGCGTTCGATCATGCCGATCGGGATGTTGGAGATGTCGGTGAAGTTGCTGCGGCCCTTGAACGGCAGCGGGAAGTCGGCGATGCGCCGGCCGTTGACCAGCACCAGGGTGTGGTTGGGGCCGAGTCCGCGCAGGTCCACTTCCTCCGCACCGGGCGAAAAATCGGCGCCACTGGAGGATTGCTGGCTCTGCGTCTCGCCGCTGTTCTGGGTGATCGCGCGCATCACGTCGGGCACGCTGGCGAAGCCGCTGGCCTTGATGTCGCTGGCGGTGATCACGGTGACCGGCGCCGGCCCCTCGACCTGCGCGCGCGGGATGCGCGAGCCGGTGACCTGGATCTCCTCCAGCCTGGTAGCCTCCTGCGGATCCGCGACGGCTGCGCTGCGGCTGCTGGCCGGGGCCGGCGGTGCCGACGGCTGGGCCGGCTGGCCGGCACCCTTCACGATGACGACGGCGCCGGAGTCGTCGCGGTGCACGGTGAAGCCGCTGCCGGCCAGCAACCGCCCCAGCGCGGCGTCCGCCGACAGCGTGCCGTGCACGCCGGAGGTGCGCAGGCCCCTGAGCTGGTCGGCCTGGTAGATGAATTGCGCGCCGGACTGGCGGGCCAGGGTATCCAGCGCGGTGACCAGGTCACCGGCCGGGATGTCAATCGGTCGGACTGCAGCGGTTTGCGCGGATGCCATGGCGGACACCGAACAAGCCAGCACGAACATCGCGCCGCGTAGCGAACGGATCATCGTCACCTCTCCCCAGGTGGGCGCACACGATGTGCGCCATGTACGCCGAGACGAACGGGCGGCGCAAATCCCGCCCGCACTCGGCCGCCGCGTATTTGCGTCAGCGCCGGGTCAGCACGATGCTGTCGCCCTGCCGGCGGGCCTTGATCGGGAAGCCCTGTGCCAGCAGCCGCACGAAGGCGTCGGTGTTGGACCAGCGGAAGTTGCCGCCCACCCGCATGGCGCCGACGCTGGCATCGCCGATCACGATCTTGCGGGCGTTGTAGCGGTTGAACTCGGCGGCGGCAGCGGCCAGCGGGGTGTCGTGGAAGTTGACGAAGCCGCTGCGCCAGCTCAGGTATTCCTCGGCCTGCTGCACCGAGCCGGAGTGCACCACCACGCCGGTGTCGCTGGCCAGCGCCACGCTGCCGGCGGGCAGCAGGGTGGTGGGCTGGCGATGACCGCCCGGCAGGCGGTCCGATTCCAGCCGCACCAGGCCCTGGGTCACCACCACGCGCAGGTCGGCCGCATCGCGGCGCACGGAGAAGCGGGTGCCGACGGCCGTCACCCGACGATCGCCGGTGCTGACCACGAACGGCCGTGCGAGGTCCTTGGCCACCACGAAGAATGCCTCGCCCTGCTGCAGGTCGACGTGGCGCTCGCCGTGCGACAGAGTGACCAGGATGCGGCTGTCGCTGCTCAAGGTGGCGGTGGAGCCGTCGGCCAGCGGCACTTCCTGCAGGTCGCCGATCGCCGTGCGGTAGGACGCCTGCTCTACCGCGGTGTAGTGGCGCCAGACCAGCGCCAGCGACACCAGCAGCGCCAGCATCGCGGCGGTGGCGAGATGGTGCAGCAGGGAGTGGCGTTTCCCCCGGTGCCGGTGGGTGGTGCGCCACGGCGCGTGGGCATGCACGGGGCGCGGGTGGTGCGGCTCGTCCGCATGGTCGTCGGCGGTGCCGAACGGCGAGGGCGTCCAACTACCGCGCGCCGGCACCACGCCCGCGGGCACGCCCGCGCCCAGCGCCTTCAGCCGGTCGCTCTGCCGCCATGCCGCGTCGAGCCGGACGAAGGCGACGCGGTGGGCCACGGACGCGTCCAGCCACGCATCCAGCTGTCGCTGGTCGCGCTCGCTCCAGCCGCCGGCGTCGCGCCTGGCGAGCCAGGCGGCGGCGGCGTGTTCAATCTCCCTGCTGCTGGCCATGTCCATTCCCGTATGCGGTATCCGTCGCGTCGTCGTGGGCCGGGCGGCGCGCGTGGCTGCCGCCGTAGAAATACTCCGCGATCAGCCGCGCGCCCTTGGCGACCTGCTTCTCCACGGTCTTTTCGCTGATGCCCATGCGCGCCGCCACCTGCTTCTGCGACAGCTCCTCGACCCGGCGCAGCCAGACCACTTCGCGGCAGCGGTCGGGCAGGCGGTCGAACGCATCGGTCAGGCGTTTCAGCTCCTGCCGCGCGCCCATCCGCCGTTCCGGCGAGACTTCGTCTACCAAGACGTTCAGCGCGTCCATATCACCTACGGCCTCGATCGAGACGACGCGGCCGCGGCGCAGGCGGTCGGTCATCAGGTGGCGCGCGGTGGTGAACAGGAAGGACTTCGGCATCGCCGGTCGGGCCTTCGCCGCGGCCTCGTAGATGCGCACGTAGATTTCCTGGCGCAGGTCGTGGATCTCCTCGCGTCGGAACCAGCTGCGCAGCAGATAGCGCATCAGCGCGCCTTCGTGCGCGAGGATTTCGCGGGCAAACCAGTTGTTGAGGGAGTCGTCCACACGGCGACCTTAGCGTCAAACCGCGGCGGAAATACAGCCATGGGGGAAATGCCGCGCCGGTTCGTCTCGGCCTTGAGCGCGCCGCGTTTTTGCAGCGCCTCCTGCCATCCGCGTCCGGGGGACCGAACCCATGTTTCCGACCAAGCGACTGCCCGGCTTCCTGCGCCCGGCCACTTTGTGCCTGCTGGCCCTGGGCCTTGCGCTGATCGGCGCGAACGCGCCGGCGAGGGCGGCGGACCCCGCCGCCGCGCGCGACGGCTACGAGTACTACCGGATCGGCGACCTCGAGGCGGTCCGGCCCAGCGCCACCGAGCCGGCGCTGCTGCTGATGGGCGGCGGCGGGTGGCCGCACCAGGCGTTCGCCTGGCTGGCGGCGAAGAGCGGGCACGGTCATTTCCTGATCCTGCGCGCGTCCGGCGACGACGACCTGCAGAAGGAGCTGTACCACGACGTCGGCGGCGTGGCCTCGGTGCAGACGCTGGTGTTCCACAGCCGCGCGGCGGCCAGCGATCCGCGGGTGCTGGAGATCGTGCGGAAGGCCGACGGCATCTTCATCGCCGGCGGCGACCAGGCCAACTACGTGCGGTTCTGGAAGGGCACGCCGCTGAATGCGCTGCTGGACCGGCACGTCGCCGAGGGCAAACCGATCGGCGGCAGCAGCGCTGGGCTGGCGATCCTCGGCGGCCATGCCTACGGCGCGATGGACGGCGGCAGCATCACGTCGCCCGAAGCGCTGGCCGACCCGCTGGGCAAGGGCGTCACCCTGGTCGACGGTTTCCTGCACATGCCGCGCATGCAGCAGGTGATCACCGACACCCACTTCGACGCGCGCGCGCGGCAGGGCCGGCTGGTCGCGTTCGTCGCCCGCTTGCGGCACCAGGGCCATCCGGACGTGGTCGGGCTGGGCGTGGATGAAGGGACGGTGCTGGCCGTCGATGGCAACGGTATCGGCCGGGTGTTCACGTTGAACAACGGCTTCGCCTGGCTGCTGCGCCCGCAGGGCCAACCAGAGCGGGTCGAAGCGGGCAAGCCGCTGGACTACCGCGGCGTGCGGGTGACCGGCATCGGCACGCAAAGCCGGATCGACATGCGCGACCTCAGCGTGCAGCGGCCGGCGTTCGAGACGATGGCCGATGTGCGCGGCGGCAAGCTGGACCTGCATGGCGAGGTGCCGCCGCTGCTGGTGATCCATGGCGGCGCCGGGGTGGAGCGTGCGCAGATGACGCCGCAGATCGAAGTTGCCGCGCGCGCCGCGCTGGAACGGGCGCTGCGCAACGGCTACGCGCAGCTGAAGGCAGGCAAGCCCGCGTTGGATGGGGTCACCGCAGCGATCGCCGTGCTGGAGGACGATCCGCTGTTCAACGCCGGCAAGGGCGCGGTGTTCACTCACGACGGCAGGAACGAGCTGGACGCGTCGATCATGGACGGCTCGACGCTGGCCGCCGGCGCCGTGGCGGGCGTGCATCGGGTGCGCAATCCGGTGCTGCTGGCACGCGCCGTAATGGAGCATTCGCCGCATGTGATGATGGTCGGCGGCGGCGCGGAGCAGTTCGCCGCCGAGCAGGGCGTCAAGCTGGTCGATCCCGCGTATTTCCGTACCGAGAAGCGCTGGCAGGATCTGCAGAAGGCGCTGAAGGAAGACGCCGCAGGCGAGAAGCTGACGGCGCGACTGGCGGCGCTGAAGCACTTCGGCACGGTCGGCGCGGTGGCGCGCGACAGCGAAGGCCGCCTCGCCGCGGCGACCTCGACCGGCGGCATGACCGACAAGCGCTACGGCCGCGTCGGCGATTCGCCGATCGTCGGTGCCGGCACCTATGCGAACGCCGCTTGCGCGGTGTCGGGCACGGGTTGGGGCGAGTTCTACATCCGGGTTTCCGCCGCGCGCGAGATCTGCCTGCGCATGGCGATGCTCGGCGAATCCGCGCAGCAGGCCGGGCAGGCGGTGATCAACGACGAGATCCCGCAGATGGGTGGCGATGGCGGCGCGATCGTCCTGGGCGCGGACGGCAGCGTGTCGATGCCGTTCAATACCGAAGGCATGTATCGCGGCTGGATCGGCGCGGACGGCGTGCCGCACGTGGCGATCTACAGCGGCGATCCGCTGGCGTTGCCCGCGCCGGCACGCTGACGGCGTGCCGCTCAGGCGTCGTCGTCGCCTTCGGTGACCTGCCGCTGCATGCGGTCGAGGTAGGCGTCGAGCTCCTGCGTGCTGGTGAAGACCTCGTTCACCGGCACGGCCTTGACGATGTCGAACACCTTGCGCACCTGCGGCTGCGGGTTCAGCAGCAGGGTGTGGCCGTTGCGGGCGCGCATGCTCTTGCGGATCCGGGCGAAACTGCGCAGTCCGGCGCTGCTGACGTATTCCAGCCCGGCCAGGTCGACCACCACGGTGCCGCCGTCGCCGAGCCGGGGCAGCAGGGCCAGCATGGCTTCATCGAGTTCGCCGAAGGTCATCGCGTCGAGGCGGCCGCCCACCTGCACGACGACACGATCGGGCGCGGAGAATTCATGGTGCAGGCTGAGCGTCATGGCGGAGATCCATCCAGGTTCGGGTAGGTGAAGCGAAGCAGCAGGTGGTTGCCGTCGGCATCCCGTGTATAGCGCATTTCGCTGGCCATGGTGCGCGCGAGATGGATGCCGAGACCGCCGACCTGTTCACGGTCGGCGAGGTCGCCGGTGAGATCCGGAGTGGCCGACTGCAGCGGGTCGAAGGCGACGCCATCGTCGATCAACTCGATCGCGACGGCATCCGGCTGGGGCTGCAGCAGGATGCGGATCTGGCCGGGGCGTCCGTCGGGATAGCCATATTCGACCGTGTTGACCATCAGCTCCTCCAGCACCAGGCGCATGTCGCTGCGCAACGCGGCCGGCACGTCGGCCTCCTGCAGCAGGTTCTCGCAGCGGTCGAGCGCACCGAACACGTCGGCCAGCTGGTTGCCGATGCATATCTCGGTGCCCGGTGCCGTGGCGCCATGCCAGGTCAGCGCCAGCACGGTGATGTCGTCGGCCTGCGCGGCTTCCGCCACGAAACGGTCCACGTCGCCCAGCAGCCGTTCGATGTAGCCGGCGGTGGGGGCCGTCGGCGGCACCTGGGCGAGGCTTTGCACGGTGCGTTCGATGCCGTACATCTGTTGCTCGTGGTCGCTGGCCTCGGTGATGCCGTCGGTATACATCAGCAGGGTTTCGCCCTGGCGCAGGCGCAGGCGGTGTTCCGGGTAGTCGGAGTCCTCGTACAGGCCGAGCACCGCGCCGGTGGGGAAGTCCAGCAGTTGCGGCGCGCCGCGGCCGCACAGGATCGGCGGCTCGTGTCCGGCGCTGGCCAGCACCAGGCTGCCGTTGCCGGTGTCCAGCAGGCCGCACAGCAGGGTGACGAACATGCAGCTGTCGTTGCCACGGCAAAGCTCGAGGTTGAGCAATCGCAGCAGGTTCTGCGGCGTCTGTGCGCGGGGCGCCAGCGCCTTGGCCAGGGTGATCGTCTGCGCCATGAACAGGGCGGCCGGAATGCCCTTGTCGGAGACGTCGCCGACCATCACGAAGAAGCGCTGCGGGTCGAGCATGAAGTAGCTGTAGAGATCGCCGCCGACCGCCCGGGCCGGGCGCAGCGCCGCATGCAGCTCGAAGTAGGCGCAGACGGCGTCGAGATAGTGTTCGCTCGGCAGCAGGCCGATCTGGATCTGGTGGGCGATCTCCAGTTCGCTGGCCAGCCGCTGCTTTTCCCGTGCGACCCGGGCAAGGTTCTCCAGGTGCAGGGCCAGTTCGCGGCGCATCTGGTCGAAGGACTGGGTGAGGCGCCCCACCTCGTCGGGGCGGCGCGGCGGCGGCAGCTCGAAATCCAGTTCGCCGCGGGCGACGTGCTCGGCGCGGTCGGCGAGCACCCCCAGCGGCGCCATCGTGCGGCGGATGGTCAGCAGCGTGATCAGCGCGACGCCCAGCAGGGCCAGCAGACCCAGGGCCAGGCTCAGCACGAAGATGCGCCTTACCCCGGCATAGATCTGGTATTCCGGAACCACCAGGCCAAGCCGCCAACGGGTACCTTCGATCGGGGCGGAATACACCCAGACCGCTCCGTGCACGCGCGGGTTTTGCGCCACCGGCAAGCGCTTCGATTCGGGCTGGTCGCTGGCCAGGGCGCCGAGCAGGGCGGCCGCGCCACGCTTGCCCACGAGGTCCGGGTTGTCGTGCGCCAGGTAATTGCCGTCGCTGTCCAGCACGAAGGCATAGGCGCCCTCGGGCTTGGCCAGGCTGCCGAGTATCTGGTGCAGCCAGTCGAGCGTGACGTCGGCGTTGATGATGCCGGCCGGGTGCCCGTCGCGACTGATCGCCACGGAATAATTGATCAGCTGGCGGTGCCGGGACTGCGAAAAGAACGCTCGCTGCCAGCAGCCGTTGCCGCAGCCGAGTCCGCCGAGGAACCAGTTGCTGTTCCAGTAGGGGCTGGCGTCGCGCGAGAGGTCGCGGCTGGTCAGGCTGCCGTTGTCCAGCCGGCTCACGAACGGCGAATACGGCGGGGCGTCGGCCGGGTTTGGCGAGGGCCTGAACACCGCAGCCAGCCCGTCCATGTCCGGGTTGGCGGCCAGGGTGTCGCGCAGCAGCGGTTCGGCGTCGTCCTGGCGGGTGTCGATGATCGCCGCAAGCATCCGTGCGGAAACTGCGACACGGTCGATCCTTGCCTGGATCTGGCTGCCGGCATGGGCCGCCAGGGCGGCTGCCTCATGGTGGGTGTGTTCGAGGATCTGCGTGCGGGTGAGGTTGAGCAACAAGGCGCCCATGGCTGCCAGCACCAGGGTGGAGCCGATCAGGACCCACAGCGCCGTCCGTGATGCAATGCTGCGCAAGGCCAATGCTGACTCCCCCCGTTCCCTTTTGGCATCTAGCCATGAAGCAGGGCGGGCCGCAAGCCGGCAAACTGTGCCCTGGTGCGGGGAAATGCATGCAGTCGGGCATAATCCCGGTTTCCGATTCCGCCCGCGAGATGCCAGCCCCATGTCCGGAAAGCAGCACGAAGTGACGTTCCGCTTCCTCGCCCAGCCCACCGATGTCAACTTCGGCGGCAAGGTGCACGGCGGCATGGCGATGAAGTGGATCGACCAGGCCGGTTATGCCTGCGCGGTGGGCTGGAGCGGGGCGTATTGCGTCACCGCCTCGGTCAGCGGGATACAGTTCGTGGCGCCGATCCTGATCGGCGACCTGGTCACGGTGCGGGCGCGCCTGATCCACACAGGCACCAGCAGCATGCACATGGCGGTGGACGTGATGGCCCGCGACTTGCGCAAGGACGAACAGCGTCTGGCGACCAGTTGCGTGATGGTGTTCGTGGCGCTGGACAGCCCGGACGGCAAGCCCACCCCGGTGCCGCACTGGGAGCCGCGCGACGACGGCGAGCGCCGGCTGCAGGCGCAGGCGAAACAGCTGCTGGAGTTGTCCAAGGGCATGGAGCAACTGGTCGATCTGCACGCGGCTTCGCTGGACTGACATGTCCGCGGAATAATCGCTGCCGCGGGTGGAATCGGCGCCGCAAGGTGTTGACAGTTCGGGGCCTGATCCACACAATACGCGTTCTTTGTTGGAGGGATACCCAAGCGGCCAACGGGGGCAGACTGTAAATCTGCTGGCTTACGCCTTCGGTGGTTCGAATCCACCTCCCTCCACCAGCTTGAGTGCCATCGGTAGTCAAGTTTGTAGAGATCCGACATGCAGGGCCGTGGAGGTGGGTGAGATCCGCCGCCGCGGTTCGACAAGATCGCCAGGAGCGATCTTGAACAGCCGAAGCCTGGCCCGATGCGAGTAGCGCATTGGGCGAGTCTCGGGACGAGACGAGTACAAGATCGCAGGAGCGATTTTGAACGCGACGCGAAAGCGGCGCGGCCCCGGAGGGGCGGAGGGCGGGATGCCCGGAGTAATCCACCTCCCTCCGCCAGTGTGGCAAGTGGTACCACGCGACGCGCAAGTGGCGCGGCCGGCATAGAGTTCCGCACAGGGCGGGAGTAGTTCAATGGTAGAACATCAGTTTTCCAAACTGATTACGCGGGTTCGATTCCCGCCTTCCGCTCCATTGCCCTGCAACTGCCAAGCGCTGCCGATCGAAGCGGTTGCCACCTAGGATCGACGCTTTTTTGAATTGTCCAGCATGGATGCCGGTTTGTTCTTTGCCATCATGGAGGATGGCTAAAACTTTGCTCATGTAGCTCAGTCGGTAGAGCACTTCCTTGGTAAGGAAGAGGTCACAGGTTCGATTCCTGTCATGAGCACCACATCATTCGGCCGTCATGGCCAGCCCCGAAACGGGCGGGTTCCTTCAATTCATTGACTCCATCGGGGTTTAGCGCGCATGGCAAAGGGTAAATTCGAACGCACCAAGCCGCATGTCAACGTCGGCACGATTGGTCACGTGGATCACGGCAAGACGACGCTGACGGCGGCGCTGACGAAGGTCGGAGCGGAGCGCTTCGGTGGCGAGTTCAAGGATTACAGCGCGATCGACGCGGCGCCGGAAGAGAAGGCTCGCGGCATCACGATCTCGACGGCGCACGTGGAATACGAGTCGCCGATCCGCCACTACGCGCACGTGGACTGCCCGGGCCATGCGGACTATGTGAAGAACATGATCACGGGTGCGGCGCAGATGGACGGCGCGATCCTGGTGTGCTCGGCCGCGGATGGCCCGATGCCGCAGACGCGCGAGCACATTCTGCTGTCGCGCCAGGTGGGCGTGCCGTACATCGTGGTGTTCCTGAACAAGGCGGACATGGTCGACGACGCCGAGCTGCTCGAGCTGGTCGAGATGGAAGTGCGCGAGCTGCTGAGCAAGTACGACTTCCCGGGCGACGACACGCCGATCATCCACGGTTCGGCGCTGAAGGCGCTGGAAGGGGATCAGAGCGAGATCGGCGTGCCGGCGATCATCAAGCTGGTGGACGCGCTGGACAGCTACATTCCGGAGCCGGTGCGCGCGATCGACAAGCCGTTCCTGATGCCGGTGGAAGACGTGTTCTCGATCTCGGGCCGCGGCACGGTGGTGACCGGCCGTATCGAGCGCGGCATCATCAAGGTGGGCGACGAAATCGAAGTGGTCGGCATCCGCGACACGCAGAAGACGACCGTCACCGGCGTGGAGATGTTCCGCAAGCTGCTGGACCAGGGCCAGGCGGGCGACAACGCCGGTCTGCTGCTGCGCGGCCTGAAGCGTGACGACGTGGAGCGCGGCCAGGTGCTGGCCAAGCCGGGCACGATCACCCCGCATACGGACTTCGAGGCCGAGGTGTATGTGCTGTCGAAGGACGAGGGTGGCCGTCATACGCCGTTCTTCAAGGGCTACCGCCCGCAGTTCTACTTCCGCACGACGGACGTGACGGGCGCCGTGACCCTGCCGGAAGGCGTGGAGATGGTGATGCCGGGCGACAACGTGAAGATGGTGGTGAGCCTGATTCACCCGATCGCGATGGACGAAGGCCTGCGTTTCGCCATCCGCGAAGGCGGCCGTACCGTCGGCGCCGGTGTGGTGGCCAAGGTCATCAAGTAATATATAGCGGGATTCGGGATTCGGGATTCGGGATTCGAAAGGGCAAGCTTCACGCCGTTTCGCTTTTCACGAATCCCGAATCTCGAATCCCGATTCCCGTTCATACGCCAGTAGCTCAATTGGCAGAGCAGCGGTCTCCAAAACCGCAGGTTGGGGGTTCAAGTCCCTCCTGGCGTGCCACTTCCCCGAGGATCGAGACGGGTGACGATGGCAAGGTCGGCCGCAAGGCACGGCATGCTGCTGACACCCGGTCACTAGTGCATGAATACCAAGGCAGAACAGTCCAAGGGCACGAACGCCGCCGACATCGGCAAGCTGGTACTGGCGGGTCTGGTGCTGGCTGGCGGTATCTTCGCCTATTCCTGGTTCGGCCGGGACGGCAGCATTTCCTCGTCGGTACGCCTGCTGGGCGTGCTGGCCGCGATGGTGGTTGCGCTGGCGATCGCCGCGTTCACCGCGCTGGGCCGGCGGGTGCGGAACTTCATCGCCGAGTCGCAGTTCGAAATGCGCAAGGTGGTCTGGCCGACCCGTGACGAGACGATCAAGACGACCGGCATCATCATCGTGGTGGTGATCGTCCTGTCGCTGCTGCTGGGTCTGATCGACCTGATCCTGAAGTCGGTCATTCTCGACTGGCTGCTGAAGCTGGGTGGCTGAGGTGAGCATGAGCAAGCGTTGGTACGTGGTGCACGCCTATTCGGGCTTCGAGAACCAGGTGAAGCGTTCCCTCGAGGAGCGCATCAAGCGCGCCGCGATGGAGGAGAAGTTCGGCGAAGTGCTGGTGCCGACCGAGGAAGTGATCGAGATGCGCGGCGGCCAGAAGCGCCGCAGCGAGCGCAAGTTCTTCCCGGGCTACGTGCTGGTGCAGATCGAGACGAATACCGAGGGCAAGTCGCCCCGGATCGACGACGAATGCTGGCATCTGATCAAGGAAACCCCGAAGGTGATGGGTTTCATCGGCGGCACTGCCGACCGCCCGCTGCCGATCCGCGACAGCGAGGCCGAGGCGATCCTCAGCCGCGTGCGCGAAGGCGTCGAGAAGCCCCGTCCCAAGGTGCTGTTCGAGCCGGGCGAGATGGTGCGCGTCACCGAAGGCCCGTTCAACGATTTCAACGGCGTGGTCGAGGAAGTCAACTACGAGAAGAGCCGCCTGCGCGTCGCGGTGTTGATCTTCGGTCGTTCGACCCCCGTGGAACTGGAGTTCGGTCAGGTCGAGAAGGCCTGAGCGGGCTATTTCGGCCGGGGCGACCCGGCTACCGATCCGGCGACCTTGGCACGGGGCTTGCTGACGATCCAGTAAATCTCTATACTGCGCGGTTCACGCGGGGTCTTTTTGGCCCGGCGTGTCCGCGTTTTGGATCTGCACGAGGCAGATCTTCCCTCCATCCATGGAACGGTGAACAGCGAGGAGCCGCAAGGCGCCTGGACTCGCGAGGAAAATCCAATGGCAAAGAAAGTTGTCGGTTACATCAAGCTGCAGGTCAAGGCCGGCCAGGCCAACCCGTCGCCGCCGGTGGGCCCCGCCCTCGGTCAGCGCGGCCTGAACATCATGGAATTCTGCAAGGCGTTCAATGCCGCCACGCAGAAGCTGGAGCCGGGTCTGCCGATCCCGACCATCATCACCGCGTACTCCGACCGCAGCTTCACCTTCATCACCAAGACTCCGCCCGCCACCATCCTTCTGAAGAAGGCCACCGGTGTCGCCAAGGGCTCGCAGAAGCCGAATACCGACAAGGTCGGCAAGGTCACCCGCAAGCAGCTGGAAGATATTGCGAAGCAGAAGGAGCCGGACCTGACGGCTGCCGACCTTGACGCCGCGGTGCGCACCATTGCCGGTAGCGCCCGCAGCATGGGCCTGACGGTGGAGGGCTAAGACATGGCAAAGCTCACGAAGCGTATGAAGGCCGCGCAGGCCGCGGTGCAGCCGGGCAAGTTCTACGCCCTGGAAGAGGCCCTGAAGATCGTCAAGGACAACGCCAAGGCGAAGTTCGCCGAGTCGGTGGACGTGGCCGTGCGCCTCGGCATCGACGCGAAGAAGTCGGACCAGGGCGTGCGTGGCTCCTCGCTGCTGCCGCATGGCACCGGCAAGACCGTCAAGGTCGCCGTGTTCTGCCCGCCGGGCGAGAAGGCCGAAGCCGCCAAGGCCGCCGGTGCCGACGCCGTCGGCATGGACGACCTGGCCGAGCGCATGCAGGCCGGTGATCTCGACTTCGGCCGCGTGATCGCCACGCCGGACGCGATGCGCGTGGTCGGCAAGCTGGGCCAGTTGCTCGGCCCGCGCGGCCTGATGCCGAACCCGAAGGACGGTTCGGTCACCGCCGACGTCGCCACCGCGGTCAAGAACGCCAAGGCCGGCCAGGTGAAGTTCCGCAACGACAAGGCGGGCATCATCCACGCCACCATCGGCAAGGCCAGCTTCGAGGCCGCCCAGCTGGCGGACAACCTCAACGCACTGATCGCCGACCTGCTGAAGGCCAAGCCGGCCACGGCGAAGGGCCAGTTCCTGCAGAAGGTGGCGTTGTCCAGCACGATGGGCGTCGGCGTTGCCGTCGATACCTCGTCGCTGGCCATCTCCGCGAAGTAAGACTCAAGCCCCGCTCGACGCTTTGTCGATGCGGGCAGTTTTTGAGGGTAGCCCCGGTTCTTCGCATGAAGGTCGGGGCCGCTGTCAAAGACCGCAGGCGCGTTCAGCGCGCGACGACGACGGGCAGGGAGCTCGTGCAAGGCAGGGAATCGCCGTCGCCGCCAGCGGGATCGCTTAATCGGGTTTCTCGCAAATCCGGCCTGCGCAGATGGTGCTGCCCCTTCTGGAATCGTTCGACTTCTGGAAAGGCCAACACCCGGGACCACCGCGTCCCCGACGTCACGGATGGCGTCGCCCAGGACCGCAAGCGGCAGGAGCCGTAAGCGGAGTTCATTTGGAGGAGTGCAATGGCTCTCAATCTGTCTCAGAAGCAAGAAGTAGTCGCCGAACTGGCAGAAGTTGCCGCGAAGGCTCACTCCCTGGTCGCTGCCGAGTATGCGGGCACCACGGTCGAACAGATGACCGCGATGCGCAAGAAGGCCCGCGAATCCGGCGTGTACTTGAGGGTTGTCAAGAACACGCTGGCGTCGCGCGCCGTGGCCGGTACCGAATTCGAGGTCGTCAAGGACGCCCTGGTCGGTCCGCTGCTGTACGCATTCTCGACGGAAGAACCCGGCGCTGCCGGGCGTCTGATCAAGGAATTCGCCAAGGGCAACGACAAGCTGAAGGCGAAAATCGTCTCGGTGGAAGGCAAGCTGCTGCCGGCTGCGCACGTCGACGTGCTGGCCGCGTTGCCGACCCGCGAACAGGCGCTGGCCATGCTGGCCCGCGTGCTGGCCGAACCGGCCACGATGTTCGCCCGCGTCGTCAAGGCCGTGGCCGACAAGCAGGGTGGTGGCGAAGTCGCCGCCGAAGCCCCGGTCGAAGCCGAACCCGCCTAAGTTCAACGTCTCACAAACCGAATCGAATCAATTCCAGAGGTAAATCAAATGTCCCTGACCAACGAACAGATCGTTGAAGCCGTCGCCGCCAAGTCGCTCATGGAAGTGATGGACCTGGTGAAGGCCATCGAAGAGAAGTTTGGCGTGACCGCCGCTGCCCCGGTTGCCGTGGCCGGCCCGGCCGCTGCTGCCCCGGTTGCCGAAGCGCAGACCGAGTTCGACGTCGTCCTGAAGACCGCCGGCGCCAAGAAGGTCGACGTGATCAAGGCTGTCCGCGCGATCACCGGCCTGGGCCTGAAGGAAGCCAAGGACCTCACCGAGGCCGGTGGCGTCCTGAAGGAAGGCGTGTCGAAGGAAGATGCCGAGAAGTTCAAGAAGGAACTCGAAGCTGCCGGCGCCACGGTCGAACTGAAGTAATCGGCGCCCTTGCGCGTCGTCAGTTTGATCTAGCGTCAAGCAAGCCTGGGGGCGCGAGCCCCCGGGCTTTGCCTGCTTTTGGTGGGAATGGGGAATGGAGAATAGGGAATCGTCAGCAGCACCGGCCTTCGGGCCTTGACCGATTCCCTATTCTCGATTCCCAAATCCCTGGCCGGATGGCCTTGGCCATCCGGCAAAGAAAGTCTTTTTCATTCAGCCGGTGTGTGCACCACCGGCGTCACTGCGAACCGAGGCGCTACCGATCATGGCCTACTCGTTTACCGAGAAGAAACGCATCCGCAAGGACTTTGGCAAGCGTCCGCCCGTACTGGGCGTGCCGAACCTGCTGACCATCCAGACTGATTCCTACCGGGAGTTCCTGCAGGAGCACGTCGCGCCGAAACAGCGCGGCGAGAAGGGTTTGCATGCCGCGTTGAAGTCGGTGTTCCCGATCTCCAGCTATTCGGGCAATGCAGCGCTTGAATACGTCGACTACCGCCTCGGCGAGCCGGCCTTCGACGAGCGCGAGTGCCGCAACCGCGGCATGACCTACGGCGCGCCGCTGCGCACCACCGTGCGCCTGGTCATCTACGACAAGGACAGCCCGGCCTCGAAGAAGGTGGTCAAGTACATCAAGGAGCAGGAGGTCTACATGGGCGAGATTCCGCTCATGACCGACACCGGCACCTTCATCATCAACGGTACCGAGCGCGTGATCGTCTCGCAGCTGCATCGTTCGCCGGGCGTGTTCTTCGACCACGACCGCGGCAAGACGCACAGCTCGGGCAAGCTGCTGTTCTCGGCCCGCGTGATCCCCTACCGCGGTTCCTGGCTGGACTTCGAGTTCGACCCGAAGGACGCGCTGTTCACCCGCATCGACCGCCGCCGCAAGCTGCCGGTGACGGTGCTGCTGCGCGCGCTCGGCTACAGCAACGAGGAGATGCTGGGCATCTTCTTCGAGCACAACGTGTTCCACCTGGGCAAGAAGGGCGGCACCACGCTGGAGCTGGTCGCCGAGCGCCTGCGCGGCGAGACGCTGAGCTTCGACCTGGCGATCGGCGGCAAGGTGCTGGTGGAGGCCGGCAAGCGCATCACCGCGCGCCACGTGCGCCAGCTGGCGGCCGAGAACATCACCGCGCTGGAAGTGCCGGACGACTACCCGGTCGGCCGCATCGTGGCGACCGACATCGTCGACGCGAAGACCGGCGAACTGCTGGCCTCGGCGAACGACGAGATCACCGCCGAGCAGCTGGAGAACTTCCGCAAGGCCGGCATCGAGATCGTGCCGACGCTGTACGTCAACGACCTCGACCGCGGCGCCTACATCTCGCACACCCTGCGCATCGACAACACCAAGACGCCGCTGGAGGCGCTGGTGGAAATCTATCGCATGATGCGCCCGGGCGAGCCGCCGACCAAGGATGCCGCGCAGAACCTGTTCTTCAACCTGTTCTTCACCTTCGACCGCTACGACCTGTCGAGCGTGGGCCGGATGAAGTTCAACCGCCGCGTGGGCCGCAAGGAAATTCTCGGCCCGGGCGTGCTGTACGACCACAAGTACTTCAGCGAGCGCAAGGAAGACGCGTCGCAGGCGATGGTCAAGGAACTGGGCGAAAGCTCCGACATCCTCGACGTGCTGAAGGTACTGATCGACATCAAGAACGGCCACGGCACCGTCGACGACATCGACCACCTGGGCAACCGTCGCGTGCGTTCGGTCGGCGAGATGGCCGAGAACACCTTCCGCATCGGCCTGGTGCGCGTCGAGCGCGCGGTGCGCGAGCGCCTGTCGCTGGCCGAGGCCGATGGCCTGACCCCGCAGGACCTGATCAACGCCAAGCCGGTCGCGGCCGCGGTGAAGGAGTTCTTCGGCTCCTCGCAGCTGTCCCAGTTCATGGACCAGAACAACCCGCTGTCGGAAGTGACGCACAAGCGCCGCGTCTCCGCGCTCGGGCCGGGCGGCCTGACCCGCGAACGCGCCGGCTTCGAAGTGCGCGACGTGCACCCGACCCATTACGGCCGCGTCTGCACCATCGAAACGCCGGAAGGCCCGAACATCGGCCTGATCAACTCGCTGGCCGTGTACGCCCGCACCAACTCGTACGGCTTCCTCGAGACGCCTTACCGCAAGGTGGCGAACAGCAAGGTCACCGACAAGGTCGACTACCTGTCGGCGATCGAGGAGGGCGACCACGTGATCGCGCAGGCGAACTCGCCGCTGGACAAGCACGGCGCGTTCCTGGAGGACTTCGTGTCCTGCCGTTTCCGCGGCGAATCCGAGCTGCGTCCGGCGTCCGAGGTCGACTACATGGACGTCTCGCCGATGCAGACCGTGTCGGTCGCGGCGGCACTGGTGCCGTTCCTTGAGCACGATGACGCGAACCGCGCCCTGATGGGCGCGAACATGCAGCGCCAGGCCGTACCGACGCTGCGTTCGCAGACTCCGCTGGTGGGTACCGGCATCGAGCGCGCGGTGGCGCGCGACTCCGGCGTCATCGTCAGCGCCAAGCGCGGCGGCGTGATCGACCAGGTCGACGCGGCGCGTATCGTGGTGCGCGTGAACGAGGAAGAGGTCGGCGACAACGACGCCGGCGTCGACATCTACACGCTGACCAAGTACACCCGCTCCAACCAGAACACCAACCTCAACCAGCGCCCGCTGGTGAACGTCGGTGACGTGGTGGCGAAGGGCGACACGCTGGCCGACGGTTCGTCGACCGACCTGGGCGAGCTCGCGCTCGGCCAGAACATGCTGATCGCGTTCATGCCGTGGAACGGCTACAACTTCGAAGACTCGATCCTGCTGTCCGAGCGCGTCGTGCAGGAAGACCGCTACACCTCGATCCACATCGAGGAGCTGTCCTGCATCGCGCGCGACACCAAGCTGGGCGCCGAGGAAATCACCGCCGACATCCCGAACGTGGGCGAGCAGGCGCTGGCGCGGCTGGACGAGAGCGGCATCGTCTATATCGGCGCCGAGGTGAAGGCCGGCGACATCATGGTCGGCAAGGTCACGCCGAAGGGCGAGAGCCAACTGACCCCGGAAGAGAAGCTGCTGCGCGCGATCTTCGGCGAGAAGGCGTCGGACGTGAAGGACTCGTCCTTGCGCGTGCCGCCGGGCATGGACGGCACCGTCATCGACGTGCAGGTGTTCACCCGCGACGGTATCGAGAAGGACAAGCGCGCCAAGCAGATCGAGGAAACCGAGGTCAAGCGGGTCCGCAAGGATCTGGACGACCAGTTCCGCATCCTCGAAGGCGCGATCTACAGCCGCATGCGTACCCAGCTGGTCGGCAAGTCCGCGATGAGCGGTCCGGGCGGCCTGAAGCGCGGCGCCGAAATCACGGATGCTTATCTGGACGGCCTGAAGAAGGACGACTGGTTCAAGATCAACGTCAAGGACGAGGAAGTCACCGAGTTCCTCGAGCGCGCGGCCGATCAGGTCAAGCGCCACAAGGAGGAGTTCGACAAGCGCTTCAAGGAGAAGCAGGGCAAGATCACCCAGGGCGACGACCTGGCACCGGGCGTGCTGAAGATGGTCAAGGTGTTCCTGGCCGTGAAGCGCCGCATCCAGCCGGGCGACAAGATGGCCGGCCGCCACGGCAACAAGGGCGTGGTGTCGAACGTGGTGCCGGTGGAGGACATGCCGTACTCCGCCGACGGCGTGCCGGTCGACATCGTGCTGAATCCGCTGGGCGTGCCGTCGCGCATGAACATCGGGCAGATCCTGGAAGTGCATCTGGGCTGGGCCGCCAAGGGCCTGGGCAAGAAGATCCAGAAGATGCTCGAAGCGCAGGAGAAGGTGGCCAAGATCCGCGAGTTCCTCGACCAGATCTACAACAACCACGTCGCCGGCGCGGTGCAGCACGTCGATCTGAAGTCGCTCACCGACAAGGAAATCTTCGCGCTCGCCAGCAACCTGCAGGAAGGCGTGCCGATGGCGACGCCGGTGTTCGACGGTGCGGAAGAGACCGAGATCAAGGCGATGCTGAGGCTGGCGGATCTGCCCGAGTCGGGCCAGACCACGCTGTACGATGGCCGCACCGGCGAGGCGTTCGATCGCCCGGTCACCGTCGGCTACATGCATTACCTGAAGCTCAACCACCTGGTCGACGACAAGATGCATGCGCGCTCCACCGGTCCGTACTCGCTGGTCACCCAGCAGCCGCTGGGCGGCAAGGCGCAGTTCGGCGGCCAGCGCTTCGGCGAGATGGAAGTGTGGGCGCTGGAAGCCTACGGCGCGGCCTACACCCTGCAGGAAATGCTGACGGTGAAGTCCGACGACGTGCAGGGCCGCAACCAGATGTACAAGAACATTGTCGACGGCAACCACGAAATGTCCGCGGGCATGCCGGAGTCCTTCAACGTGCTGGTGAAGGAAATCCGCTCGCTCGCCATCGACATCGATCTGGAAGAGATCAAGTGATCCGCGCAGTCACCGGAGATTTCGAATGAAAGACCTGCTCAATCTGTTCAACCAGCAGCGCGCGACGCCGGATTTCGACGCGATCAAGATCGCGCTCGCGTCGCCGGAGCTGATCCGCTCGTGGTCGTACGGCGAAGTGAAGAAGCCGGAAACCATCAACTACCGCACCTTCAAGCCGGAGCGTGACGGCCTGTTCTGCGCCGCGATCTTCGGACCGGTGAAGGACTACGAGTGCCTGTGCGGCAAGTACAAGCGCATGAAGCATCGCGGCGTGGTCTGCGAGAAGTGCGGTACCGAGGTCACCCTGGCCAAGGTGCGCCGCGAGCGCATGGGCCACATCGAGCTGGCCAGCCCGACCGCGCACATCTGGTTCCTCAAGTCGCTGCCCTCGCGCATCGGCCTGATGCTGGACATGACCCTGCGCGACATCGAGCGCATCCTGTACTTCGAGGCCTTCGTGGTGATCGATCCGGGCATGACCGCGCTCGAGCGCGGCCAGCTGCTCAGCGAAGACCAGTACCTGGAAGCGACCGAAGAACACGGCGACGAGTTCGACGCGCGGATGGGCGCCGAGGCGGTGTTCCACCTGCTGAAGTCGCTCGACCTGCCGGGCGAAGTCATCCGCCTGAAGGAAGAGATCGCCTCCACCAATTCCGAGACCAAGCTGAAGCGGCTGACCAAGCGCGTGAAGCTGATCGAGGCGTTCCTGGAATCCGGCAACAAGCCGGAGTGGATGGTGCTGACCGTTCTTCCCGTGCTGCCGCCGGACCTGCGCCCGCTGGTGCCGCTGGACGGTGGCCGCTTCGCCACTTCCGATCTGAATGACCTGTACCGTCGCGTCATCAACCGCAACAACCGCCTGAAGCGGCTGCTCGAGCTCAATGCGCCGGACATCATCGTGCGCAACGAGAAGCGCATGCTGCAGGAATCGGTCGACGCGCTGCTCGACAACGGCCGTCGCGGCCGTGCCATCACCGGTACCAACAAGCGCGCGCTGAAGTCGCTCGCCGACATGATCAAGGGCAAGCAGGGCCGCTTCCGCCAGAACCTGCTCGGCAAGCGCGTGGACTACTCCGGTCGCTCGGTGATCGTGGTCGGTCCGACCCTGCGTCTGCACCAGTGCGGCCTGCCCAAGAAGATGGCGCTGGAGCTGTTCAAACCGTTCATCTTCGCCAAGCTGCAGGCGCGTGGCGAAGCCACCACCATCAAGGCGGCGAAGAAGCTGGTCGAACGCGAGGAAGGCCAGGTGTGGGACATCCTCGAAGAGGTGATCCGCGAGCATCCGGTGCTGCTGAACCGTGCGCCGACGCTGCACCGCCTCGGTATCCAGGCGTTCGAACCCAAGCTGATCGAAGGCAAGGCGATCCAGCTGCATCCGCTCGTGTGTACCGCGTTCAACGCCGACTTCGACGGCGACCAGATGGCCGTCCATGTGCCGCTGTCGATCGAGGCGCAGCTGGAAGCGCGCACGCTGATGATGTCGTCCAACAACATCCTCAGCCCCGCCAACGGCGAGCCGATCATCGTGCCGACCCAGGACGTGGTGCTGGGCCTGTACTACATGACCCGCGAGCTGATCAACGTCAAGGGCACCGGCATGGTGTTCTCCGGCATCGCCGAGGCGCGTCGCGCCTATGACAACCGCGCGGTCGAGCTGCACGCCAAGGTCAAGGTGCGCCTGAAGCAGGTGCATCTGGCCGAGGACGGCACCCGCACCAGCGAGACGAAGCTGGTCGAGACCACGGTGGGTCGTGCGCTGCTGGCCGAGATCCTGCCCGAGGGCCTGCCCTTCGTGCTGGCCAACACCGAGTTGACCAAGAAGAACATCTCGCGCCTGATCAACTCCAGCTACCGTCTGCTGGGACTGAAGGAAACCGTGGTGTTCGCCGACAAGCTGATGTACACCGGCTATCGTTTCGCGACCCGCGCGGGCATCTCGATCGGCATCGACGACATGCTGATCCCGGCCGAGAAGAAGACCATTCTTGACGAAGCCGAGAAGGAAGTCGTCGAGATCCAGCAGCAGTACCAGTCGGGCCTGGTCACCGCCGGCGAGCGCTACAACAAGGTGGTCGACATCTGGTCGCGCACCAGCGAGCTGGTGGCCAAGGCGATGATCGACGGCATCGGTACCGAGAAGGTCATCGACGCCGACGGCAAGGCGGTCAACCAGAAGTCGATGAACTCGCTGTACATCATGGCCGACTCCGGCGCGCGCGGTTCGGTGGCGCAGATCCGTCAGCTGGCCGGCATGCGCGGCCTGATGGCGCGTCCGGACGGCTCGATCATCGAGACCCCGATCAAGGCCAACTTCCGCGAAGGCCTGAACGTGCTGCAGTACTTCAACTCGACCCACGGCGCCCGCAAGGGCCTGGCGGATACTGCGTTGAAGACCGCGAACTCCGGTTACCTGACCCGCCGCCTGGTCGACGTGGCGCAGGACGTGGTCATCACCATGGACGACTGCGGCACCGAGGACGGCATCATCATGCAGCCGATCGTCGAAGGCGGCGACGTGGTCGAGCCGTTGCGCGAGCGCGTGCTGGGCCGCGTGGTGGTCGAGGACGTCTACGCCCCCGGCGACGACGACCTGCCGATCGTGACGCGCGACACTCTGCTCAACGAGGCCCTGGTCGAGAAGCTCGACAAGGCCGGCGTGCAGATCATCAAGGTGCGTTCGCCGATCACCTGCGAAGCCGCGCATGGCGTGTGCAAGCTGTGCTACGGCCGCGATCTGGCCCGTGGCCATCTGGTCAACATGGGTGAGGCCGTGGGCGTGGTCGCCGCGCAGTCGATCGGCGAGCCGGGTACCCAGCTCACCATGCGTACGTTCCACATCGGTGGTGCGGCTTCGCGTGCGGCGGCGGTGGACAACGTGACGGTGAAGACCACCGGCTCGCTGAAGTACAACAATCTGAAGTCGGTGCAGCACAAGCAGGGTCACTTGGTCGCGGTGTCGCGTTCGGGCGAACTGAGCGTGATCGACTCCAGCGGCCGCGAGCGCGAGCGTTACAAGGTGCCGTACGGCGCCACCATCGCGGTCAAGGACGGTGCGCCGGTCAAGCCGGGCCAGACCGTGGCGAACTGGGATCCGCATACCCATCCGATCGTCACCGAGGTGGCCGGCGTGGTGCGCTTCATCGACTTCCTCGATGGCGTCACCGTGCAGAGCCAGACCGACGAACTGACCGGCCTGGAATCGGCGGTGGTCACCGATCCGAAGCGCCGCGGCGCGCAGGCGAAGGACCTGCGTCCGATCGTGCGCCTGGAAGACGCCAAGGGCCGCGAGCTGAAGCTGCCGGGCACCGACATCGCCGCACAGTACTTCCTGCCGGCCGGTGCGATCGTGTCGATCCAGAACGGCGCCGAAGTGGGCGTGGGCGACGTGGTTGCCCGTATCCCGCAGGAAAGCTCGAAGACTCGCGACATCACCGGCGGTCTGCCGCGCGTGGCCGACCTGTTCGAGGCGCGCAAGCCGAAGGAGCCGGCGATCCTGGCCGAGCGCTCCGGCATCATCAGCTTCGGCAAGGACACCAAGGGCAAGCAGCGCCTGGTCATCAAGGACGTCGACGGCAACGAGCACGAGGAGCTGATTCCGAAGTGGCGCCAGGTCATCGTGTTCGAAGGCGAGCATGTGGAGAAGGGCGAAACCGTCGTCGACGGCGAGCCGAGCCCGCATGACATCCTGCGCCTGCTGGGCGTGGAGCCGCTGGCCTCGTACCTGGTCAAGGAAATCCAGGACGTGTATCGCCTGCAGGGCGTGAAGATCAACGACAAGCACATCGAGGCGATCATTCGCCAGATGCTGCGCAAGGTCGAGATCGTCGAGCCGGGCGACAGCCATTACCTGCGTGGCGAGCAGATCGAGCGCGTGCGAATCAACGGCGAGAATGAGCGCGCGATCGCCAAGGGCGAGCGTCCGGCCGAATACCAGTCGATCCTGCTGGGCATCACCAAGGCGTCGCTCGCGACCGAGTCGTTCATCTCGGCCGCATCGTTCCAGGAAACCACCCGCGTCCTTACCGAGGCGGCGGTTCGTGGCACGCGAGATACCTTGCGTGGCCTGAAGGAAAATGTTATCGTCGGACGTCTTATTCCGGCAGGCACGGGCCTGGCGTACCACGCATCGCGTCGTCGCCAAGGCGGTTTGACCGCCACGGAACTGGAGACTCTTTCCAGTTCCGCGCCTGCAGTCTCGTTCGCCGAGGCTCCGGCCGGTAACGAAAACGGTGTCGAGTAAGCCCGTCCGGGGTTTTGCTCGCTGACATACGAAATGAGGTGCAGGGACGCACCTCGTGTTCGGGTCCAGGACGGCTGAGCACTGGCTTGCCTATGGCGGGCTGCTCATGTTAAATTCCCGCTTCTTGGCAGACCGAGCTTATTCGGGCTGCCTTTATGTTTTCAGGAACAGCTTCGCATGACGACAGTCAACCAATTGGTGCGCAAATCCCGCAGCCCCAAGACCTACAAGAGCGGGTCGCCGGCCCTGCAGAGCAGCCCGCAGCGTCGTGGCGTCTGCACGCGCGTTTACACGACCACCCCGAAAAAGCCCAACTCGGCCTTGCGCAAAGTTGCCAAGGTGCGCCTGACCAACGGCTTCGAGATCATCAGCTACATCGGTGGTGAGGGCCACAACCTGCAGGAGCACTCGGTGGTGCTGATCCGCGGCGGTCGCGTCAAGGATCTGCCCGGTGTGCGCTACCACACGGTGCGCGGCAGCCTCGACTGCGCGGGCGTCACCAAGCGGCGTCAGTCGCGCTCGAAGTACGGCGCCAAGCGCCCGAAGAAATAATGTCTGCGGCCCTCGCTGGCCGCTTTACAGGCGGGCAGGAATGTCCGCAAAAATAACGGACAACAAACATGTCGCGTAAAGGTTCACATCCCGCCCGTCTGGTCCTGCCGGATCCCAAACATGGCAGTCAGCTGATCGCCCGCTTCATCAACATGGTGATGAAGAGCGGCAAGAAGTCGGTCGCTGAAAGCATCGTTTACGGTGCCCTGCAGCATATCGGTGAAAAGAATGCCGAGCCGGTGGCTCTGGTCGAGAAGGCGCTGAACAACATCGCTCCGGCGGTCGAGGTGAAGTCCCGCCGTGTCGGTGGCGCCACCTACCAGGTGCCGGTCGAAGTGCGCCCGGGTCGCCGCATGGCGCTGGCGATGCGCTGGGTCATCGACGCGGCCCGCAAGCGTGGCGAGACCTCGATGCCGCGCAAGTTGGCCGCCGAATTGCTGGAGGCCTCCGAAAGCCGCGGTGGTGCTGCCAAGAAGCGCGAAGAAACGCATCGCATGGCCGAAGCCAACAAGGCTTTCTCGCATTATCGTTGGTAAGTGTTTTTTCCTGTGTCGTCATTCGTGGCGGCACAGTACCAGCCCGCCGTCCGTGGCGGAGTCTTGGGATTCAGGCCGTCTTCCTTAAGGCGGCAAGAACAAATCGGCATTCATGCCGAATGTTGATTCAGGCCGTCTTCCCTGACGGCCGAAAGAACACGCCGCCGTCCATGGCGGACTCTTAAATAAGGCGTGGCCCGGACGGCTGCATAGAATCGGGCAGGTAGCCCGGCACAGGTAAATATCAATGGCACGCACCACTCCCATCGAGCGCTATCGCAACTTCGGCATCATGGCTCACATCGATGCCGGCAAGACCACCACCACGGAGCGCATCCTGTTCTACACCGGCGTCAGTCACAAGATTGGCGAGGTGCACGATGGTGCGGCCACGATGGACTGGATGGAGCAGGAGCAGGAGCGCGGCATCACCATCACGTCGGCGGCGACGACGGCGTTCTGGAAAGGCATGGATCGTTCCATGCCAGAGCATCGCTTCAACATCATCGATACCCCGGGACACGTGGACTTCACCATCGAAGTCGAGCGTTCGCTGCGCGTGCTTGACGGCGCGGTGTTCGTGCTGTGCGCGGTCGGCGGCGTGCAGCCGCAGTCCGAGACGGTGTGGCGCCAGGCCAACAAGTACAAGGTTCCGCGCCTTGCCTTCGTCAACAAGATGGACCGTACCGGCGCCAATTTCGACAAGGTGGTCGACCAGCTGAAGGCCCGTCTTGGCGCCCATCCGGTGCCGATGCAGGTGCCGATCGGCGCCGAGGACGGCTTCGAGGGCGTGGTCGACCTGCTCAAGATGAAGGCGGTCATCTGGGACATGGAATCCCAGGGCATGAAGTTCGAGTACCAGGACATCCCTGCGCATCTGGCCGACAAGGCTGCAGAAGCGCACAGCTTCATGGTGGAGTCGGCTGCCGAAGCCACCGAAGAGCTGATGAACAAGTACCTCGAAGGCGGCGACCTCAGCGAAGCCGAGATCATCGCCGGCCTGCGCCAGCGCACGCTCGCGAACGAGATCATCCCGGTGTTCTGCGGTACCGCGTTCAAGAACAAGGGCGTCCAGGCAATGCTCGACGCGGTGGTGCAGCTGCTGCCGTCGCCCGCCGACCGCCCGCCGGTCGCCGGCATCGACGAGAACGATCAGGAAGCCACGCGCAAGGCGGACGACGCCGCGCCGTTCTCAGCGCTCGCGTTCAAGATCATGACCGACCCGTTCGTCGGCTCGCTGACGTTCTTCCGTGTCTACTCGGGCACGCTGAACTCCGGCGATGCCGTGTACAACCCGGTCAAGAGCAAGAAGGAGCGCATCGGCCGCATCCTGCAGATGCACGCGAACGAGCGTCAGGAACTGAAGGAAGTGCATGCGGGCGACATCGCCGCGGCAGTCGGCCTGAAGGACGTGACGACCGGCGACACGCTGTGCGCGCAGGACCACGTCATCACCCTGGAGCGCATGACGTTCCCGGAGCCGGTGATCTCGATGGCGGTCGAGCCGAAGACCAAGTCGGACCAGGAAAAGATGGGCGTCGCCCTCGGCCGTCTGGCCGCGGAAGATCCGTCGTTCCGCGTGCGTACGGACGAAGAGTCGGGTCAGACGATCATCTCGGGCATGGGCGAGTTGCACCTGGACATCCTGGTCGACCGCATGCGTCGCGAGTTCAACGTCGAGGCCAACGTCGGCAAGCCGCAGGTGGCTTATCGCGAGACGATCCGCGCGTCGGACGTCAAGTCGGACTACAAGCATGCCAAGCAGTCAGGCGGCAAGGGCCAGTACGGTCACGTCGTGATCGAGCTGTCGCCGATGACCGAGGCCGATCGCGCCGATCCGAACGTGAAGGATGACTTCCTCTTCATCAACGACATCACCGGCGGCGTGATTCCGAAGGAATTCATCCCGTCGGTCGAAAAGGGCCTGCGCGAGACCATCACCAGCGGTCCGCTGGCCGGCTTCCCGGTTGTCGGCGTCAAGGTGAAGCTGGTGTTCGGCTCGTACCACGACGTCGACTCGTCCGAAATGGCGTTCAAGCTCGCCGCCTCGATGGCGTTCAAGCAAGGTTTCGCGAAGGCGAACCCGGTGCTGCTCGAGCCGATCATGAAGGTCGAAGTGGTGACGCCGGAAGAGTACGTCGGTGACGTCATGGGCGACATGAGCCGTCGCCGCGGCCTGCTCCAGGGCCAGGACGACACGCCGTCGGGCAAGACCATCGATGCGATGGTTCCGCTGGGCGAGATGTTCGGTTATGCAACGACCATCCGTTCGCTGACCCAGGGGCGCGCCACCTTCACGATGGAATTCGACCATTACGCCGAGGCGCCGAACAACATCGCCGAGCAGGTCATGAAGAAGGCCTGACAAGGCCGACTTTTCCACGCTTAATTAGTGCGATCGTTCCTTGGTCGCGAAGATCAGAAAGCGGCCTTCCATGGCCGCACTAATCAACTAGTTCTTTCTAGAGGTCAGAGTCATGGCAAAGGGTAAATTCGAACGCACCAAGCCGCATGTCAACGTCGGCACGATTGGTCACGTGGATCACGGCAAGACGACGCTGACGGCGGCGCTGACGAAGGTCGGAGCGGAGCGCTTCGGTGGCGAGTTCAAGGATTACAGCGCGATCGACGCGGCGCCGGAAGAGAAGGCTCGCGGCATCACGATCTCGACGGCGCACGTGGAATACGAGTCGCCGATCCGCCACTACGCGCACGTGGACTGCCCGGGCCATGCGGACTATGTGAAGAACATGATCACGGGTGCGGCGCAGATGGACGGCGCGATCCTGGTGTGCTCGGCCGCGGATGGCCCGATGCCGCAGACGCGCGAGCACATTCTGCTGTCGCGCCAGGTGGGCGTGCCGTACATCGTGGTGTTCCTGAACAAGGCGGACATGGTCGACGACGCCGAGCTGCTCGAGCTGGTCGAGATGGAAGTGCGCGAGCTGCTGAGCAAGTACGACTTCCCGGGCGACGACACGCCGATCATCCACGGTTCGGCGCTGAAGGCGCTGGAAGGGGATCAGAGCGAGATCGGCGTGCCGGCGATCATCAAGCTGGTGGACGCGCTGGACAGCTACATTCCGGAGCCGGTGCGCGCGATCGACAAGCCGTTCCTGATGCCGGTGGAAGACGTGTTCTCGATCTCGGGCCGCGGCACGGTGGTGACCGGCCGTATCGAGCGCGGCATCATCAAGGTGGGCGACGAAATCGAAGTGGTCGGCATCCGCGACACGCAGAAGACGACCGTCACCGGCGTGGAGATGTTCCGCAAGCTGCTGGACCAGGGCCAGGCGGGCGACAACGCCGGTCTGCTGCTGCGCGGCCTGAAGCGTGACGACGTGGAGCGCGGCCAGGTGCTGGCCAAGCCGGGCACGATCACCCCGCATACGGACTTCGAGGCCGAGGTGTATGTGCTGTCGAAGGACGAGGGTGGCCGTCATACGCCGTTCTTCAAGGGCTACCGCCCGCAGTTCTACTTCCGCACGACGGACGTGACGGGCGCCGTGACCCTGCCGGAAGGCGTGGAGATGGTGATGCCGGGCGACAACGTGAAGATGGTGGTGAGCCTGATTCACCCGATCGCGATGGACGAAGGCCTGCGTTTCGCCATCCGCGAAGGCGGCCGCACCGTCGGCGCCGGCGTGGTGGCCAAGGTCATCAAGTAAGTACGGTTATCCCGGCAGCAAGCTGCCGGGATAACTCCTGCCGTCGATCCGGCCGGTTGGATCGGATAACGCCAGGGAGGCGGCGCGGGCGAATCGCTCGTACCTCTTCACTAATTGCAGATTTACCGGTATACTTCGCAGCTCACTTGTCGGACAGACGCGTTTCTGGTCGACCAACCGCGAAATGAGGCGCAGGACGTGCTTCGAGTTCGCTGGCCGTGGATCGGCCCTCGCAAGTCGACGTGATCACAGGACAAGTCCTGGCGACACGTCCTTTTGCGCGAGATTCGAATTGTGCCAGGCGAGCGGATTGTTGCTCGCCTGGCCTTTTTCAAAGGCATCGCGCAATGAATCGCGCGATGCCGATGTGGTGGCAAAGGGTAGTGCGGGGCGGTGAGAAGCCGCTTCGTTTCACATTACGTTCTTTCGACAACAGGACACGGTTATGGCGAACCAGAAGATTCGGATTCGGCTGAAGGCGTACGATCACCGGCTGATCGACCGCTCGGCCAGCGAGATCGTCGAGACGGCTAAGCGCACGGGTGCCACGGTACTCGGCCCGATTCCGCTTCCGACCAAGATCGAGCGTTACACCATTCTGACGTCGCCGCACGTCGACAAGGATGCACGCGACCAGTACGAGACCCGTACCCACAAGCGTGTGCTCGACATCGTCGACCCGAACGACAAGACCGTGGACGCGCTCATGAAGCTTGATCTCGCCGCTGGCGTCGATGTTCAGATCAAGCTCGGTTGAGCGACAGACAGGATACGAAGATGAGTATCGGATTGGTTGGCCGCAAATGCGGCATGAGCCGACTCTTCACTGAAGATGGCCGCTCGATTCCGGTGACGCTGATTGAAGCGACGCCGAACCGCGTGACCCAGTTGAAGACGGATGATAACGATGGCTACAGCGCCGTCCAGGTTTCTGCGGGCAGCAAGCGCGCGAACCTGTTGACGCAGCCGCTGAAGGGTCATTACGCGAAGGCCAAGGTTGAGCCGGGTCGTGGTTTGTGGGAGTTCCGCGTGTCTGCCGACGATCTCGGCAAGTACACCGTGGGCGCCGAGATCAAGGCGGACGACGTGTTCTCCGTCGGCCAGATCGTCGATGTCGCCGGCGTGTCGAAGGGCAAGGGCTTCCAGGGCACGATCAAGCGCTGGAACTTCAAGATGGGTGACGCCACCCACGGTAACTCGCTGTCGCATCGCGCGCCGGGCTCCATCGGTCAGCGCCAGACGCCGGGTCGCGTGTTTCCGGGCAAGAAGATGGCCGGTCACATGGGTGCCGTGCGCCGTTCGGCGCAGGGCCTGGAAGTGGTCAAGGTCGACGCCGAGCGTCACCTGATTGCGGTGAAGGGCGCGGTACCGGGTGCAACCGGTGGCGACGTCATCATCCGCCCGACGACCAAGGGTTGAGGAGAGTCGCCATGGAATTGAATGTCATTGGCGCCAAGCCGCTCAGCGTGTCGGACGAAGTGTTCGGCGGTGAGTACAAGAAGGCCCTGGTCCATCAAGTCGTGGTTGCCTACCAGGCGGCCGGTCGTGCCGGCACCCAGTCGCAGCTGTCGCGCGGCGAGATGTCCGGTACCACCAAGAAATTCAAGAAGCAGAAGGGCGGCGGTGCCCGCCACGGTGATTACCGTGCGCCGATCTTTGTCGGTGGTGGCCGCACCTTCGCGGCGAAGCCGCGCAGCTACGAGCAGAAGGTCAACCGCAAGGCCTACCGCGTCGCGATCCGCTCGATCTTCTCCGAACTGGTCCGTCAGGGCCGCCTGAAGGTCGTCGAGAGCTTTGGCGTCGAGACGCCGAAGACCTCCGCGATGGTGGCCAAGCTGGCCGAGCTGGAAGTTTCCGGTCGCGTGCTGCTGGTGTCGGAAGACGCCTCCGAGGCGGTGTTCCTGGCCGCCCGCAACATCCCGTATATCCATGTGCTGGACGTGATGGCCCTGAATCCGGTCAGCCTGGTCGGTTCCGATCAGGTGGTGATGACGGTTGAGGCCGTGAAGAAGGTCGAGGAGTGGCTGGCATGAACAACGAACGCATTCTCGACACGCTGCGCGCGCCGCACATCTCCGAGAAATCGGCGCGCCTGGCCGAGCACAACCAGTACGTATTCGTGGTCGCCCCCGCGGCGACCAAGGCCGATGTCCGTGCTGCCGTGGAGAAGCTGTTTGACGTGAAAGTCGAGCAGGTGAACCTCGTCAACACCAAGGGCAAGGTCAAAGCCTTCCGTCAACGCGCTGGCAGCCGCCAGGGCAAGCGCAAGGCCTACGTGCGTCTTGCCGATGGCCAGACCATCGACGTGTCCGCCAAGGCCTGAGCCAGGAGTTCTGTGAGATGGCACTAATCAACCACAAGCCGACCTCGCCGGGTCGTCGCGACGCAGTCAGCGTCAAGACGGAAGGCCTGTACAAGGGCGCGCCGTACGCGGCGTTGACCGAGTCGCAGTCCCGCACCGGCGGTCGCAATCATCATGGTCGCATCACCGTGCGTCATCGCGGTGGCGGTCACAAGCAGCATTACCGCATCATCGACTTCAAGCGTGACAAGGAAGGCATCGCCGCCCGCGTCGAGCGCATCGAATACGATCCGAACCGCACCGCTCATATCGCGCTGCTGTGCTATGCCGACGGCGAGCGCCGTTACATCATCGCGCCGAAGGGCGTGCAGGTGGACGATCGCCTGGTGTCCGGCCGCGATGCGCCGATCAAGGCCGGCAACTGCCTGCAGCTGCGCAACATCCCGATGGGCAGCACGATCCACTGCATTGAATTGCGTCCGGGCAAGGGCGCGCAGATCGCCCGCAGCGCCGGCGCCTCGGTGCAGCTGGTCGCCCGCGAGTCCGGTTATGCCACGCTGCGTCTGCGCTCCGGCGAGATGCGTCGCGTCTCGGTCGATTGCCGCGCCACCATCGGTGAAGTAGGCAACGGCGAGCACAGCTTGAAGAAGCTCGGCAAGGCCGGCGCCAAGCGCTGGCTGGGTATTCGCCCGACCGTTCGCGGCGTGGTGATGAACCCGGTCGACCATCCGCACGGTGGTGGTGAAGGCAAGACTTCTGGCGGTCGTCATCCGGTCAGCCCGTGGGGCACGCCGGCCAAGGGCTACAAGACCCGTAACAACAAGCGCACGCAGCAGTTTATCGTGCGTCGTCGTACCAAGTAACAGGAAGCCGACATGCCTCGCTCTTTGAAGAAAGGTCCGTTCGTCGACCTTCACCTCGTGAAGAAGGTGGAAGCTGCGGTTTCCGCCCACAACAAGCGCCCGATCAAGACCTGGTCGCGCCGCTCGATGATCCTGCCGGAAATGGTCGGCTTGACCATCGCCATCCACAACGGCCGTCAGCACGTGCCCGTCCTGATCAACGAGAACATGGTCGGGCACAAGCTCGGCGAGTTCGCGGTGACCCGTACGTTCAAAGGCCATGTCGGCGACAAGAAGGGCAAGTGATGAGCACTGAAGCCAAAGCGATCCTGCGCGGCGCCCGCATTTCGGCGCAAAAGGCACGCCTGGTGGCTGATCTGGTCCGCGGACTCCCCGTGGGCCGGGCCAGCGACGTGCTCACCTACACCAACAAGAAGGCCGCGCTCCTTGTCCGCAAGGTGCTGCTGTCGGCCGTCGCCAACGCCGAGAACAATCTCGGCGCCGACGTCGACGAGCTGAAAGTGGCCAGCATCTTCGTCGACGAAGGTCCGGCGATGAAGCGCATGTATGCCCGCGCCAAAGGCCGCGGTTCGCGCATTCTCAAGCGCACCAGCCACATCACTGTGGTTGTTGGTAACTGACCGGGGACATAGACGATGGGTCATAAAGTTCATCCCACCGGTATCCGCCTCGGCATTGCCAAGGACTGGAACTCGAAGTGGTACGCAAACAAGGCTGACTACGCCAAGTATCTCGTGGCCGACATCAAAGTCCGCGACATGCTGAAGAAGAAGCTGGCTGCCGCCGGCATCTCGAAGATCCAGATCGAGCGCCCGGCCAAGACCGCGCGCGTGACGATCCACACCGCCCGCCCGGGCGTGGTGATCGGCAAGAAGGGCGAGGATATCGAGAAGCTGCGCAAGGAAGTCAGCGACATGATGGGCGTCCCGACGCACATCAACGTCAGCGAAGTGCGCAAGCCCGAGCTGGACGCCCAGCTGGTGGCCGAGTCGATCGCGCAGCAGCTGGAGCGCCGCATCATGTTCCGCCGCGCGATGAAGCGCTCGGTCGGCAACGCGATGCGCCTGGGCGCGCTGGGCATCAAGATCAACGTGTCCGGTCGTCTGAACGGCGCCGAGATCGCCCGCTCCGAGTGGAGCCGCGAAGGTCGCGTGCCGCTGCATACGCTGCGCGCGGACATCGACTACGGCTTCGCCGAGGCGAGCACAACCTACGGCATCATCGGCATCAAGGTGTGGGTCTACAAGGGCGAGATCTTCGACCTGACCCAGATCGGCCAGGAGTCGAAGGACGAGTCGTCCTCGCAGCCGCGCCGCGAAGGTGGCGAAGGTCGTCGTAATGATTCGCGTCGCGAGGCCGGTGACGGCCGCCGCGAGCGGTCTGCGAAGTAAGGAGAGTTGCCATGTTGCAACCCAAGCGAACCAAGTACCGCAAGCAGTTCAAGGGCCGTAACGACGGTCTGGCGCAGTGCTCCAATCTCGTCAGTTTCGGCGAGTACGGCCTGAAGGCCACGACCCACGGTGCGCTCACCGCGCGCCAGATCGAGGCCGCCCGTCGTTGCATCACCCGCTTCGTCAAGCGTGGCGGCAAGTTGTGGATCCGCGTGTTTCCGGACAAGCCGATCACCAAGAAGCCGATCGAAGTCCGCATGGGCGCGGGCAAGGGCAGCGTCGAGTTCTGGGTCGCGCCGATCCAGCCCGGTCGCATGCTCTATGAAATCGAGGGCGTCGACGAGTCGACGGCACGCGAGGCGTTCCGCCTGGCCGCTGCCAAGCTGTCGGTGCAAACCCAGTTTGTGACCCGGGCGGTGATGTGATGGCCAGCAAAGATATCAACAACCAGTCGGCCGAAGAGTTGCAGCAGCATCTGCTGGACCTGCGCAAGGAGCAGTTCAATCTGCGCATGCAGAAGGGTTCCGGCCAGCTCACTCAGCCGCACCAGCTCCGCCGCGTTCGGCGTGACATCGCCCGCACGAAGTTCGTGCTCGGCGGCAAGAAGTAAGGGACGGCCGACATGAGCGACAACAACAAGCAGACGCGCACCCTCGAGGGTCGCGTCACCAGCAACAAGATGGACAAGACGGTCACCGTCCTGGTCGAGCGCCAGGAGCAGCACTGGCTGCTCGGCAAGATCATCCGCCGGTCGACCAAGCTGCACGCGCAGGACGATCTCGGTGCAAACGAGGGTGACCTCGTGCGTATCGCCGAATGCCGTCCGTTGTCCAAGACCAAACATCACCGCGTGGTTGAAATCATCACGCGCGCCAACGTCTAAGGGAGGGTGCAGACATGATCCAGATGCAAAGCACGCTTTCCGCAGCGGACAACAGCGGCGCGAAGGAACTGATGTGCATCAAGGTGCTCGGCGGCTCCAAGCGCCGTTACGCCGCGATCGGTGACGTGATCAAGGTCACCGTGAAGGATGCGATCCCCCGCGGCAAGGTCAAGAAGGGCGAGGTGTACAATGCCGTGGTGGTACGCACCGCCAAGGGCGTGCGCCGTCCCGATGGTTCGCTGATCCGTTTCGACGGCAATGCAGCGGTCCTCCTCAACAACAAGCTCGAGCCGATCGGCACCCGTATTTTCGGGCCGGTTACCCGCGAGCTGCGCAGCGAGAAGTTCATGAAGATCGTCTCGCTTGCGCCCGAAGTGCTCTGAGCGGAGTCAAGACAATGAACCGTATCCGCAAGGGTGATCAGGTCCTCGTGATCACCGGCAAGAACAAGGGTCAGCGCGGCGACGTGCTGCGTGTTGCAGGCGAGCGCGTGTTCGTCTCCAACGTGAATCTGGTCAAGCGCCACACCAAGCCGAATCCCCAGGCCAACCAGGCTGGCGGCATCGTCGAGCGTGAGGCCTCGATCCATCTCTCCAACGTGCAGCTGTTCAACCCCGCCACGAACAAGGGTGAACGCGTCGGCACCAAAACGCTCGAAGACGGGCGCAAGGTTCGCGTGTTCCGTTCGACTGGCGAGGTCGTGGACGCGTAAGGAATCACGATCATGACCCGCCTCGAAAATTTCTACAAAGAGCAGGTAGTCGCCAAGCTCACCGAGCAGTTCGGCTACCAGAACGTGATGCAGGTTCCCCGCATCACCAAGATCACGCTGAACATGGGCGTGGGCGAAGCCGCTGGCAACAAGAAGGTGCTCGAGAACGCCGTGGCCGATATGGCCAAGATCTCCGGCCAGAAGCCGATCACGACCAAGGCGCGTGTTTCCGTGGCCTCGTTCAAGATCCGCGACGGCTGGCCGATCGGCTGCAAGGTCACCTTGCGCCGTGCGCAGATGTTCGAGTTCCTCGATCGCCTGATCAACATCTCGCTGCCGCGCGTGCGCGATTTCCGCGGTGTTTCGGGCAAGGCCTTCGACGGCCGCGGCAACTACAACTTCGGCATCAAGGAACAGATCATCTTCCCTGAAATCGACTTCGACCAGGTCGATGCGCTGCGGGGTATGGATATTTCCATCACCACCACCGCCAAGACCGACGAAGAGGCGAAAGCCCTGCTGGCCGCGTTCAGCTTCCCGTTCCGCAACTGATAGGCGTAATCCATGGCCAAGACATCAATGGTGAACCGCGATATCAAGCGGACCAAACTCGTCCAGAAGTTCGCTGCCAAGCGCGCTGAACTGAAGGCGACCGTGCTGAGCCCCAGCTCCTCTTATGAGGAGAAGATGGAAGCCCAGTCCAAGCTGCAGAAGCTGCCGCGCGACGCCAGCCCGGTGCGCCAGCGCACTCGTTGCGCGTTGACCGGTCGCCCGCGTGCGGTCTACGCCAAGTTTGGCCTGGGTCGCAACAAGCTGCGCGAAGCAACCATGCGCGGCGACGTGCCCGGTCTGCGCAAGGCCAGCTGGTAACAACCACTTGCAGGACCGGCTGACGGGGCGAAGCTCCGTGGCCGGTTCACCCGGCTGCATCGACCTGCAGCCGCGGGATGCGATTACCGCATCGTTATTCGCCAAAACCTGAAATTGCTGTTATAGTCGGCGGTCTGCGCAAAGCAGGTCGGCGTCCGTGCCGGCTCACAATCTGATTGATTTCCGGTTTTATCGGATATCGGTGCACTCTGAAGGATGTTTTCATGAGCATGACTGATCCCATCGCCGATCTGTTCACGCGCGTCCGCAATGCCCAGGCCATGGGCAAGCCGACCGTGCGTATGCCGTCGTCGAAACTGAAGGTGGCGATCGCCGACCTTCTCAAGAACGAGGGCTATATCCTCGACGCCAAGACTTCCGCCGAGGAAGGCAAGCAGGTGCTCGAGATCAAGCTCAAGTATTTCGAGGGCCAGCCGGCCATCGAGCGTATTTCCCGTGTCAGCCGCTCCGGCCTGCGTGTGTATCGCGGCAAGGACGAGCTGCCGAAGGTCCTTGGCGGCCTGGGTATCTCGATCATCTCGACTTCCGCTGGTCTGTTGACCGATGCACAGGCCCGTGCCAAGGGTCTGGGCGGCGAAGTCATCGGCCAAGTGGCATAAGGAGTCTTTCGATGTCACGTGTTGCCAAACAACCAATTTCCCTGCCCAAGGGCGTCGAAATGGCCGTCGGTAGCGACAGCATTTCGGTGAAGGGCCCGAAGGGCACACTGTCCGTGCATCACCTGCCGGGCGTCAGCGTCGCCGTGGACAATGGCGTTGCGAACATCAGCCTCGTTGATGGCGCCGACGACAAGTTCGGCGGTACCGCGCGTGCGCTGCTGTCCAACATGGTCACCGGTGTCTCCACCGGCTACGAGCGCAAGCTCGAACTGGTCGGCGTCGGCTACCGCGTTTCCATGCAGGGCAAGTCGCTTAACCTGAGCCTGGGCTTTTCCCACCCGGTGGTTTTCGAGGCGCCGGAAGGCATCAGCATCGAGACCCCGACGCAGACCGAAGTCCTGATCAAGGGCGCGGACAAGCAGGCGGTGGGCCAAGTGGCGGCCAAGATTCGCGGGTTCCGCCCGCCGGAGCCGTACAAGGGCAAGGGCGTGCGCTATGCCGGTGAGAAGATCACGCTGAAGGAAGCCAAGAAGGCTTAAGTGCGCTGTCCCTGCGCGGAAGACCGGCCATCCATGGCCGGACTCTTCACCAAGAGCAGCTGACAGTCATCCCAAGCCGATCCGCTTTCGAGGAATTATGACGATGAACAAGAACGAAAACCGCCTGCGCCGTGCCAAGTCCACGCGTGCCCACATCCGCAAGCTGGCCGTGGCCCGCTTGTCGGTGCATCGCACCGGTCAGCACATCTATGCGCAGGTGTTCGATGCCTCCGGCAAGAACGTGGTGGCCGCCGCCTCCACCGTGCAGAAGTCGGTCGCCGAGGGCCTCAAGGGCACCAAGAACCTGACCGCCGCTGCGGCGGTGGGCAAGGCAGTCGCCGAGCGTGCGAAGGCCGCGGGCATCGAGTCGGTCGCGTTCGACCGCTCCGGCTTCCGCTACCACGGCCGCATCAAGGCGCTGGCCGATGCGGCACGCGAGGCAGGCTTGAAGTTCTAAGCAGCACCCGGGTCAGGGCACGGCCCTGATTTCCACAGCGACACCTACAACTCCAAGCGGCTCAGCCGCAAGCAAAGTCCCGGTTCGCCGGGCACATGGAAAAGAACATGTCTTCTACCGATCGCGAAAATTCCGACGGCCTGCTGGAAAAGTTGATTGCCGTCAACCGTGTGGCCAAGACCGTCAAGGGTGGCCGCCAGATGAGCTTCACCGCACTGACCGTGGTCGGTGACGGCGAGGGCAAGGTTGGCTTCGGTTATGGCAAGGCGCGCGAAGTGCCGGTGGCCATTTCCAAGGCCATGGAGCGCGCCCGCCGCCAGATGGTGAACATCGAGCTGAACAACGGCACCCTGTGGTATGCCGTGAAGGCGAACCACGGCGCGGCCCGCGTCTACATGCAGCCGGCTTCCGAGGGTACCGGCGTGATCGCCGGCGGCGCCATGCGTGCCGTGCTGGAAGTGGTCGGCGTGAAGAACGTGCTGGCCAAGGCGGTCGGCTCGCGCAACCCGATCAACCTGGTGCGCGCCACCATCAAGGGCCTGCAGGCGGTCGCCTCGCCCAAGAAGATCGCCGCCAAGCGTGGCAAGACCCTGGAAGAGGTGCTGGGCAATGGCTAAGAAGAACGAAACCGCCGCCACCGTGCGCGTGCGCCTGGTCAAGGGCCTGCGCGGCGTGCAGGCACGCCATCGCCTGAGCGTCAAGGCGCTGGGTCTGGGCAAGATCGATGACGTCCGTGAGTTGAAGGACAGCCCGCAGGTCCGTGGCCTGATCAACACGGTCTACTACCTGGTTCGGGTCGAGGAGTAATCATCATGCGTCTCAATGACATCAAGCCGGCAGCCGGTTCCCACAAGACGCGCCTGCGCGTCGGTCGCGGCATCGGTTCGGGCATGGGCAAGACCGCCGGCCGTGGTCACAAGGGCCAGCATGCCCGCGCGGGCGGTACCCACAAGTACGGCTTCGAGGGCGGCCAGATGCCGCTGCAGCGCCGTTTGCCGAAGGTCGGTTTCCGTTCGAAGAAGCAGGCCGAGAGCCAGGAAGTGTTCCTGTATCAGCTGGCCAATCTCAAGGGTGACGTGATCGACGTCGTCGCGCT
Organism: Rhodanobacter sp. LX-99; assembly: GCF_018599185.1. NCBI lineage: Bacteria > Pseudomonadati > Pseudomonadota > Gammaproteobacteria > Lysobacterales > Rhodanobacteraceae > Rhodanobacter > Rhodanobacter sp. LX-99. Next base: position 848,949 of record NZ_JAHFVL010000001.1, on the reverse strand, counting down.
GCATCAGGCTGGCCTGATCAATAGCCGCGCCAAGAAGGTCAAGGTCGTCCTCAAGGGTGAAATCGGTCGCGCGGTGAAGTTGTCCGGTCTGCTGGCTACCGCCGGCGCCAAGGCAGCCATCGAGGCTGCCGGCGGCAGCGTGGAGTAATCAGGTGGCAGCAGCCCAGGGCAACGCACTCGGCAAGCTCGGCAAACTGACGGAGCTTCGTCAGCGCATTTTCTTCGTGATCGGTGCGCTGGTGGTGTTCCGGCTCGGCTCGTTCATTCCGGTTCCCGGCGTCAATCCGGAAGCGATGACCAACCTGGTCAACGGCAACGGCCTGATGGACATGTTCAACATGTTCTCGGGTGGTGCGCTGGAGCGCTTCTCGGTGTTCGCGCTCGGCGTGATCCCGTACATCTCGGCGTCGATCGTGTTCCAGATGATGGGCGCGGTGGTGCCGAGCCTGCAGAGCCTGCGCAAGGAAGGCGAGGCCGGCAAGCGCAAGATGACGATGTACACGCGCTATGCCACGGTGGCCCTGGCGGCGTTCCAGTCGTTCGGTATCGCGGTGGCGTTGCAGGGACAGGTCGCAGCGGGTGGCGCGCCGGTGGTCTACACGCCGGGTTTCGGCTTCATCTTCTCGTCCGTGGTCGGGCTCACTGCCGGCACGATGTTCCTGATGTGGCTGGGCGAGCAGATGACCGAGCGCGGTGTCGGCAACGGCATTTCGCTGCTGATCTTCGCCGGCATCGTCGCCGGCCTGCCGGGAGCGGTGGTGCACACCCTGGGCATGGCCAGCAACGGTGAATTGTCGCTGATCAGGTTGTTGATGGTGTTTGGCCTGGCGCTGGCGGTGACGGCGTTCGTGGTGTTCATGGAGCGCGCCCAGCGGCGCATCACGGTGAACTATGCGCGGCGTTCCGGTGGGCAGAAGGCCTACATGAACCAGAGCTCGAACCTGCCGCTGAAGATCAACATGTCGGGCGTGATCCCGCCGATCTTCGCCTCGAGTCTGCTGATGTTTCCGGCGACCGCGGTGAGCTGGTTCAGCACCGGCCAGCAGTCGCGCTGGCTGCAGGATCTGACCCAGGCGCTGAGTCCCGGCAACCCGTTGTACGAGACAGTGTTTTCGGTGTTGGTGATCGGGTTTGCGTTTTTCTACACGGCGATCGTGTTCAACGCCGATGAGACGGCCGACAACCTCAAGCGGTCGGGCGCGCTGATCCCTGGCATCCGCCCGGGCAAGGCCACGGCCAGCTACATCGATGCGGTGATGACGCGTTTGACCGGTGTCGGTGCGTTGTATCTGGTGGCGGTGTGTCTGGTGCCGTCGTTCATGCAGAACGCCTGGCATGTGCCGTTTTACTTCGGTGGCACGTCGTTGCTGATCGTGGTGGTGGTGGTGATGGATTTCACGTCTCAGGTGCAGGCGCACCTGGTCAGTCACCAGTACGAAAGTCTGCTCAAGAAGGCCAATCTCCGCCGCAGCTGAGGCTGCGGATGGTTGGTCAAAGTCGGGGAGTGGCGACACCACGGTGTCGCAGGGCTTTCCAGTTAGGGTAATTCAGGTTAAAATTGCGCGTTTACCGCGCACGAAACGCATCGGAGAAGTACATCATGGCGCGCATCGCGGGTGTCAATTTGCCGGTCCAGAAGCATGTCTGGGTTGGTCTGCAGAGCATTTACGGTATCGGCCGCAGCCGGGCCAAGAAGGTCTGCGTGGATGCTGGCGTGGTTCCGACCACCCAGATCAAGTCCCTCAGTGAAGGCGAGGTGGAGAAGATCCGCCACGAGATCGCCAAGTACACCGTCGAAGGCGATCTGCGCCGTGAGGTGGGCATGGCCATCAAGCGTCTGATGGACCTGGGTTGCTACCGTGGCCTGCGCCACCGTCGCGGCCTGCCGGTACGCGGCCAGCGCACGCGTACCAACGCACGTACCCGCAAGGGCCCCCGTCGCGCGATCAAGAAGTGATTGCACCAGTGCGATCTTCCCTGATCGCGAAGATCAAAAAGCGGCCGTCCGTGGCCGCACTGATTAACAAAGAGCCTCTAAACCATGGCTAAGCCGGTCAAGACCAAGAAGAAGATCAAGCGCGTTGTCACGGATGCCGTGGCCCACGTGCAGGCCTCCTTCAACAACACCATCGTCACCATCACCGACCGCCAGGGCAATGCCTTGTCGTGGGCCACTGCCGGCGGCGCCGGTTTCCGTGGCTCGCGCAAGTCGACCCCGTTCGCCGCCCAGGTTGCCGCCGAAAAGGCTGGCCGCGCGGCAGGCGACTATGGCGTGAAGACGGTGGAAGTACGCATCAAGGGCCCCGGCCCGGGCCGCGAGTCGGCGGTGCGTTCGTTGAATGCGTTGGGCTACAAGGTGCTCAACATCATCGACGTCACGCCGATTCCGCATAACGGCTGCCGTCCTCCCAAGAAGCGTCGAGTCTAAAGGTTGTTTTTTGCGATCATCCCTGATCGCGAGAATCAAAACCGGCCATCCGTGGCCGGACTATTGAAGAGAAAAAACATGGCCCGTTATCGTGGAGCTACCTGCAAACTCGCCCGCCGTGAGGGTGCAGATCTCAGCCTGAAGAGCCCGGCGCGCGCGCTGGATTCCAAGTGCAAGCTGGAAAACAAGCCCGGCCAGCATGGCGCGAACAAGCGCATGCGCATGTCCGACTATGCCGTGCAGCTGCGTGAAAAGCAGAAGGTCAAGCGCATCTACGGTGTGCTCGAGCGCCAGTTCAGCAACTACTACACCAAGGCGTCGACCCTCAAGGGCAACACCGGTGAGAACCTGCTGCGCTTGCTCGAAAGCCGCCTGGACAACGTCGTCTATCGCATGGGCTTTGCGGTGACCCGCGCCCAGGCCCGCCAGCTGGTTGCCCACAAGGCGATCCTGGTGAACGGCAAGAAGGTGAACATTCCTTCGTATCAGGTCCGTCCGGGCGACGCGATCGCGCTGACCGAGCGTGCCCGCAGCCAGCTACGCGTGCAGGAAGCGGCGACCGTGTTCGACACCATGGACCTGCGTCCGGTCTGGGTCGAAGTCGACGCCAAGAAATTCGAAGGTACGTTCAAGTCGGTGCCGGATCGCGGTGATCTGCCGTCCGACATCAATGAAGCATTGATCATCGAGCTTTACTCGAAGTAATTACCGGAGCTCTGCATGGCAGTTTCGTCAACTAGCGTGCTGCGGCCTCGTGGCCTCAGCGTCGAACAGCTCGGAGCCAACCGCGCCAAGGTGGTGGTCGAGCCGCTCGAGCGTGGCTTCGGCCACACCCTGGGCAACGCGCTGCGCCGCGTGCTGCTCTCCTCGATTCCTGGCAGTGCCATCGTCGAGGTCGAAATCGATGGCGTGCTGCACGAATACACCACCCTGGAAGGCCTGCAGGAGGACGTCATCGAAGTCCTGCTCAACCTCAAGGACGTGGCGATTCGCCAGCATACGGGCGATGAAGTCACCCTGACCCTGTCCAAGAAGGGCAAGGGCGTGGTCACGGCCGGCGATATCGTCGTCGATCACTCGGTGGAGATCATCAACCCCGAGCACGTGATCTGTCACCTGACCAAGGACATCGCGCTCAACATGCGCCTGAAGGTGCGTCGCGGCGTCGGCTACCAGCCGGCCAGCACGCGCCAGCATCCGGATGACGAGGCACGTCCGATCGGCCGTCTGCAGCTGGACGCGTCGTTCGCGCCGGTGCTGCGCGTGGCCTACGAAGTGGACGCCGCTCGCGTCGAGCAGCGCACCAACCTCGACAAGCTGGTGCTGGACATCGAGACCAACGGCACGATCGGTGCTGAAGACGCGGTCCGCAAGGCCGCCGAGATCATCAACGACCAGCTGTCGGTGTTCGGTGACTTCTCGCGCCGCGAGAGCGCCACCGACAAGGCGGAGAAGAGCGGTTTCGACCCGCTGCTGCTGCGCCCGATCGACGATCTGGAGCTCACCGTGCGTTCGGCGAACTGCCTGAAGGCCGAGAGCATCTACTACATCGGCGACCTGGTGCAGAAGACCGAGGTCGAGCTGCTGAAGACCCCGAACCTGGGCAAGAAGTCGCTGACCGAAATCAAGGACGTGCTGGGCGGGCGTGGTCTCGCACTGGGCATGAAACTCGAGAACTGGCCGCCGCCGGGCCTGTCGCACGGCATGCAGCTGGGTTGATGCAAGGCGCGGCCATGGAATTGGCCGCGTGACGACGGCAGGAATCGATGGTTCGATCCTGCCGTTGTCCAGCTAGTGCAGCGATCAGGGATGATCGCATTGATACAAGCACACAAAAGCGGATTACCGCGGAAAGTCGGACACAAGAGCCGGCTTTTCATAACAACAGACAGAGAGTTTTTCGCCATGCGCCACCAAAAATCCGGACGCAAACTCAACCGCACCAGCAGCCATCGCGAAGCCATGTTTCGCAACATGGCCTCGTCGCTGGTGAAGCATGAGCTGATCCGCACCACCCTGCCCAAGGCGAAGGAACTTCGCCGCGTCGCCGAGCCGCTGATCACGCTGGCGAAGACCGACGGCGTGGCCAATCGCCGCCTCGCCTTCTCGCGCCTGCGCGACAAGGAAGCGGTCGGCAAGCTGTTCGTCGAGCTGGGCCCACGCTACAAGGAGCGTCCCGGCGGCTACCTGCGCATCCTGAAGTGCGGCTTCCGCGACGGCGACAATGCGCCGATGGCGTACGTCGAACTGGTCGGTCGCCCGCAGGTCGAAGCTGTCGACGCCGAGTAAGCCGATCGGCGCGGCCGCCCAGACAGGCATTCAGACGTCCAAACATGAAACCCGGCCGGGCGACCTGCCGGGTTTCGTGCATGTGGGCCTCAAGGAACCGGATATTTTCTGCGGGATGCCGCAAGCCTGCTGACAGCGCCCCGGCGAACAGGTAATGTCATGAGTTCCGCAACGCAGCAATTTGTCATGAATCCACTCCACTGGTCGTTCCGCATCGGTTTTCTTGTCGGCTTCCTGATCTGCGCAGGTCTGCTCGGTTTCGCGCTGTATGCCGAATACGGACTGGGCATGACGCCTTGCCCGCTGTGCATCTTCCAGCGCATCGCGTTCCTGTTCATGGCGCTGTTCTTCCTGCTGGGCGGGCTGCACGCGCCGCGCGGCAACGGCCGCTGGGTTTATGCGGGGCTGGTGCTGGCGGGTGCCGTGGGCGGCATCGTTACCGCCGGCCGCCACCTCTGGCTGCAGAGCTTGCCGGCCGACCAGGTGCCTTCCTGTGGTCCCGGGCTGGGCTACATGCTGGATGCGTTTCCGTTCTCCAAGATGCTGAAGCTGGTATTCACCGGCTCCGGCGAGTGCGCCAAGGTCGAGCCGATCCTCGGCCTGCCGATGCCGGCCTGGACCCTGCTGTGGTTTGTCGCGCTGGGCGTGCTGGCGGTCTTGGCCTCGCGGCGCCGGGCCGCATCGAAGTGAGTATTGCCAAGGCTGTGCGATGAATCCTGCTGCGCCGAACGTGTTCACGCCCCGTGACTGGACCCCGAGTTCCTGGCAGCAGCGCGTGGCGCTGCAGCAGCCGCATTACGACGATATGGGCGAGCTGGCCCGGGCCGGCGTGCATCTCGCGCAGTTGCCGCCGCTGGTGACCTCGTGGGAGGTGCTGGCGCTGAAGCAGGCGCTGGCCGAGGCGCAGGAAGGCGGGCGATTCCTGCTGCAAGGCGGCGACTGCGCGGAAAGCTTCGCCGACTGCACCAGCCCGGTGATCTCCAACCGGCTGAAGGTGCTGCTGCAGATGAGCCTGGTGCTGGTGCACGGGCTGAAGAAGCCGGTGCTGCGGGTGGGCCGCTTTGCCGGGCAGTACGCGAAGCCACGTTCGACCGACACCGAGACCCGCGACGGCGTGACCCTGCCGAGCTTTCGTGGCGACGTGGTCAACAGCCCGGCGTTCACTGCCGAGGCACGTCGTCCCGACCCGCAACGGCTGATCCAGGCGCATGCGCATTCCGCGCTGACGATGAACTTCGTGCGCGCGCTGATCGACGGCGGCTTCGCCGACCTGCATCACCCGGAATACTGGGACCTGGCCTGGGTCGAGCATTCGCCGCTGGCTGCCGAGTACCGCCAGATGGTCGCGGCCATCGGTGATTCGCTGCGCTTCATGGAGACCCTGGCCGGCCCGATCGCCGGGTTCTCCAAGGTGGATTTCTTCACCTCGCACGAAGCGCTGCTGCTGCATTACGAGCAGGCGCTGACGCGCCAGGTGCCGCGCCATCCCGGCTGGTTCAACCTGTCCACCCACTTCCCGTGGATCGGCATGCGCACGGCGGCGCTGGACGGCGCCCACGTGGAATATTTCCGCGGCATCCGCAACCCGGTCGCGGTGAAAGTCGGTCCCTCGGTGACGCCCGGGCAACTGCTGCCGCTGATCGATGCGCTTAATCCGGATGACGAGCCGGGCCGGCTGACCCTGATCCATCGCATGGGCAATGCGAAGATCGCTGCCGCGCTGCCGCCGCTGCTGGACGCGGTGAAGCGCGAGGGCCGGCGCGTGCTGTGGGTGGCCGATCCGATGCACGGCAACACCGAGAGCACCTCAAACGGTCACAAGACCCGTCGCTTCGACAACATCCGCGGCGAGCTGGAACAGGCATTCGACATCCATGCCGCGGCCGGCACCCGGCTCGGCGGTGTGCATCTGGAACTCACCGGAGAGGATGTCACCGAATGCATGGGCGGCGCCCGCGACCTGTCCGAGGCCGACCTCGACCGTGCCTACAAGTCGATGGTCGATCCGCGCCTGAACTATGAACAGTCGCTGGAGCTGGCGATGCTGATCGTGCGCAAGTCGGTGGGCGGACAGGGCTGACGCGTCAGATCGGGACGTTCGATGGAAAGGCGGCCAACGGCCGCCTTTCCTCGTTGCATGCTCAGTGAACGGTTGTTACCGGCTTGCCGCCGACTGTGTCGAGAAACTGCGGCGGCTGCCATGCCCTGGCGTGTTGCTCGAAACCGTAGGCGATCGAGATCAGCGCCGGCTCGCTCCACCTCGCGCCGAACAGCACGATGCCGACCGGCAGGCCGTGCGCCCAGCCGGCCGGCACGGTGATCGAGGGATAGCCGGCCACGGCCGCCGGCTGCGAGGCGCCGCCGACGGTGGGGTCGCCGCTGACGATATGGTCGCCCAGCACCGGATCGGTCATGAAGGCCGGTCCCCATGACGGCGCCAGCAAGGCGTCAAGGTGCTGCGCCTTCAAGGCCGCGTCGATGCCCTGCGGACCGGACAGCCGCTTCGCCTGTGCCAGCGCTTCCGTGTACGCCTTGTCGCTGAGCGGCCCCTTCTTCTCGGCCTGCTCGAACAGTTCCTGGCCGAACCAGGGCATCTCTTCGCCGGCATGCGCCTGATTGAACGCGATCAGGTCGGCCAGCGTCTTCACCTTGAGGCCGCTGCGGCCGGCCAGGTAGGCATTGATGTCGTGCTTGAAGTCGTACAGCAGCACGGTGATCTCCGGCTTGCCGAGCTCGGCCAGGTGCGGCAGGGTGACCGGGTCGACGATGATCGCGCCTTGCGCCTTCATCAGCGCGATCGACTGCTCGAGCACGCGGTCGGCATTCGGTTCGGCGCCGGCGAGCTGGCGCACCACGCCGATGCGCTTGCCCTTCAGTCCGTTCGGGTCGAGGAACTTCGTGTAGTCGGTGGCGTGCCTGTCCGCTTCGGCGGTGGCCGGGTCGCGCGGGTCGCTGCCGGCGATCACGCTGAGCAGGGCGGCAGCGTCGGCCACGCTGCGCGCCATCGGGCCGGCGGTGTCCTGGCTGTGGCTGATCGGCACGATACCGGCGCGGCTGACCAGGCCAAGGGTGGGCTTGATGCCGACGATGCCGTTCATCGCGGCGGGGCAGATGATCGATCCGTCGGTCTCGCTGCCGATCGCCACCGTGGCCAGGCCGGCCGCCACGGCGGCGCCGGAGCCGGCGCTGGAACCGCACGGGTTGCGGTCGAGCACGTAGGGGTTCTTCGTCTGCCCGCCACGTCCGCTCCAGCCGCTGCTGGCGTGGTTGGAGCGGAAGTTGGCCCATTCGCTGAGGTTGGTCTTGCCCAGGATCAGCGCACCGGCCTTGCGCAGCCGCTCGACCAGGCCCGCATCGCGCGGCGCCGGCGCATCGGCCAGCGCCAGCGAGCCGGCGGTGGTGAGCATGCGGTCGCCGGTGTCGATGTTGTCCTTCAGCAGTACCGGGATGCCGTACAGCGGGCCACGCGCCTTGGCGCTGCCGCGTGCGTCGTCGAGCGTGCCGGCCAGTTGCAGCGCGTCGGGGTTCGTCTCGATCACCGCGCGCAGGGTCGGGCCGGAACGGTCCACCTGCTGGATGCGCTCGAGCAACTGCCGCGCCAGCTGGCGGCTGTCCAGCGTGCCGGCATCCATGCGCTGCTGCAGCTGGTCGATGGACGCGTAGGCGACGCTTGGCGGCGCGACCTCGGCAGCCAGCGCGGGGCCGGCAAGCAAGGCAGTGACGAGCGCGGCGAGATGGACGGCTGAACGGTTCACGGTAACCCCCGGTTTCGACGATGCGGCATGTTGTCGCGTGGTCCCAGCTTAGCGCCGGTCCGGGATGGGCGCTGCGGTCGCGAGCGTACAATTGCCGGATGAATACGAACGCCAGCCTGTGTCATGCCAAGCCGTTCGGTGTCGCCATCCTGTTCGCGGTCGCCCTGTTGTGCGGCACCGCCAGCCATGCCGCCGATACTCCGACGACCGCCCCCGCGGTTCCCGACACCTTGCAGCAGCGCATCGCCGCCTGCACCGCCTGCCATGGCGTGCATGGCGAGGGCACGCCCGGCAGCGGCTATTTCCCGCGCCTCGCGGGCAAGCCCGCGGCCTACCTGGCGCGCCAGATGCAGGATTTCCAGAACGGCCTGCGCAAGTACGCGCCGATGGAATACACCGTGCGCCAGCTGCCGCCCGCATACATGCGCGAGATCGCCGAATACTTCGCCGCGCAGCGGGTGCCGTACGGCCGTTCGCCGTTGCCGCCGGTGTCCGCCGCGACGCTGCAGCGCGGCGAGCAACTGGTCAGCAAGGGCGACCCGGCGCGCAAGATTCCGGCCTGCGCCAGCTGTCACGGCAGCCAGCTGACCGGGGTGGAGCCGTCCACGCCGGGGCTGGTCGGCCTGCCGTATGACTACATCAGCGCGCAACTGGGCTCCTGGCGCACGCATACCCGCGCCACGGTGGCGCCCGACTGCATGGCGACGGTGGCGAACCGGCTGAGCGAGTCGGACATCACCGCGGTGGCGGCGGCGCTGGCCAGCCGCGAGTTGCCGGCCGACACGCACGCGCAACCGGCCGGCTCGGTGACGCCGCCGTTGGCCTGTGGCGTGCTGGGCGCGACGGGAGACCCGTCATGAAGTGGCTGCGTTGGCTGTTGCCGCTGATCGCGCTGCTGGTGGTGCTGGCGCTGGGCTGGGTGTTGTTCGGCGGCAGTGGCAGCCGCCCGACCCCGCCGGCCGCGAGCAAGGTCGCGGCGACCACCTTGCGCGATCCGGCACTGATCGCGAAGGGCGAATACCTGACCATGGTCGGCGACTGCGCCGGCTGCCATACCGCGCAAGGCGGTGCGCGCTACGCCGGCGGGCGTTCGCTGGCCACGCCGTTCGGCGATATCCCGGTACCCAACATCACGCCCGATCGCGAGACCGGCCTAGGCGACTGGAGCTTCGAGGACTTCTGGCAGGCTTTGCACAGCGGCAAGGGCCGTCATGGCGAACTGCTGTATCCGGCGTTCTCGTACACCTCGTACACCAAGGTGAACCACGACGATGCACTGGCGATCTTCGCCTACCTGCGGTCGCTGGCGCCGGTGCACCAGCCGGCCGTCGCGCCGGCGCTGGCGTTTCCCTACAGCGTGCGCAACAGCCTGAAGGCCTGGCGCACGCTGTACTTCCGCGAAGGCGAATTCAAACCGGATCCGGCGCAGTCGGCCGAGTGGAACCGCGGCGCCTACCTGGTGCAGGGCCTGGGCCACTGCAACGAATGCCATGCCGCGCGCGACTCGCTCGGCGGCACGCCGCAGGACGTGCACCTCACCGGCGGCCAGATCCCGATGCAGAACTGGTACGCACCCGACCTGAGCACCCGCAAGAACGGTGGCCTGGAAGGCTGGGGCGCGCAGGACATCGTCGACCTGCTGAAGACCGGCCAGTCCGCCAGGGGCTCGGCGTTTGGCCCGATGGCCGCGGTGGTGTCGGACAGCACCCAGCACATGAGCGACGCCGACCTGCGCGCGATCGCCACCTACCTGCAGTCGCTGCCGCCGCGGGGGCAGCCGGCACCGCCGACGACGCCATTCGACGCCAGGACGCTGGCCGAGCAGGGCGCGAAGGTCTACGCGAAACACTGCGCCGAATGCCATGGCAAGCGCGGCGAGGGCGTGGCCGGAGTCTATCCGCCGCTGGACGGCAATTCCTCGGTAACCGAACCGACCGGCATCAACGCGACCCGCATGGTCCTGCTCGGCGGCTTCGCGCCGGTCACCGCGGCCAACCAGCGACCGTACTCGATGCCGCCGTTCGCCCAGCAGCTGAGCGACGGCGAAGTGGCGGCGGTGGTCACCTACATTCGCCGCACATGGTCGAACCAGGCCTCGATCGTGCGCGCCGAAGCTGTCAGCAAGTACCGGCACACGCCGGTCGAGTGAGGCCGCGGGCCCCTACGGAGCGGCGTGGACGGTGCGGTACAGCTTGCTCAACGCCAGCCATGGCGCCAGGTCCCAGTGTCCGCGTGCCTGGCCGGACGGCGACGGCAGCACGAACAGCCGCGTGCCGCCGATGGTTTCGTCCAGCAGCCCGTAGCCGGTCGCGTGGCCGAGTGCGGCGCGCGCCGCGTTCTTGCTGGTGAAGGCGAGCAGGCGCGGGGCGTGGCGTTCGATCTTGGCGAGCAGCGCGGGTGCGTCGAAGGCGTCGCGCGGCAGCTCGTCGTCGTTGCCCGAGTGGCGCTTGGCCAGGTCGGTGAGGCCGATGCCGTAGCGGGGCAGCAGCGGGAACTCCGCCGGCATCAGCAGGCGCGGGGTCAGGCCGGCCTCGAACAGCGCGCGCCAGAACAGGTTGCCGGGGTGGGCGTAGTAGGCGCGTTCGGCGGCCGAGCGCCTGCCCGCGGCGGTGCCGCAGAACACCAGCGCCAGCCCGGGCTGCAGCAGGTCGGGCAGGATGTGACGTTCAGTCCGCCGCGGCATGCTCGTCCAGCAGGAAATCGGTGAACTGGAAACGCCCGTCGCGCAGCACCGATTCGCCGCGGCGCAGCTTGAGCGGCCTGCGGAACAGCGGCCCGGCGTAGCTCAGCGTGTGGAATTCGCCGCGTTCGCCGCAGGGGTCGACGCCGGCCGGCAGCGCGTCGAGCAGGGCGGCGTCGTAATCGCGGCCGCAAAAGTCCGCGTCGAGCTGCTGGGTATCCACGCAGCACAGCACCGCGCGGTGGCCTTCGCCGACGAAGCGGCGCGCCAGCGCGGCGGTGTCCTGGCCCCACAGCGGGAACACCGCGCGCCAGTTTTCGCGGCCGAGCTGGCGTACGCGGTAGTCGCGCACGTCTTCCAGGAACAGGTCGCCGAACGCGCAGTGGCGGATCCCCGGCCAGCGCATCCGCGCCTCGGCCAGCGCCTGCGCGTGGGCCGCCTCGTAGGCTTCGTTGCTGCCGGGCCAGTCCAGCATCACCTCCAGCAGCGGCAGGCCCAGCGCGGCGGCCTGCGCCTGCAGCACCTCGCGCGGCGTGCCGTGCATGGCCACGCGCTGGTAGTTGCGGTTGACCGTGGTGAGCAAGGCGGCCACCTGCCATTGCGGGTCGGCCAGCAGCCGCTGCAGGGCCAGCAGGCAGTCCTTGCCGCCGCTCCAGGCCAGCAGGGTCGGCGTCGGCGTGGGCATCGTCATGCGTTCAGTTCCAGGGTGGTTGGTCGGGTGGCGGCACTCCGCGCTTCAGCGTCCATTTTGCGTTATCCGGCCCGGTCATGCGGATTCCATGCCGTGGTTCATCGACAGCCCGTGGCCGCACCGCTATAAAGATCATCTGTCCGGGGGAGTATGCGGTGAGCGAAGAAATCCTGATCAACGTGACCCCGCGCGAGACGCGGGTCGGGGTGGTCGAGAACGGCATGCTGCAGGAGGTGCACGTCGAGCGGGCGTCCCGGCGCGGCTATGTCGGGAATATCTACAAGGGCCGCGTGCAGCGGGTGATGCCGGGCATGCAGGCGGTGTTCGTGGAGATCGGGCTGGAGCGTGCGGCGTTCCTGCACGCTTCGGACATCGTGCGCCCGCTGCCGCCCGAAGGCGGCGAATCGAACGGCAACGGCAATGGCCACGTGCCCTCGATCAGCGAACTGGTGCACGAAGGCCAGGAGATCGTGGTGCAGGTGGTGAAGGACCCGATCAGCACCAAGGGCGCGCGGCTGTCGGCGCACCTGTCGATTCCCTCGCGCTACCTGGTGCTGCTGCCGTATGCCCGGACCCTGGGCATTTCCGCGCGGATCGAGGACGAGGCCGAACGCCAGCGGCTGCGCGACGTGCTGACTCCGCTGATCGGCGACACCCCACTCGGCTACATCGTGCGCACCAATGCCGAGGGCCAGAGCGCCGAGTCGCTGGCGTTCGACGTGGCCTACCTGACCAAGGTGTGGCGGGTGGTGCAGGAGAACATCGCCAAGGCCAGGGTCGGCGAGCGCGTGTACGAGGAATTGTCGCTGCCGCTGCGCAGCCTGCGCGACATGCTCAACGAGGACATCGAGAAGGTGCGGGTGGATTCGCGCGCCACGTTCGAGAAGGTGGTCAAGTTCGTGCACAAGTTCATGCCGAACCTGGACGACCGCATCGAGCACTACGACGGCGAGCGGCCGATCTTCGACCTGTACGGCGCCGAGGACGAGATGCAGCGCGCGCTGAAGAAGGAAGTGCCGCTGAAGTCCGGCGGCTACCTGATCGTCGACCAGACCGAGGCGATGACCACGATCGACGTCAACACCGGCGCCTACCTGGGCACGCGCAACCTGGAAGAAACGGTCTACCGCACCAACCTGGAGGCGGCGCAGGCGGCGGCGCGCCAGCTGCGCCTGCGCAACCTGGGCGGCATCATCATCATCGACTTCATCGACATGAGCGATGAGGAACACAAGCGCCAGGTGCTGCGCATGCTCGGCAAGGGGCTGGCGCGCGACCACGCCAAGACCACGGTGTACCCGATGTCGGCGCTGGGCCTGGTCGAGATGACCCGCAAGCGCACCACCGAAAGCCTGGCCCGCCAGCTGTGCGAGCCGTGCCCCACCTGCAACGGCCGCGGCGTGCTGAAGACCGCCGAAACGGTGACCTACGAGATCTTCCGCGAGATCACCCGCGCGGTGCGCCAGTTCAACGCGCAGAAGCTGCTGGTGATGGCGAACCCGGCCGTGGTCAACCGGATCCTGGAAGAAGAATCCAGCGCCGTCGCCGAACTGGAAGAGTTCATCTCCAAAAGCATACGCTTCCAGGCTGAAGAGCATTATTCGCAGGAACAGTTTGATGTCGTCTTGCTGTAAATCCGGCTGCCGTGGATTCGACCGGGATCGCCGCGCGTGAACGCGTTGTGGCAGCGGCGGCTGCATCGTTGCGCCCGCGCGTCGGGCTGGACCGCCGGGGTCGCGCTGATCCTGCTCGCCGTCGTCGCGGCGCTGGCCCAGTTGCTGCTGCCGCTGCTGGCGCGGCACCCGGACTGGGTGGCTGCGCAGCTCAGCGCGCGGCTGCAGCGTCCGGTCAGCTTCGCCTCGATGGAGGGGCGCTGGACCGGCTCCGGCCCGGAATTCGTGATGCACGGGGTGACCATCGGCGCGGCGGCCGGCGAGAGCGGCGCCGTGCTGCAGCTGCCCGAATCCGAACTGAAGTTCGACTTCGGCGGCTGGCTGCTGCCGTCGCGGCACCTGCTCAACCTGCACGTGCGCAACCTGCAACTGGACCTGCTGCACGACGCCCGCGGCTGGCACGTCAACGGCATCGGCGTGGCCGGTGGCGGCGGCCGGCAACCGCTGTCGCTGGGCCGGCTGTCGGCCGACCTGTGGCTGGAAGACCTGCGCGTGGTGGTCACCGACGCCACCCTGGACAAGCACTACACGCTGCTGTCGAAACAGCTGCGGCTGAGCCACCAGGGCAGCCACATCCGCTTCGGCGGCGTGCTGCGGCGCGATGGCGTGAGCGCGGCGGTGCGCACCGCCGGCCGCTTCCGCGATGACGGCAGCACGGGCCAGGTGTGGGCCAGCGTCGATGGCACCGAACTGAAGCCGTTGCTGGACGGCATCGACATGGGCGGCTATACGGTCGACCACGGCCGCGGCCAGCTGAGCGCGTGGCTCGACTGGCGCAGGGGGCGGCTGAGCCGCAGCCTGATCCGTTTCGACCTGGACACGCTGGCGGTGATCGCGCCCACCGGCGGCAGGGCCAGCGTGGCGTCGCTGCACGGATTGGCCGGCGTGCGCCATGTCGACGACGGCTACGACGTGCGCTGGGCCGGCGATGACGGCAGCGCGCTGGTGCTGGGCGTGCATCAACCCGGCACCGACAACGCCAGTGTGGACGTCGCCGCGCGCAAGCTGCAGCTGGCGCCGCTGCTGCCGTGGCTGGCGCTGAAACCGGCGCTGTCGCCCGCGCTGGCCCAGTGGCTGGGCAGCGGCCATCCGCGCGGCGAACTGGGCCGGCTCGCGCTGCACTGGAATCATGCCGAGGGACTGCATTCGGTCGGCCTGGCGTTCGACGGCCTGGGCATCGACCCGGTCGGCAAGCTGCCGGGCGTGAGCAGCCTGCACGGCGAGTTGCGCGGCGATGCCGAGGCGCTGTCGCTGGAACTGCCGGCGCAGGCCGCCACGCTGAGCTTTCCGCATGAGTTCCGCGAGCCGTTCGTGATGTCGGCGCTGGCCGGCACGCTGGCGTTCTGGCCGCAGGACGGCGACTGGCACATCGGCGTCGACGCGCTGGATTTCACCGGCGCCGGCTATGCCGGCCAGGCCCGTGGCGAGCTGGTCCTGCCGGCGCAGGGCAGCGCTCCGTTCATGGACATGTACGCGAAGCTGGACCACGCCGACGTGGCCGCCGCCAAGCTGTTCTGGCCGCTGGGGTCGATGTCGCCCGGCACCATCGCCTGGCTCGATCGCGGCCTGCAGGCGGGCCGCCTCGACGAAGCGCAGGTGCTGCTGCGCGGCGACCTGCACGACTGGCCGTTCCGGCACAACGAAGGGCGCTTCGAGGCGCGTGCGGTGATCAGCGACCTCACCCTCGACTACGGCAAGGGCTGGCCGCGCGCCGAAGGCGTCAGCGCGGTGGCCAACTTCATCGACAACGGCATGCTGGTCGAAGCCAGCGACGGGCACTCGCTCGGGGTGAAGGCGGAGCGGGCGGTCGCCGTGATCCCGGACTTCCACGACGCGCTGCTCGACCTCAACGTGCAGGGCAGCGGCAGCGGCGCCAGCCTGATGGAGTTCGTGCGCAAGAGCCCGATCGGCAGCCGCGAGGCCGACACCCTGGCCAAGCTGAAGCTGGGCGGCAGCGGCACGTTCGACTTCCACCTGGCGCTGCCGTTGAAGGCGGGCGGGGAACCGCAACTGGACGGCCTGGCCCAGCTGAAGGACGCCGACCTCAGCGCGCCGGAATGGAAACTCAAACTGGACAAGCTCAACGGCCCGCTGAAGTTCGATGCGCACGGCATGCAGGCCGGCCCGCTGGACGCCGGCTTCCGCGGCCAGCCGTCGACCCTGCAGCTGGCGATCGCGGCGGCCAACCGCGACCCGGCCACCGTGCTGTCGGCGCAGCTGCGCGGCAACTACCGCATGGCCGAGCTGGTGCAGGACTATCCGTCGCTGGGCTGGATCGGCCAGCTCGCCGACGGGCGCAGCGCGTTCGACATCGGCTTCGCCATCGCCCGCGTGCCGGGCAGCGATGCGCTGGCACAGACCCTCAGCGTCGATTCGTCGCTGGACGGCATCGCGCTGGACCTGCCGGCGCCGCTGCACAAGCCGGCCGCCGCCAGCCTGCCGCTGCACTTGAGCATGAGCCTGCCGGTCAGCGGCAGCGCGCTGCGGATCAGCCTGGGCGATGCGATGCGCGGCTACCTGCGTCTGGCCGACGGCGAGCAGCGGCCGCTGGCGGGCACCCTGGCGTTCGGCGGCCAGATGCCCGAGACCTTGCCGGATCGCGACCTGCGTATCCGCGGCCACGCCAGCCGGCTCGACGTTACCGGCTGGGTACAGCGCGCGGTGGCCGGCAGCGGCAGCGGCGGGCCGGGACTGGAGAGCCTCGACGTCAGCACCGACCAAGCCGAATGGTTCGGCCGCGAGCTGGGCGCGTTGAAGCTGCACGCCACGCTGCAGCCGGACGTGCTCAGCGTGGACGTTGACGGCCCGGCGATGCTCGGCAACTACAGCGTGCCGACGAAGGAACTGGACAAGCGCGGCGTCACCGCGCGGCTGAAGCGGCTGTACTGGCCGAAGGACCCTGCGGCGGAGACAACCAGCCATCCGGCCAAAACCACCGCCGGCGCCACGACACCGGCCGCCGCGGCTCCTGCCGTTCCCGCCCCCGATCCGGCCAATACCGGGATCAACCCGGCGGCGCTGCCGCCGTTCCACGTGTGGGTGGGCGACCTGCGCATGGGCGACGCGAAGCTCGGCGAAGCGCGCCTGGAAACCTGGCCGACCGCGGACGGCCTGCACATCGAACAGTTGCGTGCGCTGTCCAGCCGCGTGCAGATCAACGCCAGCGGCGACTGGAACGGCAACGCCAGCAGCAGCCGTACCCACATGCGAATCAACTTCGCCGCCGAGGATCTCGGCGCGATGCTGGGCGCGCTCGGTTTCGACGGACTGGTCAACGGCGGCAAGACGCGCGACCAGCTCGACGCCAGCTGGCCCGGTGCGCCCAGCGGACTGTCGCTGGCCACCATGGACGGCACGCTCAGCATCCAGGTCAACGACGGCCGCATCCCCGAGGCGGCGTCGCCCGGCGTGGGGCGGCTGCTCGGCCTGGTCTCGCTGACCGAACTGCCGCGCCGGCTCACCCTGGATTTCGGCGACGTGTTCGGCAAGGGGCTGGCGTTCGACTCGATCACCGGCGACTTCAAGCTGGCCAACGGCAACGCCACCACCGACAACCTGGTGATCGCCGGCCCGGCGGCGAACATCAGCGTCACCGGCCGCACCGGCCTGCGCGCGAAGGACTACGACCAGCAGATGCTGGTGGTGCCGCATGTCGGCAACAGCCTGCCGCTGGTCGGCGCGGTGGTCGGCGGCCCGATCGGCGCGGCGGCCGGCTTCGCCGTGCAGGGCCTGCTCGGCAAGGGTTTGAACCAGGCCGCCAGCGCGCGCTACCGCGTGACCGGCAGCTGGGACAACCCGGTGATGACCCTGCTGGAGAAGCGCGGCGCCACGCCGCCGGCTGCGCCACTGCTCAATCCCGCCGGCAACCTGCCTGCCGCCGGCCGCGTGCCGTTGCCGGTGCTCGGTCTGCCGGCCGCCGCGGGCAGCGCCGCGGCACCGGCCAAGGCCGGCTCGGTCCAGCGCTGACCGGCGCGGTCATTCCGGCGATTCGGCGGGTGCCTTGCCGCCGCGGAACGGAAACAGCTGCTGCCGGACGAAACCGTCGGGCATGTAGTCGCCGACCACGCCGTAGCGCTCCGGAAACTTCTTCGTCGACTTCACCGCGGTGCCGAAAAGGTAGTCGATGAACGCGTAGTGCGCGGCGTAGTTGCGGTCGATCGCCTCGTCGTCGGAGGCGTGGTGCCAGTGGTGGAAGTCCGGCGTCACCAGCACGTATTTCAGCGGCCCCCACGGCAGGTGCACGTTGGCGTGGTTGAATACCGCCTGGAAGCCCACGATCAGGATGTAGCCGTTCATCACGGCCTCGCTGAAACCGAGGATGTACAGCGGCGCCAGCACGCACACGCGGGTGGCGATCAGCTCCAGCATGTGCTGGCGCGAGCCGGCCAGCCAGTCCATCGTCTTCACGCTGTGGTGCACCGCGTGGAAGCGCCACAGCAACGGCACCTCGTGATATGCGCGGTGCGTCCAGTATTGCGCCATGTCCGCCACCAGCACGCACAACAGCAGCTGCGGCAGGAACGGGATGTGCTGCACGGCCTGCTGGAAATCGCTGCTGACCAGCCAGCCGAACAGATGGTGCAGCAGGAAATTCACCGTGAGCAGCGCCAGCCCCACGATGAAATGGTTCACCGCGAAATGCTTCAGGTCGGTCTGCCATTCCTTGCGGAAGATCGCCTGGCCCCGGTACAGCGGAAACAGCTTCTCGATCACCACGAAGATCAGCGTCGAGCCGAGCAGGTCGAGGATGAACCAGTCCAGCCCGATATACGGCGTGTGATCGGGAAAGCTGCCCACCGGTACCCGCGAGCCGCCCAGCGCCACCGCCGCGATCACCAGCACGAAGGCCACGATGTTGAGGTTGCGCTGGCGATTCAGGATCAGGTTGCCCAGCGACATGCCGCCCGCCACCAGCAGCGCGACCAGCAGCAGCTGGCGCAGCACGTCCACCGAATACTTGTGGCGCAGATCCGGCGTGGTCAGGTATTGCGGAAAGTGGAACGCGAGCACCGCCAGCAGGCACAGGAAGCCCAGCGAGAGCGCGATCACGCCGCTGATCTTGCCCAGCCCCGGTTTCAGCCCGCCGTCGCGATGCAGCAGTTCGCGAGTTTCCCGCACCGGTTGCGCGGCCCGCTCGATGACGCCGCGGGCGGCTTCGCGCTTCGAATATTCGCTCACGGGTGATCCTTCACGTTGGGCGCCGGCCGGCGCCTCCGGCATGGTAGCGGACCGGCGCGAAGGCTTTAAAGGCGCCGACGCCAGCCCCATGTGAGATAGTTCCGGATCGACCACAGACAAACGAAAGCCCCATGGATTCCCTGATCGCCCTCGCCGAAAGCAAGTTGTTGTCCCCCGGCGGCATCGCTACCGGCGACCTCGACCGCGTGTTCGCCCAGCTGATGGGGCCGTCGATTGACGCCGCCGACCTGTACTTCCAGCATTCGCGCAGCGAGTCGTGGACGCTGGAAGAGGGCATCGTCAAGGACGGCAGCCATTCGATCGAGCAGGGCGTGGGCGTGCGCGCGATCAGCGGCGAGAAGACCGGCTTCGCCTATTCCGACGAGATCGTGCTGCCGCAGCTGCTGGAAGCGTCGAAGGCCGCGCGCGCGATCGCGCACGACGGCAACGGCGCCGGCAAGCCGCTGGCGCTGAACGGCGCGCGAGCGCTGTACCCGGCGATCGACCCGGTCGAGAGCCTGCCGAATCCGGACAAGATCGCGCTGCTGCGCGAGGTCGACGCGTACGCGCGCTCACGCGACCCGCGCATCAAGCAGGTCATCGTCAGCCTCGCCGCGACCATGGACACCATCCTGATCGCCGCCTCCGACGGCACTCTGGCCGCCGACGTGCGCCCGCTGGTGCGCATCAACATCCAGGTGATCGCCGAGCAGAACGGCCGGCGCGAACAGGGTTACTCCGGCGGCGGCGGACGCTACGGCTACCGCGAACTGATCGAGAACGGCCGTGCGCTGGCGTTCGCCGACGAGGCGGTGCGCCAGGCGCTGGTGAACCTGGACTCGGTCGATGCGCCGGCCGGCCAGATGACCGTGGTGCTCGGCCCCGGCTGGCCCGGCGTGCTGCTGCACGAGGCTATCGGCCACGGCCTCGAGGGCGACTTCAACCGCAAGGGCAGCTCCGCGTTCTCCGGCCGCATCGGCCAGCGCGTGGCGGCGAAGGGCGTCACCATCGTCGACGACGGCACCCTGGCCGGCCGCCGCGGTTCGCTCAGCATCGACGACGAAGGCACGCCGACCGAATGCACCACCCTGATCGAGGATGGCATCCTGAAAGGCTACATGCAGGACAAGCTCAACGCGCGCCTGATGGGCATGGCGCCCACCGGCAACGGCCGCCGCGAATCGTTCACCACGCTGCCGATGCCGCGCATGACCAACACCTACATGCGGGCCGGCTCGCACGATCCGGCCGAGATCATCCGCTCGGTGAAGAAGGGCCTGTACGCGCCGAACTTCGGCGGCGGCCAGGTCGACATCACCAACGGCAAGTTCACCTTCTCCGCGTCCGAGGCCTACCTGATCGAGGACGGCAGGATCACCCGCCCGGTGAAGGGCGCCACGTTGATCGGCTCCGGCCCCGAGGTGCTCAACCGCGTCTCGATGATCGGCAACGACCTCGCGCTGGATGAAGGCGTGGGCGTGTGCGGCAAGGACGGGCAGAGCGTGCCCGTGGGCGTGGGCCAGCCGACGCTGAAGATCGACTCGATGACGGTGGGCGGCACCGCCTCGTAATCGCGCGAGAGGGTTGGTTCGCCATCGGCGCAGCCGCGAATTCGAAAGTATTTGCGCGCCCGTGCGTGGCCGGCGCGATGGCGACCTGTCACGGCGAAACGGCGGCTGCGCCGTTCATCGGGTTGCTTGATCGAAGTCAACACGTCGTGCATCCATCAGCTCAGGCTGGCGACATTCTTCCCGGCGGCGGAGCGGATGCGCATGAACGGTCACTGCAAGGGCCACGCTGGTGGCCGGTTCGCCCCCATGCGCCTGCCGCGGCGCTGGATGTTGCTGACGGTGCTGGCGTGGCTGGCGGTCGTGCCCACCCTGGCGCTGGCAGTGCCCTCCTATGCGCGGCAAACCCAACTCGCCTGCGTGGCGTGTCACGTCGGCGCTTTCGGCCCGGAGCTCACCGCGTTCGGGCGGCAGTTCAAGCTGATGGGCTACACCATGAAGGTCGGCGACTCGAAGGAGTTGCCGCTGTCGGCGATGCTGGTGGAATCGTTCACGCATACGCGGAAAGCCCAGCCGGAAGCTCCGGCCAAGGGCTTCGGCAGCAACGACAACACCGAGCTGCAGCAGGCCTCGGCGTTCCTGGCCGGGCGCTTGAGCGAGCACATCGGCGTCTTCGCCCAGGCCACCTATTCCGAGAACGGAGGGCTGCTTGGCTGGGACAACGTGGACCTGCGCTACGCGCGCATGTTCAGCCGCGGCAGCCACTCCGGCATCTGGGGCATCACGGTCAGCAACAACCCCACCGTCAGCGATGTGTTCAACACCGCGCCGGCGTGGATGTACCCGTACATGTCGGCGGATCTGGCGCCCGGCGCTCCGGCTCAGCCGATGCTGTTTGGTGGCCTGGGCGGTCAGGTGATCGGCGCCAGTGCCTACGTGCAACTGGATGGCGCCTTGTACCTGGAGGCCGGCGGCTATCGCTCGCTGTCGCCGGCATTCCTGCGCCGCGTCAATGCCGATTACGGCGGACGCCTGAGCGGGATCACGCCGTACGCGCGCGTGACCTACACCTGGAACCTGCCCCGGGGCGACTTCACCGTCGGCGGATTCCTGCTGAGCATGCGCCGCGGCCTGGTCGGCACCAATGACGCGGGCGACGCGGTGCCCGCGGCCGGGCCAACGGACCGCTTCCGCGATATCGGGCTGGATTCCAGCTACCAGTATGCGCATGCCGATCACAGCTTCAGCGCAAGCGCGCTGTACGTGCACGAGCAGCAACGCCTGGACGCCACCTACGCCGACGGTGGCGCCGACCATTTGCACGACAGTCTGCGAGCGTTCAATCTCAAGGGCAGCTACTGGTATCGCCAGACCTATGGCGTGACCCTGGCCTCGTTCGTCGACAACGGCAGCAACGACGTCACCCTGTACGGCAACAACGGCTCGCCGGATACCCGCGGCGGCATCGTCGAACTCAACTACAACCCGTTCGGCCAGTCCACTTCGTGGCGGCAACCCTGGGCGAATGTGCGGCTGGGCCTGCAGTACACGTACTTCACCCGCTTCAGCGGGCTGGTGCACAACATCGACGGGGCAGGGCGCAGCGCCAGCGCCAACAACACGCTCTACTTTTACGTGTGGCTGGCGATCTGAACCGCGGCGTCGTGCCTGTTCACCCGAAGCGTAGCCAACCCGCCGCCGGCAGGAAAATCCATTCGCCCGAGTGAAGTCGCAGGCGTTTGCCGCGATGCGATCCGGTGCGGCAGCCCGTTGGCTGCATCCGGAATGAAGAGTTTCTTCAGGCTTGGAGACAGGAAGCACCGCACGTAGGCGGCCTGGCGCATGCGCATCAAGCCGGATTCGGTGCTGTCGCGAAGGGGTTGCTAGTTCCTGCGGTTTCGTAAAGTCTTGCGAATCAATGGCTTGTTTGCATTTTTTTGACGAGGACACGGATCATTCAGGGGCGCGGCGTGTTAGCGTCGAGGACTGGCGGGGTCGGGAATTTGTCCGGGGGGACCAAGGCCGCGTCATGCGATTCCGGTCCGTTGGCGACCGGGATTTTTTTTGTTCGCACCATCAATTTCGGGGATGAACCATGCAGATGAAGAAGACTTCGCTGTGTCTGGCGATGGGGGCAATCTGGGCGCTGGCGTCCACGGTCGCAACGGCGGCCGGCGTCGACGCCACCTGGAGAACGACGGCCACGCACGCCCACGTGCCGGCCGCGTCGGTGAACATGAGTGACCTGGTGGCATTCGACATGCCGCTGCACGTGCAGGTGGCGCTGAAGATCCAGAACAAGGGCGCGCTCGACGATTTCATCGCCGCTGCGCACAACCCGGCCAGCCCGCTGTTCCGCGCCAGGCTGCAGGCGGGCGATGTCGCCGCGAATTTCCTGCCGAGCCAGATGCAGGCGCAGGCCGTGGCCGATTACCTGAGCCGGGCCGGCTTCACCAACGTCAGCGTGTCGGCCAACCGTCTGCTGGTTTCGGCGGACGGCACGGCCGCGAGTGCTCGGGCAGCGTTCGGCACACGCTTCGTCAAGGCCACCGACGCAAACGGCCATGCGGCATACGCCAACATCGACGACGCCAAGGTACCGGCGGCGCTGGCCGATTCCGTGCTGTCGGTGAGCGGCCTGCAGACCGTGACGCATCCGCACACCATGATCGTCAAGGCCGCGCTGCAAAACAGTGGCACGACGACCCACGGCCGGCCAGGCGGTGGCAGCACGCTGGTCGGCCACAACCCGACCACGTTCCCGACGATCTACAACGTGGGCGGCACGCCGGCCGCTTCGACGATCACCGTGGGCATCATCAGCGACGGCGACATGACCCAGCCGCTGAAGGACCTGACCAGCTTCACCACCGCCAACCATCTGCCCGCGGTGAACACCCAGGTAGTGACGGTGGGCACGCCGGGCACCGACACCAGCGGCACGCCCGAGTGGGATCTGGACAGCCAGGATATCGTCGGCATGTCCGGCGGCGTCGGCAAGCTGATCTTCTACGCGGCCAACTCGCTGACCAACAGCGCGCTCACCGCGGCGTTCAACCGCGTGGTCAGCGACAACGTGGCGCAGGTCATCAACGTGTCGCTCGGCGAGTGCGAAACCGGCGCCTACCAGGACGGCTCGATGGCGGCGGACGACCAGATCTTCGCGCTGGGCGTGGCGCAGGGGCAGACGTTCTCCATCTCCACCGGCGACGCCGGCTCCAACGAGTGCGGCAAGTCGCCCGGCGGCACCACGCCGAGCTATCCGGCCAGTTCGCCCTACGTGGTGGCGGTGAGCGGCACCACGCTTACCACCGGCACGTCGAACAGCTGGGTGAGCGAGACGCTGTGGAGCAAGGCCGGCGGCAGCCCGAGCACGGTGGAACCCAAACCGAGCTGGCAAACCCAGGGCGGCGGCACCACCCGCGACGTGGCCGACGTGGCGTTCGATGCCGACCCGAACTCGGGCTCCATCATCATCGTCAACGGCAGCAATGCGCAGTACGGCGGCACCAGTCTGGCGGCCCCGCTGTTTGCGGCCACCTGGGCGCGCATGCTCGCGGCGCACCCGACGCTGGGCTTCGCGGCGCCGCACCTGTACACGGTGTCCACCGCCAGTTACCACGACATCACCTCGGGCAGCAACGGCGGCGAAACCGCCACGGTCGGCTGGGACTACGCCAGCGGCTTCGGCAGCGGCATCGTGAGTGCGTTGAACGCGGGGCTGTAACTTCCGCGATGCGCCATGCGCGGGCGTCCGCCGCGAGGAGGGCGCCCGCGCTGTATGTGGCTCATGTGTAATTGCTGCGCGGTCTGTCGACTTCGCTTCACCGCCGCACACGGTGCCTTTTTGCCGTATCCGGAGCGGAGAGCTTTCGTCTGCCTGCGGCAGCCGACCGCTCTGCTTCGGGCAACAGAGGCAAGAGCGATTCCGACCTTCGCCGGAATGACGAGTTGGAGAGGCTGAGGCGGAACCGCCTTTCGCCGGAATGACGGCGATGGGCGCCCAGGTTTCTCCGCGCGTTCCGCAATAAGCGGTAGGGCGAATCGCTCAGCTTTCGGTCGAATCGTCCGCCTGTGCCAGGTCCTTCAACAACTGAAAGATCTCCCGATACGCCCGCGGCGGCTTGTTCGGCGTGTCCTTCTCGATGCGCGCCTGGCGCACCAGCGAACGCAGGTGCTGGCGGTCGACCTGCGGATGCTCGGCGATCAGCTCGGACAGCGCGGCTTCGTCCTCGGCGACCAGGCGGTCGCGCATCGCTTCAAGGCGATGCATTGCCGCGGTTTCCTGGCGCTGCTTCTCGCGGTTCTCGCCGAGTTCGGCGCGCACGGCGGCGAAGTCTTCTTCGCCGTAGCGGCGCATCACCTTGGCGAGGAAGGCGAGTTGGCGTTTCTTCGCGCCGTGCGAGGTGATGCGGCGGGTGATGTCGATTTCGCGGCGCACGTCGTCCGGCAGCGGGAGCTTGGCCAGGCGGCTCGGCTGCAGATCGACCAGTTGCTGCGCCAATACCAGCACGGCGAGTGCCTCGCGGCGCTGCTGGGTGCGGCTGGGACCGTAGTCCTCGTCGTCGAGTTCGGTCTGGTTGCGGCTGCGGCTCGGGCTCACGGGTTCGTTCCAGAAGAAAAGCGGGTGGATCAGGCGTGCGGGTCGTTGCTGGCCAGCCCGGCCGGGCCTTGTTCGGCCGGGTCCAGTTCGGCAGGGTCCAGTTCGGCCTGTTCCAGCGCGAAGCGGGCGATCGGCTCGCCGTCCAGTTCGATGGTCTCGCTGAATATCGCGGCGGGGCGCACCCACAGGCCGTGGTCGCCGTAGAGCGCCTGGTAGACCACCAGCGGCTCCATCGTTTCGCTGTGGTGCGCGGTGCCCAGCACGCGGTAGCGCTGACCCTTGTAGTGACGATAGATGCCGGCGGTGGGGTGCATGGGCGTTCTCCGCAGCTCTTTTCATTTCGCCGCCGCGCCCCCAACTCGGGAGCCTGCGGTCGCGAACCGCTTATTCTACCCGTCTAATCCCCAGGAAAGCCCAAACGTGAGCGAAGTTGCCATCAGCCAGGACCGCAACCTGCCGGACCGTAGCGAGTCCGAACTCGACCGCCTGGCGGAGCTGGCCGAGGACGTGATCCGCCGCGCCCGCGCCGCCGGCGCCAGCCAGGCCGAGGTGGCCGCCAGCGTCGACACCGGGCTCAGCGTGAACGTGCGCCTGGGCGAGGTGGAGACGGTGGAGCACACCCGCGACCGCGGTTTCGGGCTCACCGTGTACTTCGGCCAGCGCAAGGGTTCGGCCAGCACCGCCGACCTCAACCCCGATTCGATCCAGGCCACGCTGGACCAGGCTTGCGCGATCGCGCGCTTCACCGAGGCCGATCCGGCCGCGGGGCTGGCCGATGCGGCGCGCATGGCGACAGCGTTTCCCGATCTGGACCTGTGGCATCCGTGGGACATCGACACCGCGCGCGCGATCGAGCTGGGCATCGCCATCGAGGCGGCCGGCCGCGCGCACGCCGGCATCAGCAATTCCGACGGCGCCAGCGTGCAGGCCGGGCAGGGGCTGTCGGTGTACGCGAATTCGCACGGCTTCGTGGGGCGCGAGCGCGGCACGCGGCATTCGCTGTCGCTGGCGCTGATCGCCGGCGACGAGGACGGCATGCAGCGCGACTACTGGTACGACAGCGTGCGCGCCGCCGGCGATTTCATCAGCGCGCAGGCGCTAGGCGACAAGGCGGCCGAACGCACGCTGGCGCGGATGGGCGCGCGCAGCCTGTCGACACGGCAGTGCCCGGTGCTGTTCGCGCCGGAGCTGGCGCGCGGGCTGATCGGCCACCTGCTCGGCGCGGTCAGCGGCGGCGCGCTGTATCGCCAGGCCAGCTTCCTGCTCGACCATGTCGGCAAGCCGGTGATGCCGGCCTGGTTGAACATCGACGAGCGGCCGCACCTGCCGCGCGGCCAGGGCTCCGGCAACTTCGATGCCGAGGGCGTGACCACCCGCGACAGCGCGCTGATCGAAGGCGGCGTGCTGGCGCGCTACGTGCTGGGCAGCTACTCGGCGCGCAAGCTGGGGCTGCAGTCGACCGGCAATGCCGGCGGCATCCACAACCTGATCGTGGAGCCAGGCAGCGCCGACGGCGAGCGCAGCGATTTCGAGGGCATGCTGCAACGCCTGGGCAGCGGCCTGCTGGTGACCGAGGTGATGGGGCAGGGCGTGTCCACCGTCACCGGCGATTATTCGCGCGGCGCGGCCGGCTTCTGGGTCGAGAACGGCCGTATCGCTTACCCGGTGGAAGGGATCACCATCGCGGCGAACCTGCGCGAGATGTTCGCCGGCATCGTCGCGGTGGGCACGGATGTCGATGCACGCTCGCACATCCTCACCGGCTCGATCCTGCTGGAGCGGATGACGGTGGCCGGCGAGTAGCCCGCGGATTCCGGTGATTGCCGCCGGGCCGAAGATTCATGCGGCAAAGCGGCGCAAGGCTTGCTAGCATCGGCACAACCGGCCAGCGGCCGGCGAGCCGTCGACGCAAGTTCTGACTACAAGGAGATGCGCATGAGCGTTCCACCCGAGTCTGTCATTCCGCCCCCGCCGAACGAGCCGCCCATGGCCGGGGCCCCTTCCGCCGAAGAGCGTCAGTGGGCGATGTTCGCGCATCTGTCCGCGCTGGTCGGCGTGATCATTCCGCTGGGAAGCATCATCGGCCCGCTGGTGATCTGGCTGATCAAGAAGGACACCATGCCGTTCGTCAACGACCAGGGCAAGGAAGCGCTGAACTTCAACATCACCGTGGCGATCGCCGCCATCGTGGGCTGGATCCTGTGCTTCATCCTGATCGGCTTCCTGCTGCTGGCGGTGCTGGCGATCGGCTGGCTGGTGTTCGTGATCATCGCCACGATCAAGGCGAACGAGGGCACCACCTACCGCTACCCGTTCACGCTGCGGCTGGTCAACTGAAACAACGCTTCGCGTGATGAAACGAGGGCGGCGCAAGCCGCCCTTTTCATTGCGCGGGGTTCGATCAATAACGGCGGTGGGCGGCGTACAGCGCCAGCTCTTCCAGCAGCCCGGCACGCTTGCCCAGTGGCGCGATCGCGGCCAGCGCGGCGTCGGTCAGTTCGGCCAGCCGGGCGCGCGAGGCGTCGAGGCCGATGATCGAGGGGAAAGTGGGTTTGGCGGCGGCGGCGTCCTTGCCGGCGGTCTTGCCGATCACCGCCGATTCGCCTTCCACGTCGAGGATGTCGTCGCGCACCTGGAACGCCAGGCCGACCGCGTGGGCGTAGCGGTCCAGCGCCTGCAGGACATCGCCGGCAGCGCCGGCGGCGAGTGCGCCCAGCTGCACCGAGGCGCGGATCAGCGCGCCGGTCTTGCAGGCGTGCATGTGCTCCAGTTCGCCCAGCGTCAGCGGATGGCCGACGGCTGCCAGGTCCAGCGCCTGGCCGCCGGCCATGCCTTCGGCGCCGCAGGCGCGGCCCAGCGCGCGCAGCATCGCCATGCCGGTGGCGGTGTCGGTCTGGCGCGAGGTGTCGTCGGCGAGGATCTCGAACGCCAGCGCCTGCAGCGCGTCGCCGGCAAGGATCGCCATTGCCTCGCCGAACACGATGTGGCAGGTCGGGCGGCCGCGGCGCAGCGCGTCGTCGTCCATCGCGGGCAGGTCGTCGTGCACCAGCGAATAGGCGTGGATCAGTTCCACCGCGCAGGCGGCGGCGTCCAGTGACGGACCGTCTTCGCCCAGTGCGTGCGCGGCGGCGTAGACCAGCAGCGGGCGCAGCCGCTTGCCGCCGCCAAGCACGGCGTAGCGCATCGCGCGGTGAAGGTCGGCGGGGGATTGTTCGGTCGGTGGCAGGCTGCGATCCAGCGCCTGTTCGGCGCGGAGGATCAATGCTTGCAGGGCGGGACCAAGTTCAGAGTTCGGGTTCAAACGGTTCGGCGCTGTCGGGAGCATCGGGATCCAGCAGCAGGCGCACGCGCAGTTCGGCCTGCTCCAGCGACTGCTGGCAATGACGGAACAGGCCGATGCCGCGCTCGAACGAGGCCAGCGATTCGTCCAGGCTCATGTCGCCGCCTTCCATCTTCGCGACCAGTTGCTCCAGTTCGTCGAGGGAGTGTTCGAAGTCGGCGGCGGGCGGGGTCTTGCCGGGGGCGGGAGCGGTCTTGGCCATGACCCGCAACGCTAGCGCAGCGGGCGTCCGGAATCAATCCGCGCGGGCTGCGGAAAACCCCTGGCGTGACCTGGATCAGCGCCCCGGACGCCAGCGCGGCAGGGCGCCGGCGTGGCGGAAAATCGCGCTGCCGCGGGTGCTGATCCAGCGGTCGGCGACCGCGACCAGTTCGTCGCCGGCATACAGCAGCGGGCAGGCGTTGCGCTGCCACGGCGGCAGGCGCGATTGTTGGAACAGGTCGCGAAGTTCGCGCGTATGCGCGTCGCCATCCGGCTTGATGCGTTCGCCCCCTCGGCGCAGGCGCACCTGCAGCGGCCCGGCGAGGCGGATGCCGGCGACGGTCAGCCGCAGTTCGCCGCCGTCGGGTAGCGCCAATGCCTCGCCGTGCCAGGACGCCTGCCAGTCGGCGTCGACGACGCGCTCGGGTGGCAAGGCCCACAGCCGGCCTTTCCAGATGTGCAGTTCGGTGCCGGTCCAGCGGATGCACGGCAGCTGGCCCGCACGCGCGCCGCACTGGCGTTCGATCTGCCGCCGCTGCGCGCTGGTGGGGGCGGACAGGCCGCGCGCATGCAGCCAGTGATCGAGCAGCGGTTCGCGCAGTGCCGGAGCCAGCGCCAGCCAGCCACGGGCGTCCAGACTGCCGCTGGCGGGGTCGTGCAACGCATCGAATGCGGCCAGCCATTGCGTCTGCAGCGCATCCGCGGCGGCGCGGCACAGGGCGGCGCTGTGCAGGATCGAATCCACCGCCTGCGGCCAGTGCTGCAGGAGGCGCGGCAGGATTTCGTGGCGCAGCTGGTTGCGCGTCAGGCGGGTGTCGCGGTTGGACGGATCGTCGATGCAATCCAGCCGCTGTGCCTCGACGTAATCGCGCAGTTGCCGCCGCGACAGCGCCAGCAACGGCCGCCACAACTGGCCGCGGCCGAACGGACGCAGCGCGCGCATGCCGCCCAGCCCTTCCGGCCCGGCGCCGCGAAGCAGTTTCAGCAGCACGGTTTCGGCCTGGTCGTCGCGATGGTGGCCGAGCAACAGGTATTCGCCGTCGCGCAATGACGTAGCCAGTGCGGCGTAGCGCGCGTCGCGGGCGGCGGCTTCCACGCCCCTGCCGGCGTCGCCGTCGACCTGCACGCGCAGTACCTCGCACGGCACGTCCAGTGCGGCGCAGAAATGTTCGCAGTGCGCGGCCCAGGCCGCACTGTCCGGGAGCAGGCCGTGATCGACGTGCAGCGCGCGCAGTCCTCGCGCACGCGCTTCGGGCAACTGCGCCAGCGCGTGCAGCAGAGCGCTGGAATCCGGGCCGCCGCTGAACGCCACGCACAGCGGAGCCGGCGGCGCTGCCGCCAGCGCGGCGTGCAGGTGCTGGCGCAGCGGATCGTTCACTTCTTGCCGTCGCGGGGCCGCACGTAGATGTGTTTGCCGTTGCCGATCAGGCGCTCCTCGGTGTCGAACAGGCCGATGCCCTTGATCAGGCCGCTGAGCTTGGCGTAGCCGTAGTTGCGCGAGTCGAAGTCGGGCGACTGCTTGTTGACGATGCTGCCGATCGCGCCCAGGCCGGCCCAGCCGGTCTCGTCGGAGGCGGCCTCGATCGCGTTGCGCAGCAGGTTCATCAGGTGCGAATCGCCGCGCAGTTCCTTCGCCGAGCGCTGCTTGGGCGCGGCTTCGGTTTCGGCGGTACTGGCCGATGCCCCGGCGAGCACCTCGGTATAGATGAACTTGTCGCAGGCGGTACGGAATGGCTCCGGCGTCTTGCGTTCGCCGAAGCCGTAGACGGTCAGCCCGGATTCGCGGATGCGCGAGGCGAGCCGGGTGAAGTCGCTGTCGCTGGAGACGATGCAGAAGCCGTCGAAGCGCTCGGCGTAGAGCAGGTCCATCGCGTCGATGATCATCGCCGAGTCGGTGGCGTTCTTGCCGACGGTGTAGCGGAACTGCTGGATCGGCTGGATCGAGTGGCGCAGCAGCACTTCCTTCCAGCCGTTGAGGTCGGGCTTGGTCCAGTCGCCGTAGATGCGCTTGACGTGCGCGGTGCCGTACTTGGCGATCTCGGCGAGCAGGCCCTCGACGATCGCCGGGCGCGCGTTGTCGGCGTCGATCAGTACCGCAAGTTTGTCGTGGGCCATGACGGATCCCGGCAGCATGAAGGTGATGCCGATGGTAGCGCCAAGTGCGTGATGGCCGCCGCGTGACCGCGGCGGCGCTTATTCCTGGTAAGCGCCGTAGCCGCGCAGGCGCTTGTAGCGCTGTTCGAGGAGGTCGGCGAGAGGCATCGCCTCGAGTTCGTCGAGCTGCTTCAGCAGCACCGCCTTCAGGCGGATCGCCATCGAGCGCGGGTTGCGGTGCGCGCCGCCCAGCGGTTCGCGCACGACCTTGTCGATCAGGCCCAGTTCGAGCAGCCGCGGCGCGGTCATGCCCAGCGCCTCGGCGGCGTCCTTCACCTTGTCCGGGCTCTTCCACAGGATCGAGGCGCAGCCTTCCGGCGAGATTACCGAATAGGTCGAGTACTGCAGCATCAGCGTGCGGTCGCCCACGCCGATCGCCAGCGCGCCGCCGGAGCCGCCCTCGCCGATCACGGTGCAGATGATCGGCACCTTCAGCTCGGCCATCTCCAGCAGGTTGCGCGCGATCGCCTCGCTCTGGCCGCGCTCCTCGGCGCCGACGCCGGGGTAGGCTCCGGGAGTGTCGATCAGGGTCAGCAGGGGCAGGCCGAAACGCTCGGCCATCTTCATCAGGCGCAGCGCCTTGCGGTAGCCCTCGGGACGCGGCATGCCGAAGTTGCGGCGCACCTTGTCCTTGGTGTTGCGGCCCTTCTGGTGGCCGATGATCACCACCGGTCGGCCGTTGATGCGGCCGAGGCCGCCGACGATGGCCGCGTCTTCGGCATACATGCGGTCGCCGGCCAGTTCGTGGAATTCCTCGCAGATCACGCCGATGTAGTCGAGCGTGTACGGGCGCGCCGGGTGGCGCGACAGCTGGGTGGTTTGCCACGAGTTGAGGTTGCGGAAGATTTCCGCGGTCTTGACCTTCAGCTTCTCGCGCAGGCGGCCGACTTCCTCGTCGATATTGAACGCCTGGCCGCTGCTGGCATGGCGAAGCTCTTCGATCTTCGCGTCCAGTTCGGCAATGGGTTGTTCGAAATCGAGGAAGTTGGGGTTCATTCGCTGCAATTCATGGCACAGAAGCGGCTCAGTATACCGTCCCGCAGGAAAACGCGAGAACGCCGCCGTATGGCTGTGACGGGGTCGGCACATGCCTGCCGCAGGCCGGACGATTGCGCTATCGTCCGCCCCATCGAGCCCTTGGCTTTCGCCGGATCCACGCCATGCCCAGCAAACCCGTCATCGACAACGCCAAGCTCGACCGCATCGTGGCCGAGGCCCGGCGCAACGCGGAGCAGCGGGAGCTGGGCTATCGCGAGCGCGCGCTGAAGATGTATCCGTGGGTGTGCGGCCGCTGCGCGCGCGAGTTCACCCGCGCGAACCTGCAGGAACTGACCGTGCACCACCGCAATCACGACCATGACTACAACCCGCCGGACGGCAGCAACTGGGAATTGCTGTGCGTGTATTGCCACGACAACGAGCACTCGCGGCATATCGACCACGTGCGTGGCGGGGTGATGGCGGCTGAAGATGCGCCGCCGGCGACGGGCAATCCGTTTGCCGACCTGAAGGCGATAATGGAGAGCAGCAGCAAACGGTAGGCGGCCGGTCAATCCTGCTGCTTGACGATGCGCAGGCGCGCGGCTTGCACGCCGGGCAGGGCGCGTACGGCGCGCAGCAGTTCCGGGATGGCTTCCACGCGCCAGCCTTCGCCGAGTTCGAGATCGGCCTGGGCGTGGCGGTTGCGATAACCGTGCAGCGTCACGCTGGTGCGGCCGCCGCGGTAGCCGGCCAGCGCGTGCTGCAGTTGTTCGACGAAACCCGGGCCGATGCCGTTCAATTTCAGCTGCAGCAGACGCGCATGCCGGCGGCAGGCGTCGGCCAGCGAGCAGGCGCTGCGCGCGCGCAGCTGGAAGCCGCCGCCGGAGAATTCGTCGATGCGCAGGCCGCCATCCACGACCAGCATCTCGTCGCGGGTCAGCAGCGGCGCCATCTGCTGGTACAGCTCGCCGAAGAAGCTCACCTCGATGATGCCGCTGCCGTCCTCCAGGCGCACGAACGCATCGCTGTCGCCGCGCTTGCGCACGGCGGTGACCATGCCGGCGACGGTCCACGGCGTGTCGGGACCGCGGCGGAAACGGTTGCCGTCGTCGTTGTCGTTCCGGCGCGGCTTCGGCGGCTGGTAGCGGTCGACGATCTCGCCCAGCGGGCAGGTCGACAGTTGCGCCAGTTCGTCCTTCCACGGGTCGGTGGGATGGCCGGACAGGTAGTGCCCGAGCGTGTCGCGCTCGCCCTGCAGCTTCTGCTCCAGCGGCCATTCCGGCACGGTCGGCAGTTCGATTTCCAGCACCGGCGTGGCGCTGCCCATGGCGGCGCCGAACATGTCGTTCTGGCCGGACTGCCGGTCGCGCAGGTGCTGCTCGGCGGCCTTGATCGCGTCGGGCAGCTGCAGCATCAGGCTGGCGCGATTCGCCGCCAGCGCATCCAGCGCCCCGGACAGGATCAGCGCTTCCAGCACGCGGCGGTTGAGCCGGCTCGGATCGACGCGGCGGCAGAAGTCGGCCAGGTCGGTGTACTTGCCGTGGGCGCGCTCGGCGACGATGGATTCGCAGGCGCCCTGGCCGACGCCCTTGATCGCGCCCAATCCGTATTGAATCGTTTTCGGCTCGACCGCCACGAACATGTACTCGGACGCGTTGACGTCCGGCGGCTGCACGGTGATGCCGATCGCCTTCGATTCGTCCAGGAAGGTCACCACCTTGTCGGTGTTGTCCATGTCCGAGGAGATCGTCGCGGCCATGAATTCGGCCGGGTAGTGCGCCTTCAGCCAGGCGGTCTGGTAGGAGACCAGCGCGTAGGCGGCGGCGTGCGACTTGTTGAAGCCGTAGCCGGCGAACTTCTCCATCAGGTCGAAGATGGAATCGGCCTTCTCGCCGCTGAGGCCGTCCTTCGCCGCGCCTTCGCGGAACTTGGCGCGCTCCTTCGCCATTTCCTCCAGCTTCTTCTTGCCCATCGCGCGGCGCAGCAGGTCGGCGCCGCCGAGCGAGTAGCCGCCCACGATCTGCGCCATCTGCATCACCTGCTCCTGGTAGACCATGATGCCGTAGGTCTCCTTCAGGATCGGCTCGACGCGCGGGTCGGGATACTCCACGTCCTCGCGGCCGTGCTTGCGCGCGATGAAGCTGGGGATCAGGTCCATCGGGCCGGGGCGGTACAGCGCCACCAGCGCGATGATGTCCTCGAAGCGGTCGGGTTTCGCGTCCTTCAGCATGCGCTGCATGCCGGAGGATTCGAGCTGGAACACGGCGACGGTCTGCGCCTTCTTCAGCAGATCGTACGGTGCCGGGTCGTCCAGCGGCAGCGCCGAGATGTCCAGCGGCGCTTCGCCGGTTTTCGCGCGGCGGGCGTTGATCGCCTTCACCGCCCAGTCGATGATGGTGAGCGTGCGCAGGCCGAGGAAGTCGAACTTGACCAGGCCGACCGCTTCCACGTCGTCCTTGTCGTACTGGGTCACTACGCCGCCGCCGCCGGCTTCGCAGTACAGCGGCGCGAAGTCGGTCAGCGGGGTCGGCGCGATCACCACGCCGCCGGCGTGCTTGCCGGCGTTGCGGGTGAGGTTTTCGAGCTTCAGCGCCAGGTCGACCAGCGCGCGGGCGTCCTCGTCCTGCTCGTACGCTTCGCAGAACTCCCTGACGACGCGATCGGGTTCCTTCTTCGACTTCTCCGAGCGGCCCAGCGCATCGGACAGGGTAAGGTCGAGCGGCCGCGGCGGCACCATCTTCGCCAGCTTGTCGACCTGGCCGTAACCCATGCCGAGCACGCGGCCGGAGTCGCGCAGCACCGCCTTGGCCGCCATCGAGCCGTAGGTGATGATCTGGCTGACGCGGTCGCGGCCGTACTTGCGCGCCACGTAGTCGATGACCTCGTCGCGGCGATCCATGCAGAAGTCGATGTCGAAGTCGGGCATCGACACGCGTTCCGGGTTGAGGAAGCGCTCGAACAGCAGGTTGAACTGCAGCGGGTCGAGGTCGGTGATCTTCAGCGCCCAGGCGACCAGCGAACCGGCGCCGGAACCGCGGCCGGGGCCGACCGGAATGCCGTTCTGTTTGCCCCAGTTGATGAAGTCCGCCACGATCAGGAAGTAGCCGGGGAAACCCATCTTGACGATGACGTCCAGCTCGCGTTCCAGCCGCGCCTCGTAGTCGGCGAGCGTGTGGCCGGCGGCCAGCGGCGCGCTGGCCAGGCGCTCCTTGAGGCCTTGCCGCGACAGCTCGCGGATGTGGCTGTCGAGGTCGTGGCCTTCGGGCACCGGGAAGTCGGGCAGGTAGTAGGTGCCGAACTTGAGTTCCAGGGTGCAGCGTTTCGCCAGTTCGACGGTGTTTTCCAGCGCCTCGGGGATATCCGCGAACAGCGCGGCCATCTCGTCGGGTGTCTTCAGGTATTGCTGGTCGCTGTACTCGCGCGGGCGTTTCGGGTCGGCCAGCA
Source organism: Rhodanobacter sp. LX-99 (assembly GCF_018599185.1). Lineage (NCBI taxonomy): Bacteria > Pseudomonadati > Pseudomonadota > Gammaproteobacteria > Lysobacterales > Rhodanobacteraceae > Rhodanobacter > Rhodanobacter sp. LX-99. The sequence continues at coordinate 814,024 of NZ_JAHFVL010000001.1, read as the reverse complement.
CGCGGCCCTGGTTGATGCACACGCGCGCTTCGTGCGCGCCGAAGTCGTCCTGCTTGAGGAAGCGCACGTCGTTGCTGGCCAGCACAGGCAGGCCGAGTTCGGCGGCCAGTGCCAGCGCGGCGGTATTCCAGTTTTCCTCGCCGTCGCGGCCGCAGCGGGTCAGCTCCAGGTACAGCCGCTCGGAGAACAGCCGCGCCAGCGGGCGCAGCTTCGCCAGCGCGGCCTCGGCGCCCTGGTTCAGCGCGATGCGGCCGACTTCGCTGTCGCGGCCGAGCAGGGCGATCAGTCCGCTGCTGGCGTCGGCGCTCAGCCAGCCGGCTTCGACCAATGCGCGGCCGCCGTGCTGGCCTTCCTGCCACGCGCGCGAGACCAGCCGCGACAGGTTGAGGTAGCCGTCGCGATCCTGGCACAGCAAGGTGAGCCGCCACGGGCGCGGGTCGTCCGGTGCGGAGATCCACAGGTCGCAGCCGCCGATCGGCTTGATGCCGGCCGCACTGCAGGCCTTGTAGAACTTCACCAGCGCGAACATGTTGCTGTCGTCGGTCAGCGCCACTGCCGGGATGCCGTCGCGCACGCAGGCGGCGACCAGCGCCTTGATGCGGATGGTCGAATCGACCAGCGAATATTCGCTGTGCAGGTGCAGGTGGGTATAGCGGACGGTCATGCGTTCTTGCGCGGTGAGTCTCCGCAGGCTACCCGGCGCCTTGCCCAGCGGCAAGATTGACTTATGCGCGGTTTGCGCGAAGCGCGGCGGCGCCTCGCCGGAAGCCCCGCTCAGCCCGGCGCGGCGGCCACCGCCGGCGGCGCCGGTTCGGCCAGAAGCGCGTTGATCTCGGCGACCAAGCTGTCCAGCATGTCTTCGCCGTAGCCCACGTGCACATGGGCCACGGTACCGTCGCGATGCAGCATCACCATGACCGGGATGCCCTTGTCGGTGCCGTAGGGCTTGCCGAGGGCACCGTCATGGTCCCAGGTCATCAGCAGGCCGGGCAGGCGCGGGCGCAGGGCGCGAACGGTCCGCACGTAGGTCTGTCGATCTTCCTCGTGGTTGATGGTGACCACCTGCAGGGGCAGGCCGCGTTCGGTGGCCAGCGTCTGCAGGCCCGCCAGTACCGGCAGCTCCTTCATGCAGTAGCCGCACCAGGTGGCCCAGAAGCTGATCACCACGACCTTGCCGTGCAGGGACGAGACGGTCACCACTTGCCCGCGCTGGGTCGTACCCAAGGCGTCCGGCGGCGCTTCGCCGGGTTTCACGTCGGCCCTGGCGTTGAAGCAGAGCATGAGGCCCAACAGTGCGACGCCGATCCTGCGCATGTCATCCATCCCACGATTGATGACGCCAGCGTAGCAACATGCCTGGCGCCGAGAAAGGGACAGCGGTCAGCGCATGTCGCGGGACGGCCGGTGGCCATCAGACCACGTGAAACCGTTCGTTTTCGTCGAGGCGGATGACGTAGTGGTCGAGGCTGTCCACCGCCAGCGGGCGGAGGTTGTAGTCGGCGTGTGGCGTCACGGGGGCGTGGGCGGCGTCGCGCGTGTCGTCCGCCGGTAGCGTGAAGGCGGGGGTCGGCATCGGTGGCGCGATGGGGCGGTTGGTGGGAAGCATCATGGCACGACTCCTGCTACTGGGTGCGCTTGTGACCGTGCCCGGCGAGTCTCGTAGGGACGACGGGCCGGTGTTGCCGGTGCGTCCGTGCTGATCGCGATTCCTGTAGCGAATGATGCGCCCGCGCGAGGAAAAGTTGCATAGACGAATGGGCTATGCGGATCAATCTCAGCGGGTTCGCGACCGGGCCGTTCGAGCATGGGAATCCCGCGCCGATCGGTCAGAACAATCGCGCCTGGTCCAGCAGCAGGCGTACCGGCGCGAAGCTGCGGCGGTGTTGCGCGCACGGCCCGAGCTGCTGCAGCGCGGCCAGGTGCGCCGGGGTCGCGTAGCCCTTGTGCGCGGCAAAGCCGTAGCCGGGATGCACGCCGTCCAGCGTGACCATCACGCGGTCGCGGCTGACCTTGGCCAGGATCGACGCCGCGCTGATCGCCGGTTCCAGCGCGTCGCCGCCGACGATGGCGCGGCCGGGGCAGGGCAGGTCCTTCGGCAACTGGTTGCCGTCGATCAGGGCCTCGTGGGCGACCGGTGCGAGACCGGCCACGGCGCGGCTCATGCCGGCCATGGTGGCCTGGAAGATATTCAGGCGGTCGATCTCGTCCCGCTCGATCAACACGATGCAGTACGCCAGCGCGCGCTCGATGATCAGCGGATATAGCGCTTCGCGCTTCGCTTCGCTGAGCTGCTTGGAGTCGTTCAGCCCGACGATCGGGCGGGCCGGATCGAGGATCACCGCGGCCACCGCCAGCGGTCCGGCCAGCGGGCCGCGGCCGGCCTCGTCGACGCCGGCGATGAAGATGCTCCTTGCGTTCGCCCGCTCCTCTTCCCGAGCGGGCGGTTCGGGGCAGCAGGTATTGGACAGGCGCTTATCCATCGGTACGTTTCGCGTCGATCAGCTCGGCGATCGCCGCTGCCGCACGATCCCCCGCGTGGCCTTCCAGGCCGCCGCGCAGGGCCTGGTGCAGTTGCTCGAACGCGGCGACGATCGCACCGCGCCGCTCGCTGTCCTTGAACAGCGCCAGCGTGGCGGCGGCCAGGTTCCCGGCGGTGCAATCGTCCTGCATCAGTTCGGGCACCAGCGGGCCGTCGCCGAGGCCGGCGGCACGCGCCAGGATGTTCGGCAGCGCATAGACGTCGGTCTTCAGCATCTTCAGCGCGCGGGCGATGCGGTAGCTCAGCGGCGCGACGCGGTAGCCCACCACCATCGGCCGCTTGGCCAGCATCGCCTCCAGCGTGGCGGTGCCGGAGGCCAGCAGCACCACGTCTGCGGCCAGCATCGCCTCGTGCGCCCGGCCGTCCAGCAACAGCGGCGCGGTTTCGTCCTGCGGCCCGCGGGCCAGCAGTTCGCCGAGCCTGGCATGCACCTGCGGGTTGGCGGCCGGAATCACCACGCGCAGCCCGGGCACGGCGGCGGCCACGCGGTTCGCCGCATCGATGAAGACCTGGCCCAGCCGGCCGACTTCGGACAGCCGGCTGCCGGGCAGCACGGCCAGCACCGGCGCCTGCTGCGGCAGCTGCAGGATCTCGCGCGCGCCGACGCGGTCGGACACCAGCGCGAAACGGTCGGCCAGCGGGTGGCCGACGAAGCGGGCGTCGACGCCGTGCTTCGCGTAGATCGCCGGCTCCATCGGGAACAGGCACAGCACGCGGCTGGCGCTGCGGCCGATCTTCTCCGCGCGCTTCTCGCGCCAGGCCCAGACCGACGGGCTGACGTAGTGCACGGTCAGCACGCCGGCCTGCTTCAGGCGCTGTTCCACGCCGAGGTTGAAGTCGGGCGCGTCGATGCCGACCACCACGGCCGGCTGCGCCTGCAGCAGGCGCGCGACCAGCGCCTTGCGCAGCCGCAGCAGGCGGGGCAGGTGGCGGATCACCTCGCTGAAGCCGAACAGCGACAGTTCGCGGATGTCGTACCAGGAGTCGAAGCCCTCGCGCTGCATGCGCGCGCCGCCGATGCCGACGAAGCGCGCCTGCGGGTAGCGCTGGCGCAGCGCCACGATCAGGTCGGCGCCGAGCTGGTCGCCGGAGTCTTCGCCGGCGAGGATGGCGATCAGGGGGGAGGCTTCGCTGGTTTGCATGTCAACGCCTCCGGCTTTACGTCCAAATGAGGGCAAGAGCGCGTGTTTGATTTCCCGATAAGCGTTTCACGCTTATCGGGCAAGCGCACGCTCGCTGTGGTCGATGAATTCCAGCATGGCGCGCACGTCGTCGCTTTCGCGTGCCTGCTCGACCAGCTTCTCGCGCGCCTCGGGCAGCGGCAGGCCGGCCATGTACAGCGTGCGGTAGGCGCGCTTGATCGCGGCGATGCGCGTGGCGTCGAAGCCGCGGCGCTTCAGGCCCTCGCTGTTGATGCCGCGCGGACGGCCCTGCTGCTCGTTCGCCATCATCACGAACGGTGGCACGTCGTGGCCGACCAGGCAGCCCATGCCGATGAACGCGTGCGCGCCGACCTTGCAGAACTGGTGCACGCCCGAATAGCCGGACAGGATCGTCCAGTCGCCGATGGTGACGTGCCCGGCCAGCGCCGAGTAGTTGGAGAACACCACGTTGTTGCCGATCTGGCAGTCGTGCGCCACGTGCACGTAGGCAAGCACCCAGTTGTCGTCGCCGATGCGGGTGATGCCGCCGCCATGGCCGGTGCCGCGGTTGATGGTGGTGAATTCGCGGATCAGGTTGCGGTCGCCGATCACCAGTTCGGTGCGTTCGCCCTGCCATTTCTTGTCCTGTGGCGCGCCGCCCAGCGAGGCGAACTGGGTGATGCGGTTGTCGCGGCCGATCTTCGTGGGCCCTTCGATCACCACATGCGGACCGATCTGCGTGCCGTCGCCGATTTCGACCTCGGCGCCGATCACGCTGTACGCGCCGACGCTGACGTTGGCGCCGATGATGGCGGAAGGGTCGATCAGCGCAGTGGGATGGATCATTTGTGGGCCCTCGCGGCGCACATCAGTTCACAACTGGCCACTTCCTTGCCGTCGACCAGGCTGCGGGCCACGAACAGGCCCATGCCGCGCACCAGGCGCTTCTGGCTGACTTCGAAACGCAACTGGTCGCCGGGAACCACCGGTGCGCTGAAGCGCGCGTTGTCGACCTTGACCAGATAGAACAGCGGGCTGCCCTTGTCACCCTTGAAGCGGCGGCTCAGCTGGGTCAGCAGGCCGGCGGCCTGCGCCATCGCCTCGATGATCAGCACGCCGGGCATCACCGGGTGGCCGGGGAAGTGGCCCTGGAAGAACGGTTCGTTGATGGTCACGTTCTTCAACGCGACCACGCTGGCGTCGGGCACGATCTCGACCACGCGGTCCACCAGCAGGAACGGGTAGCGGTGCGGCAGCAGTTCCTGGATCTGCTCCACGTTGATCGGCAGTGCCATGAAGTCGCTTTTCTCACTCATTGTTGCTGTCCTTCTCCAGCGCCGACAATCGGCGCGCGTACTCGTCCAGATGCTTGAAGCGCGCCGCGTTCTTCCGCCACTGGCGGTTGTCCTGCAGCGGCACGCCGGATGAATATTCGCCGGGCTCGCGGATCGAATGCGTGACCAGGCTCTTGGCGGTAATGGTAACCCGGTCGGCCAGTTCGAGATGGCCGAGCACGCCGGCGTTGCCGCCGATCATGCAGTAGCGGCCGATCTTCGCGCTGCCGGCCACCGCCGCGCAGCCGGCCATCGCGGTGTGCGCGCCGACGTGCACGTTGTGGGCGATCTGGATCTGGTTGTCCAGCCGCACGTCCTCTTCCAGCACGGTGTCGTCCAGCGCGCCGCGGTCGATCGTGGTGTTCGCGCCGATCTCGCAGTCGTCGCCGATGCGCACGCCGCCGAGCTGCGGCAGCTTGATCCAATGGTCCTTGTCGAAGGCGAGGCCGAAGCCGTCCGAGCCGATCACCGCGCCGGGATGCACCAGCACGCGCTGGCCGAGCGTGACCCGGGTGACCAGGGTGACCCGCGCCACCAGCCGCGACTGTGCGCCGACCGTGCAGTCTTCGCCGATGATGCAGTGCGGGCCGAGCACGACGCCGTCGCCGATCACCGCGCCGTCGGCGATCACGCAGCCGGGGCCGATGCTGGCGCTGGCGCTGACCTGCGCCCCGGCGGCAACCACGGCGCTGGGGTGGATGCCCGCCGGTGCGGCCGGCATCCGTTCGAACAGCGCGGCGATGCGCGCATAGGCGACGTACGGATCCCGCGCGATCAGCGCCGCCGTCGGGCAGTCGGCGAGGTTTTCCTCGCGCAGCACGATCACGCCGGCGCGAGCGGCGGCCAGTTGGGCGGTGTACTTGCTGTTGGAGAGGAAGCTCAGCTGGCTGGGGCCGGCGCCGGCCAGCGTGCCGACGCCGTCGATGACCCGCGCGCCATCGCCGCTGAAGCTGAGGCCGAACCGCTCGGCCAGTTCGGCCACCGTGTAGTTGATTGCGCTCATGCGTACTCCGGAACCTGCCGGCCATTGTAGGGGGTGGCGCCGCGGCGTGCAGTGCGCCAAGCCGGCGAAAGCAGGCCGGCAAAAGAAAGCGCGGCCTGGCCGCGCTTTCTTCGGTCCCCCGATCTCCGGATCAGGTCAGAACTGGCTGCCGAAGGTGAACTGGATGCGCTCCTCGTAGTGGCGGTCCGCGTCCTTCGAGCGGAATGGCACGGCGAGGCTGATGATCAGCGGGCCGATCGGCGCCTGCCACTGCAGCGAGATGCCGGTGGACGCGCGCAGCTCGGAAGCATCGAAGCTCTTGTAATCCTTGTAGACGTTGCCGACGTCCATGAACCAGGACACGCGCGCGGTGTTGACGTCCTTCAGGAACGGCAGCGGCAGGAACACCTGCGCGGTGCCGAGCACCTTGAACGCGCCGCCGATGGGCTGCGCGTAATACGCGCCGTTGTTGCACATGCCGCCCGCGTTGGGAGTGCTGCCGTCGATGCAGACCCGCGGCCCCAGCGTGTTGTCCTGGAAGCCGCGCACGTCGCGCACGCCGCCGGCGTAGGAGTTCTGCCAGAACGGCAGGTCCTGGCGCATGTCGGTGATGATGTGGCTCTGGCTGGGGTTGTCGGCCTTGCTGGCCGCCGCCAGTTGATCGTAAGCCTCGTCGCTGATGCCGTTCTTGCCGTAGGTCTTGCCGTATTCGACCCGGCCATCCAGATACAGCACGAAACCCTTGCCGATCGGCCAGTAGTGGTTCGCCTCGGTAGAGAGCTTCCAGTACTGCACGGTCGAGCCGGGCAGGGCGACGTCGGTCGAGGCCGAGAGCAGGCCGCCGCGGGTCGGCGCCCAGTAGCCGTTGCGGGTGTCGTGGTTCCAGCCCAGCGTGCCGGTCCAGGTGTGGATGGTCTTGTTGCCGATCTCGTTCTGGTAGTCGATCAGCACCAGCGGGCTGTAGCCCGGGAACAGGTTGACCTTGTTGCTGCTGATGCCCAGGCCCACGCGCAGGCCGTCGGTCTCGCTGATCGGGATGCCGAGGTAGGTGGAGAAACTCTTCGCGCTGGTGGCGTAGTTCGCGAAATCGGTATTGCCGTAGTCGGTCTTCGAGTACGAGGCGCTGTAGCCGATGCCGATGCCGCTGTCGGTCAGGTAGGGGTTGTAGTAGTTGAGGCCGAGGCGGGTGTAGTAGGTGCTGCGCTCACCGCTGATCGAGAAGCTGTCGCCGCTGCCGAACAGGTTGTTCTGCGACACCGAGGCATTCAGGATGATGCCGGAGTACTGCGAATAGCCGATGCCGAACTGCATGCTGCCGGCGGACTGCTCCTCGACCTTGACCGTGACATCGACCTTGTCCTGGGTGCCCGGTACCAGCTTCTTGTCGATGTCGACCGTCTTGAAATAGCCCAGCCGCTGCAGACGGACCTTGGAGCGGTCGATCGCCGCCTGCGAGTACCAGGAGCCTTCGAGCTGGCGCATCTCGCGGCGCAGCACGCCGTCCTCGGTGCGCGTGTTGCCCTGGAACACCACCCGCCGCACGTATACGCGCTGGCCGGGCTCGACGTACAGGGTCAGGTCGACCGTGCGCTTTTCCTTGTCCAGCTTCGGGATCGGGGTGACCTTGGCGTAGGCGTAGCCGATATTGGCCAGCACCGCCTTGATCGCCTTGCTGCTGGCTTCGACCGCGGCGCGGTTGAAGGTTTCGCCGGCCTTGACGAAGACCAGCTGGCGCATGGTCTTCTCCGGCAGGATCAGCTCGCCGAGCAGCTTGACGTCGGCGACCTTGTAGATCTCGCCTTCCTTGATGCTGGCGTCGATGTACATCGCGCGCTTGTCCGGCGCAATGGCCACCTGGGTGGAGTCGACGCCGAAATCGGCGTAGCCGCGATCCATGTAGTAGGACTGCAGCTTCTCCAGGTCGCCGGAGAGCTTCTCGCGCGAATACTGGTCGTCCTTCGAATACCACGACATCCAGTTGGTGGTGTCCGATTCGAAGCCGTCGCGGATCTGCTTGTCGGTGAACGCGTGGTTGCCGAGGATGTTCAGTTCCTTGATCTTGGCCGCCTTGCCTTCGCGGATCTCGATCTCGACGGCGACGCGGTTGCGGTCCAGCCGGGTCACGTGCGGGTCGACCGACACGTTGTACTTGCCGCGGTTGTAGTACTGCCGGATCAGTTCCTGCTGCACGTTGTCCAGCGCCAGGCGGTCGAAGGTCTCGCCTTCGGTGAGGCCGATTTCCTTCAGGCCCTTCTTCAGGTCGTCGGTCTTGATGTCCTTGTTGCCGCGCAGGGTCAGCTTGGCGATCGAGGGCCGTTCGACCACCTTGATCACCAGGATGCTGCCTTCGCGGTCGAACTCGACGTCGCTGAAGAACTTGGTCCGGTACAGCGCGCGGATGGCCCGCTGGGCCCCGTCGTTGGTCAACTGGTCGCCCTTGTTGATCGGCAGGTAGTTGTACACGGTGCCGGCGGAAATCCGGCTGAGGCCGTCGATGCGGATGTCCGTCACCACGAACGGGTCGAACGCGAACGCATTGGCGGAGAGGGAGGCAAGCAAAATCAGCGCGGCGATACGCTTCATCGTCGGTTCCGTTGGGTTATTTCGATGGAGCGGCCAGCGCAGCCGCCCCGATCAACGCATGAGGCAGGGACAGGCCCTGCCTCGAAAGGGAATCCGCACCCCACCAGGGGAGTGCACGGGTTGACACGCCGCCGCGCCATGCTGCGGCTGGCGCAGGCAGGCGTGTCGTCGGCATGCTGCAGTCGCCGGGCATCGGCATCACGACAGCAGCATGCGGTGGATATCGTTGTAGAACGCCAGCCCCATAAGGGTGAACAGCAACGCCAGGCCGATGTACTGGCCCACGACCATCGCCTGCTCGCTGACCGGGCTGCCCTTGATCAACTCCACAAGATAATACAGCAGGTGTCCGCCATCCAGGACCGGGATCGGCAGCAGGTTGAGGATCGCCAGGCTCAGCGACACCAGCGCCAGGAACTGCAGGAACCAGGGCAGGCCCATGCTGGCCGAGGCGTTCGCCACTTCGGCGATGCCGATGACGCCGGACAGGTTCCGGGTCGAGGCCTCGCCGGTCAGCATCTTGCCGAGCATGCTGAAGGTCTGCGTGGTGTTGCGCCATGTGGTGCCGAACGAAGCGGCCAGCGCCTTGACCGGGCCGTAACTCACGGTGGCCGTTTCGGCCGGCGGGGCGCCGACGCCCATCACCCATTTCTGCGGCTGGCCTTCCAGCGATTCCCACTTGGCGGTGACGTCGAGCTGCTGCGGCCGGCCCGCGCGTTCGATGCCGATCGCCAGTCTGGGCGACTTGACGGCTTCGGCCTGCACCAGCTTGCCGAACGCGATGAAGTCGCTCACCGGCTGGCCGTTGACGCTGACGATGCGGTCGCCGCCCTGCATGCCGGCCAGCGCGGCCGGCTGGCCGGGCATCACGGTGGCGGCGATTGCCGGCGGCGGCGCCAGCTTCAGGCCGAGCTTGCCCAGGTACTGGCCCACGTCCTGGCCCGGCGGCAATTCGTCCAGCGGCAGCACCAGCTCGCGCGATCGCCCATCCTGGCCGCGCACGGTGAGCGGCAGCGGCGCGCGCCCGAGCAGGGCGTTGGCCACCACGTCCATCGAATCGGTCCAGGTGGTGACGGTGCGGCCATCGATGCTGAGGATGCGGTCGCCCGGCTGGATGCCGGCGCTGGCGGCGAGGCTCTGCGGCGCCGCGGTCACCACCGGCGCCACGTCCGGGCGGCCCAGCATGAACATCAGCCAGAACGCGACGATGGTGAAGATCAGGTTGAAACCCGGCCCGGCGGCGACGATGGCGATGCGCTTCCACACCGATTTGCCGGTGAATTCCTGCTCGCGCAGCGCGGGGTCGACCTCGCCCTCGCGCGCGTCCAGCATCTTGACGTAGCCGCCCAGCGGGATCGCGGCGATCTGGTACTCGGTGCCGTCGCGGCCGATGCGTTTCCAGATCGCGTTGCCGAAGCCGACCGAGAAGCGCAGCACCTTGACCCCACAACGGCGCGCGACCCAGTAGTGGCCGAATTCATGGAAGGTCACCAGCACGCCGAGCGTGACCAGCAACCAGAACACCGAGCCGAAGAAGGAAGTCATCAAGTACCGTGGCGAAAAGTCATCGAAGCAAGAATATCAGCAAGCATTGCGCAGAACGCGGCGAGCCGCCTCCCGGGCCGTGCGGTCGCGTTCACAAAGGGTTTCAACATCGACCACGGCTTGCGCCGGCAGTTCCGCAAGCACCGCCTCGACCACGTCGGCGATCGACAGGAACGGCAGCGCGCCGGCCAGGAACGCTTCCACCGCCGCCTCGTTGGCGGCGTTCAGCACGGCCGGGGCGTCGCCGCCGGCACGCAGTGCCTGGAACGCCAGCGCCAGGCAACGGAAGGTGACCAGGTCCGGCGGCTCGAACTGCAGCGGAGCGCAGGCGGCCAGGTCCAGCGACGGTACGCCGGATTCGACCCGCTCCGGCCACGCCAGCGCGTGCGCGATCGCGGTGCGCATGTCCGGGTTGCCGAGCTGGGCCAGCACCGAGCCGTCGACGTACTCGACCATCGAGTGCACCAGGCTCTGCGGGTGCACCACCACGTCGATCGCCGCGGCCGGCGCGCCGAACAGGTGGTGCGCCTCGATCACCTCCAGTCCCTTGTTCATCAGGGTGGCCGAATCGACCGAGATCTTGCGGCCCATCACCCAGTTCGGATGCTTGCAGGCCTGGTCCGGCGTGATGTCGGCCAGCTCGGCGCGCGTGCGTCCGCGGAACGGGCCGCCGGAAGCGGTCAGGATCAGCCGGCGCACGCCGCTGCGGCGCAGGTCGGGGCGCCCGCCCGGCAGGCACTGGAAGATCGCATTGTGTTCGGAATCGACCGGGATCAGCGCGCCGCCACCGGCGGCGACCGCTTCCAGCAGCAGCGGGCCGGCCATCACGATGGATTCCTTGTTCGCCAGCAGCAGGCGCTTGCCGGCGCGCGCGGCGGCCAGCGTGGATTCCAGCCCGGCGGCGCCGACGATCGCGGCGACCACGGTGTCGCACAGGTTGCCGGCGGCGGCTGCGGTCAGTGCGGCGTGGCCGCTGGCCACTTCGCAGCGCACGCCGGCGGCAGCCAGCCGGCGCGACAGGTCCGCTTCCAGCGCCGGGTCGGCGATCACCGCCAGGTCCGGCCGATGCCGCACGCACAGGGCCGCCAGCGCCTCGACCTGGCGATGCGCCGTCAGCACGCTGGCGCGAAAGCGCTCCGGGTGACGCGCGATGACGTCAAGCGTATTGCCGCCGATCGAACCGGTGGCGCCGAGAACGGCGATGTTGCGCATCTTCAGATGTCCAGCAAGAGCAGGCCGGCGGCGAACACCGGCAGCGCGGCGAACACGCTGTCCAGCCGGTCCATCAGGCCGCCATGGCCGGGGAAAATGGTGCCCGAATCCTTCACCTGGGCATGCCGCTTCATCAGGCTCTCGATCAGGTCGCCGACGATCGACACCGCCACCGTCATCGCGGCCAGCAGCGCCAGCGCCAGCAGCGCGGCGCCGCGCACGCCGAGCAGCCAGCCGCCGGCCTCGGCGACCAGCACGCCGGCCACCATCGCGCCGTACGCGCCGGCCCAGGTTTTGCCGGGGCTGATCTGCGGTGCCAGCTTGCGCTTGCCGAATGTACGGCCGCTGAAATACGCGCCGATGTCGGACGCCCACACGATCACCAGCGCGAGCAGGGTCCACCAGTGGCCGTGCGGCGCGCGGGCGTGGATGCTGACCAGGGCGACCCAGGTCGGGAAGATCACGAACGCGCCGGCGAGCAGCTTCAGCGCGAGGTTCTCGCGGGTCGGCGCCGCGGCGAACGCGAAATGGCGCAGCCACAGGCAGGCCAGCAGCCACCAGGCTATGCCGGCCGCCAGCAGCAGCGGGGTCAGCAGCGTGGCATGGGCGTGCCACAGCAAGGCGAACGCGGCCGCCGCCACGACGAGCAGGGTGATGCGCCATGGGCGGCTGTTCAGGCCGCTCAGCTCGGCCCATTCCCACCAGGCGGCCAGGAACGCCAGCGCAACGATGGTCGCGAAGATGCCGGTCGGCGGCAGCAGGATGATCAGGATCGCCAGCGGCGCGAGCACCAGGGCGGTGAGAATGCGCTGAAGCAGCATGGAAATCCTCAGGAAGTGGTGGCGACCTGCTCGCCGGTGCGGCCGTAACGGCGCTCCCGGCGGGCATAGTCTTCGATGGCCCGACGCAGGCAGGCCTGGTCGAAATCGGGCCACAAGGTATCGGTAAAGTACAGTTCGGCGTACGCGACCTGCCACAACAGGAAGTTGCTGATGCGGCACTCGCCGCCGGTACGGATGAACAGGTCCAGCGGCGGCAGTTCGGCCAGGCTCATCCACTGGCCAAGCCGGGCCTCGTCGATCTGGTCCGCGCGCAGCTCGCCGCGCGCCACCGCGGCGGCGGCCTGGCGGCTGGCCTGCACGATGTCCCAGCGGCCGCCGTAGCTCACCGCGATGTTCACCTGCAGCTTGTCGTTGCCGGCGGTGCGGGTCATCGCGGCCTGCATGCGCTCACGCAACGCCTCGTCGAACGCGGCCAGATCGCCGATGAAACGCAGGCGCACGCCGTGGCCATGCAGTTCGTCCACTTCCTTGTCCAGCGCGCGCACGAACAGACCCATCAGCGCGCCGACTTCTTCCTGCGGGCGCTGCCAGTTCTCGCTGGAGAAGGCGAACAGGGTCAGCGCCTGCACGCCCTCGCGCAGGCACGCCTCGATCACTTCGCGCACGGCCTTGCGGCCGGCGTTGTGGCCGAAGCTGCGCGGACGGTGACGAGCCTTGGCCCAGCGGCCGTTGCCGTCCATCACGATGGCGATGTGGCGCGGAACCTTGGCGGCTTCGGCGCCGGACATGATGGAAACGACGGCGCTCAGAGCGCCATCAGCTCCTCTTCCTTCGCCTTGACCACGGCGTCGACGTCCTTCACTGCGCGATCGGTGAGCTTCTGGATCTCGTCGTCGATGCGGCGGTCGTCGTCCTCGGTGATCAGCTTTTCCTTGAGCAGGTCCTTGACCTGCTGCAGGGCGTCGCGGCGCACGTTGCGGATCGCGATCTTGGCGTTCTCGCCCTCGTGGCCGACGTGCCTGGCCAGTTCCTTGCGGCGCTCCTCGGTGAGCGCGGGCATGTTCAGGCGGATCACGGTGCCGGCGGTGGTCGGCGTGATGCCCAGGTCGGAGGCCATCAGCGCCTTCTCGATCGGCGCCACCATGGCCTTTTCCCACGGCGTGATGATGATCGTGCGCGCGTCGGACAGCGACACCGAGGCGACCTGGGTCAGCGGCATGTCCGAGCCGTAGTAGGCGACCTTGATGCCGTCCACCAGCGCCGTGCTGGCACGGCCGGTGCGGATGCGGGTGAGGTCGTGCTTGAGTGATTCGATGCTCTTGCCCATGCGGGTCTGGGCGTCGTTCTTGATGTCGTTGAGCATGTGGCGCTTCCCGGTGAATCTGGCAACGTTCGATTATAGCAGCGGCAGGGAACGGGGCTTGCTGCGGCGCGGTCAGCCGCCGTCGACCAGGGTGCCGATCGACTCGCCGCGCATGATCCGCATCAGGTTGCCCGGCGCGGTCATGTCGTAGATGCGCAGCGGCATCTGCTGGTCGCGGCACAGCGCGATCGCGGCGGTGTCCATCACCTCCAGCTTGCGCTCGATCACGTCGTCGTAGCCGAGCCGGTCGTAGCGGGTGGCGTCGGCGTGCTTGGCCGGGTCGGCGGTGTACACGCCGTCGACCTTGGTCGCCTTCAGCAGCAGGTCGGCGCCGATCTCCACCGCACGCAGCGCGGCGGCCGAATCGGTGGTGAAGAACGGGTTGCCGGTGCCGGCGGCGAACAGCACGATGCGGCCCTTCTCGATGTGGCGGATCGCGCGGCGGCGGATGTAATCCTCGGCCACGTCGTGGATCTGGATCGCGCTGGTCACGCGCGCGAAGCCGCCGCGTTTCTCGATCGCGTCCTGCATCGCCAGCGCGTTCATCACGGTGGCCAGCATGCCCATGTGATCGCCGGTGACCCGGTCCATGCCGGCGGCGGCGAGGCCGGCGCCGCGGAAGATGTTGCCGCCGCCGATCACGATGCCGATCTGCACGCCGGCCTTCTGCACCTCGATGATCTCGTCGGCGAGCCGGCCGATCACCTTCGGGTCGATGCCGTAATCGGCCTCGCCCATCAGTGCTTCACCGGAGAGCTTGAGCAGGATGCGGCGGTACTTGGGCTGGTCGCTCATGGATTCTCCGGATTGTGTGGGGCAAACCGGCGCATTGTAGCGGAGAGCAGTGGTCGGGGACGAGGAGTGAGAAACGAGGGTGCGTGCCGCCAGGCTCCCGGCAACCGCGGAAATGAAAAGGGCCGCGGTTTCCCGCGGCCCTTGATTCGAAGCGCTGCCTTTTCTGAACAGTCCGGCCACGGGCCGGTTTGCCAGTTATTACCTCAGACCGGCCTGCTTCATCACTTCGGCGGCGAAATCCTCTTCCACCTTCTCGATGCCTTCGCCGACGGCCAGGCGGGCCACCGAGACGACGTCGGCGCCTTCCTTCTTCAGCGCCTCGGCCACGGTCACGTTGGTGTCCAGCACGTAGGGCTGGCCGAGCAGGGTCACTTCGGACACGATCTTGTGGATCTTGCCGGCGATGATCTTCTCCAGGATCTCGGCCGGCTTGGCCTTTTCCTTGTCGGACATCAGGCTCAGCGCGATCTCTTTTTCCTTGGCCAGGAATTCGGCCGGCACGTCTTCGGCGCGGATGTGTGCCGGGTTCATCGCCGCCACGTGCATCGCGATGCCCTTGGCCAGCTCCTCGGAGCCGCCCTTGAGCGCCACCAGCACGCCGATGCGGCCGCCGTGGATGTAGCTGCCGATCACGCCGTCGCTCTCGACGCGGGCCATGCGGCGCACGTCGATCTTCTCGCCGATGGTGGCGATCAGCGCCTTGGCGGCTTCCTCGACGTTGCTGGCGCCCGGATAGGCGGCAGCCTTCAGCGCGTCGACGTCGGCGGCGCCGGAGTTCAGCGCGACGTCGGCGACGGTGTCGCTGAACTTCAGGAAGCTGGCGTCCTTGGCGACGAAGTCGGTCTCGCAGTTGATCTCGACCAGCACGGCCTTGCCGGCGGCCTGGGCGGCCACGATGCGGCCTTCGGCGGCGACGCGGCTGGCCTTCTTGTCAGCCTTGGCCAGGCCGGACTTGCGCAGCCATTCCATCGCGGCGTCGATGTCGCCGTTGTTCTCGACCAGCGCCTTCTTGCATTCCATCATGCCGGCGCCGGACCGCTCGCGCAGCTCCTTGACCAGTTGTGCGGAAATATTGCTCATCGGTAATCCTCTAATGCTTGAATGCGCCGCAGCCACTCGTGGCTACGGCGCGGTTATCGCGTGCGGATGCGACGGCGGCGGTGAACGTCCGCCGTCGTCGCGCTTACTTGGCGGCAGGCGCGCCGTCGTTGCGCGGGCCGCGGCCGCCGTCACGGCCGCCGTCGCGGCGCGGGGCGCTCTTGCGCGGGGCGGCGTCGCGGCGCGGGGCCGGCTTGCGATCGATCTTGGCGACCGGGTTGCCTTCCTCGTCCAGCTCGACGAAGTCGTTCGCGTCGCCCTGGGCGGCGGCCGGCGCGGCAGCCTTGCCTTCGAGGATCGAGTCGGCGGCGGCACGGGCGTACAGCTGGATCGCGCGGATCGCGTCGTCGTTGCCCGGGATCGCGTAGTCGACCAGTTCCGGGTTGTAGTTGGTGTCGACCACGGCGATCACCGGAATGCCGAGCTTCTTGGCTTCCTGCACGGCGATGTCTTCGTGGCCGATGTCGATCACGAACAAGGCATCAGGCAGGCGGTTCATGTCCTTGATGCCGCCCAGCGAGGCCTGCAGCTTCTCGCGCTCGCGGCGGCGGGCCAGCACTTCGTGCTTGACCAGCTTGTCGAACGAACCGTCGGTCTCGGCCGCTTCCAGTTCCTTCAGGCGCGAAACGGACTGCTTCACGGTGCGGAAGTTGGTCAGCATGCCGCCGAGCCAGCGCGAGGTGACGAACGGCATGCCGGCGCGCGCAGCTTCCTCAGCCAGCGGCTCGCGGGCCGAACGCTTGGTGCCGACGAACAGGATGGTGCCGCGCTTCTGCGCCAGGCCCGACAGGAAGTTCATCGCGTCGGTGAACAGCGGCAGGGTCTTTTCGAGGTTGATGATGTGGATCTTGCCGCGGGCGCCGAAGATGTACGGGGCCATCTTGGGGTTCCAGTAACGGGTCTGGTGACCGAAATGGACGCCCGCTTCGAGCATCTGGCGCATGGTGACTTGGGCCATGGTGTAACTCCGAATTGTATGGGCTCGACGAGCCCGGGGGTTGGGACCTCCACGCATCCCCGGCTTCGACCGCGACTGGCCCGATTTTTGGTGGGCGTGCCGCAGCACCCCGAAGGCGGTGCCGATGCGTGTGTGGCGTTGGTTTGGGTGTTGTACCGCTGCGGGTTACAATCCCGGTTCGCTTTGCGCCGGCCGACCACGAAACGGACACGTCAGCCCTGCAAAACTCCGAAATTGTAGCCGGTATGCCGGCGGCGCGGCAAGTTGCTGGATTTCAAGGACTTCTGCCGCCATATGAGTGGAACACATGGCCATTACCCTGAAATCCCCCGAAGACCTCGAAGGCATGCGCGTCGCCGGCAAGCTGGCGGCCGAAGTGCTGGCGATGCTCAAGGAGTACGTCAAGCCCGGCGTCACCACCGAGGAGCTGGACCGGCGCGCCTACGAGCACATCGTCAACGTGCAGAAGGCGATCCCCGCCAACGTCGGCTACCACGGCTTCCCCAAGACCCTGTGCACCTCGGTCAACCACGTGATCTGCCATGGCATCCCGAACGAGGGCAAGGTGCTCAGGGACGGCGACATCGTCAACCTCGACGTTACCGTGATCAAGGACGGCTGGCACGGCGACACCAGCCGCATGTACATCGCCGGCACCCCGTCGGTGCTGGCCAGGCGGCTGGTCGACACCACCTTCGAGGCCATGATGCGCGGCATCCAGGCGGTACGCCCGGGCGCCACGCTGGGCGATGTCGGCCATGCGATCCAGCAGCATGCCGAGGCGGCCGGTTTCTCGGTGGTGCGCGAGTATTGCGGGCACGGCATCGGCAAGGTCTACCACGACGAGCCGCAGGTGCTGCACTACGGCAAGCCCGGCACCGGCATCGAACTGAAGAAGGGCATGACCTTCACCGTCGAGCCGATGATCAACGCCGGCAAACCGCAGACCCGCCAGCTGCCGGACGGCTGGACCGTGGTGACCAAGGACCACTCGCTGTCGGCGCAATGGGAGCACACGCTGGCGGTGACCGACGACGGTTTCGAGATCCTCACGCCCTGGCCGGATGCCTGAGAGCCGGGATGACCAGACGTTCGTCTGTTGAAAGCCGGGAGTAGGGATTCGGGATTCGGAAGAGCGGTGTTGCCGCCAGGGTACGGCATCTGCCCGGTGCGGCGTGGCAGACTGGTGATCCTTCTCCGCTGTCCCGGGCCCCGCCAATGAGCGTCGTGCTTCCGCCCATGCCGCGCCTACCGTCCGCCGTGCCGCGCTCGGGCGTTTCGGCCGAGGCGCGGCAGGCCTTGCGGCAGTTGCTGGGCGACGTCGACCGCGCGCTGGCCACCGCGTTTCGCGATGGCGCCGACGCCAGCGCGCTGGCGCGGCGCCGGGGCGAGTCGGTGGCGCGCATCGTGGCGCACGTATGGATGGCCTGCCTCGGCGAGGTGACCGGAGCGGCGCTGTTCGCGGTCGGCGGCTTCGGCCGTGGCCTGCTGTTTCCGTACTCGGACGTGGACCTGCTGGCCCTGGTGCAGGCGCCGGAACCGGCGCGCCTGCGCGCGCTGGAGCAGTTCTTCGCCACGCTGTGGGACGTCGGCCTGAAGGTCGGCCATGCAGTGCGCGATCCCGCGCAGTGCCGCGCGCTGGCCGCGCAGGACGCCAGCGTGTTCACCAGCCTGCTGGACGCACAGCGGCTGGCCGGCGATCCGGCGTTCGATGCGCGGCTGCGGGCCATCGTCGAGGACCCGGCGCTGTGGCCGCCGCAGGCATACCTGGCTGCCCGGCTGGCCGAGCGCAATGCGCGGCATGCCCGCTTCGACGACACCGCCTACAACCTCGAACCGAACCTCAAGGACGGGCCGGGCGGCCTGCGCACGCTCGATTCGCTGCGCTGGATGGGGCGGCGGCTGGCGCATGCGAACGACTTGCCCGACATGGTGGTCGAGGGCTTGCTCGATCCCGCCGAACAAGCCGCGCTGGAGCAGTCCGAAGCCGTCCTGCGCCGCTACCGCTACGCGTTGCACCTGGAGGCGGGCCGGGCCGAGGAACGGCTGCTGTTCGACTACCAGCGGGCGCTGGCCGCGCGGCTGGGCTTCGAGGACGAGCACGAGAAGAACCTCGGCGTCGAGCAGTTCATGCAGGGCTATTACCGCGCCGCCAGCCAGGTCGAGCGGCTCGGCGTGCAGGTGGCCGAGCGCTTCGAGGAGATGCTGGAACTGCCGGACGAAGCGGTGCCCGTGGGTGTCGATTTCATCCGCTACGGCAAGCGTCTGGCGGCGCGTGACCCGCAGCTTTTCATGCGCCGGCCGGCGGCCCTGGTGGAGATCTTCATCGCCCGCATGGACCAGCCCGGCGTGCTCGGTTTCAGCGCCGACACCATGCGCCGCATCCACCAGGCCACCGCCGCCCATGGCGATGCGCTGGCCGACGAGCGCGAGGTGCTGGCCGTCTTTCTGCAACTGCTGCGGCGTGGTGCGCCGGCGGTGGAGGCGCTGTGGCGGATGAACCGGCACGGCCTGCTGGCGGCGATCCTGCCTGCGTTCGGCAAGGTGTTCGGGCGCATGCAGTACGACCTGTTCCACGTCTACACGGTCGACGAACACACCTTGCGCGTGCTGCGCAACCTGGCGCGCTTCGCCGACCCGTCGGCGCAGCGCGAGTTTCCGCTGGGTTGCGAAATCTGGGCCGGCCTGCCGGTACCCGAGGTGCTGCTGCTGGCGGGACTGTTCCACGACATCGCCAAGGGCCGCGGCGGCGACCACTCGGTACTGGGCGAGCAGGACGCGCGCGCCTTCTGCACCCGGCTCGGCTTGCCGCCCGGCGATGTCGAGCGGGTGGCCTGGCTGGTGCGCTGGCACCTGCTGATGAGCACCACGGCGCAGCGCCAGGACATCACCGATCCGGACGTGGTGCACCGGTTTGCGGAAGTCGTCGGCAATCGCGAGCGGCTCGGCCAGCTGTACCTGCTGACCATCGCCGACATCATCGGCACCAGTCCGCGGCTGTGGAACGGCTGGAAAGACCGCTTGCTGGCGGACTTGTACACCAGCACCCGCTATGCCTTGCGCAGCGACGTGGAACTGCCGCGCGACATCGGCGTGCGCGTGCACGAGTGTTCCGAATATGCGCTGGCGCTGCTGTTGAACGAGGGCCATGCCGAGGCCGACGTGATGCGCGTGTGGGCCGACTTTCCCCAGCTCAGCTTCCTGCGTCATCGGCCCGAACAGATCGCCTGGCAGACCACGGCGATCCTGCGCGCGCAGGGGGCGCTGCCGCTGGTGGCGGTGCATCCGCTGTCGGTGCGCGGCAGCACCGAGCTGTTCGTCTACACGCCCGATCGCGACGGCCTGTTCGCCACCGTCACCGCAGTGCTGGACCGGCTGCGCTTCTCGGTGATGGAGTCGCGCATCCTCAGCTCGCCAACCGGGATGGCGCTGGACACCTTCCTGCTGCTCGACGCAGACAGCCAGCAGCCGGTCAGCGCGGCGCGTGCGGAGGAACTGCAGCAGCGGCTGCAGCGCGCCCTGGCGCAATCCGCCGGCGTGCAGCCGAGCAAGCGCGGCATGTCGCGCCACCAGAAACACTTCCAGATGACCCCGAAGATCAGCTTCCACGCCGCCGGCGACCGCACCCAGCTGGCCCTGGTCGGCACCGATCGTCCCGGCTTGCTGGCCGCGGTGGCCCAGGTGATGCTGGCCACCGGGGTGCGCGTGCACGACGCGCGCATCGCCACCTTCGGCGAGCGGGTGGAGGATTTCTTCCAGATCACCAACCGCCACGATGCGCCGCTCGATGCGGCCCAGCAGGACCGCCTGCTGCATGCACTGCTGGAGCGCATCGGGCCGGCGCGGGATTGACCGGCGATCCCCGCGCTATCATCGCGAGTGCTGCGCGTCGCAGCGGCCACGCGTCCTTGCCATGACCTATCTGCTGATCAAGTCGCTGCACCTGTTGTTCGTCATTGCCTGGATGGCCACGGTGTTCTACCTGCCGCGGATCCTGGTGAACCTGGCCGAAGCGGCGCATGAGCCGGCGGTGCTGGTTCGGCTGCAGTTGATGGGGCGGCGGCTGTACAAGTTCGGCCACAACATGTTCGGCATCGCGTTCCTGTTCGGGTTGGCCCTGTGGCAAGGCTGGCGGGTATTTCCGCGGGCGTTGCCGAACGTCACCGCCGGTACGCACTGGATCGACGCCAAGCTGACCCTGGTCGCCGTGTTGCTGGCCTACTTCATCTGGGCCGGGCGCGTGCTCAAGCGCAGCGAGAAAGGTGGTGCGCTGCCGTCCTCGCGCACGCTGCGCTGGCTCAACGAGCTGCCGGTGCTGCTGTTGCTGGGCGTGATCTTTCTGGTGATTGCCAAGCCGTTCTAGGATAGAAACGGGAAAGAGGAGCGAGAGGCGAGCAGGGCCATCTCTCGTTTCTCACTCCTCTCCACTCACTTCCCGTAGTACTCCCGATACCACTTGACGAAGCGCGCCACCCCATCCTCGATCGAGGTGTTCGGCGCGTAGCCCACGTCGCGGCGCAGCGCCGACACGTCGGCCCAGGTATCGGGAACGTCGCCCGGCTGCATCGGCAGCAGGCGTTTCTCGACCGTGCGCCCGAGGTTCTGTTCCAGCAGCTCGATGAAGCGCAGCAGCTGCACCGGCTGGTCGTTGCCGAGGTTGTAGACGCGGTACGGCGCGCTCGACGTGCCGGGATTCGGCCGTTCGGCGTCGTACGCCGGATTGGGTTCGGCCGGGTGGTCGAGCGCGCGGATCACCCCCTCGACGATGTCGTCGATATAAGTGAAGTCGCGGCTGTGGTGGCCGAAGTTGAATACGTCGATCGGCTCGCCGCGGCTGATCCGGTCGGCGAACAGCATCGGCGACATGTCCGGCCGGCCCCACGGCCCGTACACGGTGAAGAAGCGCAGACCGGTGCTGGGCAGGCCGTACAGGTGGCTGTAGGTATGCGCCATCAGCTCGTTCGCTTTCTTGCTGGCGGCGTACAGGCTGACCGGATGGTCGACCGCGTCCTCCACCGCGAACGGCAGCTTGCGGTTGGCGCCGTAGACCGAGCTGGAGGAGGCGTAGACCAGATGCTCCACGCCGCCGTGGCGGCAGGCCTCGAGGATGTTGACGAAGCCGACCAGGTTGCTTGACACGTAGGCCTGCGGGTTCTGCAGCGAATAGCGCACGCCGGCCTGCGCGGCGAGGTTCACCACGCGCTGCGGCTTGAACGTGGCGAACGCGCGATTCACCGCCTCGGCGTCGGCCAGGTCGGCGCGCTGATGGATGTAGTTCGGATGATCGGCGAAGCGCGCCAGGCGGGCTTCCTTCAATGCCGGATCGTAGTAGCTGTTGTGGTTGTCGTAGCCATGGACCGTGTCGCCGCGCGCCAGCAGGCGCTGCGCCAGGGCGGCGCCGATGAAGCCGGCGGTGCCGGTAACCAGGATGCGCATGGAGTGTCCTCGGGAGATCGCGGGCATTCTACCGCCCGGGCACAACCGGCAAGGCTGCGTCGGGCGAGGATTGACAGGCAATCTGGGCTAAACTAGCGTTTCGATATCGTCCAAGACCCGAGGTGGCCCGCGCTTGCGCCGGCCGAGTGTGCGACATGGCAACTACCCGCTTCCACAACTGACCGCCACCACGCCTTCGTTTACAAAAAAAAGGGCGTCATGCCCTTTTTTGCTTTTCCAGAGAAGCTTCCATGATTGAAATCACGCTACCCGACGGCAGCAAGAAGCCGTTCGATCATCCTGTCACCGTGCAGGACGTGGCCGCCTCGATTGGCGCCGGCCTGGCCAAGGCGACGCTGGCCGGCAAGGTCGACGGCAAGCTGGTCGACGCCAGCTTCCCGATCGAGCACGACGCCAGCCTGCAGATCGTCACCGAGAAGAGTCCCGAGGCGCTGGAAATCCTGCGCCACTCCACCGCGCACCTGATGGGCCAGGCGGTGCAGCGGCTGTTCCCGGGCGCACAGGTCACGATCGGTCCGGTGATCGAGAACGGCTTCTACTACGACTTCGCCTACGAGCGCCCGTTCACCCCGGACGACCTGCCGAAGATCGAGGCGGAGATGCACAAGATCGTCGACGAGCAGCTGCCGGTGACGCGCAGCGTGAAGTCGCGCGACGAGGCGGTGGCGTTCTTCCGCGGGCTGGGCGAGAGCTACAAGGCCGAGATCATCGAGGGCATTCCGGCCAGTGAAGATCTGTCGCTGTACTCGCAGGGCGAGTTCACCGACCTGTGCCGCGGCCCGCACGTGCCGAACACCGGCAAGCTGCATTCCTTCAAGCTGATGAAGGTGGCCGGCGCGTACTGGCGCGGCGATTCCAGCAACGCGATGCTCAGCCGCATCTACGGCACCGCCTGGCTCAACGACAAGGATCTGAAGGCTTACCTGTACCAGCTGGAGGAGGCCGAGAAGCGCGATCACCGCAAGATCGGCAAGCAGCTCGACCTGTTCCACCAGCAGGAGGAAAGCCCGGGCATGGTGTTCTGGCACCCGAACGGCTGGGCGATCTGGCAGCAGGTCGAGCAGTACATGCGCGGCGTCTACAAGAAGAGCGGCTACCAGGAAGTGCGCTGCCCGATGGTGCTGGACGTGTCGCTGTGGAAGAGGTCCGGGCACTGGGACAACTACAAGGAGAACATGTTCTTCACCGAGTCGGAGAAGCATACGTTCGCGCTGAAGCCGATGAACTGCCCGGGCCATGTGCAGGTGTTCAACACCGGCCTGCACAGCTATCGCGAGCTGCCGATCCGCTACGGCGAGTTCGGCGGCTGCCATCGCAACGAGCCGTCCGGCGCGCTGCACGGCATCATGCGCGTGCGGGCGTTCACCCAGGACGACGGCCACATTTTCTGCACGCCGGAGCAGGTCGAGGAGGAAGTCACCGCGTTCCATCGGCAGGCGATGAAGGTGTATGCCGACTTCGGTTTCACCGACCTGGCGATCAAGCTGGCGCTGCGGCCGGACAAGCGCATCGGTTCCGACGAATTCTGGGATCGCACCGAGGAAATGCTGCGCCGCGCGCTGCGTGCCGCCGGCGTGGAATGGGAGGAATTGCCCGGCGAGGGCGCGTTCTACGCGCCCAAGATCGAGTACCACCTGAAGGACTCGATCGGCCGCGCCTGGCAGGTCGGCACCATGCAGGTCGATTTCATGATGCCCGAGCGCCTCGACGCCGAATACGTCGACGAGCACTCGCAGAAGCGGCATCCGGTGATGCTGCACCGGGCCATCGTGGGCTCGATGGAGCGTTTCATCGGCATCCTGATCGAGCATCACGCCGGCCTGTTGCCGGCCTGGCTGGCCCCGCTGCAGGCGGTGGTGCTCAATATCACCGACGCGCAGGCCGATTACGTCCGCGAAGTGACGCAAGCCCTTGTCGACAAAGGTTTCCGGGTACAATCGGATTTGCGCAACGAGAAAGTCGGCTATAAAATCCGCGAGCATACGCTGCAGAAGGTGCCTTATCTTCTCGTGATCGGTGATCGCGAGAGGGAAACGGGTGCCGTTTCTGTGCGTACCCGTTCCGGCGAAGACCTGGGCAGCATGCCGCTGGCCAGCTTCGTCGAACGGCTGGAGACCGAAATCCGGCGCTGAGCGCCGGGCGTTGATGGATATTCAAGCGGTGCAGGATGCACCGCACGCGGATCGGGCTCGCCCGATCCGGCGGAGCCGGTTCCGGACATGTGCCGGAGCCGGCGAGTCGAAGAGATGCGGGAAAGCATCTCTTCGACATTGTGCAAACACTTCTGGAGGATCGTGGTATCGCTACCACCGACAACAAGGGCAATCGTCGTAACCTGGAAATCCGCGTGCCGCGCGTGCGCGTGATTGGCGCTGACTCGGAACAGCTTGGCATTCTCAGCCGTGACGAGGCGCTGAGCCTGGCGCAGGAAGCAGGCATGGATCTGGTCGAGATCCAGCCGAACGGCGACCCGCCGGTCTGCCGCATCATGGATTACGGCAAGTTCAAGTTCGAAGCCCAGAAGAAGGCGCAGGCCGCCAAGAAGAAGCAGAAGCAGGTCGAAATCAAGGAAGTGAAGTTCCGCCCGGTGACGGACGTGGGCGACTACCAGATCAAGCTGCGCAACATGCTTCGCTTCCTGGAAGAGGGCGACAAGGTCAAGGTCACCATCCGCTTCCGCGGCCGCGAGATGTCGCACCAGGACCTGGGCCAGAACCTGGCCAGGAAGATCCAGGAAGACGTCGGCGAGAACGGCCAGATCGAGTCGTTCCCGCGGCTGGAAGGGCGCCAGATGGTCATGATGATCGGGCCCAAGAAGAAATAAGCCGCCATCAGTGCGTCGGAGCCCGCTTGCGGGCGACGATCTTTCGCGTCGCATCGCGTGAAAGCGGCTGTTCCATTGGGCTGCGCGGCAAGCCCCGCACCCTCGCCTCAATCCTCTCGCCCGCAAGGGGCTCCCAAGGTCGCCGCAGGGAGAGGAGGCAGTGGTCAGCACTTCGTGCTGGCGTTGAGCTTTATGAACCCGTATGATTACGGGTTCGACCCGCCTGGATGGGTCGTGCACCGATCGTGGCAGGACGGAAAGCGTGGCCAGATCCCTTCGGGGGTGCCGCCACCGCCAGATCAGTCAGAAACCGGGGCTGTCCGCGCAGGACGAGCCCCCATACAAGGAGCATTACCATGCCCAAGATCAAGACCAACCGGGCGGCTGCGAAGCGTTTTCGCAAGACCGCATCGGGCAAGATCAAGTGCGGCCACGCGTTCAAGTCGCACATCCTGACCAAGAAGTCGACCAAGCTCAAACGTGGTCTCCGTGCACCGAACCACCTCAAGGCGTGCGACGCCCCGGGCGTGGCTCGCATGCTGCCGTACTTGTGAGGAGATAGACCATGGCTCGTGTAAAGCGTGGCGTTACCGCCCGTCGTCGTCACAAGAAAATCATCGGCCGCGCCAAGGGCTACTACAATGCCCGCCGCAAGGTCTTCCGCGTTGC
The DNA here is from genome assembly GCF_018599185.1 of Rhodanobacter sp. LX-99. Taxonomy (NCBI): domain Bacteria; kingdom Pseudomonadati; phylum Pseudomonadota; class Gammaproteobacteria; order Lysobacterales; family Rhodanobacteraceae; genus Rhodanobacter; species Rhodanobacter sp. LX-99. The sequence goes on along the minus strand of NZ_JAHFVL010000001.1, from coordinate 788,741 downwards.
CAACCAGGCCGTCATCAAGGCCGGCCAGTACGCCTACATCGGCCGCAAGCAGCGCAAGCGCCAGTTCCGTGCGCTGTGGATCGTCCGCATCAACGCCGCCGCGCGCATGTTCGGGCTGTCCTACAGCCGTCTGATCAATGGCCTGAGCAAGGCCGGCATCACCGTCGACCGCAAGGTCCTCGCTGACATTGCCGTGCACGACATCAAGGCGTTTGAAGTGATCGCCGAGAAAGCGAAGGCCAGTCTGGCCGCTTGATCGTCGGACGCTTCTGCGTCAGCGCGATATGATGTAAAGCAAGCGGGGAGGAGGCCAACGCCTCCTCCCCGTTTTCGTTTTTGTGGGGTCCTCAAGTGGAAATCGTATCGATGGACGACCTGGACAGCCGCGCCGCGCAGGCGCTGGCCGATATCGACAAGGCCGACACGCTGGAGGCGCTCGATGCGCTGCGCGTCGGGCTGCTGGGCAAGAATGGCATCGTCACCGCCGCACTGAAGACGCTTGGTGCACTGGCGCCGGATGAACGCAAGGCGCGCGGCGCCGAAGTGAACCGCGTGAAGGATCGGCTCGCCGACGCGCTGGCCGCGCGCAAGCAAGTGCTGGAGCAAGCCGAGCTCGATCGTCGCCTCGCCTCCGAGAAACTCGACATCAGCCTGCCGGGGCGCGATGGCGAGCGCGGCGGCATCCATCCGATCACCCGCGCGCTGGAACGTATCGCGTCGATCTTCGCGCGGCTCGGCTACCAGCGTGCCGACGGCCCGGAGATCGAGGACGACTGGCACAACTTCGAGGCGCTGAACTTCCCGCCGCACCATCCGGCGCGCGCCATGCACGACACCTTCTACTTCGGCGACGGCCGCCTGCTGCGCACGCACACCTCGCCGGTGCAGATCCGCAGCATGGCCGGCCGCCAGCCGCCAATCCGCATCATCGCGCCGGGCAAGGTCTACCGCAGCGATTCGGACCAGACCCACTCGCCGATGTTCCACCAGATCGAAGGCCTGCTGGTCGACGAAACCTCCAGCTTCGCCGATCTGAAGGGCACCCTGGCCGAGTTCATCCGCGCGTTCTTCGAGCGCGATTTCGAGATGCGTTTCCGCCCCAGCTACTTCCCGTTCACCGAGCCTTCGGCCGAGGTGGACATCCGCTGGGATGCGGAGGACGGCTCCACCCGCTGGCTGGAAGTGCTGGGCTGCGGGATGGTGCATCCGAACGTGCTGAAGAACTGCGGCATCGACCCGGAGCGCTACACCGGATTCGCGTTCGGCCTCGGCGTGGAACGCTTCGCCATGCTGCGCTACGGCGTGTCCGACCTGCGCGCGTTCTTCGAGAACGACCTGCGTTTCCTCAAGCAGTTCGCCTGATCGCATCCAGGAATCCACAAGCATGAAATTCTCCGAGAACTGGCTGCGCGAGCTGGTCGAGATCAAGGCCGACCGCGCCGAACTGGCCCACGCGCTGACCATGGCGGGACTGGAAGTGGAAGAACTCACGCCGCTTGGCGACGGCCTGGATGGCGTGGTGGTGGCCGAGATCGTCGCTGCCGAAAAGCACCCGCAAGCCGATCGGCTGCAGGTGTGCAAGGTCGATGCGGGGCAGGGCGAGCTGCTGCAGATCGTCTGTGGTGCGCCCAACGCACGCGTCGGCATCAAGGTGCCGTTGGCGACGGCCGGCGCGACTCTTCCCGGCGGGGTTTCCATCAAAGCGGCGAAGCTGCGCGGCGTCGAGTCGTTCGGCATGCTGTGTTCGGCGAAGGAGCTGGGCATCGACGCCGACGCCTCCGGTTTGCTGGAGCTGCCGGTGGATGCTCCGGTCGGCCAGGCGCTGGCCGACTACCTCGGCCTGCCCGACGCCAGCTTCGAGCTCAAACTCACCCCGAACCGGCCCGACTGCCTCGGCCTGGTCGGCCTGGCGCACGACGTGGCCGCATTGTTCGGCAGCACGGTGAAGGTGCCGGTACAAGCGGCAGCGCCGGTTGCCGGTACCGCACGTCGCGGCATCCGGCTGGAAGCGGGCAAGGATGCGCCGCGTTATCTCGGCCGCATCGTCGAGGGCATCGATCCGGCCGCGCGCACGCCGCTGTGGCTGGCCGAACGCCTGCGCCGCGCCGGCCTGCGCCCGATCAGCGCGGTCGTCGACGTCACCAACTACGTGATGCTCGAACTGGGTCAGCCACTGCACGCCTTCGACAACGACGCGCTCGAGGGCGACATCGTGGTGCGCCATGCGCGTGCCGGCGAGACGCTGAAACTGCTCGACGGCAGCGAGGCGAAGCTGGATGACGGCTTCGTGCTGATCGCCGACGAGAAGAAACCGCTCGCGGTCGCCGGCGTGATGGGCGGCTTCGACTCGCGCGTCACCGACGCCACGCACAACATTTTCCTGGAATCCGCGCACTTCGCGCCGGCCGCGATCATGGGCCGTGCACGCAAGCTCGGCCTGCACACCGATGCCTCGCACCGCTTCGAGCGAGGCGTCGATCCGGAACTGCCGCGCCGCGCGCTGGAGCGCGCCACCGAATTGCTGCTGGCGATCGTCGGCGGCAAGGCCGGGCCGGTGCTGGCGGCGGAGAACCTGGCCGACCTGCCGGTGCCGGCGGCGGTGACCTTGCGCCGCGCGCGCCTGAAGCGCGTGCTCGGCGTGGAGGTGGCGGATGCCGAAGTGGCGCGCATCTTCACCGCGCTGGGCATGCAGGTGGCAGCGACGACCGACGGCTGGCAAGTCACCGCGCCGAGCAGCCGCTTCGACATCGAGCGCGAGGAGGACCTGATCGAGGAGGTCGCGCGGATCTTCGGCTACGACAACATCCCCACCGCGACGCCCGCCGGCGCGCTGACCCTGGCGATCGAGCCGGAGGCGCGCATCGGCGAGCTGGCGCTGCGCGAACAGCTGGCTGCGCGCGGCTACTACGAGGCGGTGAATCTGTCCTTCGTGGCGGCCGACCTGCTGGCGGATTGGGGTTTCACCGAGCGTCTGGTGCCACTGGCCAATCCGCTGTCGGCCGATCTGGCCGTGATGCGGCCATCGCTGCTGCCGGGGCTGATCGAGGCGTTGCGCCACAACCGCGCGCGCCAGCAGGAACGGGTGCGGCTGTTCGAGGTCGCACGGGTATTTGGTGCAGGCGATCCCCCGGTGGAAACGCCGAGCCTGGCCGTCGTGGCCTGCGGCCATGCCCGTGCCGAGCAGTGGGGCGAGCCGGCGCGGGCGCTGGATTTCCATGACCTCAAGGGCGACCTGGATGCCTTGATCGCCTGGGGCGGCGAGCCGCAGCGCTGGTCGGTGCATGCCGATGGCCTGCCGGGCTGGCTGCACCCGGGACGTGGCGCGCGGGTGGTGCGCGATGGCGCGACCGTGGGCTATCTCGGTGCGCTGCATCCGCAGCTGGCCAAGGCACTGGACCTGGCCGCCGACGTGCACGTGCTGGAGCTGGCGCTGGAGCCGCTGCTGGCGCGCCGCCTGCCGCAGGCACGGGCGGTGCCGAGGTTCCCCACGGTACGCCGTGACATCGCAGTGGACCTGCCGGAAACGGTCAGCTGGTCACAGATCGAGCAGGTGGTTCGTCACACGCTGGGCGAGCGGCTGAAGGAATTGCGCCTGTTCGACCGTTACAGCGGCAAAGGAGTCGAAGCGGGCCGAAAAAGTCTCGCTATGGGCTTGATTTTACAGGACGCTTCACGCACGCTTACCGACGATGACGCGGACCGTTGCGTACATGAAGCGATAGCTGCGTTGGGGCAATCATGCAAGGCAAAGCTGCGAGGGTGAAATGGCGCTGACCAAGGCGGAAATGGCCGAGCGGCTTTTCCTCGACGTGGGCCTCAACAAGCGCGAGGCGAAGGAATTCGTGGACGCCTACTTCGAGGTGGTCCGCGGAGCACTGGAAAGCGGCGAACAGGTGAAGTTGTCCGGTTTCGGCAATTTCGATTTGCGGTTGAAGAACCAGCGGCCAGGACGCAACCCGAAAACCGGCGAGGAGATTCCAATCTCCGCCCGGCGCGTGGTGACGTTCCGACCGGGACAGAAACTCAAGGTAAGAGTCGAGGGCTATGCTGGATCAAGGGAATAACACCGAACTGCCTGCCATCCCGGCCAAGCGCTACTTCACCATCGGTGAGGTCGGCGAGTTGTGCGGTGTGAAGCCCCATGTGCTGCGCTACTGGGAGCAGGAGTTTCCTGCGCTCAATCCGGTCAAGCGCCGCGGCAACCGCCGTTACTACCAGCGCCACGACGTGCTGATGATCCGCCAGATCCGCTCGCTGCTGTACGACGAGGGTTTCACCATCACCGGCGCGCGCGCGCGGCTGGAAGGCCCGCAGGCACGGATGGAGGCGAGCATCTCGCACCAGATCGTGCGCCAGGTGCGGATGGAACTGGAAGAAGTGCTGACCCTGCTGCGCCGCTGAAGGCTTCCGGACGCGCCGCACAAGCTGCTAGACTTGCCAGCTTGCCGTAGTCGGGGCGTAGCGCAGCCTGGTAGCGCATCTGCCTGGGGGGCAGAGGGTCGTCGGTTCAAATCCGGCCGCCCCGACCAATTCGGTGAAGCATGATGACGGCGCCCTTGGGCGCCGTTGTCGTTTCCACGCCGGGTCCTTCGCAGGTGCGCGCGCTCAATACAACACGCGGCTGCGCAGCGTCCCGGGAATCGCCGCCAGTTTCGTCTTCAGTTCGCTGGCCTGGGCCTCGTCGGCGCTGACGTCGATCACCACGTAGCCCACTTCGCCGTCGGTCTGCAGGAACTGCGCGTCGATGTTGATGTTGCCGGCCGAGAACAGTTCGTTGATGCGCGACAGCGTGCCCGGCACGTTGCGGTGGATGTGCAGCAGGCGGCGGCTGTGCGGGTGTTCGGGCAGGGCGACTTCGGGGAAATTCACCGCCGACAGGGTGGAGCCGTTGTCGCTGTAGCGGACCAGCTTGCTGGCGACCTCGATGCCGATGTTGTCCTGCGCCTCCAGCGTGCTGCCGCCGATGTGCGGGGTCAGGATCACGTTGTCCAGGCCGATCAGCGGCGAGACGAAGGGATCGTCGTTGCCTTTCGGTTCGAGCGGGAACACGTCGACCGCGGCGCCGGCCAGGTGGCCTGCGCGCAGCACCGCGGCCAGCGCGTCGATGTCCACCACGCTGCCGCGCGAGGCGTTGATCAGCATCGCGCCGGCGCGCATCTTCGCCAGTTGCTCGCGGCGGATCATCAACTGCGTGGCGGGGGTTTCCGGCACGTGCAGGGTGACCACGTCGGCGCGTTCCAGCAGTTCGTCCAGGCTGGACACGGCGCGCGCATTGCCCAGCGCCAGCTTGGTCTCGATGTCGTGGAAGATCACCCGCATGCCCAGGCTCTCGGCCAGCACGCCGACCTGGGTGCCGATGTGGCCGTAGCCGACGATGCCGAGCACCTTGTCGCGCGTCTCGTAGCTGCCGCTGGCCGACTTGGCCCAGCCGCCGCGGTGGCATAGCGCGTTCTTCTGCGGGATGCCGCGCAGCAGCATGATCGCCTCGGCGATCACCAGCTCGGCCACGCTGCGGGTGTTGGAATAAGGTGCGTTGAATACCGGCACGCCGAGCTTGCGCGCCGCGCCCAGGTCCACCTGGTTGGTGCCGATGCAGAAGCAGCCCACCGCGATCAGCCGCTTGGCCTGTGCCAGCACTTCGGCGGTGAGCTGGGTGCGCGAGCGGATGCCGACGATGTGCGCGTCGCCGATGCGCCGCTTGAGCTCATCCTCCGGCAGCGATTTCGCATGCAGCTCGACCTGGCTGTAGCCGGCGCGGCGGAAGTTCTCGACCGCACTGGCGCTGACGCCCTCCAGCAGCAATACCTTGATGTCCTGGCGGGGGTAGGAGGTCTGCATGCGTCGGTCCTGGCTGGGGTGGAGCGCCTACTATGCCAGAGCCGAAGACAAATTGCGGCACTGCAACACTGGACGCGGCACGATGCGGCTGGCAGGCTGTGAAGATGATCCCGGAGTCCGACATGTCCGATCCCCGCCTTGCCGATTTGTCCCGCCGGTTGCCCGATCTGCGCCTGCTTACCGCGCCCGCCGACCTGGAGCATTACGGCCGCGACTGGACCCGCCGCTGGGTCCCGGCGCCGCTGGCGATCGCGCTGCCGGCCAGCACGGAAGAGGTGCAGGCCATCGTGCGCTGGGCGAACGAGCAGCGCGTGGCGATCGTGCCCTCCGGCGGCCGCACCGGCCTGTCCGGCGGCGCCGTGGCGGCCAGCGGCGAGCTGGTGCTGAGCCTGGAGCGGATGAACCGGGTGCTGGATTTCAACGCGGTCGACCGTACGCTCACTGTGCAACCCGGGATGATCCTGCAACACGTGCATGAAGCCGCCCGCCAGCATGGCCTGGTCTATCCGGTCGATTTCGCCGCGCGCGGCTCCTGCTCGATCGGCGGCAACATCGCCACCAACGCCGGCGGCATCCGGGTGATCCGCTATGGCAACACGCGCGAATGGATCGCCGGACTGAAGGCGATCGCCGGCAACGGCGAGTTGCTCGAACTCAACCGCGGCTTGGTCAAGAACTCCAGCGGCTACGACTTCCGCCAGCTGCTGGTCGGTTCGGAAGGGACGCTAGGCATCGTGGTCGAGGCCACGCTGAAGCTGGCCGATCCGCCGCCGCCGTCGCAGGTGATGCTGCTGGCGCTGCCGGACATGGATGCGCTGATGCAGGTGTTCGCGCTGTTCCGCGCACGGCTGGCCTTGCAGGCGTTCGAGTTCTTCACCGACCACGCGTTGCGGCACGTGCTGGCGCACGGCGCGCAACGCGCCATCGACGGCGACTACCCGTACTACGTGGTGACCGAGTTCGATGCGGCCGACGAGCGGCAGCAGGAGGCCGCGCTGGCCGCGTTCGAGCAGGGCATGGCGGAAGGCTGGATCGGCGACGGCGTGATCGCGCAGAGCGATGCGCAGGCTGCCGCGCTGTGGCGCTTGCGCGAAGGCATCACCGAGAGCCTGGCGTCACGACGGCCGTACAAGAACGACGTATCGGTGAGGGTCAGCGCGGTACCGGCGTTCCTGCACGAAATGCAGGCGCTGCTGGCGCGCGAGTATCCGCAGGCCGAAGTGGTCTGGTTCGGGCATATCGGCGACGGCAACCTGCACATCAACGTGCTGCGCCCGGACGGCCTGGCGGAAGACACGTTCATCGCCCAGTGCGAACACGTCACCAAACTGCTGGCCGCGACGCTGCAGCGTCACGGCGGCAGCATTTCGGCCGAGCACGGCATCGGCCTGGTCAAGCGGGCATACCTGGAAAGCACCCGTAGCCCCGCGGAGATCGCATTGATGCGAGGGGTGCGCAAGGTATTCGACCCGAACGGCATCCTCAATCCCGGCAAGCTGTTCGAACAGGATTGAAAGCGCGCCCCGTCAGGGATGCAAGGACGCCGCCACCGTACGCGCCAGCTCGGCGAACAGGGCATCACGCTCGACCTTGGAAGCGGGTGACGCGGTGAGGAAGGCAGCCACGACTACGCTGTGGCCGTCCGGCCAGGTCAGTACGCCGATGTCGTTGTAGGCGGCGGTGAGGTTGTCCAGGGTGTAGCTCGTACCGCATTTGTCCGCCAACTGGATGCCTGCGGGCAAGCCACTCCTGAGTCGGCGTGGCAGCGTCTGTGCCGTCAGCAACTCGATGAGATGGTGCGTCGAGGCGGGCGTGAGCAGTTCGTTGCGCCAGAGCTTGCGCAGAAAATCCGCCGCGGCATCCGGCGTGCTGCGATTGCGCGGGTCGGCGAGGAAGGCGCGGTAACCGCGTTGCAGGCGCCGGTCTTCCTGCTGCGCAGTCTCGTATGGGGCCGGCTCCTGATCCGGACCCAGGTCTTCGAAAATGCGCCCGATGCCGGCCTCGTCGAGGTCCACGCGCATGTCCGCAATACCATGCGCGCGGAGGAAGTCGGTGACGACCTGCGGGCCGCCAACGACGCGCATCAAGGCATTCACAGCGATGTTGTCGCTCTGGCTTACTGCGGCGGCAAGAAGCTCGCGCACAGTGAACGACATGCGTTCGCCATGAAAGTGCGCAGCGATGGACGAGTTGGCGGATCCTGTGCCCAGGTCGGCACGCGCCACGGTAACGGCCTGCGTCATCGGGAGCTCGCCCCGATCGATACGGGCCAGCACCGCGGCGGCAACCGGCGCCTTGAACACGCTCATCATCGGAAAGGCCCGATTGGCATTGACCCGCCAGTGGTCATCGCTTTGCAGGTCGATGACCGTGATGCCGAATTCGCCGGGATGTGCCCGCTGGGCCAACCCTTCCAGCTTTTGCTGCAACGAGATGCGATTCGCATGGTTCGTCGGGTGAGCGGCCGTGGCGGCCATCGCCATCGGCGCAACGACGGCAAGGGCGAAAGCAGCAAGTACGGGAGGAATCAGACGACAGGACTTCATGCGGCATCCATGGGCAGTGACAAAGGGAGGCCAGTTTCGTCGACGGCCAGGGCGCAATCATGGCAAAGCCATGATTGGAAGGGGAATGCCTCTTTGAGGAAAACCGCCCGCGCCGCAGGTGTCGATGCGCTCGCCGGAACATGAAGAAGCGGCCCGGCATGCTAGCCTAAACAGCCATCTATTCGCCCCGGAGACCAGGCATGTCGCAGGACCGCCGTTCGCTATACCCCGAGATCGAGCCGTTCGACAGCGGCATGCTCAAGGTTTCCGAACTGCACACGCTGTACTACGAGCAGTGCGGCAACCCGAACGGCAAGCCGGTGGTGTTCCTGCATGGCGGGCCGGGCGGCGGCACCAATGCGAAGTGCCGGCGCTTCTTCGATCCGGCGGTTTACCGCATCGTGCTGTTCGACCAGCGCGGCTGCGGCAAGTCCACGCCGCATGCGGAATTGACCGACAACACCACCTGGAATCTGGTCGCTGACATCGAGCGCGTGCGCGAGCACTTGAACGTCGACCGCTGGCAGGTGTTCGGCGGTTCGTGGGGTTCCACGCTGGCGCTGGCGTATGCGCAGACGCACCCGGACAAGGTCAGCGAACTGGTGTTGCGCGGCATCTTCATGCTGCGCCGCTGGGAACTGGAGTGGTTCTACCAGAAGGGCTGCGACGCGCTTTATCCGGATGCGTGGGAGACCTACCTCAACGCGATCCCCGCGGTCGAACGCGGCGACCTGATGAGCGCCTACCACCGCCGCCTGACCAGCCCCGACGCGAAGACGCGTACCGACGCCGCACGTGCCTGGTCGGTATGGGAGGGCGCCACCAGTTTCCTGTGGCAGGACAAGTCGCACATCGAATCCAGTGCCGAGGACGAGTTCGCGCTGGCGTTCGCGCGCATCGAGTGCCACTACTTCGTCAACGGCGGCTTCTTCGAACACGACGACCAACTGTTGCGCAACGTCGAGCGCATCCGCCATATCCCGGCGGTGATCGTGCAGGGCCGCTACGACGTGGTTTGCCCGCTGCGCAGCGCGTGGGACCTGCATCGCGCCTGGCCCGAAGCCGACCTGCACATCGTGCAGGACGCCGGCCATTCCGCGTTCGAGCCGGGCATCGTGCACGAACTGGTGGGGGCGACCGACCGCTTCGGCCGCTGAACCTCCAGCGGTTGCCGGAACCGCTTCAGTCGTTCGCCGGCAGCTGTTTGGTGCCGAAGATCTTGTCGCCGGCGTCGCCGAGGCCGGGCAGGATGTAGCCGCGTTCGTTCAGTCGTTCGTCGATCGCGGCGGTGTAGATCTCGATGTCGGGATGGGCGGCGGTGATGCGCTCGAGGCCTTCCGGCGCGGCGACCAGGAACAGCCCCTTGATACGCTTGCAGCCGGCCGCCTTGAGCATGTCGACGGTGGCGACCAGGGTGCCGGCGGTGGCCAGCATCGGGTCGACGATCAGCGCGATGCGTTCGTCCATGCGGCCGCTGAGCTTTTCGTAGTAGGTCGTCGGCTTCAGCGTCTGCTCGTCGCGCTGCAGGCCGACCACGCTGACCTTGGCCGCGGGGATCATGTCGAGCACGCCGGGCAGCATGCCCAGGCCGGCGCGAAGGATCGGCACGATGGTGATCTTCCTGCCCTTGATCCGGTGCACCTGCAGCGGGCCGGCCCAGCCCTGGATCTGCTCCTCGACGGTTTCCAGGTCCTTGGTGGCCTCGTAGGTGAGCAGGGCGGCGACCTCGGAGGCCAGCTCGCGGAACTCCTTGGTGCTGATGCCGGCGCGGCGCATCAGGCCGAGCTTGTGCCGGATCAGCGGGTGGCGCACTTCGACGATCTTCATGGGTGACTGTCTTCAGGGGCGGCGCAAGGTGCGCGACAGTCGGGGAGCTTAGCGAAGCAGCTTCACCCGCGCACGCACAGGCGTGCGCGGGCTGGCTGGCGGATTACGCCGCGGCGTGGCCTTTCAGGCATTCGCTCATGAAGGCCTTGCGCTCGGCACCCTTGAGCGCCTTGGTCTTGGCGTCGGCATTGCAGGTCGCCATCTTGCCCTGCTGGGTCGGCTTGACCGCCGGGGTGGCCGCGGTGCCTTCACCCTTCAGGCAGGAGCTCATGAAGGCCTTGCGCTCGGCGCCTTTCTTGCCGGTCGCCTGCTTGTTGCAGTCGATCATGCGCTGCTGCTGGGCGGTATGCGGCTTGGCAGCCGGTGCGGTGGCGGGGGTGGCAGCCGGGCTGGCCGCGAAGGCGGCGCCGGCAAAGGCGAAGGCGGCGCTGACGGCGAGCAGACGTAATGACAGTGACATCGTGAGTCCTCCCTGGGTGACCGGCAGCTGCCGGCCGGGCCAGTCTATGCAGGAGGCAACTCTCACGGGAGTCGGCAAGATCTTACGTGCATGAAGTATTCAGCTGCGGCGACGTGTCGTGCGTCGCCGCAGCCGGTGTGGGCCAAGCCGCCGGTCAGGCCGCTTCGGCCTTGGCCTTGCGCGGACCTTCGAGCAGCGCCTTGCGCACGTGGGCGATGATCAGGTCGACCTCGGCGCTGGTGACCTTGAAGTGCGGGGTGAAGCGTAGCGAATTGGTGCCGCCATGGATCACGCCGACGCCGTGCTCGCGCATGTATTCCTCGGTGGAGTCGGCGCCGTAGCACTTGTATTCGGACGCCAGCTCGCAGGAGAACAGCAGGCCGGTGCCCTGCACCTTGGTGATCAGGCCGCCCAGCTCGTTCTTCAGCGCGTTGAGCTTGTCGACGAATTCCTTGCCGCGCTCGCGGATGTTGTTGCGCACCTCGTCGCTGAGCTCGCCCAGCGTGGCCAGGGCCACGTCCAGCGCGCGCGGGTTGGCGGTCATGGTGTTGCCGTAGATGCCCTTGCGGTACAGCCCGGCGGCGCGTTCGCTGACGGCCAGCACCGACAGCGGATACTGGCCGGCGTTGAGCGCCTTGGAGAAGGTTTCCATGTCCGGCGGCGGCAGGCCCTCGAAGCCAGGGTAGTCCACGAACGACAGCACGCCGTGCGCGCGCAGGCCGGCCTGGATCGAGTCGACCAGCAGCAGGGTACCGTGGGATTCGGTCAGCGCGCGCGCGGCCTTGTAGAACTCCGGCGTCACCGCGCGGCCCGGGTCGCCTTCGCCCATCACCGGCTCCAGGAACATCGCCTCGATGAACCAGCCGTGCTTGTCGGCGTCGGCGAACGCCGCTTCCAACTGCGCCACGTCGTACGGCGCCACGGTGATCAGGGTGTCCTCGTGGCGATAGCTGGCAAGGTTCTGCTGATAGGTCTTGCGGCTGGAATCGGAGTACAGCGCCGGTGCCTCGGTGCGGCCGTGGAACGCGCCCTTCACCGCCAGGCGCTTGATCGTACGGCCGGCGTAGCGGGCGCCGGCATCGGTCATCGCCTTGGCGTTGACGTCGGCGATGCGGCAGGCCAGCGAGACCGACTCGGAACCGGAGTTCAGGCACAGGTAGCGCGCATACGGACTGCCGCCGCGGCTGCGGCCCAGCTCCTTGTCCAGCGCCGCGGTGAAACGCAGCTGCGACACGCTGGGCGACATCACGTTCGCCATCACCTGCGGGCGGGCCAGCGCGGCCAGGATCGCCGGGTCGTTGTGGCCGAAGCCGAGCATGCCGTAGCCGCCGTTGTCATGCACCACGGCGCCCTTCAGGGTGACGATCCACGGGCCGCGGGCGGCGGCCGGCAGGTACGGGTTGATCGCGTCGTCCGGATAGAAGTTGACGAAGCCGGCCTGTACCCGGGTGAGCTGTTCGGCTTCGTCCAGTTTCAGGAAGTCACCCAGGTCGGCGCGCAATTCATGGTGGCGTGCCACCGCTTCGGCGATCGCCTGGCCCAGCAGGGGATCGTTCGCCGCCATGCGCTCGATGCTGGCGTCGTCCAGGCCGGTGGTCCGCGGCTTGCCGCCGAATTCGCGCAGTTCGCGCAGCTGGTTGATCACACCCATGATGAATCCTCCGTAGCTCCGCCGGAGCGGCATGCCGTGCCGGGTGGCGGGATTGGTGAATGCGTGGCGGGAAGCGCGAAAGCGGGCGCTTCCTCAATGTTTTCAGGCGTTTCACGCCGCTGGACGAGCGCTTCCGGTGCGCCTTTATCCCTCACAGGATACCTTGCGGCGGCGATGGCCGTAACCCCGTGCCAGGGCCACGGGTGACGGCTGTCATTCCGGATGGCTGACGCCGGCGACTGCCGGCCGCGGCTGGCCACGCGCAGGATGCACGGCACCGGAGGACTCCCATGCCACATTCCCACGCCCCCATTGCCCGCCTCGATGGCGCCATCAAGCGCTACGGCCGGCTCACCGCGCTGGATGGCGCCGACCTGCGACTGCACCGCGGCGAATTGCTGGCGTTGCTCGGCCCGAATGGCGCCGGCAAGACCACTGCGATCGGCCTGCTGCTGGGGCTGATCCGTGCCGATACCGGCATCGTCGAATTGTTCGGCCAGGACCCGCAGCGGGTCGAGGCGCGCCGCCGTATCGGCGTGATGCTGCAGAACGCCGAATTGCCGCCCACGCTGCGGGTAGGCGAGCTGCTGCGGCTGACCGCCAGTTATTACCCGGCGCCGCGAGCCCTGGCCGAAAGCGCCGAACTGGCTGGCGTTGCGGATCTGCTCGGCCGGCCCTACGCGAGACTCTCCGGCGGCCAGCAGCGGCGCGTACAGTTCGCGCTGGCGCTGTGCGGCCGGCCCGAACTGCTGTTCCTGGACGAGCCGACCGTGGGCATGGACATCGAGGCGCGGCAGAAACTGTGGGCGGCGATCCGCCAGCTGGTCGCCGAGGGCTGCTCGGTGCTGCTGACCACGCATTACCTGGAAGAGGCCGAGGCGCTGGCCGATCGCGTCTGCGTGATGTCGCGCGGGCGAATGATCCACGAAGGCACCGTCGAGGAACTGCGTGCGCGGGTGGCGCTGAAGCGCGTCCGCTGCCTCAGTTCTCTGCCGATCGACACGGTGTGCGGCTGGCCCGAGGTCAGTGAGGCGCGCCGCGAAGACGGACGCCTGCATATCGGCACCGCTGCGGTCGAAGCCGTGGTGCGCCGCCTGCTCGACGCCGACCCGCAGCTGCGCGAACTGGAAGTGCAGCGCGCCGGCCTGGCCGAGGCGTTCACCGAACTCACCCGCACCGCCGACGAGGCCGCGGACACCGACCAGCGCGAGGCTGCCTGACATGCAAACCGCCATTTCCGTCTCCGCATCGGCACCTGCCATCGACATGCCGCGCCGCCGGGTGCTCGGTGCCTATCTCGAAGAGGCGCGCAGCGAATGCCTGCGCTACATGCGCGCGCCCGGCTTCATGCTGCCGATCATGCTGTTCCCGGCGATGTTCTACCTGCTGTTCGGCGTGCTGATGGCGAAGTCGAACGGTGCCGACGCGGCGCGCTACCTGCTGGCCAGCTACGGCGTGTTCGGCGTGATGAGCCCGGGCCTGTTCGGTTTCGGCGTGTCGCTGGCGCTGGAGCGCGACGGCGGGTTGCTGACCTTCAAGCGCGCGCTGCCGATGCCGCCCGGCGCCTACCTGCTGGGCAAGATGCTGATGGCGATGGTGGCTGCCGGAGTGGTGATCCTGTTGCTGCTGGCGATGGCGTTGTCGCTGGGGCATGTAACGCTGAATCCTTTCCAGGCCATCGTCTTGCTGCTCACCGGCATGCTCGGCGTGCTGCCGTTCTGCGCACTGGGCATGTTCGTCGGCACCCTGATCAAGGGCCAGGGCGCACCCGGCATGCTGCAGCTGATCTACCTGCCGATGTCGTTCATGTCCGGCCTGTGGATCCCGTTGCCGATGCTGCCGAAATTCCTGCAGCAGATCGCGCCGGTGTGGCCGAGCTACCACCTGGACATGCTGGCGCTGGCGGCAGTGGGCATGAACAAGGGGCCGCTGCCGGGCCATGTGCTGGTGCTCGTCGGTTTTGCCGCGGTGCTTGTTCTGATGGCGGCGCGGCGCCTGCGCCGGCACGGTTGAAGTAGCATGCCGTGCAGATCCGATCCCCAGTGGTGACCACGCCATGAGCCCCGCCTTCATCGCCCGATGGTTCGCGCCGGCGCCCGATTCCGCGGTGGCCGACGACCTTCGCCGGGGCAAGTCGCCGTGGGCTGACAGCGTGCACCTGCTGTGGTCGCTGTGGATCTTCATCACGCCGCTGTTCGACCATGGCCTGCGCGGCTACACCCTGACGTGGCTGCTGTGCACGCTGGGTTCGTACCCGGTGTTCCTGTTGTTGTTCGCCAGGCTGCAGCTCGCTCCGCGGCGGAGCGCACATCTCTATGCGTGGGGCATGGCAGCGCTGTGTTTCGGCCTGCTGCGCTGGTATCCCAGCGGCCTCAGCTACTTCGTGTACGCCTGCGTGATGCTGAGTCATTGCGACATACGGCACTTTCGCAGCTACGTGATCCAGGTGGTGCTGCTCAACGCCATCTACGTGGCGCTGGCCTGGTGGATCGGCTACCCGCAATCGCTGCTGGTGATCATGCCGGTCACGGTGTTCGTCATCTGCACCATCGTCACGGTCGAGCAGATCCACCAGGAGAAGGACGCAGCCCTCAGCCTCTCGCACGACGAGGTGCGCCGGCTCGCCGCCACGGCGGAGCGCGAACGGATCGGGCGCGATCTGCACGACCTGCTCGGCCATACCTTGTCGCTGATCACGCTGAAGCTGGAGCTGTCGCGCAAGCTGTTCGACCGCGACGTCGATGCGGCCAAACGCGAAGTGGAGGAGGCCGAGAAGGTCGCGCGCCACGCGCTGGCCGAGGTGCGCAGCGCGGTCACCGGCATCCGCGCCACCGACCTGGCGGCCGAACTGGCGGCGGCACGCCTGTTGCTGGAATCCTCCCACGTGCATCTGGAGTACGGTTCGCCGCCGCTCGACATGCCCGGCGAGATCGAGCGCGGCCTGTCGCTGGTGCTGCGTGAGGCGGTCACCAATGTCGCCCGTCATGCCGATGCCAGCTGCGTGCGGATCGAGCTGGCACGGGAGCACGCCGCCGTCTGCATGCAGATCAGCGACAACGGCCGCGGCGGCATCGCCGGCGACGGCAATGGCATGAGCGGCATGCGCGAGCGCGTGCGTGCCATGGGCGGCAGCCTGAGCGTCGAGTCGCCGCGCGGAAACGGCACGCGTCTGCGGGTGGTCGTGCCGGTGCCGGTGTTGCGCCTGGTGGAGGCCCCGCGGCATCCGCCGGCAGCCGCGTCGTCGGCACAGGCCACACCCGGCTATCCTGCGGCTTGAGCGGCGCGGTGCCGTCCTCCGCCAGCCTTCCTTTTTCGACGAGCAGGTGATGGCATGATTCGCGTATTGCTGGCCGAAGACCAGGCGATGGTTCGGGGGGCGCTCTCGGCCCTGCTCAAGCTTGAATCCGACATCGAGGTGCTCGGTTCGTCCGCGGACGGCGAAGCGGCGTGGCGGGACATTCAAAGGCTCAAGCCCGACGTGCTGGTCACCGACATCGAGATGCC
Organism: Rhodanobacter sp. LX-99; assembly: GCF_018599185.1. Taxonomy (NCBI): domain Bacteria; kingdom Pseudomonadati; phylum Pseudomonadota; class Gammaproteobacteria; order Lysobacterales; family Rhodanobacteraceae; genus Rhodanobacter; species Rhodanobacter sp. LX-99. The sequence continues at coordinate 772,915 of NZ_JAHFVL010000001.1, read as the reverse complement.
CGGCCTGACCGGGCTGGAGCTGGCGCAGCGCATCCAGCGCCAGGAGCTGCCGATCAAGGTGGTCATCGTCACCACCTTCGCGCGGCCCGGGTTCCTGCGCCGTGCGCTGGATGCCGGCGTGTCCGGCTACCTGCTGAAGGATGCGCCCGCCGAGAACCTCGCCGAGGCCTTGCGCACGGTGCACCGCGGCGGCCGCGCGATCGATCCGCAGCTGGCGCTGGAGGCATGGTCCGAAGCCGACCCGCTGAACGACCGCGAGCGCCAGGTGTTGCGCCTGGCCGGCGAGGGCCAGTCTGCCGGCGACATCGCCGCGCAACTGAACCTGTCGCATGGCACCGTGCGCAATTACCTGTCCGAGGCGATCGGCAAACTCGGTGTGGCCAATCGCATCGAGGCTTATCGGTTGGCGCGACAGAAGGGCTGGCTGTAGGCCGCCGCGCAAGAACCGGCTCGCTGCGGGATAATGCCCCGCTTACTTGCGCTGGCCGAATACCCTCTTGAAGAAGTCCGATTTCGATTTTGAACTGCCGCCCGAGCTGATCGCGCAGGCCCCGTTGCCCGAGCGCTCGGCCAGCCGCATGCTGCTGCTCGACGTGGCGGCGCAGTCGCGGCAGGACCGCATGTTCCGCGAGCTGCCCGACTTCCTGCGCCCCGGTGACCTGCTGGTGTTCAACGACACCCGCGTGCTGCCGGCGCGGCTGTACGGGCGCAAGGACACCGGCGGCGCGGTGGAGATCCTGATCGAGCGGGTCACCGGCGCGCACGAGGCCACGGTGCAACTGGGGGTCAGCAAGAAACCGAAGGAAGGTGCACGGATCGAGCTGGCCGACGGCAGCCATGCGGTGGTGCTGGGCCGCGACGAAGGTTTCTTCCGGCTGCATTTCGAGGCGCCGGAACCGCTGGAAAAACTGCTGCTGAAGCTGGGCGAGATGCCGTTGCCGCCGTACATCGAGCGGCATGCCGACGCCAGCGACATGGAGCGCTACCAGACCGTGTTCGCGCGCGAGCCCGGTGCGGTCGCCGCGCCCACCGCCGGCCTGCATTTCGACGAGGCGATCCTGGCCAAACTGCGCGAGCGCGGCATCGAGTTCGGCTATATCACCTTGCATGTGGGCGCCGGCACGTTCCAGCCGGTGCGCGTGGACGACCTGAAGGACCACCACATGCATCGCGAGTGGCTCAATGTCGGCGCGCACCTGATCGGGCAGATCCGCCGTACCCGCGCGAACGGCGGGCGGGTGATCGCGGTCGGTACCACCGTGGTGCGTGCGCTGGAAAGCGCGAGCAAGGACGGCGAGCTGCACCCGTTCGCCGGCGAGACGCAGATCTTCATCTTCCCCGGCTACCGCTTCACCAGCATCGACGGCCTGATCACCAACTTCCACCTGCCGCAGTCGACCCTGCTGATGCTGGTGTCCGCGCTGGCCGGGCGCGAGTTCGTCCTCGACACCTACCGGCATGCGGTCGAGCAGCGCTACCGCTTCTTCTCCTACGGAGACGCGATGCTGATCCTGCCGCGGGGCGGCTGAGCGGCGGCAGCGGTTAGACTTCAGCGGATGACTGCCATGAATTTCGATCTGCACGCCACCGACGGCGCCGCCCGCCGCGGCCGCCTCACGTTTGCCCGCGGCACGGTGGAGACGCCGGCGTTCATGCCGGTGGGCACCTACGGCTCGGTCAAGGCGATGACTCCGCGCGACGTTACCGAGATCGGCGCCGAGATCATCCTGGGCAACACGTTCCACCTGTTCCTGCGGCCGGGGCTGGAGATCGTCGAACAGTTCGGCGGGCTGCATCGCTTCATCGGCTGGGACAAGCCGATCCTCACCGATTCGGGCGGCTTCCAGGTGTTCTCGCTGGCGCACAAGCGCAAGATCACCGAGGAAGGCGTGACGTTCGCCTCGCCGGTGGACGGCTCGAAGGTGTTCCTGTCGCCGGAAGTGTCGATGCGGATCCAGAAGACGCTGGATTCGGACATCGCGATGATCTTCGACGAGTGCACGCCGTATCCGGCTACCGAGAAGGTGGCGTCGGACTCGATGGAACTCTCGCTGCGCTGGGCCGGGCGCTCGCGCCAGGCTTTTGGCGACCTGAACAACCCGAACGCGCTGTTCGGCATCGTGCAGGGCAGCGTGTACGAAAATCTGCGCCGGCGTTCGGCGGCGGGCCTGGTGGACATCGGTTTCGACGGCTATGCGGTGGGCGGCCTCGCCGTGGGCGAGCCGGAGGCCGAGCGCAACCACACGCTGGACTTCACCGTGTCGCTGCTGCCGGCCGACAAGCCGCGCTACCTGATGGGCGTGGGGCGGCCGGAGGACATCGTCGAAGCCGTATGCCGCGGCATCGACATGTTCGACTGCGTGATGCCCACGCGCAACGCGCGCAACGGCTTCCTGTTCACCGCCGCGGGCACGCTGCGCATCCGCAACGCGAAGTACGCCGCCGACACCGGCGTGATCGAGGAAGGCTGCGACTGCTATGCGTGCAGCCACGGTTTCAGCCGCGCCTACCTGCGCCACCTCGACCGCTGCAACGAGATCCTCGGCAGCCAGCTCGCCACCATGCACAACCTGCGCTACTACCAGCGCCTGATGGCCGGTCTGCGCCAGGCGATCGCCGGCCGCACGCTGGAGGCGTTCGTGGCGGAGTTCTACGCCCGCCGCCAGGGCGCCGTGGTTTCGTAGGGGTGCGAGCCCCCGGGGCCTTGCATCGGACGTTGGCCGCCCTCAGTAGTGATCGGCCGGCCGGCTGCGGCGGTGCCAGGGGTACCGTGCACGGCCCGGGGGTGCATGGCATAATCGAGAATCTTTTATCGGGCGTTCAGCTGAAATCTACGGCGGCGCCATAACTTGCGAGACAAACCATGAGTTTTCCGATCTCTCCCGTGATCGCCCAGGCCGCTGCTCCGCAGCCCGCCGGCGGCGGCATGTCCATGATCATCATGATGGTGGTGCTGTTCGGCCTGATGTATTTCATGATGATCCGCCCGCAGATGAAGCGGCAGAAGGAGCATCGCGCGCTGATCGCCGGCCTGGCCAAGGGCGACGAGGTGGTCACCAACGGCGGCATCGCCGGGCGTGTGGAAGAGGTGGGCGAGACGTTCATCACGGTCGAGATCGCGGCCAACGTGAAGGTCAAGGTGCAGAAGGGCGCAGTCCAGCAGGTGTTGCCCAAGGGCTCGCTGAAGTCCGTCTGAGGACGGGTTCGGAGCGCCCCGGCAGCTTGCGGCGGTGCCCTCCCACGCGGCTATTTCCCGATTGTTGCTACCGCCGCGGCCTGCTGCCGCGGCTTTGATGGATGCAAGGCATGAGTGATTTTCCTCGCTGGAAGTACGCGCTGGTCGCGCTGGTGATGTTGTTCGGCATCATCTACGCGTTGCCGAATGCATTCCCGCCGGTGCCGGCCGTGCAGGTCACCGCCAACCGCGACGCGCCGCCGATCAACCAGGCGGTGCAGCAGAAGGTGGAGGCGGCGCTGACGGCGAAGAAGATCGCGGTCACCGACGTGTTCGTCGAAGGCGATCACCTGCTGGCCACGTTCGCCAACTCCGATGTGCAGAAGAGCGGCCTGGACGAGATCAAGGCGACGCTGGGCGACGGCTACACGGTGGCGTTCAAGCTGCAGTCCAACGTGCCGAGCTGGCTGGGTGCGATCGGCGCCCGCTCGATGCCGCTGGGCCTGGACCTGCAGGGCGGCGTGCACTTCCTGATGCAGGTCGACCAGAAGGATGCGATCGAGAAGCAGGAAAACAGCTACGCGGACGATATCCGTTCCCTGCTGCGCGACAAGAACATCCGCTATGAGTCGGTCACCCGCAGCGCGGCAAGCGGCCAGGGCATCGCGGTGATCCTGCGCTCGGACGCCGACCGCAAGACCGCGTCCGACGCGATCGCCAATGAATACACCGACCTCAACGTGGCCGATGGCGCCAGCACCGGCGACCGTTTCGTGCTGAACGTGGTGATCAAGCCGGAAAAGCTGCGCGAGCTGTCGCGCAGCGCGATCACCCAGAACCTGGGCACGCTGCGCAACCGCATCAATGCGCTGGGCGTGTCCGAGCCGCTGATCCAGCAGCAGGGCGACAGCCGCATCGTGGTCGAGCTGGCCGGCGTGCAGGACCCGACCGAGGCGAAGAAGCTGATCGGCGCGGTCGCCACCCTGCAGTACCGCCCCGGCATCGGCCAGCCCGGCGATGCCCGCGCGGTGGAAGCGGCGCGCACCGGCAACATCCCGCCGGACGCGAACCTGTACTACATGCGCGGAGACAACCGGCCGGTGCTGGTGAGCAAGCAGATCATCGTGACCGGCAACCAGCTGGTGGACGCCTCGTCGGGCATCGACCAGCAGAGCGGCACGCCGAAGGTCGACGTCACCCTGAACGCCGCCGGCGCCAAGAAGATGGGCGACTTCACCAATGCCAACGTCGGCAAGCCGATGGCGGTGCTGTACGTGGAGCAGGTCTACGAGACGAAGGTGATCGACGGCAAGGAAGTGCGTGTGCCGAAGGTGACCGAGACGGTGATCAACGACGCCACCATCCAGAGCCCCTTCAGCAAGCAGTTCCAGACCACCGGCCTGGGCAGCCCGAAGGAAGCCTCCGACCTGGCGCTGCTGCTCAAGGGCGGCGCGCTGGCCGCGCCGATGGACATCGTCGAGGAAGGCGTGATCGGCGCCAGCCTGGGCCAGGACAACATCGACAAGGGCTTCAAGGCGGTGCTGCTCGGCCTGGCCCTGGTGCTGCTGGCGGCGGCGGTCTACTACAAGCTGTTCGGCCTGGTCGCGGACATCGCGCTGTTCTTCAACCTGGTGATCCTGCTGGCGGTGATGTCGCTGATCGGCGTCACCCTGACCATGCCGGGCGTGGCCGGCATCGTGCTGACCCTGGGCATGGCGATCGACGCGAACGTGCTGATCTGCGAACGCGTGCGCGAGGAACTGCGCAACGGCTCAAGCCCGCACGCCTCGATTCGCGCCGGTTACGAGAAGGCGTGGTCCACCATTCTCGACGCCAACGTCACCCACCTGATCGCCGCCCTGGCGCTGACCACGATGGGTACCGGCGCGATCAAGGGCTTCGGCGTGACGCTGCTGATCGGCATCCTGACTTCGCTGTTCACCTCGGTGACGCTGACTCACGCATTCACTGCGGCGATCCACGGCCACCGCAAGCTCAAGACGCTGTCGGTCTAAGGAACCCCCATGGAAATTTTCAATCACGACAGCAACATCCACTTCCTGGGGATGCGCAAATACACCATTGCCATCGCTATTTTCCTGATGGTGGCCTCGATCGGGCTGATCGCGTTCAAGGGTCTCAACTACGGTCTGGATTTCACCGGCGGCGTGTCGATGGTGGTCGACTACAACCAGTCGGTGGAAATCTCCGAGGTGCGCGGCGCGCTGGAGAAGGGCGGCATCCACAATGCGATGGTGCAGAGCCTGGGTGGTACCCGCGAGGTGTCGATCCGGTTGCAGCCGAAGGACGACCCCGGCGCCGTCGACGCTGCCGGCAAGTTCAATCTCGACCGCATCGCCGCCGACGTGATCAAGGTGCTGCACGTGGCCCGTCCGGACGCGAAGTTGAAGAGCCGCGACTACGTCAGCGCTCAGGTGGGCCAGGAGCTGCGCAGCGACGGCACGGTGGCCGCGGTGTTCGTGATCCTCGGCATCATGTTCTACCTGTGGATCCGCTTCGAGCGTCGCTTCGCGATTGCCGCAGTGGCTACCGAAGTGCACGACACGCTGGTGACGCTGGGCATCCTTGCGCTGGTGCAGCGCGAGTTCGACATGACCGTGCTGGCCTCGGTGCTGGCGGTGATCGGCTACTCGATCAACGACAAGGTGGTGGTGTTCGACCGTATCCGCGAACTGTTCCGGCTGGCGCGCAAGGCCGAGCCGGAGGAGATCCTCAACCGCTCGATCAACAACACGCTGTCGCGAACCATCATCACCTCGCTGTTCACCGGCATCACCATGGGCGCGCTGTACTTCTTCGGCGGCACCGCGGTGCACGGCTTCGCCATCACCATGCTGATCGGCATCGTGGTCGGCACGCTGTCCTCGATCTTCGTGGCCAGCCCGATCCTGCTGTGGCTGGGCGTGTCGAAGAAGGACCTGATGCCGGTGACCAGGGAAAACCCGGAACTGGCGCGACGTCCGTAAGCGCACCGACTCTGTCGAAACACAGCGGCCCGGTTTGTACCGGGCCGTTTTTCGTTCAAGTCATCCGTGCGCGCCATCCGCGCAGTTCCGCTTCCAGCTGTGCCAGCCGCTGCGGCGTACCCACGTCGGTCCACGCCCCCCGGTAGTGGCTGCCGCTGACCGCGCCATTCGCCATCGCCGCGCGCAACAGCGGCGTGAGCCGGAAGCGTGGCGGCTGCATTTCCGTGCCGGCAGCGTTGCCGATCACCTCGCGCCAGCCACGCAGCAACTCCTGCCGATACACGCCGATCCCGCTGAAGGTCAGCCGCGCGTCGCCCTCGTCGTGCACGATGCCCTGCGCATCCAGCGCAAAATCGCCCAGCGGGTGCTGCGGCGGGTTGTCGACCAGCAGCAGATGGGCAAGACCGGCGGGCTCGTTGGGCAAGGCGGCAAAATCGGCGTCGCACCAGATGTCGCCGTTGACCGCGATGAACGGCGCGCTGCCCAGCAGCGGCAGCGCATTCAGCATGCCGCCGCCGGTTTCCAGCGGCGTCGGGCCCTCGTATGCATAGCGGATGCGCAGGCCCCAGCGCGAGCCGTCGCCCAGTACGTCAGGAAACTGTTCGGCCAGGTGCGAGGTGTTGATCACCACGTAATGCACGCCGGCCGCGGCGAGTTTTTCCAGGTGCCGCACGATCAGCGGCTTGCCGCCCACGCTCAACAGCGGCTTGGGCGTGCGGTCGGTCAGCGGGCGCATGCGTTCGCCGAGGCCGGCGGCGAAGATCAGCGCGTGCCTCATGCGGCCACCGGCAGGCGCAGGTCGCGTGCGCCGACATGGCGCCGCAGCAGCGCTACGAAATCGGCCAGCTCGGGGTAGCGCCCGGCCACGTCGACCACGTAGCCGTACACGCGCGGCAGGTCGTCGAGGTAGCCGTGCTTGCCGTCGCGGTAGTACAGCCGGCAGAAGATGCCGAGCACCTTGATGTGGCGCTGCAGGCCGATCAGGTCGAACCAGCGCAGGAAGCGTTCGCGGTCGACGTCCGCGGCGATCAGCCGCGTGGCCTGCAGGCGCCGACGGTAGCTTTCGGCCCAGGCTTCCACGCGGGCGCGGTCCCACACGATGTAGCAGTCGCGCAGCAGCGAGGCGAGGTCGTAGGTGATCGGGCCGAACAAGGCTCCCTGGAAGTCGATGATTCCGGGGCTCAAGAGCCCCGGCGCGATGATGCCGGGGTTGTCGCTCGCGACGATCAGCAGGTTGCGGCTGTGGTAGTCGCGATGCACGAAGCAGCGCGGTTGCTCCAGCGCGTTCTTCAGCAGCACGGTGAACGCCGACTCCAGCACGTCCCACTCCTCGCACTGGGGCGTGTAGCCCAGGTGCCGCCGCAGAAACCACTCCGGCATGATCTCCAGCTCGCGCTGGAGGAAGGCGTGGTCGTATGGCTGCATGCCGGCGGTGTCCACGTCGCGCTGCATGCGCAGCAGGGCGTCCATCGCGTCGCCGTACAGCGCATCCACCGTGTTGTCGTTCAGGGCGGGCAGGTACAACTGCGAGCCGAGATCCTCGATCAGCAGGAAACCCTGTTCGAGGTCCTGTGCCTGCACCGCCGGCACGTGCAGGCCGGCGGCGGACAGCCGGGCGCCGATTTCCAGCCAGGGCCGCGGATCCTCCTGCGCCGGCGGCGAGTCCATCACCACCCAGCTGTGTCCGGCGTGCCGGGTGCGCCAGTAGCTGCGGAAACTGGCGTCGGCCGAGGCGGATTCCAGGGTCAGGCTGGCGTCGTCCAGCACGTGGCGGGTCCAGGCGAGGCGGGCGGCGGCGCGGTCGGGGATCGGAGTCATGGCAACCATGGGCAGCGGGATGGCGCCAGCTTAGCGATCCGCCGGCGTCGTGACGAGGCGGTGAACACCGCGGCATTGACCGCGCGGCGTCGAATCAGTACCATTTTAGTCCCGATTCAAATAGCCAGCCCGAGCGCCCCCCATGCTCCGCGTCAGCCGACTGACCGATTACGCCACCGTGGTGATGACCTGCATCGCCGCGCACCCGACCGAGGTGCTCAGCACGGTGCAGATCGCCGACGAGGCGCGGCTGGAACTGCCTACGGTAAGCAAGCTCCTGAAGGCGCTCAGCCATGCCGCGCTGGTCGAGTCGTTCCGCGGCGTCAACGGCGGCTACCGGCTGGCCCGGCCGGCCGGCGAGATCTCGCTGGCCGAGATCGTCGAGGCGCTGGAAGGCCCGATCGGCATGACCGAGTGCAGCGTGGCCGAAGGCCAGTGCGATCGCGAGTCGCAATGCGGCGTGCGCGGCAGCTGGCAACTGGTCAACAACGTGCTGGACAACGCACTGCGCGCGGTCAGCCTGGCCGACATGCTCAAGCCGCAGCCGCCACGGCCATCGCGCAGGATCACCGCCGTGCCGCTGAGCGAGATCGCCATGCCGGCGAAAGCCCGCCGGATCACCACCGAATGAACGAGATCATGAACAACCAGAGCAGCACCGCCGCCACGCTGCGCGACAACGCGGGCGTGGCCGAGGTCCTTGGCCGCAGCTACAGCGCCGGTTTCATCACCGAGATCGAGATGACCGGCCTGCCGCCGGGCCTGGACGAGGGAACCATCCGCGCGCTGTCCGCGATCAAGCACGAGCCCGAGTGGATGACCGAGTGGCGGCTCGAGGCCTACCGGCACTGGCTGACCATGCCCAAGCCCGACTGGGCCAAGCTCAACATCGACCCGATCGACTACCAGGCGATCAGCTATTACGCCGCACCCAAGGTGGCGCCGAAGTCGCTGGCCGAAGTGGACCCGGCGCTGCTGGAAACCTACGAGAAGCTGGGCGTGCCGCTGCACGAGCGCGCCGCGCTGGCCGGCGTGGCGGTGGATGCGGTGTTCGACTCGGTCTCGGTCGGCACCACGTTTCGCAAGCAACTGGCCGATGCCGGCGTGCTGTTCTGCTCGATGAGCGAGGCGATCCGCGAATACCCGGACATCGTGCAGAAATACCTCGGCAGCGTGGTGCCCACCGGCGACAACTTCTTCGCCGCGCTGAACTCGGCGGTGTTCTCCGACGGCAGCTTCGTGTTCATCCCCAGGGGCGTGCGCTGCCCGATGGAACTGAGCACCTATTTCCGCATCAACGCGCAGAACACCGGCCAGTTCGAACGCACCCTGATCGTGGCCGAGGAAGGCGCCCACGTCTCCTACCTCGAAGGCTGCACCGCGCCGAAGCGCGACGAGAACCAGCTGCATGCGGCGGTGGTGGAACTGGTCGCGCTGGAAAAGGCGCAGATCAAGTACTCCACCGTGCAGAACTGGTATCCCGGCGACGAGAACGGCGTGGGCGGCATCTACAACTTCGTGACCAAGCGCGGCGACTGCCGCGGCGACGATTCCAAGATCAGCTGGACCCAGGTGGAAACCGGCTCGGCGATCACCTGGAAATACCCCAGCGTGGTGCTGCGCGGCGACCGTTCGGTCGGCGAGTTCTACTCGGTGGCGCTGACCCATCACTTCCAGCAGGCCGACACCGGCACCAAGATGATCCACCTCGGCAAGTACACCAAGTCGAAGATCGTCTCCAAGGGCATCAGCGCCGGGCGCAGCTCGAACAGCTACCGCGGCCTGGTGAAGATGGAGAAGGGCGCCGAGGGCGCGCGCAACTACACCCAGTGCGACAGCCTGCTGATCGGCAAGAAATGCGGCGCGCACACCTTCCCGTACATGGAAGTGAAGAACCCCACCGCGATCGTCGAGCACGAGGCCACCACCTCGAAGATCTCCGACGACCAGATGTTCTACTGCCGCGCGCGCGGCATACCGGAAGAGGACGCCGTGTCGATGATCGTCGACGGCTTCTGCAAGCAGGTCTTCCGCGAGCTGCCGATGGAGTTCGCGGTGGAAGCGAAGAAGCTGCTCGAGGTGTCGCTGGAAGGCGCCGTTGGTTGATGTTTTCCCTTCTCCCTCCGGGAGAAGGTGCCCGCAGGGCGGATGAGGGTACGGGCGGAGCGTGTATTCCGTTCCAGCCGAACCCTCACCCCAACCCCTCTCCCGGCGGGAGAGGGGCTCAAGACCAGGAACAAACATGCTGAAAATCGAAAACCTGCACGCCCGCGTCGAGGGCAAGGAAATCCTCAAGGGGCTCAGCCTCAGCGTGAACGCGGGCGAAGTGCACGCGATCATGGGGCCGAACGGCGCCGGCAAGTCGACGCTGGGCAACGTGCTCTCCGGTCGCGACGGTTACGAGGTAACCGCCGGCACGGTGACCTACAACGGCATCGACCTGCTGGCGCTGGCGCCGGAAGCGCGTGCCGCGGCCGGCGTGTTCCTGGCGTTCCAGTACCCGGTGGAGATTCCCGGCGTCAACAACACCTATTTCCTGCGTGCGGCCTTGAACGCGCAGCGCAAGGTGCGCGGCGAGAAGGAACTGGACTCCATGCAGTTCCTCAAGCTGGTGCGCGAGAAACTGAAGGTGATGCAGATCTCCGACGAGCTGCTGCATCGTGCCGTCAACGAAGGTTTCTCCGGCGGCGAGAAGAAGCGCAACGAGATCTTCCAGATGGCCGTGCTGGAGCCGCAGCTGGCGATCCTCGACGAGACCGATTCGGGCCTGGACATCGACGCGCTGAAGCAGGTCGCGCAGGGCGTCAACACGCTGCGTTCGCCGGGGCGCGCGTTCCTGATGATCACCCACTACCAGCGCCTGCTCGATTACGTGGTGCCGGATTTCGTGCACGTGCTGGCCGACGGCCGCATCGTCGAGAGCGGCGACAAGTCGCTGGCGCTGAAGCTGGAAGAGCACGGCTATGCCGGCATCGGCTCGAGCCATCCGGCGGGCTCGCATCAGGCGGGAGCCGTGGCATGAGCCAGCCGGCATCCCTGCCGTTGGTTGCGTCGCTGCTCGACGCCCCGCTGCCGGACAGCGGCATCGCCTGGCTGGACGCGGCGCGGCGCGAGAATCGCGCGGCGTTCGCCGCCGGCGGCCTGCCCGATACGCGGGTCGAGGCGTGGAAGTACACCGCGTTGCGCGGACTCGGCCAGCGCAGCTTCGCCGCTGGCGATGCCGCCGCCGCAACGCGTGTCGTCGATGCGGCGACGTTCGCATTGCCCGGCGTCGACGGGCCGCGGCTGGTCTTCGTCAACGGCGTGTTCCGCGCCGACCTGTCGGCGTCCGATGCGCTGCCCGACGGGCTTTCGCTGCAGCCGCTGTCGCAGGCGCTGCGCGGCGATGCGGAGCCGCTGCGCTTCGCGCTGTCGCGGCCGGCCCTGGTCGGGCATGTCCGCGAAGCCGCCGATGCGTTCGTGCGGATCAACGCCGCCAGCGCCGGCGACGGCGTGGTGCTGCGGGTCGCCGCCCACGCGAAGATCAGTGCGCCGGTGCACATGGTCTTCGTCGGTGCCGCGGCCGAAGCCGAACTGGCTTGGCATGCGCGCAACCTGATCGAGCTGGGCGAGGGCGCCTCGCTGAGCCTGGTCGAGCACTACGCGAGCAGCGGCGAACAGGCCCAACTGGCCACCCTGGTCAGCGATATCGTGCTGCGCGATGGCGCGCAGCTTCACCACGCCGTGCTGCAGAACGCCGCGCCCGGCGCGAACCTGATTCGCCGCAGCAGCCTGCGCCTGCACGCACGCGCACAGGCGTTGCTGCACGTGCTGGAGCTGGGCGGCGCGCTGGTGCGGCACGACCTGCAGGCCGAGCTGGTCGGCGACGCGGCGCAGCTGCATACCCGTGGCGCGTTCATGCCGCACGGCCGCCAGCATGTCGATACCCAGTTGGCGATCCGCCACCAGGCGCTGCACACCACCTCCACGTCCAACTGGCGCGGCGTCGCCAACGACCGCGCGCGTGGGGTATTCCGCGGCGCGATCGTGGTGGCCCCCGGCGCCGACGGCAGCGATGCCAGCCTCAACAACAAGAACCTGCTGCTGTCGCCGACCGCCGAGATCGACACCAAGCCGGAGCTGGAAATCTACGCCGACGAAGTGAAGGCCGCGCATGGCGCCACCGTGGGCCAGCTCGACGAACGCGCTCTGTTCTACCTGCGTTCGCGCGGCATCCCGTTGGCCGAGGCGCGTGCGTTGCTGACCGCCGCGTTCTGCCGTGCCGTACTGGACGACCTGCCGAACGAGGCGCTGCGCAAGCATCTGTCGGGCTTGCTGATCGCGCAATTGCCGGCTTGATCTTTTTTCTCCCTCCCGCCTGCAGGGAGAGGGAGCCACCTACGGAAACGCCGAAGATGAACGCACAAGCCAGCACGCCCACCGTCTTCGACGTCCAGCGCATCCGCGCGGATTTCCCGCTGCTGGCGCGCAGCGTGCACGACAAGCCGCTGGTCTATCTCGACAACGCCAACACCAGCCAGAAGCCGCTGTCGGTGATCGAGGCAGTGGACGCGCATTATCGCCGGCACAACGCGAACGTGGCGCGCGCGGTGCACCAGCTCGGCGAAGAGGCCACCGCCGCCTACGAAGGCGCGCGCGACAAGCTGGCGGGCTTCATCAACGCGCCGTCGCGCAACGAGGTGATCCTCACCTCCGGCACCACCCAGTCGGTCAACCTGGTTGCCTACAGCTACGCGCTGCCGCGACTGAACGCCGGCGATGCGATCCTCACCACGGTGATGGAGCATCACGCCAACATCGTGCCGTGGCAGCTGGTGGCCGCGCGCAGCGGCGCTACGGTCAAGGCCGCGCCGATCGACGAGCGCGGCGAGCTGATCGTGGAGAAGTACGTCGACATGCTGACGCCGGAGGTGAAGCTGGCCTGCGTCACCCACGTCTCCAACGTGCTGGGCACGGTCAACCCGGTGCGCGAGATCGCGCGCGAATGCAAAAAACGCGGCATCGCGCTGCTGGTGGACGGCTCGCAGGCGGCGCCGCACCGGCCGGTCGACGTGCAGGCGCTGGGCTGCGATTTCTACGCGGTCACCGGGCACAAGATGCTCGGGCCCACCGGCACCGGCGTGCTGTGGGCGAAGCGCGAACACCTGGAGGCGATGCCGCCGTTCTTCGGCGGCGGCGAGATGATCCGCGAGGTGCGCTTCAGCGGCACCACGTTCGCCGCGCCGCCGCACAAGTTCGAGGCCGGCACGCCGAACATCGCCGGCTTCGTCGGGATATCGGCGGCGATCGACTACTACGCGTCGGTGGGTTTCGCCGCGATCCACGCGTGGGAGCAGCAACTGCTGCACTACGCCACCGAGCGCCTGCGCGAGATTCCCGGCATCCGCATCTTCGGCGAGGCGGAAGAGAAGGAGCCGGTGATCTCGTTCCTGCTGGAAGGCGCCCAGGCCACCGACATGGCCACCCTGCTCGACCTGCAGGGCGTCGCCGTGCGTTCCGGCCATCACTGCGCGCATCCGCTGATGCAGTTCTACGGCGTGCCCGCCACGCTGCGCGCCTCGCTGGCGTTCTACAACACGCGCGAGGAGATCGACGCGTTCATCGTGGCCCTGCTCAAGGTGCGCAAGCTGCTGATGTGAAGCCGGCGGCGTCAACCGACCGCATCGCTCTTCCATTGCCGGCAGGGCATCATGTTCCCCAGCTTTCCACCAGTGACCGACCCATGCTCGCCACGCTGCCCCGACCGCTTCGCATCCCGTTGGCGATGCTGCTGCTTGCCCTCAACATCCTGCTGCACGTCGCGCCGCTGTTCGCGTTCACCCTGGTCAAGGTGATCGTGCCGGTGCGTGCGGTGCGGCTGGCCTGTTCGCGCGTGCTGGTGGTGATCGCGGAGAGCTGGATCGGCGTCAACAACGTCCTGTTCGGCGTGTTCACCCGCATCCGCTGGCAGGTGGAAGGGATGGACGGCCTGCGCCGCGACGGCAATTACTTGGTGCTGTGCAACCACCAGAGCTGGGTGGACATTCCGGTGCTGCAGAAGGTGTTCAACCGGCGCATCCCGTTCCTGCGTTTCTTCCTGAAGAGCCAGCTGATCTGGGTGCCCTTGCTGGGACCGGCGTGGTGGGCGCTGGATTTTCCCTTCATGAAACGCTACTCGAAGGAAACCCTGCTCCGGCATCCCGAGCTGCAGGGCAAGGACCGGGAGGCCACCCGCCGCGCCTGCGAGAAATTCCGCCACATGCCGGTCTCGGTGATGAACTTCGTCGAAGGCACCCGCTTCACGCCGGCCAAGCACGATGCGCAGTCCTCGCCCTACCGCCACCTGCTGCGGCCGAAGGCCGGCGGCCTGGCGTTCGTGCTCGACGCGATGGGCGACGCGCTGCACGCGATCCTCGACGTCACCATCGTTTACCCGCAGGGCCGCCCCACGATGATGGATCTCATCGCCGGCCGCGTGCGCGATATCCGCGTGCACGTGCGCGAGCTGCCGATCGACGCGGCACTCGTGGGCAGCTACGACGAGGACGCGGCGTTTCGCGGACGGGTCAAGCTGTGGGTGAATACGCTGTGGAGCGAGAAGGACGTCCAGGCCGGACGCATGCTGATGGCGGCGGATGCCGCACCGACAGGAGATTGACATGCGCATTCTGATCGTTGGCGCTGGCGCCACCGGTGGTTATTTCGGCGGTCGCCTGCTGCAGCACGGCCGCGACGTGACGTTCCTGGTGCGCGAAAAGCGTGCAGCGCAGCTGGCGCAGCAGGGCCTGCAGATCCGCAGCGCCACCGGCGACGCCGAGCTGCCGTCGCCGCCCACCGTGCTGGCGAGCGGCTTGCGTACTCACTACGACCTGATCCTGCTGAGCTGCAAGGCGTATGGCCTGGAGCAGGCGATGGCCGACATCGCGCCGGCGGTGGGACCGCAGACCGCGATCCTGCCGCTGCTCAACGGCATGCGCCAGCTCGATCTGCTGGACGCGCGCTTCGGTGCGCAACACGTGCTGGGCGGGCAGTGCGTGATCGCCGCTACGCTGGATGCGCAGGGCGCCGTGCGGCATCTCAACACGTCGCACAGCCTCACCTTCGGCGAGCGCGACAGCAGCGCTTCCGGGCGCATGCAGCAGCTCGCGCAGGCGCTTTCCGACGCGGGTTTCGACGCGCGTCCCAGCAGCACGGTCCTGCAGGACATGTGGGACAAGTGGATCTTCCTGGCCACGCTGGCCGGGATCACCTGCCTGATGCGCGGCTCGGTCGGCGATATCGTGGCGGCGCCCGGCGGCACTGCCGCGGCGCTGGACCTGCTGGAAGACTGCCGTGCCGTGGCGGAACGATCCGGCCACGCACCAGACGAGAAGACCCTGCAACGCGCCCGCAGCGTGCTGACCGAGGCCGGTTCCACGCTGACCGCCTCGATGCTGCGCGACCTGCAGCACGGACATCCGATCGAGGCCGACCACATCATCGGCGACCTGCTGGCCCGCGCCGACCGGTCGCGCGACGAACGCTCGCTGCTGGCGACCGTATATGCCCACCTGAAGGTCTACGAGGCGGGCAGGGCGTCGATGCCGCCGGCGTGACAGGCCCTCCGTGGGCAGGCTCCAAGAGGCTTTGCGGAACCGGCAGGCCGGGCAAGCCGGCCGCCAGACGCTCCCGGTGTCGAAGCCCATGCGCAGACGGGGTGGTGGCTGTTCCAGGTCATGGTGGGCAGAACCGGCGAAGCCTTATCATCCGCGTATGACCACACAATCTTCTCCCGCCTTCCGCGCGGCGACCCTCGCCGACGTCGATGCCATCGTGGCCCTGGTCGAGTCGGCCTACCGCGGCGAGTCCGGCCTGCGCGGCTGGACCACCGAGTCGCACCTGCTGGATGGCCAGCGCACCGACGCGGCCGATGTGCGCGCGCTGATCGAGCGGCCCGACAGCCGCGTGCTGCTGGCCGAGTCCGCCGGCCGGCTCAAGGCCAGTTGCCATGTCGAGCGGCAGGGCGAGGCCGGCTACTTCGGCATGTTCGCCGTCGACCCGGCCGAGCAGGGCAGCGGCCTGGGCAAACGGGTGCTGGCCGAAGCGGAGCGGATCGCGCGCGACGAGTGGCGTTGCCGCTGCATGCGCATGACGGTGATCGTGCAGCGCGAGGAGCTGATCGCCTGGTACGGCCGGCGCGGTTACCGGCGCACCGGCGAATACCAGCCGTTCCCGTACGGCGACGCGCGCTTCGGCATCCCGCGCCGCGACGACCTGCGTTTTGAGGTGCTGCGCAAGGATTTCGACGGGATCGCCGCATGAACGGCTGGGTCAGGGTCGGCACCCGCAGCGACTTCCTGCCGGGCGAATTCAAGGTGGTGTGGGACGGCGACACGCCGATCGCCGTGTACAACATCGACGGCGCGCTGTACGCGGTCGAGGACGCCTGCACTCACGACGGCGGCGACCTGGCCGGCGGCGAAGTGTTCGGTTTCGAGGTGGAGTGCCCGCGCCACGGCGCACGCTTCGACCTGCGCACCGGCGCGGTGACGAAACCGCCGGCGTACGAGCCGATCGCCAGCTTCCCGGTGCGCGAGGAAGACGGCGCGATCTGGACGCGCGACGACCGCTGATATCCGTCGAGCCTCGCCGTGATGACATGCCGGCCCTGCCGGCGCGCGGCTTCACAGGTGGTACATGAACGCCAATGATTCGGACAGTTGCGTGCGCGAGCCGTAACGGGTGACCAGCGGACTGTCGGCGGCACCGCCGAGCAGGCGCCCGTAGACCAGCACCAGCGCCACGCCGGTGTGCTTGCTGGTGGGCATGAACAGGTCGTACTCCAGCGAGGCCAGCTGGCTGCCGGCGCCGGGCTGCCACGCCGGCACCGACAGGGCGCGCGCCGCTTGCGGGCCGATACCGAAGAAGCGGTTCATCGCCGGCGCGTTCATCGCCTGCCAGTGCAGCGCGACGGCGTGTTCGAGCAGGCCGGCCGGCGGCAGATCCCATTCGGCATACAGCTCGAGATAGGCGCCTGCGCCGTTGATGTCGTGGCCGAGGTTGCCGCCCACGTCGATCTGCCGGGTGAGCTGCCATTCCAGGTAACCGCCCAGGTTGATGCGCGGCGGCAGCGACGCGATCTTTCCGCGCAGGTTGCCGAGGTCGTCGCGCGAACGCCCCCACTGGTAATCGCCATGGATGCCGCCGTGCCACGCCGTGCCGCGGATCAGATCGATCTGCAGTCCGTCCAGCGTGGAGAAACTGCCGCGGCCGGGCAGTTCGATGTCCAGGTACGGCACCGGCTCGCTGTGCTGATTCTTGGCGCCGGGCCAGCTGGGCATGCGCTGCATGCCGGCACCGACGGCGAACACGGCCGGGTCGGTCGCCGCGATGCAGCCCAGCGGCCACGGCAGGCACGCTGCCAACAGCAGGCAAAGTCGCAACAGAGTGGGGCGGTGGTCGCGCATGGGACAGCAGCATAGGTGCTGCCGACGTGCTTCGGCAGACGACGCGGCGCGTGCACTCAGCATCCGTTCGGAAAGGGGAAAGGGCGCCGAAAGACAGCTTTCCTACGCTGCGCCCTATCGTCATTCGAGCGTGCCATCGATGCCCGTTTCCGGCTGGACCATCCTGTGCGATTTCGACGGCACCGTTTCCGTCGAGGACGTGATCGATTCGCTGCTCGACCGTTTCGGCCGCCCCGGCTGGGAAGTGCTGGAGCAGGACTGGCGCGCCGGCCGCATCGGTTCGCGCGAATGCATGGCCGGGCAGGTCGACCTGCTGCAGGTGAGTCGCGCCGAACTCGACGCGCACCTGGCCGAGATGTGGATCGACCACGCGTTTCCGGGTTTCGTGGCGAAGGCGCGCGAGCTGGACGTGCCGATCCGCGTGGTCAGCGACGGCCTCGACTACGCGATCCACCGGATTCTCGCCCGTTATGGCCTGGATGACCTGCCGCTGGCGGCGAACCACCTGGCACCCGGCACGCCGCCGAAGCAGTGGCAGCTGACTTCGCCGTTTCAGGCCGAGGGTTGCCGCAGCGGTACCTGCAAATGCGCTTGCGTCGCCCAGGCCTGCGCGGGCGGTGCGAAGACTCTGCTGATCGGCGATGGCGCGTCGGATTTCTGCGCCGCCGATCACGTCGACTTCGTGTTCGCCAAGCATCGCCTGATCGAGCATTGCCGCGCCGCCGGCATTCCCTACGTGCCGATCACCGGCTTCGAGGATGCGCTCGAGTTCCTGCCGCAGCTGCTCGACGGCAGCCTGTTCGACCGTCCCTCCGTGCCTGCGCTGGCGACGTCGGCCTGACCGGCGCCGGCCTGTGCGATCCCTCTCCCCCGACTCCGGACTTCCGATGAATGTTTTCGACAAGAACGCTTCCGTCGTGATCGACGACGCCCAGCTGCTCGCCGACGAGGCGAAGTACAGTTCGTTCGGCGACACCGTGCACTACGTGGACCCGCCGAAGATCTTCCGCACCTGCGAAGGCAGCTACATGTACGACACGGCCGGCGTGCCGTTCCTCGACCTGCAGATGTGGTATTCCGCGGTGAATTTCGGCTACCGCAACCCGCGCCTGGACAACGTGCTGAAGCGGCAGATCGACATCCTGCCGCAGGTGGCCAGCCAGTACCTGCACCAGACCCGCATCGAGCTGGCCAAGACGGTGGCGCTGGACGCAAAGAAGAAGTTCGGCCTGGACGGCCGCGTGCATTTCAACGTGGGCGGCGCGCAGGCGATCGAGGATTCGCTGAAGATCGTGCGCAACGCCCGCAACGGCAAGAGCCTGATGTTCGCGTTCGAAGGCGGCTACCACGGTCGCACCCTGGGCGCCTCGTCGATCACCTCCAGCTACCGCTATCGCCGCCGCTTCGGCCACTTCGGCGAGCGCGCGATGTTCATCCCGTTCCCGTACCCGTTCCGCCGCCCGAAGGGCATGACTCCCGAAGAGTATTCCGACGACTGCGTGCGCCACTTCGCGCGCCTGTTCGAGACCGAATACAACGGCGTGTGGGACCCGAAGGTGAACCAGGCCGAATACGCCGCGTTCTACGTCGAGCCGATCCAGGGCACCGGCGGCTACGTGATCCCGCCGATAAATTTCTTCAGGGACCTGAAGAAGGTGCTCGACCAGTACGGCATCCTGCTGGTGGTCGACGAAATCCAGATGGGTTTCTGGCGCACCGGCAAGCTGTGGTCGATCGAGCATTTCGGCGTGACGCCGGACGTGCTGGTGTTCGGCAAGGCGCTCACCAACGGCTTGAATCCGCTGTCCGGCCTGTGGGCGCGCGAAGAGCTGATCAACCCGACGATCTTCCCGCCGGGCTCGACCCACTCCACGTTCAACTCCAACCCGCTGGGCACCGCGCTGGGCCTGGAGGTGATCAAGATGGGCCACGAGCTGGACTACGAGTCCAGCGTGCCGAAGAAGGGCGCGCACTTCCTCGAAGGCCTGCGCGACCTGCAGAAGCGCCACAAGGAAATCGGCGACGTCGACGGCCTCGGCCTGGCGCTGCGCGCGGAGATCTGCACGGACGACGGCTTCACGCCGAACAAGGCGCTGCTGGACAGGATGGTCGACATCGGCCTGGCCGGCGATCTGGAGCACAACGGCAGGAAGATCGGCCTCGTGCTCGACGTGGGCGGCTGGTACAAGAACGTGATCACGTTCGCGCCGTCGCTGGAGATCACCCATGAGGAGATCGACCTGGCGATCGCGCTGCTGGACCAGTTGCTGACCAAGGCCAAGAAGGGCTGATGTCGGCCGCATGTGGGTTGCGCGCGAAAGAAACCCGGCGACTTGTCGCCGGGTTCTTTTGTTTGTCGCGGGGTGAAGCCCTGTTACGGCGCGCGCTTGAGCGCCAGCACCGCGTTGAGTCCGCCGAACGCGAACGAGTTGCTCAGTGCGGCACGCACCGGCATCGGCCGGCCGACGTTCGGCACGTAGTCCAGGTCGCAGGCCGGGTCGACCCGGTCCAGGTTCGCAGTAGGCGGCACCACGCTGTCGCGCAGCGCCCCGATCACCGCCACCAGCTCCAGTGCGCCGGAAGCGCCCAGCGCGTGGCCGTGCATCGACTTGGTCGAGGACACCGCGAGGCGTTCGGTATGCGCGCCAAAGGCGAGCCGGATGGCGCGGCTCTCGGTGACGTCGTTGGCCTGGGTGCCGGTGCCGTGGGCGTTGACGTAGTCGACGTCCTGCGCTGCGAGTCCGGCATCGTCCAGCGCCTGCCGCATCGCGGCGGCGGCGCCGTCGGCGCTGGGCATCACGATGTCGGTGGCGTCGGCGGTCATGCCGCTGCCGGCCAGTTCGGCCAGGATGGTGGCACCGCGCGCCTGCGCATGTTCCATGGATTCCAGCACGAAGATGCCCGCGCCCTCGCCGAGCACCAGGCCGCGCCGGTTGACGCTGAACGGGCGGCAGGTATCGTCGGCCAGTACGCGCATGGCTTCCCACGCCTTCAGCGCGCCGTAGGTGAGGCAGGCTTCGGTGCCGCCGGTGATGGCGGCGTCGGCAAGGCCCCAGCGGATCATCTGCGCCGCCTGGATGATCGCGTGGTTGGCCGAGGCGCAGGCGCTGGCCACGGCGAAGGTGGGGCCGCGCAGTCCCCAGGCGATGCTGATCTGGCTGGCCGAGGCGTTGGTCATCAGCCGCACGATGGTCAGCGGATGCGCGCGGGCGGCGTTTTCCCCGTACAGGCGCCTGCTCTGTTCGTCCTGGGTGGTCTCGCCGCCCACACCGGTGCCGACGATCACCGCGGTGCGCAGGCCGAGCTGGTCCTGGCGGAAGTCCAGTCCGGATTGCGCGACCGCCTCGCGCGCCGCGTGCAGCGCGAATTCCGAGGTGCGGTCGAGCATCGGCAGGGTGCGCTCGTCGATGTTCGCCGCCGGGTCGAAGCTGTCGGGCACCTGCGCGGCGACCTTCACGCGCAGCCGTTCGGCGTCGGGGTGGTGCAGCGGGCCGATCGCGCTGCGGCCTTCGCGCAGGCCCCGCCACAGCGCCTCGGCGCCGACGCCGAGCGGGCTGATCGCGCCCATGCCGGTGATCGCCACGCGGCGCAAGGTGGGGCTTTGCATCACTTCGAGCCCTCGCCGGCGGCAGCCTTGTCGGCCAGCGCCTTTTGCACCGCATCGACCAGGTTCTGCGCGGTGTCGCTGTCGAAGTTGGCGCCCTGCTGGTCGGGGAAATTGATGTTGAAGTGTTCCTCGATGTCGAAGATCAGCTCGATCGCCTCCAGCGAGGCGACGCCCAGATCCTTCAGGGTGGACTCGGGCTTCACGTTGGCCACGTCGGTCTTGGCCTGCTTGGCGACGATCTCGAACACTTGCTGCTGGATGGTGTCGTTCATGGCGGAGAGATCCCTGGCGGCTGGCGGCAATGTCATGTCCCATGCAGTCTAGACAGGCTGGCTTACGCATGCCTTTCATCGCACAACTCGAACCCGATGCCCTGCTCGGAGCCTTCATGGCGCACCCGCCGGCCGGCTTCGCGGCCGGCCATTCGGCGCAGGGCATGCCGGTGTTCGTGGCGCCGTTCGACCTGCTGACCACGGCCGACGACGCGCTGCGCCGGCGCATGGCCGGCCTGCCGGGGTACCGGCGCTGGGGTCGCCTGTTGCGCTGGCGCACGCGCTTCGCCGGCACCACCGTGTCCGAATACGCGCCGTTGCCATCGGGCGTGGACCCCGTCGCGTTGGCGCAGGGGCTGAAGGCGGCATATGGGCGCGAATGCCGGCTGCTGATCGTGAAGGACATCGCCCGGGATTCGCCGCTGCTGGACGACGCCGACAACGCGTATGCGCGCGCCTTCGCGAGCGCCTGCGCGGCGGCCGGCTTCGTGCTGCTGGAGGGCCAGGCGCTGGCGTGGGTGCCGATCGACTTCGGCTCGAACGACGAGTATCTGGCGCGGCTGTCGTCCGGGCGCCGGAAGAACATCCGGCGCAAGCTGCGCTCGCTGGCCGATCTGCAGATCGAGACGGTGCCGACCGGCGATGCGCGCTTCCACGACGAAACGACACTGGCCGCGTTCCAGGCGCTGTTCGACAACGTGTACGCGCAGAGTGAAATCCACTTCGACCGGCTGGACGCGGCGTTCTTCCGCGCCGTGCTGCAGGATGGCGGGAGCGGCGGCGTGGTGTTCGTCTATCGCCATGCCGGGAAGATGATCGGCTGGAACCTCTGCTACGAGTACGCCGGCAGGCTGGTCGACAAGTACGTCGGCTTCGCCTACCCGCAGGCGCGCGAGCACAACCTGTATTTCGTCAGCTGGATGCACAATCTCGACTATGCGCGGCAACGCGGGCTCAGCCATTACGTGGCCGGCTGGACCGATCCGCAAGTGAAAGCCTTCCTCGGCGCCCGCATGACCTTCACCCGCCACGCGGTGTATGCGCGCAATCCCTTGCTGCGGGCGTTGCTGCGCCGCCTGGGCGGCCATTTCGAGAGCGATCGCCGCTGGCAGGCTGCCTCGGAGGCCAACGATGAGTAATCTGGCCAATCGCCCGGTGGTACTCGACATCGACCGTTCGGTCGGGCCGCTCCCGAATCGCCTGGTGCTGCCGCTGGAGCATTGGCAGGAAGCGGTCCGCTTCGGCTGCTCGCTGGCGACGATGCGGCGCTTCGGCGCCATGCTGGACGAATTGCTGCCCGCCGACTACGGCACGGTGTTCACCGGCAGCGGCGACTTCCATCACCTCAGCTGGCCGCTGATCGCGCGCCTGCGGCCCGGTACGCCGTTCCAGGTCGTGGTGCTGGACAACCATCCGGACAACATGCGCTTTCCGTTCGGCGTGCATTGCGGCTCGTGGGTGCGCCGGGTGGCGATGCTGCCGCAGGTCAGCCATGTGCACGTACTCGGCATTACCTCGACCGATATCGGCGCGGGGCACGCGTGGGAGAACTACCTCACACCACTGCGCCGCGGCAAGCTGAGCTACTGGAGCATCGGCGTGGACACCGGCTGGTCGGGCCGGCTCGGTCTGGCGCAGGCCTTCCGCAGCTTCGACACGCCGGCGGCGATGGTCGATGCGTTCGTGGAGTCGCAGCGCACGCACGCCACGCCAAGCTACCTGTCGATCGACAAGGACGTGTTCGCCCCCGTCGTGGCGCATACCAACTGGGATCAGGGCCGGCTGCTGACCGAGCACGCCCTGGAACTGATCGGCAGCCTGCGCCACGGGCTGGTCGGCAGCGACATCAACGGCGAGGTGTCGCATTACCGCTACCGCACTTGGTGGAAGCGCCGGTTGTCCGCGCTGGATGCGCAACCGGCCGTCGATCCGGCGCAGTTGAACGACTGGCAGGCGCAGCAGCACGCGCTGAACCTGCAGCTTCTGGCCGCCATCGCGCGGCGCTCCGGTTGAGCTCAGCGCAGTACGGCTTCCAGCGCACCGCAGACTGCCTCGAAATCCGCGTCGGTCATCCATGGACTGTTGCCGATGGTGAGGCTGCGTGCGGCGAAATCACGGGCCTGCGGCACATCCTGCGCAGGCACGATGCCGGCGAGATAGGCGTAGTCGGGCAGGGCGTGGATGAACAGACGGCTGACGCCGTAGCCGGATGACCACAACTGATCCAGCGCGGCATCGCGACTTTTTTGATCGGGTAGCAATAGCAGTAAAAACGGCCAGGTGCCATGTGCACCAGCGGGATCGTCGAGCAGCTCGACGCCGCCGATCTGGCGCAGTCGCGGCAATCGCCGCCGTGCCTGCGCCGACAGCCGGTCGAGGAACGCCGGCAGACGGTCGGCGGCGCGTGCGCCGACGGCCTGGCGCCAGCGGCCGACGCGATGCAGCGGAATCGTCAGCGGGAAGTCGTCGCCCACGGCGGCGACCGGATCGCCACGGCGCAGGGCACGACGAAGGGGGTTGCCATACGCCAGGCGCAAGCCCCACGGCCGGTACAGCGCGGCGTAGCCGAGCAGTTCGATGCGGCGCTTCCATTCCATGCCGGAGTTGTGCGGCACGAGGCGTGCGGCGGTGCGCGCCAGCCGCTCGCGCAGCGACGGGTCGCGCGCCAGCAGCAGTCCGCCTTCGTAGATCGACAGGCCCTTGCCTGCGGCCAGGCTGAAAAATCCCACGTCGCCGGCCAGCCCCACACTGGCGCCGTTGCGGCGTGCGCCCAGCGCCTGCGCGGCGTCCTCGATCACGTACGCGCCGACCTGGCGCGCGACGGCGAGCGTATCGTCGACGTCGGCGACGCGGCCGGCCAGGTGGGTGGGCATGATCGCCAGCGTGCGCTCGTCGCAGGCGGCGCGCAGCGCGGCGGGGTCCATGTCGTAGTGGCCTGGCTTCAGATCGCACAGCTGCAATTCGAGCCCAGCCTGCTGCACAGCGATCGCCACCAGCGGACAGGTGAACGCCGGCACCACCACGCGGCGGCGCTGCGGCTGCAGCTCGCGCAGCGTGGTCAGTGCGATCAGCAGCGCAGCGGTGCCGGAACATTCCAGTTGCAGCGGCGGCGTGCCCAGCAGCGCGGCGACGCCGTCGGCCAGCGTCGGTGCGCCCGGGCGCAGATCGCCCAGCCGCAGCGGCAGGCCGGCGGTGGGCGGCAGTTCGTGGAGGCGGCGGGGCAGCATGGGCGCAGCTTAGCCGGTGCTCAGGCTGTGGCGACTTCCGGCGCGTGCTCGCGGCTCTCGGCGAGCCCCAGGCAGACGATGCCGGCGATGATCGCGACGGCACCCAGGACGCGGGCAAGGTCGAGGCGCTCGCCGAACAGCCAGATCGACAGCAGCATCACCGACACCACCTCCAGGTGCGAGGCGGCGAAGGCGGGGCCGATCGGCGCGTGTTTCAGCAGCGCCATCCAGGTGAAGAACGCGCCGACGTAGCCGACCACCGCGCCGTACACCCACGGCTGGCCGAACACGCGCAGCAGCCACGCCAGGCTGGCTTCCACCGGCAGCGCCTGGCTGCCGGCGTACTTGAAGCTGATCTGCGCGAGGGTGTCGAAGCCCATCAGCAGCAGGAAGCCGAACAGGTAGAAGCGCTTCATCCGCCGACTCCCACGATAGCCACGCCGAGCGTGACCAGCAGGATGCCGACGACGCGCAGCCGGGTCAGCTTCTCGCCGAACAGGAAACGCCCGGCGAGCATGATCGCCACGATGTTGATCGAGCCCAGCAGCACGCCTTCGGACAGCTGGACCAGCGACAGGAACGCGATCCACACCAGGAATTCGACCACGTAGCTGCCGATGCCGAGCCACAGCCAGGGCCTGGATGCCATGTGTTTCCAGCGCGCCAGGCCGTCGCCGGCGGCCTTGTCGCCGGCGGCCGCCTTGAACGCCAGCTGGCCGCCGGTGTCGAGCATGATGTTGAGCAGCCACAGGCCCGCAACGAGGGTGGAGATGGAGCCCTCCGCCGGCATCGTCAGGCCGCGGCGCGCTGCGTGCCGTTCGACGCGGCGATACCGTCGAAGAACGCGGCCGAGCGATCGATCAGGGTGCGCCGTTCCTTGTCGATGGTGATCATGTGGTAGCTGTCGTCGAGCAGCAGCAGTTCGGCCGGCGCATTGACTTCGCGCATCACCAGCGCGGCGTTCTTCGGGCTGGCGACGTCGTCGTCGCTGGCATGGGCGACCAGGCAGGGCGAGGTGACCTGGCGCAGCTGGCGGCGCACGCTGGCGGCCAGGCCGTACATCTCGGCCAGCGAGTACCACGGGTTGCCGGGCAGGCCGGCAGCGGCGCTGTCGCCGCTGAGCATCGCGGTGCTGACCTGCGCACGCAGGCGTTCGTCGCGGATGCCGTAGGGCGGCTGTTCCATGAAGCTGCGGGCGCGGCCGATGCCGAGTTTCTTCAGCAGCGGCAGCAGGAACGACAGCCGCGCCAGCGGCGGGATGCTCCAGCCGTCGTAGCGGAAGGTGGCGCCGTATACGCCCACGCCGGCGATCTGCCGCGGCCGGTCCGCGGCCAGTTTCAGCGCCAGCAGCGCGCCCATCGACAGGCCGCCGACGAACAGCTGGTCGACCTTGCCGAGCATCGCGTCGGCGGCCTGCTCGACGCTGGCGTACCAGTCGCGCCAGCCGGTGGCGAGCAGGTCGTCGACGTCGCCGCAGTGGCCGGCCAGCTGCATGCCGTGCACGGTGAAGCCTGCGCGGTTCAGGCCCTTGCCGAGCAGCTTCATTTCCATCGGCGTGCCGGTGAGGCCGTGGATCAGCAGCACGCCGCGGCGCCCACCCTCGAAGAAAAAGTCAGTCTGCTGGATCACGCGGTTGCCCTGTGGGATGGATCGCGGCGGTTTTCATGCGAACCATGTTCGCAGCCGGCGGTTTCCTCAGTCTTTCGGCACGGCGACCGGCGCCGCGACGTGGCCGAAGCGCACCATCACGCGCTGGCCGATGCGCAGGTCGCGGGTCTGGTCGGGCTGGTCGAACGCCAGCACGCATTCCACCGTCCGCGCGTTGGCGCGCACTTGCGGGTCGTTTTCCAGCGTGGCCGGCCCGTAGACTTCGCCGACGCGCAGTACGTGCGCGCTCCAGCGGGCATGCGCGCCGCCGCTGTCGGCGGCCACTTCGGCCGGCATGCCCGGGCGGATCGCCGCGGCGAAGCTGTCGTTGAGTTCGGCGCGGACGATCCGCGGTTTCTGCGGCAGCAGGGTGAAAAGGGGGCCGGACGCAGGCGACACGCTGGCGCCGGGCTGGGCCGATACCTGCACCACGTCGGCGTCGAACGGGGCGAGCAGGCTGCGCTGCTTCAGTTCGTAGCGGGCCTCGTCCAGTTTCTGGCCGGCCATGCCCAGTGCCGCGCGGGCGGACTGCCGATCGGCATCGACCTGTGCCGCCGCTTCGCGCGCATCGTCGGCGCTCTGGCCGTCGCCGGCACCGGCGGCGGCCGCGGCGGCCAGTCGCTGGGCGCGCTGCTTCGCCGCAACCTGTTTGATCCCGAGCAGCTTCAGCTGCGCCTGCGCCTGCTCGAACTGCGCTTGTGCCGCCTCGACCGCCAGCCTGGCCGGCTCGGCGTCCAGCGCCGCCAGCAACTGGCCCTGCTTGACGTGGTCGCCTTCGTGCACGGCGACCGTGGCGAGCGTGCCTTCACGCGGCATCGACAGGTTCAGCAGGCCACCTTCGATATCGACCTTGCCGCGCGCGACGGCGACGTAGGCGGTCGCGGGCTGCGCGGTGGCGCCGCTCGGTGCGTCGGCGGAGCGCGAGCAGGCGGCCAGCAGCCACGTCAGCGTCAGCGCGAGGCAGCCATACCCGAGCCGCCGCATGCCGGTCGAATGCCGTGATGGACGGGCGGCGGGCGGCTTCATGACGAGCGGCTTCATGACGGAATTTCCTTGCTGTCGATGCGCGGCGCATGATTGCGCCGGTCGCTGAGGATGCGGCCGTCTTCCATCGCCAGCACGCGGTCGGCGTGGACGACCAGGCGCGGGTCGTGGCTGACGCACAGTACCGTGGTGCCGTGGGCGTGGGCGATCCGGTGCAGGATGTCGATGATGATCTGGCCGTTGGCGGCGTCCAGTGCGCTGGTCGGCTCGTCGGCGAACAGCAGCTCGGGCTGCTTGGCCAGCGCGCGGGCGATCGCCACGCGCTGCTTCTCGCCGCCGGACAGCTCGGACGGGCGCAGCCGCATGCGGTGCGCCAGGCCGACCTCCTCCAGCGACTGCTGCGCGCGCCGGCGCGCCTCGTCGCGCGACAGCCCCATGTGGTTCAGCGGCAGCTCGACCTGCTCGAACGCGGAGAGCGCGGGGAACAGGTTGAAGCCCTGGAACACGAAGCCGGTGTGCTGCAGGCGGAAGCGTTCCAGCGCGCGCAGGTCGAGCTGGCCCAGTTCGCTGCCGAGCGCCCGCACGCGGCCGCTGTCGACCTTCTGCAGGCCGCTGAGGATCGCCAGCAGGGTGCTCTTGCCGCAGCCGGATGGGCCGGAGATCAGGGTCAGCTCGCCGGCATCGATGCTGAGCGAGAAGCCGTCCAGCACCTGCGTGCGCTGGTGGCCGGAGACGAACGCCTTGCTGACGTTGTCGGCCTGCAGGGCAGGTGCGTGCGGCGGTTCGATGGCGGGGGCGGGATGCATCGCGACTATCTCAGCAGGGTGGCCGGGTCGGCGCGGCGCAGGCTGCGCATCGCGGCCAGGCCGGAGACGGCGGCGAGGCCAAGCACCAGGAGGATGCAGCCCAGCGCGGCGGGTACGTTCAGAACCACCGGCACGTCCTGGCTGCGTGCCAGCAGCATCAGCACGATGCCGAGCACGCTGGCGCCGAGCAGGCCCAGCGCGCCGACCCAGAACGCCTGCTCCAGCACCACCTTGCGCAGTGCGCCCACGCCCACGCCGAGCGCGTTGAGGGTGGCGTACTCGCGCACCGAGCCGTTGACCGCGGCGATCAGGGTCTGGCTGGTGATCACCGCGCCGACCAGGAACACGATGCCGGCCAGGAACAGCACGCCGGCGCCGGCGCCGGTATCGAACAGCCAGTAGCGCACCGAGAGCTTGGCGAAATCGCCGGCGCTCCAGGTCGTGTACGGACCGAAGGCGGTGTCGCCGCGCAGGCGCATGGCCACCGCTTCGGCCTGGGCCGGGTCGCGCAGTTTCGCCACCAGGTAGGTCGGGCCGGTGTCGGTCGGGTCGCTGT
The DNA here is from genome assembly GCF_018599185.1 of Rhodanobacter sp. LX-99. Classification (NCBI taxonomy): domain Bacteria; kingdom Pseudomonadati; phylum Pseudomonadota; class Gammaproteobacteria; order Lysobacterales; family Rhodanobacteraceae; genus Rhodanobacter; species Rhodanobacter sp. LX-99. Next base: position 744,411 of record NZ_JAHFVL010000001.1, on the reverse strand, counting down.
CCAGCCGGCGCGCGGTGTCCAGCGAGCACAGCACGTTGACCCCGCCGAGCGCGCGCAGGCCGCTGCTGATGCCGACCACGCGCACCTGCTGGCCGTTGATGGTGGCGGTCTGGCCGATGTCGACGCCGAGCTGGTCCTGCGCGGAGCGGTCGATAACGATCGCGTCCGGTTCGGCCAGCCGCGCGCGCAGCGCCGGCGAAAGTGCCTTGGAGAACATCAGCCCGTCGGCGGCCGGGTCGATGCCGGAGACGAACACCGAGACGCCACCGGTCTCGCGCGGCCCGCGCCAGTCGCCGTCGACCCACAGGTACGGCTCGACCCGCTGCACCGCCGGGTCCATCAGCAGGCGCGATTCCACATCGGCGTCGATCGCGCGGCCCAGGCTCACGCTCTGCGTGCCGGGGTAGCCCACCCACACGTCGGCCGACGAGCCGGTGATGTACAGGCTGGTGCTGCCGAAGATGCCCAGCACCAGCGCGATCTGCAGCAGCTGCAGCAGGCCGGCGAAACCGACCGCCAGCATCGCCGGCAGGAAGCGCCGCCACTCGTAGACCAACGTCTTGCGCGCGAGGGCGACCATCAGTGGGAGCCTCGAAAAATTGCCCTGCACTCCGTCATTCCTGCGAAAGCAGGAATCCAGCGTCTGCCTTCGATGACTTGACGGCACTGGGCCCCAGCTTTCGCTGGGGTGACGGTGTTATTCGAGGTTCCCATCAGTGCGGCGCTCCGTGGGCGTCGTCGGCTGCCGTCGACGCTGCCCGCTCCGTGCCCGGAGCGGGCAGCGGTGCGCCACCCAATGCCTTGAACAGCGCGACATAAGCGAGGCTGCGCGCGGCGCGGGCGTCGGCCAGTTCGAGCGCGGCCTGGTCGGCGGCGACCTGGCTTTCGGCGTGATCGAGCGGACTGCCCAGCTGCAGCCCGACCCGGGCCTGCACGGCCTGGTCGGCGCGCTGCAGCGCCCGCCAGGCCAGCGTGTCCTGCTGCTCGCGCTGGCGTTGCTGCTGCAGGCTGCCCAGCGCGGTTTCCACTTCGGCCACGCCTTGCAGCACGGCCTGCCGGTAAGCCAGCACGCTGGCTTTCAGCTCGTGTGCCTTGGCGTGCGTGGCGGCCAGCCGCATGCCCCAGTCGAACAGCGGAATGTCGATCACCGGGCCCACCGACGCGATGCCGTTCGGGGTGGTGGAAAAGCGGTGGTTGTTGTTGATGTCGGTGGCCCAGACCATCGAGGCGCCGAGGCCGATGCTGGGGAACAGCTCGGCGTGGGTCAGCGCCAGTTCGCCGGCGGTGCGCAGCACGTCCGCCTCGGCGCGGGCGATCTCGGGGCGTGTACGCAGCAGTTCGGCCGGGGTGCCGTCGAGCCGCCAGGCGCCCAGCTCGGGCGGCGTGCCCGCCTGCAGCCACGCCGGATCGGGATGGTTCTGCCCGAGCAGGACGGCCAGGCGCTGCGCACTGGCGTCGATCGCCTGGCGTGGCGCAGCCAGGGCGGCTTCGGCCTGCGCCCAGGCGGCCTGCGCCTGGTCCACCGCCCCGGGCGCCGCCAGCTGCAGGCGTTGCCGCGTCCGCTGCAGTTCCCATGCGTGCCGGCGCTGCCGGCTGATCCGCTGCAGCAGCTGTTCCTGCTGCTGCGCGGTGCGCAGGTCGATCCACTCGCGCACCACTTCGGCGACCAGGGTGACCCGGGCGGCCTGCAGGTCGGCCACGCCGGCGTCCAGCGCGCCCTGCGATTCGCGCCGGGTGCCCTCGGCGCGGCCGAACAGGCCCAGCTCCCAGCTGGCGTCGAAGCCGGCTACGAAGAACGAGGCGCTGGCGTCCGGATCGATCGCGTCATGGGTGCGTGCATCCAGCGCCGGCAGATAGCGCGCGTGGGCACGTTCGTGCAGGGTGCGCACGGCGCGCAGCCGTTCGACCGCCTGCGCGACGTCGAGGTTGTTGGCCAGCGCGCGCTCGACCAGCGCGTCGAGGGCGGGATCGGCGAACGCGTGCCACCAGCCGTGCAGGTCGGTCGGCGGGGCCGGGTCCGCGGCGACCGCGTGCTGCCATTGCGCGGGCACCGGCGGCGCCAGCCGGGGCAGCGGCGCGGCGCAGCCGGCCAGCCCGGACAAGACGACGCCAAACACGCACATGCGCAGCCAGCGGTCGTCGGTTGTCTTGCTCAGTCGAAGGGGCACGGTGCGCAGTTTTCCATGGCGACGATCCGAGGCAGTGGCGCGGTCGGCATTGGGTGATGGTCATCCCGCGCCATTGTCGTGGTGGAATCTTTCTTTACCCTGAGACGGGAGGTGGGCGGCCGGTGAGGAAGGCGCGGGGAAACGCACTTCCACGCACAGTCCGCGCACTTCGCCAAGCCGGTAGACCACTTCGGCGTGATGCCGCTCGGCGATGCGCTGGACGATCGCCAGTCCCAGCCCGCTGCCTTCCTCGCTGCTGCCGGCGGCGCGGAAGAAACGCTCGCTCAGCCGCGGCAGCAGTTCGGGCGGTACGCCGGGACCGTTGTCCTCGACGCCGAGGCTGGCGCCACCGTCGGCGCGCGCCTGCAGCCTGACGGTGACGGTACTGCCACGGCCGGCATAGCGCACGGCATTGTCGATCAGGTTGTCCAGCAGATCCTGCACGCTGGCGGCGTCGCCAAGCACGGACAGCGCCTGCCCGGCGCCCTCGTAGCCCAGGTCCACGCCGGCCCGGAGGGCTTCGTGGACCCGTTCGGACACCGCTTCGGGGATGAACCGGCTCAGGTCGAGCAGCGTGCGTTCGCCGGCTTCCGGCGATGGCGCCTGCGCACGCGTCAGCGCCAGCAACTGCGCGGAGGTACGTGCGGCGCGCTGGGTCAGTCGCCGGATGTGGGCGAGGGCATCGGTCACCGTCTCCGGCCGCGGGTCGGCCATGGCATGTTCGACGTGCAGGCTCAGCCCGGTCAATGGCGTGCGCAACTGGTGCGCGGCGTCGGCGATGAAGCGGTCGTGCAGGGCCAGCATGCCGCGCAGTCGACCGAACAGCGCGTCGATGGTATGCGTCAACGGCTGGATCTCCTGCGGTACGTCGGGGCCATCGATCGAGGTCAGTTCATCGGTGCGTGCGGCCAGCCGCGCGGTCAGCGGATCGAGCACGCGCAGGCCGCGGCCGACACCGAACCAGACCAGCGAAAGCACGCCGACGATCAGCAGTGTCTGCATCACGATCGCCAGCAGCAGAATTTCCCGCGCCTGCCGGTGTCGGTCGCGCAGGGTTTCGGCGACGGTGACGACCAGGCTGTCGCCGGGGTCGTTGTGCATGGCGATATGCACCGTGGCGGCGCGCAAGGTGTGCTTCGCCAACCGCGCGTCGTACAGCGCCGGCCGGGCGCCGATGGCCGGCACCTGCGTGGGCTGCGGCAGCTGCCCATTGCTGGCCAGCAGGCCGTGCCTGGTACTGCTCACGGTGAAGTAGCTGTGGCCGTCCGGATCGTATTCGAGCAGGAAGCGCGCCTGCGGGGTCAATTCGCCATCGAGCTGGTCGTTGCCGAGCATCGTCGCCAGGGTCAGTGCATCGTCGCTGAGATCGCGGTCGTGCACCCGGTTGGCGTAGGTCAGCGCCACGGCATAGGTCAGCAGCGCGTCCAGCAGCAACAGCACGCCTACCGGGACCAGCAGAACCAGCAGCAAGCGCCGGCGCAGGCTGGGGCGCAGCGAATGCGTGCGTGGCGGGCTCATGCGTGGCCGTCTCCGGCGTCGCCCATTTCCTCCAGCAGGTAGCCCAGCCCGCGGATCGTGCGCACGCCGGTGCCGCTGCCATGCAGCTTGCGGCGCAGGCGGTGGATCGCGATGTCCAGGCCGTTGTCGGTCAACTCCTGATCCCAGTCGCACAGCGCCGCGATCAGCTGGGCGCGGCTGGTGACGCGGTCCACGCGCAGGGCCAGCGCTTCCAGCAGGCCGAATTCGCGCGCGGTCAGTTCCAGCGGCGCCTGGTCGATCCATGCGCGATGCCCGGGCAGGTCCAGCCGCAACCGGCCCAGTTGCAACTCCGGCCGGCCCTGGCTGCTGGCCCGGCGCAGCAGCGCCCGCACGCGCGCCTCGAATTCGGCCAGCGCGAAGGGTTTCACCAGGTAATCGTCGGCGCCCAGGTCGAGCAGGCGGATGCGCTCGGCCAGGCCGTCACGAGCCGTCACCACCAGCACCGGCATGCCCGTGCCGCGGCGGCGCAGGCGGCGCAGCACCTCGCTGCCGTCGAGCGAAGGCAGGCCCAGATCCAGCACCAGCAGGTCGTAGTCGTGATCGCGCAGCGCCGTGTCGGCCAGGTTGCCCCTGGCGGCATGGTCCACCGCGTGGCCGCCGTGCCGCAGCGACGCGCAGATACCCTCGGCGATGGAGGCATCGTCCTCGGCCAGCAGAATACGCATCGTGTACTCCCGGGGCGCGCATGAGTGTGGTCGGTCGCCAGACCTGGCGATGACAGTTACTGAGATTGATTCTTGTCTGCGAACTGGCGGAGGCAATGGCGCAGTCGGAATCTTCGGATGCTGCGCTCATCCAGACCATTCGCGCCAGCCGCAGTTCCCGTGCTGCTGTTCGCGCTGAGCGGGATCACCCCCAACCATGCATGGCCGGCCGTACGGCCGAGTGGTCGGCGAACGAGATTTGTCTGTCGATGCCGCAGCCTCGGGATGCTGGTCGGCATGACCTCTGGCCTATGTCGCCGTGGCCGCTTGGGTGCACTCTGCGGGGATTGCTCAGGGGGAGTGGCAAGATGCGGCGAATCGTACGCAAGTGGGGGTATCTGTGCGCCATGGCCGCGTTCTGGCCCTGGCTGGCGATGGCACAGCAGGCAGCGCCGGCGGCGGCAGCCTCGGTGCCGGCCAGCGCTGCCAGCGTGGCGCTTCCCGACATTCCCTTCGCGGCCGCCGATGCCGCCGCGGTCACCGTGCCCAGCGCCGCGGATGCGTGGGGCGGCGAGCGCAGCGGCAACGAGCCGACCCTGTCCGATCGCGTGGTGAGCTATCGCATCGACGCCGAACTGGATGCGGCGAAACATGCGGTGAGCGGCAGGCAGCACATGACCTGGCGCAACCGCAGCGATCGCCCGGTAAGCAAGGTCTACTTCCATCTGTACCTCAACGCCTTCCAGAACGAGGGCAGCACCTGGTTCACCGAGCGCAAGGTACTGACCGCGCACGGCCGCTCGCGCGGCGCGGCGGCCTTGAAGAAGGGCGAGTGGGGCTGGATCGAGCTGAAGCAGGTGAGGCAGGGCGATGCCGCGTTGAAGTGGCAGTTCGTGCAGCCCGACGGCGGTCCGACCACCGACCAGACCGTGGTGCGCATCGACCTGGCCGAGCCGGTGCCGGCCGGCGGCACGCTGACCCTGGACATCGACTTCCTCAGCCAGTTGCCGCGGGTGGTCGAGCGCACCGGCTGGTTCGGCGACTTCAACCTGGTGGCGCAGTGGTTCCCCAAGATCGGCGTGCTGGAACTGCCCGGCGAGCGCAGCGCCACCGCACCGCGCTGGAACGTGCACGAGTTCCATTTCAACAGCGAGTTCTACGCCGACTTCGGCCTGTACGACGTGCGCCTCACCGTGCCCAGCGACTACACCGTCGGTGCGGTGGGCAAGCTGCAGGGCCCGCCCGAGACGGCGAACGGCAAGAGCACGTACCACTTCGTGCAGGGCGACGTGCACGATTTCGCCTGGGTCGCGGCCCGGGGCTACAAGACGCTGGACGGCAGCTGGCAGGGGCCGGGCAGTCCGAAGGTCGACGTGCGGGTGATCTATCCCGGCGAATACGCGGCCAGCGCCGGACCGGTGCTCAAGGCCACCACTGATTCGCTGACGTTTTTTTCGAAGTCGCTGGGCGCCTACCCGTACGAGACGGTGACGGCGGTGGTGCCGCCGTACAACGCGTCGGAGGCGGGCGGCATGGAATACCCCACGTTCTTCACCGCCGAGGGCTACGCCAAGGTCGAGCCGGGTACGCTCACGCAGTACGCGATCGATTTCGTCACCATCCATGAATTCGGCCATGGTTATTTCTACGGGCTGCTGGCCTCGAACGAATTCGAGGAGCCGATGCTCGACGAGGGCATGAACGAATACTGGGACGGCCGCATGACGCGCGAGAGCGGCGAGAAGATCGTGCTGGCATCAGGCTGGATGAAGCGCCTCGGCATCACGCCGGCGATGACCGGCTTCGAGGCGGAGCGACTCAGTGCCGGACTGCACCTGCCGCCCGATCCGCTGGGCGCAAACGCCTGGGATCGTCTGTCCAGCAGCAGCTACGGCACGGTGTATTCGCGCACCGCCACCGCCATGCACGACCTGGAGGAGTGCCTGGGCAAGCCGGCGCTGGAGCGCGCGATGCACGAGTACTACCGGCGCTGGCGTTTCCGCCATCCGTCGTCGGCCGACCTGCGCGCCACCCTGGCCGAGGTCTCCGGCAACCCGAAGGCGGTCAACGCAATCTTCGACCAGTACGTCTACGGCACCGCGCAGATCGACGACCGGGTCGCCAGCATCGACACCGCCGAAGTGCTGCCGCAGGCCGGCAGCACGCTGAAGGACGGCAAGCGCAGCGAGCTCGACAGCGACGCTCTCGACAAGCAGGTCGACAAACAGCGCGAGGCTTGGGACAAGGCCCATCCGAACGCGAAGCCGGGCAGCGGACCGTTCCCGTGGCACAGCACCGTCACCGTGCGCCGCGACGGCGTGCCGGTGCCGCAACTGCTGCGGGTGAAGTTCGCCGACGGCAGCAGCGAGGACGTGCATTGGAACGACGGCCGCCGCTGGGCCCGCTTCGATTTCACCAGGCCGTCCAAGGCGGTCTCGGCCACGCTCGATCCCGAGCAGAAGATCTACCTGGATGCGAACAAACTCAACGACAGCCGGACGACCAAGGCCGACGGCAGCGCCTCGCGCCGCTGGAGCGCGGATGCCGCGTCCCTGTTGCAGGTCTTCTATGCCTTGGTGGGGTCGCTGTGATGATGAACAAACGTGCTTCGCGTCGGGTGGACTTTGGCGCCGCCATGCGCGCCCCGCTGGCTGCCATGCAATGGCGCCTGCTGTTGCTGTGGACGCTGTTGCTGCTGCTGCCGACCGCGGTGGTCAGCCTGCCGTTGTGGCGCAGCCTGAGCGGGCTGCTCGACCATTCGGTGCATGCGCAGGCATGGGCCGCGCAGTTCAGCCCGCTGATGTTCGGCGACACCTTGTCGGCACTCGGCGACGATACCGGCTGGATCAGCGGCGTGGCGATCCTCGGCCTGCTGCTGACCGTGCTGCTGTCGCCGTTCCTCAACGGCATGCTGGTCGGCAGCGGACGCGCCAGCCGCGTGCTGGGTTTCTGCCACCTGCTCCAGTGCGGCATCGTCGAATATGGCCGCATGTTCCGCCTGATGCTGTGGTCGATCGTGCCCTACGCGGTGATGGCGGCACTGATCGGGGTGGCCTTCGACGCGGTGGACCGGGCCGACGCCAGGGCCGTGCTGGAATCGCAGGCGGACCGCACGTCGTACCTGGCGATCGGGCTGGCCGTGCTGCTGTTCGTGCTGGCGCAGGCCATCGTGGAGTCGGGACGTGCCGCGTTCATCGCCGACGGCAACCTGCGTTCGTCCACCCGTGCGTTCGGTCGCGGCTTCATGCAACTGCTGCGGCGGCCGTTCAGTACGCTGTTTTGCTACTTGCTGATCAGCGCGATCGGCTACGCGGTGGCGCTGGCGCTCGGCGTGGGCCGCGTGCATACCCCGGCGCTCGGCGTGACCGGCCTGGTGCTGGCGACACTGCTGGCGCAGCTGGTGGTGCTGGTGCTGGGCTGGGTGCGCGTGGCCCGCGTGTTCGCCCTGGCCGAGGTGGCGCGTTCGCTGTCGTCGTCGCGACGCGGCAGCGGTTTGCCGCAGGCGTTGTAGGCAATCGCTGCCCTGCCGGCGCACGCTGGCGGGGCAGCGGGTTCAGCCGTAGGCGCGGCGGTGTTCGCGATGCGGCGGGTAGTAGGCGAACACGTGGCTGTGGCTGCCGTAGAAATCCATGTCCTCGATGTGCTCGCCGCCGAGTCGCTCGGCGACCCGGTCGGAGGCCTCGTTGCCGATCCGCACCAGGCTGATCACGCGCTGGACGCGCAGCTGGTTCCAGGCGAAGTCGAGCACGGCATTGCCCGCCTCCGTGGCGTAGCCGTGGTGGCGATGCTCGGGCTTCAGCATCCAGCCCATTTCCAGGTCCGGCCAGCCGTCGGGGTACATCAGGCCGGCGCGGCCGATGAACTCGCCGCTGCCTTTCAGCTCCAGCGCCCACATGCCGAAGCCGCGCAGCTGCCAGTGGCCCAGCAGCATCGCCAGCGAACGCCAGGCGTTGGTGCGGTCCAGCGGTTCGCCGTCGCCGATCCAGCGCGTGCTGTCCGGGTCGGCCAGCATCGCGGCGTAGTCGTCGAAATGCCGTTCGGTCAGTGCGGTGAGGCGCAGGCGCGCCGTTTCAATGGTTGGAATATCGAACATCACGATCAACGGTGGGCGGCAGCCAGCAGTTCAGCCAGTGCACGGGTGCTGCTGGCAAGACTCTCTTGCCAGGACAACCCGGTGATTGTCTCACCTGTGACCGAATCGACAAAATCCTCGGCCTGGCCGGGCGGCAGCAGGTGCCGGTAGTCCACGGTGACCTCGCTGCCGGCGGGCAGTTCGGCCAGGGCAAACACGAAACCCAGGTGCCACAGCCCGTTCGGCGTGAAGCTGTGGTTGATGTAGCACTCGTCCGGCCAGTCCGGGGACAGCGTGTAGCGGTCCTCGAACCAGCGTGCGCTGGCGTGGAACTGCGCGCTGAGTTCCGGCGAAGCCATGATGTCGGCGTGACGGAACGTCTGCTCGATGCCGTCCGGCGCGGTGATGATGCGCCCCGCCGCCACGGTTTCGTCGAGGAACAGGCCGTTGCCGGCGCCACGGATGGCGGAGGCGGCGATGTGGTAACGCGGCAGGATCATGGCGGGACGGCGACTGGATGGGCGCGCGAGTGTAGCGCAAGCGGCGCGGCCCGCCGTGGGCCGCGCCGCCTGGCCTTCGTTCGCGCAGGGCCCTGCGATTACTCCTTGCTCGCTGTCTTCTTGCCCTTGTGCGCGGCCTTGGCCGGCACGTCCGCCGTGGCGACGGCGTCGTCGGTGTCGTCGCCGAGCTGGATCGCGCTGCGATTGCGCTCGATCGTGGCCTTGCCGATGCCCTTGACGTGGTTGAGGTCGTCGGCCTTCTTGAACGGGCCGTGGGCTTCGCGCCAGGCCACGATGGCCTCGGCCTTGGACTGGCCGATGCCATCCAGCGACTTGGCAATGGTGGCGGCGTCGGCCTGGTTGATATTGACCGGCGTGGCGGCGAGCAGCAGCCCCGGTACGGCGAGGGCGAGTGCAAGGGCGACAGCGACGAGTTTGTTGAACATGGCCTTTCTCCTTGGGCGTTGGTGACGGCATCCGGGTGCCGCCGGCGGACTATGGCGCCGTGGCGCAGGGCCGCACAGTGGGAGGCGCCGCAAGGTCGGCGTGCGCGATGGTCGCTTTCGTCTGTGGGCGGCGTCCGATCGCGTGTCGGTGTGGCCGAAGTGCGGCTGTTACAATGCCGGTCTTGTCCGCCTGATGGAGTGACCTATGGATACCGCCCGCCTTTCCCGTTTCGTCAGCGGCTTGTGGGACGACGAGATCGTGCCGCAACTGGTTGAATACATCCGTATTCCCAACAAGTCGCCGATGTTCGACAAGGACTGGGTGGCGCACGGCTACATGGACGCCGCGGTGAAGCTGATGGAAACCTGGGCGCGCTCCAAGCTGAGCCAGCTGCCGGGTGCCACGCTGGAAGTGGTGCGGCTGGAAGGGCGCACGCCGCTGATCTATATCGAGGTGCCGGGCCAGGGCGACGACACCGTCATGCTGTACGGCCACCTGGACAAGCAGCCGGAGATGACCGGCTGGGCCGACGGCCTGGGTCCGTGGACGCCGGTGATCAAGGGCGACAAGCTGTACGGCCGCGGCGGCGCCGACGACGGTTATGCGATCTTCGGCTCGCTGGCGGCATTGCTGGCGCTGCACGAGCAGGGCATCCCGCACGCACGCTGCGTGGTGATGATCGAGGCCTGCGAGGAATCGGGCAGCTACGACCTGCCGTTCTACGTCGACCACCTGGCTGCGCGCATCGGCAGCCCGTCGCTGGTGGTGTGCCTGGATTCGGGCTGCGGCAACTACGACCAGCTGTGGCTGACCACCTCGCTGCGCGGCATGACCGGCGGCAACCTCACCGTGCAGGTGCTGGAAGAGGGCGTGCATTCGGGCGATGCGTCCGGCGTGGTGCCGTCGAGTTTCCGCATCCTGCGCGAGCTGCTGTCGCGGCTGGAAGATCCGGCGACCGGCACGATCAAGCCGAAGGAGCTGTACGTCGAGATCCCGGCGCAGCGGGTCGAGCAGGCGAAACTGTCGGCCGAAGTGCTGGGCGCGGACATCTACGACAAGTTCCCATGGGTGGAAGGCATGCAGCCGGTCACCCACGACCTGGCCGAGCTGGTGCTCAACCGCACCTGGCGCCCGCAGCTGGCGGTGACCGGCATCGGCGGCATTCCGCCGCTGGAAAGCGCCGGCAACGTGCTGCGCCCGCAGACTTCGGTGAAGCTGAGCCTGCGCGTGCCGCCCACCTTGAACGGCGCCAAGGCCGGCGAGTTCGTCAAGCAGCTGCTGGAAAAGGATCCGCCGTACGGCGCCAAGGTCACTTTCACGCTGGAAAAAGACGGCAGCGGCTGGAACGCACCCGCGCTGTCGCCGTGGCTGGAGCAGGCGGTCAGCGATGCCTCGCAGAACTATTTCGGTGCCCCGGCCACCTACATGGGCGAAGGCGGCAGCATCCCGTTCATGGGCATGCTGGGCGAGAAATTCCCGAAGGCGCAGTTCCTGATCACCGGCGTGCTCGGTCCGCATTCCAACGCGCACGGCCCGAACGAGTTCCTGCACATCCCTACCGGCAAGAAGGTCAGCATGGTGGTGGCCGAGGTGGTGGCGCGCCATCACCAGCAGGGCAGCAAGGCCTGAGCGCGATCGTCGGGCCATGAGCATGGACACCGGCTGGCTGGCCGACAACTGGGCGCAGATCCGCCGCCGCGTCGACGCGGCGTGCCACGAGGCCGGCCGCGACCCGGCCGGGGTGGCCATCCTGCCGGTCAGCAAGACGTTCGGCCCGGAATTGATCCGGGCCGGGGTGGCGCTGGGCATGCGCCGCTTCGGCGAGAACAAGGTGCAGGAGATCCGCGACAAGTCCGCGCCGCTGGCGGACTGCGGCATCGAATGGGTGATGATCGGCCACCTGCAGACCAACAAGGCGAAGGACGTGGCGCGGCTGGCCAGCGAAGTGCAGTCGCTGGATCGGCTGGATTTGGCTGAAGCGCTGGATCGCCGGCTGCAGCACGAGGGCCGCGCGATCGACGTGCTGGTGCAGGTGAAGACCTCGCCCGAGCCCAGCAAATACGGTCTCCCGCCTGAACAGCTGCCGGATTTCCTGAACGTCCTGCGCGGTTTCGGCACCTTGCGCGTGCGCGGCCTGATGACCCTGGCGATCCACTCCAGCGAGCCGGCCGAAGTGCGTGCCTGCTTCCGCCTGCTGCGCGAGCTGCGCGATCGAGCTGTGGCGCAAGGTCATGATCTGACAGAACTTTCCATGGGCATGAGCGGGGACTTCCCGCTCGCCATTGCGGAGGGAGCCACCGAAGTACGGATCGGCACGGCGATCTTCGGCAGCCGGCCCTATCCGGATTCGTATTACTGGCCGGAATCGCCGCTCAAGGCATAAACGTGTCGGATCAATGGGTTGGATGAAATGTGCACGGCGTCGCCATTTTTTGAAACGCCAGAGTTCAGTTAACCCCAATCCAACATTCAGGCGGCCTCTTCTTGTTAACTTCACCGAGTCGTCACGTCATTGGCTTCTGCTGGGCGGTCGATCCTGTTAACAACTAAGGGTTTTTCCCAGCATGCCCATCAAGCAACTGACCGTCGCCGCCGCGTTCGTTTTCGTTCTGCTGGTGTCCGGCCCGCTCCAAGCCGCGAACAACCCTGCCGTCGTCGACAGCACGGTTGTCGCCCGCCGCGGTTCGCCCTTGCTGAGTCAGCTGCCGGCAATCAACCCGGCGCCATCGCTGGCGCAGTCCGTGGTTCCCGACGCTGCCTCGGTGCTTGCCGGCAACCATGCCGCGACGGAACAGGCTGCCGTGGCCGACGTCGCCACCATGGACGAGCAGGACGCGGCAGCGGCAGCCGCAAGCGCGAACATCACCGATCTGCGCAAGTCGCTGATCGCGATGGCGATGAAGCTGCGCGATACCCGCTACGTGCGCGGCGGGCGCGACCCCTCCACCGGCTTCGATTGCAGCGGCTTCGTCCGCTACGTATTCGCCCATGCGATCGGCATGCAGCTGCCGCGCAACTCCGCCTCGCAGTTCCTGGCCGGCCTCAAGGTCAATCGGGCCGACATGCAGCCGGGCGACCTGGTGTTCTTCCGCACCCATGGCAAGCGGCGCATTTCGCACGTGGGCATCTATATCTCGAACGGCCGCTTCATCCACTCGCCGGCCAGCGGCAAGTCGGTGGAGATTTCCAGCCTGCACGAGAGCTACTGGGCCAAGCGCTTCGCCGGCGCCAAGCGCCCGGAAGCGATGGCGCAGGTAGCCGACAAAGGCTGATCCGTCGTCACCGGCTTCTTCGCCAAGCCGCCGCGAGGCGGCTTTTTGCTTGCCGCGGCGGATGAACGATTGCTGTCGGGTGCGGTCAGCAGCCCGGTGCGTGGTTATGCTGTCGCTGATCCCATGGAAACCGTCCGATGCCTTTTGATTTGCCGCCCGTCACGCGCAACCTGCTGATTGCCAACGTGGCGGTGTTCCTGCTGCAACAGGTGATGGGCCAGCTTCTGATGGTGTATTTCGCGCTGTGGCCGCTCGGCTCCGGCCTGTTCGGGGTATGGCAGATCGTCACCAGTGCGTTCATGCATGGCAGCATCACCCACATCATGTTCAACATGCTCGCGCTGTACATGTTCGGCGGCACGATCGAGCGCACCTTCGGCGCGCGCGAGTTCACCGTCTACTACTTCGTCTGCGCGATCGTCGCCTCGCTGCTGCAGCTGGCGGTGCTGTGGTTCTTCCCGCCGCCCCAGTACGGCCCCACGCTGGGCGCCTCCGGCGCGATCTTCGGCCTGCTGCTGGCGTTCGGCATGCTGTATCCGCACGAGAAGGTGATGCTGATCTTCCTGCCGATCCCGATGCCGGCGTGGCTGTTCGTGATCCTCTATGCCGCGGCCGAACTGACCATGGGCGTGACCGGGATCGAGCCGGGCGTCGCCCATTTCGCCCATCTCGGCGGCATGCTGGGCGGCCTCGTGCTGATCCAGTACTGGCGCGGGCGGCTGCCGTGGAAGCCGAAGCGCCGCCTGTTACGCTGAGCGCTTTCACACCGCGAACGCACCCATGACCCAGACTCTCCAGCGCCAGCTCACCCCGCGCCACATCACCTTCATGGCATTGGGCATGTGCATCGGCGCCGGCCTGTTCCTCGGCTCGGCCAGCACGATCCAGCTGGCCGGGCCATCGCTGCTGTTCGCCTACCTGTTCGGCGGCGCGATGATCTTCATCATCATGCGCGCGCTGGGCGAGATGGCCGCGCACGAGCCGATCGCCGGTTCGTTCAGCACTTACGCGCACAGGTATCTCGGTCCGTTCGCCGGCTACCTCACCGGCTGGAACTACTGGATCCTGATGATGGGCGTGGGCATCGCCGAGAGCACGGCGGTCGGCATCTACATGAAGGCGTGGTTTCCCGAGCTGCCGCAGTGGCTCTGGGCGTTCGGCAGCGTGGCGATGATCGGCGGCTTGAACCTGATGGCGGTGAAGGTCTACGGCGAGCTGGAGTTCTGGTTCGCGCTGATCAAGGTGCTGACGGTGGTGCTGATGATCCTCGGCGGCGCCGCGATCATCGCTCTGGGCTGGGGCAACGGCGGGCATCCGATGGGGTTGTCGAACCTGTGGTCGCACGGCGGCTGGTTCCCCAACGGCGTCACCGGCATGGTGCTGGCCTTGCCGGTGCTGGTGTTCTCGTTCGGCGGCATCGAGACGATCGGCATGGCGGCGGCCGAGGCCGCGCATCCCGAACGCACCATCCCGCGCGCGGTGAATTCGGTGATCTGGCGCATCCTGATCTTCTACGTGGGCGCGCTGTTCGTGATCATGGCGATCTACCCGTGGAACGCGTTGGGTACGCAGGGCAGCCCGTTCGTCACCACCTTCGCCAAACTGGGCATTCCGCAGGCGGCGGGCCTGATCAACTTCGTGGTGATCACCGCGGCGCTGTCCAGCTTCAACTCCACCATGTTCAGCGGCAGCCGCATGCTGCACAGCCTGGCGACCAAGGGGCAGGCGCCGATGGCGATGGGTCGGCTGAGTGCGCACGGCGTGCCGGTGCGCGGGGTGCTGGTGACGCTGGTGTTCCTGCTGTTCGGCGTGCTGATGAACTACCTGGTGCCCGGGCGCATCTTCGGCATGATGATGTCGATCCTCGCGTTCAACACGGTGTGGACCTGGGGCATGGTGCTGGTGGCGCACTGGCGCTTCCGCCGGCAGCAGCCGCTGCCGCTGGCTTTCCGGTTGCGCTGGTTCCCGATGAGCAGCGTGATCTGCCTGGCGTTTCTTGCGTTCGTGCTGGTGATGCTCGGCTACAGTGCGGACACGCGCGTGGCGCTGTACGTGGGCGTGATCTGGCTGGCGCTGCTGACGGTGGGTTACCGCGTGGGCGGTATCGGGCAGCGCATGCGCGTAGCGTCGGCGTCGGCCTGAGGGCGGTTTCGCCGCGGGCTCTTCCCGCCCTCGGGGAGGGCGGGCCTCAGCGCAGCGCGAGGAAGTCCGCGCTGACCACGAAGCGCACCGCATCCAGCCGCAGGCGCGATTGCGGCAATGCGGCCAGCAGCTCGGAGCGTTCGGCGACGATGGCCGCGATTTCCGCCTCGCTGACCGACGGGTTCACCGCGCGCAGCGCCCGCAGGCGCGACAGTTCCGCATCCAGCGTCTCCGTGGCCAGGCTCACGGCCTCGTCGATGCGCGCTTGCCCGCGTGTGCCGGCCAGCGCCTCGGCACGCTCCAGCATGGGCGGCACCAGCTTGCCGAGGAACTTGCGGTAGCGCGCCACCTCGATGTTGCGGTCGCTGGCCTTGCGCAGCGCGATCTCGCTGGGCGCGAAGTCGGCGCGTTCGGCGAGCCGCGTGTCGACGGTGACCACGATAGGCAGGATCGGCAGGAAGCGCTCGGCGTCGAGCCGGCGATCGGCCACGCATTCCAGCACGAACACCGCCTGCAGCAGCGCAGTGCGCGGCGGCAGCACGTCGTCGACCATGAAGGCGGCGTTGCCCTGTTCGCCTGACAGGGCCAGGTCGAGCGCACCGGCGACCAGCGGGTGGTCGAGCCGCAGCAGCGGCAGCTCCTCGCGCGACAGCGCCACCTCGCGCGCGAACGTCACCGACTGCGGGCCGTCGGCGAAGCCGGGCAGGGCGTCGGTGGACAGGTATTGCGGGTCGAGCAGCAGCACCTGGCCGCCGAGCTCCTCGGCGTGGATGCCGAAGGCCTCCAGCAGGCGTTGCACGAAGGCGTCGCGGCCGGGGTCGTGATCCTCGCGGGCGAAGGCCTGCTGCAGCTCGTCGGCGTGCAGGTCGCGGCTGGCGGCCAGTTCCAGCAGGTGGTCGCGGCCGCCGCGGATCAGCTGGGCCATCTGCTCGTGGCTGGCGCGGGTCTCGGCCAGCAGCGCGTCCAGTTCCTGGTCGCGGTTGTCGTCGCCGCGCGCATGCTCGTCGGCCAGCCGGGTCAGCGGCTCGCCATAGCGGCGCAGCAGTTCGCGGCCGTCGGCCGGGCTCATGCGGAACGCGTCGACGCCTTCGTCGTACCAGCGCGCCAGCACGTGTTGGGCGCTGTCGGCGACGGCGAGGATATGGATGTCGATGTCGTGCTTCTGGCCGATCCGGTCGAGCCGGCCGATGCGCTGTTCGAGCAGGTCCGGATCCAGCGGCAGGTCCCACAGGACCAGCCGGTGCGCGAACTGGAAGTTGCGGCCTTCCGAGCCGATCTCCGAACACAGCAGCAGGCGCGCGCCGTCGGGCTGGGCGAAATACGCGGCGTTGCGGTCGCGCTGCACGATGCTGAGGCCTTCGTGGAAACGCGCCACGCCGACGCCGCTCTTCGTGCGCAGCGCTTCCTCCAGCGCCAGCACCTTGGCCTGGCTGCGGCAGATCAGCAGGAACTTGTCCTGCGGGTGCCGATCGAGCAGGGCGATCAGGATGTCGATGCGCGGGTCGGCGGCGTAGTCGACCTCGATCAGCGGCGACGGCTGCTGGATGTCGGCGTGGAATTCGGCCAGCAGCGCCTGGCGCGTGCTTTCGTCGAGCCGGTCGGCGTCCAGCAGGTGCCACTCGGGCAGGCGCTTCGGGAAGCCGCCCACGCCGGCGCGGTTGTTGCGGAACATCGCGCGGCCGGTGCCGTGGCGGTCGATCAGCGCAGCCAGCAGCTCGCGCGCGTTCTCCGCCCTGGACGGGTCGGCCAGCCGGGCGCTGAGCACGGCATCGCCGTGGAACGCCTCGTCCAGGGCGTCGCGCTGGGTATCGTCGAGCGGCTTGCCGTCGAGCAGGCGGTCGGCGATCTTCGACAGCGCCAGGTAGGTGTCTGCTTCGGCCAGATAGCCGTCCAAGTCGTGGTAGCGCTGCGGGTCGAGCAGGCGCAGGCGGGCGAAGTGGCCGCTGCGGCCGAGTTGTTCCGGGGTGGCGGTGAGCAGGATCACGCCGGGGATTGCCGCGGCCAGCTTCTCCACCATCGTGTAGCGCGGGCTGGCCGCTTCGGGCGACCACGCCAGGTGGTGGGCTTCATCGACCACCAGCAGGTCCCACGGCGCGTCCAGCAACTGCTGGGCGTGCTTGGGCGAATTTTCGAGAAAGCCGAAGTCGGCGATCACCAACTGCTCGTCCTCGAACGGGTTGCCGGCGTCGCCGGATTGCTCCAGCGCTTCGCAGCGCTCCTCGTCGTAGATCGCGAAGCCGAGGTTGAAGCGGCGCAGCATTTCCACGAACCACTGGTACACCAGGGTGTCGGGCAACAGCAGCAGTACGCGCGAGGCGCGCCCGGTGGCGAGCTGGCGCGCGATGATCATGCCCGCCTCGATGGTCTTGCCCAGGCCCACCTCGTCGGCCAGCAATACGCGTGGTGGCCGCCGCGCGGCGGCGATGCCGGCCACGCGCAGCTGGTGCGGCACCAGCCCGATGCGCGCGGCGCCCAGGCCCCACATCGGCGAACGGCGTGCCTCGGCACGCCGCTTGAGGCCTTCCAGGCGCAGCTCGAACTGCGCCACGGCATCGGTGCGGCCGCCGACCAGGCGGTCGTCGGCCTGGCTCACGCTCTGCTCGTCGTCGAGCTGGCCTTCGTGCAGTTCGCGGCCTTCGCCACGATAGATCAGCAGCTCGTCCCTGATCTCGACGCGCTCGACCAGGAACGCGATGCCCTTGCCGGCGACGCGCTGGCCGGCGCGGAATTCGGCGCGGATCAGCGGCGCCGAATCGATCGCGTACGGGCGCAGCACGCCGGCCTTGGCGAACAGCACCTGTACCCCGCGTCCTTCGACGCGCAGGACGGTGCCGAGGCCAAGCTCGGGTTCGGCGGAGGAGATCCAGCGTTGACCAGGAACGAACATTTTTCAGCCGGGTTGCTTCAGTGGGCCGACGATTATCCGCCGCGGGGCGCGCGCTGGGAACCATGGCCGGCTGCGGCGGCCGTTCGGCAACCGCGTCGTGCGCTCAGGTTTCGGCCCATTGGCGCAGCAGATTGTGATAGACGCCGGTCAGCTGCAGCAGCGCGGCGGCGTCGGCGCTGGTCTGGGTCAGGCGCTGGATCGAGGCGTCCAGTTCGAACAGCAGGCGCCGCCGGTTGTCGTCGCGGATCAGGCTTTGCACCCAGAAGAACGAGGCCACGCGCGTGCCGCGGGTCACCGGTACGACGCGGTGCAGGCTGCTGGACGGATAGACGATCAGGTCGCCGGCCGGCAGCTTCACTTCGTGTTCGCCGTAGGTGTCGTTGACGATCAGTTCGCCGCCGTCGTATTCGTCCGGCTCGCTGAGGAACAGCGTGCAGGAAACGTCGCTGCGCAACTGCGCATCGCTCGACAGCGCCATCACGGCGCCGTCGACGTGGAAACCGTACTGGCCGCCGCCCTGGTAGCGGTTGAAACGCGGCGGCAGGGTGCGCAGCGGCAACGCCGCCGCGTGATAGAGCGGGTTCTTCGCCAGCGCCGCCAGCACCGCTTCACCCAGTTGCCGGCGCAGCGGCGAGGCATCCGGCAACTGCTGGTTGCGTTTCACCTGCGCGCCTTGCGCGCCGACGGTCTCGCGGCCGTCGGTCCAGGCGGCCGCGTCGAGCGTGGCGCGCATCTGCGTGACCTGTTCGCGGCTGAGGACGTCGGGTATGTGCAGCAGCATGGCGGGTTCCTGAGGAGCCGGGCGGTGAAGCCTGAGGATCAGAAGCGGATGTTGGCGGTGAGCATCGCCGCGCGCGGCGTGCCCGGAGTGTAGCGATAGCCGCTCTTGTTGATCGCCGCGACGTAGTCCTTGTCGAACAGGTTGTACAGGTTCAACTGCAGGTCGACGTGCTTGTTGAGCGGGTAGCTGGCCATCGCGTCGAACACCCAGTACGCCTCGGTGTAGGCCGGCGTGCCGATCGCACCGTCGGTGCCGCGCTTCATCTCGCCGGCGTAGCGGCCGCCGCCGCCGAGGGTGAGGTTGAACGGCAGGCGGTAGGTAGTCCACGCGGTGAACGCACTCTTCGGCGTATAGGCCAGGTCGCTGGAACCGTCGTTGGCCACCGCGCTGCCGTGAAGCACCTTGGCGTCCATGACGGTGTAGCCGGCGCTGATCGCCCAGTTGCCGGTGAGCTTGCCGACCGCGCTCAGCTCGATGCCCTGCACGCGTTTCCTGCCGACCTGGTAGTACTGCAGGTCGACCGGATCCTGCACCAGGTCGTTGCTGACGGTGGTGCGGTACAGCGCGCCGGTCAGCAGCAGCTTCTCGCCGAGCAGGTCCCACTTCGTGCCCAGCTCGACGGTGCGTGCTTTCTGCGGGTCGAGGTTCGGGTTGTCGGCGCTGTTGGCCCGATCGCTCAGGGTGAGCGTGTTGCCGCCCGGCGGCTCCTGCGACACGGCGAAGTTCGCGTAGACGCTGCCGTTGGCGGCCGGCTTGTACAGCACGCCGAGCTTGTAGTTGGGCAGGTTGCCGGATGTGCTGCTGTCTACCCCGGGCAGCACGCTGCCGGCCGGCAGGGCGCCACACGCCGGACCGTTGCGGGCGCCGCAGACCACCATGCTGCTGAAGTCGGTGCTGTAGTGGTCCAGCCGCATGCCGGCGTTGACCTGCCATTGCTCGTTGAATTTCAGCGTATCGAACAGGTAGGCGGCTGCGGTATCGGTCCGGCCTTCGCTGTGCGCCCCGGTGCGGCCGTAGACCAGGCCGTTGACGTCGGCGTCCGGGCGGTACAGGTTCGCCGCCGGCCACGCGCTGCCGTTGAGCGCGCCCAGGCCGACCGTGCCGGCCTTTTCGCGGGTCAGCTCGATGCCGGCGCTGAGATTGTGCGTGATGCCGCCGGTGTCGAAATTCGCGGTGACATTGGCCTGGTTGGTGAGGATGCGGTTGGTCTGGTCCTTGAAGGTCGGCAGGCTGCGCGCGATGGTCCATGTCAAGGGATCGGCGGCATCCGGGGTGAGCAGGTTGGCGGTATCGCCGCGGAACGAGGTCAGCAGGTAGTCCTGGTGCGTGCGGCCCCAGCGCGTGGTGTTGTGCAGGACCACGTCGGGCGAGACGTCGTGTTCGACGATGGCGGTGAACATGTCCGCCTCGACGTTGTCGTGGTCGGCCCGGGTGCCGTAGAAGTTCTGCGGGTCGACCATGGCGGCGCCGGCGAGGAACGGGCGCGCCGGATCGGGGCTGCCGTAGCCGGGCAGGCCGATGGTCGGCACGCCGCCGTCGGGCAGGTTGTCCTGCCGCACGTGCAGGAAGTCGAGGTAGACGCGGGTCGGCGTCTTCAGCCCGAGCGCCAGCGACGGGGCGATGCCCCAGCGGTTGTTCTCGACCTTGTCGCGTCCCGGCACGCCGCTGTTCTGGCCCATCACGTTGAGGCGGAACGCAGAGTGTTCGCCCAATGTCTGGTTCCAGTCGGCGGTGGCGCGCCGGTGCCGGCCGCTGCCGTAGCCGATCGAGCCGGAGATGCCGTTGCCCAGCTGCGGCTGCTTGCTGACCAGGTTCACCGAGCCGGTAGGCGCGGTGCGGCCGTAGTCGGTGCCGGCCGGGCCCTTGGCGACTTCCACCTGCTCGATGTTGAACACGTCGCGCGAGATCGTGCCGAGATCGCGCACGCCGTCGACGAAGATGCTGCCGGAGGTGTCGAAGCCGCGCATGTAGATGCCGTCGCCGGTGCTGGTGTTGCCGTTCTCGCCCACATAGAACGTGCCCACGCCCGGGCTGTTGCGCAGCGCCTCGGTCAGCGTGGTGGCGCCCTGCTGCTGGAGCAATTCCTTGGTGATCACGCTGACGGTCTGCGTGGTGTCCAGCAGCGGCTGGGTGAATTTCGGCGAGGACAGCTTGTCGACGCGGTAGTCGTTGCCGGTGGTGGCTTCCACCTTCACGCCCGGCAGGTTCTTGGCGGTGGCGATCTGGGCATCGTGGGAAGATGACGCGTCGGCCGCCATCGCGGGGTGGACCAGTACCAGGCCGGTGACCAGCGTTGCGGCCGTCAGCATGCCCGCCGTCGAAGGTTGCCTGCGGGAGCCGACGGCGTGTTTGCGCGATTTGATGGGTGACATGAGGGTTCCGTTGATGAATGTTGCATGCGTGTCGACAGGGCCTGGCGGGTCTGGCGAATGCAGGTGTTTCGCAATGGCTGGATGCAGGTTTCGGATGGGTCGGGGCGCGGCTGGCTGGCTGCGTGCGTCGCGCGGACCGGCGTGGTGCCCCCGGAGCCTGGCCGTGCGTGGTTATGAAGCGCACCGGCCGGCGCAGTTGCATACGATATTTTTAATGAGAATGATTTGCAATACCTTAAATTCGGATTCGTGCCTTCGTGGCTGCGAAATCCCGGATGCCGCTCCACGAAAAAGGCCCCGCATTCGCATGCGGGGCCTTGGTGTTCACGCCGCGCTGAATTGCGGCGTGCGATGTCGCGGGCTTACCAGATCTTCACCTGCTTGTCGGCCGCACGCACCATCGCGTCGCCCGGCTTGCACTGGAACGCGCTGGCGAAGGTCGACATATTCGATGGCGCACCCATCGCGCGGAACTTCATTGGCGAGTGCGGATCGGCATTCAGATAGACCATCTGGGTTTTTTCGCGGATATCGCCGCGCCACACGCGTGCCCAGTTGAGGAAGAAGCGCTGGTCTTCGGTGTAGCCCTCGATCTTCTTGCCGGCTTCGGCCGGGTTCTTCTTCAGCGCGGTCTGCAGTGCGTCATAGGCAATGTTCAGGCCGCCGAGGTCGGCGATGTTCTCGCCCAGGGTCAGCGTGCCGTTGACGTGCAGTTCGGGGTGATCGACGAGCGGCGCGTAGTTGTCGAACTGGTCGACCAGCTTGCCGGTGCGTGCCTCGAACTGCTTCTTGTCCGCGTCGGTCCACCAGTTGACGTTGTTGCCGTCGCCGTCGAACTGGCTGCCCTGGTCGTCGAAGCCGTGGCTGGCCTCATGGCCGATCACCGCGCCGATGCCGCCGTAGTTGATCGCGTCGTCGGCGTTGGCGTCGAAGAACGGCGGCTGCAGGATCGCGGCCGGGAAGTTGATCGTGTTGTCGGTCGGGTTGTAGTACGCGTTGATCGTCTGCGGGGTCATGCCCCATTCCTTGCGGTCGGTCGGCTTGCCGATCTTGGCGATGTCGTACTCGTAGTTGAACTTGCTGGCCGCCTGCATGTTGGCGTAGTAGCTGTCCTTGCTGATGCTCAGGCCGTCCCAGCTGCGCCAGGTTTCCGGGTAGCCGATCTTGGGCAGGAACTTGGACCACTTGTCGAGTGCCTTGGCCTTGGTCTCTTCGCTCATCCAGTCGAGGTTCTGGATGCGCGTCTTCAGCGCGTCACGCACGTTGGTGACCAGCTCCTCCGCGCGGGCCTTGGCCTCGGGGGTGAAGTACTTGGCGACGTAGAGCTGGCCCAGCGCCTGGCCCATCGCGCCGTTGACCGCGTTGAGCGAACGCTTCCACTGCGGCTGCTGTTCCGGCTGGCCGCGCAGGGTCTTGCCGTAGAAATCGAACTGCGCGTCCACGAACGGTTCGGACAGGGCGGTGGCGGCGTTGGAGATGGTGTGCGCCTTCAGGTAGGCCTTCCATTCGTCGATCGGCGCGCTGGCGACCAGCTTGTCGAACTCGGCGAAGAACTTCGGCTGCGACAGCGAGAAGCCCTTGTCGACGGTGACGCCCTGCGACTTGAAGAAGGCATTCCAGTCGAAGTGCGGGGTGATCTTGTTCGCTTCGGCGACGGTCACGAAGTGATACTGGTTTTCCGGCTTGCGCATTTCCACGCGCGGGATGGAATGCTGCGCCAGGTCGGTCTCGAACTTCATCGCCAGCGCGGCCTGCTTGCCCGCGTCGGCGGCGCTGCTGCCGGTCATCTCGAACAGCTTGGCCAGATACTTGACGTAGCTGTCGCGGATGTCCTTGTACTTGGCGTCGGTGTAGTAGTCGGTGGTGGGCAGGCCCAGCCCGCTCTGCTCGGCGTAGGCGATCTGGACCTTCGCGTCCTTGTAGTCGGCGCCCGAACCGAAGCCGAACACCGCGCCGTCGCCCTTGGCGAAGGACTGGCCCAGCCATGCCGGCAGGTCCCTGCCGGACTTCAGCGCGTCGATGCCGGCGAGGTCGGGCTTGATCGGATCGAAGCCGGCCTTGTTGCGTGCGTCCATATCCATGCTGGAGTGGAACAGCCAGCCGATCTTCTGGTCGATCGAACCGGCCTTGGCGCTGTCGGCGTTCTTTTCCGCGTTCTCCACCAGCTGATGCTGGTCGGCCAGGCTCTTCTCGCGCAGCACGCTGAAGGCGCCCCACACGGTCTGGTCGGCCGGGATCGGGTTGGCCTTGACCCACTTGGCGTTGACGAAGCCGTTGAAGTCCTGGCACGCCAGCGCGCCGTCACCGAGTTCGCTGACGTCGAAGATGCTCTTGCCCGGATCGGCGGCAGCCGTGGTGCTGCTGGCGGCCGGTGCGGTGCTGCTGCTGGCTGGTGCGTTGGCGGCCGGCTCCTGCTTGCCGCAGGCGCCCAGCGCCAGGGCGGCGCTTACGGCCAGTGCCAGCGCCAGGGGCTTCAGATACTGCTTGGTCATGGGTATCCCTCTGTAGATGTTGAGTGGTGTCGTCTGGCCGCGCCGTCGGGTCCCCCCCGGAACGCGGGCATGGCCGTTCACGCTAGGTCAAACGTCATGGGTGGCACAGTGTCAAAGGTCAGGGGTGCCGTGGCTGCCAGTGGACTGGACAGGCGCCGAGAAATGCTGCAGCTGTGCGGCGTCCAAGCGAAGCACGGGGTAGGCGCCGACGTGCTGGGCGGCGTACCAGGGCGAGCGTTCGAAGAAGAACGCCAGCCGGGCGCGGGAGTCGGCGGCGAAGGCGGGATCGTCGTGCAGCCTCTGCGCGAATGCGGCCTTCAGCGCCGGGTCCTTCGCCAGCATGTCGCGCGCCAGCTGCTCGACCACGCGCGGCTCGCCGTACTCCTTGGCCTCGAACACCGCGTTGAGATAACCCCAGCGCAGCAGCGAGTCCGGCGCCTGCGGTTCGAGCAGTTCGATCGCCACGTTGGCGGCACGCTGATCCAGCGGCACGACCACCGAGCCGGCCGGCAGGGTCACCTCGCGCGGTACGGCGTGCAGGCTGAAGTCGCGCAGCATCAGGTGGCCTTCGAACGGCTTGTCGGCCCACTTCGGGTCGTCAAGCTGATAGCCCTCGGCGCGGAGCGTCTGCGCTCGTTCGGTGCGACGATAGCGGATGCCGTGGGCATCGAGCCTGTCGATGACCGCAGTCCACTGCGCCGGCACCACGTAGGCGGCCGGCGGGGCGATCGACAGGTCCGGCAGCAGGCCGTTCCAGTTGTCGATCGTGTAATTCTTCGGCTGTTCGGGGTCGTAGCGGATCCACTCGCTGTTGGAAATGTCGCTGTGGCTCAGCGTGAACGCGTAGCCCTTGAGTTCGAACTTCGTCGGTTGCGGGTCGGGCTTGAAGGTCAGCGCCACGCGCGCGTTCGCATCACGGGCACGGGCAATGGTGTCGGCATCTGCCTTCGCGGTGGCGGCGAGCAGGGCGGCGGGGTGCGCGCCGATCTGCTCCAGCATCAGCTCGACCAAGTCGTAGACGGCGCGCACGCGGTTCGCGTACGGCTTCAGCATGTGCGTCTCGATCAGCAGCGCGGGGCGGTTCTGCAGCGCCGCGTAGCCGGTGGAGAAGCGCGGGCCGGAGCCGAAGTTCACTAGCCCCAGGCGCGGGTCGCGGCCGTCCTTGAACTCCAGGTAGATCGAGGCGAGGTGGCCGCGCTTCTCGTACGCCGGCATCGCGTGATTGACGATCGCATCGCGTTGCCAGGCACTCACCGCCGGGTCGAGCTTGTGCGGGTCCTCGGTGTACCAGGTGAGGTCGTACTGGTAGTCGGCGCCGTCGGTGGTGTGCACGTCGATCAGGAAGTCCGGCAGCCAGCGCTGCCACAGCTTCAGCCACGCGCGCATTTCCGGCGCATCGGCTTTCACGTAGTCGCGGTTGAGGTTGAGGTATTGCGACTGGCCGCGGAAGCCCATGCGCTCCGGACCGTTCTGGTTGATCCGGTGGTACGGCGAGGAGTTCTCGTGGCCGTCCACGCTGAACACCGGGATGTAGACCAGCACCACATGGTCGAGCAGGTGCGGGTATTTGCCCGTGACTGCGATATCGCGCAGCAGCATCAGCCCAGCGTCCTTGCCCTCGATTTCGCCGGGATGAATGCCTGCCTGCAGCAGCACCACGGGTTTGTGCGCGGCGCGCGCGGCGGCCGGGTCGAACGTGCCGTCGCCGCTGGCGATCACCACCGTCATCGGCCGGCCTTCAGGCGTGCTGCCGAAGGTGTCGAGATGAATCACGCCCGGCGCGGCCCGCTGCAGCCGCTGCAGATAGGCCAGCGTGTCGGCGTAGCTGGGCGTGGTGCGGAAGTGGGCGGCTTCAGCCGGAGTGATCCAGTCGGTCGCGTCCGGGCCAGTCGCATGGGCGGACGTGACGGCAACGCCAAACAGGAGGGACAACACGACGCGGCGCAGGCTCATGCAGGGTTCCCGGTTTCGTCGCGGCGCGGCAGCGCAGGCGAGGCGGGCAGCGTATCGGGCGCCACCGCGCCGCCGGAAATGATGAAAGCCATCGCCTGGTCCATCGTCCAGTCGGTCGGCGTGAGTTCGTCCAGCGGCACCACTTCCAGGTAGCCGCCGGTGGGGTTCGGCGTGGTCGGGATGTACACCGCCGCCATCTCGCGGCCGCTGCCCTCCTCGATCATCACCCGGGTGACGAAGCCGACCACCTTCATGCCCTTGCGCGGGAAATCCACCAGCACCACGCGCTGCACCCCGGACGGCTTGTTCTGCAGCACCGCCATCAGCTTCTTGGTGCCGCCGTAGATCGTCTGCACCAGCGGAATGCGCGCCAGCAGGCCGTCGAACGCGTCGAGGAAGCGCTGGCCGATCACCCGGTTGGCGATGAAACCGAGCAGGTACAGCGCCGCCAGCGTCACCAGCAGCGCCACGATGAAGGTCAGCCACTCCATCTTCAGCGATTCCGCAGTGTGCGGCGCCACCAGCGCCAGCGCGTTCAGCAGCCCGGCCACCATCGGCGCGCCGATCCCGGCCAGCAGCCCCAGCACGAACTTGAACACCAGCCAGGTCACCCACAGCGGAATGAAGGTGAGCA
This sequence comes from Rhodanobacter sp. LX-99, assembly GCF_018599185.1. Lineage (NCBI taxonomy): Bacteria > Pseudomonadati > Pseudomonadota > Gammaproteobacteria > Lysobacterales > Rhodanobacteraceae > Rhodanobacter > Rhodanobacter sp. LX-99. The sequence continues at coordinate 718,508 of NZ_JAHFVL010000001.1, read as the reverse complement.
GGCCAGTCAGCAGATAGCGTTTGACGCGCAGGCGGGGCATGAAGTGGTCCGTGGCGGTGGGATCGTCCGCATTGTAGGCGAGGGCGGTTGTGCTGCGCCCGGGCACGAGGTTCCAGCGCGGCGTTACCTTCCCACAGTCGTCATTTCGGTCGAAGGCCCGCCCGCCGCAGCACCCTTCCACACCCGTCATGCCTGCGAAGGCAGGCATCGCACTTCATCCGTCATGTCTGCGGCGGCCGGCCCGCCGCAGCGCCCTCTCATACTCGTCATGCCTGCGAAGGCAGGCATCGCACTTCGTCCGTCATGTCTGCGGCGGCTGGCCCTCAGCAGCGCCCCTCTCATACTCGTCATGCCTGCGAAGGCAGGCATCGCACTTCATCCATCATGTCTGCGGCGGAGCCTGCAGGCAGAGCAAGAGCTTTCGTGCGCCTGCGGCGCCCGAGTTACTTTCTCTTTGCGGCTCAAAGAGAAAGTAACCAAAGAGAAAGTGACTCGCCCTCCGAAGGAGGACGAAAGCTCTTGCCGTTCCGGGATAGTCGAGGCGAAGACCGCCGCCAGCGTCATCGCGGTACGGCGTCGTCCATTACCTACACGACATCGCGTCCCAAGCCCGCAGCGGCCGGTTGCTACCCTCCTCGCGCCGTCAATCCGGCGGCTTGCGACGTAACAAGGAGTGTTCCCATGTCCAATGACAATCGAATTTCGGCGGTGCTGTCGGACGAGCAGGTGACTTCGGTGCAGGATGCGCTGGCGGCGATCCGCGCGGCGCTGCCGTTTCTGGTGACGCTGGCGGCGCAGGAGCGGCAGGCTTTGCCGCGGCTGGGGCCGAAGTCGGTGGGTTTCGACGAGAAGTGCGTGACCTACATGGCGAACCGGGCGCAGTTCGTGCCGGGTTTCGTGGATCTGGCCGAGGTGCAGAAGGATCGCGCCCTGCGCAGCCAACTGCTGCGCTTCGCGGCGGAGCTGCAGACGCTGGCCGCCAGCGTGAACGACACGTTGCAGTTGGTGGCCAGCGAGGTGTGGATGGCCGACCTGGCCTACTACCAGAGCGTGCGCGAGGCGGCCCACCGCGGCCGTGACGGCGCGCAGGACGTGTACGACGACCTGCGCCAGCGATTCCCCGGCCCGCGCGGCAACCGTGCGGCGCCGGAACCGGCGGCGGCCTGAGTCGCGAACCCCGGCGGGGCGGTCGCCGACCGCGCCGCCGGGGCTTTGCAGGTCGGCACGGACCTGCGCTACCGCGGCAGCGCGGTTCGCTACCCCGGCGCTGCGCTTCGCTACATCCTCGTCGACCTTCCGAACCTCCTCGCCGACCTCCGCCACGTCCTCGCCGGGGTTGCCGACCGACGGACCGACCCCGACGAGCTCCCCGTCGGCCTGGCGAACCTCCCGCTCGACCCGCGGAACCTCCTCGCCGCGGTTCGCCACCTCCCCATCGAGGTTCGGAACCTGCCGCTGCCGTGCCGCATGCCCTGTGATTATTTTCCGTACCCTGCGAATCATGGGGTGAACCGCGAGGAAGCAGGCGTCCATGACCGGCAGACAACATCAGCAACGTTTCGAGTCGCTGCTGCACGAGCATCGCGGGATCGTGTTCAAGGTGGCCGGCCTGTACAGCCGCAGCGCGGCCGATCGCGACGACCTGGTGCAGGAGATCGGCGCGCAGCTGTGGCGTTCGTTCGGCGGCTACGACCCGGCGCGGGCGAAGTTCTCCACCTGGATGTACCGCATCGCGCTGAACGTGGCGATCTCGCAAGCGCGGCGCTGGCCCGATGCCGACCGTTTCGAACCGTTGGACACGCATCACCTGGAAACCGTGGGCGGTGGCGAACCGATCGCCGAACAGGACGAACGACTGGCCGCGCTGTACGCCTTCATCGGCCAGCTCGATCCGCTGAACCGCGCGTTGATCCTGCTGTACCTGGAAGACCGCAGCTACGCCGAGATCGCCGACGTGCTCGGCATCAGCGAAACCAACGTGGCGACCAAGCTCGGTCGCATCAAGCAGAAGCTGCGCGGGCAGATGATCGCTGCGCAGGCCACCGGAGCATGACGATGGAACTGGACGAGATGAAACAGGCATGGGCGCGCATGGACCTGCGCCAGGACGGCATGGAGGCGCTGCTGCGCCAGGATTTCCGCGAGCGGCGGATGGAAAAGACCCGCGCGTCGATGCGCTGGAGCCTGTTGTGGCAAGCGATGGAGATCGCGGCGTGGCTCGCCTTCGTGGTGTTCGTGGCCTCGTTCTGGGTCGATCATCGGCACACCATGCACCTGCTGGTGATCGGCCTGCTGCTGCATGCCTACGGCATCGCCGCGATCTGGTCCACGGCCACACAGCTGTTTCTGCTCAGCCGCATCTATCTGTTCGATGCGCCGGTACTGGTGCTGCAGCGGCGGCTGGCCCAGCTGCGGCGCTTCCGCTTCTACAGCACGCTGGCGCTGGGCCTGCCGTGGTGGTGCCTGTGGCTGCTGGCGACCACGGTCGGGATGGTGTGGCTGTCCGGCGTGGACCTGTATGCGGCGGCGTCGCCCGGCTGGTTCTGGGCGACGCTGGGAGTGGGCGTGCTCGGCATCGGCTTCAGCCTGTGGTTGGCGCGTCGCCTGGCCGGTCGTCAGCTCAGGTCGCCGACATGGCGACGCCTGGTCGAGGACATGAGCGGCCGCAGCCTGCTGCGGGCGTCGCGCCAGTTGGAGGAGATCGCCCGCTTCGAGCGGGAGTGACGTGGCCTGTAGAAGGCGAAGCGCGAAGAACGCGGGCCAAGAGCGCCTCCTCACTCCAGCCTTCTCCCCTGGGCTGTGCCCGGGGGAGAGGGGGCACGCTCAGGATCAGCGCGCCTTCGGCTTCAGCCGCACGTAGATCTGCTTGCGCACGATCGCGATGACTTCGCCGGAGGCGGTCTTCACTTCGGTCTCGAACCAGCGCAGCACTTTCTCGCCGCCGGCGGCGGCCGCGCGCAGTTCGTCGACCACGGCCGGCTCCAGTTTGAAGTGGGCGTAGACGTCCTCGCGGCCCGGCGCGACGAAGTCGATCGTGCCGGCCTTGTCCCAGACGTAGTAGTCGCTGCCGAGCTGGTGCATCGCCAGAAGCATCCAGAACGGGTCGACCATCGCGAACAGGTTGCCGCCGAACTGGGTGCGCACGTAGTTGCGGTTCCACGGGCGCAGCCGCAGTACCACCCTGGCTTCGCTGTAGTCGTCGTTGAGCGACTGGATGCGGATCGAATTGCACAGGAACGGCGGCCACAGGTTGACCAGCCGGCGGAAAGTCGATGCGCGCATGCGGAACTCGTTCGGGGGAGGAAAGGGCCTGATCTTAGCCGAACGTACGTAAAGGTATGGAGCCGCGCCGGGTATTCAGAACAGCAGCGAAGCCATCCGTCGCCGGTAGCGGCCGACCAGCTCGGCATCGTCGAGCGTGGCGAAGGCGGCGAGCAGGCGCTTCTTCGCCTGGCCCTCGTTCCAGTCGCGGGCTTTCTGCAGGATCATCAGGAATTGCTCGAGGCCGGCGGCGGCGTCGCCTTCCAGCAGCAGGCGCACGCCGAGCTGGTCGCGCGCGGCCCAGTCGTTTTCGTCGGTCTGCACGCGCTGCTGAAGTTCGGCCACGGTGGGCGCGTCTTTCACCGCGTGGGCCAGGTCCAGTTCGCTGCGCAAGCGCACGGCGCGGGCGTCGGTGGCGAGGTTCGCCGGCAGCGCGGCCAGCTCGGTTTCGGCGGCGGCGACGTTGCCGGCGTGCATCAGCGCCAGCGCCAGGTCGAGTTTCAGTTCGGGCCGGTCCGGAGCGGTGGCGATCGCCTGCTGCAGCCGGTTGATCGCCTGCTGCGGGGTTTCCGGCACGGTTTTTTCTTCGGCGAGTTCGGCCGGCGCCTCCAGCGGCTGCACGTGGCGCGACAGGAACTCGCGCAGCTGGCCTTCCGGCAGTGCGCCGGTGAAGCCGTCGAGCACCTGGCCGTCCTTCACCAGCACTACCGTGGGAATGCTGCGGATGCCGAACATGCCGGCCAGTTCCTGCTGGGTGTCCACGTCGACCTTGCCCAGCCGGAACGCGCCGTTGTATTCGGCGGCGAGTTTTTCCAGCATCGGGCCGAGCGTCTTGCACGGCTCGCACCAGGTGGCCCAGAAATCCACCAGCACCGGCGTGGCCAGCGAGGCCTGCAGGACGTCGGCTTCGAAAGTCTGCTGGTCCACGTCGAAGACGTGGGAAACGGTGGCGGCATCGGTCACGGGAAACTCCAGCTCGGCAGGTGCCGGTTCAGATCGGGGCGTCGCCCAGCATATCAAGCGGCGCGTTCACGATAGATTTGCGAGAATCCACGGATCGTCACGCCGAAGCAAGGCACCGGCTGCATGGGCATGAGCTCACCTGAAGCGCTGTTGATCTGCGAGCACTGCGACACGGTTTACCGCCGGCGCACGCTGGCGCGCGGCGACGTGGCGCGCTGCGCACGCTGCGAGGCGGAGCTGGAGCGTCATCACGCGCTGAGCGTGAACGCGATGCTGGCGTTGATCCTGACCGCGATGATCGTGTTCGTGCAGGCGAACATGTGGCCGATCGTGACGCTGGGCCTGAGCGGCCAGCAGAGCAGCACCACGCTGTGGGGCATGATCCTCGCGATGTGGCGCGAGCAGGCCCAGGTGGTTTCGGTGCTGGTCGCCGCCACGCTGTTCTTCTTCCCGCTGCTGAAGATGCTGATGCTGGGCTGGCTGCTGTGGTTCGCCCGGGCCGGGCGGCGCGCGCCGGGCTTCGTGCGGCTGATGGTGATCCTGCATTACCTCGGACCGTGGACGATGAGCGAGGTGTTCGTGCTGGGCGCGCTGGTGGCGATCGTCAAGGCGCACACCTATTTCGACGTGATGCCGGACCCCGGCATCTACGCGTATGCGGCGCTGACCCTGCTGATCACCATCTTCGCCGGCGTGGACCTGCGCCAGCTGTGGGACGATGTGCCGGAGGGGACCGCGTGAGCGCCTTGCCGCGCGCCAGCGAGCTCGGCCTGATCGCCTGCACGGTCTGCGGGCTGGTGTGCCGCAACGTGCCCGGCGACGCGCGGCTGGATGGCGACGGCGTGGGCGACGACATGGCGTGCCCGCGCTGCGGCACCACCCTGCACCGGCGCAAGCCGGACAGCTACGTGCGGACCTGGGCGCTGCTGATCGCCGCGTTCATCCTGTACATCCCGGCCAACGTGCTGCCGATCATGCGCACCGCCAGCCTCAACGACGTGGACGACAACACCATCATCAGCGGCGTGGTCGAGTTGTGGCGCGCCGGTTCGCCGAACCTGGCGATCATCGTGTTCACCGCCAGCATCGTGGTGCCGATGCTGAAATTCCTGGCGCTGGGCACCTTGCTGGTGAGCAGCCAGCGCGGCAGCGGCTGGGCGCGGGTGCAACGTGCAAAACTCTATCGGCTGGTCGAGCTGATCGGCTACTGGTCGATGCTGGACGTGTTCGTGGTGGCGTTGCTGACGGCGCTGGTGCGTTTCAGCGTGTTGAGCCTGGTGGAACCGCTGCCCGGCGTGATCTTCTTCGGCCTGACCGTGGTGCTGACCATGCTGGCCTCGATGAGTTTCGACCCCCGCTTGATCTGGGATGGCAAGGATACCGATGACTGACGACAGCCACATCGAACACGGTCCGCCGGGCGGCGACGAACTGCCGCGGCCGGTGGTGAAGCGGCGCCGCTTCAATGCCTCGCTGATCTGGCTGATCCCGGCGCTGGCGGCGCTGGTCGGCCTGTCGCTGGTGATCAACAACTGGCTGCAGGCCGGGCCGCAGATCACCATCAGCTTCCAGAGCGCCGAGGGGCTGGATGCCGGCAAGACCCCGGTGAAGTACAAGAACGTGGTGATCGGCCGGGTCAACAAGATCCATCTCAGCGGCGACCGCAGCCACGTGCTGGTCAACGTGGCGCTGGAGAAAAGCGCCGAGAGCTTCGCCAGCAAGGACACGCGCTTCTGGGTGGTGCGCCCGCGGATCGGGCTGGGCGGGGTGTCCGGCATCGACACCCTGCTGTCGGGTGCGTTCATCGGCGCCGACGTGGGCGACTCCAACGAGTACGAGGACGAGTTCCAGGGGCTGGAGGCGCCGCCGTCGGTGAACCACGGTGCGCCCGGTCGCAGTTTCACCTTGCACAGCGACGATCTTGGTTCGCTCGATATCGGTTCGCCGGTGTACTACCGGCGCATCCAGGTCGGCCGGGTGGCGTCCTATCAGCTGGACAAGGACGGCAAGGGTGTCTCGCTGCAGATCTTCGTCGACGGCCCCAACGACAAGTTCGTCACCCGCTCCTCGCGCTTCTGGAACGCCAGCGGCGTGGACGTGTCGATCGGCGCGAACGGGCTGAAGCTCAACACGCAATCGCTGGCCACCGTGCTGGCCGGCGGCGTGGCGTTCCAGGATCCGCCCGGGCCGCACGACGGCACGCCGGCGCCGGAGGACAACGAGTACAAGCTGTTCGGCGACCAGGCCACGGCGATGGCGCCGCCGGACGGTACCCCGCACTACATCCGCATGCGCTTCGAGCAGTCGGTGCGCGGGCTGGCGGTGGATGCGCCAGTGGAGTTCCTCGGCATCAACATCGGCAAGGTAGTGTCGGTGCGGCTCGACTACGACGAGCAGAAGCAGCGCTTCCCGGTGCTGGTCGGCGCGGTGGTCTACCCGCAGCGTCTGGGCGCCGCCTACGACAAGCTGGAGGCGCTGGCCAAGGCGCACGGCGAGAATCCCGACCTGTCGCGGATGATCGGCCGCCTGGTCGATCACGGCCTGCGTGCGCAGGCGCGCACCGGCAACCTGCTCACCGGCCAGTTGTACGTGGCGCTCGACTTCATACCGAAGACGCCGAAGGTGGCGTTCGACCCGAACGCGAAACCGTTGACCATCCCGACGGCGCCGGGCAGCTTCGACAAGCTGCAGGAGCAGATGGCCGGGATCGTGGACAAGCTCGACAAGGTCCCGTTCGACAGCATCGGGCGCAACCTGGACCAGACCCTGGCCGGGCTCAACCGCACGCTGAAGCAGGTCAATGGCGAAACGCTGCCGGCGGTCAGGGACACCCTGCACGGCGTGCAGCGGACCATGGGCACGGCGAACGATGCGTTGGCCGGCGACTCGCCGCTGCAGCAGAACCTGGGCGCCACGCTGGAGCAGGTGCAGCGCATGGCGCGTTCGCTGCGCGTGCTGACCGATTACCTGGGCGGCCATCCGGAGTCGCTGATCCGCGGCCGTCGCCCGGACGCGAAGCCGGCCGACGTGAAACCCGTCAACACCACGCCAGCGGCGATCCAGCCGGTGCAAGGGAGCAAGCCATGATTCGTATCGCAAGGCATCTGTGGATCACGGCTGCCGGCCTGCTGCTGGCGGCCTGCGCCTCGGCGCCGCTGCACTACTACACCTTGGTGGCGCCGGCGGACGAAGCGTCCGAGGCATCGGCTGCGCCATCGCTGCCGTTCGAGCTGCTGGCGGTCGGCGTGCCGGCGCAGGTCGACCAGCCGCAGCTGGTGGTGCGCGAAGGTGGGCAGGGCGTGGCCATGCTCGGCAGCGAGCGCTGGATCGCCCCGCTCGGCGACGAAGTACGCAGCGCGCTGTCGGCCGACCTGGCGCGCGAACTGCACAGCGCCGACGTCAGCGGCCTGCCCGGCAACGGCAAGCCGCTGCTGCGGATCAAGCTGGACGTGCGCCGGTTCGACTCCGCGCCCGGCAGCTATGCCTTGATCGAGGCCGCCTGGAGCGTGCGCCTGCTGCATGGCGCCCGGCCCGCCGCGCTGGCCTGCACCAGCCGCGTCAGCGAAGCGGTGGGGCCGGGTTACCCCGCCCTGGTGCAGGGCCATCAGCGCGCGATCGCTCGGCTGGCGGCGCAGATCGCCACTGCGGCGCGGGCGCTCGGCGACGGCCAGGCGCCTGCCTGCCCGCTTGGCTGAAGGCCACCAGCTTGGCGCCCGGCCTGCGCTGGGCTAGTCTGACCAGTTCACTCAGCCGGCTTGGGCCGGCTCGCACCAACCGCACAACGGCACCGGAATCATGCAGGACATTCAAGCCCCGACCTCTCCCGAACAGGATGAAGCCGCCTATCGCCCCCAGGCAGTGGAAGCCGCCGCGCAGCGGTACTGGAATGCGCAGCGCGCCTACGAGGTGAAGGAGGACGCGTCGCGGCCGAAGTTCTACTGCCTCTCGATGCTGCCGTATCCGTCCGGCGCGCTGCACATGGGCCACGTGCGCAACTACACCATCGGCGACGTGATCAGCCGCTACCAGCGCATGCAGGGCAAGAACGTGCTGCAGCCGATGGGCTGGGACGCGTTCGGCCTGCCGGCGGAGAACGCCGCGATCAAGAACCACACCGCGCCGGCGAAGTGGACCTACGCGAACATCGACCACATGCGCAGCCAGCTGCAGTCGCTCGGCTATGCGATCGACTGGAGCCGCGAGTTCGCCACCTGCCGCCCGGACTATTACCGCTGGGAACAGCTGATGTTCACCCGCCTGCTGAAGAAGGGCCTGGCGTACCGCAAGAACGCGGTGGTGAACTGGGACCCGGTCGACCACACCGTGCTGGCCAACGAGCAGGTGGTCGACGGCCGCGGCTGGCGCTCCGGCGCGGTGGTGGAGAAGCGCGAGATCCCGCAGTGGTTCCTCAAGATCACCGACTACGCGCAGGAATTGCTGGATGGGCTGGACGCGCTGCCGGGCTGGCCCGACGCGGTCAAGACCATGCAGCGCAACTGGCTGGGGCGCAGCGAGGGCCTGGAGATCCACTTCGCGGTGGAAGGCGAGAGCGAACCTCTGAGCGTATTCACCACCCGCCCCGACACCTTGATGGGCGTCACCTTCGTCTCGATCGCCGGCGAGCATCCGCTGGCGCACAAGGCGGCGCAGGGCAACCCGCAGCTGGCGGCGTTCCTCGACGAATTGAAGCACGGCGGCGTGTCCGAGGCCGAACTGGAAACCCAGGACAAGCGCGGCATGGCCACCGGCCTGTTCGCGATGCATCCGATCACTGGCGAGAAGCTGCCGGTGTGGGTCGCCAATTTCGTGCTGATGGGCTACGGCACCGGCGCGGTGATGGCGGTGCCCGGCCATGACCAGCGCGACTTCGAGTTCGCGCACAAGTACGGCCTGCCGATCAGGCAGGTGATCGCCGCCGGCGACGAGAGCTACGACGCGTCGACGTGGCAGGACTGGTATTCCGACAAGACCCGCGCCGACATGCGTGTGGTGAACTCCGGCGCGATGGACGGCAAGGACTACCGCGCCGCGTTCGACCATATCGCAGGCGTGCTCGAGGCCGCCGGCAAGGGCCAGCGCCGGGTCAACTGGCGCCTGCGCGACTGGGGCGTCAGCCGCCAGCGCTACTGGGGCTGCCCGATCCCGGTGATCTATTGCTCTGCCTGCGGCGCGGTGCCGGTGCCGGAGGATCAACTGCCGGTGGTGCTGCCCGAGGACGTGGCGTTCTCCGGCGTGCAGTCGCCGATCAAGGCCGATCCGCAGTGGCGCAAGACCACCTGCCCGCAGTGCGGCGGCGCGGCCGAGCGCGAGACCGACACGTTCGACACCTTCATGGAGTCGAGCTGGTACTACGCGCGCTACACCAGCCCCGGCGCGGAGGCGCAGATCGACGAACGCGCGAACTACTGGCTGCCGGTCGACCAGTACATCGGCGGCATCGAACACGCGATCATGCACCTGCTGTATTTCCGCTTCTATCACAAGCTGCTGCGCGACGCCGGCATGGTGCATTCGGACGAGCCGGCGCGGAACCTGCTGTGCCAGGGCATGGTGATCGCCGAGACGTTCTACCGCGACAACGCCGACGGCTCGAAGGACTGGATCAACCCGGCCGCGGTCGAGATCCGTCGCGACGACAAGGGGCGCGTGGCCGGTGCGGTGCTCAAGGCCGACGGCCAGGGCGTGCACATCGGCGGCACCGAGAAGATGTCGAAGTCGAAGAACAACGGCATCGACCCGCAGACCATGGTGGACAAGTACGGCGCCGATACCGTGCGCCTGTTCTCGATGTTCGCCGCGCCGCCGGAGCAGTCGCTGGAGTGGAGCGAGGCCGGCGTCGAGGGCATGGCGCGCTTCCTCAAGCGGCTGTGGCGCGAGGTCACCACGCATGCGGCGGGTCCGGATCATGCAGTGACCGATCCGTCCGCGCTGGATGCGGGCCAGAAGGCCCTGCGCCGCCAGCTGCACGAGACGATCCAGAAGGTCAGCGACGATTTCGGCCGGCGCCACGCGTTCAACACCGCGATTGCCGCGCTGATGGAACTGCTGAACGCGCTGGGCAAGTTCAACGACCAGAGCGAGCAGGGCCGCGCGGTGCGCCACGAGGCGCTGGAGGCGATGGTGCTGCTGCTCAATCCGGTGGTGCCGCACGTCAGCCATGCCTTGTGGCAGGCGCTCGGCCACGCCGAATCCGTGCTGGAAGACCAGCCGTGGCCGCAGGTGGACCGGGCCGCGCTGGTGCGCGACACGGTCACCCTGGCGGTGCAGGTCAACGGCAAGTTGCGCGCTACCATCGAGCTGGCCGCACAGGCTTCGAAGGAAGAGGCCGAGGCGCTGGCGCTTGCCCAGCCGCAGGTGGCGCACTTCCTGGAAGGCATGGCGGTGCGCAAGGTCATCGTGGTACCCGGCAAGATCGTCAACATCGTCGCAGGATGAAATCCATGAGCTTCATGAAAGCGCGCCGCCTGTTCCAAGCCTCGCTGCTGCTGGCCACGGCGCTCGCGCTGGGCGCCTGCGGTTTCCACCTGCGCGAGAACGCGACCCTGCCGCCGGAGATGCAGCGGGTGCACCTCACCGTCAACGGCGGCGGCGAGCTCGAGCGCCACCTTGCCCGTGCGCTGCAGACGTCCGGCGTCACCGTCGAGGACGACAGCGGTGCGGGCATCGCCGAACTGCGCGTGCCGGTGGCGGCCTTCAGCACCGAGACGCTGAGCGCCGGCGGCTACGTGCGCATCACCGAATACGCGGTGCGCTACCAGGTGCAGTTCGACGTCACCGATGCCGCCGGGCAGGTGCTGGTGCCGCGCCAGCGCATCGACATGTCGCGCGAGTACAGCTACGACGCCAGCAACACCGTCGGCAACGCATCGCAGGTCGAGGAGATCCAGCGCAGCCTCAACGACGACATGGTGCAGGCGATCCTGTTCCGCCTGCAGGCTGCCGGCCAGCACGAGCTGGCGGCACCGGCAAGCGCCGCCAGCACGCACTGATGCCGCTCAGTCCCGGCCAATGGCAGAAGGCGCTGGCGGCGGACAGCCTGCAACCGGTCTACCTGCTGGCCGGCGAGCAGCTGCTGGTGCTGGAGGCCGCCGATGCCTTGCGCGCGCAGGCGCGCAAACTGGGCTACAGCGAGCGTGAAGTGCTCGAGGTCGGCCAGCATTTCGACTGGAACGACCTGGCCCGCGCGGCCGCCGGCATGTCGCTGTTCGCCACCCGCCGGCTGATCGACCTGCGCCTGCCCACCGGCCGTCCCGGCATCGACGGCGCCAAGGCGATCGGCGCGTTCTGCGCCGACCCGCCGCCGGACGTCACCTTGCTGGTCACCGCGATGGAGTGGAGCAGCAAGCATGACGGCGCCTGGAGCAAGAAGCTCGACGCCAGCGGCACGATGGTGGTGTTCAACTCGCCGCGACCGGACCAGTGGAGCGCGTGGATCGGCGCGCGGCTCGCCTCGCGCGGCCTGTCCGCCACGCCCGATGCGGTGGCGCTGCTGGCCGAACGCGTCGAAGGCAACCTGCTCGCCGCGGCGCAGGAAGTCGACAAGCTCGCCGTGCTGCACGGGCAGGGCCGCGTCGATGCCGCCGAGATGGAAAACCTGGTGGCCGACAGCGCCCGCTACGACGTGTTCAAGCTCACCGACGCCGCCTTCGTCGGCGACGGCGCGCGCGCCTTGCGCATCCTCGCCGGCCTTCGCTCCGAAGGCGACGAACTGCTGGCGCTGATGGGCTGGCTGGTGAACCAGCTGCAGCTGGCGTTGCGCCTGGCCAATGCGCCGGACCTTGCCGCGCAGATCCGCGCCGAACACCTGTGGCAGGCGCGCGAGACCCTGTTCCGCCAGGCCCTGCGCCGCGCCCCGCGCGAGCACTGGCTGCAATGCCTGGCCCGCGCCTCGCGCATCGACCGCATGGTCAAGGGCCGCGAGCAGGGCAACCCGTGGCAGGAAGCCGAACGCTTGATCGCCGCGATCGCCGAACCGCGCGCGGCGCGGGCGCTGGCGTGAAGCCGCTGGCGCTGTTCGGCGGCACCTTCGATCCGGTGCACCTGGGCCACCTCAGCGTGGCGTGGGAAGCGGCCGAACTGCTCGACGCCGAAGTGCGCCTGCTGCCGGCCAGCGTGCCGCCGCACCGCATGCCGCCACTCGCTTCGGCGGCACAGCGCGTCGCGATCCTGCGCGCCGCGCTGCACGGCCAGTCGCGGCTCACGCTCGATACGCGCGAACTGGATCGCGCCGGCCCGTCCTGGACCATCGACACCTTGCACGAGCTGCGCGCGGAGCAGGGCGAGCGCCCGCTGGTGCTGCTGCTCGGTGCCGATGCGTTTGCCGGCCTCGCCAGCTGGCATCGCTGGCGGGAACTGTTCGGGGCGGCGCACATCGGCGTGCTGAGCCGGCCGGGGATTTCCGCCGACCTGCCGGACGAATTGGAGCGCGAGGTAGCCGGACGGCGCATCGCCGACACAGCAGGCCTGCGCGGGCTGCCCGCGGGCAAGGTTATCGAACTGGCGGTGACCCCGCTGGAAATTTCCGCCACGCGCATCCGCGAACTGCTCGCTGCCGGCCGCGATCCGCGCTACCTGCTGCCGGCGGGATTGTTCGACGATCCCGCACTGCTGGCGCCGTATCGGCACCTGATCGCGTAGACGCCGCGCTCAGACGCCGGCCAGTTGCGCCGTCACGTCGTTGATCGAGGCGCGGATGCGGGCGCTGAACACCGAGTCTTCGTGGTGGATCAGCAGCAGCCGTTCGGTGGCGCGGGTCATCGCCACGTAGAGCAGGCGCGCCTCGTGCGCCTCGTCTTCGCCGGGCTTGGGCATCATGCCCAGGTGGGGAATGATCACCAGCGGGAATTCCAGCCCCTTGCTGGAGTGCATGCTGACCAGCTTGATGCAGTCCCTGACCACGAACAGCGCGCCCTTGCCGCCCTTGTCGTCGGCCAGCCGACAGGCCAGGCCGGCCTGTTCCAGCGCCGCGCGCAGCTTGTCGCCCTGCCAGTTGAAGCGGTAGATCACCGCGATGTCGTCGAGTGGGCGGCCGTGCGCCAGTTCGTCGCGGATCTGGCTGACCAGTACCGCCAGCTCGGCACCGGCGCTGTCGACGCGGATCAGCTCCGGCACCGCACCGCGGCGGCCGGCGCTTTCCGGTGCGACCAGCGGCACGCCGTCCTCGTCGCCCGCGTCCGCGCGCAGCAATTCGTCGGCGAAGCTGCGCGCGACCGAGAGGATTTCCAGCGTGTTGCGGTAGTTGAGCTTGAGGATGGTGGTGCGGCCCTGCGCCTGCACGCCCAGGCTCTTCCAGGTGAACTTGCGCCGATCCGTGCGGCCGTTGATGTTCTGCGCGTCGTCGTACAGCACCAGCAGCGAGTTGGTGTCCGGGTCGATCATCTGCACGATCAGCTTGTACCAGTCCGGCTCGAAGTCGTGGCCTTCGTCGACCAGCACCGCGCCGTACTGGAAGCGCGGGATCTGGCCGCGCTCGACGCCGTCGATCACCCGCTGCACCATCTGTTCGAAGAAGTCCGCGCTGCCCTGCGCGGGCAGGTCCACGTGGTAGGCCGTGAGCATCTTGCGGCACCACTTGTGGAAGTTGTAGACCTGCACTTTTTCGCTCAGCCCGCGCTCGCCGAGCAGCTGGTCGAGCCGCGCCGCCAGCGTCTTGTTGTAGCAGAGCACCAGGATCGGCTTGGCCAGTTCGCGCGCCAGCTGCATCGCGCGGAAGCCCAGGATCATGGTCTTGCCGGAACCGGCCACGCCGTGGATGATCCGGTGCTCGCCGCCGAGCGAACGGGCGAGCTGCTCCTGCTGCGCGTCCATCACCTTGACCAGGTCGGGGATCTGCAGCGGCCGCGCGGCGGCATCGGCCGGCTGGTCGAACAGGCCGAACTGGCCTTCGCCGGGCGCCACCCGGATCTCCGGGAACAGGTGCCAGCGCACGCGGTCGATCTGCGGCAGGGTCAGCGCCACCGGGAACACCTGCGGGAACATCGCCCACAGCCGTTCCTGGAAGGCCTCGGGTTCGACCGTGTCGTAGATCTCGTCGCGGCAGATGGCGAGATGCTCCGGAATCACCGCATCGAGCCCGCCGTCGACGAACTGCTTGCGGCTGATGTTGGCCAGCACCACGCCCCACGCCCACGGCATCAGCAGCTTGCCGGCGTGGCGGCTGGAAGGCGGATGGCGCAAGGCCGGATCGCGTTCCAGCACCACGCCGATCTCCAGCGCATACGCGCGCGCCTGCAGCAGCGGGTTGTTCTCCTTGACCAGGCCGCGCTCGGTCACCAGGGTGAACTGGGTGCCGTCGGCGTGCTGGATGGTTTCGGCCTTCCAGTCCTTCACCTCCAGCACCAGCATGCCGCGGCGCGGGTGGAACACCACGAAGTCCGGGCGCCGCTGCTTCAGCCCGACCGGCACGTCGTACCACAGCAGGTAGTCGTCCTCGAGCTTCTGTTCCAGCCGTTCGGAGAAGCGCTTTTCGCCGCCGGTCATCCTGGGCAGACAATGGTTGCGTGTCGGAATGAGGGTGGCCATGCGGAGTCCGGCGGGTCGTATCCGCCGAAAGTAGCGAAACGCGGCCGGCTGTCAACGTTCAAGTCCCGGCCGCGATGGCCGATACTCCCGGGTCAACCGCCCGACTTGCCGAACGGCCTGCGCAGCCGAGGGCATCCCCGAGTCAGCGAGGAGCACACCGATGCCCATCGACATGGCCACCCTGGCACTGATGGGGGCTGTCCAGGCCCTGCTGATGGCGGTGATGCTGTGGACCTCCACCGGCAGCTATTCCGGCGTGGCGCGGGCCAGCCTGCGCCTGCGCGCCGGCGCGCTGGTGCTCGAGGCGACGGCCTGGGTGCTGCTCGGCCTGCGCGGGCAGGTCGGCGACTGGCTCTCGATCCTGGTGGCGAACGCCGTCATGCTGGTCTCTTACGCCATGACCGTGCACGCGCTGCGCATGCTGCTTGGCGCGCCGTCGCGGCTGCGGGTGGTGGCGATCGCCAGCGTGGCGGGCTGGCTGGCGATCGCCTGGTTCGCGTGGGGCACGGCGAATTTCCAGGTCCGCGTGCTGTGCGCCTCGCTGGTCATCCTGCTGGACCTGGCGCTGTTGATCGCGCCGTTGTGCGGCAGCCTGCGCCGGGGCGGCTCGGCGGCCCAGCGGGTGCTGCTGTCCACCCTGGCCGTCGCGGTGGCCATGGTGCTCTGGCGCAACGCCGAGCCGCTGCTGTCCAGCCAGCCGGCGGGAGGCCTGCTGGCACCCACGCCGATCAACACGGTCTACATGATGTTTTCCGCCATGCAGCCGCTGTTCACCAGCATCGGCTTCCTGCTGCTCTACAACGAGACGATGCAGGCGGAGCTCCGGTCGCTGGCGCGGACCGACCCGCTGACCGGCGTGAACAACCGGCTGGCGCTGGTCGAGGCGATCGGGCATGCGCTGGATGCCGCCGCCGGGGATGGCCGGCCGCTGGGCGTGTTGATGCTCGACGTCGACCACTTCAAGGCGGTGAACGACCGTTTCGGGCATGGCGGCGGCGACAGGGTGCTGCTGTCGCTGGTGGAGCGCATCCAGCGCGTGCTGGGCCGCGACGACGTGCTCGGCCGGGTCGGCGGAGAGGAATTCGTGGTGCTGTCGCCGGGCGGCGGCCTGCGCCGGACGCGGGCGCTGGCCGAGCGGATCCGCGCCGAGGCCGAGGGCATGCAACTGGTGTTCGACGGCCATGCGCTCGGCATGACCGTGTCGGTCGGCGTCACCGAGGCGGCGCCCGGCGAGCGCGACGTGACGGCGCTGCTGCAGCGTGCCGATGCGGCGCTGTACGCGGCCAAGCGTGCCGGCCGCAACCGCGTGGTGGCGACCGGGGACGTCGTGCCGGCATCGCTGCCGGCGCCGGCCTGAACCGGGCCGTGGCCGCGATGGCTAGGCGATGCCGTCCCAGCGCTGCAGCTGCTCCGGCGCCACGTCCACGCGCCGGCAGGCGCGGCTGGCGATGCCGTCCTTCAACGCTGCGCGAAATACCGGCGCGATCGGCCACAGCGCCTGCGCCGCCAGCCGCGCCTGGCGCTGCTGGCGCGGCGTGTGGCCCAGCATGCGGATCGCCCAGTCCGGCAGCAGGGCGTGGCCGGCGAGCAGGAACAGGTCGCGCGAGAGGCTGGCCGCCGGTACCGGCAGGCGCACCTGTCCCAGCAGCCCGAGCACGACGCGCGAGCGTTCGGTGAAAGCCAGTTCGGGCTGGATGCGCCGGAAGTATTCGGTCACCTCGCGTTCGCACGCGGGCACGTCGCGTGCGCCGAGCGTCTCGGCGATCCGCCGCACCTCGTCGTAGTAGCGGTCGGCTGCGCCGGCCGGCATCGCGATGTGGCTGTAGCGGCGGTAGCCCTGCAGGAAGCAGTGGGCCTCGCTGACGTGGACCCAGGTCAGCAGGTCGGGATCGTCTGCCGAGTACGGACGGCCGTCTTCGCCATGGCCGGTGATGTGCGCGTGGACCTGCCGCACATGTTCGATCAGCGCCTCGGCCTGCGCCCGCGGCGCGTAGGTGGTGCCGCCGACGAAGGCGGTGGTGCGGCGCAGCCGGCCGAGCAGGTCGCCGCGGAAGTTGGAGTGGTCCCACACCCCGGCCAGCGCCAGCGGGTGCAGGGTCTGCAGGGTCAGCGCGGCGAGGCCGCCGGCCAGCATGCCGGGGAAGTCCGAGTGCACGCGCCAGGTCGCGCTGTGCGGCCCGAACAGGCCGGGATCGCCGTGCGGATGGTCGTAGTCGACGCCGCCGGTGTCGGCGCGCGGAAAGGCCTTGAGGACCCAGCGGCGGATCGGTTCGCGGGCAGGGCGGGTCAACAGGTCGAGGGGCGAAGGCATGCCGCCAGTCTAGCCTCCCGCCGCCCGGGAGTTTGATTTGGACGTCCATTGTGTTATCTATGTCGCCATGCATTCCGCCACCGCCCGCCTGTATTTCTGGTTTTACGGCTATCCGAAGCCAACGGCGGCGGCGCGGGCGCGATCGTTTTGAACTGATCGACACAACCACACCGGACCGCCACCACAGGGCGGTTTTTTTATGGCCGCCACCTGAAAATCCTCCAGGAGAGCCGCCATGAACCCCACCGACGACCTGCGCATCCGCGCCATCACCCGCCTCAGCACGCCGGCCGAGGTGATGCGCGACTGCGCCGTTACCGACGCGGCGATGTCCACCGTCGATGCCTCGCGGCAGGCGCTGCACGGCATTCTCGCCGGTGCCGACGATCGCCTCGCGGTGGTGATCGGGCCGTGCTCGATCCACAACACCCACGCCGCGCTGGAGTACGCCGGCCGGCTGGCGCCGCTGCGCCGCGAGCTCGGCGATGCGCTGGAGATCGTGATGCGGGTGTACTTCGAGAAGCCGCGCACCACGGTGGGCTGGAAAGGCTTGATCAACGACCCCGACCTCGACGGCAGCTTCCGCATCGACAAGGGGCTGCGCATCGCCCGCGGCCTGTTGCGCGACATCAATGCGCTGGGCGTGCCGGCCGGTTGCGAATTCCTCGACATGATCACGCCGCAGTACATCGCCGACCTGGTGGCGTGGGGCGCGATCGGCGCACGCACCACCGAGAGCCAGGTGCATCGCGAGCTGGCCTCGGGGTTGTCCTGCCCGGTCGGTTTCAAGAACGGCACCGACGGCAACGTGAAGATCGCGGTGGACGCGGTGCAGGCCGCATCGCAGCCGCATCATTTCATGGCGGTGACCAAGGACGGCCAGGCTGCCGTCGCCACTACCAGCGGCAATGGCGACTGCCACGTGATCCTGCGCGGCGGCAAGGCGCCGAACTACGATGCGGCCAGCGTCGACGCCGCATGTATCGCGATCGACAAGGCCGGCCTGGCCGGCCGGGTGATGATCGACGTCAGCCACGCCAACAGCGGCAAGAAGCCGGAGAACCAGCCGCTGGTGGCCGAGGACATCGCCGTGCGGATCGCCGCCGGCGAGCGGCGCATCCTCGGCGTGATGGTGGAAAGCCACCTGCTCGGCGGCCGCCAGGAACTGCAGCCCGGCCAGCCGCTGCGTTACGGCCAGAGCATCACCGACGGCTGCCTCGACTGGGACAGTTCGGTGCAGGTACTGCAGCGGCTGGCGCAGGCGGTGCGCCAGCGGCGCCGGGCCGCTGCCCCGATGCCGCGTGCGGAAGCCGCTGCCTGAGTCAGCCTTCCAGCCGGGCGTCCAGCGTGATCGTGGCCTTCAGCACCTTGGACACCGGACAGGCCAGCTTGGTCGCCTGCGCGATGCTGTCGAATGTGGCTGCGTCGATGCGCGGCACCTTGGCGCGGCAACTGAGATCCACCGTGGTGATGCTGAAGCCGTCGCCGTCCTTGGCCAGGGTCACCGCCGCCTTGGTGTCGATGCTGTCGGCGGTGAAGCCGGCGTTGCCCAGTCCCAGCGAAAGCGCCATCGAGTAGCAGCCGGCGTGCGCCGCCGCGATGAGTTCCTCCGGGTTGGTGCCGGGACCGTCCTCGAAGCGCGACTTGAAGCCGTACGGCGACTCGTGCAACACGCCGGTGTCGGTC
The DNA here is from genome assembly GCF_018599185.1 of Rhodanobacter sp. LX-99. Lineage (NCBI taxonomy): Bacteria > Pseudomonadati > Pseudomonadota > Gammaproteobacteria > Lysobacterales > Rhodanobacteraceae > Rhodanobacter > Rhodanobacter sp. LX-99. The sequence goes on along the minus strand of NZ_JAHFVL010000001.1, from coordinate 699,766 downwards.
GACATCGTGCCCTGTCCATCCTTGATGCCGCCGGACCAATGCGCGGATGCGGATCGTTTCATGGGATTCTCCTGCGGGGTGATGCAGACAAGGGCCCACCATGCCCGACGGCGCATGCAGCCGGCGCGAACGAACCGGCATCCCGGCTTCACGCCCGGTTGCCCCGCGCACGTCGTATGCTTGCCGATCGTCTTCCGGTCGGGAGTTTGCATGCCGTTCGCCATCCAGCACGACCGCGTCGCCCATCGCTTCGAAACCCGCGTGGAAGGCATGCCGTGCCTGCTCGACTACACCCTCGCCGCCGGCGTGATGACGATCGCCCACACCGAAGTGCCGGCCGCGGTGGGCGGGCGCGGCATTGCCTCCGCCCTGGTGCAGCAGGCGATGATCACGGCGCGTGCCGAAGGCTGGAAGGTGGTGCCGGCCTGCTCGTATGCTGCCGCGTGGGTGCGGCGACACCCGGAATACCACGACCTGCTCGGCTGAAATCCTGACGCGGAGACATGCATGGACGAACCATCGGAGCGCTCGGGCGAACGCGCGGCGCGGCGGCGCGGCTGGCGGCCGTGGCGTTTCGTGAAGGGCCGCCCGTGGACGGTCCTGTCGCTGCTCATCTTCCTCGTGGCGATGGCGCTGCTGCTGCATGCCGGCGTGCGCCCGGCCAATGCGGTGCTGCTGGGCTTCGACCTGGCGGCGCTGGTGTTCCTGGGCATCTTCGCGCGCCTGTTCAACCGGGCTTCGCCGAGTCACATGCGCAGCCAGGCGCAGGCGCTGGATACCGGCCGCTGGGGCGTGCTGTGGGGCGGCGTGCTGCTGTCGGCGGTGGTGCTGGCGGCGCTGGGCAACGAGCTGCATGCGGCCAGAGGCGGCGGCCTGCCGGAGCTCGCGGTCGGCGTGTCGAGCGTGGTGCTCAGCTGGCTGTTCCTCAACGTGATGTTCGCGGTCCACTACGCCCATGGCTACTACGGCGATTTCGGCGAAAAGCACGCCGGCCTGGAATTTCCCGACACGCCCGAGCCGGACTACTGGGATTTCGCCTACTTCTCGATCGTGATCGGCATGACCTTCCAGGTCTCCGACGTGCAGATCACCAGCAAGTACCTGCGCCGCGTGGTGCTGCTGCACAGCGTGATCGCGTTCTTCTTCAACGTGTTCATCATCGCGATCACGGTGAACATCGTGGCCGGGCAGGGTGGTTGAGCGGTGGCATGTAACCGCCGGCCGGCGGGCGGCGAAGGAAGCGAGGGGGCGGCGTGGCCGTCTCCTTCCCTTTCTCTCGAGGATCTTCCGATGAACGCACGACTTGCCACTCTGCTCGCCGCCGCCATGGCCTGCGGCCTCGCCACCGCGTCCGCATTTGCGCAGGACACGATGGCTGCCGGCTCCAGCACGGCGATGCCGCACGAGGCCATGCAGAAAACGCCCATGAAGCACGATGGCATGAAGCATGGCGCGATGAAAAAGGACGCCATGAAGCACGACGCCATGAAGCATGATGGGATGATGAAGAAGGATGCGATGAAGGGCGACGCGATGAAAGGCGACGCGATGAAAGGCGACGCCATGAAATCCGGCGGCTGAGCGATCGCCGCCGGCTGGTGGACCTGCCGGCGGCTTCTGCCGCGCGCGGCAGTGGCGGATACTCCGGCCATTCACTGCCGCAGGACACCACGCATGGCCCCGTCGTTCGCCAGCCGGCTCGGCATCGAGCACCCGCTGATCCAGGCCCCGATGTCCGGTTCGACGCCGCCGGCGCTGGTGGCGGCGGTGTCGAATGCCGGTGGGCTGGGTTCGCTCGGTGCCGGCTACCTGGAGCCGGCGGCGATCATCGAGCAGGCGGCGCGGGTCCGTGCCCTCAGTGCCCAGCCCCATGCGATCGGCCTGTTCGTGCTGCCGGACGAATTCGAAGCCGACATGGTGGCGGTGGCGAAGGCGCGCGAGCAGCTCGATGCGCTGATGGCGCGCGAAGGCCTCGACGTGCGCACCAGCCTGCCGCCGCGTTGGGCGCCACGCTTCTCCGACCAGTTCGCCGCGCTGTGCGAGGCGCGCCCGGCGGCGGCGATTTTCGCGTTCGGCATGATCAGTCCGGCGCAACTGCACGAGCTGCGCCAGCGCGACATCTGCGTGATCGGCACCGCCACCACGGTGGTCGAGGCGCGCGCCTGGGCGGACGCCGGCGCCGACGCGGTGTCCATGCAGGGCGCCGAGGCCGGCGGCCATCGCGGCAGCTTCCTGCACGAGGCCGAGGACGCGATGATCGGCCTGTTCGCGCTGCTGCCGCTGGCGGTGCGTGCGTTGCAGGCCTGTGCGCGGGATGTTCCGGTGATCGCCGCCGGCGGCATCATGGATGGCCGCGGCATGCTGGCGGCGGAAGTGCTCGGCGCGGCGGCCAGCCAGCTCGGCACCGCCTTCCTCACCTGCCCGGAGTGCTCGGCCGCCGAGGCGTGGAAGCGGGACCTGCAGCATGCCGAGGAACACCGGGTCACCACCATCCGCGGCTTTTCCGGGCGCGCGGCGCGCGGCCTGCGCAACCGCTTCGTCGAAGCCATGCCGCAGGCGGTCCAGGGCCTGCCGTATCCGGTGCTGAACGCGCTCACCGCGCCATTGCGCCGCGCCGCTGCCGAAGCCGGGCGCGGCGACCTGCTGTCCGAATGGTGCGGCCAGGCCGCCGGCCTGGTGCGTCCGCAACCCGCCGCCGAACTGGTGGCGCGGCTGATGCACGAATACCGGCTGGCCAGGCGGTCGCTGGCGCATTGAACGACTGCGCTCCGCGTCGTTGGCGCCTTGACGTGCCGTTGCGGTTGGGCGGTTATACTGCGCCCGCGCCATTTTGCGCTGCGATCCCGCATCGAGGCCCATCCTCTTGAGCACAGCCCGCACCCACAAGGCCGTCACCACGGCCACCCTGCGCAAGTCGGTCATCGACGCGCTCGAAGAACTGAAGGCCAAGGACGTGCGCGAGATCGACGTCCGCGGCAAGACCTCCATCGCCGACCTGCTGGTGATTGCCTCGGGCACTTCGGCACGCCACGTCAAATCCATCGCCGACGAAGTGGGCAAGTTCGCCAAGAAGGCGGGCGTGATGCCGCTGGGCGTGGAAGGCGAACAGGAAGGCGAATGGGTGCTGGTCGACCTGGGCGACGTGATCGTCCATGTGATGTTGCCGCGCATCCGCGAGTTCTACGGCCTGGAGCGGCTGTGGACGGTGGGTGACCACGGGCACGAAATCGACGCCGCGCAAGCCAGCTGAGTCGAACCCACGGCATGCGTGCGCGCCTGATCGCCGTCGGTGAACGCATGCCCGGCTGGGTGGCGGAAGGCTTTGCCGAATACCGCAAGCGGCTGTCGCACGAGTTGCCGCTGGAACTGGTCGAACTGAAGCCCGGCAACCGCGGCAAGGGCCGCGACGATGCACGGGCGATCCAGGATGAGGGCGCCGCGATTCTCGCGGCGTTGCCGCACGACATCCACGTGATCGCGCTCGATGGCCACGGCAGGAACTGGTCCAGCGAGGAACTGGCCGAACAGCTGGCGAAATGGCGCATGGCCGGGCGCGACCTGGCGTTCCTGATCGGCGGTCCGGACGGCCACGCGCCCGAGGTACTCGCGCGCGCCGACCAGTGCTGGTCGCTGGGCCCGCTGACCCTGCCGCACATGCTGGTGCGGCTGGTACTGGCCGAACAGCTGTATCGCGCCACCACGATCGTGGCCGGCCACCCTTACCATCGCGCCTGACACCCCACGGAGTCTCCGCCATGTCTTTCCAGATCCGCCAGGCCACGATCCTCGACCTCGACACGCTGGCGCCGCTGTTCGACGGCTACCGCCAGTTCTACGGCCAGCCGGCGGACCTGGCGCGCGCGCGGGATTTCCTGGCGGAGCGTTTTCACCACCGCGAGTCGCTGATCCTGCTGGCTCGGGGCGAACACGGCGCCGGGCTCGGCTTCACCCAGCTGTATCCGCTGTTCTCCTCGGTACGCACCGTGCGCACCTGGCTGCTCAACGATCTGTTCGTGACCGCACCCGCGCGGCGCCAGGGCGTGGCAGCGGGCCTGCTCGGCGCCGCGGTGGAGCACGCGCGCGCACTGGGCGCGGCCAGTTTGTCGCTGTCCACCGCGCTGGACAACGCGCCGGCGCAGGCGCTGTACGAGTCGCTGGGCTGGCAGCGCGACCGCCAGTTTTGCGAATACAGCCTGACGCTGTGACGCCGGCTCTCTACCTCGCCTCGCAGTCGCCGCGCCGGCGCCAGCTGCTGGAACAGCTCGGCGTGGACTTCGCCGTGCTCGATGTCGATGTGCCCGAACAGCGCGCGCCGGGCGAATCGCCGCGGGACTATGTGAGCCGGGTGGCGCGCGACAAGGCGAGAGCCGGCCTGGCCGCATTGGCGCACGCGGGCGGTGCGCTGGTGCTCGGCGCGGACACCGAGGTGGTGCTGGACGACGAGGTGTTCGGCAAGCCGCAGGATGCCGCCGCTGCGGCGGCGATGCTGCGCCGGCTGTCGGGCCGCACGCATGCGGTGATCTCGGCGGCGTGGCTGGTCGGCGCGGCCGGCGAGCAGTGCGAGGTGTGCGTGTCGCGGGTTTGCTTCGCCGCGCTGGACGAGCCCACCATCGCTGCCTACGTCGCCACCGGCGAGCCGTTCGGCAAGGCCGGTGCGTATGCGATCCAGGGCCGCGGCGCGACCCTGGTCGAGCACCTCGACGGCAGTTATTCCGGGGTGATGGGCTTGCCGCTGTTCGAGACGGCACGGCTGCTGCGTCGCGGCGGGATCAGCCCGGCGGATTGATCGCCACGAACCAGGCGGCGACGGCCAGCAGGTTGTTGGCGCCGTGCGCCGTCACCGCCGGCCAGATCGAGCCCGAATGCAGCCGCAGCCCGGCCAGCAGCAGCGCCAGCAGGATCAGGTTCGGCAGCGCGTACCACTGGTATTGCAGCCCCGGCAGATGCACCAGCGCAAACAGCAGCGAGCTGCCGGTTACTGCCCAGCCGACGTGCACGCGATTCATCAAGGCCGACAGCAGCACGCCGCGGAACAGCAACTCTTCCACCAGCGGCCCCACGCACACCACCACCAGCACCAGCGGAATGCGCAGCCCCAGCGGGGTGTTGCCGCCGATCTGCTGGATGTCCTGGGTCACCGTGTGGCCGTGGGCCAGCCATTGGGTCAGCAACGAGCCCAGGATGGGCGCCGCCAGTCCGGCCGCTACCGCCAGCGCGAAGAACGACAGGTGGCGCGGTGGCGTGAAACCGAAACCCGGCGGCCGCGCCAGCGACCACAGCTGCGGCCATGCACGGCGTGCCAGCCACAGGGTCAGCGGTGCGGCCACGCCAAGCGAGAGGATCGCCACCAGCGCCTGCATGGCGGGTTGCCCCAGGGTCGTGCGGATCGCGGCGTCGATGCCTGGCCCGGTGGGGCTGAGGGCCGCCGTCACGCCGATCGCCAGCGCGAACGCGATGCCAACCGCGAACTGCAGCACGAAGTAGGTGGCGATGATGCTCGCGCTGGCCCGCAGGCCGGGGGCGGCCCTGCCGGTCGGGAGCGCAGGCGGCAAGGGTGAGACCTCGGTGCAGCTGATTTCCATGCGGCAAGCGTACCTGTGGCGACGAATGGCGAAAGCGGACGCCGCGGGCGGCATGTGCTGCCTCCAAGCTAGTGCCTTGCAGGCCGCTTGCGCAATCCTGCCGACCGGCATGGCGGCATGCATTTGCTTGCAGCGCAAGACCATCTCGGTAACATCGGCTTGCAGACGATCACGGGGGAGTGTCGATGACTACCGATTTCGGCAGGACTGCCAGCGATTACGCGCGCCATCGGGCGGGGTTCCCGGAGGTGTTCTTCGAGCGCCTGTTCGTCGACGGCAGCGTGCACAAGGGTGACGTCGTTCTCGACCTGGGCACCGGCACCGGCACGGTCGCCCGTGGCCTGGCCGTGCGCGGCTGCGAGGTGACCGGACTGGATCATTCCGCGCCGCTGCTGGCGCAGGCCGCGGAGATGGATCGGGCCGCCGGCGTGCAGGTGAAGCAGGTGCGTGCGCGGGTCGAGAACGCCGAGTTCGCCGCTGCCTCGTTCGACGCGATCACCGCCGGCCAGTGCTGGCACTGGTTCGACCGGCCGCGCACGGCGGCGCTGGTGCGCAAGTGGTTGCGGCCGGGCGGGCGGCTGCTGATCGCGCATTTCGACTGGGTGCCGCTGGCCGGCAACATGGTGCAGGACACCGAACGGTTGATCCTCGCCTATAACCCGGCCTGGACGCTGCACAGCGGCAGCGGCTTGTATCCGGCGTGGCTGAAGGACGTGGCGGAAGCCGGCTTCGGCGGCCTGCGCACGTACTCGTTCGACCTGGACGTGCCGTACAGCCACGTGGACTGGCGCGGCCGCATCCGTGCCAGCGCCGGCATCGGCGCCACGCTGGACGAGGCGAAGGTGGCACGCTTCGATGCCGAACTGGCCGACATGCTGGCCGCCCGTCATGCGGCCGAGCCGATGGCGGTGCCGCATCGCGTGTGGGTATTGAGCGCGATCGCCCCCGGCCTGCTGGCCTGAGAAACTGTTCAGCCGACCAGCATGGCCCGGCCGACGCCGATGCAGGCCAGCACCAGCAGCGCGGCCCAGCCGAGCATGCCGACCATGTAGCCGGGGCCGCGTTTGGCGGGATCCTTCAGGTAGGCCAGCGCGTACCACACGCGGCCGACGATCCAGGCCAGTCCCGCCACGCCGGCCCAGCCGCTGAAGCCGTAGTTCGCCGCCAGCCACAGCGTGGGCAGGAACATCACCGTGCTTTCCAGGGTATTCATCTGCACCCGGTAGGCGCGCTCGAAGGCCGGGTCGCCGCTGGTGGCCGGGGCCTTGATCCCGTACTTGCCGCGGGCGTGGCCGACGGCCCACATGGTGCCGAACAGCAGCAGCACGGCGAGCAGGGTGACCAGGGCGGGCAGGTGGGTCATGCTGAAATCCTCACAAAAGGTCGCCTACTTTAGCGGCAGCGCGTGCCGTGGCGTGATCCCGGTCGACGCGCTATCGTCGCCACGCGGCATCGGGGCGCGTGCATCGGTCAACAAGGGATTCCTATGGATTGGCGAAAAGGCGGCAGCAGCAGCAACGTCGAGGTCGACAGCGGTGGCGGCGGTGGCCCGCGTTTCGGCGGCGGTGGCCGCATGGGCCTGGGCGGCCTGATCGTGCTGGCGCTGCTGGGCTGGATCTTCTTCAAGAATCCGCTGGCGCTGCTGGACCAGAGCGGTACCCAACCGGGCGCCCCGATGCAGAACAGCACGCCGGCCCAGGTCGATCCCGAGCAGCAGGCCTTCGTCAGCGCGATCTTGCATTCGACCGAGCAGAGCTGGGGCGCGATCTTCCAGGCGCATGGCGCGACCTACGTCGAGCCCAAGCTGCACCTGTTCAGCGGCGGCGTGAACACGGCCTGCGGCGGCGCCACCACGGCGGTGGGGCCGTTCTATTGTCCGGGCGACCAGAAGGTGTACCTGGACCTGGCGTTCTTCCAGCAACTGCAGGACGAACTGCACTCCTCCGGCGACTTCGCCCGCGCCTATGTGATCGCGCACGAGGTCGGCCACCACGTGCAGAAGCTGACCGGCGTGTTCGACAAGGTCGACGAGGCGCGTCGACGCGGCGCGCCGATGGACGGCGCCGATGGCCTGTCGGTGCGGCAGGAACTGCAGGCGGATTGCTACGCGGGCGTGTGGGCGAACCACAGCCAGCAGAGCCTGCAATGGCTGCAGCCGGGCGACATCGAGGAAGCCCTGAACGCGGCCAGCCACATCGGCGACGACGCCCTGCAGCAGCAGGCGCAAGGCCGCGTGCGGCCGGACACGTTCACCCACGGCACCTCGGCGCAGCGGGTGAAATGGTTCAAGGCCGGCTTCGGCAGCGGCGACGTTGCCCAGTGCAACACCTTCGCCGGCGAACCATGAGGGCTCGAGCGGCGAGCGCTGCGTGATCGCCCGCTTTCGAATGCCCTTCCCTGCGACGCACGGAGGGCAGTTTCCCCTCCGCTGCTGCGCAACGGATCTTCGCTGCTCTAGAATTCGCCTCCTGCGCGCCTCGGGGCGCCCCCGGTCCCTTCGATGGAACATCCCTGCTTGCGTTGCGGTGCCTGCTGCGCGTTCTTTCGCGTGGCGTTCCATTGGTCGGAGGCGGAAGCCTTCCTCGGCGGCAAGGTGCCGCCGGAGCTGACCGAAAAGCTGGATCCGCATCGCCTGGCGATGCGCGGCACCAACGCCGCGCAGCCGCGCTGCGTGGCCTTGCAGGGCACGGTGGGCGAGGCGGCGCATTGCGGCATCTACCCGCAGCGGCCGTCGGTGTGCCGCGAGGTGCAGCCGTCGTGGGAGTTCGGCGCGGCCAGCCCGCAGTGCGACAAGGCGCGCCTCGCGCACGGCATGCCCGTGCTGACGCCGGAGGACTGGCTGGACCCGTTCGATGCCGGTGAGCCGCCGCTGCCGCAGAGCGCCTGAGCGCAATGCCTCATCCGGAATGACCGAAGGGGGAATGCCCGCCGCCGTCATCGGTGACGGGCATCCCGGATCCGCGGGGAGTCTGCTTATTGGCAGCCAGGGAATTTGAACGACGCGATGCGCGTGTTCCAGTTGAACGAGCCGGTGTTTTTCAGGTACTCGGTGGTGTACCAGAAGGTGCAATCATCGACCGGGTCGACGGTCATGGCGCTGTAGTCGCCCCAGCGCGCCAGATTGTTGCCGCTCTGCGATCCGGTGCCTTCGATGATGCTGTTCTCGGCCTCCAGCGTGTTCAGCGGGTCGCCGGCCAGGCGTCCGGTGTAGCGGATCGCCGGGTGGATGGCGCTGTCCGAGACGCTGTAGCCGAGCGCCATGTTGCCCTGCTTGTCCATCGCCACCGAGCCCATCCAGCGGAAACTGGTGTCCGGCGAGAAGGTGGACTGCTGGTACACCACCGGCGAACCGGCAGGATTGCGGATCTCGTACCAGCGCACGCCGGTGTAGGGGTTGTTGTGCTTGGCGCCGACCTGCACCGAATGGTCGACCACCAGTGACTCGTGGTCGCCGAAATTGCGGTAGGCCAGGCGGAACATCAGGCGATCGCCCAGCGAGTCCAGCTTTTGCCGCGTACCGTACTGCGGGATGCAGGTGCCGCCCCGGCAGGCGGTGGCGAAGGCCGCCACCGGAATGTTGATCGGGCCGCTCAGCGAGGTATTGGCGCTGTTCGCCCAGTCCACATGGAACTTCCACAGGTTCAGCGAGTTGCTGGTGAAGTTCAGCATGTAATTCGGCGAACCGGCCGGCGGCGCAGTGGCGCCATCGAGATCCGCCGGCAGCACGCCGCCGTAGCTGGTGGACAACTGGAAGCACTGCTGCGTGGCCGCGGCGCCGCTCAACATCGCGTTGCGGTCATAGGCGCACAGCTTGGCGCCCTGGAAGGTATTGGTGAACATGTTGAAGGTTTCGTAATACGCGTCCGGCCACACGCCCATCTTCGGATAGTCGGGAAAGACGCTGCCGTAGGAGAACGCGTAGCGGTAGTACGCGCCGGTGGCGTCGCTGGTGGCCGACACGGCCACGCACTGGAAATACGGCGCGGCGCTGACGGCGAACTGCGAGACGACCCAGCGGTTGGCGGCCTTGTCGTAGACCACCACGGCATCGCCGTCGTTGTCGTTCTCGCAGGGGCCGCCGAAACCGGACCACAGGGTGTTGGAAGGCACCGGGCCGTAGGTCACTGCCTTGCTGGCCTTGTCGAACACCGCGAAGCCGGTGTTGACGATCTGGAAATACTGCGTGGCGCCGACCGCGCCGTTGGTGTCCGGCGGGGCACTGTTGACGTTGAACGTGCCCTGCGGGCCGCTGAAGCCCTGGCCGACGCCGTCGAAGCCGGCGCCCAGTGCGGGCGCGAACGCCCCGGTGATGGTGTGCTGCACGGCGCCGTCGGCCAGGTTGCCCGGAGCCAGCGGCGGCAACGGATGCACTGGATGAATGCGGGGGCTCCTGGAGAAATCTTCCGGGCGCGGCATCGTGCCGCGCAGGGAGCGCAAGGTGTCGTGTTTCACGGCAGGCGTCACTTCCACGGCGCTGGCGGCATTTTCAGCGGATGCCGGGCTGCTTGTCGCCAGGCCGAAAACGGTGCACAGCGCGATGCTCAAGCCGGTCAAGTTTCGTGATGACATGGGTTCTCCTCCACGAGGTAATGGCATTGGAAAGGATCGACGCGTACGACTGGCTTGCGCGGCTTGGCGGCCAGGCACGACGTGGATCCGATAGCCGTTCCACCATCACGCGACATCGGCATCGCGCGCCCCCGGACTCCCAGGCGTAACGGCGGAGTCATAGCGCGTCGGCGGGAATTTTTCGTGAAGAGAGGCCGTCCGGCACCAGCCGGCGGACAGGCGCTTATCCCGCGAAGCGGTAGATGTCCATGGCCAGGAAGCCCATGTCGATGCCGGCGTCGATCCGTTGCGCATGGGCGTTCGCGCCTGCCGCGCCGAGCGCCACGAACAGGGGCAGCAGGTGTTCGTCGGTGGGATGGGCACGTTCGGCAAACGGTGCCTGGCGGCGATAGTCGAACAGGGCGTCGATATCGCCGGCGGCGAGCTTGCGCTCGATCCACTCGATGAACGGCTTCACGTACGGCGCCTGCCGCTGGTCGCTGTAGCCGGCAGCGAAATCGTGCAGGTTGTGGGTGATGCTGCCCGAACCGATCACCAGCACGCCTTCCTCGCGCAACGGCGCCAGCGCCTGGCCCAGTGCGTACTGGTGCGCGGGGCCGAGTTCAGGCTGGATCGAGACCGGCACCACCGGGATGTCGGCCGCCGGATACAGCAGATGCAGCGGCACCCATGCGCCGTGGTCGAGCCCGCGTTCGGGATGGATGGTCGGTGCCAGGCCGGCCTGTTCCAGCAACCCGGCGACGCGCCCGGCCAGTTCCGGCGCACCGGGTGCGGGGTAGCGCATCTGGTACAGCGGCGCAGGAAAGCCGCCGAAGTCGTGGATGGTTTCCGGCATCGCCGCGGCGCCGACCTGCGGCCGGCGCGACAGCCAGTGCGCGCTGGCCATCACGATCGCCTGCGGGCGCGGCAGCACGGCGGCCAGCTCGGCCAGCCGCTGGCCGGTGAGGCCGGGCTGCAGTGCGGTCATTGGCGAACCGTGCGAGATGTACAGGCTGGGCAGGGTGGTCACGCGCATCGCTCCGTTGGAATCCATCCCTCCATGATGAGGGCGTGGCGGCGGTTTGCGAGCGCCTGCGCGGGGGAACGCTGCGTTGCCTGCGCCGAACGACCGGCGTTGGCTCCTACCGGCCGAGCATCGGCAGGCCGAGGCCGAGGCCCAGGCGCAGCGGATCGAGCAGGGCGCCATAGTGGCCGGCACGCGCGGTGTAGTGCTGCAGCGGCTGGCGCACCTGCGCCGCGCTGGCGGTGCGCACGCTGCGCTTCGCGTGGTGGTAGTCGAGGCAGGCCGGGTCGAACGGCAGGCCGCAGAACGCCAGCAGCGCGCGGATTTCATCCTCCGGTTTGGCCAGCAGCGCTTCGTAGCGCTGGGTGCGTATGCGCTGCGGGGCGGCCGCCCGCCACGCGTCCATGATCCGCTCGTAGTCGCGGATGTAGGCGGCGATGTCGGTCAGCGTGCAGGCGAAATGCGGCAGCCGGTAGAACTGCTGCTTGTAGCAGGACCAGCCCGCTTCCAGCGCGTCGCGTCGCGCGTCGACGATGCGCGCGCCGGGCAGCATCGCGCCGAGCACGCCGCCGAGCAGCCAGTTCGACGGCAGCTTGTCGCTGTGCCGCGGCTTGTGCCGGCGCCAGCGCGCGGTGAGTTCCAGGTAACGCCGACCCAGCCGTTGCCAGTCGTCGGCACCTGCGCTGCCGATCCACTGCAGCAGCGGCTGGCGACGGCGGGTGGATTCTTCGCCGAGCACCTGTTCCAGGTCCGGCAGTTCGCTGGCGCCTTCGACTTCGGGATGGGCGGCGAGGATCTGTTCGAACAGGGTGGAGCCGGAGCGTGGCAGGCCGACGATGAAGATCACTTCCTGGCCCAGTGCCGGATCCGCCGGCGCCGGCAGCCGGGCCGAAGCGGCGAACAGGGCATCGGCGTGCGCATGGAATGCGCCGGCGTTCCACGGACGGAGTTGGCGCAGCTCGGCGTTGGCCTGGCTCAGTGCGGCGAAGGCCTGCCCGTAACGGCCCTGGTCCTCGCACACCTTGCCCAGCGCGAAGCCCATCGCGATGCGGTCGCTCAGATCCGTTCCGTCCTGGAGCACAGCCACTGCCAGTTGCTCGCGGTCGGCGTCCGACAGCGGCCGCGTCTTCATGTTCGCCAGCCCGCGCCAGGCATCGCCGCAGGCCGGATGCAGCGCCAGCGCGGCGCGGTAGCGCGCATCCGCTTCGTCGAAGCGGCCGGCATGCACCAGCGCATCGCCAAGCAGGACCAGGGCGGGCAGGAAGTCCGGCGCCAGTGCGTGTGCCTGCTGCAGTGCCTCGATCGCGGCTGCGGTATCGCCATGCAGCTGCAGGTTGCGGCCGAGGTTGAACCACGGCATCGGCGCCTGCGGTGCCAGTGCGCAGGCCTGCCGCCAGCTGGCGAAGGCTGCGTCCAGTTCGCCTGCGGCCTGCTGCACATTGCCCAGGTCGGAATAGGCCAGTACGTAGTCGGGCCATTGCGCGATGGCCTGTTGCAGCACTGACTTCGCCTCGGCATGGCGGTGCGCGCGGGCGTGCAGGATGGCGTAGAGACGCAGCGCCTCTGGGTGCCCCGGCGTCATCGCAAGGATGCTATCCAGCGCCTGCGTGGCCGCCGCCGCGGCACCTTCGCGGATCGCATGCGCCGCCGCCTGCATTTGCTGCATGGCCGCCGGCGCCAGCCCGTCGAGTCGCGGCTCGGCGCCGTTGGGCGGGCCGTGTTCGGCGGTGGGGTTGTGCATGCGGTGGGTCTGCGGCGACGACGATCCTGCCGATGTTACGTCGTCGCGCCGTCGCTTATCGAGCGGCGCGACGCGGGGCGCTTACTTGCGCCGCGGCGGCTTGGCTCCGCCGGGTCGCGGCTTGAAGCTGCCGGGTTTCTTGAAACCGCCCGGCTTGTGCGCCGGCGGTGCGCTGGTGCCGGTGTCGCTGCCGTCCCACTCGTGGATGCGCAACTGCTGCTGCACCACCCACACCTTCTTCAGGTGCTCGAACACTTCCTTCGGCATGCCGTCGGGCAAGTCGATCAGGCTGTAGTGGTCGCGGATGCTGAGGCGGCCGATGAACTGGCTGTCCAGGCCAGCCTCGTTCGCGATCGCGCCGATGATGTTGCCCGGCTTGACGCCGTGCTCGTGGCCGACCTCGATGCGGTAGGTACGCTTGCCTTCCTCGGTGGCGTGCGCGCGCACCGGACGGTGGCCGAACTCGCGCGGCGGCGCGCTCTCGCGTGCGTGCGGCTTGTGCTCGCGCGGGGTGTGGGCAGGCGTGCCTTCGCGCTCGCGCGGTTTGTGTTCGCGCGCGGCCGGCTCGTACTTCTCGCGCTTCGGCGGCGGCGCCAGCAGCAGCGGCTGGTCGCCCTGGGCGATGCGCGCCAGTGCGGCGGCGATCTCGACCGCCGGCACGTTGTGTTCCTGCTCGTACTGCTCGATCAGCTGCTGGAACTGGCCGAGGTCGCCCTGTGCCAGCATGTCGCTGATGCGCTGCTTGAACTTGCCGATGCGCACGTCGTTGACCACTTCAACCGACGGCAGCTGCATCTGCTCGATCGGCTGCCGGGTGGCACGCTCGATCGCGTTAAGCATGCCGCGCTCGCGCGGGCTGACGAACAGGATCGCCTCGCCGCTGCGCCCCGCGCGCCCGGTGCGGCCGATGCGGTGCACGTAGCTTTCGGTGTCGTACGGGATGTCGTAGTTCAGCACGTGGCTGATCCGGTCCACGTCGAGGCCGCGGGCGGCCACGTCAGTGGCCACGAGGATGTCGAGCTTGCCGTCCTTCAGCTGCTGGATCACCCGCTCGCGCTGCGGCTGGGCGATGTCGCCGTTGATCGCGGCGGCGGCCAGGCCGCGCGCCTGCAGCTTGCCGGCCAGTTCGTCGGTGGCCTGCTTGGTGCGCGCGAAGATGATCATCGCGTCGAACGGCTCGGCTTCCAGGATGCGCGTCATCGCATCGAGCTTGTGCATGCCGCTGACGAACCAGTAGCGCTGGTGGATGTTCGGCGTGGTGGTGGCGGAGGACTTGATGATGACCTCGACCGGATCCTTCAGGTGCCGCTGCGCGATCTTGCGGATCACCGTGGGCATGGTCGCCGAGAACAGCGCCACCTGGCGCTCGGGCGGGGTAGCCTGCAGCACCTTCTCGACGTCGTCGATGAAGCCCATGCGCAGCATCTCGTCCGCTTCGTCGAGCACCAGGTACTTCAGCTCGGACAGATCCAGCGTGCCCTTGTCCAGGTGGTCGATCACGCGGCCGGGCGTGCCGACCACGACGTGCACGCCGCGCTTGAGCGAGTGCAGTTGCGGGCCGTAGCTCTGGCCGCCGTAGATCGGCAGCACCTGGAAACCGGGGATGTGCGCGGCGTAGCGCTGGAACGCCTCGGCCACCTGGATCGCCAGTTCGCGCGTGGGCGCCAGCACCAGCGCCTGCGGCTTGCCGGCACGCGGGCTGATCCGCGACAGGATCGGCAGCGCGAACGCGGCGGTCTTGCCGGTGCCGGTCTGCGCCTGGCCCAGCACGTCGCGGCCTTCCAGCAGCGGCGGAATGGTGGCGGCCTGGATCGGTGAGGGCGATTCATAGCCGACGTCGGCCAGCACGCGCAGAACGTCGGGATGCAGCGCCAGCGCGCCAAAGCCGGACGGAACCGGGGCGTGGTCGGAGACGGGGGATGGCATGGGAACCTCGGAACAGAAGGCAGCGCCGGGAATGCGACGCGCAGGGGCGGATTCTACCAGCCTCCACGCCTACGCGTGGCAGTTCTTGCTGAACGCGAAAGTGATGGCCGCGCGGTTATGCTCAACGCAGCCTTTGCCTGAGGACAGAAGAACACGATGGGTATGCTCGAAACGATCTCAGAACAACGCCTGCACGGCGGCGTCCAGGGCGTTTACCGCCACCACTCGGAAGCCTGCGCTTGCCCCATGCGCTTTGCCGTCTACCAGCCGCCGCAGGCCACCCGGCAGCTGTGCCCGGTGCTGTATTTCCTGGCGGGGCTGACCTGCACCGAGGAAACCGCCACGATCAAGGCCGGCGCGCAGCGGCTGGCGGCTGAGCTGGGCCTGGTGCTGGTGATGCCCGACACCAGCCCGCGCGGCACCGGCATCGACGGCGCCACCGGCGACTGGGAGTTCGGCGAAGGCGCGGGTTTCTACGTCGATGCCACCGAAGCGCCGTGGTCGACGCGCTTTCGGATGCATAGCTATGTGGCGGACGAATTGCCCGCGCTGATCGCCGCGCAGTTTCCGGTGGACACGGCACTCAGCGGCATCTGCGGTCATTCGATGGGCGGCCATGGCGCGTTGACCCTCGCCCTGAAATACCCGCAGCGCTACCGTTCGGTGTCAGCGTTCGCGCCGATCGTGGCGCCCAGTCAGGTGCCGTGGGGCAGGAAGGCGCTGCCGCGCTATCTCGGCGATGACCCGGCGGCCTGGGCCGACAACGACGCCTGCGAATTGGTACGGCGGCAGACCTTCGGCGGCACGATCCTGATCGACCAAGGCGAGGCCGACCCGTTCCTCGAAGCCCAATTGAAGCCGGAGCTGTTCGACCAGGCCTGCGCGGAAGCGGGGCAGGGCTTGTTGCTGCGCCGGCACCCCGGTTATGACCACAGCTACTGGTTCATCACCAGCTTCATCGACGATCACCTGCGGCATCACGCGGGGGCATTTGGGCTGATATGAGCGTATCGGCCGTGCTGCAAACCGCGCGTACCCGCATCCGTTTGCCTGAACTTTCCGACGCGGCGAAATTGCTGCGCTTTCGCGTGGACAATCGTGCCCATCTGGCGCCGTGGGAGCCCTTGCGCGAGGACAGTTACTACACGCTGGAACACTGCGCGCAAGCGATCGCGGACGGGCAGGAGGCTGCGCGTCTCGATCGTGGCTATCCGTTCGTGGTGTTCAGCCTGGGCAGTGAGGATGTCCTCGCCAGCTTCACCCTGTCCAACGTGGTACGCGGACCGTTCCAGGCATGCCTGCTCGGCTATGGCGTCAGCGCCGGTCAGCAGGGGCGGGGACTGATGCACGAGGCACTGGAAGCCGGGTTGGCATGGACGTTCGGTGAGCTGGGCCTGCATCGCGTGATGGCGAATTACCTGCCGCGCAACGAGCGCAGCGCGCGGTTGCTGGAGCGGCTTGGCTTCGAGCGTGAAGGCTACGCGCGGGAGTATTTGCGGATTGCCGGGCAGTGGGAAGACCATGTGCTCACGGCGAAAATCCACCGCGCCGACTGAGCGTTCCGGACCGTGTTATTCCGGTTTCCCAATACGAATGTGGCGGCCATCAGGCCGCCACATTCGGTGTCATTCACGCAATCGCTCAGGCCTTGGCGGCCGGACGATGGCTCGAACGGCGGCGCTGGTTGCCGGCGGCATGCTCGCCGCGGCCCTGCGGCGCATAGCCGTTCGGCCGTGCCGCGCCGGCAGTCTTGCCCTGTCGCGGCGCACGCGGTTGACGCTGACCGCCGCCGCCTTGCTTCGGACGCGGCGCACCGGCATCCACGCGCAGCGGGGCGGACGGCTCGTAGCCGCTCACCGGCGTGATCGCGATGTCCTGCTTCAGCAGCTTGCGGATGTCGAACAGCAGGCCGCTTTCGTCATGGCTGACCAGGGATACCGCGAGACCTTCCATGCCGGCACGGCCGGTGCGGCCGATGCGGTGCACGTAGTCTTCGGCTACCGACGGCAGGTCGAAGTTGATCACGATCGGCAGCTGTTCGATGTCGATGCCGCGGGCGGCGATGTCGGTGGCCACCAGCACGGTGACGCGGCCGCTCTTGAAATCGCTCAAGGCGCGGGTGCGCGCGTTCTGGCTCTTGTTGCCGTGGATCGCGGCGCTGCGCAGGCCCGACGCGTTGAGGTAGGTAACCAGCTTGTCGGCGCCGTGCTTGGTGCGGCTGAATACCAGCGACTGCCGGCGGCTGTCGGCCGACAGCAGGTGCAGCAGCAGGTCGCGCTTGCGCGAGGCGTCGACCGGATGCACCTGGTGGCTGACCAGGGTGGTCACGGTGTTCGGCGCGGAGACCGAAATCTCGCGCGGGTGGTGCATGAAGTCCATCGCCAGCGCCTTGATCGCCGGCGCGAAGGTGGCCGAGAACAGCAGGGTCTGGCGCTTCTTCGGCAGGGCCTGCAGGATGCGCTTCAACGCGGGCAGGAAGCCCATGTCGAGCATGCGGTCGGCTTCGTCCAGCACCAGCGTTTCCACCGCGGACAGGTCCAGCGTGCGCTGCTGCATGTGGTCCATCAGCCGGCCGGGGGTGGCGATGACGACGTCCACGCCGCGGCGCAGTGCGTTGATCTGCGGGCCCATGCTGACGCCGCCGAAGATGGTGGTGGCGCTGACATGGACGTGCTTGCCGTAGTCGCGCAGGTTCTCGTGTACCTGGGCGGCCAGTTCGCGGGTCGGGGTCAGCACCAGTGCGCGCGGGCGGCGGGTCATGGTCTGGCCGCTGGTCGACAGCTTCTGCAGCAACGGCAGCGCGAACGCGGCGGTCTTGCCGGTGCCGGTCTGGGCGGCGGCGAGCAGGTCGTGACCTTCCAGTGCGGGCGGAATGGCGGCGGACTGGATCGGGGTGGGCTGCGTGTAGCCGTAATCGGCAAGCGCGCGCAGCAACGCGGGCGCAAGGCCCAGCGAATCAAAAGACATGTAACACTCCTGAGCAACCCGGAGTGTTCATACCGTGTTGCAGACTAAGGGGAAGGGGCGACGGTGTGTCGCAGCACTCGTGGGGACGAATGCGTGGCCGAGTATAGCCGATCCGTCGCCGCCGCGTGCATTTGCGCCGCATCAAGCTGAACGGCGTGCCGCGATCGCCTCAACGATGCGGCCGCGCCACGATCAGGTAACTGTTGAACGGCGTGCGCCCGCGCAGCGGTTCGACGTGCACGTGCAGCCCGGCATCCTGCAGCGGCGCGCGCAGTTCGTCGGCGCTCGGATAGTGTTGCGCGCCGCCGGGAATCCAGCCGGAGGTACGCAGGAAAAACTCCTCGACGCGCGTGGCGTGGAAGCGCCAGTTCGGCTCGCGCAGCACGTTGCGGATGATCAGGCAGCCATCGGGCGCCAAGTGCCGGGCGGCCTCCTGCAGCAGGGGGGGCTGGCGTGCGGCGGGCAGGTAGTGCAGTACGTCGAGCAGCGCGACATGGCCATGCATCGGTGGCAGCTCGGCCGCATCGGCATGACGCAGGCTCATCAGCGCATCGAGTCCGGCGTGCTGCACGGCCTGCTGCCCGGCGGCGATCTTGCGCGCATCGTGATCCACGCCGAGGTAGGGCTGGGCATGGCCCAGCGCGTGCAGGTACAGCCCGAGCAGGCCGATGCCGCAGCCGATGTCGAGCAGGGGCAGCGTGGTGCCGGCGACCAGCGTGGCCGTGGCCGCATAGACCGGGTCGCCGGCCAACTTGCCCCGGACGTAGCCGCGTTGCAGGTGGTTGTCGTACAGGTGGGCGATGCGCTGGCGGCTGCGGCGGTCCATCCGGATCCCGGTTTTCGTCGATGGCGGCAGCCTAGGCCATCGGGTGCGCGAGTACCATCGTCGCTCGCGCGCCTTGTGCGTGGGGTCCCGTTCGAGGAGAGACCGATGTCGCTGCTGGCACCCTTGCGTGAACTCGATATCATCCAGCGACACACCGTGCTGGCCAGTTTCCTGGGCTGGACACTGGATGCGTTCGACTACTTCCTGCTGACCTTCGTCATCGTCACGGTGGCGAAGGAGTTCGACGTGGGTACGGCGCAGATCACCTACGCACTGTTCCTGACCCTGGCGGCGCGGCCGCTGGGCGCGCTGCTGTTCGGGCGGCTGGCCGACCGCTTCGGGCGGCGGCCGATCCTGATGCTCGACGTGATCCTGTTCTCGCTGTTCGAGTTCGCCACGGCATTCGCCTCGTCGCTGACCGCCTTGCTGGTGCTGCGTTTCCTGTTCGGCGTCGCGATGGGTGGCGAATGGGGCATCGGCGCGTCGCTGGCGATGGAGTCGATACCGGCGAAAGCCCGCGGCGCGGTGTCAGGCCTGCTGCAAAGCGGCTACCCGTGCGGCTTCTTCCTCGCCGCGCTGGCGAACTGGTTGCTGGTGGACCATATCGGCTGGCGTGGGTTGTTCGTGGTCGGCGCGATCCCGGCCTTGCTGGTGCTGTACATCCGCCGCAAGGTGCCGGAGTCGGCGGTCTGGAAGGAAGGCGCGCAGGCGGCGAGGCGGCCCGGCCTGTTCGAGGCCATGCGCGGGCACTGGAAGCTGGCGCTCTACCTGATGCTGCTGATGATGGCGTTCAACATGTTCAGCCACGGCTCGCAGGACATGTACCACACCTTCGAGGAGGTGAACCTGCACCTGCCCACCGGCTCTGCCATGGCCTTCGTGCTGGTGGCGCTGCTGAATCTCGGCGCGCTGGTGGGCGGCCTGTATTTCGGGGCGCTGTCGGAACGGATCGGCCGGCGCAAGGCGATGATGATCGCCGCGCTGCTGGCGATACCGGTGATTCCGCTGTGGATGTACGGCGGTTCGCTGATCCTGCTGGGGCTGGGCGCGTTCCTGATCCAGGTGATGGTGCAGGGCGCCTGGGGCGTGGTGCCGACGCATCTGAACGAGTTGTCGCCGGCAGCGGTGCGCGGCACCCTGCCGGGCTTCGCCTACCAGATGGGCAACCTGCTGGCGGCGGTCACCGCCACCGCGCAAGCCTGGCTGGCGCAGCGGCATGGCGGGGATTTCGCGTTCGCGATGGCGCTGTGGATGGTGCTGGTGGCGCTGCTGCTGGCGTTGTTGCTGTGGCTGGGTCCGGAGGCGCGCGGCGTGGGCTTCGGCCATCATGAATCCTAGCCCGTCGGGCTACTGCTAGAATCCGCCGTTTGATCCCATCGACGAGACAGGCAATGAAGGCTGGCAAGGACAAGGTCATCGCGATCCACTACACGCTGACGGTGGATGGCGAAAAGGTCGAGAGCTCGCACGATCGCGACGAGCAGCTGTGGATTCTGCTTGGCCACGGCCAGCTGATCCCGGGCTTGGACGCGGCGCTGGAAGGGCATGAGGCCGGCGAGGCGCTGAGCGTGGACGTGGCGCCGGCCGATGGCTATGGCGAGCGCGAGGAAGGCCAGATCCAGCGCATGTCGAAGAAGTATTTCCCGCAGGCCAACCGGCTCAAGCCGGGCATGACCGCCGTGCTGCAGCTGAAGCAGGGCGGCCAGCGCGCGGTGACCGTGCACAAGGTCGGCATGAGCGCGATCGACGTGGACCTGAACCACCCGATGGCCGGCAAGACCCTGCACTTCGACGTGGCCATCGGCGAAGTGCGCGACGCCACCGAGGAAGAGATCGCCCACGGCCACGCCCACGCGCCAGGCGCCGAAGCGCATTGAAAATCCGCTTCATTGAGTGAACCAACGGCGCCCTGGGGCGCCGTTTCGTTTGCCCTCTCCCTTTGCGGGGGAGGGTTGTGACCGTAGGGAATCCCTGTGGGGGAGAGGGGAGCCGAGGTTCGCCTCAAATCCCGCTCCTTTGCTCGCAATGCAAAGTAGAGCAGCCGTAATCGCCCCTCAATCCAGCACGCGCCGCCCGTAAGCGAAATGGTCGCCCCAGTACGGCCCGTCGATATCGTCCAGGCGCACCGTGCCGCCGCTGTTCGGCGCGTGCACGAAACGGCCCTTGCCGACGTACACGCCGACGTGGCTGATCGCGCCGCCGATGTCGAAGAACACCAGGTCGCCGCTGGCCAGCTGGGTCATCTTGCGCACCTTGCGGGCGTCCATCGAGGCCATCTCGTGCGAGGTACGCGGCAGCTTGATGCCGGTGGCGGTACGGTAGATGTAGTCGATCAGGCCACTGCAGTCGAAGCCGCCGGCCGGGGTATTGCCGCCCCAGCGATATGGCGTGCCGACCAGCCCGATCGCGCGGAACAGGATGTCGTTTGCCTCCCCGGCGCTGGCGGCCGAAGGTGCGCGCGGCGGCAGGTCGGCCAGCGCCGAGTGCGAGGTCTTGTAGGTGGGCTGGCGCCGTTGCGGACTGCTGGCGCAGGCAGCCAGCAAGATGACCGCAGAGAAAAGCAGCACCCAGCGCGTGGCCTGCGGCAGCGGTAATGACAGGGGAAATCGGGCGACGGGCTGCGGACTCACGAGACAACCTCGGCGTGGGGCGTGCCGAGGTTATCAATTCAATAATTCACATGCAAATCAATGCGATTTTTTGCATTTTCAATTCAATTTCTCAACTTGATCCTTGTTGGTCCCGTGTGGAAGCGGCGCCAGGTCGAATTTGACCGGCACGCGCGCGTAGCCGTCGATCGGCTTCCCGTCCTTCATCTGCGGATTGAAGTGCCATTGCCTTGCCGCATCACTGGCGGCGGCGACCAGGTCGGCAGACGTGGTGGTGCTGTGCTTCGGGTAAGCGGCTTTGTATCGTCCCGCGTGGTGCCGGGCATCGTGCCCGTGGCGTCGACACGGGCATGCAAGCATGCTTGCCGAGGCTCTAGTGTTCTCCGACCGTGATGATCTTTTGGGACAAGGTTCTGCCGCGGATGTCCCAGGCGCGCAGGCGATAGCGTCCGGGGCGCAGGTAGAGCCTGCTTGCGGCGTCGCCCTGCATGAACGCGTAGCGGTCGGCGGTGATGGCTTCATCGGGTTCGTTGACGTAATGCGCATCGACGACGCAAGGGAAGCGTGTCTTGCACAGTGTCGTCCTGATCGCGTACGGAATGCGCTCGTTGCGCAGGGTCAACCAGTCGGGACGCTGCTTGTTGAGGCGATTCGCCAGCATGAGATGGTCGCGGTCGGTGTCGCGCACGGTCGTCAAAGGCTGGACGTAGCCACTTTCGCCGCGGCCTGTGTCGGCGGGAGGCAGCAATACGTTGAGGTCATACCGGTCGGGATGGGCGCTCCAGGGCCTGCCTGTAGTGCGGTTGATCAGTACGATGGGGCCGTCCGAGGGGAAATCCTTGATCAGTTTCTGATAGGCATCCGGCTTGCCGGGAAGCTGCTCGCGGAACTGGGTCTGGTCGATCGACAGCGGCTCGATGCCGGTCAGCTGCTGCAGGTGCATGGCCATTGGCGCCGTATTGCCCAGGCGTCCCTTTGCCTTGTCGATGTGCGCGTAACCGGCATGCACGAAGAGCCGGGCGCAGGGATCCCTTGCGAATACCTTCCGGTACAGGTTATTCGCTTGTCCGGCTTCGCGATCCTGCATCGCGCCGGTGTCCGCGTCGTAGGCCACCAGGGCGAACCCCAACTTGATCGCCGTCCGCACGATGTCGCCGTAGGCGGGTTCGTGCAGGTACTCGGTGCCGCTGTCCTTGACCGGATAGCCGCGCTGCATCAGCTGGTCATCTTTGTCCGAGAGGGCTTCCACGGCGAAATAGTTGAACCCGAGTGCACGCAGCCGGGGCAGCAGGGCCAGCGTCAGTTGTCGGGTATGGGCGTCGTGGTGCGCCTCGTTGATCAGCACGATGCGGCGGTCGGCAGCCAGCTGCGTGATGACCTCGGTCGCATCGGCGGGCTTCCACTCGGCCGGCGCCGGCAAGGTGGCGTCCACCGCGATATGGGTCTTCAGCGGGAAGTCGTGGACGGCCTCGTTGTAAAGCCCCAGTTCGTTCTCGACCGAGGCGAACATCTGCATCGCCAGTTGCTGGTCGGAAACAGGAAGCTTCGGTATCTCCCTGAGCAGGTATGCGTAGCGGGCCAGATCATTGGGCTGCTGCTTCAGTTCGTGGAACATGCCGACCGCGTCCGGGCTGTAATCCTGCGCGTGCACTGTCAGAACCAGTGGCGTGATCGTACAAAACGCGATGGGAGTCATTCGGAACAGCAGTTTGCCTGGCATGTTCAGGTCCCCCTGGACGATCCACGGCTAGCGTGCTCGCGTATTTTCCGACAGGCAACCCTCTGGCTGGATCGCATGGAAGCCAATGTGGCAAGGAAACAGCATTGACGGACTGAGTACAATGCGCCGATGAGCACATTCACCTTGCAGCGCGGCCATGTGCCGATGCTGGTCAGCCTGCCGCACGACAGCAGCTTCATCCCCGACGATATCGCCACGCGGATGCATCCGGCGGCGCGTCGTGCACCGGACACCGACTGGCATGTCGGCCGGTTGTACGAACCGCTGGCCCAGGCGCTGGGCGCCAGCGTGCTGAAACCGGGGGCTTCGCGCTACGTGATCGACCTGAACCGCCCCGCCGATGGCCATGCGCTGTATCCGGGGCAGCGCGAGACCGGCCTGGTACCGGTGATCGGCTTCGATGGGGAGCCGCTGTACCAGGGTGGCAGCGAGCCGGATGACGCTGAAATTCAACGGCGCATAAACGATTACTGGCGGCCTTACCATCGAGCTGTCGCGCAGGAACTTGCGCGGCTGTGCGCGGAGCACGGTCGGGCGGTGCTGTGGGAAGGGCATTCGATCCGCAGCCGGGTACCCATGCTGTTCGAGGGGCAGCTGCCGGATTTCAATCTCGGTACGGCAGCCGGCACGAGTTGCGACCCGGCGCTGCAGGCGCGCTTGCAGGCTTGCCTGGAGTCGCAGTCGCGTTTCAGTTTTGCCGTCAACGGCCGCTTCAAGGGCGGTTACATCACGCGCCATTACGGCACGCCGGCGACTGGCGTGCAGGCCGTGCAGCTGGAACTGGCGCAGCTCAACTACATGGACGAGGAGAGCTTCGCGTACGACGAGGCGAAGGCGCCGGCGGTGCAGGACTTGATCGGCCGGATGCTGCAGGCCTGCCTGGCCTGAGCGCAAATAATTACGTGCGTAATCGAACGCGGCAAAAGTCAAGATCCTGTGTGCGCATTGCGCAGGAAACCGCGTGTTGCATTCAGCCTTGGTATCCCATCGGCGTCGCATCGTCGGTTCGTCGCGCCGCCCGAGTCGCCGGGTTCCGGCCGGGTCCGCGATACCTTCCAATCGTCCGAGGCTCGACATCATGATGCGTAAACTTCTGATCGCTTCCCTGCTTGTGGCGGGCGTTGCGCTTTCCGGTTCCGTGCTGGCCCAGGCTGCTGCCCCGCAGGCGGCGGCTCCGGCGACGCAGGAAACTCCTGCGGCGGCTCCTGCTGCTGCGGCCGACGCCGCGCCGAAGACCGCCATGCACCACAAGTCGCACCACAAGTCCCATCACAAGAGCCACAAGGCCGCGGCTCCTGCCGCAAACCCGGCTCCGGCGACGACGTCGGCTGGTTGATCGTGTTGTCGTGAATCGAAACCCCGCCGGTGCAGACCGGCGGGGTTTTTCATGTGCGCGACTTGCCCGCGCGCCGATCGGGGGAAATCAGCGTGACTGTGCCGGCAGGGCGGCGACGCACTTCAGTTCGATCGCGATCGGCGTCGGCAGCGCGCTGATGCCAACGGTGGTGCGGCAGGCGTCGATGCCGGCGAAATATTCCGCGTACAGCCGGTTGTAGGCGGCGAAGTCGCGCTGCATGTCGGTCAGGAACACGGTGACGTCGACCAGGTCGGTCCAGGCGGCGCCGCTGGCTTCGAGCACGGCGCGCACGTTGGCGAACACCTGGCGGCACTGTGCCTCGATGTCGTAGGCGATCAAACGGCCGTCCGCGTCGCAGACGTTGCCGGGAATCGCGCTGCTGCCGGGTTGGCGCGGACCCACGCCGGACAGGAACAGCAGGTTGCCGACGCGCCGGGCATGCGGGTAGGCGCCGATCGGCGCGGGAGCGGCGTCGGTGCGGATGCTGTCGCCGTTCATGCGGCGCCTGCCCAGCGCCGGGTGAGCTGGGTCAGTGCCTGCTGGTAGGCCTCGGGCAACTGCTCGCGACCGCGCACGTCGAGGCCCAGGTCATGGATGTGGCCATTGTCCAGGCCGTAAATCCACGCATGCACGGCCAGTTGCTGGCCGCGCTCCCACGCTTCGCGCACCACCGTGGTGTGGCACACGTTGAGCGCCTGTTCGAGCGCATTCAGTTCGCACAGGTGCGCATGGCGCATCGCGAACGACTGCGCCGGATCGAGCTTGTCGGCATGCTTCATGGCAATGTCGGTGATGTGCCTGAGCCAGTTGTCGATCAGGCCCAGGCGGCTTTCCTTCAGCACCGCGCCGACGCCACCGCAACCGTAATGACCCACCACCAGGATGTGCTTTACCTGCAGCACGTCGACCGCGAACTGGATGGTGCTCAGCGCGTTCAGGTCGGTATGCACCACCACGTTGGCCACGTTGCGATGCACGAAGATCTCGCCCGGCGGCAGGTCGACGATCTGGGTGGCCGGTACGCGCGAGTCCGAGCAGCCGATCCACAGGTAGCGCGGCGCCTGCTGCTGCGAGAGCTGTTCGAAAAAGGTCGGGTCTTGCGCGGTGACCTGTTCGGCCCAGCGACGGTTGTTGGCAAGCAGGTCTTTCAGTGAATTCATCGGGGTTCCGAATATTCGGGCTCGCGCATGCGCGTGCGCCCTAGGGTTGTACGGACGACGCGCCGTAGGCGATGCAGATGTTTTTTGGCTCGGTGAAGAAGTGCAGCGCCTCGCTGCCGCCTTCGCGGCCGAGCCCGGATTGCTTGGCGCCGCCGAACGGCGTGCGCAGGTCGCGCAGCAGCCAGCAGTTGATCCACACGATGCCGAATTCGAGCTGGCCGGCGAGCCGGTGTGCGCGGGACAGGTCCTGCGTCCACAGCGAGGCGGCCAGGCCGTAGCGGCTGTCGTTGGCGATCGCCAGCGCCTCGGCTTCGTCCTCGAACGGGATCAGGCTGACCACCGGGCCGAAAATCTCCTGCTGGTTGGTCTGCGCCGCGGACGACAGGCCTTCGATCACGGTCGGCGCGATGAACCAGCCGTCGGCGCAGCGGCCGGGCAATGTGATCGCCTCGCCGCCGCACGACACGCGGCCGCCTTCGGCGCGGGCCTGTTCGATGCAGCCGAGCACCTTGTCGTAGTGCGCCTGCGAGACCATCGCGCCGAGGTCGCTGCCGGCGTCGCCCGGATCACCCACGCGCAGCGCCTGCACGCGCGCCAGGTAGCGTTCGCGGAAGGCTTCGAGGATCGAGCGCTGCACCAGCAGGCGCGAGCCGCACAGGCAGATCTCGCCCTGGTTGGCGAAGCCCGAGCGCACGATGGTGTCCAGGTTCGCGTCGGAAAGATCGGCATCGGCGAACACGATCGCCGGATTCTTGCCGCCCATTTCCAGCGAGACTTTCTTGAACTGTGCAGCCGCCGCGCTGGCGATGCGTGCGCCGGTGGCCGTGCTGCCGGTGAAGGAGATCGCCTTCACCGCCGGATGTTCCACGATCGCCTGGCCCACGCTGGGGCCGCGGCCCTGCACGATGTTCAGCACGCCGGGCGGAAAGCCGGCCTGGATGCTCAGCTCGCCGAGCAGGGCGGCGGTGCACGGCGTCACTTCCGACGGCTTGGCCACCACGGTGTTGCCTGCGGCCAGGGCCGGCGCGATCTTCCAGGTGAACAGGTACAGCGGCAGGTTCCACGGGCTGATGCAGCCGACCACGCCGAGCGGCTGGCGCAAGGTGTAGTTGATCGCGCCGGTGCCCATGGCGCCGGCTTCCATCGCGTGCGATTCGCTGCCCCAGCCGATGATCGCGGCGGCAAAGTAACGCAGGTTGCTGACCGCGCGCGGTATGTCGAGCCGGCGTGCGAGGCTCAGCGGCTTGCCGTTGTCGCGCGATTCCAGCGTGGCGAACTCCTCCAGCCGCGCCTCGACCAGGTCGGCCAGCCGCTGCAGCAGGCGCGCGCGCTGTTCGATCGGCGTGCCGGCCCAGCCAGGCGCGGCGCGGCCGGCGGCGGCGACCGCGGCGGCGACGTCCGCCGCACTGGAATCGGGGCAGTGCGCAAACACCGCACCGGTGGCCGGCTCGTGCACTTCCAGCCATGCATCGTGATGGGGCGCCTGCAGGCGACCATCGATCAGATTGGCTAGGTGCGGGATGGACATCGGCACAAGCTTAAAACCAGCGTGCCGCAATTGCACCGGACGCCGGCGTATGCGTGGGGCGGGAAACGGGCGGCGTGCGTCGAAGATCGGGTCCGGGCTCAACTCAACGCGCGCGTGCGGCCGCCGTCCACCGCGATGCTGACGCCGTTGACGTAGGCGGCGGCGGGGGTGCACAGGAACGCGATCACGGCGGCCACTTCGCTGGCTTCGCCGAAGCGGCGGGCGGGTACCGTTGTCAGCATGGCCTGGGCGATGACGTCTTCCTTGCGGCCGCTTGCGGCCGCTTGCGCGGCGAGCAGGCTGTCGAGGCGGCTGGTGCGGGTGTAGCCGGGCAGCACGTTGTTGACCGTGATGCCGTCGGCGGCCAGTTCGGCGGACAAGGTCTTGGCCCAGCCGGCGACGGCGGCGCGCACGGTGTTGGACACGCCCAGCTCCGCGATCGGCTCCTTCACCGAGGTGGAGATCACGTTGACGATGCGCCCGTAGCCACTGGCGCGCATGCCGGGCAGCAACGCCTGCAGCAGGGTCTGGCCGGCCAGCAAGTGCTGGCGGAATGCCGTCTCGAAGGCCGCGGGTTCCGCACTGTGCGCCGGACCGCCGGGCGGTCCGCCGCTGTTGTTGATCAGGATATGCACCGCGGCGCCGGCGGCAATTTCGGTAGCCGTCGCCCGCAGGCTGGCAGTGTCCAGCATGTCCACGCTGCGCCAGTCGTGCCGTTGCCCGGCATGCGTCCGCGGCAGGCTTTCGGCGACCAGCTTGAGCTTGTCGGCCGAGCGCGCCAGCAGGGTGACGCTGGCGCCGAGCTCGGCCAGTTCGATCGCGCTGGCCTGGCCGATGCCTTGCGAGGCGCCGCAGACCAGCGCGTGACGTCCCCCCAGATCCAGTTGCATGCTTGTTCCCTCAGTGCAGCCACAGCCGCATCGCCAGCGCGGCAAGCCAGCATAGCCAGCCCAGCCACTGACTGTAACGCCAGACCAGACGCCAGCGGTCGATCGCCGCATCGCCCAGCGCGGGCAGGGCCGGAGAGCGCAGCACCTGCTGCATGCTGGCCCAGATGCGGAACCCGGAAAGCCTGCCTTGCGCGGCGGTGGCGATGACCTGCCAGTGCTGCGGATAACGCCCGCGCAGCAGCGCGGCGACCCGGAACGGCGCCACGTACGACAGCACGAACAGGCCGACGCCGCTCGCCAGCAGCGCGAGATAGAGGACGATCATGGCGGGCTGTGGCCGGTCTTGCTGTCATTGCTCCAGGGCAACGGCAATGCGGTGCGCAGGGTGTTGAGCACGCCGTCGCCCTTTGCCGCCTTCTTGCAGATCGCGTTGGCCAGGGCCTTCTCGTACGTCTTGTTCATCATGCCGACCCACAGGGCGCCATCCGGGCCGTGCGGGATGCTGAAGCTGCCGGCGGAGTTCATCTGCAGCGACGCGGCGGTGGAACTGGAGAACGAGGCCGGCGACTGTTCCCAATAGGTCTTGCCCGACTGCTGTTCGGCCGAGCTGTAGACCAGCAGGTAGCGCGCCTGCTTGCTGTCGACCGTCAGGCTGCCGAAGGCGCCGCTCGTCTCGTCGCTCCAGCCCATGTGCTCGCACAGCCCGATGTCCTCGGAGCGGATCGGCTGGAAACCCTCGTCCAGCAGCACGACGGTGGGCGCGAACAGGTAGCTGGCGTGCAGCCAGCGGCCGTTCAATTCCGACTTCAGGGCGACCTTGTACGGCAGTTTCACGTCGACCGGCAGGCGGAAGGCGAGGAAGTAGCTCTGCGTGCCGTTGAGGTTGGCGACCATGCTGCCGCTGCCCAGCACGAACTTCTGCGGCTGCCACGGCAGCATGCTGCGGTAGGAGAAGTCGGCGAAGCTGCTGCAGCACGGCGTGGCCTGCATCAGCTGCAACTGGGCCAGCTTCAGCGCGTCGCCGGTATTTTCCGACGGCGGACGCAGGTTCGGCGGCAGCAAGGCCTTGGCGTTATGGCAGCCGCCCAGCAGGGCGGCGAAGGCCAGTACGGCGGCGATGGCGGAGAATCGAAGCGACATGGCGAGATGGGTTGCTCAGAATTCGGCCGTTCCGGCGGCACGGGGGTAGGGGATGGCGTCGCGGATGTTGGACAGGCCGCAAATGTAGACCAGCAGGCGCTCGAAGCCGAGGCCGAAGCCGGCGTGCGGCACGGTGCCATAGCGACGCAGGTCACGGTACCAGCCATACGCGGCGGGATCGAGGCCGAACTGCACCATGCGGCGATCGAGGTAGTCCAGCCGCTCCTCGCGCTGGCTGCCGCCGATGATCTCGCCGATGCCCGGCGCCAGCACGTCCATCGCCGCGACCGTCTTTTCGTCGTCGTTCAGACGCATGTAGAACGCCTTGATCGCCTCGGGGTAGTTCATGACGACCACGGGGCGGCCGATATGTTTCTCGGCCAGGTAGCGTTCGTGCTCGGTCTGCAGGTCGATGCCCCAGGCCACCGGGTATTCGAACTTCTGCCCGGACTTCTGCAGGATCGTGATGGCGTCGGTGTAGTCGATGCGCTCGAACGGCTTGGCGATGAACGCCTCCATCCGGCTGATCGCGTCGCTCTGCACGCGCTCGGCGAAGAACGCCATGTCGTCCGGGCGCTCGTCCAGCACGGCCTTGAAGATCGCCTTCAGGAACGCCTCGGCGCAGTCGGCATCCGCGGCGAGGTCGGCGAACGCGATCTCCGGCTCGACCATCCAGAACTCGGCCAGGTGGCGCGGCGTGTTGGAGTTCTCGGCGCGGAAGGTGGGGCCGAAGGTATAGACCTTGCTCATTGCCAGCGCGTAGGCCTCGACGTTGAGCTGGCCCGACACGGTGAGGAACGCCTCGCGGCCGAAGAAATCCTTGCGGAAGTCGATCTTGCCCTTGTCGTCGCGCGGCAGGTTGGCCAGGTCCAGCGTGGACAGCCGGAACATGTCGCCGGCACCCTCGGCATCCGAGGTGGTGATGATCGGCGTATTGATCCAGAAGAAGCCCTGCTCGGTGAGGTGGCGGTGAATCGCCGTCATCATGGTGTGGCGCACCCGGGTCACCGCGCCGAACAGGTTGGTGCGCGGGCGCAGGTGGGCCACCTCGCGCAGGAATTCCATGGTGTGCTGCTTGGGTTGGATCGGGTAGGTCTCCGGATCCTCGACGAAGCCGGTGACGACGATCTCGTCCGCCTGCAGTTCGAAGGCCTGGCCCTTGCCCTGCGACGCCACCAGGGTGCCGCTGACGATCACGCCGGCGCCGGCGGTGAGGTGTTTCACCTCGCTGTCGTAGTTGGCCAGGGTGGCCGGCACCACCGCCTGGATCGGGTCGAAGCAGGAGCCGTCGGTGACGTTGACGAAGGACAGGCCGGCCTTGGAGTCGCGGCGGGTACGCACCCAGCCGCGCACGGTCACCGCGCTGCCGGCGTCGAGCTTGCCGGAAAGAGCCTGCTTCACGCTGCATAGCGTCGGACTGACCACGGCCATCGATTGAAACTCCTGCAGAAGCGCCACATGTCGGCGCGTGGTAGATGAACGGCGGTGCGCGGCGACACGCAAGGCCAAACCGGCATGATAATGTAGCTGTTGCCCGCGCCGCGACTTTTCCGGGCCACTTGAATCGAGGTTGATCCACCGTCATGAGCATCACCATCACCCCCGCTGCCAACGAGCGCATGCGCCACTTCCTGGCCGGCACGCCGACGGCGGCCGGCGTGCGTTTTGGGGTCAAGCGCACCGGCTGTTCCGGTTTCGCCTACGTGGTGGATCTGGCCGAGGCGGTCGGCAAGGACGACCAGCTGGTCGAGGTGGACGGGCTGCCGCTGATCGTCGACGGCAAGAGCCTGGCCCTGGTCGAGGGCACCGTGATCGACTTCCAGCGGCAGGGCCTCAACGCCAGCTTCGTGTTCCACAACCCGAACGCCACCGGCGAATGCGGTTGCGGCGAGAGCTTCACGGTCAGTTGAACAAGGCGGCGTGGCGAGCGCCACTGCCTCGTCTCTTGCGCCTTTTCATTCAACGACTTGCGTGGATGCCCCTGGCACCCTTACAATTCCGCTTCTGTCCGCCCCGAAACCGGGGCCGGCAGGACACTTGCCTCACCGCACCAGCGGGAGGCTGCGAGGCCGCAAGGCCGCATCCACAAGGAGTCAACCCACAATGACCCTGCGTCATTACGAAGTTGTGTTCATGGTCCACCCTGACCAGAGCGAGCAGGTTCCGGCGATGCTCGAGCGCTACAAGGCGCTGATCGAGACCGACGGCGGCAAGATCCACCGCCTTGAAGACTGGGGCCGCCGTCAGCTGGCGTATCCGATCGTGAACCTGGCCAAGGCACATTACGTGCTGCTCAACATCGAAGTGAGCCAGAACGCGCTGAACGAGCTGGAGTCGGGCTTCCGCTTCAACGACGCCGTGCTGCGCCACCTGGTGATCCGTCGCGACGAGGCCGACACCGAGCCGTCCTTCATCCTGAAGTCGAAGGAGAAGGACGACGCCAAGTCCACCCGTCGCCGCGACGACGAGGGTGATGGCGAAGGCCGCGGCCGTGACCGCGATGGCCACGACAACGATCGCGACAGCGACGACTGATCAGGAGCACAGACATGTCCAAGTTTTTCCGCCGCCGCAAGTTCTGCCGCTTCACTGCCGAAGACGTGAAGGAGATCGACTACAAGGATCTCAACACCTTGCGCCAGTACGTCACCGAGAACGGCAAGATCGTGCCGAGCCGCATCACCGGCACCAAGGCCCGCTACCAGCGTCAGCTGGCGACCGCGATCAAGCGCGCGCGCTTCCTCTCGCTGCTGCCGTACACCGACAACCACGACGTCTGATGACGTCCGGGATTCGGGATTGGTGATTCGGGATTCGGGAGCCGCGCACCCTGCGGCCTCCATGCCTTGAATCCCGAATCCCGTCTCCCGAACCCCACACTTCGGACAACCGTCCTCTGGCTGCACCGGACCTGCCGGTGCTAACGAACAGGAAAGCATCATGGAACTCATTCTTCTGCAGAAAGTCCGCAACCTCGGCACGCTCGGCGACAAGGTCGTCGTGAAGCCCGGTTACGGCCGCAACTACCTGCTGCCGCAGGGCAAGGCGGTGCGCGTCAACGCCGCCAACCTGGCCGCGTTCGAACAGCGCCGTGCCGAATACGAGGCCAAGGCCAACACGGCACTGGCCGACGCCGAAGCACGCAAGGCCAAGCTGGCCGATGCCTCGGTGACCATCTCCGCGCACGCCAGTGCGGAAGGCAAGCTGTTCGGTTCGGTCGGCCCGCGCGATATCGCCGAGGCGCTGGCTGCTGCCGGTCAGGCCGTGCACAAGGGTGAAGTGATCCTGGGCGAAGGCCCGCTTCGCAACACCGGCGAGTACGACGTGGTGGTGAGCCTGCACGCCGACGTGCAGACCACGGTCAAGGTGATCGTGGTCGGCGACAAGTAATTCTGCTGTTCGCAGCAAAGCAAACGGGCGCCTCACGGCGCCCGTTTGCTTTGGGGAATAGGGAATGGGGAGTGGTCAAGAGCTGCACTGCAGTTCAGCTTTCAGCGATTTCCCATTTCCCATTCCCAGCTTTATCCCCCCGCAACGCACAGCTTATCCACAGACTTATTGTCTCGACGGGTGAGACGTCGCCGCGCATGATGGTGTCGGTATGACTACCCGCGAGGTGTCGGCGTGTCGCGCGCCGGTCGTGGGGCAATTCTCCTGAGGTTAAGTCGATGTCCTTCGTGCCCGAGCGCAAACCTTCCTCCTCTGCCATCGAGGCGTTGCGTGTGCCGCCGCACTCCATCGATGCCGAGCAGGCGGTGCTGGGCGGCCTGATGCTGGCGCCGGATGCGCTGGACAAAGTGGCTGACCGGCTCGCCGAGGACGACTTCTACCGCAAGGACCACCGGCTTATCTGGCGCGCGATCAACGAGCTGGCGAACAAGGGCATGCCGTGCGACGCGGTGACCCTGGGCGACTGGTTCGAGAGCAACGGCATGGCCGAGATGGTCGGCGGCGCAGGCTACCTGATCGAGCTGGCCAACAGCACGCCCAGCGCGGCCAACATCGCCGCGTACGCCGAGATCGTGCGCGAGAAATCGGTGCTGCGCCAGCTGATCGACGCCGGCACCTCGATCACCGAGGACGGTTATCGGCCCGAGGGCAAGAGCGTGCACGAGGTGCTGGAAAGCGCCGAGCAGCGCGTGTTCCACATCGCCGAATCCGGCGCGCGCGGCAAGAAGGATTCCGTCTCGATGCGCGAGGCGGTGAAGGACGCGTTCCGCCTGCTCACCGAGCGCTACGAGAACCGCGGCCAGCTCACCGGCGTCAGCACCGGCTTCACCGACCTGGATGCGCTCACCTCCGGCCTGCAGCCGTCGGACCTGATCATCGTGGCGGCGCGCCCGTCGATGGGCAAGACCGCCTTCGCGCTGAACATCGCCGAAGCCGCCGCGCTGGGCGGCAAGAAGGCGGTGGTGGTGTTCTCGATGGAAATGTCCTCCTCGCAGCTGGCGTTCCGCCTGATCTCCTCGGTCGGCCGCATCCACCAGCAGCACCTGCGCAACGGCACTCTCGAAGAAGAGGACTGGCCGCGCGTCTCCAACGCGATCGCGCTGCTTTCCGACGCCAGGATCTTCATCGACGACACGCCCAGCCTGTCGCCGGTGGAGTTGCGTTCGCGCGCACGCCGGCTGCACCGCGAGCACGGCGGGCTGGGCCTGATCGTGATCGACTACCTGCAGCTGATGCAGGTGCCCGGCAACAAGGAGAACCGCGCCACCGAGATCTCGGAGATCTCGCGTTCGCTGAAGGGGCTGGCCAAGGAACTGAACGTGCCGGTGATCGCCCTGTCGCAGTTGAACCGCTCGCTGGAGCAGCGCGCCGACAAGCGTCCGATGATGTCCGACCTGCGCGAGTCCGGCGCGATCGAGCAGGACGCCGACGTGATCATGTTCATCTACCGCGACGAGTACTACAACAAGGAATCGCCGGACAAGGGCGTCGCCGAGATCATCATCGGCAAGCAGCGCAACGGCCCCACCGATACCTGCAAGCTGACCTTCCTCGGCCACTACACCCAGTTCGTGAACTACGCCTCGGATTCGTTCGTCGGATCGTTCGATTGAGCGCAAGAAAATCGCGCGACGAAGGCCGACAGCTTTTTCGTGTCGATGCGTCTCGCCGTTTGCGATGACCGCGTGCCAAGCTCGCTTCTTCCACGTATCCAGCCGGACAACCCCGCATGGCCAAAGCCAAGACCGCCTATGTCTGCACCGACTGCGGTGCCGAACACCCGAAGTGGCAGGGCTCGTGCGTCGAGTGCGGGGCATGGAACACGCTCAGCGAGATCGTGCTGGCGCCGGCCTCGGCGGCGAAGTCGTCGGTAGGCGCGCAGCGTTCCAGCTACGCCGGCGTGGCCGCGGGCGCACCGCGCGTCACGCCGCTGACCGCGGTGGCGCTGACCACCGAGGCGCGCACGCTGACCGGCATCGGCGAGCTTGACCGGGTGCTCGGCGGCGGCCTGGTGCAGGGTTCGGTGGTGCTGATCGGCGGCGATCCGGGCATCGGCAAATCGACCCTGCTGCTGCAGATGCTGGGCACGCTGGGCGCACACCTGCCCAGCGTGTATGTCACCGGCGAGGAGTCGCTGTCGCAGGTAGCCTCGCGGGCGCAGCGCCTCGGCCTGCCGCTGGAGCCGCTGCAGGCGCTGGCCGAGAC
This sequence comes from Rhodanobacter sp. LX-99, assembly GCF_018599185.1. Taxonomy (NCBI): domain Bacteria; kingdom Pseudomonadati; phylum Pseudomonadota; class Gammaproteobacteria; order Lysobacterales; family Rhodanobacteraceae; genus Rhodanobacter; species Rhodanobacter sp. LX-99. Next base: position 665,072 of record NZ_JAHFVL010000001.1, on the reverse strand, counting down.
CTGCATCGAGCGGATCCTCGAACAGGCGATGGCGACGCGCCCGCGGGTGCTGGTGATCGACTCGATCCAGACCATCTGGACCGAACTGCTCACCGCCGCGCCCGGTTCGGTGTCGCAGGTGCGCGAGTCGGCGGCCAAGCTCACCCGTTTCGCCAAGGAGACCGGCACCTCGGTGTTCCTGGTCGGCCACGTCACCAAGGAGGGCGGCATCGCCGGCCCGCGCGTGCTCGAGCACATGGTCGACGCGGTGCTGTATTTCGAGGGCGAATCCGGCTCGCGCTTCCGCGTGCTGCGCGCGTTCAAGAACCGCTTCGGCGCGGTCAACGAGCTGGGCGTGTTCGCGATGTCGGACAAGGGGCTGCGCGAGGTGCCGAACCCGTCGGCGATCTTCCTGTCCTCGCACTCGGGGCCCACTTCGGGCAGCGCCGTGATGGTCACCCGCGAAGGCACCCGGCCACTGCTGGTCGAGGTGCAGGCGCTGGTGGACCAGTCCTCGCTGGGCAATCCGCGCCGGGTCACCCTGGGGCTGGAACAGAACCGCCTGGCGATGCTGCTGGCCGTGCTGCACCGACATGGCGGCGTGGCGGCCTACGACCAGGACGTGTTCGTCAACGTGGTCGGCGGCATCCGCGTGCAGGAGACGGCGGCCGACCTGCCGGTGCTGCTGGCCGTGCTGTCCAGTCTGCGCGACCGGCCGTTGCCGGAGCATACGGTCACCTTCGGCGAGGTGGGTTTGTCGGGCGAGATCCGCCCGGTGCCGAACGGCGAGGAGCGCCTGAAGGAAGCCGCTCACCATGGCTTCCGCCGCGCGATCGTGCCGAAGGCGAACGCGCCGAAGAAGGGCAGGGTCGGCGAGATGGACGTGGTCGGGGTGGAGCGCTTGAGCGAGGCGATCGACGCCTGCCGCTGAACGCGCGGCTACATGCCGCGGTGCAGGACCAGTTCCAGCACCGCCTTGCTGCCGAAGAACGCCAGCACCAGCGCGGCCATCCCGATCAGGGTCAGGTTGACCGCGCGCGCGCCGCGCCAGCCGTGCCGCCAGCGTCCGTACAGCAACACGCCGAACATCAGCCAGGCCACGATCGACAGCACGGTCTTGTGCGCCAGGTGCTGGCCGAACAGGTCGTCGACGAACAGCACGCCGGTGAGCAGGGTCAGCGTGAGCAGCACGAAGCCGGCGCTGATCAGACGGAACAGCAGGGTCTCGGTCAGCGTCAGCGGCGGCAGCGCGCGCAGCCAGTGGCCGAACTGGCGATGGCGCAACGCGCGTTCCTGGATCGCCAGCAGGATCGCCAGCGCGGCGGCGATCGACAGCACGCCGAAGGCGACCAGGGCCACCGTGACGTGCAGCTTGATCTGCCAGTCCATCGGTTGCGGCAGGGTCGGCGGCGCCAGGAAGCTGTCCAGCGCAATGAGCGCGGCGGTCAGCGGGAACACGATCACGCCGAGTGCGGCGACCGGGCGCGAAGCGTTCACCAGCAGGGTCAGCGCCGAGACGACGAACGCTACCAGCGACAGCGCGGCGAAGAAGTGCAGGTCCAGCGCGCCGCGGTGCATGCCCAGCAGGATCCCGGCGTGGACGAGCACGGCGGCGCCAGCCAGCCCCAGCGCGAGCCGGTTCAGCGGTTTGCCGCCGCTCAGCAGCGGACGGGCCAGCCCCCCCGCGGCGGCGAGGTAGAGCGCGATGGCGATCAGGGCCAGGACGTGGATGGTCATAGCCGCGCAGTGTCGCACAGGGCCGTGCCGGCGTGTATGCGGAGCGGGGCGATCCGTCCGCTATAATCGTGCACTTTCCTGTTTTGCCGGTTCCGTCATGTTCGAGTCGCTAAGCCAACGCCTTTCCACCACGGTCAATCGCCTGCGCGGTCGCGGCCGGCTGACCGAGGAAAACATCCGCGAGGCCTTGCGCGAGGTGCGCATCGCGCTGCTGGAAGCAGACGTGGCGCTGCCGGTGGTGCAGGCGCTGATCCAGCGCATCAAGGTGCGCGCGGTCGGCCAGGACGTGATCAAGAGCCTGTCGCCGGGCCAGGCGCTGGTGAAGGTGGTCAGCGACGAGCTGACCGTGGTGATGGGCACCGCCAACACCGAACTGAACCTGGCCCAGCAGCCGCCGGCCGTGGTGCTGATGGCCGGCCTGCAAGGTGCCGGCAAGACCACCACGGTGGCCAAGCTGGCGCGATTGCTGACCGAGCGCAAGAAGAAAAAGGTGATGGTGGTCAGCTGCGACGTCTATCGTCCGGCCGCGATCGAGCAATTGCGCACGCTGGCCGAGCAGGTCGGGGTGAAGTTCTTCCCGTCCGAGGCGGGCCAGGACCCGGTCACCATCGCCAGGGCCGCCGTCGCGGCGGCCCGTCGCGAAGTGGTCGACGTGCTGATCGTCGATACCGCCGGCCGCCTGCACGTGGACGAGGCGATGATGGCCGAGATCAAGGCGCTGCACGCCGCGATTACGCCGATCGAAACCTTGTTCGTGGTCGACTCGATGACCGGCCAGGACGCCGCCAACACGGCCAAGGCGTTCAACGAGGCGCTGCCGCTGACCGGCGTGGTCCTGACCAAGACCGACGGCGACGCCCGTGGTGGCGCGGCGCTGTCGGTGCGCTACGTCACCGGCAAGCCGATCAAGTTCCTCGGCGCCGGTGAGAAGAGCGACGCGCTGGAGCCGTTCCATCCGGATCGCCTGGCCCAGCGCATTCTCGGCATGGGCGACGTGCTGTCGCTGGTCGAGGAAGTCGAGCGCAAGGTCGATCAGGACAAGGCGCAGAAGCTGGCCCAGAAGGTGATGAAGGGCAAGCGCTTCGACCTGAACGACATGAAGGACCAGCTGGAGCAGATGGGCAACATGGGCGGCCTGGCCGGCCTGATGGACAAGCTGCCGGGCATGTCCGGCCTGCCGGACAGCGTCAAGTCGAAGGTCAACGACGGCGAGATGAACAGGATGATCGCGATCATCTGCTCGATGACCCAGAAGGAACGCCGCCACCCGGACCTGCTGAACGGCTCGCGCCGCGCCCGCGTGGCGCGCGGCTCGGGCACCCAGCCGGCCGACGTCAATCGGCTGCTCAAGCAGTACATGCAGATGGAAAAGATGATGTCCAAGCTGTCCAAGGGCGGCACGAAGGGCCTGATGCGGCAGATGCGCGGCGCCATGAAGGGCATGGGCGGCATGGGCGGGCTGCCGCCGATGCGTTGAAAATCGTCGGAGGCCGTCCGAAGCCGGTCGTCATTCCCGCGAAAGCGGGGACCCATTTTGACTTTCGCGGCCAGCAGCAAGACGGATGACCAGCTTCGCTGTTGTGAAGCTCTTCCCGCTTTCGCGGGAATGACGCCGGTGACGTGGCTGCCGGGTCGCGCAGCTCTTCCCTTTTCCCGAAAAACCGCTAAAATGCCCCGTTTACCGCGCACGTCTCTCGTGTGCCTGCCGCTCATTCGGCAATTCTGGAGTTTTACCATGGTCAAGATTCGTCTTTCGCGCGGTGGCGCCAAGGGCCGTCCGTTCTACCACGTCGTCGTGACCGACCAGCGCAGCAAGCGCGACGGCCGCAACATCGAGAACATCGGCTATTACAACCCGGTCGCGTCGGGCAAGGACAAGCGCCTTGAGCTGAACGTCGAGCGCGTCAAGGAATGGGTGGGCAAGGGTGCGCAGCTGACCGACAAGGTCGCCGCCCTGGTCAAGGAAGCCGGCAAGCAGCAGGCTGCCTGAGTCATGGCTGCAGCCGGTCGGCGCGTCCTGATCGGACGCATCGTCGGGCTGTACGGCGTGCAGGGCTGGCTCAAGATCGAATCCTGGGCCGAGCCGCGCATGCGGATCTTCGACTACCAGCCGTGGCTGCTCAGTGCAGCGCCGGGTGTGGAGACGCAGGTCACCGGGGTGAAGGGTCGCACGCAGGGCAAGGGCATGGTGGCCCAACTGCCCGGAGTGGACGACCGGGAACAGGCGGCGGCGTTGATCGGTGCCGACATCCATGTCGCCCGTGAGCAGCTGCCGCCTCCGGCGGAAGGTGAGTATTACTGGGTCGATCTCGAAGGATTCGAGGTTGTCACCACGGAAGACGTGAAGCTGGGGCGGGTCAGTCACCTGTTCGCCACCGGTGCCAACGATGTCGTGGTGGTGAGGGACGGCGAGCGCGAGCGGCTGATTCCTTTCGTCCAGGGTTCGTATGTGCGGTCGGTGGACTTGTCCGCAGGGCGCATGGTGGTGGACTGGGATCCTGAATTCTGACGTCGCCGGGTTGCGGGACATGAGGACAAGGATCATGCGCATCGATGTCGTCAGCCTGTTTCCCGACTTCATGCGCCAGTGCGCCGCCGTCGGTGTGGTGGGACGCGCGCAGCAACGCGAGCTGCTGCAGGTGGAAACCTGGAACCCGCGCGACTACGCCACCGACAGGCACCGCAGCGTGGACAGCGGCTCGTATGGCGGCGGTCCCGGCATGGTGATGATGATCGAGCCGTTGCGCACGACCCTGGCGGCCATGCGCGCGGCGGCACCGGAACCGGTGCATGTGGTTTATCTCAGTCCGCAGGGAGCGCGGCTGACGCAGGGCAGGGTGGAAGCGCTGGCGAGGCTGCCGCGCATCGCGCTGCTCTGCGGGCGTTACGAAGGTGTGGACGAGCGTCTGCTGGCGCACGAGGTCGACGAGGAGCTCTCCATCGGCGATTATGTGCTGTCCGGCGGCGAGCTCGCCGCCGCGGTGATCATCGACGCGGTGGGGCGCTTGCAGGACGGCGCGTTGAACGACGCGCAGTCGGCCGAGCAGGATTCATTCTCGGATGGCCTGCTGGATTGTCCGCACTATGCGAAACCGGTGCACGATGCACTGGGTGATGTACCGGAGGTGTTGCTGTCCGGTGACCACGCGGCGATCGCCCGCTGGCGCCTCAAGCAATCGCTGGGACGAACCTGGTTGCGCCGCCCGGACTTGTTGTCACAGCGTGGGCTGGATGCTGCATCCCGTGCACTGCTGGAAGAATTCCGCCGCGAACATGCCTCACAAGGGCGAGCGCGGCAAGACGATGCGGCCAGGTGACGGCCGCAGCCCTTGATACCGATTTACGTGAACCGACAGGTGCGCCATGAACAAGATCATTGAACAGTTCGAATCCGAGCAGATCACCCGCCAGCTGCCGGAATTCAGCCCCGGCGACACCGTGGTGGTCAACGTCAAGGTGAAGGAAGGCAACCGCGAACGCGTGCAGGCGTTCGAGGGCATCGTCATCGCCAAGCGCAGCCGCGGCCTGCATTCGGCCTTCACCGTGCGCAAGATCTCGCACGGCACCGGCGTGGAGCGTGTGTTCCAGGCGCACAGCCCGGCCATCGACTCGGTGACCGTGAAGCGCAAGGGCAAGGTGCGCGGCGCCAAGCTGTATTACCTGCGTGGCCTGGAAGGCAAGGCCGCCCGCATCAAGGAAGACATCGCCGCCGCTGCCGCAGTCAAGGCGAACGCGAAGGCTGCCGCTGCCGAGTGATTCGCTCCGTCGCTGCTGCCGTCGCATGAAGAAACCCGCGGAGCGATCCGCGGGTTTTTTGTCTCTGGCACGGGGCGTGTCGCGGTTCGCCGGAAGGCGCTACTCCAGACGTTGCGGCTGCTGCAGGAAGTTGCCCTGCACGAAATCCACGCCGCAGGCGAACAGCAGCGAGGTGCTGGTGGCATCCTCGACCCATTCGGCGATGGTCTGGCGCTTCAATTCGCGTGCCTGCTGGCAGATCTCGGCAATTTTCTTCTGGCTTTCCGGGTGCCGCGGCAGGTCGGCCATGTAGCTGCGATCGATCTTCAGGTAGTCCGCGTCGATGTGGTTGAGCAACTGGAACGAGTTCAGGCCCGAGCCGAACTGCTCCAGAGCGAAGCGGCCGCCGGCTTTCTTCCAGCCGTTGACGAACTCCTGGGCCGGACGCAGCAGGGTCATCACCTTGCTCTCGGTCATCTCGAGCACCAGCTGGCCGCGCTTCAGCCCGGCCTGCTTGAGCCGATCGCCCAGCCATGCCAGCAGCGTGTCGTCCTGCAGCGAGGCGGCGGTGAGCTTGACGAAGAATGTGGTCTGCTGGCCCTGGCCTTCGCGCTCCTGCAGCGCCTTGATGACCTGGTCGAGCACCCAGCGGTCGATCGCACCGGTGAGGTTGTGCTTCTCGGCGATCGGCATGAAGAAGCCGGGCAGCACCTCGCCCTGCGGACCGTTCATGCGCAGCAGGATTTCCGAGTAGTCGCCTTCGGCGTCCTGCAGGCTGATGGTCTGCTGGTGATAGAGCACCAGGCCTTCCCCGGTCAGCGCCTTGCGCAGCAGCTCCAGCCAGTAGCGCTCGCGTTCCTCGTCGGCCTTCTCGCGCGCGGCGGGGTCGTGCAGCTCCACCTGGCTGCCGCCGAGGCTCTGTGCGGTGCGCAGGGCCTGGCTGGCCTGGTTGAGCAGCAGCTCGGTGTTCGCGTTTTTCTCGCCCAGCAGGCTGCCGCCGATGCTGGCGGTGACCGTGATCGAGCGCGAGCCGGCGTCGAAGATCTCGTTGCTGACGCTGTGCTGCAGCTTGGCGATCCACTCCTTGATCGCCTCGTCCGGGCGCGAATCGAGCACCACGCCCAGCGTGTGTTCGGCGAGCATGCCGGCCACATCGTCGGCGCCGAGCAGCATGCGGATGCGGTCGGCGAAGCCGGACAGCAGTTCGTCGGCCTTGCCCAGGCCGATGCCACCTACCAGCGATGCCCAGTTGTCGGGTTCGATCAGCAGCAGCGACTGGCCCTTCTTGCCCTTCGCCGCCGCGGTGACGGCGTCGTCGATCGATTCCAGCATGCGGGCGCGGTTGAACAGGCCGGTGACCGGGTCGCGCTGCAGCTGTTCCAGCACGGCCTGGTCGACCAGTTGCCGGCGGAACACGATCTGCAGGCAGGGTTCGCCCTCGAACGTGGCGGGTGCGAATTCCACCGTGGCGTCGAACTGGCTGCCGTCGGCGCGGCGCGCATGCAGGGTGAGCTGAGACGGCGTCTTCTCCTGCCGTGCGTGGCCGCGCAGCAGGGCCTTGAATTCGTCGGCATGGGTCGAGTCGATCATGTCCAGCACCGGCAGCCCGAGCAGGTCGTCGAAGCTGTCGTAGCCGAACGTTTCCAGGTAGGCGTGGTTGGCCCGCACGTGCATGCCCTCGTGCACGTAGGCGATCGCATCGGTGGAAGAGTCGAGCAGCGCGTCGCAGCGTCGCTCCGATTCGCGCAGCGCGGTCTCCAGGCGGCGCACCTGGCGGCGCGTCTGCAGCGACTCGAATTCGCGCTGCAGCACCGCGATCAGCTGCTTCGGCTGGCTGCGTGAGGCGACGCCGCGGGCGCCGTGCACGAACAGGTCCGCCACGATCTGGTTGTCGATGGCGTTGACCAGGCCCAGCAGCGAGTAGTCGCGGCCGTAGGCGTCGAGCACCTTGACCGCCTCTTCCAGGCTGATGCTGGTGATCGCCGGGTCGAACATCACCACATCCGGTTCCAGCTCGTTCACCGCAGCCTGCATCTGTTCCACATTGGTGGCGCGGGCCGGCCGCACGGCAATGCCGGTATTGCGCAACAGGCTGATGATCTGCTCGGCCTCTTCCAGCGAGCTTTCGACGAAGAGGATCTTGATGACGTAATCTTTTTTCATGGGGCGTGATGCTGTCCGTTGATCATCGCAGGCGGTACGAGGGAGGCTTGTGCGGTCAGCCGCGATCAGTGTTTGTAACGGATTCCGCCAGCAGCCGCCAGCGGAAAAGCCATGAAACAGCGACCGCTGCCCGGATTACAGGGGCCGTTTGGAGGCGTCGCCGCCCACCTCACGCACCAGCCGGGGCACCAGATAGCCCGGCAGGCGGGCGCGCAGCGCCTCCATCAACGCCAGTGCGCGGTTGTCGTTGACCTCGAAGTGCGCGGCGCCCTGCACCCTGTCGAGCTGGTGCAGGTAGTACGGCAGCACGCCGGCGGCGAACAGCCGCTCGGACAGGTCGGCCAGCGTGTCGGCGTCGTCGTTGATCCCGCGCAGCAGTACCGACTGGTTGAGCACGGTGGCGCCGGCCGCGCGCAGGCGGGCGCAGGCGGCATCGACGCTGGCGTCCAGCTCGTTGGCGTGGTTCGCGTGCAGTACCACCACCTTCTGCAGCGGCAGGCCGGCCAGCCAGTTGCTGAAGGCATCGTCGATCCGTTCGGGCAGCACCACCGGCAGGCGGGTGTGGATGCGCAGGCGGACGACGTGCGGCAGCTCGGCCAGGCCGCGGGTCAATTCCTCCAGCTTGTGCGTGGCCAGTGCCAGCGGGTCACCGCCGGACAGGATCAGTTCGCGGATCGACGCGTCCGCCTTCACATGGGCCAGCGCCTCGTGCCATTGCGATGCGGCGGCGATTTCCTCGCCATAGGGGAAGTGCCGGCGGAAGCAGTAGCGGCAGTTGATCGCGCAGCTGCCGCTGGCGATCAGCAGCGCGCGGCCGTCGTACTTGTGCAGGACGCCATGTCCGGCCTTCGAGGCCATGTCGCCGACCGCGTCGAGCGTGAAGCCCTCGGCCCGGTCGTGTTCGGCCCGCTGCGGGAGTACCTGCAGCAGCAGCGGGTCGAGCGGGTCGTTGTGGCGCATCCGCGCCACGAATCCGCGGGGAACGCGCAGGGCGAAGCCGGCGTCGTCCGGCGGCAGCAGGTCGGCACGGCCGCCCAGACCCACGGCCCGCAGCAGTTCCCCGGGATCGGTGATGGCGTCCCGCCACAGTTCGCGCCAGCCGGGTGTGGGCGACGATAGGCGGGCGTGGGGGCTTGCGGTTATCATGGCGGGCCTTGGAGCGGGCGCTGAAGCCCGTGACAGACACCTATTTTAGCCGCCCATCGGGCGAAATTGACTCCGGAGCACTAACGCATGGCGACCCTTGGCCTCAATGACGTCAAAATGGGCAAGAAGATCCTTCATAACGGTGACCCCTGGGTCATCACCGAAGCGGACTTCGTCAAGCCGGGCAAGGGCCAGGCGTTCACCCGCATCCGCATCCGCAACCTGAAGGACGGCCGCACCACCGAGCAGACGCTCAAGTCCAGCGATTCCTTCGAGGAAGCGGATGTCACCGATACCGACATGCAGCTTTCGTTCATCGATGGCATCGGCAAGGATCGGTTGTGGCACTTCATGAACATGGAGACCTTCGAGATGGTGCCGGCAACGCTGGCCGCGATGGGTGACGCATGGAAGTGGCTCAAGGGCGAGGAAGAATGCGTGGTCACGCTGTTCAATGGTGCGGTGGTCGCCGTGCAGCCGCCGAAGTTCGTCGAGCTGAAGATCATCGAGACCGATCCCGGCGTACGTGGCGACACCTCCGGCGGTGGCGGCAAGCCGGCCACGCTGGAGACGGGAGCGGTGGTGCGCGTACCGCTGTTCGTCAATCAGGACGAAGTCATCAAGGTCGATACCCGCACTGGCGAGTACGACAGCCGCGTCAAGTGACGTATCGGCCCGCGCGCTCGCGCGCGGCTTTGCCGATACGTCATCCCGGCGAAAGCCGGACGAGCGCGCAGCGCGAAGAACGTCCGAAGGACGGCCCCGAAGGGGCGAGCGGAGCGAGTCATCCAGTGAAGTACTCGTGCGCAGCACACAAATGCCTTTCGCAATGTTGCAATGGAAAGGCACTGGATGACCAGCTTCGCTGTTGTAAAGCGTCTCCGGCCTTCGCCGGAATGACGATGCTGAGACATGACGATTCTGGGGCGGGCGCCGCAAGGTGTGCCGCCCCATGTCGTATCCATCCTTTGCAGAGTGAGTGAGCGATGAGCCAGACCGCCCCACAGCCCGTCGACCTGATGATCGAAGCACGCTGGGTCGTGCCGGTCGAGCCGCACGCGGTGGTGCTGGAGAACCACGCGGTGGTGGTGCAGGACGAGCGCATCGTGGCGCTGCTGCCGATCACCGACGCGCGGCTTGCCTATGCGCCGCGCGAGCGCGTCGAGCTGGGCGAGCATGCGCTGATCCCCGGCCTGGTCAACAGCCACACGCACAATCCGATGACCCTGCTGCGCGGCCTCGCCGACGATCTGCCGCTGATGGTGTGGCTGCAGCAGCACATCTGGCCGGCCGAGGCGAAGGTGATGGGGCCGGAGTTCGTGCGCGACGGCGTCGAGCTGGCGGTGGCCGAGATGCTGCGCGGCGGCACCACCTGCGCCAACGAGAACTACTTCTTCCCCGACGTGATCGGCGCCACCTACCGCAAGCTGGGTTTCCGCGCGGTGGTCGGCTTGCCGGTGATCGAGTTCCCCACCGCGTGGGCGAAAAGCCAGGACGAATATTTCGAGCGCGCCAGTGACGTGCACGACAGCTTCCGCGGCGACCACCTGGTCGGCACCGCGTTCGCGCCGCACGCGCCGTACACGGTGTCGGACGAGAGCTTCGAGCGCATCCGCATGCTGTCCGACCAGCTCGACATTCCGGTGCACCTGCACACGCACGAGACCGCGCACGAGGTCGAGGACGAAAAGGCCAGGAGTGGCCTGCGCCCGTTCCAGCGTTTGCAGAAGCTGGGTCTGGTCAACGACCGCCTGATCGCCGTGCACATGACCCAGCTGACTGACGGCGAGATCGCCGCCTGCGCTGCCGCCGGCGTGTCGGTGGTGCATTGCCCGGAGTCCAACCTGAAGCTGGCCTCCGGCTTCTGCCCGGCGGAGAAGCTGCGCCTGGCCGGCGTCAACGTGGCGTTGGGCACCGACGGCTGCGCCTCGAACAACGACCTGGACATGTTCGGCGAGATGCGTACCGCCGCGCTGCTGGCCAAGGCGGTCGCCGGCGACGCAGCGGCGTTCGACGCGGCGTTCGCGCTGCGCGCGGCCACGCTCAACGGCGCGAAGGCGATCGGACTGGAAGCGAAGATCGGCTCGATCGAGGTCGGCAAGCAGGCCGACTTCACCGCCGTGCGGCTGAACGAGCTGGAGACTCAGCCGATGTTTCACGTCATCTCGCAGCTGGTCTACGCTACCGGCCGCCACCAGGTCAGCGACGTGTGGATCGCCGGTCGACGCAAGCTGGCCGGGCGCGAGTTGGTCGGCATGGACACCGCCGCGATCCTGGAGCGCACGCGCGCCTGGCGCGAGCGCATTGCCTCGGCCTGACCCGGAGTTTTCGATGAACCGTTACCTGGTCCTGCTGATCCGCCGGCCGCACCTCGACCCGGCCGTGGTGCCGCTGCACCTGGCGTTCCTGGAGGGTTTGCGCGAGGAAGGCCGGGTGGAACTGTCCGGCGGATTCAGCGACAAGTCCGGCGGTGCCTACCTGCTGCATGCAGCCGACCTGGCCGAGGCGACCGCGATCGTGCACGACGACCCGGCCCATGTCAGCGGAGGCTGGGATATCACGGTGTACGAGTGGCAGGTCTGAACTTTTGCGCTCATCCGTGAGCGCAAAAATCAAAAGGCGGCCATCCTTGGCCGCACTCTTCAATCAAAGAGGTTTGTGCTCGTCAATGAGTGCGAAAATCAGGGAGCGGCCATCCGTGGCCGCACTTTTCAATAAACTCGTGTACTCACCCTGGACTCGAACATGATCGCCGCCAACGTCAGCCCCGAGGAAATCGCCCGCTTCGATAGCCTGGCGGCGCGCTGGTGGGATCCCGACGGCGAATCGCGCCCGCTGCACGACCTCAACCCCGTGCGCGCCGCCTATATCGCCGCGCGCGTCGACCTGCGCGGGGCGAAGGTCGCCGACGTCGGCTGCGGCGGCGGTCTGCTCAGCGAGACGCTGGCACGCGCCGGCGCGAAGGTTACCGGCATCGACCTGGGCGCCAAGGTGATCGACGTCGCGAAGCTGCACCTGCATGAGTCCGGCCTCGGCGTCGACTACCGCGTGCAGTCCTCGGCCGGGTTGGCCGCCGCCGAGCCGGAAAGTTTCGACGCGGTGTGCTGCATGGAACTGATCGAGCACGTGCCCGACCCGGCCGCGCTGGTGAACGACCTGGCCGCGATGCTGAAGCCGGGAGCGCGGCTGTTCATGTCCACCATCAACCGCACGCCGGCCGCGTTCGGCGCGGCGATCGTGGGCGCCGAATACGTGATGCGCATGCTGCCGCGCGGCACCCATCACTATGCGCAGTTCCTGAAGCCGTCCGAGCTGAGCCGACTGCTGCGCCACGCCGGGCTGGAGCTGGAGGACGTCTCCGGGCTCGCCTACAACCCGCTCAACCGCAAGGCCTGGCTGAGCCGGATCACCGCGGTCAATTACGTGCTCAGCGCACGAAAACCCGCATGAAGTCGCTACCCGAAAACATCCAGGGCGTGCTGTTCGACCTGGACGGCACCTTGCTCGACAGCGCTCCCGATCTGTACGCCGCCTTGCTGGCGCAGTGCGCGGAACAGGGCACGCCGCCACCGCCGTACGCGCCGGTGCGCGAGGTGGTCTCGCGCGGCGCGCGTGCCGTGCTGCGCTGCGCGTTTGCCGATCGCGGCGAGCCGGCGCTGGAAGCGCTGGTGCCGCGCTACCTGCAGCTGTACCAGGACGTGATGGCGCAGCAGACACGCTCGTTCGACGGCGTCGACGAGCTGCTGGCGCGGATCGAGGCGCATGGACTGCGCTGGGGCATCGTCACCAACAAGGCCGCTTTTCTCACCGACGAACTGGTCGCCCGCATCGGTTGGGCACAGCGCGCCAGCGCGGTGGTTTCCGGCGATACCCTGGCGGTGAAGAAACCCGACCCGGCACCGGTGCTGCTGGCCTGCGAACGCGCCGGCGTGGCGCCTGCGCAAAGCCTGTTCGTCGGCGACGACCGCCGCGACGTCCTGGCCGGCGCCGCCGCCGGCCTGTACACGGTGGCAGTGAGCTGGGGCTATCTCGATGGCGGCGATCCGCATGCGTGGGGCGCCGACAAGGTACTGGACCATCCGGCCGAACTGGCCGAACTGCTGCAGCTGCAGCCGGTCACGGCATGATCGAGCTGATCGAACAAAATGCCGTGCTGCAGGGCTTCATCGACAAGTGGCTGGCGGTGCAGCCGCAGCAGCGCGTCGCGCTGGTATTCGTCGATGGCCGGCGCTATCCCGGCCACATCGCGCTGGCTGCACTGGAGCAGGAACTGCTCGGCGCCGCCTACGGCATCCGCGAGCCGCAGGTGGCCGCGGCCAAGCTCAACTGGTGGGCCGAGGAGCTGGCCGGTGCGCCGGCCAGCGGTGGCCGCCACCCGCTGACCCAGGTATTGTTCGACGACGAGCGCGCGCATGCCATCGCCAGCAACCTGTGGCTGGCCCCCGTGCTGGCGGCCATGGCGCAGCTGGAGCAGGGCACCGCCGCGGATTTTGCCGCGCAGATCGATGCGGCGATGCCGCTGCATGGCGCGCTGGCCGCGCTGGAAACCGCCTGGTGGTACGGCGCCGAGGCGTCGCCGATACGGGCGTCGCGGGTCGCCGTGCTGAATCACCTGCTGCATGCGCTGCTGCGACTGGAGCAGGATGCCGAACGCGACCGCCTGCCGCTGCCGATGGCGCGGCTGGCGCGACATGGCCTGAGCCGCGCGCAATTGCGCAGCCACGGCACGGCGCGGCAGCAGGCGGTCAAGGCGCAGCTGGACGACCTGCTGGCCAGCTGGGCGGAGTCGGCCACGCTGGCCGGGCCGCTCAGCGTGTTCCGCGCGCTGGAATCGCGCCACGCGAGCACGCTGGCGCAGCGCGCGGTGCGGGCCGGCGATGCGCTGGCGGTGTTGCAGGCCGGCCAGTCGCGCACCGGGCTGGCGACCTCGCTGCAGGCGTGGCAGGCCGCACGTGCGTGGCGCCGGTACGTGGCGTAAAACGACCCAGGACGCAGTGTTTCCGTCACATCACTATTGCGCGGCGGCCTGCTTGCCCCAAGATTGTCTGCTTCGCGGCGACCTGTTCGCCGATGTCAGGACTCCTATCATGCCGAACCAGGAAAATACCGCCCGCCTGCTGCCCGACGTCGCCGTGCACGCGCAGCCGCATCTTGCCGGCGCGCTGGACTGGGTCGGCATGGCCGACATCCAGGTGCCGGTGCTGTTCGATGCCGGCGACGGCCAGGCGCAGCGCGCCAGTGCCCGGGTCGGTGCCTTCGTCAACCTGAACCGGCCGGACAAGCGCGGCATCCACATGTCGCGCCTGTACCTGCAGGTCGAGCAGGCGCTGAGCACGCAGACGCTGAGTGCCGACATGCTGCACGCGCTGCTGCGCGGTTTCCTCGACTCGCACAAGGACCTGTCCGACCGCGCCTGCCTCAGCATCCATTTCGAGCACCTAGTGCGCCGCCCGGCCCTGAAAAGCGCCAACAGCGGCTGGCGCGCGTACCCGGTGTGCATCGAGGCCAGCCTCACCGGCGACGAGTTCCTGCTCGAGTTCGGCACCGAGGTGGTCTACTCCTCGACCTGCCCGGCCTCGGCCGCGCTGTCGCGCCAGTTGATCCAGGACCAGTTCGCCAGCGATTTCGATGCCGGCAAGCCGCTCGACCACGCCGCGGTGCTGGCCTGGCTCGGCAGCGAGCATGGCATCGTCGCCACCCCGCACGCCCAGCGCAGCGTGGCGCGCCTGCGCATCCGCACCGCGATCGGCGCGGGCTTCCACCTCATTGGCCTGATCGATCGCGTCGAGCACGCGCTCGGCACGCCGGTGCAGACCGCGGTGAAGCGCGAGGACGAGCAGGCCTTCGCGCTGGCCAACGGCGGCAACCTGATGTTCTGCGAGGATGCCGCCCGGCGCATCCAGAAAGCGCTCGATACCGACGCCGCGCTGAGCGACTTCCACATCCGCGTCGAACACCAGGAAAGCCTGCATCCGCATGATGCGGTGGCGTACGCGAGCAAGGGCGTGGAAGGCGGTTACGGCTCCACGCCGTGACGCCCGCTTCGTAGGGTGGATACCACCGTCCGCCGCTGCCGTCTGCCGAAAGCCGGCGATCGCCTCGATGCAGTCGTGCTTCACGCGAGGTTGGCGTGGAGGCGAGGACCTTGCGTCGACGAGTTCGGCATTCCCGAACAGTCAGTGGACCTCGGGGGAATCTTCCTGGGAGCGGCAGCGGGAAAAATGGAAGTGCTCGGGCACCGGGTCGTGGCCGCCCGTGCACAATGGCTGGCAGCGTAGCAGCCGCCAACCGGTCAGCAGGCTGCCGCGCCACGGGCCGAAGCGGGTGACCGCAATCCGTGCATAATCGGAACAAGTGGGGTGGAAGCGGCAACGCGGGCCAAGCAGGGGACTGAGCCAGCGCTTGTACAAACGCAGCATCCACAGTATCAATCGGGTCAGGACATTCACGGTGCCGGAGCGGCTTGCGACAGGTAGTGGTACAAGTATTCCAGAAGCAAGCTTGCTGGTGTAGGGCACTTGGGCTATAACACCCGGCCGCCAAGGCCAAAAACGGTGAAGGGATATGGCGAAAACAACGCGTAATTCGACCGCTGCCAAGGCGCAGAAGGGCAAGACTTCGGCTGACGTCAAGGCCGGCAAGTCGAAGGCAGCTGGAGGCAAGGCGCGGACCGCGAAGAACGCCGGCAAGGTGCCCGCAAAGACCGGCCGTAGCGCGGCCAGCAAGACTGCGGCGAAGAAAGTCGCGGCCAAGTCGGCCGCTGCCAGGAAACCGGTCGCCAAGTCCGCGGTCAAGAAAGCCGCCGCCAAATCGCCAGCGAAGAAGGCCAGCCCGGCGAAGAAGCCTGTCGCGAAGAAGGCGGCCGTGAAGAAAGTGGCCGTGAAGAAAGTGGCGGTCAAGAAGGCCGTTGCGAAGAAGCCGGCGCCGAAAAAGGCCGCCGTCAAGAAGGCCGCCGTCAAGAAGGTCGTCGTCAAGAACACCAGGCCAAAGGCTGCCGCAGCCCGGAAACCGGCAGCGAAACCGGTGGCAAAGGTGGTCGCCAGGAAATCGCCGCCGGCCAAACCCGTGGCCAGGCATGCCGCGAAACCGGTGGCCAAGCCGGCGACCAGGCCGGCCGCGAAACCCGTTGCCAAGCCGGCACCGGCAGCAGTGGTTGTCAAAAGCGCATCCCCGGCACCCGCCAGCACCCTGTTCAAGGGCAAGGTGGCGAGTGCAACCGCCATGGTGACACCGCGTGCAGCCCCGGCCGCCGCGCATCATGCCTCTTCCCACAAAAATCAGAAAAACTCGTCGTCCTCAATGAATAGACTTGCTTCAAAAAAACTCGATAACGGCATCACCCGCGAAGACGGGCGGTACGCGTTACCTTCCACCAGCAACATCACGTTGCCCAAGGGTTATCACCCCTCGCCGAACGAGGAGTACATGAACCCGATGCATCTGGCCTACTTCCGCAACAAGCTGCGCGACTGGCGCGACCAGCTGGTGGAAGAGTCGCGCCAGACCATGGACAACCTGCGCGAGGAGGTGCGTGACGTCGGCGACGAAGCCGAACGCGCCACCCGCGAGACCGAAAATTCGCTGGAGCTTCGCACCCGCGACCGTTACCGCAAGCTGATCTCGAAGATCGACAAGGCGCTGCGCCGGATCGAGGAAGGCAGCTACGGTTTCTGCGAGGAGACCGACGAGGAGATCGGCATCGACCGCCTCGACGCGCGCCCGATCGCGACGCTGTCGCTGGATGCGCAGGAGCGCCGCGAGCATCTGCAGAAGCAGATGGGGGATTGATTTCTGCGCTCCTCCGCGAGCGCAAGGATCAAGCCCGGCATCCATGCAAAAGCCCCGCTTCGAGCGGGGCTTTTGCATGGAGCGAAGCGAAAGGCGTGCCGCGTCGCTTGCTCACTCCTCAGCTTGCGGCCGCCGCGGCGTAGCCTTTCAACTTCGCCAGCATCGCCGCCAGCCCGTTCGAGCGCGTGGGCGAGAGATGCTTGGCCAGGCCGATCATGCCGATGAAGGTGGGTTCGGTGGCGACGATCTCCGCGGCCGGGCGGTCGGAATAGACGCGCAGCACCAAGGCGATCAGGCCGGACACGATCGCCGAGTCGCTGACCGCCTCGAAGTGCATCTTCGACGCATTGCCGCTGGGCACCAGCCAGACCATCGACTGGCAGCCGTGCACGCGATGTTCCTCCGTCTTCCACGCCTCGGGGAAAGCAGGCAGCTGCTTGCCGAGATCGATCAGGTACTGGTAGCGCTCGGTCCAGTCGCCGAAGAACGCGAATTCCTCGGCGATGTCCTGCTGGGCCTGCTCGGCGCTGATGGTGGCAATGGCGTTCATGCGGACATTATCGCGCGGACAAGCTGAATTCACGAATGCACGCAGGCGTCGCTCAGCCCTTCGCCACACTCCAGCGCGTGCCCTGGGCACTGTCCTCGATCGCGATGTGCATGGCCGCCAGCTCGTCGCGGATCGCGTCGGCGCGCGCGAAATCGCGGGCGGCGCGGGCAGCCTGGCGCTGTTGCAGCAGATCCTCGATGTGCGCCGCGTCGACCGTGCTCTCGCCGCGCCTGAACCAGGCTTCCGCGTCCTGCTGCAGCAGGCCGAGCAGGGCGCCGCCGCCGAGCAGGGCGGCTTTCGCCTCGGCGCTGCCGGACTGGCGCGCGGCATCGGCCAGCACGGACAGCTCGGCCAGCGCCTGCGGCGTGTTGAGGTCGTCGCACAAGGCGGCCTCGACGCGTTCCGGTACCGGCAGTTCGCCGGCCGGCAGGTCGACCCCGGCCAGGTCGCGCAGCACGCGATACCAGCCGTCCAGCGTGCTGGTCGCCTGGGCGATGGCCGCCTCGGACCAGTCCAGCGGCTGCCGGTAGTGGCCGCTCAGCAGGCGCAGGCGCAATGCCTCCGGCGGATGCAGCTGCAGCAGCTCGTGCACCAGCAGCACGTTGCCCAGCGACTTGGACATCTTGCGGCCGTCGAAAGTGAGCATGCCGTTGTGCATCCACCAGCGCGCGAACACCTTGCCGCCGTGCGCGCAGGTGGACTGGGCGATTTCGTTCTCGTGATGCGGGAACAGCAGGTCGACGCCGCCGGCGTGGATGTCGATGGTGTCGCCCAGGTGCGCTGCGCTCATCGCCGAGCATTCGATGTGCCAGCCCGGGCGGCCGAGGCCCCACGGGCTGTCCCAGCCGGGCAGCTCCGGCGTGGACGGTTTCCACAGCACGAAATCGCCGGCGTTGCGCTTGTACGGTGCCACCTCGACGCGGGCGCCGGCGATCAGTTCCTCGGGATCGCGGCCGGACAGCGCGCCGTAGGCGGGGAACGAGCCGACGTCGAACAGCACATGGCCTTCGGCGGCATAGGCGTGGCCGCTGTCCAGCAGGCTTTCGATCATCGCGATGATCAGGCCGATGTGGGTGGTGGCGTGCGGCTCCACGTCCGGCGGCGCCACGCCGAGCCCGGCCATGTCCTCGCGATACGCCTGCGCGAAGCGGCCGGTGATCGCGCCGATCGGCACGCCCTGCTGCTGCGCGGCGGCATTGATCTTGTCGTCGACGTCGGTGATGTTGCGGGCGTACAGCACCTGCGGGTAGTGCCGGCGCAGCAGGCGCACCAGCACGTCGAACACCACCGGCCCGCGCGCATTGCCGATGTGCACGTAGTTGTAGACGGTGGGGCCGCACAGGTACATCGTCACGCGCTCGGGATCGAGCGGGGCGAACGGTTCGGTGCGGCGGGTCAGGCTGTTGTAGAGCGATATCGGCATCGGTGGAATCCGCAACATGGAGCCGTGCAGAGCGTGGCGCGGCCAGCCCGGCATCTTAACAAGGTGTAAGCGGCCGAGTCGCGCAAGTCCCGCCGGGAGCGGGTTCTAAGCGTGTATTCAGCGTGAATTTGCTGGAATGCTGCCAGTACGCGTGCAAACGCGCCTGTGGTTCCGAGATTGGGAGGTCGTGATGACCAAATTGTGGCTTTCCGCACTGGTGCTTGCCGTGATGGCTGCCGGCGTCCATGCGCAGGACGCGCGCTACGCCAATGCCGATGACAACGCCCACTACGGCTGGGCCGACGTGCTGCGCGCGGACCCGGTGCAGGGGGTTACCCGCACCGAAGTGCCGCGACAGGAGTGCTACGAGCAGCCGGTGGTCCGCCGCGAAGGCGGCAACAGCACGGCCGGCACGGTGCTGGGCGCCGTGATCGGCGGCGTGCTGGGCAACACCGTGGGCAAAGGTGACGGGCGCAAGGCCGCCACCGTCGCCGGTGCCGTGGCCGGCGGCGCGGTAGGCAACCGGGTGTCCAGCCGCGGAGGCGAGTATGAGAGCACCCAGACCGAATGCCGCCAGGTCAGCTCGGTCAGCGAGCAGCGCCGGATCATCGGTTACGACGTGGAATACCGCTATCGCGGCGAGGTCTACACGTCGCGCTTGAGCTACGACCCGGGCGAGCGCCTGCGCGTGCGCGTGCGGGTCGATCCGGCCGACTGATCTTCCCTTGCCAGCCAGATGCAGCGCCGCCACCTGTTGGCGGCGCTGTCGTTCAGGGGTTCGATTTTTTTGTTGCATGGCAGCGAAATTGCCGCCATCATGCGCACTCGTCACTCGGAATCCGCATGTCCACAGCCGTCTATACCGCCACCGTACTGACCAGCGCCCGCGCGGCTGCTGGTATGACGTCGCGTGCGCGCCGACCGTTGTATGGACACTCGGCCGGGTAGGCAGTCGCACGCGTTTCATGTGCATCGACGATAAAACCCGGCTCTTGAGCCGGGTTTTTTTGTTTTGATTAAAGGCTGGCCGGCCTGCGTGCCGGGTTTTTTGCTGGTTCGTTTCACGTGGGTCCATCCGCAACACCCCGGTCGTCCATGGCCGGACCACACAATCTGGCGCGAATCCGTTCGCAACACCCCGGCCATCCATGGCCGGACTCTTCAATAAGGCATCGACTTCATGACCATTCGGCATTTCTTGACCACCCAGGATTACAGCCGCGCCGAGATCGACGCGCTGCTGGAGCAGGCTGCCGCGTTCAAGCGTTCGCCGCGCGGCCAGCAGCTCGCCGGCAAGTCGATCGCATTGCTGTTCTTCAATCCCTCGATGCGCACCCGCACCAGTTTCGAGCTGGGTGCGTTCCAGTTGGGCGGCCACGCCATCGTGCTGGCGCCTGGCAAGGACGCGTGGCCGATCGAGTTCGAGGTGGGCAGCGTGATGGACGGCGATACCGAGGAGCACATTGCCGAGGTGGCACGGGTGCTGTCGCGTTACGTCGACCTGATCGCGGTGCGCGCGTTCCCGAAGTTCCAGGATTGGACGGTGGACCGGCAGGACAAGGTGATCAAGGCGTTCGCGCAATACGCCACGGTGCCGGTGATCAACATGGAGACGATTACCCATCCCTGCCAGGAGCTGGCCCACGCGCTGGCGCTGAAGGAGCACCTGGGCGACCTGCAGAACAAGAAGTACGTGCTGACCTGGACCTACCACCCGAAACCGCTGAACACCGCGGTGGCGAACTCCGCGCTGCTGATCGCGACCAAGCTGGGCATGGACGTGACCTTGCTGTGCCCCACGCCCGATTACGTGCTGGACGAGCGCTACATGGCGTTTGGCCGTCTGAACGCCGAACAGAACGGCGGCTCGCTGAAGGTCAGCCACGACATCGAGGAAGCCTACGCCGGCGCCGACGTGGTCTACGCCAAGAGCTGGGGCGCGTTGCCGTTCTTCGGCCGGTGGGAGCAGGAAAAGCCTGTCCGCGAAGCGAGCAGGCACTTCATCGTCGACGAGGCGAAGATGGCGCTCACCAACCACGGACTGTTCAGCCACTGCCTGCCGCTGCGCCGGAACATCAAGGCCACCGACGCGGTGATGGATGCGCCGTACTGCATCACCATCGACGAGGCCGAGAATCGCCTGCACGTGCAGAAGGCGGTAATGGCTTCGCTGATCGGGCAGGGCTGAGCCGTCATGTACACGCCGAAGCATTTCGCGGAAACCCGCGTCGAAGCCCTGCACGGGCTGATCCGCGCGTACCCGTTCGCCACGCTGGTGACCCGCGCGGCCGATGGGCTGGCGGCCAATCACCTGCCGTTCGAACTGGTCGGCGAGGTGCTGCACGGCCATGTCGCCCGGGGCAACGAACTGGCGCGACTGGACGGCGCCGAAGTACTGCTGGTGTTCCAGGGGCCGGACGGCTACATCAGCCCGAACTGGTACCCGAGCAAGCACGAGACCGGGCGCGAGGTGCCGACCTGGAACTACGCGGTGGTGCACGTGCACGGCCGGCTGCGGGTGATCGACGACGCAGCGTGGCTGCGTCGCCTGCTGGAAACCTTGACCGATCACCATGAGGCCGGCCAGCCGCAGCCGTGGAAGATCACGGATGCGCCGGACGACCACATCGAGAAGTCGCTGCGCGCGATCGTCGGCCTGGAAGTCGCGGTCGATCGCATCGAAGGCAAGTTCAAGCTGAGCCAGAACCATCCTGCGCGCAACCGCGCGGGCGTGATCGCCGGGCTGCGCGAGCGCGGCGGCGATGGCGACGCGGAACTGGCCGCGCTGATGACGCAACAGGAGGAATCGATACCGTGAACCACCAGCATCACTATCGCGTCGGCGTGGAATGGACCGGCAACCTCGGCAGCGGCACGGACGGTTATCGCAACTACAGCCGGGAGCACGTGATCCGCATCGACGGCAAGACGGCGATTGCCGGCTCCTCCGATCCCACGTTCCACGGCGACGCCACCAGGCACAATCCCGAGGACATGCTGGTGGCTGCGCTGTCGACCTGCCACATGCTGTCCTACCTGCATATGGCCACCGTGGCCGGCGTGGTGGTGACGGCGTATAGCGATGCCGCCGAAGGCACGATGGCCACCGAAGGCGATGGCGGCCGCTTCATCGAAGTGGTGCTGCGCCCCACGGTGACGATCAGCGCCGCCAGCGACCCGGCCAAGGCCGAGACCGCACACGAGGCGGCGCATCACGCCTGCTTCATCGCCAATTCCGTGAATTTCCCGGTGCGCTGCGAGCCGCGCATCGTCGTCGAATCCGCCTGACCCTCTTCTTTCCAGGATCTGCAAGCCATGAGCAAAGACATCGTCCTCGCCTTTTCCGGCGGCCTCGACACCAGCTTCTGCGTACCCTATCTGCAGGAGCGCGGCTGGGCCGTGCACACCGTGTTTGCCGATACTGGCGGCGTGGACGCCGCGGAGCGCGCCTTCATCGAGAACCGCGCGAAGGAGCTGGGCGTGGCCAGTCACGTCACCGTGGACGGCGGCCCGGCGATCTGGAACGGTTTCGTCAAGCCGTTCGTCTGGGCCGGCGAGGGCTACCAGGGCCAGTACCCGCTGCTGGTGTCCGACCGCTACCTGATCGTCGAGGCCGCGCTGAAGCGCGCCGCGGAGCTGGGCACGCGCGCCATCGCACACGGCTGCACCGGCATGGGCAACGACCAGGTGCGCTTCGACCTGGCGGTGAAGGCGCTGGGCGACTACCAGATCGTGGCGCCGATCCGCGAGATCCAGAAGGAACACACGCAGACGCGCGCCTACGAGCAGAAGTATCTGGAAGACCGTGGCTTCGGCGTGCGCGCCAAGCAGCAGGCCTACACCATCAACGAGAACCTGCTCGGACTGACCATGTCCGGCGGCGAGATCGACCAGTGGCAGGCGCCCGGCGCCGGCGCGGTGGGTTGGTGCAAGCCGCGCGCCGAATGGCCGTCCAAACCGCTGCAGGTGAAGATCGGCTTCGTCAACGGCGAGGCGGTGACGCTGGACGGCGAGGCGATCGCCGGGCACACCATGCTGGCGAAGCTCAACAGCCTGTTCGCGCCCTACGGCGTGGGCCGCGGCCTCTACACCGGCGACACCACGATCGGCCTCAAGGGCCGCATCATCTTCGAGGCACCGGGCCTCACCGCGCTGCTCGCCGCGCACCGCGCGCTGGAAGAGGCGGTGCTCAGCAAGCAGCAGAACCGCTTCAAGCCCGAGGTGGCGCGCAAGTGGGTGGAACTGGTCTACGAGGGCTTCTTCCACGACCCGCTGAAGACCGACCTGGAAGCGTTCCTGGCCTCCAGCCAGTCCACCGTCAACGGCACGGTGACGCTGGAGACGAGCGGCGGCAGCGTCGGTGCGGTCGCCGTCGAGTCGAAGCACATCCTCAATGCCAAGGGCGCCACCTATGCGCAGTCGGCCGACTGGGGCGTGGAAGAGGCCGAGGGCTTCATCAAGCTGTTCGGCATGAGCAGCACGCTGTGGGCCGAGGTCAACCGCGGATGAGCGCACTGCTCGATGCCACGTTGAAACACTTGGAGGCGCTGGTCGGTTTCGACACGCGCAACCCGCCGCGTGCGATCGATACGGGCGGCATCTTCGACTATCTGCGCGCGCAGTTGCCCGGCTTCGAGATGACGGTGACCGATTTCGGCGCCGGCGCGGTGGCCTTGCACGCCGTGCGCGGCGAGCCGAAGTATCTGTTCAACGTGCACCTGGACACCGTGCCGGATTCGCCGGCGTGGACCGCCGACCCGCACGTGCTGCGGGTCACCGCCGATCGCGCGATCGGCCTGGGCGCGTGCGACATCAAGGGTGCAGCGGCGGCGTTGCTGGCGGTGGCGAATGCCAGCGATGGCGATCTGGCGCTGCTGTTCTCCACCGACGAGGAAGCCAACGATGCGCGCTGCATCGCCGGCTTCCTGCGCGAGCCGCGTGCCTATGAGGCGGTGATCGTGGCCGAACCCACGAAGGGTGAAGCCGTGCTGGCGCATCGCGGCATCCAGTCGGTGCTTATGCGCTTCGCCGGCCACGCCGGACATGCCTCGGGCGAACAGAAGCCCAGCGACAGCGCGCTGCATCAGGCGGTGCGCTGGGGCAACGCGGCGCTGGATTTCGTGGCGGCGCAGTCGCACGAGCGCTTCGGCGGGCTGACCGGCCTGCGCTTCAACATCGGCCGCATCGAGGGCGGCATCAAGGCGAACATGATCGCGCCCACGGCGGAAGTGCGCTTCGGCTTTCGCGCGTTGCCGACAATGGATCCGGATCAGTTGCTGACGCGTTTCCGCACCTTGGTGGAGCCGCAGCCGGCGGAGTTCGCCGAGACCTTCCGCGGCGCCTCGCTGCCGGCCGGCGACACGGCGAACGCCGAGGCGAACCGTTTGGTCGCGCGCGACCTCGCCGACGAGCTGGGCATTCCGGTCGGCAATGCGGTGGATTTCTGGACCGAGGCCGCGCTGTTCTCCGCCGCCGGCTACACCGCCTTCGTCTGCGGCCCCGGCGACATCGCCCAGGCGCACAGCGCCGACGAGTGGGTCGCGCTGGAGCAGCTCGAACGCTATGCGCAAACGGTTTATCGAATCATTGAGAAGTCCGGCGAGGGACGGCCGGTTTTTGACTCTGGCGTTCACGGATGAACGCAAGGAATAAACATGGAAACGCATAAGCACACTCGCAAGACCATCGTGCGCCTGCTTTCGAGCATGGGCAGCGCGAAGGAAATCCAGCAATACCTCAAGCGCTTCTCCGAGCTGGACGCCAAGCGTTTCGCCGTGGTGAAGGTCGGCGGCGCGGTGCTGCGCGACGAACTGGCCGACCTCGCCTCGTCGCTGACCTTCCTGCAGCAGGTGGGGTTGACCCCGATCGTGCTGCACGGCGCCGGTCCGCAGCTGGACGAGGAGCTGGCCGCCGCCGGCATCGAGAAGCGCACCATCGACGGCCTGCGCGTGACTTCGCCGAAGGCGCTCGGCATCGTGCGCCGCGTGTTCCAGCAGCAGAACCTGAAACTGGTCGAGGCGCTGCAGTCGATGGATACGCGCGCCACGTCGGTGGCGACCGGCGTGTTCATGGCCGACTACCTGGACCGCGATATTTACGGTCTGGTCGGCAAGGTCCGCAGCATCAACCTGGCGCCGATCGAGGCCAGCCTGCGCGCCAACTCCATCCCGGTGATCGCCAGCCTGGGCGAAACCGACGAAGGGCAGATCCTCAACATCAACGCCGACGTCGCCGCGAACGAACTGGTGCGCGTGCTGCAGCCGTACAAGATCGTGTTCCTCACCGGCACCGGCGGCCTGCTTGACGAAAACGGCAAGCTGATCGATTCGATCAACCTCAGCACCGAATTCGAGCAGCTGATGGCGCAGCCGTGGATCAATGGCGGCATGCGGTTGAAGATCGAGCAGATCGCCGACCTGCTGGCCGACCTGCCGCTGACCTCGTCGGTGTCGATCACCCGTCCGTCCGAACTGGCCAAGGAGCTGTTCACCCACAAGGGTTCCGGCACCCTCGTGCGGCGCGGCGAGAAGGTACTGCGCTTCGATTCCTGGGAAGGCGTGGACCGCGCGCGCATGCGCGGACTGATCGAATCCAGCTTCGGCCGCACCCTGGTGCCGGACTATTTCGAGCGCACCAGGCCGATGCGCATCTACGTCAGCGAGAACTACCGCGCCGCGATGATCCTCGTCGAGGAACATGTCGATAACGAGCGGGGCTTGCCGTATCTCGACAAGTTCGCCGTGCTCGACGACGCGCAGGGCGAAGGCCTGGGCCGCGCGGTGTGGCAGGTGATGCGCGAGGAAAACCCGAAGCTGTTCTGGCGCTCGCGCCACGGCAACCCCGTCAACCACTTCTACTACGCCGAATCGGACGGCTGCATCAAGCAGCCGCGCTGGAAGGTGTTCTGGTACGGCATCGGCGAGCTCGACACGATTTCCCGCTGCGTGGCGCATTGCGCGCAACGCCAGCCGACACTGGTGGATTGAGCCATGGACACGAACAGGAAAACGGCAGGCATCGTCGGCGCGCGCGGCCATACCGGCATGGAGCTGATCCGCCTGATCGCGGCGCATCCCGTGCTGCAGCTGGCCTTCGTCTCCTCGCGCGAACTGGATGGCCAACGCGTGGCCGATCACGTCGACGGCTACGCCGGCGAACTGCGCTATGCCAGCCTGGACCCGGCCGCCGTGGCGGCGCAGGGTGCCGACGTGGTGATCCTGGCGCTGCCGAACGGCAAGGCGGCTCCGTACGTGGCGGCGATCGACGCGGCGAAGCCGGACACGCTGATCCTCGACCTCTCCGCCGACTACCGCTTCGATCCGTCGTGGTACTACGGCCTGCCGGAACTCACCCGCGGGCAGTGGCGGGGCGAGAAGCGCATCAGCAACCCCGGCTGCTACGCCACCGCGATGCAGCTTTCCATCGCACCGCTGAAGGATCTGCTGGCCGCGCCGCCGGTGTGCTTCGGCGTCTCCGGCTACTCCGGCGCCGGCACCACGCCGTCGGACAAGAACGATCCGGACAAGCTGCGCGACAACCTGATGCCGTATGCGCTCACCGGGCACATGCACGAGAAGGAGGCGAGTTTCCGGCTCGGCGTGCCGGTGGAGTTCATGCCGCACGTGGCGCCGCATTTCCGCGGGCTCACCGTCACCACCAACCTGTACCTCACCCGCCCGCTGAAGCGCGAGGAAGTGCTGCAGCGTTTCCATGCCGCCTACGACGGCGAAAAGCTGGCCGTCGTGACCGACGAGGCGCCCTGGGTCAGCCGCATCGCGCACCGCCACCACGCCGAGATCGGCGGCTTCGCGGTGTCGGCCGACGGCAAGCGGGTGGTGATCGTGGCCACGCTGGACAACCTGCTGAAGGGCGCCGCCTCCCAGGCAATGCAGAACATCAACCGCGCGATCGGCGTGGACGAATACACTGCCGTTCCGGTGACTTGACCGTCATTCCGGCGAGAGCCGGAATCCAGTGTCTCTGCTGGACAAGACACTGGATCCCAGCTTGCGCTGGGATGGCGAGCCAGGTGATTGAACCATCTTCCGCAAGCAGGACATCTCCATGACCCAACCCCTCTGGCAAAAATCCGGCATCCAGATCGACGCGAAGATCATGCAGTTCCTCGCCGGCGACGACGTGCTGCTGGATCGCGAGTTCTTCCTGCACGACATCACCGCCAGCAAGGCGCACGTGGAAGGGCTGGCCAACATCGGCGTGGTCAGCGCCGGCGAAGCCGCCGCGTTGAAGCGCGAACTGGATGCGCTGGCCGAGGATTTCACGAGCGGCGCGTTCGTGCTGGACGAGCGCTATGAGGACGGCCATTCGGCAATCGAGGCGCGGCTCACCGAGCGCCTCGGCGACGCCGGCCGCCGCGTGCATACCGGGCGCAGCCGCAACGACCAGATCCTGGTCGCCACCCGACTGTGGCTGAAGGACAAGCTGGCTGCGCTGGAATCGCATTGCCGTGCCATCGCCGAGGTCTGCCTTGAGCGCGCGTCGCAAGAAGCCGTGCCGGTGCCCGGTTACACCCACCTGCAGCGCGCGGTGGTTTCGTCCACCGCGATGTGGTTCGCCGGCTTCGCCGAAGGCTTCATCGACAATGCGCTGCGCGCGCGGCAGACGATGACGCTGATCGACGCCAATCCGCTCGGCACCGCCGCCGGCTACGGCGTGAACCTCAAGCTGGACCGCGCGCACACCACCCGGACGCTCGGCTTCGCGCGCATGCAGCTCAGCCCGATCTACGCGCAGCTGTCGCGCGGCAAGTTCGAGATGGCCGTGCTGGAGGCGATCGGCGGCGCGCTGCTCGACCTGCGCCGGCTGGCCTGGGACCTGTCGTTGTTCACCACCGCCGAATTCGACTTCGTCAAGCTGCCGGCCGAGTACACCACCGGCAGTTCGATCATGCCGAACAAGCGCAACCCCGACGTGATCGAACTGCTGCGCGCCAGCTACGCCAGCGTGGCCGCCGCGCGCACCGAGATCGAACAGCTGCTGTCGCTGCCGTCCGGCTACCAGCGCGACCTGCAGTTTTCCAAGGGCTCGCTGTTCCACGGCGTGCGCCACGGCCTGGGCGCGCTGGAGCTGGTGCCCGACCTGCTGGCACGACTTGAGTGGAACGCGGGCGCCATGCGCGCCGCGATCGAACCGGCGATGTACGCCACCGACGTGGCGATCGAGCAGGCCGCCGCCGGCGTACCGTTCCGCGATGCCTATCGCGCGGCGGCGGAAACCGCGGCATCCGCGGGGCAGGGGCGCACGCCCGAAGGCAGCCTCGCCGCCCGCGTCTCGCCAGGCGCCGGCAACGACTTGCGGCTGGACGAATTGCGGGCACGGCTGGATCAACTCGATCGTTGAAGAGGGCACGACATGGCGGCGGTCAGCACGGCGAACGCGCAGCACTACCACTGGGGTGACGCCTGCGACGGCTGGCACCTGCTGGCCGGCGACGACCTCAGCGTGATCGAGGAACGCATGCCGCCGGGTACCGCCGAGCAGCGGCATCGACATGCGCGGGCGCGCCAGTTCTTCTACGTGCTGGAAGGCGTGGTCACGCTGGAACTGGAAGGCGTGATGCACCGTTTGCAGTGCGGTGAGGGCTTGCATGTGCCGCCCGGTGCGGCGCATCAGGTGCGCAACGACAGCGCGGCGGACGTCCGCTTTCTCGCGGTCTCCGCGCCGAAGAGCCACGGCGACCGCACTCCCGCGCCGCCGGTGGATGGTGTCGCATGAACACGCTGCCCGAACAGGTGCTGCCGCACTGGCGCCGTGCCGTGCTCAAGGTGGGCAGCAACCTGCTCGCCGCCGACGGCGGCGGCCTCACACCGCGCTACGCCGAAGCATTGGCCGTCTTCGTCGCAGCCAGCCATGCCGAAGGCCGCGAGGTGGTGCTGGTCTCCTCCGGCGCGGTGGCGGCCGGGCGCGCACTGCTGCGCCAGCATGCGCGCGACAGCGGCGGCCTCGCCGCGCGGCAGGCGCTGGCCGCGCTGGGCCAGGCGCGGATGATCGCGCTTTGGCAATCGCTGTCCGCGCGGCCGGTGGCGCAGGTGCTGCTGACCCATGACGACCTGCGCAACCGCCGCCGCTACCTCAACGCGCGCGCCACCTTGCGCGAACTGCTGCAGCTCGGCGTGCTGCCGGTGATCAACGAGAACGACACCGTGTCGGTGGATGAGTTGAAGCTCGGCGACAACGACAACCTCGCCGCCATCGTGGCCGCGCTGGTCGACGCCGACCTGCTGCTGATCGCCTCCGACGTCGATGCGCTGTACAGCGCCGACCCGCGGCGCGACCCCGCAGCCATGCCGATCGCGCAAGTGGCCGCGCTGACCCCCGAGATTGTCGCGATGGCCGGCGACAGCGGCAGCGCGGCCGGCACCGGCGGCATGCGCACCAAGCTGCAGGCGGCGGCGAAGGCTGCAGCCGCCGGCATCCCCACCGCCTTGTTCAGCGGGCGCGAGGCGGCCACCGTGCAGGCGCTGCAGCGCGGGCGACTGCGCGGTACGCTGATCGCCGCGGCTTCCACACGATTGCAGGCGCGCAAGTACTGGCTGCGCCACGCACCCGCCGCGCCGGGCCGCATCCGCATCGACGCCGGTGCGGTGAAGGCGCTGGCCGGCGGGCGCGTCTCGCTGCTGCCGGGTGGCGTGCTTGGCGCCGACGGCGAGTTCCACCGCGGCGACCTGGTGGAGATCGTCGACGCGGACGGTGCCGCCGTCGCGCGCGGACTCAGCCAGTACGGCGCCGCCGAGGTACGCCGTCTGGCCGGCCGGCACAGCCGCGAGATCGACGGCGTGCTCGGCTACAGCTACGGCGACGAGGTAGTGCATCGCGACGACCTCGTCAGCATGAATCGCCCGGTCGCGTCCGGGCAGGAGATCAACGCATGAGCACGATCCGCGAACAGGCACTGGCTTGCCGCGACGCCGCCCAGGCCGTGGCGGCGCTGGGCAGCGAGGCGAAGCGCGCGCTGCTGCGCGACATGGCCACGGCGCTGGAGGCGCAGTCCGCCGCGGTGCTGGCAGCCAACGCCGAGGACATGCGCCAGGCCGCGGCGAAGGGCGTGCAGGGCGCCATGCTCGATCGCCTGCGGCTGGACGAGGCACGCGTGGCCGGCATCGCCGGCGCGTTGCGCGAGGTGGCCGAACTGCCCGATCCGGTCGGCGTGACGACCCGCCGCGAGACGCGGCCGAACGGCCTGTCGGTGGAGCGCGTGCGCATCCCGCTCGGCGTGGTCGCGATGATCTACGAGGCGCGCCCCAACGTCACCGCCGACGCCTCGGCGTTGTGCCTGATGGCCGGCAACGCGGTGATCCTGCGCGGCGGCTCCGAGGCGATCCACTCCAACCTCGCCATCGCTGCCGCGCTGCACGCCGCGCTGCGCGCGCACGGCGTGCCCGAGGCGGCGGTAACGGTGTTGCAAGACCTCAGCCGCGAGGCCATGGTCGAACTGCTGCAACTCAGCGACCTCGTCGACCTGGCTATCCCGCGTGGCGGCGAAGGCCTGATCCGCTTCGTCGCCGAGCACGCGCGCGTGCCGGTGATCAAGCACTACAAGGGCGTCTGCCACCTGTACGTGGACCGCGCCGCCGACCTCGACCTTGCGCTGAACCTGCTGCTCGACGGCAAGACCTCGCGCCCCGGCGTGTGCAACGCACTGGAGACGCTGCTGGTGCATCGCGACGTGGCCGCCGCCTTCCTGTCGCGCGCGGTGGCTGCCTTGCGCGAACGCGGCGTCGAACTGCGCGGCGACGAACGCAGCCGCGCCCTGGTACCCGATATGCACACCGCCACGGAAGACGACTACGCCGCCGAATTCCTCGACTTGATCCTCGCCGTGCGCGTGGTCGACGACTTCGACGCCGCCATCGCCCACATCCGCCGCTACGGCTCCGACCACACCGAAGTGATCGCCACCGCCGACCAGGCCGCCGCGCAACGCTTCGTGCAGGCGATCCGCTCCGCGGTGGTGATGGTCAACGCCTCCTCCCGCTTCAGCGACGGCGGCGAACTTGGTCTGGGCGCCGAAATCGGCATCTCCACCACCCGGCTGCATGCCTACGGGCCGATGGGGGCCGAGGCGCTGACGGTGGAGCGCTTCGTGGTGCGCGGGGAAGGGCAGGTGAGGCATCCGCAGAGTCGGGCGTGATGTCGGATGTCCACTTTCGGCCAAGAGCGGACTGTAAACGCAGGAGTTAAGCGGTGGCGAAGCCGTCCGCCTTGAACAAGATGTTAGGGTACGGCAAGGTTTGAACCTTCGACAATTTCAACGCCATTATTTCCGATGCGACAAGTGAAGACATGCTTGTCGGACGGCTTGACCGATCGAGAGAAGAACCTGTGTAGCTCACTTGGCTCGTCCATCTCAATGTGAATGGCAACGGAGTTGATCTTGTTCTTCGCAGACAGTCGTTCCAGGCTGTTTTCAAGTTCAGATTCCTCGTTCTTCTTGTTTATCTCCTGCGTTTCAGTGCCGAAATACTTGATTAGTGCTTTCTCGATGATGCGGCCTTCATCATCCACCTTTATCTCATCGACCATTGAATTTGCGACGCAAAAGTTGATTGGTGCAGTTGGATTCATTCCGATGGACAGCACCTTGAACAGGTTGTAGAAAACAAAGAAGTCATGCTCTTCGTTGGATACTCGGTACAGCATGTCAGACAAGCCACGATGAGCCCCATTAATTGGGCGATCCGAAGGGTTCTTGGTGTAGCCGATGTAATGAACTTCCGTGTTGATTCCAACTTCGATGCCACTGTTTTGCAGGAAGTCGTGAATCGACATAGATACTTTGTGGTTTGGCTTGTAGCGAAATGTTATGAAGCGGTCGGAGACTTCAACGGGCGGTTTAATCGGCCTTAGCGTCTGGGCATCGAATATTTTTGTAGTGACCTTCCGCCGTATTTTTTCGCGTCCCATCTCAACATAGAAGACCAGGTCGTTGCTGAGGAAGGAGTACCTTGGCTTTTTCGACACGCAAAATCGGAGCTTCTTTCTTGCGGCGAGGAAGTATATGAAGCGCTTGTCCAGTTGGCTCTCGACCATTGCCTGCAATTGCTTTAAGTAATCTGTGATTTGTTGCTTCGTATCGAAACCCTGTGGTGGATGAAGAAGCAGGTCATACCATAAACAGGTTGAGTGACTTAGCTCCACATACCAGTCCTTGTCCGATCCTGTGTAAGTTGGTTCGCGCTGTAGAAAGTCGAACATGCCGCGGGTCACGGGAATTAGTCTCCGTAGGTATAACTACCGATTAGACGGACCCTAGGATCCGGTTGTACGATCTCCGATCGCGCCAAGAAACTCTGACGCAACTCCTTGTTCTGGCGGGAGCTTATCTTTGCCGGGTCCGGCCAACAACCAGATGTATAACCGGACGGAGAGCTATGCCCCTCGAGTGGCTGCTTTGAGTCGGAAGCGGACGTTTTCAGGTGGTCATTTAGCCTCAAAGACGACGTTCTTGAGCGCGTGCACATCAATGGCCGGCATGGGGTACGGACGAACAGGCGCCTTTGCGTGAAATGACCCCTCCACAGTTGCCGTTGCCCGCATACCGTACTTCCGGACGTTATGCTCGAATGCACGAATGTCCTTGCGACGATGCGCTTCGTCGCGCACGGATAACTGGATTGCAACGCCCGGACAGCCTGGATCACTGATGTTCGTCACATCCATGCCAACGTAGATGGATCCGTGGACCGATACTTCGGCACCTTCAAACCTCCCCGGATTCGCGTTGATCTCACAAACACTCGTTGGGACAGGCTCAGTTCCGAACACTGATGTTGCGCAAGTGACAAGTAACAGGAAAAGCGCGGCCGCATAGATCATCGGGCGCATAGCCACTCCGATGCTTTCGTTGGGTGTCTCGACCGTAATATCCATTTCAGGTCGATAGCGGGCATAGGCAATCAACGTGCCGGGTGTATCAGCCTTGACTCCACTCTCGCACCGCCTCCGCAAACGCCAGACAATCCGCAAACCGGTTGTACAGCGGCGCCGGCGAGATGCGGATCACGTCGGGTTCGCGCCAGTCGCCGATGATGCCGTGGGCCATCAGGTATTCGAACAAGGCGCGGCCGCGTTCGCGGCCGCCGATGACGCGGATCGACAGCTGGGCGCCGCGGCGTGCGGGTTCGGTGGGGGTTACTACCTGCAGCACGTCGGACAGTTGGGTCTGCACCAGCCATTCGAGGTAGCCGGTGAGCTGCAGCGATTTTTCGCGCAGGCGCTGCATGCCGGCGCGGCGGAAGATTTCCAGCGACACGCGCAGCGGCGCCAGCGCGAGGATCGGTGGGTTGGACAGTTGCCAGCCGTCGGCGCCGGGGGTGGGCACGAACTCGGGGCCCATCTGGAAGCGGGTGGTCTTGTCGTGGCCCCACCAGCCGGCGAAGCGCGGCAGCACTGCCTTGGCATGGCGCTCGTGCACGAACGCGCCGCCGATCGCGCCGGGGCCGCTGTTCAGGTACTTGTAGCTGCACCAGATGGCGAAGTCGGCGCCGCTGTCGTGCAGTTGCAGCGGCAGGTTGCCGACCGCGTGGGCGAGGTCGAAACCGACCGTGCAGCCGTGCCGGTGCCCCAGTTCGGTGGTCGCCTTCAGGTCGAACGCCTGGCCGGTGCGGTACTGCACGCCGGGCAGCATCACCAGCGCGATGCGCGAGCCGTGCTCGGCCAGTGTGCGTTCGATTGCGGCAAGCGAGGTGGTGCCGTTCGGCTCGTCGGGCTGCAACTCGATCAGCGTAGTGGCGGGATCGAAGCCGTGGAAGCGGATCTGCGATTCCACCGCGTAACGGTCGGTGGGGAAGGCGCCGCCTTCGATCAGGATCGCCGGGCGTTCGGCGGTGGGGCGGTAGAAGCTCACCATCATCAGGTGCAGGTTCACGCCCAGGGTGTTCATCGCCACCACTTCGGCGGGCCTGGCGCCGACCACCGCGGCGAGGTCGTCGCGCACGAATTCGTGGTAGTCCATCCACGGCAGGCGGCCCTTGAAGTGGCCTTCGACGCCCAGTTCGCCCCAGTAGTCCAGTTCCGCGTTGACTGCTTCGCGCACCGCGCGCGGCTGCAGGCCGAGCGAGTTGCCGCAGAAGTACACGCTGTCAGAGAGCCGGTTGTCGCGGCCTTCGTGCGGCGGTATCAGGAACTCGTCGCGGAACGCGCGCAGCGGATCGGCGGCGTCCCGGGCGTTGGCCCAGTCGAGGGTGGCTTCGAAACTTGCGGGCATCGGGTATCTCTTTGCAGTGTTGATCCCTCCCCCGCGAAGCAGAGACGGGATCGACGCGGGCTTACTTCAGTTGCGCGGCGATCGCGTCGCAGCCCTTGTCGAAGGCGGCCTTCCAGTCGGCGCCGGCTTCGGTCTGGCTGGGGCGCATGCAGCGTAGCTGGATCGCGTGGCCGTTCTTGAACCAGTAGTGCTCGGTGTAGCTGAAGCCGGTGGCGTTTTCCTGCGCGGTATAGACGTTGCTGTTCGGGCTCGGCGGCACCGCGGCGGCCTTGTAGCCGGGCAGCGCCATGGCCTTCGCGGTGGCTTCGCTGCGGTACTGGTTGAAGCCGTTGACGTCGGCCACCTGCTTCACGGTGACGGTGACGCGGGCGAGGCTGTTCCTGCCGGTGGGCGAGGGGTCGGGCACCTGGAACACGCGGGCTTCGGGGTCGCCCTGGGTTTCCATGATGCCGAGCCAGTTGTCCGGCGTGCTGAAGTGGACACTGCCGTTGGCCATGCTGACGTCGGTGGCGTGCACGACGCCACCGGCCAGCAGGGCGGTGGCGAAGGCGATCGCGAGGGTGGTGGTGCGCAGGAAGCTCATGCGGATTCCTTCGGGAGGGGATCGGGGACAAAGCGGTGGCGGGGCAGGCCCAGCCATTCCAGCGCCGTGCCGTGGAACAGCCGCGCGCGGTCGGCTTCGTCCAGGCCCAGCGCCTCGATGCCGCTGCCGGGTTCCTGCTCCCCCAGCGGGAAAGGATAGTCGGTGCCGAGCATCACCTGGCGGGCGCCCGTCACATCCAGCAGATAGCGCAGCGCCTGGTCGTCGTGCACGCAGGAGTCGAAGTAGAAGCGCTTGAGGTACTCGCGCGGGTTGCGCGGATTGTCGGTGGCGACCAGGTCCGGGCGCATCCGGAAGCCGTGCTCGATGCGGCCGATCGTCGAGGGGAAGCTGCCGCCGCCGTGGGCCAGCATCACGCGCAGCTTCGGCAGCCGCTCCATCACGCCGCCGAAGACCAGGCAGCAGGCGGCGCGCGACTGTTCGGCGGGCATGCCGACCAGCCACGGCATCCAGTATTTCGGCATGCTGGCCATGCCCATCATGTCCCACGGGTGCACCAGCACCGCGGCGCCGAGATCGGCGGCGGCCTCGAAGAACGGGAACAGTTCCGGCGCATCCAGGTTCCAGTCGCCGCAGTGCGAGCCGATCTGCACGCCTTGCAGGCCCAGTTCGTCGATGCAGCGTTCCAGCTCGCGCACGGCCAGCTGCGGCGCCTGCAGCGGCACCGTGCCGATGCCGGCGTAGTGGCGCGGGTGGTCGCGGCAGATGCCGGCCATGTGGTCGTTCAGATGGCGATGCAGCTCCAGCGCCTGGTGGCCCGGCGCCCAGTACGAGAACAGCACCGGCACGGTGGAGATCACCTGCACGTCGACGCCGAAGCGGGCGTAGTCGTCGATGCGCGTCTGCGGGTCGAACGCCGAGTCCCACACTTCGCGGAAGAACCGGCTGTCCTTGTAGATGCGGTGGCGCCCGCCGGTATGGGTCATCACGGGGAAGCGGTCGTCGCCGTACTTGGCCGCCAGGTTCGGCCAGTCGCGGGGCAGGATGTGCGCGTGGGTGTCGATCTTGAGCATCCGCGCAGTGTAAAACCTCCGCACGATGGCGTCGCGTTGCGCCCGCACATGCTGCGGCGCGGCTTACACCGGCGGCGGTTCCGCGGCGGCGGGCTCCGACAGGCCGCGCTTCGTCACGTGGGCCAGCGTATCGACGTTGTCGACCAGGCGGTCGCTGATGCGCGCCAGCAGCTCGAACGCGGCGCGGTCGCCGACGCCCTGCATCGAGGTGACTAGTTCGCGCTGCATGGCGCGCAGCTCGGGCAGGGCGCCCAGCGGCTGCTGTTCGCGCAGCGCCGTGGCGATGGCCTGCACGGCGTCGGCGTTGTGCTGGACGAAACGGCCGATGGCGTCTGCCGCCGGCAGCGTGGCGAGATCGTCGAGGGTGGCTTCCAGCGCCATCGCGGTGCGCGCCAGGCGGTTGCCGTTGGCGAACAGCGCGCGGGCCAGCGCCAGCAGTTCCGGCGGTGTGGCCGGCTCGGTGCGCATGCGGTCGATCGAGGCCTGCGCGTTGGTGCGGGCGGTGCGCGCCGCGGTGCGGGTGTCGTTGCGGTTGCCGCCGCGGTCGGGTTGCGCCAGGGCGCGCAGGTAACTGGCGTAGGCGTCCAGCATCACCGCCAGCGCGGCGCGGGCGCGGCCGCGCTCCCAGGTCGGCCAGGCCACGTAGGCGAGCAGGGCCATGCCGCAGCCGAGCGCGGTGTTGAGCACCCGGTCCGACACCGCCAGGCCGGGACTGACGCCTTCGAACGACAGCAGGATCACCACGGTGCCGGTCAGCGTCGCCACCGCGATGCCGTAATGCGCGCCGGCCAGGTAGCGGAACGCCATGCACAGCACCGCCATCAGCGCCAGGTGCGCCCATGGTTCGTCCGGCGTGATGTGCAGCAGCACCGTGGTGAGCACCAGCCCCAGCACCGTGCCGAACACGCGCAGCAGGCCGAAGTTGAAGGTGGCGGCGAAGTCCGGGCGCAGCACGATCGCCGCGGTCATCGGCAGCCAGTAGCCGTGCGGCAGGTGCAGCAGGCGCGAGATCCACAGCGCCGCGCTGAGGCAGACCGCCATGCGCACGGCGTGGCGGAACGCCACCGAACGCGGCGTGAGGTTGGCGCGCAGGGTGGCCCAGGTGGAACTGCTGCGAAGCGAATCGGGCAGCCGGGTTTCCGCTGCGCTGGCGCGCAGTTCGCCGCGGCTGCCGGCCCAGTCGGCGTTGCGCACCGCGGCGGCCAACTGGCCGGCCAGCGCATGGATGTGCGCGGCCAGGCCGTCGGCGTCGCCGCCGCCGTCGAGCAGGGCGCGCTCGCTGGCGCGCAGGGTCTGCAGCGCGCGGTCGGCCCGCTCGGGCGGGTCGCCCTGCTGCAGTGCCTCGGCGATCGCCGCCAGCACGCGCGCGGCGTCGTCGCGGAACATCGCGTGGATGGCCGGGTTGGCGTGCAGCTCGTTCATCGCGGTGAGCTCCAGCCGGATCCGCTCGGCCAGCTCCAGCAGCACGCCGAAGGCTTCCATGGCGCGGCCGTGCGCGCGATGACGGCCCAGCAGGGTGCGCTGCAGGCTGGTCATCGCCTCGGTCAGCGCCGGCACCTCGGCATCGTCATGCGCCTGCTCGCGGGCCAGTGCGGCCAGCCCGGCGTATACCCGCGCCAGCTCGATGCGCTCCGGCCAGTAGCGCTGCAACGGCCACGCCGCCAGCGAGAACGCGGTGAGCAGCATGCCGCCGGCGAAGATCAGCGCGGCGCCGCCGAGCGCGTGGCTCAGCGAGGCCGGCGTCGATGCGGTGATCACCAGCAGGATCATGCTGGTCATGCCGACCCGCGCGGTATCCGCGCCGAACACCACCAGCATGCCGCCGAAGAAACCGCAGGCGGCAGTGGCGAGAAGGATCGGCAGCAACTGGCCGCCGATCAGGAAACCCACCAGCGCGGCGAGGCCGGCCGCCAGCGACGCCAGCAACAGTTGCCGCATGCGCTGGCGATACGGTCCGGGCTGGTCGGAGAACATCGTGTCCAGCGCGCCGGCGGCCACGCCCAGGCCGATCTGCGGATGGCCGGTGGCCATGCCCACGGCCAGCGGCAGGATCACCGCGGCGGTATTGCGCAGCACCACCCGCAGCGGCACGTCCGGCCGCTTGATGTCGGTCAGGCTCTCGATCGCATGGGCGCGCAGCGAATAACCGGTGGGGGGCATCGAGGTTCCTGGTCGCACTTGTGAGTTCAGTGCAGAACGCAACTTCCGTTCGCACCCGGATCAGGTCCAGGGCAGGTCCTGAGCGTAGCGCAGCGGAGTCGAAGGAAGGTCCTTCGACTAGGGTCCTGCGGACCCATGCTCAGGATGAACGGTAACCGGAACTCGAAGCTCAGGCCCTGCCGGCGAACTCGCCGGTGAGCGTGTTCACCCACACCTTCTCGTCGTTGCTGATGTACTCGGGCACCTGGATTTCGATGCCGGTGTCGAGCTTGGCCGGCTTGGTGCGCTTGGTGGCGCTGGAGCCCTTCATTTCCGGGGCGGTGTCGACCACGGTCAGCACCACGCTGGTCGGCACCTGCAGGCCAACCGGCGCGTCGTCGATCAGCTGCACGTAGTAGCCCTCGACGCCTTCGACGATGTAGCCGGCGTTGTCGCCCACCAGTTCCGGCGACAGCGGGTACTGGGTGTAATCCTCGGCATCCATGAACACGAACGCGCCGTCGTCCATGTAGGAAAAATTGGCGGCGCGGCGCACCAGGTCCATTTCGCGCAGGTCGTCGTCGGCACGCAGGCTGAGGTCGTACTTGCGGCCGCCGGGGATCGAGTACATGGTGAAGCGGAAGGTCACGTTGCCGCCACGCGCGGTGGGTGCGCTGCGCTCGATGTCGCGCACCTGGTAGACGGTGCCGTCGTGTTCGACCACGTTGCCTTTCTTGACGTCGGAAGCTTTCATGGGTGTAGAACCGGGATTCGTGATTGGGGATTCGGGATTCGGAAAGAGCGAGGAGTGCGGGATGCGGGCTTTTCGAATCCCGGGCTACTTCGCCGCCAGCCGCACCGCGCCGTCGAGGCGGATCGTCTCGCCGTTGATGTAGCGGTTGCCGAGGATGAAGGCGACCGTGGAGGCGAACTCCGCCGGCTGGCCCAGCCGCGAGGGGAACGGGATCGAGGCGCCGAGCGACTGCTGCACGGCCTCGGACATGCTGTCGACCATCGGGGTCCAGAAGATGCCCGGCGCGATGGTCGCCACGCGGATGCCGAAGCGCGCCAGCTCGCGCGCCATCGGCAGGGTCATGCCGACCACGCCGCCCTTGGAGGCGGAGTACGCGGCCTGGCCGATCTGGCCTTCGTAGGCGGCGACGCTGGCGGTGTTGATGATCACGCCGCGCTCGCCGTCCTCGCCCGCCTCGTTGCCCTGCATCAGCGCCGCGCCGGCCTTGGCCACGTTGAAGCTGCCGACCAGGTTCACCATCACCGTGGTGGCGAAGTTGCCCAGCGGCATCGGGCCTTCCTTGCCCAGCACGCGGCCGGCGCCGAGGATGCCGGCGCAGTTCATCACCACGTTCAGGCCGCCCATCGCGTGGTGCGCGGCGGCCGCGTTGGTGGCCACGCCGTCTTCGGAGGTGACGTCGGTGCGGAAGAAGCGCGCCGCGTCGCCCAGCTCCTTCGCGGCGGCCTGGCCTTTGTCGTCGTTGACGTCGAACAGCGCGACCTGGCCGCCGTGGGCGACGAGGTGCTGCGCCACCGCGTGGCCGAGACCGGAGGCGCCGCCGGTGATGATTGCCTTGACCTGATCGAGCTGCATGGGGAATCCTTGATGGCCGGTGCCGAAAAGCCGCCATGGTAGCCGACCGGCACATGCGGCTGCAGGCTGAACGCGAAACTTGTGGTGGCGGCGGATTCACGCCGCGTTGGGGTAGCGCTGGCCATCGTGGCCTCGAACCGCCGGAACGAACCGGTCAGTGCCGGGAGCGGCCGGGCGGTTCCAATTCCATCGAGTGTGGGGGAACAACGTATGAAGAAGCTGCTGAGTCTGTCTGCCGTATTGGGTGCGATGCTGATGCTGGCCAGCGGCTCCGTGCTGGCGCAGGGGCACGGCCATGGCCGGGGTCACGGGAACGGGAACGGAAACGATCGCTACGACCAGGACGATGGCGATCGCGGCCATGGGCGCGATGACGATCGTGGCCGCTATGTGCGGTACGACAATGATGATGACCAGGGTCATGGCCGCGGCCACGCCTACGGCCACTACAAGAGCTGGCACGATCGCGGCCGCCACGAGGGCTGGTACAAGCGCGGCGGTTACCTGCCGGTGGAATACCGCACCCGCTACGTGGTGACCGACTGGCGCCGCGACCGCCTGCGCGAACCGCCACGCGGCTATCACTGGGTGCGCAGCGACAACGGCGACTTCCTGCTGGTGGCGATTGCCACCGGCGTGATCGTCGACCTGCTGCTCAACCAGTAAGCCGCTTCGTCGGCACGACGGCGCGTCCGCACCGCGGGCGCGCCGTTTTCATGCGCGCGGTTCAGCCCAGCAGGGCGCGCAGCGCCGGCGTGTCGGCGAGTGCCGGAAACGGCGTCACCGCCGGCGGGGGAGTCGCGGCTGGCTGCAGTTCCTTCTGCCATACCCCCACGTCCCACCATTGCCCCAGTTTGTAGCCGCACTGGCGCCATACGCCGGCGGAAGCGAAGCCCATCGCCTGGTGCATCGCCACGCTGGCCGTGCCGGGCAGGGTGATCACGCCGACCGCCTGGGTGATGCCCTGCAGCCGCATCACGTCCAGCAGCACGCCATAGAGGCGGCGCGCGATGCCGCGGCGCTGCGCGTCGGCATGCACGTAGATCGAGGTCTCGGCGATCCAGTCGTAAGCGGCGCGCTCGCGGAAGCGCCCGGCATAGGCGTACGCGAGCACCTCGCCAGCTTCGTCCCACACCAGCCACGGATAGTGCTGCAGGCGTGCGCGGAGACGTTCGCGCATCGCATCCACGCCGGGCAGTTCGGTCTCGAAGGTGGCCACGCCGGCGCTGACCGAGGGGGCGTAGATCGCGTGGATGGCGGCGGCGTCTTCGTCGCGGGCGGTGCGGATCATCGGGCGGTGGCCTTCAGCATTTCTCGTATTTCCAGTGGCGCCGCTTGCCTTCGGCCAGCCACTCCAGGGTGGTGGCGAGGCGCTTCTGGCGGGTGGCGTCGGTTTTCGCCTCGGCGATCCAGTCGACGTACTCGCGCTGCGCGCCGGGCGGGAAGCTTGCCCATGCCTGGCGCGCGGCGGCGTGCTGCCGCTTGGCGAGCAGGACGGACAGGTCGTCCGGCAGCGCCGGTGCGGGTTTCGCGGCGGCCTTCGGGCGCGCCTTCTTCACGCCGGCCTCGTTCAGCGCCATTGCCTTCTTCAGGTGGGCGGCGAGCTGCCTGTCCGAGGGCAGGTCCTTCAGCGTGGCGAGTTTGCCGAACTGGCCCATGCCTTCCTCGTCGCTGCCGCCGGTGACTTCCTTCGACAACCAGAAACCGAAGCTGCAGTGCTGCTTGAACGCGGCCATCATGCACATCGGCGCGTCCTTGTAGCTGAAGAACGGCATGCTCCACTTCAGGCTTTCCTCCACCTCGGGGCAGGCCTCGTGCACCCGCGCGCGCAGGTGTTCCAGGATCGGCCGGGCGAAGCCGGCGGATTTCGCGATGTAGGCGTCGATGCGGGGATCGTGGTTCGCCATCACCTCACCTCACAGCTCGCGGATGAAGTAGCGGTCGCAGCCGTGGTGGCCGGTGCCGCCCATCGCGCTGCACAGGGCGGTAAAACCGCTGCGCTTGTACAGCGCCTGCGCCGCATCCATGCCGGTCAGCGTTTCCAGGTAGCAGCGCTTGAAGCCGTGCGCGCGCGCCGCGTCGAGGCAGCGCTGCA
This sequence comes from Rhodanobacter sp. LX-99, assembly GCF_018599185.1. Classification (NCBI taxonomy): domain Bacteria; kingdom Pseudomonadati; phylum Pseudomonadota; class Gammaproteobacteria; order Lysobacterales; family Rhodanobacteraceae; genus Rhodanobacter; species Rhodanobacter sp. LX-99. The sequence continues at coordinate 623,871 of NZ_JAHFVL010000001.1, read as the reverse complement.
TCATCGCCGTGCCCGCGCCGATGCCGCGCGCCGTGGGCAGGAAGTACATCTTGCGCAGCTCGCACACGTCCGGCTCGCCGCCTTCCAGCGGTGCGATGCCGCCGCCGCCGATCACCACACCGTCGCGCTCGACCACGAAATAGCTGCAACGCGGTTGCGCGTAGGCCTGGTACATCGTGTCGACTTCGATGTCGTGGATCGCGAAGCCGGGACCGTCGGCGCCGAACTCGGGCATCACGCTGCGGATGATCGCGGCCATGGCCGCGTTGTCGGACGGTTCGATCGGGCGGACAAGGAACGTGTCGGTCATGGGGTCATGTCGGGGGTGCGGTAGGGAACGCCGGCCTTCATCACGAAGACCGGTTTCTTCAGGGCGTCGATCTGCGTGCTGGGATCGCCGCTGAACGCGGCGAGGTCGGCTGCCAGGCCGGGTGCGATGCGGCCGAAGTGCTGCGACTGGCGCAGGATCTTCGCCGCCACGTCGGTGGCCGCGTGCAGCGCCTGCGCCGGAGTCATGCCGTCGCGTACCATCGCCGCGGGTTCGCGCCAGTTGGTGCCGTGCGCGAACACGCCCACGTCGCTGCCGTTGCCGATGGTGACGCCGACTTTCAGCGCGGTGCGGAACGCGCGCTCGGCTTCCTTCATGGCAGGCGTGGGTTCGGACTTGCCCGGCACGTAGTGCTGGAAATACTCCGAGGTGGCGTCGACGGCGGTGAGCGTGGGTTCATAGGCCACGCCCTTCTGCTTGAGCAGGCGGAAGGTCGCCTCGCTGGCGCCGTAGCCGTGTTCGATGGTGTCCACGCCGGCTTCGACCGCCATCCGCACGCCGGCATCGCTGGCCGCGTGCGCTGCGACCGGGCGGCCGATCTGGTGCGCCGTGTCGACGATCGCCTTCAGTTCCGCCGGGTTGAGGGTGGGCGCGGTTTCACCGCCCGGCCCCACCCGATAGTCCGCGTACAGCTTGATCCAGTCGGCGCCGCGGGCGGCCTGCTCGCGCACGGCGGCGATGGCCGCATCCACGCCGCTGACCGGCTGCGCGCCTTGCGGCAGGTCGAGATCCGGGCGGAAGCCGCGCGGCCCCGGTCCATAGCTGGCGGTGGCGACGATGGCGCGCGTGGCGACGAACATCCGCGGCCCCGGGATCAGCCCTTCGTTGATCGCGCGCTGGATCGACACGTCGGCAAAGCCCGCGCCCTCGGTGCCGAGGTCGCGCAGGGCGGTGAAGCCGGCCATCAGCGTGGCTCTGGCGTGGGCGGCGGCTTCCAGCGTGCGGTAATCCTGCGGTTCGGTCAGCACCTGGTCGTTCCACAACGTTTCGTTGTACGGATGCAGGAACAGGTGCGAGTGCAGGTCGATCAGGCCGGGGGTGAGCGTGGCGCCGGGCAGTTCGACGCGTTGCGCGCCGGGCGGTGCCTGGATCGACGAGGCCGGGCCCACCGCGGCGATCGCGCCGTCGTGCACCAGCACCGCCCAGCCGCCGTGCGCGGCGTCGCCGCTGCCGGTCCACACGCGCTCGGGCAGCAACAGCCAGTCGCCCTTGGGCGTGGTCGCGCCCACGGGCAGGGAGCACAGCAGGAGCAGCAGGACCGCCGCCGTTTGCCACCAGGTCGTCAGGCTTGCGCGCATCGCTTCGTCCGGTCAGCCGAAGCGTCGATGATAGCGAGCTTTCAGCCCGCGGCGGTACGCGCGCGGGTGACCCGGCTGGCGGTTTCCTTGTGCAGCTGCGCGGCCAGCCAGGCGCCGGTGGCGATCAGCAGATCGAGGTCGATGCCGGTCTCGATGCCCATGCCGTGCAGCATGTAGACCACGTCCTCGCTGGCCACGTTGCCGGTGGCGCCCTTCGCGTAGGGACAGCCGCCGGTGCCGGAGACGGCGCTGTCGACCACGCGCACGCCTTCCTCCAGACAGGCCAGGATGTTCGCCAGCGCCTGTCCGTAGGTGTCGTGGAAGTGCACGGCCAGCGCCGCCATCGGCACTTCCTGCGCCACCGCGTGCAGCATCGCGCGCGCTTTCGCCGGCGTGCCCACGCCGATGGTGTCGCCCAGCGAGATCTCGTGGCAGCCCAGCTCGTGCATCCGGCGCGCCACGCGCACCACGTCGGCCACCGGCACCTCGCCCTGGTACGGGCAGCCGAGCACGGTGGAGACGTAGCCGCGCACCCGCACGCCGTCAGCCCGGGCCTGGTCCATCACCGGGATGAAGCGCTCGATCGACTCGTCGATCGATGCGTTGATGTTCCTGCGGTTGAACGCTTCCGACGCGGCGGTGAACACCGCGATGTCCGTGGCGCCGACTTCGCGCGCGCGCTGGTAGCCCTGCAGGTTCGGCACCAGCACCGGGTAGCTCACGCCCGGTACCTTGCGGATGCCGCGGAACACCTCGGCCGCATCGGCCAGCTGCGGCACCCACTTCGGGCTGACGAAGCTGGTCGCCTCGATCGTCTTGAGGCCGGTGGAAGACAGCCGGTCGATCAGCGCGATCTTCACCTCGGCCGGCAGCAGGGTCTTCTCGTTCTGCAGGCCGTCGCGGGCGCCGACTTCGACGATGCGGACGTGATTGGAAGCGTTCATGGGAAAACTCCGGAGGACATGATGTCCTTCTCCCACCGGGAGAAGGTGCCCCGAAGGGGCGGATGAGGGTTCGGGGCTTGCATGGATGTCTGTACGAAGCCCGTACCCTCACCCCAGCCCTCTCCCAGGGGAGAGGGGTTCAAAAAAGCTCAGTCGGCGAAACGCACCAGTACGGCGTCCGCCTCGACGAACTCGCCTTGCGTGGCGTTCACGCTTTCGATGGTGCCGGTACGTGGCGCCTTCAAGGCCAGTTCCATCTTCATCGCCTCCATCACCAGCAGTTCCTGGCCGTGTTCCACCACATCGCCGGCCTGCGCCTTCACCAGCACGATGCGGCCGGGCATCGGCGCGATGACCTGGTTGCCGCCGGCCGCGTCCTTCGGTTCCCAGGCGAACGCGGCGGCGCGGCTGAAGTGGTGGCGCTGGCCATGTGCGTCGTGCAGCAGCACGCGTTGCGCGTCGGCGCGCAGCGGCACGCGCAGGGATTCGCCGTCGAAGCGGGCGCTGAGGCTGTTGTCGGCCACGCGCGCGCCGCGCACTTCGCAGTGGGTCTCGCCGTGGCGCAGCCGGTAGTCGCCGCCGTGGCCGTGCGCTTCGACTTCGAAACGCCGTTCGCGAGAGGTCAGTGCCACGATGCGCTTGCCGGCATGGCCGATGCGCCAGGCGTCGGCGCGCGCCCAGGGCGAGTGCGGATCCACCGGAGCGCCCCGGACGTGCAGCTCGTCGTGCAGCAGCGCGGCGGTGGCGGCGGCAAACAGCGTGCCGTCGGAAGGCGTGGCATCGCCGACCAGGAACTCGCCCAGATGGCGATCCAGGTAGCCGGTGTCGATGCGCCCCTCGACCACCGCCGGGTGCCGCGCCAGCCGTTCGAGGAAACCGATGTTCGATTTCGGGCCGACGATCTCGCTGGCCGCCAGCGCCTCGCGAAGCCGCTGCAGGGCCTGCGGCCGGTCCTCGTCCCACACGATCAGCTTGGCGATCATCGGGTCGTAGAAGATCGTCACGCTGTCGCCTTCGATCACGCCGCCGTCGAGGCGCACGTGGCGCGATGGCGCGGGTAGGCGCAGGGTTTGCAGCTTGCCGGAGCCGGGCAGGAAGTTCTGGTCCGGGTCTTCCGCGTACAGGCGCACCTCGATGGCATGGCCGTGCGCGTGCACCTGATCCTGCGTCAGCGGCAGCGGCTCGCCGGCGGCGACGCGCAGCTGCCACTCGACCAGGTCCAGGCCGAGCGTCATCTCGGTGACCGGATGCTCGACCTGCAGCCGCGTGTTCATCTCCATGAAGAAGAATTCGCCCGGACTTCCATCGGCCTGCCGCGCCACGATGAATTCCACCGTGCCGGCGCCGACGTAGTTCACCGCCTTTGCGGCGGCGACGGCGGCTGCGCCCATTGCCCGGCGGCGGGCGTCGTCGAGGAACGGCGAGGGGGTTTCCTCCAGCACCTTCTGGTAGCGGCGCTGGGCCGAGCATTCGCGTTCGTTGAGGTGGATCACGTTGCCGTGGGTGTCGCCGAACACCTGGAACTCGATGTGCCGCGGGTGCTCGACGTAGCGCTCCAGGATCATCCGCGCATCGCCGAAGGAACTGGCGGCTTCGCGCTGCGCCGAGGCCAGCGCGTCGGCGAATTCGCTCGCGCTGCGCACGATGCGCATGCCCTTGCCGCCGCCGCCGGCGGCCGGCTTGATCATCAGCGGGAAGCCGGTTCTGGCGGCCTGCTCGGCGAGGTGGGCGGCGTCCTGGTCGGCGCCGTGGTAGCCCGGCACCAGCGGCACCGCGTGCTGTTCCATCAGCGCCTTGGCGGCGGCCTTGGAACCCATCGCGTCGATGCTTTCCGGGCGCGGCCCGATGAAGGCGATGCCGGCGTCGGTACACATGCGGGCGAAATCGGTGTTCTCCGAGAGGAAGCCATAGCCGGGATGGATCGCCTGCGCGCCGGTTCGCTTCGCCACCTCGAGGATCGCATCGCCGCGCAGGTACGAATCGGCCGGACGCGGGCCGCCGATCGGCCACGCCTCGTCGGCCAGCCGCACGTGTTGCGCGTCGCGGTCGGCTTCCGAATACACCGCGATGGCGTGGATGCCGAGGCGGCGGCAGGTGCGGATCACGCGGCAGGCGATCTCGCCGCGGTTGGCTATCAGTACGCGTTCGAACATGCGGAATCCCTGGAACCGTTCGTGTCGATGCAAAGCCGTCAAAGCTAGCAGATCGGGATGTTGCCGCCGCTGCGCGGCGCAGCATGGCGGAACCTACTTGGCCTGGCCGACCCACGCCGGCGCACGCTTGTCGAGGAAGGCGCCCAGGCCGTGCTGGCCTTCCGGCGACACGCGCAGGCGGGCGATCAGTTCGGCGTTGGCGCCGTCGATGCGCTCGGCCTGTGCCGGGTCGATGCCGCCGATGCGCAACGCCAGCTGTTTCGCTTCGCGCTGGGCCAGCGGGCCGGCCTTGGCGAGCAGATACAGCTGGCGCTCGATCGCTTCGTCCAGCTCGCTGGCGGATACCACCGCATGCAGCAGGCCGATGCGTGCCGCGGTGGCGGCGTCGAACACCTCGCCGGTGATGAACAGCCGGCGCGCCTCGCGCAGGCCGATCGCGGCGATCACGTACGGCGAGATCACCGCCGGCACCAGGCCCAGCTTCACTTCCGACAGCGCGAACTTGGCGGTGTCCACGCCGACCGCGATGTCGCAGCAGGCGACCAGGCCCACGCCGCCACCGTAGGCGGCGCCGTTGACACGGGCGATGGTCGGTTTGGACAGGAACTGCAGGTGGCGCATCAGCCGCGCCAGGCGCAGCGAGTCCTCGCGGTTTTCCTGCTCGCTGGCGCCGGCCATGCCGCGCATCCAGTTCAGGTCGGCGCCGGCCGAGAAACAACTGCCGTTGCCGCTCAGCACCACGGCGCGCACGGCCGGGTCAGCGTCGGCGGCCGCCAGCGCGTCGGTGAGCGCGGCGATCAGCGTGTCGTCGAACGCGTTGTGGATTTGCGGGCGGTTCAGGGTGAGCCAGGCGACCGTGCCGCGACGCTCGCTCAGGATGGAATCGGTCATCGGTCGTGCCTGTGGCAAATAACGCGATGATAAACCGGGCGTGGTGCAGCGGGCCGAGTCTAGGTCTATAATGCGAACTATTCTTATTTGAGAATCCAGCCTGTGCGTCTGTCCGATTTGCCCAAGGGTGCCCCTGCCGTGGTCGACCGCGTCGACGATGCGCACGCGGCCGACCCGATCGCGCAGCGCCTGCGCGACCTGGGCTTCGTCGACGGCGAGCCGGTGCGTGTGGTGGCGGTGGGGCCGATGGGCGGCGACCCGCTGCTGATCCAGATCGGTTTCACCCGCTTTGCCCTGCGTCGCGCCGAGGCGGCCCGGATCAGCGTGCGGACCGGGGTGGCGGCATGAGCGCTTCGACCCTGCGCATCGCCCTGGTGGGCAACCCGAACTGCGGCAAGACGGCCCTATTCAACCTGCTCACCGGCGGCCGGCAGAAGGTGGCGAACTACGCCGGCGTCACGGTGGAGCGCAAGGAAGGCCGCTTCACCGCGCCGTCGGGCCGTGTACTGCAGATCCTCGACCTGCCGGGCGCCTACAGCCTCGACGCGAACAGCCCGGACGAGCAGATCACCCACGATGTCTGCGCCGGCAACTACCCGGGCGAGGTGCCGCCGGACCTGATCGTCTGCGTCGCCGACGCGACCAACCTGCGCCTGCACCTGCGCTTCGTGCTGGAGGTCAAGCGCCTCGGCCGGCCGGTGGTGCTGGCGCTGAACATGATGGACACCGCGCGCCAGCGCGGCATCGTCATCGACGTGCCGGAGCTGCAGCGCCGGCTGGACCTGCCGGTGGTGGAAACCGTCGCGGTGAAACGCGGCGGCGCGCGGGGACTGATCGAACGGGTCGACGGCGAGGTGCCGCCGGCGGCGCCGGCGCAGGTGGGCGACGCGGCCGGCCGCGCCGACCTGCACGCGCAGGTGCGTGAATTGCTGGCGGCAACGGTGACGATGCCGCGCGCCACCGCGGAACTCGACGATGCGCTGGACCGCTGGACCCTGCATCCGGTGTTCGGACTGGCCATCCTGGCGGTGGTGATGTTCCTGGTATTCCAGGCGGTGTACTCGATCGGCAAGCCGATGACCGACGCCATCGGCGACGGCTTCGGCTGGCTGGGCGGGCACGTTGCCGCATGGATGCCGGCCGGGCCGCTGCAGAGCCTGGTCAACGACGGCCTGTTCGGCGGCCTCGGCACGGTGCTGGGTTTTCTGCCGGAAATCCTGGTGCTGTTCCTGTTCATCATCGTGCTGGAGGAGTCCGGCTACCTGCCGCGCGCGGCGTTCCTGCTCGACCGGCTGATGCTGTCGGTGGGGCTGACCGGGCGCTCGTTCATTCCGCTGCTGTCGAGCTTCGCCTGCGCGATCCCCGGCATCATGGGCACGCGCAGCATCCAGGATCCGCGCGACCGGTTGGCCACGATCCTGATCGCGCCGCTGATGACCTGCTCGGCGCGGCTGCCGGTGTACGCACTGCTGATCGGTGCCTTCATACCGATCCGCTACGTGTTCGGCGTGTTCAACCTGCAGGGCGTGGTGCTGTTCGCGCTGTACCTGGCCGGCATCCTCGGCGCGATGCTGGTGGGCTGGGTGATGAAACACATCCGCCGCGACAAGAGCGAGCACGCGCTGCTGATGGAGCTGCCGTCGTACCGCATGCCCAAGCTGCGCGACGTGGCGATCGGCCTGTACGAGCGCGGCATGATCTTCCTGAAGCGGCTGACCGGCGTGATCCTCGGCCTGACCGTGCTGATGTGGTTCCTCTCCACCTTCCCGGGCGCGCCGGAGGGCGCGACCCAGCCGGCGATCGAGTACAGCTTCGCCGGCTACATCGGCCGGGCGTTGCAGTATGTCTTCGCGCCGATCGGCTTCAACTGGCAGATCAGCCTGGCGCTGATCCCGGCGTTTGCCGCGCGCGAAACGGCGGTGGCGGCGCTGGCCACCGTCTACCTGGTCGGCGGCGAGGCGGCCGGCGGGCTGGGCCATGCGCTGGCCGGGCAGATCCCGCTGGCCAGCGCGCTGTCGCTGCTGGTGTGGTTCGCGTATGCGCCGCAGTGCATGTCCACGCTGGCGATCATCAAGCGCGAAACCGATTCCTGGCGCAACGTGGCGATCTCGTTCGGCTACATGTTCGTGATGGCCTACGCCGCGTCGTTCATCGTCTACCAGGTGGCGAGGATGCTGGCATGAGTACCGGCCTGCTGCTGCAGTACGTGGTGGTCGGCCTGGTCGTGCTGGCCAGCGTGCTGATCGTGTTCCGCAAGCTGGCACCGAAGCTCGCCAACCGCTGGCTGGCGGCCGCGTCGATCCGCTGCAGCCGCCCCGGGCGCGCCGCGTGGGTGCGCGCGTTGGGCCGTCGCCTGCAGCCGAAAGAGGCGACCGGCGATTGCAGCGATGGCTGCAGCACCTGCGGCGCCTGCGGCCCGAAGCCGCCGGCGGCGGCGCGGACGGAGCCGATGCCGCTGGAGTTCCGGCCGCGGCAGTGACGCCATCCGGCGTCGCGTGGGGCGGGCATGAAAAAGCCGGCTTGCGCCGGCTTTTCGTCAACTCGAATCGCGCCCCGGCTTACGCCAGTTCGCGGATCTTCGCGTTGAGGCGGCTCTTGTGGCGGGCGGCCTTGTTCTTGTGGATCAGGCCGCGGGCGGCGTAGCGGTCCATCACCGGCTGGGCGGCGGCGAACGCGGCGACGGCGGCAGCCTTGTCCTTGGCCTCGACGGCCTTGACGACCTTCTTCAGGGCGGTGCGGACCATGGAGCGGGCGCTGATGTTGCGCAGACGGCGCTGTTCGGACTGGCGCGCGCGCTTCTTCGCGGACTTGATGTTGGCCAAGGTAGAACTCCGGAATGCAGGGTTGAGGGTGGAAAAAGACGCCAATTATGCGGTCGATTCGCCGGTGCGTCAATCATTTAGGCGGCCACGCCGAGGGCCGGCATGGGCGCGTGGCGGTCGTCGTGCCGCTATTCTGCCATATCCGCGCTGTCATCCTGCCCGCGCGGGCTGTCAAACTACGCGCCCCGCGTGATCGACGCCGAAGGTAACGAACCGCCACATGAAGTCACCCAGCATGCTCCGCGGGCTGCTCTCGTTCAGCAGCATGACGATGGTTTCGCGGGTGCTCGGCTTGGTGCGCGACATGTCGATCAATGCCGCGTTCGGCGCCAACGGCGCCACCGATGCGTTCTGGGTGGCGTTCCGCATCCCCAACTTCATGCGCCGGCTGTTTGCCGAGGGCTCGTTCTCCACCGCCTTCGTGCCGGTTTTCACGGAAGTGAAGGAAAAGGGCACGCATGCGCAGCTGAAGGACCTGATGTCGCGGGTGTCGGGCACGCTGGGCGGCGTGCTGCTGCTGATCACCGCGTTGGGGATCATCTTCGCGCCGCAGGTGACCGTGCTGTTCTCGCCCGGCGCGATCGACGAGCCGCAGAAGTTCGGACTCACCGTCGAACTGCTGCGGCTGACCTTCCCGTTCCTGCTGTTCGTGTCGCTGACCGCGCTGTCCGGCGGGGCGCTGAACAGTTTCCATCGCTTCGGCCTGCCGGCGCTGACCCCGGTGATCCTCAACCTGTGCATGATCGCCGGCGCGCTGTGGCTGTCGAAGCGGCTGCAGACGCCGATCATGGCGATGGGCTGGGCGATCCTGGCGGCCGGCATCCTGCAGCTGCTGTTCCAGCTGCCGGCGCTGCGCGGGCTGGACCTGCTGACCCTGCCGCGCTGGGGCTGGAGCCACCCGGAGGTGCGCCGGATCATGCGGCTGATGGTGCCGACCCTGTTCGGTTCGTCGGTGGCGCAGATCAACCTGCTGTTCGACACGGTGATCGCCTCGCTGCTGGTGGTCGGCTCGCAGAGCTGGCTGTCGCAGGCGGATCGTTTCCTGGAACTGCCGCTGGGCGTGTTCGGCGTGGCGCTGGGCACGGTGATCCTGCCGTCGCTGTCGCGCCATCACGTCACCACCGACACCGCCGGTTTCTCGCGCGCGCTGGACTGGGGCCTGCGCGTCACCCTGCTGATCGCGGTGCCGGCGATGTTCGCGCTGATGCTGCTGGCCGGGCCACTGGTGGCGACGTTGTTCCAGCACGGCCACTGGACCGCGCACGACACCCACATGGCAACCCTGTCGATCACCGCGCTGAGCTTCGGCCTGCCGGCGTTCGCACTGGTGAAGGTGCTGCTGCCGGCGTTCTACGCGCGCCAGGACACGCGCACGCCGGTGCGCGCGGGCGTGGCTTCGCTGCTCGCCAACATGCTGCTGAACGTGGTGTTCCTGGCGCTGCTGTTCGAGCTGTGGGCGCCGGCCGAGCTGAAGCAGCTGGCCTGGCTGGACGGCCTGGCCCGGCTGCCCGGCCTGCACATGGCGCTTGGCATGGCCAGCGCGGTGGCCGCCTACGTGAACCTGTGGCTGCTGTGGCACTGGCTGAAGAAGGCCGGTGTCTACCAGCGCCAGCCGGGCTGGTCGCGGCATCTGCTGCGGCTGGCCGCGGCCTGCGCGGCGATGGTGGCGGTGCTGTTGCTGGGCCGCTGGCTATGGCCGAACTGGACCCACGGGGTGTCGGTGCTGACCCGGCTGTGGCATCTGGCCGTGCTGGTGCTGGCCGGCGGGGCCAGTTATGTCGCCGTGCTGTTTGCCGGCGGCTTCCGCCTGCGCGACCTGCGCGGTGCGTGAACCCGCCTGAGGCTCTTATCGCGGGCAGCCGGGCCGTTATACTCACGCGATGATGAGACTTTCCAGGGATGTCGCAGGCCCCTGCCTGGCGCCGCGCGGCAGCGTCATCGCGGTCGGCGCGTTCGATGGCCTGCACCGCGGTCACCAGGCCTTGCTGGCCCAGGTGCGCGAGCGCGCGCAGGCGCTCGGCTGCAGCCCGGTGGTGGTGAGCTTCGAGCCGCTGCCGCGCGCGTTCTTCTCGCCCGAACCGGTGCCGCGGCTGTCCAGCGTGCGCGAGAAGCTGCGCGGTTTCGCCGCTGCCGGCATGGAGCACACCTTGCTGTTGCGCTTCAACCGGGCGCTGACCGCGATGTCGGCCGAGGATTTCGTGCGGCGCGTGCTGGTCGAACGGCTGGCCGCGCGCGAAGTGTGGGTGGGCGGCGATTTCCGCTTCGGCCACAAGCGCGGCGGCGACATGGCGCTGCTGGAGCGGATGGGCGCGCAGCTCGGCTTCACCGCCTGCAGCATGCCGATGGTGCAGCTCGACGGCACCCGTGTCTCGGCCAGCCGGGTGCGCGCCCTGCTCGCGGCGGGCGAGTTCGCCGGGGCCGAGTCGCTGCTGGGCCGGCCGTTCGTGATCGAAGGCAAGGTGGAGTACGGCAACCAGCTCGGCCGCACGCTGGGTTATCCCACCGCCAACATCCACCTGTCGCAGCGGGTCAGCCCGATCCAGGGGATCTTCGCGGTGCGCGTGGGGCTGGGCGAGGGCGAGTGCAGCTGGCCGGGCGTGGCCAGCCTTGGCGTACGCCCCACCGTGAACGAGGTCGCCGAGCCGCTGCTGGAAGTGCACCTGTTCGACTTCGAGGGCGACCTTTACGGCCAGCGCATGGCGGTGCAGTTCGTCGCCAAGCTGCGCGACGAGCAGAAATTCGACGGGCTGGAGCCGCTCAAGGCGCAGATGGCGCTGGACTCGCGCCGGGCGCGCGAGCTGCTGGGCATGAACCCGCGGCTGGCCGAGGCCTGAGATCATGAGCAGGCTCTGAAGACGCGGGCATTACGGCACGGGTCGAAATCGACTAACTTTCCCTTCTTTGCCTGCCATCCGGCGGGCGGCAACAGCTCAGTGACGGCATCCACGCAATGACCCACGATTACAAAAGCACGATCAACCTGCCGCAGACGGCGTTCCCCATGCGCGGCGACTTGCCGAAGCGCGAGCCGGGCTGGCTGGCGGAGTGGGCCCGGGTCGATCGCTACGCGCAGATCCAGCAGAAAACCGCCGATCGCGACAGCGTGTTCGTGCTGCACGACGGTCCGCCGTACGCGAACGGCCCGATCCACATCGGCCACGCGGTCAACAAGATCCTCAAGGACATCGTGGTCAAGTCCAAGCTGCTGGCCGGCCATCGCGCGCCGTACGTGCCGGGCTGGGACTGCCACGGCCTGCCGATCGAGATAGCGGTGGAGAAGAAGTACGGCAAGCCGGGCGACAAGCTCGACGCCGCCGCATTCCGGCAGAAGTGCCGCGAGTACGCGACCGAGCAGGTCGACACCCAGCGCGCCGACTTCAAGCGGCTCGGCGTGCTCGGCGACTGGGACCACCCGTATCGCTCGATGGATTTCCGCTTCGAGGCCGACATGCTGCGCGCACTGGCGCGCATCGTTTCCAACGGCCACGTGGTGCGCGGCGCCAAGCCGGTGTACTGGTGCTTCGACTGCGCCTCGGCGCTGGCCGAGGCGGAGATCGAATACGGCGACAAGGTTTCGCCTGCGGTCGACGTGGCGTACGACGCGGTCGAGCCGAACGCGCTGCTGGCGAAGTTCGGCGTGGACGCCGGCGATGCCATCGCCGCCATCCCGATCTGGACCACCACGCCGTGGACCCTGCCGGAAAGCCAGGCGGTGTCGCTCGGCGCCGATCTGGAATACGCGCTGATCGAAGGCCCGTCGCGGAACGGCAGGCGCGTGCTGCTGGTGATCGCCGCTGCGCTGGTCGACAAGGTCACTGCACGCTATTCCCTTCTCCCTGTGGGAGAAGGTGCCCGGAGGGCGGATGAGGGTACGGGCGGAGCGAATCATTCCGGTTCCACCGAACCCTCACCCCCAGCCCCTCTCCCGGGGGGAGAGGGGAGCCGCGTACTCGGCCGTGCGTCGGGCAGGGCGCTGGAAGGCCTGAAACTGCACCATCCGTTCTACCCGCGCGAGGTGCCGGTGATCCTCGGCGAGCACGTCAGCGCCGAGGACGGCACCGGCGCGGTGCACACCTCGCCCGACCACGGCGTCGAGGATTTCGTGGTGGCGCGCGAATACGGCATCGGCCTGCTCAACTACATCGAGCCGCGCGGCACCTATCGCATCGACACTCCCGTTGCCGATGGCCTCGGCCTGGGCGGCATGCATATCTGGAAGGCGAACGACGCCATCGTCGACCTGCTGCGCCAGCGCGGCGTGCTGCTGGCGTTCGCGAAGATCGAGCACAGCTACCCGAACTGCTGGCGGCACAAGACGCCGGTGATCTACCGCACCACGCCGCAGTGGTTCATCTCGATGGAGCAGGCGCAGCTGCGCGAGACGGCACTCACCTCGATCAGGAACGTGCGCTGGGTGCCGGGCTGGGGCGAGGAGCGCATCGCCGGGATGGTGGCCGGCCGCCCGGACTGGTGCATCAGCCGCCAGCGCACCTGGGGCGTGCCGATCGCGCTGTTCGTGCACAAGGCCACGCAGGAGCCGCACCCGGATTCGGTCGCGTTGCTGGAGCAGGTCGCGCAGAAGGTGGAGCAGGGCGGCATCGACGCATGGTTCGCGCTGGACGCGGCCGAGCTGCTCGGCGCCGACGCGAACGACTACGAGAAAGTCACCGACGTGCTCGACGTCTGGTTCGATTCCGGCGTGACGCACTACGCGGTGATCGGCCAGCGCCCGGAACTGCAGCAGGGCACGGCGTCGCACTGCAAGGTGATGTACCTGGAAGGCTCCGACCAGCATCGCGGCTGGTTCCAGTCGTCGCTGCTGACCTCGTCGGCGATCCACGGCCGCGCGCCCTACGACGAAGTGCTCACGCACGGTTTCGCGGTGGACGCGAACGGCCGCAAGATGTCCAAGTCGCTGGGCAACGTGGTGGCGCCGCAGAAGGTGATGGACACGCTGGGCGCTGACGTGCTGCGGCTGTGGGTGGCCTCGGCCGACTACCGCAACGAGATGACCGTCTCCGACGAGATCCTCAAGCGCGTCTCCGACACTTACCGGCGCATCCGCAATACCGCGAAGTTCCTGCTCGGCAACCTGGACGGCTTCGATCCGGCAAGGCATCTGGTCCCGGTGGAAGACAGCCTGCTGCTGGACCAGTGGGCCGTGCAGCAGGCGTACGACGTGCAGCAGGCGGTCACCGCCGCGTACGAGCGTTACGACTACCCCGAAGTGGTGGCGCGCATCCAGAACTTCTGCACCAACGAACTGGGCGCGCTGTACCTGGACATCACCAAGGACCGGCTCTACACCATGCCGACCGACAGCCGCGGCCGGCGCAGCGCGCAGAGCGCGATGTACCGCATCGCCGAAGCGCTGGTGCGCTGGCTGGCGCCGATCCTCAGCTTCACCGCCGAGGAAATCTGGCAGGCCATGCCGGGCGAGCGCGGCGACAGCGTGCTGTTCGAAACCTGGTACGGCGGCCTGGCCGCCACCCAGAACTCGCCGGAACAGCGGCGCTGGTGGGCCGACTTGCTGGCGATCCGCGACAGCGCTTCGCGCGTGCTCGAAGGCATGCGCAAGGCCGAGCGGATCGGCGCGGCGCTGGAAGCGAAGCTGGTGGTCCATGCCGACGCCGCGGTGCAGTCGCGCTACGCCGAGGTCGCCGACGAACTGCGCTTCTTCTTCATCACCTCCGACTTCGCCCTGGCGCCATCGACGCCGCGCGCGGACGATGCGGTGAAGGTGGAGCTGGACGGCGCCGGAGCCTGGGTTCGCGCCGACGTGAGCGGCGCCGCCAAGTGCGTGCGCTGCTGGCACCGCCGCGACGACGTGGGCAGCCACGCCGACCACCCCGAACTGTGCGGTCGCTGTGTCGGCAACGTCGAGGGGCCGGGCGAGGATCGCCGCTGGTTCTGACCGGATAGCTCATGGACCGCCAGGAGCCGGCAGGCCCTGCCCGCCGGCTTTCTGGAATCCCGACGACCGAAATTTTTCATCACCGAGTCCCTGTGCTTCATGACCCCGAAACCCAACGCACTCTCCTGGTTGTGGCTGTCCGCCACCGTCATCGTGCTCGACCAACTCAGCAAGTGGTGGGCGCTACACGCGCTGCAGCCGGTGGGCGTGCCGCATCCGGTGATTCCGGGTTTCCTGAACTGGACGCTGGCCTTCAATACCGGCGCCGCGTTCAGCTTCCTGGCCGACGGCGCCGGCTGGCAGCGCTGGTTCTTCGTGTTGCTGGCGGTGGCGATCAGCGCCGTGCTGATGGGCTGGCTGCGGCGCACGCCGCGGCGCGACTGGCGTACCGCGCTGCCGCTGGCGCTGATCGTGGGCGGTGCGATCGGCAATCTGATCGACCGCCTGCACGCGGCCCAGGTCACCGACTTCATCCACGTGTACTTTCGCCAGTGGAGCTACCCGGTGTTCAACATCGCCGATTGCGGCATCACCGTCGGCGCCGTGATGCTGATCGCGTTCGGCCTGTTCACCGGCAGGTCCGGGGACAGCGTGCGATAATTGAGGAGCGAGAAAAATCAGGAGTGAGAAGCGAGTGGCTGCCTTTGCTCGTTCTCGCTCCTCATCACCCACTCCCGAGAAGTCAATGGACATCCTGCTCGCCAATCCCCGCGGCTTCTGCGCCGGCGTCGACCGCGCCATCGCCATCGTCGAGCGTGCGCTGGAATCCTACGGCGCACCGATCTACGTGCGGCACGAGGTGGTGCACAACCGTTACGTGGTCGACAAGCTGCGTGCCGACGGTGCGGTGTTCGTCGAGGAGCTGCATGAAGTGCCCGACGGCGCCACCGTGATCTTCAGCGCCCACGGCGTGTCGCAGGCGGTGCGCGAGGAGGCCGAGCAGCGCCATCTCAAGGTCTTCGACGCTACTTGTCCGCTGGTCACCAAGGTGCATATGGAGGTGGCGCGACTGGGCCGCATCGGCCGCAGCGTGGTGCTGATCGGCCACGCCGGCCATCCGGAAGTCGAGGGCACGATGGGCCAGTGGAACCCGGCCAACAGCGGCGAGATCCTGCTGGTCGAATCGCTGGAGAACGTCGCCACGCTGGCGCCGGCATTCCCGCACGAGCTGTCCTACGTTACCCAGACCACGCTGTCGGTGGACGATACCAAGGCGATCATCGAGGCGTTGCGCGCGAAGTTCCCCGACATCGAGGGTCCGCGCAAGGACGACATCTGCTACGCCACGCAGAACCGCCAGGACGCCGTGCGCCGGCTCGCCGATGCGGTCGACCTGATGCTGGTGGTCGGCTCGGTCAACAGCTCCAACTCCAACCGCCTGCGCGAGCTGGCCGGGAAGCAGGGCGTGCGCTCGTTCCTGATCGACGGCGCCGAGCACATCGAGCGCAGCTGGCTCGATGGCGTCAACCGCATCGGCCTCACCGCCGGCGCTTCGGCTCCGGAAAAGCTGGTGCGCGACGTGATCGCCCGCCTGCAGTCGTGGGGTGCCGGCGACGTGCGCGAGCTGGACGGCGAACCGGAAAACATCACCTTCGCCCTGCCGAAGGAATTGCGCGTTGTCGGCAGCAGCAGCTCCGCCAGCCTCTGAGCAGTGGGCGGGTGGCACCCCACAGGCCGGGGCTGCCGGCCCGCCCTTGCACCGCCACGCCCCTCCCCGTAAAATCGCCGGCTCTTCCGCCGGAATAGCTCAGTTGGTAGAGCGGCGCATTCGTAATGCGTAGGTCGTAGGTTCGATTCCTATTTCCGGCACCAGTTTCTGCACTATTCGAAGCTCCGGTCAGCTCATGCTTTCCGGGGCTTCGCTGTTTTCGAAAGCGGGAAGATCGGTTGTGAGGTGGCATCGTTCCAGGTGCGCACGATCGCAAGGTCTCCCGCACGACGCGTACAACGCCAGGGTGACGTCGCAAACGGAGATGCGTCTGGCGTTCGAGGCGAATGAGCGGGGATATTTAGGAATATTCCTACAGATCGGTTTTGGCCGACATGATAGGTTGAATCCTGGCAGCAGGTGCTTGCCATGCAATTAAACAAGGACGCTCGGGGCTCTGCTGCTGGTGCCCTGGCTTAACAGGGAGAGTGGGTTTTGGTTATGTCAGGAACCCGGTCCTGTGGTTTCTTGCTTCACCGGGTGCGCATCATCGCTTGCGTGCTTGGCCTCGGTTCGACAGCCTGGGCTCAGGCCCAGCAAACGCCCGCACAGACCCAGGAACAACGCGAGCGCGCCGCACGCGCCGCGCAACAGCGCGAGCAGATGCAGCATGCTCCCGACGTGCGGTTGCAACCCGTCATGGCCAAGGGTTTTCGCGCCATCGCATTGCCGCAGGAAAGTCCCTGCTTCACGCTGCGTGCATTGAGTCTGGAAGGGCCGCGCCACGAGGCGTTCGGTTTCCTGCAACGCTATCTGGACCGTTACACCGGACGATGCGTGGGGCGGCAGGGGCTGGCGCTTGTCGTCCATCGCGCATCGGACCTGCTTCTTGCGCGTGGCTACGTCACGACGCGTCTGGCGACACCCGAACAGAATCTCTCGCACGGACATCTGCGTCTGCTGCTGGTGCCTGGCTTGGTCGGACGCGTGCGCTTCGCACCGGGTTCCGACCCTATCGCATGGCGCAATGCGCTGCCGTTGCGTCCCGGCGACCTTCTCGACCTGCGCGCGATCGAGCAGGGGCTGGAGCAGATGAAGCGACTGTCCTCGCAGGACGTGAAGATCGATATCGCGCCCGGGCGCGAGCCGGGTACTTCCGATCTCGTACTCACCGTCCGGCGCGGCACGCCGTGGCACGTGACTCTCAACTACGACGACAGCGGCTCCAATGCCACCGGGCGCGAGCAAGGTGGCGTGAACCTTGTTCTGGACCATCCGCTTGGCATCAACGACGTGTTCGTCGCTGGTGTCACCCATGCGGTGGGGCGCGATGGTCCGGAGCACGATACGCGGGGGTCGAACTTCAGCTACAGCGCGCCCTGGGGCGACTGGATCTTCAGCGCGTCGACCAACGCCTACGGCTACCGCCAGCCGGTGACCGGTTCGCTGCAGACCTTCGGCTTCACAGGGCGCTCGCGCACCAGCAGCATGAGTGTTTCGCGTCTGGTGCATCGCGATGCAGTTAGCAAGACCTCGGTGCAGTTCACGCTCAGCGGGCGCCAGGCGCACAGTTACGTGGATGGCGTGGAGATCGATGTGCAACGGCGGCAGACTCGCTCGATCGAGCTTGCCCTCGTGCATCGGCGCTATCTGGGTCAGGCGCAACTCGACCTGCGCCTGGCCTATCGCCGCAACATGCCGTGGTTCGACGGCGACTGGACGGCGAGCGTGAACGGCGGTCCGACCTTCCGCGCCGGCATCGCCACGCTGGACGCCAGCCTCGGCCTGCCGTTCCGTATCGGTGCGCAACCGTGGCTGTGGACCAGCGAGCTGCACGTGCAGGGCACCGGCGATCAGGTCTATGTCGAGGACTACATCACCGTGGCCGGGCGCTACACCGTTCGCGGCTTCGACGGCGAGCGTACGCTCGGCGGCCCGCACGGCGCGTATTGGCGCAACACGCTGGGCTGGCCGATCGGCCGCAGCGGTGTGGCGTTGTATGGCGGCGTGGACGTGGGTCGCGCCGGCGGCACGCCGACCCCGGGCATCACCCGTCACGTCGTCAGCGGCGCCGTGCTCGGCGTGCGTGGCAGCCGTTGGGGCCTCAGCTGGGATCTGTTCGCCGGCTGGGCGCTGCAGGCGCCGTCCGGCTTCGGTACCCGGCGCCCCGCTGCCGGCATGCAGTGGATTTATTCGTACTGATGCTTCACCGCCCCGCGTCCGTCGAGGCAGAGACGCAGGGTGTTCGGCTAGTCACAGGGATTGCCTCGGTAAACCAGGGATCGACGTCATGATGGATACCCACCTGCGTACGCTTCGCAACTCGTATTCCGGCCGCGCGTCGCGCACCGTCGCGCAGGGGCTTCGCCAGAAGGCTTTGTGGGCCGCACTCAGCCTGGCTTTGGGCCTGCCCAACGTCCATGCGCAGACGGCGCCCCCGCCGGTGCGAGGCGATGGCAGCACGAGCACCTCGACCATGCAGGCGCCGAACGGCGTGCCGCTGGTGAACATCGCTGCGCCCAATGCCGCCGGGCTTTCGCATAACCGCTACCAGCAGTTCGACGTCACGAGCCAGGGCTTGATCCTCAACAACAGCGGCGCGATCAGCAACACCCAGCTGGCCGGCTATGTCGCAGGCAACCCCAATCTGTCGAATGGCTCATCGGCGCGACTCATCCTCAACGAGGTCACGTCGACCGCCCCAAGCAGACTTGGCGGCGCGATCGAGGTAGCCGGTCATGCGGCCGATGTGGTGGTGGCCAATCCGAACGGCATCGACTGCACCGGCTGCAGCTTCATCAATACGCCGCACGTCACGCTCGTCACGGGTACGCCACTGCTGGACGCCAGCGGCGGGCTCGGCGGCTATCGCGTCACCGGTGGTCACCTCACCGTAAGCGGGGCTGGCCTGGGAGCGAGCGACGTCGACCGCGTCGACCTGATCGCCCGCGCGGTAAGCGTGAACGCCGGCGTCTGGGCGCGCCAGCTCAACATGGTCACCGGCGCCAACCGGGTGAACGCGGCATCGCTGGCCACGCAGGCCCTTGCCCCGACGGATGCCCAGCCGGCGGTCGCGCTGGACGTGTCCGCGGTGGGCGGCATGTACGCCGGTGCCATCCGCCTGGTCGGCACCGAAGCCGGCCTGGGCATCAACAGCGAAGGGCAGATCGCCGCGCAGGACGGCAGCCTCACGCTCACCAGCGCGGGCGACGTGGTGCTCTCCGGCAAGACCAGCGCCACCGGCAACCTCTCGCTGCGCAGCACGCAGGCCGTGAGCAACGCCGGCACGCTGGCGGCAGGCGGTACGGTGAGCGTCGTCGCTGCCGACATCGCCAATGCCGGCACGCTCTACAGCGGCAGCTCGATGATGTTGAGCGCGTCCGGCCAGCTGGGCAACGGCGGCAAGATCCAGGCACAAGGTGGCGGACTCGTGCTGCACGCGGGCGGTGCGCTGAGCAATGCGTCAGGCGGCAGCATCCTGGCCAATGGAGCGGTCGACCTCAGCGCCGCATTGCTGAACAACGCCGGTGCCCTGGAGTCCGCGCAAAGCGTTGACGTTCAAGTGAGGGGGCAGGCCATCAACCTCGGCAGCGTGCAAGCCGATCGCGGCCATCTCAACTTCGCTGCCAATACGCTGGACAGTCGCGGTGATCTGGATGCGGGTGGTGACATCACACTCGCCGGCAGAACATCGCTGAGCAGCACTGGCACCCTGGTGGCCGGCACAGCGGTGATCCTGAGTGCGCCACGGCTGACCACGGCCGGCACCGTCCAGGCCGGCACCGTGCTTGCGATCGATGGCGGCAGCCTGAACAACAGCGGCGCGCTTTACGCGCTGGGCGGCAACTGGCAGGCCCGGCTCTCCGGCGCGTTCACCAACACGGCATTGGGCGATCTCTACGCCGGCGGCGACCTGGCGCTGGATGCGACATCGCTCGCCAACGCTGGAGCGGTCGAGGCGAAACAGGCCGTGCGCCTCACGAGTGCGGGCGACCTGGTCAACACCGGTACGTTGCAGGCGGATGGTAGTGATCTTGCCCTCGTCAGCGGTGGCCGGCTGACCCACACCGGCGACGCTTCTGCCGCACACAACATCAGTCTCAGCGCAGTCGAGGAGCTGGCCGTTCATGGGCAGGCGGTCGCCAATGGTGACGTGAGCCTGAGCGGTGCAAGCCTGGACACGGCGGGAATCGTGCAGGCGGGTGGGCAACTCGGCCTGACCAGCGTCGGCACGCTGGCCAACGCCGGCAAGCTGTATGCGCTGGGCGGCGGCTGGACGGCGACCGTCGGTGGCGCGTTCACCAATCAGGCCGGCGGCGATATCTACGGCAGCGACAGCATCGCGCTGAAGGCGGCATCGCTGTTCAATGCCGGTGCCATCGAAGCGAGGCAGGACGCCGCTCTGACCGTGAGTGGCGCGCTCGCCAACTCGGGCTACGTCCAGGCCGACCAGGGCAGCATCGCCCTGACGGCCGGTTCGCTGGACAGCGGCGGCACGCTCAGCGCCCAGCGCAACGTGCGGGCGCAGGTGACCGGCGCCGCCCGCAACAGCGGCATGCTGGTCAGCGGTCAGGCCACCACGTTGTCCGCCGGCGGCTTCGAGAACAGCGCAAGCGGCCAGATACAGAGCGGTACCGATCTGGCGTTGTCAGCCATCGCGATCGACAACGCGGGCAACCTGCATGCGAAGGGGAGTGCCGTGATCGGCGGCGGCGATCTCGGCAATGCCGCTACGGGCATGCTGCTCGCCGACGGCGCGCTGACCGTGAACAACACGGGCGAGGCGAGCAACGCCGGCCTGCTGCAGGCCGGTAGCGATCTCACGCTCGACCAGGCCACGTCGCTCGTCAACGCGGCGGGCGCGACGGTCTATGCCGGCCATGACCTGAATCTCGATCTCGCGCATGCGCTGGTCAACGATGGTCTTGCCTATGGCGCGCATGCGGTTGTCATCGCTGCGGGTAGTACGGGCAACAGCGGCATCCTGCGCAGCGGCGGCTCGCTGTTGCTGGACAGCACAGGAGACGCAGGCAGTTCCGGGGCGATCCAGGCGCAGCAGGATCTGTACCTCGTCAGCGGCGGCACGTTCGCCAATCGCGGCAAGCTCTATGCGGTCGATGGCCGTCTGGACGTCCAATCGATGGGTGCCTTTACGTCCAGCGCGCAGGGCGACATCTACGGCAGTCAGGACGTGACGATCGCGGCGGACAGTCTGGCGAACGCGGGCCTGCTCGAGGCCGGTCAGGGCATGAGCCTTGACGCCCGGGGTGACGCCAGCAACAGCGGCACCATCCAGGCGGACCAGGGCGGCCTGACGATGGGCGGCACCACGCTGACCAACCAGGGCGCGCTCAGTGCCACCGGCAACATGCGACTCACCGGGTCCGTCCGGCTGATCAATCTCGGGCAGGCGGTCAGCGGTCAGGCCCTGACCATGGCCGGTACCGATCTGCACAATAGCGGCCAGACCCAAAGCGGCACCGCCACCACACTGCAGGCAGTCACCCTGGACAACAGCGGCAGGGTCCAGGCGGGCACTACGCTTGCTGTCAGCGGCAACCAGAGCCTCACCAACGAGGCCGCAGGTCAATTGCTCGCCGCGGGCGACATCAGCGCCGACACGGCGATGCTGCTCGGCAACGCGGGCGTGATCCAGTCTGGCGGCAACCTCGACGTCGATGCTGCGGGCGCCGTCGCCAACCAGGCAAGCGGCACGCTCTACGGAAGCCAGCGGACCAGCTTGCAGCTGGGCGGCAAGCTGGACAACGCGGGTGCGATCTACGGCGCGCAGGATCTGAGCCTGGCATCCAGCGGCCTGACCAATAACGGCAGCCTGCGCAGCGACGCGGTGATGCAGGTAGCCGTGCAGGGCAATGCCGGCTCCAGCGGCACGGTCTATGCGGGCGGCGATTCGGCGTGGAACGTGAGTGGTGCGTTCGCCAATGCCGGCACCCTGGCCGCGGCCGGCGACGCCACGATCACGGCGGGAAGCCTGACGGGAACCGGCACGTTGGCAGCCGGCCTGCAGGGCAATGGCTCACTGGGAACGACCGGTACGCTGTGTGTCGGCACCGATGGCATCCTCGCCTCGAATGGACGTGCGTTGGCCGGTGGCGATCTCGTATTCCATGGCGGCGCGATCGACCTGTCCGGCAGCCAGACCCGCGCGGGTGGCGATGCCACGCTCACGGCAACCCAGGGCAACGTGTCCAACCAGGGGGGCGACCTGGCGGTGAACGGCATGCTGACTCTTGCCACGCCGGGTGCGCTGCTCAATGGTGGCGCCAGTGCTGCCCAGGGCGGCAGGATCGCGGCACAGGTGCTGGCGCTGCAGGTCACGAGCCTGGACAACCGCTACGGTACGCTCACGCAGAACGGCAACAGCGACCTTGCGCTGTCGTTCGCGGGCACGCTCGACAATGCGCACGGCACGCTGGCCGGCAATGCTGACAACCTCACGATCAGCGCCGCTTCGCTGGACAACGGCGACGGTGCGATCAAGCATGCCGGTAGCGGCACCCTCAGCCTTTCCACCAACGGCGACCTCACCAACAGCGGCGGCCAGGTCGCCGGCAACGGCGCGCTGGCGATCCAGTCCGGCGGTGTGTTGCGCAACGTCGGCGGCAGCTTCGGCATGGCCGGCGACGCCACCGTGCATGCCGCGTCGATGGACAACGGCCACGGCACGTTTGCCGCGGCTCGCATCGGTCTCGGCCTGAACCAGGTGCTGAGCAACGTCGGCGGTACCGTGGAGGCCTCCAGCGGCATGACGGTAAGTGCCGGCACGCTGGACAACACGGGCGGCTATCTCAAAGGAACCGGCAGCCAGGCGCTGAGCGTAGCCACCGCCGGGGCGTTGACGAATGCCGCAGCCGGCGGCATCGGCGGTTTCCTCGGCAGCAATGGCGTGGTGACCGTGCACGCCGGCAGCCTGCGCAATGCCGGACAGATCTACGCCGGCAGTGCGCTGACGGTGGCCAGCCAAGGCACGCTCGTCAACGATGGCGGCGCGTTGCAGGCGATGTCGGCGCTGAATGTTTCGGCGATCTCGTCGCTCAGCAACCGCAGCGGGCGGATCGAGGCCGGTGCCGGCGACAGCGCGGCCACGCTGGCAGTGAGCGCCGGCAACATCGACAACACCGGTGGCCGGGTTGCCAATGCAGGGCATGGCGCCAGCACGGTCGGCACTGGCGGCAGCATCGTCAATCGGGGCGGCACGCTGGGCGGCCAGGGCAACGCCACGCTCGACGCGACCAGCCTGGACAACAGCCAGTCCGGTCACGTGGTGGCGGGACAGAGCCTTACGCTTGGTCTGGGCGGCATGAACAATGCGGCGGGCACGCTGTACGCAGCGGCCAACCTGGCATGGAGCAATGCCGACGCGCATCTCGCCAATGCCGGTGGCAACCTCGGTGCCGGCGGCAATCTCGGTCTCGGCCTGCAGTCGATCGACAACGGCGGTGGCGCCATCGCGGCGGGTGGCAACGTCAATCTCACCCTGGCCAGTTTCACCGGCGTGGGTCGTGCGGTGGCCGGGCAGGACCTCACGCTCGCCTTGTCGGGCGACTATGCCAACGGCAACGGCAACACGCTCAAGGCCAACCGCGACCTCACGCTCAGCCTGGGCGGCGACTTCACGAACCCGACCGGTGCCACGCTCACCGCTGTGCGCAACCTCAGCGTCACCGCGTCCAGCATCGACAACGCGGCCGGTGCCGACATCGACAGCGCAGGCACCACGCTGATCGCTCGCAGCGGCTTGGCCAACGCGGGACGCATCGAAGGCGACGCGATCACCCTCAAGGCCGCCAATCTCAGCAATACCGGCACGGTCATCGGCGGGAGCATCGGCGTCACCGCGGGCAACCTCACCAACGGCAGCGATTTGAGGACCGCCACCGACAACGCCGCCTACCAAAACGCGCTGATCGCCGCTACCAGCGGTATCGACCTGTTCGTCGGCGGCACCCTGCTCAATCGCGACGCCACGATCTTCACCCTGGGCGATCTGCGCATCGGCGCGAATGCCAGTGGCGGTCGCAGCGCCGCGGTGATCAACCGCTCCGGGGACATGGAGGCCGATGGCAACGTCACGCTGGCGGCTACGAAGTTCACCAACGAGCGGCGGGTATTCCAGACATCGACCTACAACCTCGACGCGACCGAGCAGGCGCAGAACACGTTGAACGAGGCGCCTCTGGTCCGTTACCGCTACGACGATACCGATCCGACCCACAAGCCACCTTACCTGGATGCCAGTCAGGTCGTCGATGCACCGGAAATCACCGTCGCCGATGCTTATTGCGGTAGCCGCAACAACGACCACTATCGCTGCATCGGCTACCCCTATGGCCAGGGCAGCGCCACCACTTTCCAGATGCTGCTCACCGATACGGTGGTGTCGGTGGAGCGGCTGGTGCGGACCAGTGCACAGAGCCGCCTGCTTGCCGGTGGCGACATCAGCCTCAACGGATCGGTGCGCAACGACAAGTCCACGCTCGCCGCCGGACACGACCTCGTCATCAACGGGCAGCCGCAGAGCGGTGGGGTATCCAGCGGCACCATCGGCGGCGAAACGGTGGAGAACATCGCCTGGGCGCCGACGGCTTCCGTGCAACGCAGTGCGGAACTGCAGGTACGGTTCGAGGGTGAGTCGCACGACGATGCCCTGTGTGCGCCGATCAACGGCGGGAGTCGTTGCTGGGTCCCTTCCAGTTACGAAACCTACAACCCGCAGGGCACCGGTCCCGATCTCTCGGCGCTGCTGACCCTCTCGCTGGCTTCCGGCCAGGCGCCCTCGTGGATCACCCTCCCCGGAGGCGAAAGCGCACCGGCATACATCACCGCCGGCAACACCGTCAGCATCACGGCGCACACCATCGACAACACCGTGGTCGGCGCGGACGGTCAGCCGGTACACGCGGTGATCGGGCTGGGCCAGAACGGCGGCAGCCAGGCGGTGAGCGGCAGCAACGCAGGCCCCGTGGGCAACGTGGGCGGTTCGGCCGCTGGCGTGGGCGACATCGCGATCGACGGTACGCCGGTCGCCGTCGGCGGCACCGCACTGGGATTGCCGGCCGGCCGCGCCGGAGGGTCCGGCGGCCCGGCACCCGTCGCGGGGGCCGGATCATCGGTTGCTGCCGGCACGCCCGGCACGCCGTCCGCCACCAACGCGCCGCCACCGCAGGTGGTTTCCGCGCTGAGCGGCGGCCATCCCACCGTCACGTTGCCGCAGTCGGGCCTGTACACCGTGCAGACCAATCCCGGCAGCCCGTACCTGGTCGAGACCGACCCGCGCTTCACCCGGTACAGCCAGTTCATCAGCAGCGACTACATGATGGACCAGCTGGCGATCGATCCGTCCGACATGCGCAAGCGGCTGGGCGACGGTTTCTACGAACAGCGCACGGTACTCGACCAGATCGCCTCGCTCACCGGCCGCCGCTTCCTCGACGACAACACCCATGCGCTCGCGCAGTACCGCACGCTGATGGACGCTGGCGTGCAGGTAGCCCGGCAGTTCGATCTCAGCGTGGGCATTGCATTGACGCCCGAGCAGATGGCCAACCTCACCCAGGACATGGTGTGGCTGGTCGGCGCCACGGTGGACGGCCAGCAGGTGCTGGTGCCGGTGGTGTACCTGTCGGCAGCGCATGCCAGGGCGCTGGCCGCCGGCGGGGCCACCATCGCCGGCAAGAACGTGATCCTCACCGCCAGCGGCGACATCACCAACAACGGCACCATCGCCGCCAGCGACAACGCGCAGCTCACCGCCGCCAACCTGCTCAACAGCGGCAAGCTGAGTGCCGGCAACAACCTCAGCGTCAGTGCCGCGCAGGACGTCCTCAATGGCGGCACGCTCGGCGCGGGCGGCAACGTCAGCCTGGTGGCCGGCAACGACGTGCGCAGCGGTATCGACGCCGCCGTCGCGCTCGGCGCGGTCGACCTCACGGGGCTGAGCGGGCCGGTGAGTGCGGTGGCACTGGGCAACCTGCAGCCGGGCAGCATCGGCGCGGGCGGCAATCTGGCGATCAGCACCGGTCGCGACCTCAATCTCGACACCGCACCGGTAACCGCCGGCAGCAACCTCAGCCTGGCCGCCGGCCGCGACCTCACTGCCACGGCCACCGCCATCTCTGCCGGCAAGGGCGCCCAACTGCTGGCCGGTCGCGACCTGAGCCTCGCGGCGATCGGTCATACAGTGCACACGGAAGGGCCGCACTACGATCACGCCGATACCACCACGAACACGGTCAGCAGCGTCACGGCGGCCGGCAACCTCACCGTGGTCGCCGGCCGTGACCTGACCAGTCAGGGCGCGCAACTGGATGCAGGTAATACCCTGGCGGTCGGCGCGGGGCGCGATCTCACCCTGGACACCGTAACCGACGTGGCTTCCAGCCTGACCCATGCCGCCGAAGGCCACACTGCGGTCAGCGAGAGCCATCGCGACGAAACCCTGCAAGGCAGCACGCTGAGCGGTGCCAACGGTGTCGTCGTCAGCGCCGGCCGCGACCTTGCCGCCACCGCTGCCACGATCGGCAGCGCCCAGGGCGCGGTGGTCCTGGGCGCCGGCCACGATCTCACCCTTGATGCCGGACAGGGGAACCACACCGCCAGCAGGGACACCACCCGCACCCATAGCGGCCTGCTCTCCAGCAGCACCACGACCACTCACGACGCCAGCAGCGATACCTACGCCGTCGGCACCGCCATCAGCGGCAGCAACATCACGCTGGGCGCCGGCCACGACCTGACCACCCAGGGCGCGCAGGTCAGCGCCACGCAGGACATCGGACTCAGCGCCGGCCACGACGTGCTGCTCGGTGCGGCGCAGGATTCCCACAGCGAGGCGCACGACCGCGGCACCACCAAGCGTGGCGGTGGCCTGGGCGTGCTGGTGGGTACCTCCAAGGGCGACCTGTTCACCCGCACCCACAAGGTGCAGCAGGACAGCAGCAGCGACACCGTCGCCGTCGGCAGCGTGCTCAGCGGCGACCACGTCAGCGTGGCCGCCGGCCACGACCTGACCACGCAGGCCGCGCAGATCGCCGGCACTCGCGACGTGGTGCTGGCCGCCGGCCACGATCTCACCGTCGGCACCGCCGACAACACCCACACGGAAGACCACAGCCTCGCGGTCAACACCTACGGCGCGCAGCGCAGCGGCCTGCACGGCATGTTCGGCGTGGCCAAGGCCACGCAGACCGCCAGCGAGACCGACACTACGCCCACCGGCAGCCTGGTCGGCAGCACGGACGGCGTCGTCACGCTGAGCGCCGGGCAGGGCGTGCACATCACCGGCAGCGACGTGCTCAGCCAGACCGGCACCGCGATCGTCGGCCAGAACGTCACCATCGATGCCGCCGTCGGCACCGCCGACAGCCACCAGACCCAGTCGCTGCACACCGGCGGCATCATGGCCGGCCTCACCGGCGGCGCGGCGACCGCGGCGGAGCAGGCCTACGCCTCAGGCCAACGCGCCGGGCAGGTCAGCGACAAACGGTTGAAGGCCTTGTACGCGGCACAGGCGGCGTATGGCGCGCGCGATGCCTACAGAGGCGGGAGCGCGGGTGTAGGCAGTGTTGGCAGTGGCGGTGGCGCCCAAAGTGCTGCGAACTCCAGCGGCGTCAGCCTGCGCATCGGCATCGGCGCCAGCAGCGCCTCGGCGCACAGCGACACCCACGATGACATCAGCTACGCCAGCCACATCCGCAGCAACGGCGACGTCCCCATCGCCGCGACGAACGGCGACCTCAACGTGATCGGCAGCCAAGTCAATGGCGTCGACGTCGCGCTGACCGCCAGCCACGACCTCAACCTGCTCAGCCAGGCCGAGCAGCATACGCAGAGCGACCACAGCGCCAACGCACGCGGCGAACTGGGCATCAGCATCGGCAGCCAGACCGGCTTCTACGCCACCGCCGACGGCGGCAAAGGCGTGACCCACGGCAACGGCACCAGCTATGCCAACAGCAGCGTCACCGCCAGCGACACGCTGAGCCTGCTGGCCGGCACCGATGCCACCATCGAGGGCGCGCAGGCCAAGGGCAACACCGTACTCGCCGATATCGGCGGCAACCTGTCGATAGCCAGCCAGCAGACCACCAACGACTACGCCAGTCACTCCTGGCAGGCCGGCGGCACCTATGTCTACGGCTCCGGCAGCGAAGTGCACGCCAGTGCCGGCATGGTCGACAGCAGTTACACGAGCGTGGATCAGGTCAGCGGCATCGGTGCCGGCAACGGCGGCTTCCAAGTGCACGTGGGCGGCCACACCGACCTCACTGGTGCGGTAATCGCCAGTACGGCCAATCCGTCCCTGAACCTGCTCGACACCGGCACCTTGAGCTTCAGCGATCTGAAGAACAGCGCCAGCTATAGCGCGATGAGCGCTGGCATCAGCGTGGGCTCCGGCAGTGGCGGCACCAGTGCCTCACCAAGCATTGGCGTGCCGCAGTTCGGCGACAAGAGCAGCACGACCCAGGCGGGCATCGCTCAGGGCACGATCATCACTCGCGACAACCCGGGGACCGATCTCAGTGGGCTGGATCGTGCGCCGGATATCGGCGCCGCCGGCCTCAAGCCGATCTTCGATCAGCAGAAGGTGACCGAGCAGCAGGAACTGGGCAATGTGGCCGGGCAGGTCGGCATGCGCGCAGCCGGTGATATCGCCAGCTACAAGCAAACCCAGGCCGCAGCGGATCTAGCAGAAGCCCGGGACGCTGGTGATACTGCTGCTGAGGCTGATGCTAAGCAACGGTTGGATAGATGGAGTGAAGGCGGATCCGACAAGATCATTCTCCATGGATTGGTCAGTGCCGCGACGGCCGCCCTGGGGGGTGGAAACGCTTTGCAGGGCGCTCTGGGTGGCGGCTCAAGCCAGGCCGCAAGTGGAGCCATGGAAAGGTACTTGGGTGATCAGGGCATTGATCCGTACAGCCCTGAAGGCAAGACGTATATGCAGTTGGCCAGCGCAGCCATCGGTGGCGCCGCAGGCGGTGGCGCCGGCGCAAGTACCGCACTTACCGGTGATGCATTTAATCGTCAGCTGCACCCGAACGAAATCAAGCTGATCACGGGCGAGCTTGCAGCCAAGTATGCGGGCGAACATCCCGGGGTCAGCGAGCGCGATGCCGAAACCATACTGATCAAGCAGAGCTTGCGTCAGGTGGACGATGCATGGTCCGCCAAGCTGGGGCCGGACGACAATGATGCCAAACAATGGCTGGCTAACAACACTCCTGATTGGGCGAAGCAAAACGGCTACTTCTCAGCAACGTCTGCCGAACGTGCTGATTCCACGATCAACGGCCAGTATTACGATGGCGAGTTCCACACGCAATGGAACGGCATACTCAGTGATCTTGTACCGAGTGTCGTAACGGGTTTCATCGGCAGTTATGAGACCCCTGCGCAACACGGCAGTCAGGTCAACTTGTCTGGCTACAAGGACATGGCCAACACCCTCCGCGATCAGGGCACCATGGAGTCTCTGGAGCGTAAGGTGGCAACCGGTCAAGGTTTAACGACCGACGAAGTGCATACCTACGCGCAGTTAGCCACGCTGTATCCTATGTTCAGAGCCGGTGCACTCGGGCCCTTCGGACAGTTGGGCGTGGCGATCCGCGACCAAGATGGCACGGCAGCAGCGGCAGCGATCATCGGGGCCGTACCCGGCGAGGGGCTGGCTGCCAGTGCTGGTAAATCGCTTGACGTGGCCGCGGATGGTGAAAAGGTTGCCAATATCTTGGCTCCAGCCAAGCGAAATACAGGAGAGACTGTTCTGGGTCACTACCCTGAATACGTGACGATGTCAGATGACATTGGAGCAAGGCGCTATCAAATTCCGGATAGTGTATGGAATACAATGTCAGAAGATCAGCGGTGGGCGTCAAATACTAGGTTTTTAGATAGGACTATAGATAGGGGAGACGCCGTAATATTGGCGACACCCGCGCAATCGGCCCGACCCGGGTCCTACTATGCTCGAGAAATAGAATATATGAGGCAAAAAGGATATGCGGTTTCCAGCGACGGTATGCGACTAACCCCTCCGGCCAAAGGAAAATGACATG
The DNA here is from genome assembly GCF_018599185.1 of Rhodanobacter sp. LX-99. Classification (NCBI taxonomy): domain Bacteria; kingdom Pseudomonadati; phylum Pseudomonadota; class Gammaproteobacteria; order Lysobacterales; family Rhodanobacteraceae; genus Rhodanobacter; species Rhodanobacter sp. LX-99. The sequence continues at coordinate 593,795 of NZ_JAHFVL010000001.1, read as the reverse complement.
ATTCCAAACTCTTTTTTGATGGAGCAGTTCAATAAGTCTGGGGTAGAGCCACTTGATGTGCGGATAATTCGTTATAACGAGGAAAGCTTTGGTGATTTTGTTGCAGAAGTAAAATCGGACATTGGCTTACTGCGTGTAGAGAGAGAAAGGGGGCAGTGCTTTATCGATTACTTTGATGAAGAAAAAAATACATATGTTCGTGGCGATATTAAATGGCCGAAATTGTTGCCTATATTCAATAATGTGGTATGGGAACTTAGCGATCTCCTTCGTGTTATTAAGGCTTCATCGTAGTTCGCTAGAGAGAGTATGAGGAATAATGGTGAGTAATGAGCAACGAGAGGTTATCTCGTCCTATTCCCGCTCTCAGGCATTATAGCGGTCCACCCTCAGGAAGCGCACGTCCGATGAGGCAGGAAAAATAATAGGTGCAGCTAATTAAGGGAAATAAAGTGGCGCGGCTAATTAAGCCGCATGAGTCAGTCGGGGGGCTACCCCTTGAGTGTACCTGGGCGGGACGGCCGAGAGTACGTTCGACCATGGCCTGGAGAGCAGAGCTGCCAGGGGCGCGCTGCTGGTGAGGGTGGAAGCGGAGGGCGAGCAGATCGTCATCGCTTATACCTTCGCGTAGCCACACCCCGAATTAATTGGCTGCGTCCCCTTTGCGTGTTTATAGACAATGGCTACTTGGGTAAAATTAAAAGATCATACATGGTCGGGGTAACGCAATTGTATCGAATGGTGACTGCTTTGAATGCAGCACTTGTGGGGTAATACATTTATGAATTGGGTTATCGCTGGTGACGCGCAACTTGCTCGCTACTTCGAGCAAGAAAACGTTTGGTCAAAAGAGTGGGAACGGGCTGCCGGAAAGTACGCAGCAGTGCTCGATCATAATGATGGAGAATTGAATCTACCAATATGGGAAGCCACCTTTAATGGCAGGCGCAAATGTTTTGCAGCAGATGAAGTCTCCAATAGCGTTTGGGTCTTTGCGCTGCCTGAGCCTTAATTTTTGTCAGATGATGGCCGGCTCGAACTCCACATGCGACACCTTGCTATATTTGAAGCTCAGAGAAGGTGTCAGGAACACTTCCGGCAGTGGCGATCACGTCACCGTGGCCGCCGGCTACGACCTCAGCGATCTATAACGTGAGGGACGCGTGCGTTGGGTGGCTTGCAAATGGTTGGGAGTGGCCAGCTGCAGGTGGCGATTGCCGACAGGTGATCGAGCACGTTGAATGGCATGCGAATGCGCTTGGCCCCGACCACGAGCGGGGCAAGTCCTTTAGCGTTAGGCGATGACCGAGCGTCAGTGCTTCGACGGCATGCAGCAGCGTTCGGGCACGCTGCGCATGCATTCTCTTCAGTCCATCGCCAAGGCACTTTTGCAATACTTCGGTCGCGCGCATGGCGTGGCGGCACCTGGCTTCGTAACCCGTGAGAAATGACCGCGTCATGCACTCGCTGTTCCTTCAATATGCATGCAACAATGTTGATTGATTGAAAAGATTCGTGGGGAAACCTCAGCCCTGACACCGCTCTTGGGGCGCACTTCAGTTTTTTCGCGACCCGGCCGATAACGAGACGACGGCCTGCGCCGTGCGGACATGGAGAGTCTGAATCGACTTTCTTGGGGGCGTGTTGTCCGGACTATTTCGTGGTTTGCCTGGCTTGCTGGTGTTGCTGTTGGCGACGGCGCTGTGCGCGCACGCCGAACCGGCGGCGCAGGCAGCGGTGCGCGACACAGCGGCGTTCGACCAGCTCATCCGGCAACTGGACAACGGCGAGGTGGCTCTGAACAGCCAGGCGTCCGTTGACGACGCCCTCGACCGCCTGCGTGCCCTGCTGCCGTCCAATGACGCCTACCGGCAGCGCCGATACGAATACATGTACTGCTTCCTGGCGTTCGACAACGACGCCAACGGCGGCTACGCCTATGCGGGCCGCGGCATCGAACAGGCCCGCCAGGCGGGCGACCTGGAGGCGGAGGCCAACTTCCAGATTTGCCGCGGCCTTTACCAGGGCCGGGTCACCACGGAACGCGACGCGCTGCCGGCTTACGAGGAGGGCATCCGGATTGCCCGGCGCCTGGAGAACGCCCGCCTGATCGCCGACGGACTGACTTGGCGCGGCAGTGCCCAGTCGTTGCTGGGCGAGCAGGCGAAGGCGCTGTTCGATTTCCTGGAGGCGCAGCGCCTCTATGAAACCGTGGGCAATACGACGGCCGCACAATCCAACCTCATCAGCATCGCCACCATCTATCGACGACTTGGCGAATACGACAAGGCCGGCGACTACCTGCGCCAGTCGATGGCGTCGGCGCAGCGCAAGCAGGACAAGCAGGAACAGATGGTGGTCAACCTGCAACTGGGGTTTCTGGCGACCGAACGGGGCGATGCCGCGGCTGCGGTCGCGCCACTGCAGCAGGCCCTGGCGCTGGCGCGTGAAACCGGTTCGCGGCAAAGCGTGGGATCCGCCCTGCTGGCATTGGCGGAGAGCAGCAATGCCCGGCAGCAGTATGCCGAGGCGCTGCAGCATCTGGATCACGCCGCCAGGGAATTCCAGGCCGTCTCGGACAAGTCCAACACCGGCATGCTGGCCCTGCAGTCTGCCGAGGCCCACGCGGGTCTGGGCCAGCACGAACTGGCCGCGCGCGAGTTCGACATGGCCGAGGCGAACGTCAGGCACAGCAACAACATGCGTTACCTGGCCGAGCTCTACGAGGAGCGTTCGAAGAACCAGGAGGCGTTGGGCAAGCCAGCCGCTGCGCTGGCCGATCTCAAGCTCAAGATGAAGGCCGATGCCGCGCTGGCGCGCATGGCCAAGACCCAGATCACCACACTGATGAGCTACCAGTTCGATACCGAACGGCGCGAGTTGGAGAACCGCAAGCTGGCTGCCGACAAGGCGCTCAGGGAGCAGCAGCTGGCCGCGCTGGAGCGCGTTCGCGGCTGGCAGCGCCTGGCCATCCTGCTCGCCGGTGTGCTGCTGTTGCTGATGCTCTGGCTGGCATGGCGGCAATGGCGCCAGAGCCGTCGCCTGCACCGGCTGGCACTCACCGACCCGCTGACCGGCATCTCCAATCGTCGTCATATCGAACACATGCTGCGCATGGCCGTCGACGAGGCCCGCCGTGCCCATCGCGGGCTGACCGTGATCATGCTCGACATCGATCACTTCAAGCGCGTCAACGACAACCATGGTCACCCGGTTGGCGACCAGGTGCTGGAGCAGATCGTCCAGGCCTGCCAGGGTGCGCTGCGCCAGTTCGATAGGCTCGGTCGCATGGGCGGCGAAGAGTTCCTGGTCGTGCTGCCCGATACCGATATCGAGGGTGGCCTGCAGGTGGCCGAGCGCCTGCGCGCCAACGTGGCTGCCGCGCGGCCGACGGTCGCCGGCATCGAACTGCAGCTATCGGTCAGTCTCGGCGTCGCCCAGTTGAGGCACGCCGATACGGGTGCTGCTTCCCTCGTGCGGCGCGCGGACGCGGCGCTGTACCACGCCAAGGACAACGGCAGGAACCGGGTCGAGGCCGCTCCGTAGCGATCGGAGTGGCCGGGATGCGATCGCCGTCACCCTGGCCGACTGCGCGTGAACCCGGTCACCTTTTTCGCGCCGCCATCAGCCGCTTGTCGGGCAATTGCTACCGCTTGTCGGCTGGAGACTGGCCGGGCCGGGGCCGATAGGTACAGTGGCTGCAGGGGTATCAGGGAGAATTCCATGCAAGTCCTGTCGCGTCAGCGAGGCGTCTCGTTGATCGGAGCGCGCAAGCCGAAAAATGTCGGCGGTCGCTCGCCGGAGTGCGGATCAGTACGGGGCGCGGCGCAGCCGCGCGAGCGCGGCTTCACCCTGGTGGAACTGCTGATCACCATGGCCGTGGCCCTGGTGCTGATCATGATCGCGGTACCCAGCTTCAAGTCGCTGACGCTTTCCAACAAGCTCAACACCGCCGCCAACGACATCGTCAACGCGATCCACGTGGCGCGGATGGAAGCGGTCAAGCGCAATGCGAATACCCAGCTGTGCAGCAATTCGGCCAGCGCCAACACCTCCGACACGCTGGGCGGTGCCTGCACCACCCAGACCGGCGCGGTCTATGCCCTGACCAGCAGCGGCGCCGCCAGCCCGGTGCTGGCGGCCACGCCAGGCATCACCGGGGCCGTGCAGTTGAAGGGTGACGTGACGGCGATCCGCTTCAGCGGGCAGGGCCTGGGGCAGAAAGTCGGCACCACGGGTTCCTACACCGGTACGGTGGCCGACGTCTGCACCAGCCAGATGAGCAAGGACAACCATCGCGTGATCGCCATGACGACCGGTTCGATCCTCGTGACCACCACCAGCTCGGGAGCCTGCCCATGATCCGCCGCTCCGTTCCAGTCACGCCGCGCATCGCGGCGCAGTCCGGCGTGGGCCTGATCGAGGTGCTTATCGCCGTGCTGGTGCTGTCCATTGCCTTTCTGGGCATCGCCGCGCTGCAGGCCGTGTCGCTTTCCACCAACAACAGCGCGATGGCGCGCAGCATGATCACGGTTGCGAGCTACTCGATCCTCGATGCGATGCGGGCGGACATCAGCGGTGCCCGCAACGGGGACTACAACACGCCCACACCGATTGCAGCCAACGCCTGCCCCGCAGCAAGTGGTTCCCTGGCCAGCGTCCAGCTCAACCAGTGGTGCAGCCAGGGACTCGGCAACAAGAGCCTGGGCGCAGTCGCCAGCACCACCGGCAGCATTGCCTGTACGGCCGTCGGCACGGCCAGCGCCGACTGCACCGTCACCATCACGTTCGACGACAGCAGGGCGGGCGTAGGCGGCACCAACCAACAGCAAATCGTCACCAGGGCCATGCTATGAGCAGTCATCCCATGATCTGTCGTGGCGCAGCCCGTCGCCTGCCCAAGTCGATGAAGCTGCTGGCAGGCTTCACCCTGATCGAGCTAATGGTCGCGATGCTGCTGGGCTTGATCGTCATCGGCGGCGTGGTCAGCGTGTTCCTGGCCAACCAGCGCACTTATCGCACCAATCAGGCGCTGGGCGACGTGCAGGACGGCTCGCGTATCGCGTTTGAGTTGATGGCGCGAGACATCCGCAATGCCGGACTCAACCCCTGCAACAACGATGGACGCATGGCCAACGTGCTCAACAACAGCGGCACCGACTGGTGGGCGAACTGGGCCAATGCGCTGCGCGGCTACAGCGGCAACCAGGGCGATCCGGCGACGGGAAGCATATTCGGCACCGCCCAGGGACAACGGGTCGCCAACACGGATTCCGTGCAGATCCTCGGTGCCATCGACGCGGGCCTGAGCGTGGCGGAGGACAAGGAGCCAGCGGCGAACTTCAAGCTCAACGACAAGACCACCGACCTGCAGTCCGGCGATATCGTCATCGTGTGCGATCCCGACCATGCGGTGATGGTGCAGATCAGCAACTACAACAACAACACCGTCACCTTCGTGCACAACACCGGCAACACGGTCAGCCCGGGCAACTGCTCGAAAGGCCTGGGCTACCCCAGCGACTGCAGCAGCACCAACGGCAATCTCTACCAGTTCGGCAACAACTCGCAGATCGCCAAGCTGGGCGCCGCTGACTGGTACATCGGTAACAACCCGGTCAAGGGCGGGCGCTCCCTGTATCGAGTTGCGATAGCCACTGATTCCACCAGCGGAAACGTGGGCCTTGGGCCTGCGCAGGAAATGGTGCGGGACGTCAACGACATGGCCATCCGCTACCACGCGAAGGGCAGCGCCTCGTTCTTGCCTGCCAGTTCGATCACCAATTGGGCCTTGGTCGATGCCGTGCAGGTCACGCTGACGCTGCAGAGCGCCGACCAGCGCGCCGGCACCGACGTCAAGCCGCTGACACGTACCTTCACTGCCACCACCACCGTGCGCAACCGGGTGAACTGACATGAACCGCGTTCTTGCATCCTCGTCCGCGTTCGCGGCGCAGCCGTTCCGTCGAGGCGGCTTGCCACGGTTTCGCCGCACCGGCCAGCGTGGTGTGGCACTGGTGGTAGCGTTGATCCTGTTGGTGGTGATCACCCTGGTCGGACTGGCCGCGGTGCGCGGCACCATCATGCAGCAGAAGATGGCAAACAACCTGTATGACCGACAGGTCGCCTTCCAGAATACCGAGGCGGCCATGCGTGCGGCGGCAGCGCTGGTCAGCACCAATCCCGGCATCATCGCCCGCAACTGCCAGGCCGCCAGCGTGGTGTGCCTGGGCAATCCGTTTACCGATCCTCAATTCCCGGCCGGCAAGATCCAGACGGTGGCTACCGGCACCGCGGCAGGGCAGTTCACGGTCGGCAGCGTCGCCGCTGGCCAGCCGCAGTACGTGGTGGAGAACATGGGCAACTGGGTGGATACCACCTCCAGCACAGGCTTCAACCAGAGCGCCAACTCGCAGAACTACGGTGCACAGGGGACATCCACCACGGCGGTGTACTACCGCATCACCGCACGTAGCGGTGACCCCACTGTGGTCGGTGATCGTGCCGTGGTCACGCTGCAGGCGACGATCAAGCAGCGTTGATCGGCAAGCACAGACAAACAGATAGATCGCATGGGACGACCCATGCCGCACCACCCAGGAGCGGAACCGCCATGAACATCATCTCCCGCCTGCATCGCAAGCCCGGCCGCTTTCTCGGCAGGGCGCTGTCGGCCGGTTTGTCCGTATGGATGCTGGGTGTTGCCTTCTCGCCAGCGCTGGCCACCGTCCCCGTCGATCAGGCGCCGCTGATCATCCAGAAACCACTGCCGCCCAACATCGTGCTGATGCTGGACGATTCGGGGTCGATGGCGTGGGACTTCATGCCGGATGCCGGTTACCTGACCGGCAACCTCACGGCACGTGACGAGAACTGGAGCAAAAGTACGTACGAGAGTGCCGATGCGTTGCGCAGTTCGGGTGTCAACGGTACCTATTACAACCCGAGCGTCACCTATGCGCCACCATTGAAAGCCGATGGTTCCAGTTATCCAACGCCGACGGCACTGAACGCCGCCTATAGCGACCCGTTCAGCAGCGCGAGCACAACAGTGGATTTGACGCGGCACCTGTCGCCGTGGATGTGCGACTACAACAACTACAACAGATCGCAATCCGGTCAATATCCTTGCCCGAATTCGCTGTATTACGCCTTCCCCTACTACACGGCGTTTCCAGCAGGCAGCACCACCTATGCGCCAAGCCTGTCGTGCCCCTACGGTGGGAGTGTGCAAGGAGGCTTCTGCAAATCTTCGTATTACGGGTATTACGTCCCGACGGTCAGCTGCAAGTCCGGCACGAGCGACAGCTACAACGCAGGCACGGGTTGGTGCGAAACCGGCAACACCACCTACACCTACCTATTCACCTACGCCATACCGGGCAGCACGGCGGGCACCTATGTGCGGCGTTATGTGGGCCAGTCGTCCACGGATTGCGCGGTGGCGCCTGCGGGCACCTGTGCCTACGATGCGGCGACACAGCAGAACGTTGCTACCTGGTTCTCCTATTACCGCAAGCGCATCTTGATGGCCAAGAGCGGCCTGATGAATTCGTTCGCCTCCATCGACCCCATGTTCCGGGTCGGCTTCGGTTCGATCAACGGCAATAATGATGCCAACTTGCCGACACCGAACGACAAATACGGCAGCAACGATAACTACATAGCGAAGGTCCTACCCTTTGGCGATGGATCGGCCGGTACCCAGAAAGCCAATTTCTGGAATTGGGTTGCCGGAAGCAGTGCCAATAACAGCACGCCCTTGCGCAGGTCCCTGGATGCCGTCGGCAAGTACTACCAGACGAACCAGCCTTGGCAGACATCGTCGGCCGACACGACCGAACTGGCTTGCCGGCAGTCGTACACCATCTTGACCACGGATGGTTTCTGGAATGGTGATACGCCAAGCAATATCGGCAATGTGGACAACACCAAAGCGACTTTGAGCGGTAGCAATAACCAAACCTATACCTACACGCCTGCCGCACCGTATTCGGACAGCACTTCGGACACGCTTGCCGACGTGGCGATGAAATACTGGGTGACCGACTTGCGCAGCAGTACGCCCAACGAGGTGCCGACCAGCACGGAGGACCCGGCTTTCTGGCAGCACATGACCACGTTCACCCTGGGCATGGGCTTCGCGCCGACCGGCATTTCGCCTGCGGGCACGACGGTCAAGCAGATCTTCGACTGGGCCAACGGTGGCACGGCCGTTCCCAATTTCAGCTGGCCGCAGCCAGCATCCAATTCCATCAACAATATCGCCGACCTTGCTCACGCCGCCGTCGACGGCCATGGCGGCTTCTATTCCGCCACCAGCCCCGAGGCGTTCGCCAGCGGCATGAAGGATGCGTTGAAGCGGGCCTCCGAACGCGTGGGCACTGGCGCCAGCCTGGCGGCCAACTCCACCCAGTTGAAAACTGGCACGGTGGCGTACCAGGCCAACTACTACACCGCCAAGTGGAAGGGCGACCTGAAGGCGCTGGCGGTGAACCCCAACTCAGGGGCGATCGCCGCGACGCCGACGTGGACTGCGGCAGGCTCAATGCCGGCGGCGGCCAGCCGGAACATCTGGACCTATAACCCCGCGGTGACCGGGAAGACCTCTCCCTACGTGGTATTCCAGAACGGCACCGGCAGCACGCCGCCCGCACTATCCACCGCACAACTCAGTGCACTGGGCAGTACTGCCGCCGCCCAGGCGAACATGGTCAACTACCTGCGCGGCGACGCCGCGCTGGAGCAGAAGAATACCGGTGGTACTTACCGCAACCGCGATACGCCGCTGGGCGACATCGTCGATTCGCAGCCGGTCTACGTGGGAGCTCCCGACCCGAACCTGTTCGCCAACCAGACCTTCACGGGTTCGTCTACGTACCTGGCCTTCGCCAGCGGCACGACCGACAACCAGGGAAATTTCACGCCCAGCACTGCCGCCTCGCGCGCCGGGCTGATTTATGTCGCTGCCAACGACGGCATGCTGCACGGCTTTGACGCCACCACCGGCACGGAGAAGTTCGCCTACATTCCGGGCGCCGTGCTCACTGCCGGCATCGCCGGCGGGCTGGTTGGCCTCAGCCAGTTGTCCAGCCCTGATTACGGCACCACGGTGGGCGCGCCGCACCAGTATTTCAACGATGGCGAACTGACCGTAGCGGACGTCTACATGGGCAGCACCTGGAAGACCGTGCTGGTGGGCACCACCGGTCGCGGTCTGGCCAAGGCGGTCTATGCCTTCGACATCACCGATCCGACCGCGATCAAGTTCCTGTGGGAGCGCTCGGCCGGCGACGGCAAGACCAACAGCAACTACATCGGCCAGATGTCCGGCAAGCCGGTGATCGCGCAGACGGCGGACAGCACCTGGTCGGTGCTGATCGGCAACGGCTACAACAGCTCGGCCGGCGTGTCGGCCCTGCTGCAGTTCAATCTCGCCACCGGTGCGCTCAGCGTGCATGCAACCACCGACACCGCCGCCGACAACGGCCTGGCCGCTCCTGGCGTGTGGATGGATCCGGCAGGTACCGGCGTGAGCACGGTGGCCTACGCCGGCGACCTTCACGGCAACGTGTGGTCGTTCACGCTCAACACCGGCAGCGGCACGACCACCGCTACGCCCAGCAGTACCGGCAGCCTGCTGTTCGTGGCCAAGGACAGTTCCGGCAATTTGCAGCCGATCACGGGCGGCATGCTGGTGGGCAAGGATCCGGCAAACGGCAATACCTGGGTGTTCTTCGGCACCGGCCAGTATTTGAGCACGACCGACCTCACCAATACGGCCACCCAGAGCTGGTACGGCCTGATCGTGCAGACCACCAATGCAACCAACAGTCCGGTGATCGCCTCCACCATGACCCGCACCGACAACCTCGTGCAGCGCGCCATCGTGGCGGAGACCGCAGGCAACCCCGACGCGACGCCGCCGGTATCACCGGCACGGGCGGTGACGCCAACGCCGACCTCTTCCGACATGACGGGCAAGTCGGGTTGGTACATGGACCTGCTGTCGCCGACCGGTACGGGCGGTGCCCTCGTGGCCCAGGGCGAGCGGATCGTGACTTCCAACCAGTTCCAGGGCAACCTGCTGCTGGGCACCACGCGGATTCCGCAGGCCGCCGACGTGTGCAATCCGTCCGGCAGCGGCTGGATCATGGCGATCAACCCGTTCACCGGCACCAACCCGTCCGACAACTTCTTCGATGTCAACGGCGACGGCATGGTGAACGCATCCGACACGGTTACCGTGAACGGCAAGAGTTACCCGGCGGCCGGCATCGGCTTCAGCTCGCTGCCCAACAACCCGATCTTCGTGGGCGGCAGCATGCTGGTGAGCTTCGACAACGGTTCGAACAGCAGCATCACTACATCAGGCTCGACCGGCAGCATCCAGCGGGTTTCGTGGCGCGAGCTGATCAGCCAGTAAAGGAATGGAATGATGAAACGATTCTCACCGGTTGAAAGTGGCGCGATGACGGCCATGCGCATGCGCCGCAGCGCCGGCTTCACCCTGATCGAGCTGATGATCGTGGTGGCGATCATCGCGATCCTGGCGGCGATCGCCTTGCCCACGTACACCAATTACATCACCAAGACCAAACGAGTGGCGGCGGAGGGGTGCCTGTCAGAGCACGCCAATTACATGGAGCGCTACTACACCACCAACCTCAGCTACAAGGGGGCGGCGTTGCCGGGGCTGGATTGCGCCAGCCCCCAGCGCACCGGCGCCGACTACAACTACGACCTGCCGTCCTCATCGTTGAGCGTGTCGAAGTACAAGCTGACGGCCGCGCCAACCGGTGCGCAGCTGACCCGCGACGTCAAGTGCGGCACGCTCTCGCTCGACCAGGCCGGCACGCGCGGGGCCACCGGCTCCGCTGGTGTGGCTGGCTGCTGGTGAGGTCGCCGTGTTTGCGCCGAGCCGGCACTACGGCCTTCAGGCACGCGCCGGCTCAGCACCGATTTTCTCATGATCGTTGCAGCCGCTCACGCAAACCGCCCTGCCGCCGGATCGGCCGCGCCAGCGCGGCGCGCAGCGAGTCGTCAGTGGTCCAGATCTCGGCGTGGGACCGGGCGCGCGAGATGGCGGTGTAGACCAGTTCGCGGGTGAGTACGCGGTTGTCCGGGTCGGGCGGCAGCAGCACGGCCACGTCGTGGTACTCCGAGCCCTGGCTGCGGTGGATGGTGATCGCCCAGGCGCTTTCGTGGGCGGGCAGGGCGCGTGGCGAGTAGCTGCGCAGGCCGGCGCTGCCGTCGCGGTCGCTGAGCTCGAACCACACGCGCAGTCCTTCCGCACCTTCCAGTGCAATGCCGACGTCGCCGTTGAACAGGCCGCGGGCGTAGTCGTTGCGGGTGATGATGACGGGGCGGCCGTGGTACCAGGCGCGGCCGCCGTCGATGCCGAAACGGGCGGTGAGCCGGCGCGCGATCAGGTCGTTGAGGCCTTGCGCACCGAACGGGCCGTCGCGCAGCGCGCACAGGATCTGCAACTGGCGCAGTCGCTGCAGCGCCGCGGCCGCGTCGGCGGCTGGCGTCAGCAGCGATTCCAGCAGATCGGCGTGGCGTTCGATCCAGCCGTCGACGCAGGCGCGCAGGGCGTGCGGGTTGGGGCAGTGGCGCAGGTGCAGGTCGCCGTCCGTCCGCTCGCGCAGCAACGTGTCCAGCCAGACTGGATCGGGCGTGTTGCGCAGCGCCTCGATGCCGCGCTGCAGCCCGCTGCCTGCGCGCCAGGTATGGGTGAGGGTGAGCACCTGTCCGGCCAGCGCGGCGTTGTCCGTGGTGGCGGATGGAGCGTGCTGCAATGGGGCGCGCTGCAGCAGCGGCGCGAGCAGGCCGGCCAGTGACGGCGGTAATTGGTTCTGCGGTGCGCTGGCGACGATGTCGGCCAGCACCGAGCCGGCATCGACCGAGGCGAGCTGGCCCGGATCGCCGAGCAGGATCAGCACCGCGTCGGGGCGCAGCGCTTCCAGCAGCTGGCGCATCATGGCCAGATCCACCATCGAGGCCTCGTCGACCACCACGATGTCCTCGGCCAGCGGGTTGCGCGGGCCGCGGCTGAAGCTGTTGTCCATCGGCTTGTAGCCGAGCAGGCGATGCAGCGTGCGCGCGTCGGCGTGCGGGATTTGTTGCAGCAGGTTCGGCAGGTTGGGTCGAAGCGGATTCGTGGAACGGACATGGCCCGCCGGTTGTCGATCTTCGCCCAACGCCATCTGCAGCTCGGCCTTGCCCTTGGCGATGGCCTGCACCAGGCGCTGCGCGGCTTTGCCGGTGGGTGCGGCCAGCGCGATGGACGGCTGTGCCGGCAGGCCGCAGGCTTGTGCGTGGTGCAGCAGCATCAGCAGCATGCGCACGACGGTGGTGGTCTTGCCGGTACCGGGGCCACCGGTGAGCACGAAGAAGCGCGCACCGGGCGCGGCGGCCACCGCGGCGCGTTGCCAGCCGGTGGGGCCGTGCGGCATGCCGGCGAACAGCGCGTCCAGGTCTTCGGCCAGGGTGGCAGCGGGAATCGGCAGCGTGCGTCGTGCGCAGCGCTGCAGGATCGCTGCGGCCAGCGTCGATTCGTGCTGCCAGTTGCGCCACAGGTAGAAGCGGTTCTGCGCGTCGAGCACGAACGGGGTGAAGTGCGAGCCGTCACCGACCCATGCGTGCTGGCACAAGGCCTGCAGCGCATCGGTGTCGAAGCTGGCGTCGGCCTGCGGGTCGTCCAGCCACGCACAGGAATGGCCGTGGCCTTCGGCGCTGCTGGCCGCGCGCGTGGCGGCGGCGAGCAGGGCGGAGCCAGTGCGCCGGAGCACCCATTGCGCCAGGGTCTGGTCGATCGCGCGCTCGCCGGTCTCGGCGAGATGATCATGCGGACGGTTCATGCGGCAGCCTCCTGCGTGCCGGCGAAGGCGTCGTCCAGCGCCTCGATCAGCGCCACCGGCCAATGGTGGCGCCATACGCCATGCCCCGGTGCCAGGCCGAGCGCGCGCACGAACAGGTACCAGCTTTCGCCGAGATGGCGTTCAGCCGTATAGCCGTCCATGCGCTGGCGCAGGTAGCGGTGCAGGGCCACCGTGTAGAGCAGTGCCTGCAGCGGGTAATGATGCTCGGCCATCGCGGCGTCGAGCGAGCTTCCCTGGTAGTCGCGCAGCCGTGCGCCAAGCCAGTTGGTCTTGTAGTCGAGCACGTGGAAGCGGCCATCCCATTCGATGATCAGGTCGGCGAAGCCGGTGAGCATGCCGTTGAGCGTGCCAGTGTCGAGGCTGGCCGGCACGACGTCGGCCTGCCCGTGCGCGGCGCACAGCTGGCGTAGACGCGCCAGCGGAACCTGATGCACGGGGAACTGGAATTCGAACTCGACGATGCGCTGCGTGGGGGCGATGTCGCACAGGCGCAGGCCGCTGCCGAGGTCGGCCTGGCGCGCGCGGTCGATCATCCGGCCGACCCGTTCCAGTGCTTCATCCGGCGCCACGTTGTGGGCCTTGACCGCCTGCGCGGCCAGCTGCCGGTGCAGCAGCTGGCGCTGTCCGGGCCAGACCGGACCGGGCTGGGCCAGTTCGAACACGTGATGCACGGCATCGCCGAAACGCGGGCCGCGCAGCGGGTACAGGCTCAGCAGGCGGCTGTCCTCGCCAGGTTCATCGACGTTGGCCGCGGCTTCCTCCTGGCCGGTTTCGTCGCTGGCGTCGCGGTCGTCGATCACCACGGCGGCGGCCGCGTAGCGGGTCAGGCCGCTGAAGCTGTGCAGCCACTGGTAGGGCCGCAGGCGCGGCAGCGGTGCTTGCGTGGCCCGCGGCGAGGCTGTTTCGGCCGGCGCTTGATAGCCGATGAAGACGTCGGCGAACGGCGCGGACAATTGCATGCCACCGAGCGTTGCGGCCATCGCCTCCAGCGAGGCTTCGCCCTCGGTCAGCTCCAGGCGTTGCTGGGTCTGCCGGGTCAGCAGGTCGATCGCTGCCCACTCCCAGGCGTGCGCGTCGCCGGCCGGCAGCGGGCCGCGATCGACCCAGTACACGTGCACCGCGTGCACGGCGCGGGTCAGGGCGACGTAGAGCAGGCGCAGGCGTTCCTCCAGTTCCTCGCGGAAGTGTCGGCCGCGATGTTCGATGAAGTCGACCGAGCCCAGGTCCACGCAACGGTGGCCGCTGGCGTCGTGGTAGCGCAACAGTTTCGGCGAGCGTACGCCGGTGCGGTCACCGATGCGCCAGGCCAGCGGCAGGAAAACGATCGGAAACTCCAGCCCCTTGCTGGCGTGGATGGTGAGCAACTGCACCCGGCGTGCATCGCTTTCGATGCGCAGCTGGCGTTCGTCGGCGGCCTCGGCATCGCCGTCGGCGCCTTCCTGGCGCATCTCCAGCAGCCATGCGTAGAGGCCATCCAGGCCCTGTCGCGCGCTTTCCTCCGCGGCCAGCAATTCGCCCAGGTGGCGCAGGTCGGTGAGCACGCGCTCGCCCTCGGGCAGCGCCAGCAAGGCGGTGGCGCGAATGGCCAGCAACGCCTCGATCAGCGCCAGCACGCCGCGGCTGCGCACCAGCGCGCGCCACGCCTCGAAACGCTCCAGCTCGCGCTCGAACGCGGCGGGCTGGTCCTGCCAGGCGCGAAACTGTTCCAGCGTGGCGCCGAGCAGGCGGGTGGCCAGCGCGCCGCGCACGGCCTGGTCGTCGTCGGGGTGCAGTACGGCGTACAGGATCAGCTCCAGCTCGCGCGCGACCTCGCCGGCGAAGATGTTGCCGCGGCCGCCGCCCACGCAGGGCACGCCGCGCGCGACCAGTCGCGTGCGCAGCGCCACGATCTGGTTGTTGGTGGACAGCAGCACCGCGATGTCCCCCGGCGTCACCCGCTGGCCGCCGATCCGCTGTCGCGGGTCGTTGAGCAGTTCGGCGACGCGGTTGGCGCAGTCGTCCAGCGCCAGCGCTTCGAGTTCGCCGAGCGCCTTCAGCGGATTGCCTTTCCGGTCGACGGCGTCGCCGCGAAACGGATGGATCACCAGAGGTTGCGCCACGGTTTCATCGCCGACGGCATACGGCTTCTCGTCCGCCTTGCCGGCCGGCGCGACCTGCTGGTAGCGGATCTGCGGCTGGCCGAAGCCGCCTTCGGTGTGGCCGTACCAGGCGTTCAGGGCCTCGACCAGGGCGCGGCTGGAACGGTGGTTGGTCCCCAGCGAAAAGCGCTGGCCCGCCTGTTCGCTGGCGCGCAGGTAGGCGGCGATGTCGCCGCCGCGGAAACTGTAGATGGCCTGCTTGGGATCGCCGATCATCACCAGCGTGCCGCGCCCGCGGTAGATCCGCTCGAAGATCGCGAACTGGCGCTGGTCGGTATCCTGGAATTCGTCGATCAGTGCCACCGGGTAGGCTTCGTACAGGCGGTCGGCCAGTACCGCGTCGGACGGCTCGCCGCAGAGCCGCTGGTATACCGCGTCGATCAGCATCGAGAACGTCATGACGTGGCGCTGGCGCGCGCGCCGCGGCATTTCCTCGCGGCAGGTTTGCGCCGCTTCGGCCAGCACCGCGCCGCGAGTGAAGGTGGTGCGCAACTGCAGCAGCGGACGCAGCGCCTGCAGGGCCTCGATCAAGGGGTGGGCGTTGAGCGTGCCGGCGCTGGAGGGTGCTTCCTGTGCGAGCACCTGGTCGGGGGCGAACGTGTCGTCGAGCGCGGCAGCCAGCTGTTCTTCATCGTCGTCCTGCAGCGCGCGGGCGATCTTGTCGAGCCGGTTCGACAGCGCGCTCTTGCGCGGCGCGTACAGGGTCTTGTCGCCGGCCAGCCGCTGCAGCTCGGCGATGCTCCCGGGCGTGTGCAGAGCGGCCAGTCGGCGTTCGAGTTCGGCCAGGCCGCCGGCCTCGATCCGCGCGTCGGCGCTGTTCGCCAGCCCGCCGAGATCGCGCAGCAAGCCTTCCGGGCCGTCCTTCAGCAGCAGCTCGGCCTCGCGTGGGTCGACGTTGCCGACGAGGTAGCGGCGGCGCCAGAAGTCCTCCACGCATTCGCGCATCAGCTGCTGTTCGTCGAACAGCTTGTCGTTGGCGAAGGCGGCGCCGCTTTCCAGCGGGTAGTCGCGCTGGATGCGCTGGCACAGCGCATGGATGGTCGACACCGGCGCGCGGTCGAGGTCGGTGCGGGCGAGCTGGATCCGGCGCAGCGCGCGCCGGGTGCCGTCTTCGTCGGGGCACAGTGCGGCCAGCCAGCTTTCCAGTGGATTGTCGCTGGCCTCGTCGAGGGAGGCGGATTCGAGCAGCCGCTCGGCCTCGACCAGGCGCCGGCGCAGGCGCTCGCGCAATTCCTGCGCGGCGGCATCGGTGAAGGTGGTGACCAGGATCTGCTCCACGCGCAGCTCGCGTTCGAGCAGCAGGCGCAGGTAGATCACGCCGATGTTCCAGGTCTTGCCGGTGCCGGCGCTGGCCTCGATCAGCACGCGCCCGTGCAGCGGCATGGCACGCCAGTCGAGCGGGGGCAGGGCGGCGGTCACGGTTGGATGTCCTGCGCAATTTTCATCAATGCCGCATGTCCGGGGTCCAGCACGTCGCAGACCAGTTCGGTGGCGGCGACGAAGGCGCGATGGGCGGGGCTGGCTTCGTCGAAAAGATCCAGGCCGCGACTCAGCAAGGCCGCGTAGCCGGGCGCGTAATCGCGTTCACCGCCGTTGAAATCGTCGCCTCCCCAGGCGGCGGCGGCCTTGGCGAGGCGGTCCTGCGGCGCGCTGGCGGCGTAGGCTTGCGCGGTGCGCGGGAAGAACAGCAGCGGTTGTCGTTCGGCGGACAAATAGGCCTCGACCAGGCGGCGTAGGCCGCGGCGCAGTTGCGCGGCGTCCTGCGCCAGCACGGGCGCGAGCAGCCCCGCGCTGCGCGACTTCCTGTTGTTGGACGTGGGCTCCAGGTACTCGCCGTGCACGGCGTCGGCGCGGGTCAGCCGCAGCGCGGCCCAGTCGATGTAGAAGGCGAGGATGTCCTTCAGTCCCGCGGCACGCGAGGGTTGCGCGTCGAACAGCAGGGCGCCGTCGACGCCGTGGAATACCCGATCGACCGCACCGGTCAGGCGCAAGCCATCGCCGAGATCCAGGTCGATCGCCTGTGCCTGCGATTGCGCGTTGCCGTCGGCGAACAGCGGCCGCGCATGCTCGAGCAGTGGATGCAACGCGTCGCGCAACTGCGCGTAGGCTTGCGCGCCGATCGCGCCGCCGGCCAGCATGCCGGAATGTGCCAGCCATGCCGGCGGTTCGGTGGGCAGCGCGTCGCGGCCGGCGGCGAGCGCTTCGAACAGCAGCCGGTGATCGACCCGTTCGAGCTTCTCCAGCTTCGTTTCCAGCGGCTCGCGATCCGGCCAGCCACCGTCGTCCAGTGCCTGCAGGCTGATGCCCTGGCCGCGCAGCAAGGCGTCGCGTGCGGGATCGCGCCAGTAGCGCTTGAGTGCGCTGAGGGCGATTTCACCGCGGGCCGCCGTTTCTGGTGCAGTCTCCGGCGAGCCGAGAAAGGGCGGCATGTCGGTGCTGGCCGCGGCGGCGAGGAACGCCGGGTCGTACGAGAACAGCCGCGGGTCATCCAGGGGTTGGCCGTGCGCGTCGCGTTCGTAGTAGCGCGCATCGAACGGCTGCAGCGGATGGCGGATGCGCCATGGCCGCTCGGCCTTGTCGTCGTCGGCGATGGCGTGCTGTTCGTCGAGGAACTGCAGCAGCTCGGCCAGCGGCGCGGCGGGATTGCGCGGCTTGCCGTCGCGCACGCCTTCGCCGACGAAGCTGACGTGCAGCGCGTCGCGCGCCGACATCAGCGCTTCCAGGAACAGGTAGCGGTCCTCGCTGCGGGTGTCGCGGTCGCCGCGGCGCGGCTGGCTGAGGATCTTGTTGAGGCCGGCGTCGTTGCCGGGGCGCGGGAACTCGCCCTCGTTCATGCCGAGCAGGCAGACCACGCGGAACGGGATAGATCGCTGCGGCACCAGTCCGCAGAAGGTCACCCCGCCGAGCAGGAAGGCCTGGCGCTCCGGCACCGCGTCGAGCGCGCCGCGCAGCGCTTCGCGCACCACGCTCCATGGCAGCGCCGCGTGGACGTCGGCCTCCGCGGCCTGGCTGGCGAGGCCGGCGGCGAGCCGGCGCAGCGCGTCGAGCGCGTTCTGCTCGGCGTCGTCGCGCGGGTCGGCGAGAAACAGCGCGTCGATCCGTTCCAGCAGCCACTCGCTCCATGCGGCCAGCGGGCGCGCGCCGGCGAAGGCGTGGCGCGCCTGGCGCAGTTCCCCGAGCAGGCGGTCGAGCTGGCCCAGCGCCTCCACCGCGCTGCCGGCGACGCCCGGCAGCGGCAGGATGCCGTCGAGCAATTCGCCATCCGCATCCGGGCCCGCGATCAGCCCGGCGTACATGCGGTCGAAGCCGAACTGCCACGAATTCGTGTCGACCGCCGCCGCGCCGGCCTCGGCCTTCATCGCGGCATCCAGGCCCCACGCCACGCGGGCGCGGCGCAGCCAGCGCTCCAGCGCGTCGCGCCCGCCGGCGTCGATCGCGAAGCGCCGCGCCACCGCCGGCACGTCGAGGAAGTCCAGCACCTCGCTGACGGTGAAACGGCTTTCGGCCAGGTCCAGCAGCTGCGCGAACGCGCTCATCAGCGGGTGCGCGCGGGCCAGCCCGACGTCGGCCAGGTGCCAGGGGATGTGCAGCGGATCGCTGCGGTACTGCGCCGGCTCGCCGAACACCGCCGCCAGGTAAGGCGCATACGCGGCGATATCCGGTGCCATCACCACGATGTCGCGATGCTGCAGCGTGGGATCGTCGGCCAGGCAGCGCAGCAAGGCATTCTTCAGCACCTCCAGTTCGCGCAGGCGCGTATGGCAGGCGTGCACGCGCAGGCTGGTATCGTGGCGCAGCGCGGGCAGGATCTCGCCCAGGCTGGCACCGCCGGCCAGTTGTTCGCGGATCGGCGCGCCGACCAGCTCCGGCTGCAGGCAGCGGATGCTGGACTGCAGCCGGGCGAGCAGCGCGGTGGCATCGTCGAGCGGCTCGGCCTCGTCGAGCGGGTCGCGCTCGTCGATGGCGTCGCACTCGTCCAGGGTGAGGCAGAAATCCTGAGCGATGCGGCCAAGCGCCACCAGCAGCGGGTGGCCGACCTCGTAGTACAGCGCCTCCGGATCGTCCGCGTGGGCGAGCAGGAAGCGCTGCTTGCGCAGATACACCCAGTGCTCGCGACAGGGGTCGGGAAAATACAGATGCACCGGCGTATGCAGCGCGGTGGCCTGCAGCGCTGCCAGCACGTCGGGCGGCAGGTGGCTGACGCCGAACACGTGCAGCGGCGGATCGTCGGCCAGGTCGTTGCCGGTACGCAGCGCATCGAGCAGGGCGGCGCTGCGCTGCGCGCGGTGCGGGTGCCGGATGGAGGTTCGCAGCCGATGCCACAGCGCCGCCTGCCAGTCGTCGTCGTGGCGGGCGGGATGCTGTTCCCAGTCGAGGATCCAGTCCGGCCGGTAGATCAGGTACTGGGTGTACAGGCCGGCGAGGTGCTCGGCCAGCTGGAAACCGCGGCGCGCGGCGTCGTCACCGGCCAGATAGGCGCGGACTTCCGCCGCGTTCGACGCGGACAGCACCTGCAGCAGGCGCCAGCGCAGTACCTCGTGCCGATACGCGCCGCCGATCAGCGCCTCGTCGCCCAGCATGCGGCGCGCGCAGCGCTCGAACCACTGCCATGGCAGGATCATCTCGACGTTGGCGGCTATGCCGTGCCCGCCTTGCGGGCCACGGCGCTGCGCCAGGCGGCCGAGCAGCCAGCGCTGCAACCCGGGGTGCGCCACCACCACGGTCTGCGCGGCCAGCGGATTGGCCGGCCGTTGCGCTTCCAACTGCAGCGCCAGCGCGTCGGCCAGCCGTTCGGTGCGGCTGCCGCGATGGACGATCAGTCCGCCTGGGTTTTCCTTCATCCCTTCCTGCCCGATGACGCAATGCATACAGCATACCGAGCCGCGACTCATCGTTTGCGATTGTGGTTTCAGTTGCCTGCAGGCTGCCGTGTCGATTTGCCGGCCCGCCGTTCGTCGTCCGGATAGAGCCAGGGTTGGCGTGCCTGGCTCCCGCCCCATTCGAAGGAGACACGACGATGCGATGCATGGTGATAGTGAAGGCGACCGCGGACTCGGAAGCCGGCGTGATGCCCAGCGAGCAGCTGCTGACCGCGATGGGCAAGTTCAACGAGGAATTGGTGAAGGCCGGCATCATGCTGGCGGGCGAGGGCCTGCAGCCCAGTTCGAAGGGCGTGCGGGTGAAGTTCTCGGGCCGCGCGCGCACGGTGACCGACGGGCCGTTCGCGGAAACCAAGGAGCTGATTGCCGGCTTCTGGCTGTGGCAGGTGAAGTCGATGCAGGAGGCGATCGAGTGGCTCAAGCGCGCGCCGTTCGACGACGATGCCGAGGTCGAGATCCGCCAGGTGTTCGAGGCCGAGGATTTCGGCGCCGAGTTCACCCCCGAACTGCGCGAGCAGGAGGAGCGGCTGCGCGCGCAGATCGCCGCGAAATCATGAGCCGGGCCATGGGCCAGTCCTGGCAAGGGCATGCCGGGGAGCAACCGCCATGCGTTTCATGATGTGGCTGATCCCCGGTGCCGGCGAAGGCGGGGCCCCGGGGAATGCGCCCGATGCCGACGGCGTGGCCGCGATGGCGCAGTACAACCAGGCGCTGTGGCGGGCCGGCGTGCTGCTTGCGCTGGACGGATTGTGCCCGTCGTCGATGGGCGCGCGCATCTTCTTCGCCGACGGCCGGCCCGCGCTCGTCGACGGCCCGCGCAGCGGAACGGTGGGTGTGCCCGCCGGCTACTGGATGATCGATGTCGCGTCGCTGGACGAGGCCATCGCCTGGGCTTCACGGTGCCCGGCGGCGGCTGGCGAGACCATCGAACTGCAGCGGGTGCAGGAGTTTGCCGATCTTGCCGACGACGTGCAGCAGGCGTTGACCCGGGGCATCGACAGGCAGGCGGATGACGCGGACCGGGATGCTCTCTGCCGCCGCCCCGTCGCCATGCCTTGACGGAAGGCGTCGGGAACAGGAGTGGGGAGCCGGGACGGCGTGG
Source organism: Rhodanobacter sp. LX-99 (assembly GCF_018599185.1). Taxonomy (NCBI): domain Bacteria; kingdom Pseudomonadati; phylum Pseudomonadota; class Gammaproteobacteria; order Lysobacterales; family Rhodanobacteraceae; genus Rhodanobacter; species Rhodanobacter sp. LX-99. The sequence goes on along the minus strand of NZ_JAHFVL010000001.1, from coordinate 572,791 downwards.
CCTGCGGTCTTGCGCCGGCGCAATGGGGATGGTGTGATCGGTCGCCATGAGCATGACCGATACCCATCGCACCATCGACGCCGTCTGGCGGATCGAGTCGGCCCGGCTGATCGCCGGCCTCGCGCGCATGCTGCGCGATGTCGGCCTGGCCGAGGAGCTGGCGCAGGATGCGCTGGTGGTGGCGCTGGAGCAGTGGCCGCAAACCGGCGTGCCAGACAATCCCGGCGCGTGGCTGATGACCACCGCGAAGCATCGTGCGATCGACCGGCTGCGCCGCAGCAAGCTGCTCGAACGCAAGCACGAGCAACTGATGCACGAGCTGGAACACGAGCAGGAATATGCAAGGTCCGCGGACGAGGCGGCGCTGGACGACCCGTTCGGCGACGACCTGCTGCGGCTGATCTTCACCGCCTGCCATCCGCTGCTGTCCATGGAGGCGCGCGTGGCGCTGACCCTGCGCCTGCTCGGCGGCCTGACCACGGAGGAAATCGCGCGCGCCTTCCTGGTGCCCGAGCCGACCATCGCGCAGCGCATCGTTCGCGCCAAGCGCAGCCTTGCCAAGGCCGAGGTGGCCTACGAGGTGCCCCGCGGCGACGAGATTGCCGCACGCCTTTCGTCGGTGCTCGGGGTGATCTACCTGATCTTCAACGAGGGCTACTCCGCCACCGCCGGCGACGACTGGATGCGCCCGGCCTTGTGCGAGGACGCCCTGCGCCTGGGCCGGGTGCTGGCCGGCCTGATGCCGCGCGAGCCCGAGGTGCATGGCCTGGTGGCGCTGATGGAGCTCCAGGCCTCGCGCTCGCGCGCACGCGTGGACGCGCGCGGCGAGCCGATCCTGCTGCTGGAGCAGGATCGGGCGTTGTGGGACCGGCTGCTGATCCGCCGCGGCCTGGCTGCACTGAAACGGGCCCGGGAGCTGGGCGGCGCGCTGGGTCCGTATGCGCTGCAGGCGGCGATTGCCGCCTGCCACGCGCGTGCGCTGACCAGCGAGGGGACCGATTGGCCGGGCATCGCGGCACTGTATGCGACCCTGGCCCGGGTGGCGCCGTCGCCGATCGTCGAACTCAACCGCGCGGTGGCCGTCGGCATGGCGGGCGGCGCGGCGGCGGGCCTCGAGCTGGCCGATGCCCTGGTCGACGAGCCGAGCTTGCAGAAATACCACCTGCTGCCCGCGGTGCGGGGCGATTTGCTGGCCCGGCTGGGCCGTGTCGACGAGGCGCGCCGGGAGTTCGAGCGGGCGGCCGAGCTTGCCATGAACCGGCGCGAGCGCGAGCTGATGCGCAAGCGCGCCCGGGCATGCGGGGAGAGCGCGTCGCCCGAGTGAAGCGTGCCGGTCCGGGGCATGTGCGTGGTGCCGCAACGCCTGATGGATTAATGCGGGCTCCCGTGATGAAGTATGGCGACGGTCGACGACCGTTTGTTCGTTCACGGGGGAACTCGCAGGCGGATGGATAGCCAGGAACAGGCACGCGGCGAACTTCGCGAGCGCTTCTACCGAAGCGTGGCGGAAACCCTCGCGCTTTTGCATGCGACGCCGGATCGCGACCGCCGCCTGGTCATGGTCACGATCGCGGGCATTCTGGCCTCGACCATGGATCTTCCGCTGGTCTGGGTCGGGCGGCGCGAACCGGGGTGCAGCGCCGTCGAGGTATTGGCGGCGTCTGGGCCCGCCGCCGCCTATGCGGCGGCGTTGCACCTCAGCACGGATGAATCCGCCCCCGGCGGGCGCGGGCCGGTGGCGATGGTGTTGCGCCAGGAACAGGCGCGGGCGACCCCGGTCGACGCGCCGGAGTTCGCGCCCTGGCGGGACGCCGCACGGCGGCACGGTTTCGGCTCCTGCATCGTGGCCGCATCGAGGACGCGTGACGATGGCCAGCTGGCGCTGGCCGCCTACTCCCGCGACGACGGCCCCAGCCTGAGCGGGGAGCTGCTCGATTGGGCGCAGCGGTTGGTCGACGAGCTGAGCCGGTTCTGGGATCACCAACTGCTGCTGGAGCGCAGCATGCGGATGAGCCGCTACCGCGATGCGCAGCGCACGATTCAGCGGGCCCTGCTCGAACAGCCCGACCCGGAATCGGTCTATCGCACGCTGGCCCGGGCGCTGGCCGACATCGCCGGCGCCGCCGGAGTCGACGTGTTCGCCACCGATGGCGCCGACCACATGCTGCGGCGGGTGGCCCTGGTCGGTCCGATCGCGGACATCCTGCGCGCCCTGCCCCTGCCGCCGCGGTACGACGACAGTCCGGCCGTGCTCACGCCGACGCAGGCCTTCATGCAGGGCACGCCGGTCATCCGGCGGCATCCGCGCAATGCACCGCAGGCCGACCGGGCGTTCCGCAAGGAGCTGCTCGAACATGCCGGTGCGGTGGGGTGCTGGCCGCTGTTTGCGTCCACTGCCGACACGATCGGCACGGCGCGGGTGCCGACCGGCGTATTCGTCGTGGTAACCGTCGAGTCGGATGCCTTCGACGACGAGATGTGCCGCCTGCTGGACGAGATCGCCGACGCGACCGGGCTGGCGCTGCGCCAGCACGCGCAGCGGCACGCCCTGCTGCAGGAGCAGGAACGGCAGACCTACCTGGCCCTGCACGACGATCTCACCGGCCTGCCCAACCGCCGCGCGCTGGATCGGCACCTCGAGACCGCGCTGGCCCGCGCCAGGCGGCGCGGACGACTGGTGGCAGTGGGGCTGCTCGACCTGGACGACCTGAAGCCGATCAACGACCGCCACGGCCATGCCGTGGGCGATCGCCTGCTGGTGGAGATGGCGGGCCGGTTCCAGCAGATGCTCGACGCCGGCGACTACGTGGCCCGACTGGGTGGCGACGAGTTCGTGCTGGTGTTCGAGGATCTCGAATCCGAGGCGGACGTCGACGGGCTGCTGGAGCGCATCGGCGGAGTCCTGCGGCTCCCGCTGATGATCGACGGCACGGCGATGTCCGTGGGCGCCAGCCTGGGCATCGCGATGTATTCCGGCGAAGTCCAGGCCACCGGCGAGCAACTGCTGCGCCGTGCCGACCAGGCGATGTACCAGGTGAAATCGCGCAAGCGGTACCGCTCGCACTGGTGGTCGCTGGTTTCGCCCAACGGCGTGACGGACCAAGCCGACGAGCTGGACGCCGCTGCCTCGCCTTATGGTGGGCAAGCTGCCTTGCTGCTGGGTGCCTGCAGCAAGGCGTGGGAGCCGCGGTTGCCCGGCATCGTGGAAAGCTTTCACGCCGGGCTGCGTTCGCACGACGGCATTGCCAGGCTGCTGGACCTGCTTCCGGCCGCGGATATGAAGGCGTTCGAGGAGCATCAGCTGCAGCATCTGCAGGCCCTGCTGCGGGTGGATCTCGACATGGCCGGCCACCATGCCCGGGCGACCCGGACCGGCCTGTTCCATGCGGCCTGCGGACTCGAGGAAGTCTGGCTGTTGGAGGCGATCGAGCAGTTGCGCGACATTCTGGCGACCACGCTGGCCGGCGTCGGCCAGACCGACCATCGTGCGCTGGCGATCCTGCTGCAGCGGCTCGGCATGGAGCGGCAATGGCAACTGGAAAGCATGCGCGAACTGCAGCGCCGCCGGGTGGCCTTGCTGTCCAGGGTCAACGCACTGGCGTGGTCGGCCGAAGGCTACCTGGAACTGATCCAGGGCGTGGCCGACATCCTGGTGTCGCACAAGGAAATCATCGCCTGTTCGGCGGGGCGTCCGGACGCGTCGGGCCAGCTGACCTACGAGGCGGTGGCGGGAACGGCCTTTGCCGAATACCTGCATGCGCTGGTCAGCGGCAAGGCGCTGCCGATCCGGGTCGATGCCGGCCAGCCGGAGGGGCAGGGCCCCAGCGGGCGCGCCTGGCGCACGGCGCGGATCCAGCGTTGCGCCCACTACGGCAGCGACCCGTCGATGACGGGCTGGCGCGACATCGCGCTGAGCCTCGGGGTGGTTTCCAACGTCGCCATTCCGCTGTGTCCGTCGCCGCTGAAACCGGCGGTCGTGCTGACCGTGTACAGCCCGTATGCCGGCGGCTTCCAAAGCGAAGACCAGCGGGCTTTCCTCGAACAGATCAAGACCGTGCTGGATCTTGCCCTAGCACGCCTGGCGCCGCCGCGCCAGGGCACCGAACTGCTGCCGTTCTTCGTGCGCGAGCGCTGGCGCGCGACGGTCGCGACCGATGCGCTGCAGATGCACTACCAGCCGCTGGTCAGGCTTGCCGATGGCCGGGTTACCGAGGTCGAGGCGCTGGCGCGGTTGCGCGACGATGACGGCGACCTGCTGGCGCCGGCCAGGTTTCTTCCCGCGCTGGGCGCGGACGATTTGCTCGTGCTGTTCCGCCGGGGGCTGACCCAGGCCACCGCCTGTCGCGAATGGCTGTTGCAGGCGGGCCATGCGCTGGACATCTCGGTGAATGCGCCCGCGGCCGCGCTGGAGGACCCGCGCTATGCCGAAGTGGCGGCGGCGGTCATCGCCAGCAGCGGCTGTGCGGCGCGGGCGCTGTTGTTCGAGATACTCGAATCGCCGATCGGCACCGAGCATGCCGCCGTGCCGCAGGGCTCGGGCATGCAGTCGCTCAAGGTCCTGGGCGTACGCCTGGTCGAAGACGACCTCGGCGCGGGCTACAGTTCGCTCATCCGCCTGCGCCAGTGGCCGTTCGACCGCATCAAGATCGATCAGGCCATCGTCAGCCAGGTTCGGCAGGATCCGTTGGGCACGTTGCGCTTCATCCGCCAGCTGATCCGGATCGGGCACGACCTGCGGCTCGAAGTGGTCGTCGAAGGGCTGGAGTCGGTCGACCTGATCGAAGCCGCAACGATCCTTGGCGCGGATTTCGGCCAGGGCTATGCACTGGCGCGGCCGATGCCCGCCGACGCATTGCCTGCCTGGCTGGCGCAATACCGGTGCGGGCAGGACTCCGCATGGCCGCGAACCGGGCTGGGCGCGCTCGCCGGCGAGCTGTGCTGGGAGGAACAGTTCATCGCCTTGCCGGCCGAGCCGGCGTTCTGGATCCGGCACGCACAGGTGAGTTGCGGCCCGGGCGAGTACCTGCACAACCTGGAACCTGGTGCAGTGCTGAATGCCAGTCACGAGGCCATGCACAGAGCAGCCCTGGCCGGCCCGTCCGACCCTGGCTACCGGCGCGAGCGCGAAGCCTTCCTCGCGCTGCTGGTCGAACACGTGCTCGGCAACTTTCATCCCTGAGGAAGCGTGCGCCCCGCAGAAACGAACAAGGGCCCGGCAGTGCCGGGCCCTTGTTCGCTGGATTCGATGGTGGGCGGTACAAGGATCGTTGTGTGACACCTGCCGTGTGAAGTGCCCGTTGCTACACGCACGCTGCGCACTTGATGGTGCCCAGACGACGAAACCGGCCGCGGGGGCCGGTTTCTGGATTCGATGGTGGGCGGTACAAGGATCGATGTGTGACACCTGCCGTGTGAAGTGCCCGTTGCTACACGCACGCTGCGCACTTGATGGTGCCCAGACGACGAAACCGGCCACGGGGCCGGTTTCTGGATTCGATGGTGGGCGGTACAAGGATCGTTGTGTGACACCTGCCGTGTGAAGTGCCCGTTGCTACACGCACGCTGCGCACTTGATGGTGCCCAGACGACGAAACCGGCCACGGGGCCGGTTTCTGGATTCGATGGTGGGCGGTACAAGGATCGAACTTGTGACACCTGCCGTGTGAAGGCAGTGCTCTACCGCTGAGCTAACCGCCCACTGCGAGCGCGCAATTTTAGGGGCAGTCGCGGGGCGGGTCAATGCCTCGGATGGATCGGCAGGCGGCAAGGACAGGGGCGCGGGTTGCTAGACTTGCCTCCCCCTACGTCAAAAGCGCACCACCATGGAACTCTTCAACATCCACCTGGCCAGCATCCTTCGCGCCTTGCAGCAGTTCGAGCTGACGCCGTGGAAGGCCGTCGGCCTGCTCGGCTCGGTGATGTTCACCAGCCGCTGGTTCGTGCAGCTGTACTACACGCGCAAGCTGAAGCGGGTGGTGATGCCTCTGTCGTTCTGGTGGCTGTCGGTCTGCGGCAGCATCCTGCTGCTGGCGTACTTCATCATCGGCAAGAACGATTCGGTGGGCATCATCTCGAACTTCTTCCCCGCGTTCGTCTCGATCTACAACCTGGTCGTGCACCTGCGCCACCGCAAGAACAGCATCACCGGCGACGCCACCGTGTGATGGCGTAACCGGGGATCCACGACTATTCCGGCTCGTAATCCAGGTTCGAGGCGAGCCAGCGTTCCGCTTCGGCGAGGGTCCAGCCCTTGCGTCTGGCGTAATCCTCGACCTGGTCCTTGCCGAGCCGGCCGACCACGAAGTACTGGCTGTCCGGATGCGAGTAGTACCAGCCCGAGACGGCGGCGGCGGGGTACATCGAGAAGCCCTCGGTGAGTTCGATGCCGGTGTTGCGGGTGACGTCGAGCAATTTGAACAGGGTGGCTTTCTCGGTGTGTTCGGGGCAGGCGGGATAGCCGGGAGCCGGGCGGATGCCGCGGTATTTCTCGGCGATCAGCGCGTCGTTGTCGAGCGACTCGTCCGGCACGAAGCCCCAGAATTCCTTGCGCACGCGCTCGTGCATGTGTTCGGCGAACGCTTCGGCGAGGCGGTCGGCCAGGGCCTTGAGGATGATCGAGGAGTAGTCGTCGTAGTCGGTCTGGAAGCGCGCCAGGTGTTCCTCGATGCCGAGGCCGGCGGTGACCGCGAAGCCGCCGATCCAGTCGGGTTTGTCGAATTCCTTCGGCGTGATGAAGTCGGCGAGGCAGAGGTTGGGTCGCTCGATCGGCTTGTCGGCCTGCTGGCGCAGGCTGTGCAACGTGGCCAGCTTTTTCCTGCTCCCTTCGGAGTCCCCTTGTGGGTGAGAAGGTGCCCCCATAGGGGTGGATGAGGGTACGGACGGAGCGGAAGATTTCGCTTCGGCCGTACCCTCACCCCCAGCCCCTCTCCCGGTGGGAGAGGGGAGTTCATACACCTCGACGTCGTCGCCAACATTGGCCGCCGGCCACAAGCCGATCACGGCGCGGGCGGTCAGCCACTTCTCGGCGATGATTCGGTCCAGCATGGCCTGGGCATCGCGGAACAGCTCGCTGGCCTGCGGGCCGACCACCTCGTCGGTGAGGATGGCCGGGTAGTGGCCGGCCAGTTCCCACGCCTGGAAGAACGGGGTCCAGTCGATGTACTGGCGGATGGTGGACAGGTCGTAGTCGTCGAACACGGTGACGCCGGGCCGGTTCGGCTGCGGCGGTTCGTAGCTGGTCCAGTCGCAGCGGAAGCGCTGCTCGCGGGCTTTTTCCAGCGACACCAGTTTCTTGCCGGGGCCGCGGTTGCGGTGGCGCTCGCGCACGTCGGCGTATTCGAGGCGGATCTTTTCGAGGAACTCGCCGACCAGGTCCTTGCTGACCAGCGACTGCGCCACGCCGACCGCGCGCGAGGCGTCCTTCACCCAGACGCAACCCGCCTTGTAGTGCGGCTCGATCTTCAGCGCGGTGTGCGCGCGCGAGGTGGTGGCGCCGCCGATCAGCAGCGGGATGTGGAAATCCTGCCGCTGCATTTCCCTGGCGACCTGGCCCATCTCCTCCAGCGACGGCGTGATCAGGCCGGACAGGCCGATCATGTCGGCCTTCTCGGCGATCGCGGTTTCCAGGATCTTCTGCGCCGGCACCATCACGCCGAGGTCGATCACCTCGAAGTTGTTGCAGCGGAGCACCACCGCGACGATGTTCTTGCCGATGTCGTGCACGTCGCCCTTGACCGTGGCCATCACGATCTTGCCGTTGTTCTTGCCGGTGTCGCCGGTGCGCAGCTTTTCCGCCTCGATGTAGGGCAGCAGGTAGGCCACGGCCTTCTTCATCACGCGGGCGGATTTCACCACCTGCGGCAGGAACATCTTGCCGGCGCCGAACAGGTCGCCGACCACGTTCATGCCGTCCATCAGCGGCCCTTCGATCACGTCGAGCGGGCGCGTGGACATCTGGCGCGCCTCTTCGGTGTCCTCGACCACGTACTGGTCGATACCGTGCACCAGCGCGTGGCTGAGCCGTTCGCGCACGTCCTTCTCGCGCCAGGCCAGCGTCTCGACCTCGGCCGCGCCGCGCTTGCCCTTGTAGTTGTCGGCGATCTCCAGCAGGCGCTCGGTGGCGTCCTCGCGGCGGTTCAGCACCACGTCCTCGACGCGCTCGCGCAACGGCGGGTCGATGTCGTCCATGATCGTCAGCGCGCCGGCGTTGACGATGCCCATGTCCATGCCGGCCTTGATCGCGTGGTACAGGAACACCGAATGGATCGCCTCGCGCACGGTGTTGTTGCCGCGGAACGAGAACGACACGTTGGAGACGCCGCCGGAGATGTGGCAGTCGGGGAAACGTTTCTTCAACTCGCGTGCGGCATTGATGAAATCCACCGCGTAGTTGTTGTGCTCCTCGATGCCGGTGGCGATGGCGAAGATGTTGGGATCGAAGATGATGTCTTCGGGCGGGAAGTCGAGCTGCGTCGTCAGCAGTTCGTAGGCGCGCGCGCAAATTTCCACCTTGCGCTCGCAGGTGTCGGCCTGGCCCTGCTCGTCGAACGCCATCACCACGGCGGCGGCACCGTATTGCCGTACCTTGCGCGCGTGTTCGAGGAACTGCGCTTCGCCTTCCTTCATCGAGATCGAGTTGACGATGCCCTTGCCCTGCAGGCAGCGCAGGCCGGCCTCGATCACCGTCCACTTGGACGAGTCGATCATGAACGGCACGCGGGCGATGTCGGGCTCGGACGAGATCAGGTTGACGAAGCGGGTCATCGCCGCCTCGGAGTCGATCAGCCCCTCGTCCATGTTGATGTCGATCACCTGGGCGCCGTTGGCGACTTGCTGGCGGGCGACTTCGACGGCCTCGTCGTAGCGGTCTTCCTTGATCAGCTTCTTGAACTGCGCCGAGCCGGTGACGTTGGTGCGCTCGCCGACGTTGATGAACAGCAGGTCGGGAGTGATGACCAGCGGTTCGAGGCCGGACAGGCGGGTGTGGCGCGCCATGTTATGCGGCCTCCGCTTGATCGGCGGAAGGCAGCACGCGCGGTGCGGCGTTGCGCACCGCCTCGGCGATCGCCCTGATATGCGCCGGCGTGGTGCCGCAGCAGCCGCCGACCAGGTTCAGCAGGCCGTCCCGGGCGAAGCCGCCGATCACGCTGGCCATGTGTTCGGGGGTCTCGTCGTATTCGCCGAACGCGTTCGGCAGGCCGGCGTTCGGATGCGTGCTGACGTAGCTCTCGGCGAGGTTGGCCAGGGTCTGCACGTGCGGGCGCAGGTCTTCGGCGCCGAGTGCGCAGTTGAAGCCGACGGACAGCGGCCGCGCATGGCGCACCGAGTAGTAGAACGCCTCGGCGGTCTGGCCGGACAGGGTGCGGCCGGAACGGTCGGTGATGGTGCCGGAGATCATCACCGGCATTCGTGCGCCGCGCCGGTGGAACAGTTCGCTCAATGCGAACAGCGCGGCCTTCGCGTTCAGGGTGTCGAAGATCGTCTCGACCATGATCACGTCGGCGCCGCCGTCGATCAGGCCGTTGGCGGATTCGGTGTAGTTTTCCGCCAGCTCCTCGAACGTGACGTTGCGGAAGCCCGGGTCGTTGACGTCCGGCGACAGCGAGGCGGTGCGGCTGGTGGGGCCGAGCACGCCGATCACGAAGCGCGGTTTTTCCGGTGTTTTCGCGCTCATCGCATCGCAGGCGGCGCGCGCCAGCCGGGCGCCTTCGCGGTTCAATTCCTGCGCCAGATGCTGCAGCTTGTAGTCGGCCTGGCTGATCCGGGTGGAGTTGAAGGTGTTGGTCTCGACCAGGTCGGCGCCGGCTTCCAGGTAAGCCTCGTGCACGCCGCGGATGATCTGCGGCTGGGTCAGCGTGAGCAGGTCGTTGTTGCCGCGCAGGTCGCAGCCGGGATGATCGTGCGCGTGCGCGTGCGCGTGGCCGTCGTGGCCGTGTTCGAAGCGCTCGCCGCGGAAGCCGCCTTCATCCAGTCCGTGTGCCTGCAGCATGGTGCCCATGCCGCCGTCGAGGATCAGGATGCGTTGGCGCAGCGCCTGTTCCAGCAGGGCGACGCGATCGGGGTGGAGCCAGGGCAGGGTACTCATCGAACTTCCTTTGGTTAAGCGGTGCAACGGTATTCAAGCGGGCTTGCGCGCCAGCAGGCTGGCCACTTCGAAATGCGGCGCCTTGCGCTCGCGGCTGAGCCGGTTGCAGCTCAGCACGTCGAGGCCGGCGGCGCGGGCGTAGCCGTCGAGTTGTTCGTTGCTGAAGCCGAGATTGCGGTGGTCGAACGGTTCGACCGCGGCGCGGTGATCGTGCTGGCCCAGCGTCACGGCGAGCAGGCGGCCGCCGGGGCGCAGCAGCCGCGCGGCTTCGGCCACGGCCCTGGCGGGATGCTCGGCGTAGGTCAGCGCATGCAGCATCAGCACCAGGTCGAAGCGTTGTTCGCCCAGCTCCAGCGCGTGCATGTCGCCCTGGACCACGCGCACGTTGGCGAACGCCTTCAGCCGCTTGGCGGCGGCCTCGACCACGCGCTCGCTGGAATCCACGCAGACGATCGAATGCGCATGCGGCGCCAGCAGCTCGGCGGTGATGCCGTCGCCGGAGGCGATGTCGAGCACGTCGCCGGTCTCCAGCAACTGCAGCAGCGAGCGCGCAAGGGTTTCCCAGGTGCGGCCGGGGGAGTAGTGGCGCTCCATGTCGCCGGCCACGGTGTCGGCCCAGCCTTCTTCGCGGGCGCGGTTCGCGAGCACGCCGGGCAGGCGCGCCGAGTCTTCGCGCAGCAGTGCATCGTCGATGCTGGCGCGCAGCGAAGCGAGCAGGTTGTGCTGGGCCTCGTCGCCCTCGTTGTTGGCGCGGTAGTAGGCCGACACGCCGGCGCGGCGGTCGCGCACCAGGCCGGCCTCCTTGAGCTTGGCCAGGTGGGTGGACACGCGCGGCTGCGCCAAATGCAGCACCGCGGCCAATTCGGCCACGGTGAGTTCCTCGTGTTCGAGCAGGGCCAGCAGGCGCACGCGGGTGGGGTCGGCCAGCAGGCGCAGCACGCTGGAAGCGGTGGCCAGATCCATCGGTTATCCCTGTATCGCGATACAAAGATGTATAGGCTAGGCCGGCCTTTGCGGCGCGTCAAGCGCACGCCGGCAAGCCTGCGCGCCATTTCCCGCTAAAATTGCCGGCTTGATTGCCTTCAGGAGCAGCCCGTGGATTTCCGTTTTACCGAAGACCAATTGTCGATCCAGGCGATCGCCCGCGACTTTGCTTCGAGGCGCATCGCGCCGGTGGCGGCAGAACTGGATGCCCGGGGCGAGTTTCCGCTAGAGAACATCCGCGAGATGGGCCAGCTCGGCCTGATGGGCATCGAGGTGCCGGAGGAGTACGGCGGCGCGGGCATGGACCCGATCGCCTACGTGCTGGCGATGATCGAGATCGCCGCGGCCGACGCAGCCACCGCGACCGTGATGTCGGTGAACAATTCGCTGTTCTGCAACGGCATCCTCAAGCATGGCAGCGAGGAGCAGAAGCAGAAGTTCGTGCGCGCGATCGCCACCGGCGAGGCGATCGGCGCCTATGCGCTGACCGAGCCGCAGTCCGGCTCCGACGCCTCGGCCATGCACACCCGCGCCACCAGGAACGCGAACGGCGACTGGGTGATCAACGGCAAGAAGAGCTGGATCACCTCCGGTCCGGTGGCGCGCTACATCGTGCTGTTCGCCATCTCGACGCCGGGCATCGGCGCCAAGGGCGTGTCGGCCTTCATCGTCGATACCCAGCTGCCGGGCTTCCACGCAGGCAAGACCGAGCCGAAGCTGGGCATCCGCGCCTCGGCCACCTGCGAGATCGAGTTCACCGACTACGTGCTGCCGAAGGAAAACCTGCTCGGTGAAGAGGGCAAGGGCTTCTCGATCGCGATGGGCGTGCTCGACGCCGGCCGCATCGGCATCGCCTCGCAGGCGGTGGGCATCGCCCGGGCCGCGTACGAGGCGACGCTGCAGTGGTCGCGCGACCGCAAGGCGTTCGGCCAGCCGATCGGCACGTTCCAGATGACCCAGTCGAAGATCGCCGACATGAAGTGCAAGCTCGATGCAGCGACCCTGCTGACCTTGCGTGCGGCCTGGACCAAGGGCGAGACCGAGAAGAACGGCGGCCGCTTCGGCACCGAGGCGGCAGTGGCCAAGCTCACCGCGTCCGAGGCGGCGATGTGGATCAGCCACCAGGCCGTGCAGATCCACGGCGGCATGGGCTATTCGAAGGAGATGCCGCTGGAACGCTACTTCCGCGACGCCAAGATCACCGAGATCTACGAAGGCACCAGCGAGATCCAGCGGTTGGTGATCGCGCGGGCGGAGACGGGTCTGCGATAGATCCGGGAATAGGGAGTCGGGATTGGGGAATCGGCAGAGCGTCGTGGCCCAGCGCAGTTTGGGCCTGCAAAAAGTCTGATTGCCATGTTTGGTTTCCGATGGATACAAAAGCGCCCCGGCTGATGCCGGGGCGTTTTGTTTCGAGGCTGCGCGGGTACGCCTTTTCGACTTTCTATTCCCTCAATCCCGAATTCCCTGCTCTCAATGCCCCCGCCGCGGATCGGAGTCGAACGTGTGCGGGCCGTCCAGCGCGGGCCTGGCTGGCGCGTTGCCGTCCAGCTTGTCGCCGAGCAGGCGGCGCACCACCACGTAGAACACCGGGATCAGCAGCACGCCGAGGAAGGTGGCGAAGATCATGCCGCCGATCACGCCGGTACCGATCGCATGGCGCGCGTTGGCGCCGGCGCCGCTGGAGATGAACAGCGGGAACACGCCCAGGATGAACGCCAGCGAGGTCATCAGGATCGGCCGCAGTCGCAGTCGCGCCGCTTCGATCACGCCTGCGCGCAGCGTCTGTCCGTGTGCCTGCTGCTCCACCGCGAACTCCACGATCAGGATCGCGTTCTTCGCCGCCAGGCCGATCACCGTGATCAGGCCGATCTTGAAGTAGATGTCGTCGGGCAGGCCGCGCAGCAGGGTGAACACCACTGCGCCGAGCATGCCCAGCGGCACCACCAGCAGCACCGAGACCGGGATCGACCAGCTTTCGTACAGCGCGGCCAGCGCCAGGAACACGATCACGATCGACAGCACCATCAGCAGCGTGGCGGCGTTGCCGGAAAGGATTTCCTGGTACGACTGGCCGGTCCAGTCGAAGCCGAAGCCCTTGGGCAGGTCGTTGGTGACGAGCTTCTCCATCTCGCTCATCGCCTCGCCCGAAGCATGCCCCAGTGCCGGCGAGCCGACGATCTCCACCGCCGCGTAGCCGTTGTAGCGGGTCAGCGAGGGCGAGCCCACCTCCCACTTCGCGTGCACCACGTTGGACAGCGGAATCATCGACGGCGTGCCGGCGGCGGTGGCCTGCGTGCTGGGAGTGAAGAAGTGCTGCAGCGCGTCCGGGCTCATGCGGTAGGACGCGTCGGCCTGCATGATCACGCGCTTCACGCGGCCGCCGTAGGTGAAGTCGTTCACGTACACCGGCGCCAGCATCAGGCCGATCGCGTTGTAGATGTCGCCCACCGACAGGCCCATCGACTGCGCCTGTACGCGGTCCACGTCCAGGTGCAGCTGCGGGGAATCCTCCAGCGCGTTGGGGCGCACGCCGGTCAGCCCGCTGTTCTGGGCGGCCTTGCCCAGCAGCGTGTTGCGCGCCTGGGTGAGCGCTTCGCGCCCGGCGCCGCTGCGATCCTGCAGGTACATGTCGAAGCCGCCGAACTGGCCCAGGCCCTGCACCGTGGGAATATTCGCCACGAAGATGCGCGCGTCGCGGATGCCGTGCAGCTCCATGTTCGCGCGCTGGATGAACTCGGCGGCGGTGACGTCGCGCTTGTCCCAGTCCTTGAGCTTGATGAAGGCCATGCCGGCGTTCTCGCCGGAGCCGATGAAGCTGAAGCCGGTCACTTGGAGCACGCCTTCCACGGCGGAGTCCTTGTCGAGGATGGCGCGCATCTGCGCCATCACCTCGCTGGTGCGCTGCTTGCTGGCGCCTGGCGGCAGCTGGATCACGGACAGGGCGTAGCCCTGGTCCTCTTCCGGCAGGAAGCTGCCGGGCAGGCGGGTGTACAGGAAGCCGCCGAGTACCGCGATCAACACGAAGGCCAGCATCCAGCGCGGCGCATGGCGCACCGCACCGCCGATGTGGCCGGTATAGGTGTGCGTGGTCCAGGTGAAGAACTCGTTGAACTTGCGGAACACGAAGTTCTTCTTCTTGTGGTGCTCCGGCTGCAGGAAGCTGGCGCACAACGCCGGCGTGAACGACAGCGCGAGCAGCGCGGAGAACCCCATCGACACCGCGATGGTCAGCGCGAACTGCTTGTAGATGATGCCCGAGGCGCCCGGCTGCAGCGCCGAGGGGATGAACACCGCCGCCAGCACCACGGTGATCGCCACGATCGCGCCGGTGATCTGGCCCATCGCCTTGCGCGTGGCATCCTTCGGCGACAGCCCCTCCTCGGTCATGATGCGCTCGACGTTCTCGATCACCACGATCGCGTCGTCGACCACGATGCCGATCGCCAGCACCATGCCGAACAGGGTCAGCTGGTTGATGGTGAAGCCCAGCGGCAGCATGCCGAGGAAGGTGCCCAGCAGGGCCACCGGGATGACCAGGGTGGGAATGATGGTGGCGCGGATGTTCTGCAGGAACAGCAGCATCACCAGGAACACCAGGATGATCGCCTCGACCAGGGTGTGCACCACCTCGTTGATCGAGATGTTCACGAACGTGGTGCTGTCGTACGGGCTGAACCAGCTCACGCCCTGCGGGAAGCTGGGTGCGATCTCGTCCATCTTGCCGCGCACGGCGGTCGCCACGTTCAGCGCGTTGGCGCCGGGCAGCAGCTGGATCGCGAAGGCGCCGATCGGCTTGCCGTTCCAGGTGGTGTCGAAGCCGTAGCTGCCTGGGCCGAAGCTGATCCTGGCCACGTCACCGAGGGTGACGGTGGTGCCGTCGGGGTTCGCGCGCAGGATGATGCCGGCGAACTGCTCGGGCGTGGTGAAGCGGCCTTCGGTCGATACGGTGGCGGTGAAGCCCTGGCCGGGCAGCGCCGGGTCGGAACCGATCGAGCCGGCGGCGAACTGCACGTTCTGCGACTTGATCGCGGCCAGCACCTGCGAGGCCGACAGGCCGTAGCCCTGCAGCTTGTCGGGGTTCAGCCAGATGCGCATGGCGTATTCCGAGCCGAACTGCTGGGTGCTGCCGACGCCGGGAACGCGCGAGATCTGGTCGAGCACGCGCGAACCGACGATGTCGTTGAGGCGGTTGCGATCGATGCTCGGGTTGTCCGACTGCAGCGCCACCACCATCAGGAAGCCGGCGTTGGCCTTGGCCACCACCACGCCCTGCTGGGTCACTTCGGACGGCAGGCGCGGCGTGGCCAGCGCCACCTTGTTCTGCACCTGCACCTGGGCGATGTCCGGGTCGGTGCCGCTCTCGAACGTCAGCGTGATGCTGGCGCGGCCGCTGGCGCTGGACGACGAGCTGAAGTACAGCAGGTGGTCGATGCCGGTGAGCTGCTGCTCGATCACCTGGGTGACCGTTTTCTCGGTGGTGTCGGCGCTGGCGCCGGGATAGGTGGCGTTGACCACGACCTGCGGCGGCGCGATCGACGGGTACGATTCCACGCCCAGGTTGAGAATCGCCAGGACGCCACCCAGGGAAATCAGGATGGCGACCACCCAGGCGAAGATCGGGCGGTCGATGAAGAAACTCGGCATGTCCGGACTCCCTTACTTGCCGCGCGCCGGCGCGCTGGCGGCCGCGGCGGAGCCGCGGTTGCCCGCGGTGCTGGGTTGCCATGGCGAGGCCTTGGCCGGTTCGCCTTCCTTCACGTTCTGCACGCCCGAAACGATCACCTGCTCGCCCGCGGCGAGGCCGGCGGTGACCACCCAGTTGCCGCCGCTCGCGGCGCTGGTGGCGACGTCGCGGCGCGCGACCTTGCCGTCCTTGCCGACGGTGAACACATAGGCGCCCACCGTGTCGCGCAGCACGGCCTCCTGCGGCACCAGGAACACCTTGTGCTGTTCGCCGAGCTGCGCTTTCAGCGTCACGTACATGCCCGGCAGCAGGCTGTGCTTCGGATTGGGAATCTGCGCGCGCAGGTTCACCGCGCCGGTGGCCGGGTCGACCGTGGTGGAGGAGAAGTCGAGCGTGCCCGCTTCGGCATAGGCGCTGCCGTCGGGCAGGGCGACCTGCACGCTGGCCTTGTCCGGTTCGGCCAGGGTGACGTTGCCGTTGCTCTGCGCGCGGCGCATCTGCTCCAGGTCGGCCACGCTCATGGTGAAGTTCACATAGAGCGGGTCGATCTGGTCGACCGTGGTGAGCAGGGTCGCGTCGCCGCCGTTGCCGACCAGCGCACCCTCGGTCACCTGCTGCTGGCCGGCGCGGCCCTCGATCGGCGAGGTCACGCTGGCGTAGCCGAGACTGATGCGCGCGGTCTGCACGTTGGCGCGCGCCGCCTGCACGGCGGCCGCCGCGCTGCGCTCGCTGGCCTGCGCGTTGTCCAGGTCGGACTTGGAGATGTAGCCCTTCGGCGCCAGCTCGCGGGCGCGCTGCGCGTTGACCTTGGCGTTGGTGTACGTGGCCTGGGCCTGCGCCAGCGAAGCCTCGGCGGCGCTCAGCGCGGCCTTCAGCGGGGCCGGGTCGATCTGGAACAGCAACTGGCCCTGCTTGACGTCGGTGCCTTCGGTATAAGCGCGCTTGAGCAGCACGCCGGCCACGCGGGCGCGTACGTCGGCGCTGCGGTAGGGCGACAGGCGGCCGACCAGGTCCTTGGTCAGCGGTGAGCTTTGCGGTTGTATCCGGATCACGCCGACTTCCGGTGGCGGCATCTGCGGCGGGCCTTGTTCCTTGCCCTTGCCGCAGGCGGCCAGCGCCAGCAGGCTCAGGCACAACAAGGTCATGCTCGGTGATGAGGACTTCATGGGAGCTCCAGGACTTGCTTGAACGGGGATAGGGGGCTTGCCGGGGTGCGCTGCAGGTTGCCGTGGACGGGATACTGCATCGCGCTCCGTATGTCTTGTGTCATAGGTTGGCTTGGCCGCGGATGACCGCTGCTCGAATCGCGTCGCCGTTCGGCGAGGCGCGATGCCAAGCGGTTCGCAGCCAGACTATACCGGTCAGTTTACATTTTATGGCTGTCGTGAATCCAGCCGTTGACAAGTGGGGCGATGATCTGCACCGCGCTGGCGCGGGCGGCGGCAGCGCTTTCGGAAGCTGTCGCGGGGTGTTCGGCATCCCGTGTGCTCGCGGCGTGTCGCGCGATCGAGTGACTGGCACGGCTTCCGTGAAGATGTCTCGCGACCAATCTGAACCATGCGCGCGGGCATGGTCGCAGCAGGGGTGCGCGGCTGGATTCGCCCTGTCGCGCGGCGTATCCTTCCAAGGCTTTTTACCTGCCTTCCCGACCATCGTCTCCACTAACCAGAAGATGCCATGAATGCGACTCTTGCGGCGAACGACCCTTCCCTTCCGTCAGTAGTGTTTGCAGAGCTGAAAAAGGGCGGTTTTTCGCCCGAGCGCCTGAGCGAGGCGCAGGTTTTCTGCGAGGCTTTCTTTGCACGTATCGGGGGCGGCGACGCGCATCTGCACACACCGGTGCAGTGGGCGGCGCTGGTCGGCAGCCTGCTGGAGTTCATGCAGCAGCGCCGCGCCGGTTGCGCCAGCGTGCGCGTGCTCAGCCCGGCGGATGTGCAGGCCGGGCGCAGCCTGCTGCAGATCGTCACCGACGACATGCCGTTCCTGGTCGACACGGTCAGCATGATCGTCTCGTCGAAGCTGCAGATCCATGCGGTGATCCATCCGGTGCTGAAGGTGGCGCGCGACGCTTCCGGCAAGCTGCTGAGCCTCGGCGGCGACGCCGGCAGTGCCGAATCCCTGATGCATTTCGAGATCGACCGGCTCGCCGATACCGCCGAGCAGGCGCATCTGGAGGCGCAGGTCGAGGCCGCGCTGGACGACGTGCGCGCGGCGGTGAGCGACTGGTCGGCGATGCGCGACAAGGCACTGGCGGTCGCCAACGAGCTGCCGCAGCGCAAGCTGCCGCTGGATGCCGCTTCGGTGCAGGAGGCCAGCGAGTTCATGCGCTGGATCGCCGCCGACAATTTCACCTTCCTCGGCTACCGCGAATACGAAGTCGCCGACGCGGACGGCGATCGCGTATTGCGCGCGATCGAGTCGTCCGGCCTGGGCATCCTGCGCAGCAACGAGCGCTCGATGGCGCCGCGCTCGCTGCGCACGCTGGCCGCCAGCGAGCTGCCGCAGTCCGGCGCCACCGACGCGATCATCCTGACCAAGACCAACGCGCGTTCGCACGTGCACCGCACCGGCTACATGGATTACATCGGCGTGCTGCAGTTCGGCGCCGACGGCCGCGCCGTGGCCGAGCAGCGCTTCCTCGGCCTGTTCTCCTCCAATGCCTACATGGCCCGTCCGCAGGACGTGCCGCTGATGCGGCACAAGGTGGAGACCGTGCTGGCGCGCTCGGGCCTGAAGCGCGATTCGTATTCCGGCAAGTCGCTGCGGCACATCCTGGAAACGCTGCCGCGCGAGGAGCTGTTCCAGAGTACCGAAGACGAGCTGTTCGCCACCGCGATGGGCATCCTCGAGCTGCGCCAGCGCGCGCGCACGCGGCTGTTCATTCGCCGCGACCGTTACGGCCGCTTCTTCACCTGCATGGTGTTCGTGCCGCGCGACCGTTTCAACACCTCGGTGCGCGAGCGCATCGAGGCGCTGCTGGGTGCGGCGCTGCACGTCGAGCAGAGCGATTCCTCGGTGCAGATGGGCGAGGCCGCGCTGGCGCGGCTGACCATCGTGCTGCGGCCGAAGATCGGCGACCAGCCCGCGTACGACCTCGCCGAACTGGAGCGGGGCGTCGCCGGCATCGTGCGCAACTGGCACGACGAGGTGCGCGATGCGCTGGTGCAGCTGCGCGGCGAACATGAAGGCGTGGTGCTGGCCAACCGCTATGCGCGTTCGCTGCCGGCCGGCTATGTCGAGGACGTGAGCCCGGCGGTGGCCGCCGAGGACGTCCACCAACTGTCGCAGCTGGCCGGCGACAACGCATTGCGGATGTCGTTCTACCACCCGCCGAAGAAGCCGGAGACGCTGCGTTTCAAGGTCTACCGTTCGGGCGGCGACATCGCGCTGTCCGAGGTGCTGCCGCAACTGGAGAACCTCGGCCTGCGCGTGCTCACCGAACATGTCTACGACATTTCCGGCGGCGCGCCGCTGTCGATCCAGGATTTCGAGGTGCAGCCGGTCGGCAAGCTCACCTTCAGCGTGGAGCAGGTCGGTGCGCTGTTCGAGGATGCGTTCGAGAAGATCTGGCGCGGCAGCGCCGAGAACGACGGCTTCAACCGGCTGGTGCTGGGCGCCAAGCTGAGCTGGCGCCAGGTGGCGATGCTGCGCGGCTACTGCAAGTACCTGCTGCAGACCGGCGCCACCTTCTCGCAGTCGTACATGGAGGAAACCCTCAACCGCTATCCGGCGATCGCCGGCCTGCTGGTGGAACTGTTCCTGGCCAAGTTCGATCCGCGCCGCGAAGCGCTTTCCGCCGACGAGCTGAAGGCCGCCGGCGCCACCCTGGTCGCCGAGATGCAGGCGCTGATCCCGGCCAACGTGCAGGCCGCGCAGCCGGCGTTGATCGACGGCCTCGGTGCCATGCTGGCGAAGCCGCGCGACGAGCAGGTCCAGGCTGTCGAGCACGCGATCGGGATCCTGCTGGAGAACGTGGCCAGCCTCGACGAGGACCGCATCCTGCGCAGCTTCGTGAAGCTGATCCGCGCCACCCTGCGCACCAGCTTCTTCCAGCAGTGGGACGGCGCGTACCGCGACTACATCAGCTACAAGCTCGATTCGCACATGCTGCCCGACCTGCCCAAGCCGGTGCCGTACCGCGAGATCTGGGTGTGCGCCCCGCGCGTCGAGGGCATCCACCTGCGCTTCGGCGCGGTGGCGCGCGGCGGCCTGCGCTGGTCCGACCGGCGCGAGGATTTCCGCACCGAGGTGCTGGGCCTGGTCAAGGCGCAGATGGTCAAGAACACGGTCATCGTGCCGGTTGGTTCCAAGGGCGGCTTCTTCGTCAAGAAGGCGCCCGTTGGCGGCGACCGCGACGCGCAGCTGGCCGAGGGCATCGCCTGCTACCGCCTGTTCATCAACGGCCTGCTCGACATCACCGACAACCTGGTCGACGGCAAGGTGGTGAACCCGCACGACGTGGTGCGCCACGACGCGGACGACCCCTATCTGGTGGTGGCCGCGGACAAGGGCACCGCCACGTTCTCCGACATCGCCAACGCGATCTCGATCGAGCACAACTACTGGCTCGGCGACGCGTTCGCCTCCGGCGGTTCGCACGGCTACGACCACAAGGGCATGGGCATCACCGCGCGCGGTGCGTGGGAATCGGTCAAGCGCCACTTCCGCGCGCTCGGCCGCGACTGCCAGAGCCAGGACTTCACCTGCGTGGGCATCGGCGACATGTCCGGCGACGTGTTCGGCAACGGCATGCTGCTGTCCGAACACATCCGGCTGGTGGCCGCGTTCGACCATCGCCACGTGTTCCTCGACCCGAACCCGGATGCGGCGCGCGCGTTCGTCGAGCGCCAGCGCCTGTTCAAGGTGCCGCGCTCGAGCTGGGACGACTACGACAAGTCGCTGATCTCCGCCGGCGGCGGCGTCTATCCGCGCAGCGCCAAGTCGATCCCGATCTCGCCGGAAGTGCGCGTGGCGCTGGGGCTCAAGCCCGACGTCGAGCACCTGGCGCCGACCGACCTGCTCAGTGCGGTGCTCAAGGCGCCGGTCGACCTGTTGTGGAACGGCGGCATCGGCACCTACATCAAGTCGTCCGGTGAAACGCACGCCGAGGTGAGCGATCGCGCCAACAACGGCTTGCGCATCAACGGCGCCGACGTCCGCGCGAAGATCATCGGCGAGGGCGGCAACCTGGGCATGACCCAGAAAGGCCGCATCGAGGCGGCGCAGCACGGCGTGCTGCTGAATACCGACTTCATCGACAACTCCGCCGGCGTGGACACCTCCGACCATGAGGTGAACATCAAGATCCTGCTGAACGACGCCGTGCAGCGCGGCGAGCTGGGCTTCGACGCGCGCAACGCGCAGCTCGCCGCGATGACCGACGAGGTGGGCCAGCTGGTGCTGTGGGACAACTACCGGCAGAACCAGGCGATCACCCTGATGGAGCACCAGTCGGTGCACCGCATCGGTTCGATGGCGCACTTCATCCGCACGCTGGAGGCCGAGGGCACGCTCGATCGTCAGGTCGAGAACCTGCCGTCGGAAGCCGAACTGGCCGAGCGCAAGAGCCGCGGGCTGGGCCTGACCCGGCCGGAGCTGGCGGTGCTGCTGTCGTACGACAAGATGCGCCTGTTCCAGCAGCTGCTGGACTCGGACGTGCCGGAAGACCCGTACCTGTCGAAGGAACTGGTGCGCTACTTCCCCGTGCCGCTGCACGAGAAGTACGCCGCGCACATGCAGCGCCACCGGCTGAAGCGCGAGATCATCGCCACGGCGGTGACCAATTCGACGATCAACCGCATGGGCGCCACCTTCATGATGCGCATGCAGGAAGACACCGGGCAGGGGCCGGCGGCGATCGCCAAGGCCTATACCGCGGCACGCGAGATCCTCGAAGCGCGCGAGCTGTGGGCGGAGATCGAGGCGCTGGACGCCAAGGTCGCCGAGAACACCCAGATCGACGCGATCAAGCAGATCTGGTCGCTGCTGCGCCACATGACCCGCTGGCTGCTGAACCGTCCCGGTGGTTCGCTGGACATCGCCGCCAACGTCGAGCGTTACCAGGCCGGCGTGTCGGCCCTGCGCAAGGCGTTGCCGGGCGTGCTGACGCCGACCGGCAAGGGCGATTTCTCCTCCAGCCAGGAAAAGTGGGAAGGCCTGGGCCTGCCGGCGGAACTGGCGCTGCGGATGGCCCGCATGCCGGAGCTGCGCGCGGCGCTGGACATGGTCGAGGTAAGCCAGCAGAGCGGCCAGCCGATCGAGAAGGTGGCCGGCGTGTTCTACGAACTGGGCGAGGCGCTGGACCTGGAGTGGCTGCGCGACCAGATCGAGGCGCTGCCGGTGGAAGGTCACTGGCACGCGCAGGCTCGCGGCTCGCTGCTGGACGAACTCAACCACCAGCACCGGGCGTTGTCGCTGCAGGTGTTGAGCCTCGGCGGCGGCAACAAGGATGTCTCGCCGGTGCAGGCGTGGCTGCAGCGCGACGACGCCACGCTGCAGTACACCCGCGGCATGCTGGCGGAAATCCTCACCCAGAACGCGGACTACCCGATCGCCTCGGTCGCGGTCCGTCGCCTGGCGCAGTTGGCACAGGTGCCGGTCTGAGCAAGCTCGCATCGTAAAGCGGTATGAAACGCCCGGCGCCCGCAAGGTCGCCGGGCGTTTCTTTTATCCCACGCCTTTCGCGTGTCGCTGCTGTTGCCGTAGGAGCCCGCTCGCGGGCGATGCTCTTCCGAATCCAGAATCAAGAGCATCGCCCGCGAGCGGGCTCCTACGGTAAGCTCGGCTGACCTCCGCAACGGATTCCCGCGTATGCGCTTCGCCTTCGTCGCCAGTGACATCAGCGTCGCCCAGCAGGCGCGGCGCAAACTGGTGGATCGCTATGGCGACGTGCCGCCGGAGCAGGCGGAGCTGATCGTGGCGCTGGGCGGCGACGGCTTCATGCTGCGCACCCTGCACGCGTACCGCGCGGTGGAAGTGCCGGTCTACGGCATGAAGCTGGGCCGGGTCGGCTTCCTGATGAACAAGCACAGGCTCGATGGCCTGCCGGAGCGGATCGCGCGCGCGCACACGGCGTCGCTGTTCCCGTTGCAGATGGAGGTCGTCGACGCGGCCGGCAACCAGCACACGGCGCTGGCGTTCAACGAGGTCTCGCTGCTGCGCCAGAGCAACCAGGCCGCGCACCTGGAAGTGCAACTCAACGGCACCGTGAAGCTGCCGAACCTGATCTGCGACGGCATCATGGTGGCGACTCCGGCCGGCTCCACCGCCTACAACCTGTCCGCGCACGGCCCTATCCTGCCGCTGGACGCGAACGTGCTGGCGCTCACCCCGATCAGCCCGTTCCGACCCCGGCGCTGGCGTGGCGCGATCCTGCCGCACCGCACCGAGGTGATCCTGCGCGTGCTCGACCCGGGCAAGCGCCCGGTCAGCGCCACCGCCGATTTCCACGAGGTGCGCGACGTGCGCACGGTGGCGATCCGCCAGTCCGGCGGGCAGGGCGTGCGGCTGTTGTTCGATCCCGAGCACAATCTGGAGCAGCGCATCCTCGACGAGCAGTTCGCGGCTGATTGAGGAGCGAGTGAAGAGGAGCGAGAAAAGAGAGAAGGCAGGGCTCGCGCATTTCTCTCTTCACTCACTCCTCGCTCAATGCGCTAGATTCGCGTCATGACCCAGCCAACCGTCCACGCCCCCGACTCGCCTGTCGACAACCGCCTGGTCGTGGCGATTTCCTCGCGCGCGCTGTTCGACCTCGGCGACAGCCACGCGCTGTTCGAGCGCGAAGGCCTCGACGCCTACCGCTCGTTCCAGATCGAGCACGAGGACGAAATCCTGCGGCCCGGCGTGGCCTTCCCGCTGGTGCAGAAGCTGCTCGGCCTCAACAAGCTGGCCGGCGACGTGCCGCCGGTCGAGGTGATCCTGCTGTCGCGCAACTCCGGCGACACCGGCCTGCGCATCTTCAACGCGATCCAGCATTACGGCCTGGAAATCAGCCGTGCCGCGTTCACCAGTGGCGCGCCGACGTCCGACTACATCGCGCCGTTCAAGGCCGACCTGTTCCTCTCGGCCAACGCCGAGGACGTCGGCCGCGCGCTCGCCGCCGGCGTGGCCGCGGCCACCATCCTGCCCAGCACCGCGCCGCCGCGCGCCGGCGAGCAGCTGCGCATCGCGTTCGACGGCGACGCGGTGATCTTCGGCGACGAGGGCGAACGCGTATCGCGCGAGGAGGGCCTGGAAGCCTTCCACCGCAGCGAAACCGAACACGCCGCCGAGCCGTTGTCGGTGGGCCCGTTCCGCGGCTTCCTCACCGCGCTGCATCGCCTGCAGACCGCGTTCCCGGCCGAGGACTCGCCGATCCGCACCGCCCTGGTCACCGCCCGTTCCGCGCCCGCGCACAAACGCGTGATCCTCACCCTGCGTCGCTGGGGCGTGCGCATCGACGAGGCGCTGTTCCTCGGCGGCCGCGACAAGGGGCCGTTCCTCGACGCGTTCGGCGCCGACATCTTCTTCGACGACTCGCCGGCCAACGTGGAGTCCGCGCGCAAGCACGTGGCGACCGGGCACGTGCCGCACGGGGTCAGCAACCACTGAGCGAGGTGTCGGCCGGGAATGGCGCGCGCCGGCTTACGCCCCGCGCCATCCCTCGAAGCCGGTGAACATGGCCGCCGCGATCAGCAAGGCGCCCACGCAGCGGGTCGCCAGCGTTCCGGCCTTCGGCTTGCCTTGCAGCCATGCGCGGGCGCGGTCGGCCATCAACGCCAGCCCGCCGTAAACGCATAGCTGGTTGAGCGCGATGATCAGCCACAGCACCAGCGCCTGCGCCGCGATCGGGCCGTGCTCCGGGCGCAGGAACTGCGGAAAGACCGCCAGCATGAACAGGTAGGCCTTGGGGTTGAGCAGGCAGGTCAGCATGCCCTGGCGGAACGTCGCCGCGTGCGAGCGCCGTGGGGCATCCGGCTGCAGGGCCGGCGCAGCGTCGCTGCGCATCAGCGAGAGGCCGATCCAGGCGATGTACAGCGCGCCGGCCAGCAGCAGCGCGTTGAATGCGCCGGGGATCAATTCCAGCAGCACGCTGATGCCCAGCGCGGTCATCACGACATGGCACACGCCGCCGGCGACGATGCCGGCCAGCGCGGCGAAGCCGCGGCGGCGCCCGCCGGCCAGCGTGCTGCCCAGCACGAAGGCCATGTCCAGGCCGGGCAGCACCATGATGCCGAAGACCAGCGCGAAGAACAGCCATAGTTGCTCGACGTGGTTCATGGCGAAACCCCGGCGCCCGTGCCGGCAAGCCAGCGCAGGCGCGAGCGCGGGGTCGGGTCCATCACCACGCGCTCCGGCGCGCCGCGCAGGAGGCCACCCGCCGCCAGCGATCGTTCGGCGGACGTCAGGATCGGCGCGAGCCGCCGGTCCAGCGTGGCCTCGTCCCGGATCACGCCCAGCCAGACCAGGAACGGTCCGTCGGTGCGGATCGGCAACTGCGGGAAGTTGTTCGGCACATCCAGCGACACCAGCACGCCGGCCGGGTGCACGCCCTCGATGCGGTAGGCGTCGAACGCGGCCTCGGCCTGTTTCGCGAAGGTGTCCTCGCTGCCTTTCTTCACCGCGAAGATCTGCGCGACCACGATGCCCTGCGCGCCGCGTTCCTCGGTCACCGGATCGACCGCCGGCAGCACGCTGATGCCGTGTTCCGGATGCAGCGGGCGCAGCAGCATCACGTTGTCGCTGTCCGGCAGGATCGCGTTGACCTTGATCCGGTGCTCCTTCCACAGCGGCCCGTAGTAGAACGCCGCGTTGACGATCGGGCGCGCATTGATGTCGTGGAAGCCGCGCAGCCAGGTGAACCGGTTCGAGTGCCCGCGCTCGGTGAACTGGCCGAACACCATCGCACCGAGCTGCTCGAATGCTTCCGGGAAATACGCGTCGAAGTATTTGGCGAAGTGCGCCAGCTCGCCGTCCGCCGTGACGTAGCGGCGGAATTCGACGACCTGGTAGTCCTTGAGGTGCTGCACGCTTTCCGTCATGGGGGCCTCGTTCGCGGGTTTGCCGTGTGCCGGCATGGCTGCAGCGAGCGCGATGCCCGCGACGATGCCGGGTAACAGTCGTTTGAAGTGGTTCATGGGTTCCCTGGCCTGGGCGCCGGGTGGCGCAGGACACACGCTAAAACCCATACAGGGCAAATTACGCCCTGATTTGTCGCTACCATGGCCGCCATGGCGAAACCCACCACCCGCGTGCTGGCGGTGCTCGACCTGCTGCAGAGCCACGGCCGCATGAGCGGCCCCGAACTGGCGCGCCGGGTCGGCGTCGACGTGCGCACGCTGCGACGCTACATCGTGATGCTGGAGGACCTCGGCATTCCGCTCACCGCCGAGCGCGGCCGCCACGGCGCCTACATGCTGGTCGCCGGCTTCAGGCTGCCGCCGATGATGTTCACCAACGACGAGGCGGTGGCGCTGTCGGTAGGCATGGTGGCGGCGCGCGGGCTGGGCCTGGCCGAGGCGGCGCCGGCGGTGGAAAGCGTGCAGGCGAAACTGGCGCGGGTCATGCCCGATGGCCTGAAGCGCCACGTGCGCGCGATCGCCGACACGGTCAAGGTCGACCTGCTGCCGGCCTCGAGTACGCCCGGCAGCAATGCGGCGCTGATCGCGTTGACCGGCGCGGCGCAGGCGCAGCGGCGCGTGTCCATGGGCTACGACTCCGCCGCGGGTGCCCACACCGAGCGCGAGTTCGACCCGTACGGCCTGGCTTGGCGGGCGGGTGCCTGGTACGCGGTGGGCATGTGCCACCTGCGCCACGGCCTGCGCTCGTTCCGGCTGGATCGGGTCGGCGAGGTGCGCCTGCTCGATCGATCGTTCCGCCGGCCGCCCGGTTTCGACGCCCTGGACCAGCTGCAGCGGAGCATCGCCACGATACCTCACGCCCACGCGATCGAGGTGCTGCTGCACGCGGATCTGCCGACGGCGCGCAAGGCGTTCTCGCTGGCGTTCGGCCTGCTCGAACCGGTGCCGGGCGGCGTGCTGCTGCGTACCGGCGCCGACGACCTGGGCTGGTTCGCGCGCCAGCTCGCCGGTTTGCCGTTCGGCTTCGAGATACGCGCGCCGGCGGCGTTGCGCGCCGAACTCGCGCGCTGCGCCACGCGCCTGCGCGAACTGGCGCGTCCGCGTCGACGCTGACGGCGGCGGCTTTCAGGCGTGGAACGCGCGGCTGTCCGCGGGCGCCTGTTCGCGCTCGCGCATGCCGTAGTCGCGGTCGACGCTGGCCACGCGCAGCCGGTAGTCGCTGAAGATGCCGGCGCGGCCCTGGCCCTGGGCGAGGCGGTGCGCCTCCGTTCGGCGCCAGCCCGCCACCGCCTCCTCGTCGCGCCAGAACGACAGCGAGAGGATTTTCCCCGGGGTCGAGAGGCTCTGGAAGCGCTCGATCGAAAGGAAGCCGTCGATGCCGTCGAGCAGCGGGCGCAGGCCGGCGGCGATGTCCAGATAGTCCTGTCCGCGTCCATCGGCCGGCACGAGTTCGAAGATCACCGCGATCATGGCTGCATGTCCTGCGCTGCGCGGATGAAGGCGTTCACGCTGCGGTACAGGGAGTGACGGTTGCGCTCCAGGTGCATCACGTGGCTGCCGTGGCCGATGCGCATGCGCCAGGTGAGCGGGCTGGCGCTGAACTTCGCCAGGAAGGCCGTGGCACCGGCGTCGTCGGTGACCGTGTCGTAGTCGCCGTACACCACGAAGACCGGAACCCTGACGGTCGAGGGGTCGTACGGATAGCCGCCGCCGGATGCCACCGCGTCGATGTCCGCCGCGGGGCCGGCGGGAATGCGCAGATCGCCCGGCGGGTCGCCCGCCACGTGCGGCACCGACGCGTCGAATTCGCCGGCCCAGCGCCGCGCGACGGCCGGTTCCAGCAAGGTCAGCCCCGGCGGCAGGACATGCTTGAAGCGCAGCTGTTGATAGCGTGCCTCGGCACTGATCGTCCACCACGCTTCGTGCACGGGTTCGGCAGGCTCGCCCGGCTTCGGCACGACCGGGCCGAACAGGGTGAGCGAGGCCAGCGCGCCGGGATGTTTCGCGGCGAACGTGGCGGCCGGAAGGGTGCCCCAGGAATGCGCGACCAGATGGACGCGGCCCATCCCGCGCTTCTTGCGCAGATAGTCGATGGCCACGCCGATTTCCCGCGCGGCTTCCGGGGCGCGGGTCACCGGCGAGGCATCTGCGGCGGCGTGTGCCATGGCCGCGGGGCGGCTGGACGCGCCAAAGCCGACGAAGTCCAGGCCGCAGGCGAGAAAACCCTGCCGCGCCATGAAGTCCATCCACGAATCACCGGGCGCGAATTCGAAACCGAACGCCAGCATGGTCGGGAAACTGGCGCCGTGCACGAACAGCACGACCTGGCCGTTCGCCTGCGCCGGAGTCACGCAGTGCAGGGCGACTTGCTGGCTGGCGTCGTGCGCGACGGGCAGGTGGATCGTGCTTGCGGAAAGGGCGGAGATCAGTCCGAGTGCCAGTAATCCCGACATGCATGCGGCCTTCATGGGTGAGCGATGCAGCCATGATGGGTCCGGTCCGCCGGCACATGTTTCGGCGGGCGGCGAAACATGCGCGTGTCCCGTTGTGGCAGCAGATCGCGCCGGCCGGGTCGTGCCGGCCTGCCGTCAGAGCATGCGCATGCGCTTCCACCATTGCGTGACCTGCTCCTCGCGCACGAAGGTGAACAGGCCGGCGCCGAGGATGATCGCGATGCCGATCGCCATCGGCCAGTCCAGGCGGTCGTGGAACAGCACGTAGCCGAGCAGCACGGCCCACAGCATCTGGCTGTACTGGGTGGGCGCGACGTGGTTGGCGGGCGCCTTCTGGGTAGCCAGCATCAGCAGCACCGAGGCGAGCGCGGCGAGCAGGCCGTAGCCGAGCAGGAGCAGCCATTGGTGCAGGGACGGCCAGACGAAGGCCGGCAGCATCAGCACGCCGGTCAGCAGGATCGAGCCGACCACGCCGGCGCCGTACAGGGTGACGCGCTTTTCGTGCGAGCCGGACAGGCGCAGGGCGATCATCGAGACGGCGCCGGAAAGGCCGCAGACGATCGCCGCCAGGTGGCCGACGCCGAGCACCCGGAAGCCCGGCCGCAGCACCACCAGCACGCCGATGAAGCCGGCCACCACCGCCGACCAGCGGCGCCAGCCCACGTGCTCCCCCAGCACCAGCACCGACAGGATGGTGACGAAGATCGGCAGCAGGAAGATCAGAGCGAACGCCTCGGCCATCGGCAGCGCGGTGAAGGCGATCACCGCCGCCGTGCTGCCCACCGCGCTGGCGAGCGCGCGCACCAGCCACAGCCCCTGGCGCTGCGCGACCAGCACCTCGTGCCAGCGGTCGTCGCGCTTGCGGATGAAGGGCAGGGCGCTCAGGCCCAGCACGGCGCCGAAGAACACCGCCTCGTAGGCCGGCAGCGAGCCGCGCAGCGATTTCACGAACGCGTCGCTGATGGCGTAGGCGGCAAATGCCGCGAAACCGAGCAGTACACCTTTGAACATGGGTTTTCGTCAGGGGGGACGTGGCGTGGGGGCGGGAGTCGTAGGGCCATCGTGGGCCGCGCTACAATACCGGCTTTTACGCCCCCTCTCCGGAGCTCCCATGGCTGTCAGTCTGAATCCGCTCGATCTGTACGATGTCCGTTCGCTGCTCACCGACGAGGAACGCATGGTGCAGGACACCGTCGGCCGCTTCGTCGACGAGCGCGTGCTGCCGATCATCGGCGACTGCTTCGACCAGGCGCGTTTCCCGAAGGAACTGATCCCGGAGATCGCCGCGCTCGGCCTGCTCGGCGCCACGATTCCCGAGACCTACGGCGGCGCCGGCATGAACGGCGTGAGCTATGGCCTGATCTGCCAGGAGCTGGAGCGCGGCGATTCGGGCCTGCGCAGCTTTGCCTCGGTGCAGAGCTCGCTGTGCATGTACCCGATCTACGCCTACGGCAGCGAGGAGCAGAAGCAGCACTACCTGCCGCAGATGTCGGCCGGCGAAGTGATCGGCTGCTTCGGCCTGACCGAACCGCACGGCGGTTCCGATCCGGCGAACATGAAGACCCACGCGAAGAAGGATGGCGGCGACTGGGTCATCAACGGCGCCAAGATGTGGATCACCAACGGCAACCTGGCGCACATCGCCATCGTGTGGGCGCAGACCGGGGACGGCATCCAGGGCTTCGTGGTGCCGACCGACACGGCCGGCTTCAAGGCGCAGGAAATCCACAAGAAGATGAGCCTGCGCGCCTCGGTCACCAGCGCGCTGTTCTTCGACAACGTGCGTGTGCCGGACAGCGCGCGGCTGCCGAACGCGAAGGGCCTGAAGGGGCCGCTGGGTTGCCTGACCCAGGCGCGCTACGGCATCACCTGGGGCCCGATCGGCGCCGCGCAGGCTTGCCTCAAGGAAGTGCTCGACTACACGAAGGAGCGCATCCTGTTCGGCCGTCCGCTCGCCTCCAACCAGGCGGTGCAGCTGAAGATGGCCGACATGGCCCGCCGCATCACCACCGCGCAGCTGCTGTCGCTGCAGCTGGGTCGGCTGAAGGATGCCGGCAGGATACAGCCGACCCAGGTCTCGCTGGCGAAGTGGAACAACTGCCGCATGGCGATCGACATCGCGCGCCAGTGCCGCGACATCCTCGGCGGCGCCGGCATCACCACCGAACACGGCGCGATCCGCCACGCGCTGAACCTGGAATCGGTGATCACCTATGAAGGCACCGAGACGGTGCACGAGCTGGTGGTGGGCCGCGAGCTGACCGGCATCAACGCATTCTGAGCGGAGCGTGGCGCGCATGGACCTCGATTCGCTGCGCATCGAAACCGATCGGCTGATCCTGCGTCCGCCGCGGGCGGAGGATTTCGATGCCTACGCGGCCAACATGGCCGACGCCGAGGCGGCGCAGTTCATCGGTGGCCAACAATCACGCGCCGCCGCCTGGCGCGGTTTCCTGACCCTGGCGGGCGCCTGGTCGATCCAGGGTTTTGCGATGTTCTCGGTGATCGAGAAAAGCAGCGGCCAGTGGATCGGCCGGCTCGGGCCATGGCATCCGGCCGACTGGCCCGGTACGGAAGTGGGCTGGGGCCTGGCGCGCGCCGCCTGGGGCAAGGGCTACGCGCTGGAAGGCTGCGTGGCGGCGGTCGACTGGACGTTCGACCGACTGGGCTGGAGCGAGATGATCCATTCGATCCATCCGGACAACCACGCCTCGCAGGCGCTGGCGCAGCGGCTCGGCTCGACCTGCCGCGGGCCGGGCAAGCTGCCGGCGCCGTACGAGGATTCGCCGACCGAGATATGGGCACAGACGCGCGAGCAATGGCGCCGTCGCCGCGCACGGCCATGAGTGCCTCCGTCCATGTCGACACGGCGGCGGCATTGCGCGAGGTACTCGCTGCGGCGGTACCGGACCTGCATCGCCTTTGCCGCGATCCGTGGACGCTGATCGGCAGCGCCGCGGCGCGGCTGGCCGGCGCGGAGGTGACGGTGGCCGATCTCGACGTGTTGACCAGCGTGCGCGATGCGGAAACCCTGATCGGGCATTGGCGGGCCCGGCGCGATGATACTTATGTGCCGCGCGGCGAAGAGCGTTTCCGTTCGTGTTTCGCCCGCTTCCGTTTCCCCGGGTTGCCGGTGGAAGTGATGGGCGGCCTCGAACTCTGCGGCGAACGCGGCTGGGAGCCGGTGCGGGTCGACCGGATCGTCACGCTGGATAGGGGCGGCCTCGCGGTCCCGATTCCCGTGGTGGCGGAACAGATCCGCGTGCTGGAAAGTTTCGGACGCCCCAAGGACCTGCAGCGCGCGGCGCTGCTGAAGCGCTTGAGCGAGGAACGGCAATGATCACCATCTACGGCATGCGTGCCTCCGGCAACTGCTACAAGCTGCAGCTGCTGCTGGACCAGCTGGGCCGCGACTACCGCTGGGTCGACGTGGACAGCGCACATGGCGAGACGCGCACGCCGGGCTACCTGGCGAAGAACCCGAACGGCAAGGTGCCGCTGCTGGAGCTGGACGACGGCCGCCGGCTGGCCGAATCCGACGCGATCCTCTGTTACCTCGCCGAAGGCACGCCGTTCCTGCCGGACGATCGCTGGCTGCGCGCGCAGACGCTGCAGTGGCTGTTCTTCGAGCAGTACAGCCACGAGCCGTGCATCGCGGTGGCGCGCTTCATCCGCGGCTGGCTGCCGCCCGACCACCCGCGCCAGGCCGAGGTTCCGGCGCTGCTGCAGAAGGGCGCGCAGGTACTGGCGGTGATGGAACGGCACCTGGCCGGGCGCGAGTGGTTCGTGGGCGAGCGCTACGGCATCGCCGACATCGCGCTGTACGCATACACCCATTGCGCCGGCGACGGCGGGTTCGATCTGTCCGCCTTCCCGAACATCCGTGACTGGCTGGCCCGCGTGCGGGCACAGCCTGGCCACACCCCGATGCAACATTGACCCTACCCACCTTGCCGATAACCGCCATGTCCCTACCGTTCACCCTCAGCGCTCGCCACAAGGGTTTCAACCGTGCCGAGATCGTCGACCAGAACTTCATCGAGTTCGTGCAGCTGTGGCGGGGCGACGTGCGCGCCGCGCCGCGCGACAGCGAGGCGGTGCTGCCGGGCAGCGCGCTGGATGCACGGGGGTTTCGCGAGCTGCTGGAATCGCAGCTGATCTCGCGCCACCTCGACCTGATGGCGCGCGTGCTGCGCGTGCAGAACAAGGTGTTCTACACGATCGGCTCCAGCGGCCACGAGGGCAACGCGATGGTGGCGCGGCTGGCCCGGCATACCGATCCGGCGTTCCTGCATTACCGCTCGGGCGGGTTCATGGCCGAGCGCTTCCGCAAGATCCCGGGGATGGACCCGGTGATGGATTCGGCGCTGAGCTTCGCCGCCAGCAAGGACGATCCGGCCTCCGGCGGCCGCCACAAGGTGTGGGGCAGCAAGCCGTTGTGGGTGCTGCCGCAGACCTCCACGATCGCCTCGCACCTGCCCAAGGCGCTGGGTACCGCCGTGGCGATCGAGCAGGCCCGGCGCATCGGCCACCCGCTGCCGATTCCCGAGGACAGCATCACGATCTGCTCGTTCGGCGACGCTTCCAGCAACCATGCCACCGCACAGACCGCGTTCAACACCGCGGCGTGGACGGCGTACCAGAAGCTGCCCGCGCCGGTGCTGTTCGTGTGCGAGGACAACGGCATCGGCATCTCGGTGAAGACGCCCAGCGGCTGGATCGCGAACAACTACCAGCATCGCGCGAACCTGGATTATTTCTTCGCCGACGGCCTCGACCTGGCCGAAGGCTACGCCCAGGTGCGGCGCGCGGTGGAGCATTGCCGCGGCACGCGCCGGCCCACCTTCCTGCACCTCAAGACCACCCGCGTGATGGGCCACGCCGGCACCGACTTCGAGATCGAGTGGCGCTCGATCGAAGAACTCTTTGCGGTGGAGGCGACCGATCCGCTGCTGCGCTCGGCCGGCATCGCGCTGGAGTCGGGCCTGTATTCGAAGGATGCGTTGCTGGACCTGTACGAGGCCACCCGCAAGCGCTGCTTCGCCGCCGCCGAGGACGCGGATTCGCGCCATCGGCTGACCTCGCTGGAAGACGTGATGAAGCCGCTGGCGCCGTACACGCCGGCCGCGGTGAAGGCCGAGGCCGAGCGCGCCGACTACGCGGAGAAGCGCCTGGCGGTGTTCGGCGGCGAGGCGAAGCTGCCGGAGAAACTGCCGCCGCGGCATCTGGCGATCCAGATCGGGCAGGCGCTGCACGACCTGCTGGCGAAGTATCCCGAGGCGCTGCTGTTCGGCGAGGACGTGGCGCAGAAGGGCGGTGTGTACACCGTCACCAAGGGCCTCAACAAGGTCTTCAAGGGCAGCCGCGTGTTCAACACGCTGCTGGACGAGACGATGATCCTGGGCCTGGCCCAGGGCTACGCGAACATGGGCATGCTGCCGCTGCCGGAGATCCAGTACCTGGCGTACTTCCACAACGCCTGCGACCAGATCCGCGGCGAGGCGGCGTCGCTGCAGTTCTTCTCCAACGGCCAGTACCGCAACCCGATGGTGATGCGCGTCGCCTCGCTGGGCTACCAGAAGGGCTTCGGCGGCCACTTCCACAACGACAACTCGATCACCGCGCTGCGCGACATTCCCGGGCTGGTGGTGGGTTGCCCCAGCCGCGGCGACGACGCGGCGATGATGTTGCGCACGTTGATGGCGCTGGCGAAAGTGGACGGCCGCGTGTGCGCCTTTCTCGAACCGATCGCGCTGTACATGACCAAGGACCTGTACGAAGCCGGCGACGGCCAGTGGCAGTTCGACTATCCCGCACCCGATCAGGCGATGACGCTGGGCGAAGGCCGCATCTACAACGAGGCGGCGAACGACCTGGTGGTGTTCACCTTCGGCAACGGCGTGCCGATGGCGCTGCGCGCCGCGCGCACGATCGAAAAGGAGCTGGGCTGGCAGGTGCGCGTGGTCGACCTGCGCTGGCTGGCGCCGCTCAACGACGCCTTCATCGCGGCGCAGGCGAAGACCGCCAAACGCATCCTGGTGCTGGACGAAGGCCGCAAGAGCGCCGGTGTGGGCGAGGGCGTGATCACCGCGATTGTCGAAGGCGGCTGCGGTGCCACGCCGCTCAAGCGCGTGGTCGGCGCTGACACCTTCACCCCGCTGGCCGGGGCGGCGCTGCTGGTGCTGCCGGGCGAGGCCGAGGTGGCGGCGGCGGCGCGGGAGCTGGCGAAGCGCTGACGGCAGCGGTCAACGCTCGCGCGTTTCCACCACGTGCAGGCGCGGGCCGGCCGGTGTGCTGTTGGCGTGCAGCGAGACCCGGTTGCGGCCGCCCAGCTTGGCGTCGTACATGGCCTGGTCGGCGCGATCGACCAGGGACTCCACGTCGTCGCCTTCCCGGCGCGCGGCGACGCCGATGCTGACGCTGAGCAGCAGCGAATCCTCGCTGACGGGTATTTCCAGCCGGTGCACGCGCCGGCACAGGCGGGTCGCCACCTGCATGGCCTGTTGCGCCGGGATGCCGTCGAGAAGGGCGACGAACTCCTCGCCGCCGTAGCGGCCGAGCAGGTCGGCGGGTCGCAGCTCGGTGGCCAGCGCCTTGGCCACGGCGACCAGGGCGCGGTCGCCGGCGTTGTGGCCCTGGCGATCGTTCAGCAGCTTGAAATGATCCAGGTCGAGGAACAGCAGCGCGATAGGCCGCGGCGGTCCGCTGGACAGCAGGGCGCTGGCGCGCTCGGTCCAGGCGCGGCGGTTCAGCACGTTGGTGAGCGCGTCGTGGTCGGCCAGCACCCGCACGATGTCGCGGTCGTGGCGCAACCTGAGCGCACGGTCGGCCAGGCCGATCGACAGCACGATCGCCTCGAACGCACCGCCGGCCAGGCTGGCGTCGTTGAGCCAGTCCAGTTGCGGCAGCGCGCCGCCGACCTGGGCGCTGGTCAGCGCGGTGAGCAGCAGCAGCGGCGTCCAGCCGGCCAGGAAGAACCATGCCTGGCGCGAACCGCGCGCCGCGGCGACGATGGCGGCCACCAGCAGCAAGGCGGCGCCGATCATCAGCAAGGGGTTGAGCAGGATCTGCGCCACCTCGACCAGCAACGGGATCCGGCTGCTGCGCATCAGCACCAGCTGGATCATGCCCACCGCCAGCGCCATGATCGGCACCCGCAGCAGCGGCGCGTAACTCTGCAGTTCGCAGAACCGCATCATGAACAGCGAGGCGAACGCGACCGACAGCGCCACGGCGGCCGAACCGGCCAGCAAGGCCATGCCCGACAGCCATTCCCACTCCATCGGATGGAACACGAAGCCGGTCTGGATGCCCTGGATCAGCGCGTAGCAGAGGATGTAGCCGGCGTACCAGGCGTAGGTGACGTCGCGCAGCATCAGCGCGAAGCACAGCGCCATCAGCACCATGGCCAGCATCACCGCGAAACAGGCGCTGGCGAAGACCAGCCACTGCGCGTCGGCGCGCGCGTACTCGTTCCAGGATTCCAGGTGGAAGCGTACCGGTGCGCTCAGCGTCTGCGACGGTTCGAACTTCAGCAGGATCGGCGCCGAGCCGGCCATGCTGGCGGGCAGTTGCCAGGCCAGCCGGCCGTGGCCGTGGGTCGATGCGCTGAAGTCGTCCAGCGCCAGTGTCTGCGGCTGATCGCTGCCGAACACGGTGACCGAGCCCAGCGTGGGCGGGTAGATCGTCAGCACCCGTGTCGTGTTGTTGTCCCAGGGCGGCTGTGGCGCGATCACCACCCAGCTGCCGGTGCTGTTCTGCGGGAACCGCTGCAGCAGGGACGGATCGAAACTCTTCAGCAGGCCGGCATGGTATTCGTGCAGCACGGATTGCGGCGTGTCGCCAGCGTGCGCCTCGCGCCAGGCACCGTTCAGCGGCGTGGCGGCGTGGACCACGCCCAGTCCGAACCAGAACAGGCCCAGCACGAAGCCGCACCATGATCGCCTTGGGCGGATCGATGTCGGCATTGTGACCAGCCTCTCCATTTGCCTCTCCCCGCTGTGCGAGCATCTTGCAGGACTGCAGGTGGATGGTGCGCGTGCAGGCCGCTCCGCGGCATCACGCCCCGGCATGCTCCAGGGCACAGGGCCGCCTGTCTCCTTGCCCGCCGGATCCCCGCCCCGTGACCTGCCATGGAGCGGGCGACAACAGCCGAACGTGCATCATCTTTTGTCCCCGTGTCAAGCACGGGCCGTGCCAATGCCACGGCCCGTGCCGCACAGCCAGGCCACGCGCCGTTTGCGGGCTCCCGGACGGACGGCACCCGGCATGGGGCGGCCGAAGTGGTTCAATCCGGACGCGGAGGGTCATCCGTCGCGGTATCGGGGGTGCATTGTGCGGAGCAGGGATATCGACGGCCAGTGACCATCGTCCTGCCGGCGCGAAGCCGCTCCGCCGGCCAGCCGGCCCGCAAAAGCCATCCAGGCCGGAGTGCCGGCCAGCCACAGGCGCAGCGGTTGCGACACGATGATCACGGCGGCTCCTCAGCCGAACGCCGGATGCAGGCGGCGTTGCCGGATCGTGTCGATGGCGATGCAGGCGAGGATGAGCAGGTCGGCAAGGCCGAAGCACACGAGCGGGCCGCCGTGGCGGATTCGGGATGGATGCGCGCCCCTGTCGCACGGCCGCGATGCTGGGCCGGTTGCCAGGGGCAGGCGAGCCGCGGCGCTGCGACCACTCACCCAGGCCGGCGCGCGCCCAGCGTCACCAGCAGTTCCTGCGCGCTGCGGATGCGCTCGCTGGCACCGGGCAGGTCGAGGATCACCTTCAGCTTGTCCTGGCCGTCCAGCTTGTACACGCGCGGCTGGCGCTGGATCAGCTGGATGATGGTCATCGGGTTCACCTCGGGCTTCTCGCGGAACACGATGCGGCCGCCGTTCGCGTCGAAGTCGAGCTTGCGGATGCCGAGCGGGGTGGCCATCAGTTTCAGGCTGGCCACGGCGAACAGCTGCTTGGTCGGACCGGGCAGCAGGCCGAAGCGGTCGATCATCTCCACCTGCAGGTCGCGCAGGTCGTCCTCGCTGCGTGCGCTGGCGATGCGCTTGTACAGGGTGAGGCGTGCGTGCACGTCAGGCAGGTAGTCGTCGGGGATCAGCGCGGGCAGGTGCAGCTCGACTTCGGTTTCGTGCTCGCTGCTGAGGTCGAAGTCCGGCACCTTGCCCGACTTCAGCGCGCGCACCGCGCGGTCCAGCAATTCGGTGTACAGGCCGAAGCCGATCTCCTGGATCTGGCCGGACTGCTCGTCGCCGAGCAGCTCGCCGGCGCCGCGGATCTCCAGGTCGTGCGTGGCCAGGGTGAAGCCGGCGCCGAGTTCTTCCAGCGAGGCGAGGGCTTCCAGCCGCTTCTGCGCGTCCGCGGTGATCGAGCGGCGGTCGGGCACCACCAGGTATGCATACGCGCGGTGGTGCGAGCGCCCCACGCGGCCGCGCAGCTGGTGCAGTTGCGCGAGGCCGAAGCGGTCGGCGCGGTCGATGATGATGGTGTTGGCGGTGGGGATGTCGATGCCGGTT
Organism: Rhodanobacter sp. LX-99; assembly: GCF_018599185.1. Lineage (NCBI taxonomy): Bacteria > Pseudomonadati > Pseudomonadota > Gammaproteobacteria > Lysobacterales > Rhodanobacteraceae > Rhodanobacter > Rhodanobacter sp. LX-99. Next base: position 535,016 of record NZ_JAHFVL010000001.1, on the reverse strand, counting down.
TCGATGATGGTGGTGCACACCAGCACGTTGAAGCGCTGGCGGTGGAAGTCCGCCATCACGCCTTCCAGTTCGCGCTCCGGCATCTGGCCGTGGGCGATGCGGATGCGCGCGTCCGGCACCAGTTCCTCCAGCTCGCGCACGGTACGTTCGATGCTCTGCACCTCGTTGTGCAGGAAGTACACCTGGCCGCCGCGCGACAGCTCGCGCTGCAGCGCCTCGCGGATCGTCGCCGGGTCCCACGCCGAGATGAAGGTGCGCACGGCGCTGCGGTGCGCCGGCGGCGTGGCGATCAGCGACAGGTCGCGCAGGCCGGCCATCGCCATGTTCAGCGTGCGCGGGATCGGTGTGGCGGTCATCGTCAGCAGGTCGACCTCGGCGCGCAGCTTCTTCAGCTGTTCCTTCTGGCGCACGCCGAAGCGCTGCTCCTCGTCGACGATGACCAGGCCGAGGTTCTTGAACTTGACGTCCGGCTGCAACAGCTTGTGCGTGCCTACGATCACGTCGATCTGGCCGTCGGCGAGGCGCTTCAGCGCCTCGTTCACTTCCTTGGTCGACTTGAAGCGCGACAGCACGTCCACGCGCACCGGCCAGTCGGCGAAACGGTCGGCGAAATTGCGGTAGTGCTGCTGGGCGAGCAGGGTGGTCGGCACCAGCACGGCGACCTGCTTGCCGGCGGTGGCGGTGGCGAACGCGGCGCGCAGCGCCACCTCGGTCTTGCCGAAGCCGACGTCGCCGCAGATCACCCGGTCCATCGCGCGCGCTGCGGCAAGATCGTTCAGCACCGCCTCGATCGCGCTTTCCTGGTCGGGAGTTTCCTCGAACGGGAAAGTGCTGCCGAACTCTTCCACCAGCTGGCGATCGATCGGCAGCGATTCGCCGCCGCGGGCCTGGCGCTGCGCGTAGATCGCCAGCAGCTCGGCGGCGACGTCGCGCACCTTCTCGGCGGCCTTGCGGCGCGCGCGCTCCCACGCGTCGCCGCCCAGCGAATGCAGCGGCGCCAGCTCCGGCGCGGTGCCGGAGTAGCGGCTGACCAGGCCCAGCTGCGCCACCGGCACGTACAGCTTGTCGCCCTTGGCGTACTCGATGGTGAGGAACTCGCCGTCCATGCCGCCCACGTCCATCGACACCAGGCCCTGGTAGCGGCCCACGCCGTGGTCGACGTGCACGATCGGCGCGCCGGGGGTGAGCTCGGTGAGGTCGCGGATGATCGCTTCGGGGTCGCGCGCGGTGCCGCGGCGGCGCTTGCGGTCGCGCTCGCTGCGCACCCGTTCGCCGTACAGCTCGCGCTCGGTGAGCACGGTGATCGCGGGTTTGGTCAGCGCAAAACCTTGTTCGAGCGGGGCGATGGTGATGACGAAGCGTGGAAGGTTTTTTTCGTCATTCCGGCGAAAGCCGGAAGAGCTCTTCAACAGCGAATGCTGGTCATCCAGTGCCTTTTGGGCGTCCAGAGTCGCGGGATCCCAGTTTTCGCTGGGATGACGAACAAGAAAAGCTGCCCAGTTTTCGACGTGCTCGGGCTTCAGTCCCGCACTCGCCAGCGTCTCGATCAATGCTTCGCGCCGCCCCGCCGAATCCGCGGCGATCAACACCCGGCCCGGATAGCTGGCCAGGAAATGCCGCAGCGACGTGCCCAGCTCCTCGCCCTTGCGATTGAGCGGCAACTCCGGCGCCGGCTGGGTGCCGGTGTCGACGGCGTGCTCGTGGCCTGGATCGACCACCTCCACGCGCAGCCGCTTGTTGAGCCGCTCGCGCAACTGTTCCGGCGGCAGATAGAGTTCGGCCGGAGGCAGTACCGGGCGTTCGATGTCATGCGCACGCTGGTCGTAGCGTTCGGCGGTCTGCGCCCAGAACTGGTCGGCCGCTTCGCCGGCGCCTTCGCCGAGCACGAACAGCGCATCGTCGGCGAGGTAATCAAACAAGGTTGCCGTCTGGGGGAAGAACAGTGGCAGGTAGTACTCGATGCCGCCGGGCGTCACACCTTCCTTCATGTCCTGGTACAGCGGGCAGCGGCGCACGTCGATCGGGAAGCGCTCGCGCAGGTTGCCGCGGAACTCCTTCGCCGCTTCGTCGGTGAGCGGAAACTCGCGCGCGGGCAGCAGCTCGACCCGGTCCACCTGCTGCTGCGAGCGCTGGGTTTCCGGGTCGAAGCTGCGGATCGACTCCACTTCGTCGTCGAACAGCTCGATGCGGTACGGCTCGGCCGTGCCCATCGGGAAGATGTCCAGCAATGCGCCGCGTACCGCGAAGTCGCCCGGTTCGGCCACCTGCGGCACGTTGCGGTAGCCGGATGCTTCCAGCCGGCGCTGTTCGCTGGCGAGATCCAGCTTCTGCCGTTTCGCCAGCACCAGCCCGGAGCCGGTGATGTGCGAACGCGGCGCGATCCGCTGCATCAGCGTGGCCACCGGCACCACCAGCACGCCGCGCTTCACGTTCGGCAGCTGGTACAGCGTGGCGATGCGCTGCGAGACGATCTCCGGGTGCGGGCTGAACGCGTCGTAGGGCAGGGTTTCCCAGTCCGGGAAATGCAGCACCGGCAGGCCGCCGGCGAAGATCTTCAGTTCGGACTCCAGCGCCTGCGCGCGCTGGGTGTCGCGCGCCACCACCACCAGCAGGCCCTCGTGCGTGCGCGCCGCCTCGGCGAGCAGCAGCGCCCGGCCGGAACCGTGTGGCGGCGTCCAGTAGCGGCGTTGCTTGGGGGTGGTCGGCAGGGGCGGGTGCTTGATCGGACTGGTCATGGGGACGCATGGTCAAGGCGCCGCCATCGAGCCGCGCCGGGGAAAGCGGGCAAGTGTAACGCGATGGCTCCGACAGGCCCCACCCGCCGTTGCGGTTCTACAGCTTCAACGTGATCTGCGCCGTGCCCGGTTCGTCCGGCATCATCCGCTGAGTGAAGCCCAGTTCCTTGCACAGCTGCAGCATCGGCCGGTTCTCCTGCAGCACGTAGCCCCACAGCTCGGCGAGACCGCGACGGCGGCAGTCGTCGACCAGCCGCTGCATCAGTAGCGCGCCCAGGCCGAGCCGGCTCCAGTCCTGTTCCACCAGTACCGAGAACTCGGCGCTGTCGGTGGCCTCGTCGACGAAGATCCGGCCCACGCCGCGCATCTCGGCCGGCTTGATGGACTCGTCCATCAGCACATAGGCAGTCTCCAGCGCGGGGTCGATGCGGCACAGCCGCTGCGCCATCGGCGCGGGCAGCTCGGACATCGCATGCAGGAAGCGGCGGCGGATGTCCTCCGGCGACAGCCGGGTGAAGCAGCGTTGCATCGCGGCCACGTCACCCGGTTCGATCGGCCGCAACACCAGCTCGCGGCCGTCCTGGGTACGCACCTGCTCGCCGTGCGACGACGGCGCCACCTTGGGGCGCGCAAAGCGCTCGCTGCTGCGTGGCGGCAACGAGGCGTAACGGGACGGGGCAGAGAAGTCGATGGCAGGAATCATGGCAGTTCCATACTTTTGCGTATTGTGTGCAATGCAACATGAATTTGCAATGACGGGCCCTGCGGTGAGCTGCCGCATACACCGGAGCCACCGCTGTGATCGACCGGCCCATGTTGCAGTACGGGATAATGTGGCCATGGCAGACAGGGCACGTATCACGCCCGCACAATGCGAGGCTGGATTTCCTCGGAGCACGGCATGACCCGCAAACCGGCAAATGGTCTCACCGCGGCCCAGTTGGAAGCGCTGTGCGGCCACTGGCCCGGCGTCACCCGCGATACCAAGTGGGGCGTCGACATGGTGTTCAGCGTCGGCGGCAAGATGTTCGCCGTGATGCCGTCGGACGGCAGTGAAGGCGGGCGGTTGTCATTCAAGGTGGCCGACGACCGTTTCCTCGAACTCACCGACCAGCCCGGCATCATCCCGGCGCCGTACCTGGCCCGCGCGCACTGGATCTCGATCACCGAACCGCAGCGTTTCGCCACCGTGGAATTGGAGACCTTCATCCTCGATGCCTACACGCTGATCCGCGCGAAGCTGACGAAAAAATTGCAGACGGAGCTGGGGCCGCTGCCGACAGTCAAGGCAAGAAAATGAAACAGCATCTCGGCGCATTGGCGCTGCTGGTCGCCGACTACGACGAGGCGATCGCCTGGTACACCCGCGCGCTCGGTTTCGAGCTGGTCGAAGACACCGACATGGGCGGCGGCAAGCGCTGGGTGCTGCTGGCGCCGCCTGGTTCGCGCGAAACCCGTTTGCTGCTGGCCAGGGCGAAAGGCGACGAGCAGGCCTCGCGCATCGGCAACCAGACCGGCGGCCGCGTGTTCCTGCTGCTCCACACCGACGACTTCCAGCGCGACTGGCAACGCATGCGCGCCGCCGGCGTGCATTTCCGCGAGGAGCCGCGCCACGAGGCCTACGGCACGGTGGCGGTGTTCGAGGATCTGTACGGCAATGGCTGGGATCTGCTGGAACTGAAGCGCGACTGATCCAGCACGCAAACGTAGAGAAAACCGTTCTCCCTGAGCGTAGCGCAGCGGAGTCGAAGGGCCTCGTGACTACGGATGGCGCTTTCAAGCACTACCAGACCAGGTCGTCCGGCACCTGGAACTGCTTGTAGTACTCGTCGTCCGCGTCATTGCCGCTGCCGGTTTCGGCACGGCCGTGGTCGAGCACGATCATCGCTGCGTCGCGTTCATACACCTTGTCCGCGGCCGCACGCGGCAGCAGCTCGTAGCCATGGTCGTGACGCACGATCACCAGAGTGCCGCTGGCCAACTGCGCACGCAGCGCCTCGTTCACCAGCACGTCCTTGATCTTGTCGCCGTCGGTAAAGCGATAGGCGATCTCGCCCTCGCGCTTCACCTTGTGCGTCTCGACGATCTGCCGCACCTGCGCGCGCGCCTCGTGGGCCCGCGCCTGCGCATTGCGCTCGGCGGCCAGCGCGCGATCGCGCTCGGCCTTCTCCGCCTGCAACCGCTGCGCCTCCACCTGCTCGGCACTCGGCGCCACCGGCCCCTTGCCCTTGTGCTTCTTCGCCTGCTCGCGCACGACCTGCGCGGCCTTAGCCTTGTTGACCAGGCCAGCCTTGAGCAGTTGTTCTTGCAGGGGGTTGCGCATGGGGGGCGAGAGAGGCGGGCGGAACTGGGGGTGGGATTGTAGCGTGGGCTCGCGCGTTCAACCGTTACCGGTCAATCCGCATCGTCCGGCTCGAAGAAGCTCCAGCGCACATCGCCGAATTCTGTTTTCATGGCGGCCTCGACGGTGTTGATCGCCTCGATCAGGTGGTGGTTGCCGGCGGTGGGCTGCATGCGCGCCTTCACCGCGACCATCACGTCCGGGCCCATCTGCAGGGTGATCAGGTTCAGCACTTCGGCAACTTCCGGGCGCGCGTTGAGGAAGGCCAGCAGTTCCTCGCGGCGGCGCGGTTCCACGCCTTGGCCGATCAACAACGCCTTGACCTCGATCGCCACCAGCACCGCCACCACGATCAGCAGCACGCCGATCGCGATGGTGCCGGCGGCGTCGAACATCAGGTTGCCGGTGAGCATGGTGGCGCCCACGGCGATCGCGGCCAGGCACAGGCCGACAAGAGCGGCGAGGTCTTCGCCGAAGATCACCAGCAGCTCGCTGGAGCGCGTCTGGCGGAACCACGTCCACAGATCCTGGTCGCCGCGGGCCTTGTTCACTTCCTGCAGGCAGCCGCGCATCGAGATGCCCTCGACCACGATGCCGAAAATGAGCACGCCCAGCGCCAGCCACGGCCACTTGAGCGGCTCGGGATTCGTGAGCTTGTGGATGCCTTCGTAGATCGAGAACATGCCGCCCACGCTGAACAGCAGGATGGCGACGAGGAACGACCAGAAGTACAGCGCACGGCCCCAGCCCAGCGGGAACTCGTCGGACGGTGGGCGCCTGGCCTGGCGGATGCCGAGCAGCAGCAGGCCCTGGTTGCCGCAGTCGGCCAGAGAGTGCACCGCCTCGGCCATCATCGCGCCGGAACCGGTGACGAAGGCGGCGAACAGCTTGGCCACGAAGATGGCGAAATTGGCGCCCAGCGCGAGCAGGATGGCTTTGATCGGGTTGGCGGCGTGGCCGGACATGTGCGGTTCCTTCGGCAGTGGCCGTGAAGTGTAAGGCACCGCAAGAAATCCCGGCCAGCACCCATCGGCACCGTGGCAAGATGCGCGCATGACTTATCGGGAATCCCCGCCATCGCCGCGCCTGCACGGGCTGGTTGCCGCCTATTGGGGCGTCGACAGCGCGGTCGACGGCGAGCGGGCGGCGCAACGGATTCTTCCCGATGGCTGCGCCGACCTGATCTGCGATTTTGCCGGTGCATCGCCGCGGATGCGCTGGGTCGGCACGATGACCCGCGCCATCGAGGTGCAAGCCGGCGGCCGGCAGGACCTGTTCGGCATCCGCTTCGTGCCCGGTGGGTTGTTCCCGTTGCTGGGTGCGCCATTGTCGCTGCTGACCGACGGCAGCGCCGAATTTGCCGCGTTGCCGGCGCGCGCGTGGCGCCCACCGCTGGATGGGTGGTGCGAGGATCGCGATTTTGTCGCGCGGTGTCGTCGCGCCGACGCGAGTCTGCTGGCGATCCTGCCGCAGCTGCGACTGACGGATACGGCAAGGCTGCTGTGGCGGCTGCAGGCGGAACCGGCGCTGCCGTCGACGACCGCCGCGCTTGCCGAGGACATGGGCGTGGGCATGCGCACGTTGCAGCGGCGTTTCATGGAGCATGTCGGGGTCAGCCCGCGGCAGCATCTGCGCTGGCTGCGCTTCGAGCGGGCGAGGCAACTGCTGCAGCGGCGCGACCAGCGGCCCGTCGATGTCGCCCTGGCCGCGGGCTACAGCGACCAGGCGCATTTCGTGCGCGAGTTCCGCCGCTTCGCCGGCGTCACGCCCGGACGCTGGCGCTGACGCATTCGTTCAAGACGGCCGGGGCGCCACGATGCATGCTGGCGCCTCCATCCACTCGAGGAGTTCCATCATGACATCGCCCGTTTGCCGCAAGGCCACGCCCGTGTTGTACGTCGAAACCATCGCGCCCAGCCTCGCGTTCTGGCGCGACCGGCTGGGCTTTGCGGTCACCGCCGAGGTGCCGGGCGAGGGCGGGCCGGCGTTCGTGATCCTGCTCGGCAACGGCATCGAACTGATGCTGCAGACCACCGCCTCGCTCGCGGCCGATCCGCACGCGGCGGCGATGGGTTGGCGTGGCGATCGCAGCTGCCTGTTCGTCGAGGTGGACGACATCGACGAGCTGGCTGCCGCGCTGGAAAGCTGCGAGATCGTGGCGCCGCGGCACGACACGTTCTACGGCGCCACCGAGATCGGCTATCGCGAACCGGGCGGCCACTTCGTGACGTTCGCGCAATTCCGGCGCTGATGCGGCGTCGGGCCGGCGAAGTGCCGGTGCGTGGGCGGGATCAGCGGATGCCGACGCCCAGGCCCACGCCGAAGCGGACGTTGTTGCGGCCCTTGTTCATTTCCTCGGCGGTCCACACGTGCGATTGCGCCACGCTGACCAGCGGGAACACGTAGTCGGCCTCGCCGACCTTGCCGGCGCGGCTGCCGTTGAGCTTGCCGTCGACCGTCATGAGCGCGCCGGAGGGATAGTCCAGCGGCTCCACGTAGCCGGGCATCACCGCGATGAAGCGGCCGTTGCCGCTGTCGTTCGCCTTCGGCCGCTGCGAGGAGTCCAGCGGATAGGCCAGCAGTTCGATCTCGCTGTGGTCGGCGAGCACCTTGACCTGCACGATGCGGCCACCCCAGATCACCTCGCTGTTGCTGAAGTTCTCGGGTGATTGCGCCACCTGGAACGGCGCGGCGGTGACCGCGGCGCCGGTGGCCTTGTAGATCGGCGCCGGTGCGCAGGCGGCCAGCATCAGCAGGGCGGCCGGCACGGCGAGACGGGTCAGCATGAAGGCGGGGCGGGTGCGCATGGTCGTGCTCCTGGAGGAACGCTGGCTGGGTGCGTCGAGCTTAGCGGCGGCCCGGCGGCCGCGGTAGTCGCGAGGCGGGCAACGGGCTGGGCGTGTTCAGCTGGCTGCCGGCTTCGTCCAGCAGCCAGTCCAGCTTCCATTCGGCCGGGCGATCCTGCGACAGCAGGCTGGCCAGCACGCGCAGCGGTTCGCGCAGGGTGTCGTCGAGGTTCCACGGTGCGTTGAGGATGACCATGCCCGAACCGTTGAGGCGCAACGGCGTATCGTCCGGATGCACCAGCAGCTCGGCGCGCAGGATGCGCTTCACCCCGCTGTGCTGCAGACGGCGCAGGAACGGCTGCACCTGGCTGCGCAGCTTGATCGGGTACCACACGGCGTAGACGCCGGTGGGCCAGCGCAGCAGGGCCGACTTCAGCGCCTGCTCGATCAGCTTGTACTCGGCTTCCTGCGCCTCGTACGGCGGGTCGATCAGCACCAGGCCGCGCTTTTCCTTCGGCGGCAGCAGCGCTTTCAGCGCCTCGTAGCCGTCGCGCTGATGCACGTGCACTTGCGGGTTGCCGCGGAACAGCTCGCGCAGTTTGGCCGCTTCCTCGGTGTGCAGTTCGCACAGCCGCGCGCTGTCGCCCGGACGCAGCGCCCGGGCGACCTGCAGCGGCGAGCCGGGATACTGTTTCAGACCCTGCTCGTTGCCCGCGCCGCCGAGGATGCCGGCGCGCCAGCGCTGCAGCAGCGGCGGCACCTTCTCGGCCGGGTGCAGGCGCGCGATGCCGTCCTGGTGCTCACCGGTCTTGCGCGCCTCGAAGCCGTCCAGTGGATAGTTGCCGCTGCCGGCGTGGGTGTCGATGTAGCAGAACGGCGTGGGTTTGGCCTGCATCGCCTCGATCAGAGCGAGCAGCACGACGTGTTTCAGGACATCGGCGAAATTGCCGGCGTGATAGGCGTGGCGGTAATTCATGGCGGTCACGGCGGGCGGGGTGACCCAGTATAGGGGGCGGCGGCGTACTCCTCCCGCGGCGTCACATAACCTTTCCTGCACATCGACCGGTGCAGGCTCCGCCTGTTGCAGTTGCAACCGGCCGGGCATGCGGGCTTCGGCCGTCCCCCAGCGCGGAGAATCATCATGACTTTCTCGCCGAAAATCATCGTTTCGACGGCCGCCTTCGGCCTTTGCCTGGCGTTCGGTACGGTCAGTGCCCAGGACAGTGGAGGCATGGCGCCGGCAGCGGCATCGAGCAGCATGGGACAGATGGGAGGCATGCATCACAAGATGCATCGCGACAAGAACGGCAGCATGCACATGATGCCGGCCACCGTGAGCTCGGTCGACAGCAAGACCGGCATCGTCGAAGTGGACTCGGCCGGCATGTCGTTGCGCGTGCATTTCCCGCCGGCGTCGGTGGCCAACCTGAAGGCCGGCGACAAGATCACGCTGCACATGGGCTACAGCAAGTAGTCCGTCGGGGCGATGGGCGAACGTGGCGGCCACCCGTCACGACGCTGCTGGACCCCCGTCCAGAGTTGAGGCCAGCCGGCACGGACTTTATGCTGTGCCGGTGAACCGCTCGCTACGCCATGTCGCACGCTTGCCATCCTTCCGGGCGATGGGGTGGTTGGCGTGGCTGATCCTCGCGATCGCGCCGGTCCACGGCATGCCCGTCGGAATGATGGGCGACGCGCATCAGGGCGCGCCCGCGTCCATCGCGCATCCTGCCGATCGTGGCCAGCACATCATGCCGGCCCACTCCGACTGCTGTGGCGACCAGGATCATGGCCTGCATGGCTCGATGGGGTCCGCGCACTGTGCGGCGATGTGCGGCAGCGTCTTGCCGGCAGTCGCCATGACCGAACTTGTTCCGGTGGCCCCGGAGCGCTTGCGTGTCCCTTCGTCCTTCGCGCCCGCGCCCAGTGTGGTTTACGCCGCGCCGCTGCGTCCTCCGGCGGGCTGATTCCCGTTCACTTCGATAGCGCTTTCACGCCCGCTCGACGGCAGCGTGAACGCGACCCGTGACCGGCATCGACGGCCGATGCCCCGAAGGAGACAAACGTGAATCCATTTTCCCCGTCGCCCGCGACCGATCTGTCGCGACGGCGTTTCGTGCAGGGCCTCGCCATCGGCGGCGCTGCGGCCGGCCTCGGCCTGCTGCGCCCCTCGAATGCCTGGGCGCTGACCAGCCCGGGCCAGCCCACGGCACTGAGCGGCACCGACTTCGCGCTGGACATCGTCGAGACCGCCGTCAACTTCACCGGGGTGGCGCGGCCCGCGACCACCGTCAACGGCAGCGTGCCCGGCCCGCTGCTGCGCTGGAGGCAGGGCAGCACGGTGAACCTGCGCGTGACCAACCGCTTGCGCGTGCCCACCTCGATCCACTGGCACGGCATCGTCCTGCCGTTCCAGATGGATGGCGTGCCCGGCCTCAGTTTCGACGGCATCGCGCCGGGCGAAAGCTTTCTCTACCGGTTCCAGGTACGCCAGAGCGGCACCTACTGGTATCACTCGCACTCGGGGTTCCAGGAACAGAACGCGCTGTACGGTCCGCTGGTGATCGAACCGGCCGGCCCCGAGCGCTACCCGACCGATCGCGACTACGTGGTGATGCTCAACGACTGGACCGACGAGGATCCCGAGCGCATCTACGCCAAGCTGAAAAAGCAGAGCGACTACTACAACTTCGCCCAGCCGACCGTGCCGGATTTCTTCCGCGACGTGCGCGAGAAGGGACTGGGCCAGGCGCTGGCGATGCGCAGGATGTGGAACGCCATGCGCATGAACCCGACCGACCTGGGCGACGTCTCCGGCTACACCTATACCTACCTGATGAACGGCGCCGCGCCGGCGGGCAACTGGACCGGCATCTTCAAGCCCGGCGAGAAGATCCGGCTGCGCTTCATCAACGGTTCGTCGTCGACCATCTTCGACGTGCGCATTCCCGGCCTGAAGATGACGGTGATCGCCGCCGACGGCCAGGACGTGCAGCCGGTGCCGGTCGACGAATTCCGCATCTCGGCAGCCGAAACCTACGACGTCGTCGTCGAGCCGCAGGACGAGCGCGCGTACACGCTGTTCGCCCAGTCGATCGACCGCAGCGGCTACGCGCGCGGCACGCTGGCGCCGCGGCAGGGCATGTCCGCCGAGGTGCCGGCGCTGGACCAGCGCGTGTGGCTGGGCATGCAGGACATGATGGGCGCGATGCCGCACGCGGACCACGGCGGCGGCCACGCCGCGATGCCCGGCATGGATCATGCCGGCATGGATCACGGCAACATGGCCGTCATGGCGGCCGCAACGGCACCGGTCGTGCGCCACGCCCGTACCGAATACGGCCCCGGCGTGGACATGCATGTCGACATGCCGCGCACCAATCTCGACGATCCGGGCATCGGCCTGCGCGACAACGGCCGCCGCGTGCTGACCTACGCCGACCTGCACACCATCGGCGGGCCGATCGACGCGCGCGAACCCGGCCGCGAGATCGAGCTGCACCTGACCGGCAACATGGAGCGCTTCATGTGGTCGTTCGACGGCATCAAGTTCTCCGACGCCAAGCCAGTGCATTTCAACACCGGCGAGCGCCTGCGCATCGTGCTGGTCAACGACACCATGATGAACCACCCGATCCATCTGCACGGCATGTGGAGCGAGCTGGAGAATCCGGATGGCCGATTCCAGGTGCGCAAGCACACCGTCAACGTGCAGCCGGCGCAGCGCATCACCTATGCGGTCACGGCCGACGCACCGGGGCGCTGGGCCTACCACTGCCACCTGCTGTACCACATGGAGGCGGGCATGTTCCGCGAGGTGGTGGTGTCATGAGGATGCATCGTCGCGACACCACGATCGCGCCTCCGCGTTCGGCGTTGCTGGCCGCGCTGCTGCTGGCGTTGCCGCTGGCGGCAGCGGCGCAGAGCGCTCCCGCCGCGTCGAGCAGCACGGCGCCGATGGCCATGGGCGCCATGCCGGGCATGGATCACGCCGGCATGCACGGCATGGCGATGCCGGCCACTGCGGGCAGCGCCGCGAAACCGGCGGCGAAAGCGCCGGTCGAGAAGGCGAAGAGGCCGCACGCTCCAGCCACGCCGGCACCTTCGTCCACCGGGGCGCATGACATGGGCGGCATGGATCACGGCACGATGCCGCAAGTGGAGCACGGCGCCATGGTCGAGATGGATCACGGCCCGATGCACGGCATGGACCACCAGGCGATGCCTGGCATGAACCACGGCGCGGCGCACGGCACGGATTCGATGCCGGGCATGACAATGGGGCCGATGCAGGGCGGCCGCGCGCCTGCGGATGCACGCAGCGGCGATTATTCCCACGGCATCGCCGCCAGCCCCGTGCATGGGCTGCACATGCATGGCGGCGCACCGGCCGGCATGCTGCTGATCGATCAACTGGAGGCGTTCCACGGCCGCGACGCCAACGGCCAGAGCTGGGAAATCCAGGGCTGGTACGGCAGCGACAGCGACAAGCTGTGGCTGCGCAGCGAGGGCGAACGCAGCCGCGGCAAGCTCGAAGACGGCAACGTGGAGGTGCTCTGGAATCGCAACGTCGCCACGTTCTGGAGCACGCAGCTGGGCGTGCGCCGCGATTTCGGCGCAGGCCCGGCGCGCAGCTGGGCCGCGTTCGGCGTGCAGGGCCTGGCGCCGTACTGGTTCGAACTGGAGGCGACCGGTTATGCCGGCGCCGGCGGTCGCACGGCGGCACGCCTGCGCGCGGAATACGAGTTGCTGTTCACCCAGCGGCTGATCCTGCAGCCGGAAGCGGAGATCAACCTGTACGGCAAAAGCGATCCGCAGCGAGGCATCGGCCGCGGTATCTCCGATGTACAGTTCGGCCTGCGCCTGCGCTACGAGATTCGCCGCCAGTTCGCTCCGTACGTCGGGGTGAACTGGGTACGCCGCGTCGGCACCAGCGCCGACTACGCACGGCAGGATCGCCAACCCGTGCTCGACCGGCAGATCGGGGCCGGCGTGCGCATCTGGTTCTGAGGAGAACGCACCATGAAACAGCAGATCAAGCAGCATGGCATCACTGTCGCCGTTGTCCTGGGTATTCTTGCCATCGGCGGGGGAGTGTTCGTGTACTCGGGCCTCTACGACATGGGTGCCGATGCCCCTCACACCCGGCCTGTCTTCGCCGTCATGCAGGCCATGCGCGAGCGTTCGATCGAGGTGCACTCGAAAGACATCCAGGTGCCCAACCTCAACGACGAGCAGCTGATCCTGAAGGGTGCCGGCCAGTACGCGGCGATGTGCACAGAGTGTCACTTGAAGCCCGGCGGGAAGGATTCCGAAATCCGCCCGGGCCTGTACCCGCGGCCGCCGAACCTGTCGCAGGTGCGGGTCGCGCCGAAGGAGGCATTCTGGGTGATCAAGCACGGCATCAAGATGAGCGCGATGCCGGCGTGGGGACTCAGCCACGACGATCCCACCATCTGGAGCATGGTCGCCTTCCTGCAGAAGCTGCCCGACCTGACGCCGGCGCAATACAGGGACATGGTGGCGAAGGCCCCGCCGGATGAAGACATGGACATGGGCGACGAGGGTGGCCACAGCCACAGCCATGCAGCGACCGCCGCGGATGGCGAGGCTCACGAACACGCCGCCGGCACTCCGGCGGTCGAGGCGCCGCTGTCGATGGAGGGGATGAAGCCGAACGCGGCACCCGCGGCCGAGGCCGTGGCGCGGGCGTTCCAGGCGGCGCTGCAGCGCGGCGATCGTGCGGCCGTGCTCGCGTTGCTGGCGCCCGATGCCAGCATCAGCGAAGGCGGTCACACGCAGTCTCGGGATGAATACGCGAGCGGTCACCTGGGCGAGGACATCGCCTTCCTGAAAACCGCGCGGATCACGCCGGTCTGGCTGGGCTCGATGCCGATGGGCGATACCGCGATGGTCGGCAGCGAAAGCGACATGCAGACCACGGTCAAGGGCAAGCCGGCCACGCTGCGCAGCCGCGAGATGCTCAACCTCAGGAAAGACGGCGACAGCTGGAAGATCGTGTCCATCCAGTGGCAAACCACCCCGGCAGCAGGAGAATGACGATGAAGCGACGGCTTTCCCGCCTGGGCATCAGCCTGCTGTTTGCCGCGCTGTTCGCGCCGGTGGCGATGGCAGCGAACGCGTTCGATGTGTACAGCGATCCGTCCTGCGGCTGCTGCGGCGCGTGGATCGACTACATGCGCGCGCAGGGCTACACCGCCACCGTGCATCAGGATCAGCCGATGGCGGCGGTGAAGGCACGGCTCGGCGTGCCGCCGGGCGCCATGTCCTGCCATACCGCGCTGATCGACGGCTACGTGATCGAGGGGCATGTGCCGGTGGAGGACATCCGTCGCCTGCTGGCCGAGCGGCCGAACGCGCGCGGCCTGGCCGCGCCCGGCATGCCGATGGGCTCGCCGGGCATGGAGATGGGCGCGCCCGAACGCTACGACGTGGTGTTGATCGGCCGCGACGGCTCGACCCGGGTCTTTGCGAGCCACGGCCCGGGAGCGTGAGCGACACCGGTGCGTCATTGGCGTCGCTGCTTGCTTGACCCGTGTCAATGACGCGCTCGACCCATCTGCATTACAGTGGCCATGGCATGAAGCGCGCATTCCACATCCGTCCGCGTATCCGCCGCCGCCTTGCGTGGCTGGTGGCCTTGCTGCTGTTGTGGCAGCAGGTGGCGGTGGCCGCGTATGCCTGTACAGCCGTGCCGGCATCGCCGGCCGCGGTGGCGACGCAGGCGGATGCGTCTTCGATGGCGGCGATGGGCGAGGGTTGCGCGGAAATGCCGGCGGCCCCGGCCGACCCGATCTGCCGGCAACATTGCCAACCCGATCATGCCACCCAGGTCGATGTACGCACCGCCTCGGTGCCGTTCAATGCGCTGACCGCGCTGCCGCCGATGTTGTTGTCCGTGGCGGCCGTGACGTTGCCGTCGCATCGAACCCTGGCGCATCTCGACCGTTTGCGCGCACCACCGCCCACACCCATGTTGTTGTACTGCGCACTCCTGATTTGATCTGACACGTCGCGGTATCCACCGACGTGGCGTCGTGCCCGCTTTGGCAGGACGCAAATGCAGATCGACGGAGTGTTCACCCATGTTCTCCATTTATTTCGCCCGGCACCTGGTGGTGACGGGTCTGGTCGCGCTCCTGTGGGGGGCCGTGGCCGCGACGGCGCATGCCGCCGAGCCGCCGCTGACACTGGAAGCGGCTGTCCAGCAGGGCCTGGCGCGGGCGCCGCAACTTGAAGCACGCGCCGCCGACATCGCGGCCACGCGCGAGGAGGCGGCGCGTGCCGGCCAGCTGCCGGATCCCACGCTGACGTTCGGGCTTTCCAACTACCCGGTCACCAGCCCGGGCGCTTTCAGCCTGCGTTCGGACGAGATGACCGCGCGCACGGTCGGCGTGATGCAGGCCATTCCCTCGCGCACGGCGCGTCGCGCGGAGCGCGCCTTGGCCAGCGCGCGGATCGATGCGGCGCAGGCCGATCGCGTGGCTACCGCGCAGAGTGTGCGCGAGCGCATTGCCGATGCCTGGATCGACGTATGGGCGATCGGGCAGCAGCGTGCGTTGCTGGCCGACTTGCATGACGAGGCGGCGCTGGCCGTGCGGATCGCGCAGGCCCGTTTGCGCGGCGGCCAAGGCAGCGCGGTCGATGTGCTGGCCGCCCAGGCCGAGATCGCCACGCTGGACAACCGGCTGGAGGCGGTCGAGGCGGATCTCGCGGCGGCGCAAGCGGGCCTGCAGCGCTGGCTGGGGGCGCCGCCCGGCACGCTTGCCGCGACGCAGGATTTCGGTCGACTGCCGGTGGAAGCCGATCGCCTGGTGTCTACCATCGACCGGCAGGCGCCGATGCAGGCGTGGGCTGCACGCGAACAGGTGGCGCAGGCGGCGCTCGAACAGGCACGTGCGGCCAGGCATCCGGACTGGAACGTGAGCGCCAGCTATGGCAAACGCGCGCCGGGCCTGTCGGACATGGTGATGCTGGAGGTGGGCGTCAGCCTGCCGCTGTTCACGCGCAACCGGCAGGACCGCGGCATCAGCGCCCGGCAGGCGCAATGGGACGCGGTGCAGGCCGATCACGAGGACGCGCGCCGCGCCCAGCGCGAGGCGGTGACGCGGGCGGTGGCCAACTGGCAAGGCTGGGGGCGGCAGATCGCGCGCTACCGGCAAACCCTGCTGCCGCTGGCGCGTGACCGCGCACAAACCGCGCTGGCCGGCTACCGCGGCGGCGGTTCGTTGCAGCCGTGGCTGGATGCGCGCCGCGCCGAGATCGAACTGCGCCTGAGCTACGCCGATGCGCTGGCCGCACGCGCGCGGTTGTGGGCTTCGCTTGCCTATCTGCTGCCTTCGGAGGTGACGCCATGAAGCGTCCATTGGTGATCGTTGCCGCCGCCGTCGCGGCTGCTGCATTGCTCGTCGCCGGTTATCTCGGTGGCCGTCACCGGGCCGCTACCGAACCCGCGCAGGTGCGTTCGTCGGTGACTTCGCCGAGCGCTGCCGGCAAGGTGCTGTACTGGTACGACCCGATGGTGCCGGAGCAGCATTTCGACAAGCCCGGCCTGTCGCCGATGGGCATGGAAATGGTGCCCCGCTATGCCGATGCCGGGGCGGCCGGGGAGGTCGTGCAGATCGATCCGGCCACCGTGCAGAACCTGGGCGTGCGCACCGCGCTGGTCGAGCGCCGCGTCCTGTCGGGCGCGCTGCGCGTGCCCGGCACGGTGGCGTGGAATCCGCGCGAAGCCACCACGGTCAGCGCCCGCGTCGATGCGGTGATCAGCAAGTTGCGGGTGCGTGCGCCGTACACGCAGGTGACGGCGGGCGAACCGCTGGCCGAACTGCTGGCGCCGCAGTGGAGCAGCGCGCTGGCCGAGTACGACGCGCTGCAGGGCGCGCAGTCGGCCGACGCGAAGGCCCTGCGCGGCGCCGCACGCGAGCGCCTGCAGGTGCTGGGTCTGAACGCTGCGGACATCCGCGCGGCACATCGCGGCACGGGTGCGGCGGTCACGCTGCATGCGCCGCAGGCCGGCGTGGTCACTTCGCTGGAGGTACGGGAGGGGCAACGGGTCAGTGCCGGACAGACGCTGATGACGTTGAACGGCCTCGCCACGGTCTGGGTCGAGGCGGCGTTGCCGCAGGCGCTCGCCGGTGCGGTGCATGGCGGTACGCCCGTCACTGTCACGGTCGACGCGTTGCCGGGCCAGGAGTTTCACGGCAGCGTGGAGACGCTGCTGCCGGATATCGACAGCGCCACGCGCACCCGGCGCGCGCGCATCGTGCTGGCCAACCCGGACGGTCGGCTGAGTCCGGGCATGTTCGCCACCGTGCAACTGCGTCCGGCCGATGGCGAGGCAGTGCCGGTGGTGCCGGACGAGGCGCTGATCGCGACCGGCCGGCAGACGCGGGTGATCGTGGCGGAAGCGGACGGCCATTTCCGCCCGCTTGCCGTGCGTACCGGCCGCTCGGCCGATGGCTACACGGAAATCCTGGGCGGCATGCGCGGCGGCGAGAAGGTCGTCGTATCCGGCCAGTTCCTGATCGATTCGGAGGCCAGCCTGTCCGGCGCGCTGGAGCGCTTGGGCAATAGTCCGACTGTGCCCGCGCCGGCCGCCAGCGCAGCGAACCATGCGGTGTCCCACCCGATGCCGACGGGAGACAAGCGATGATTGCCGCGCTGATTCGTGCCGCGATCGCGAACCGCGTGGCCGTCTTGCTGGCCGCGCTGGCGCTGGCCGCCGTCGGCGCGTTTTCGGTCATGCGCACGCCGCTGGACGCCTTGCCGGACCTGTCCGATACCCAGGTGATCATCCGCACCAGCTGGGCCGGGCAATCGCCGCAGGTGGTCGAGGATCAGGTCACCTATCCGCTGGCCACCACCATGCTGTCGGTGCCCGGCGCCCGGACGGTGCGCGCGTATTCGTTCTTCGGCGATTCCTACGTCTATGTGCTGTTCGACGACAGCACCGACCTGTACTGGGCCCGCTCGCGCGTGCTGGAGTACCTGAGCCAGGTGCGCGATCAGCTGCCGGCCGGGGTCAACCCGTCGCTGGGCCCCGACGCCACCGGCCTGGGCTGGGTCTACGAATACGCGCTGGTCGACCGCAGCGGCAGGCACGATCTCGGCGAACTGCGTGCATTGCAGGACTGGTTCCTGCGCTACCAGCTGAAGACCGTGCCGGACGTCGCCGAGGTGGCCAGCCTCGGCGGCATGGAACGCGCCTGGCAGATCGTGCCGGACCCGCAGGCGCTGGCCGCGCGCGGCATCACCGTGGCGCAATTGGTGGACGCGGTGCGCGCGGCCAACGGCGCCGGAGGCGGCTCGGTGATCGAGCAGGGCGAGGCGGAGTTGATGGTGCGCAGCGAAGGCTACCTGCGCAGCAGGGAAGACTTCGAAAGCGTGCCGATCACCACCAGTGCCGCCGGTGTTCCGGTGCTGCTGGGCGAAGTCGCCACAGTGCGGCGCGGACCGAGTTTCCGGCGCGGCATCGCCGAGCTGGATGGCCAGGGCGAAGTGGCCGGCGGCATCGTCGTGCTGCGCTCGGGCAAGAACGCGAAGGCCGCGATCGTGGCGGTCAAGGCGAAGCTTGCCGAGCTCGAGCGCAGCCTGCCGGCCGGCGTCGAGATCGTGCCGACCTACGACCGCGCGCAGCTGATCGACGCGGCGGTGAGCAACCTGTGGGGAAAGTTGTTCGAAGAATTCCTGGTGGTCGCACTGGTCTGCGTGCTGTTCCTGGGCCATCTGCGCTCGGCGCTGGTGGCGGTGGTCAGCCTTCCGCTGGGCGTGCTGGCCGCGTTCATCGCGCTGCACCTGCAGGGCGTGACGGCGAACCTGATGTCGCTCGGCGGCATCGCCATCGCGATCGGCGCGATGGTCGACGCGGCGGTAGTGATGATCGAGAACGCGCACAAGCACTTGGAGCGCTGGCGCGATGCGCATGATGGCGGGGAGCCGCAAGGCACGTCGCGCTGGTCGCTGCTCGCCGACGCGGCGGCCGAAGTGGGTCCGGCGCTGTTCGTCAGCCTGCTGATCATCGCGCTGTCCTTCATCCCGGTGTTCGCGCTTCAAGGACAGGAGGGCAAGCTGTTCAAGCCGCTGGCGTTCACCAAGACCTACGCGATGGCCGCGGCGGCCGGGCTGGCGGTGACCCTGGTACCGGTGTTGATGGGTTACCTGATCCGCGGGCGCATCCGTCCGGAGCACGCCAACCCGCTCAACCGTGGCCTGATCGCGCTGTACCGGCCGATCCTGGAAGCGGTGCTGCGCTATCCGAAGGCGACCCTGGCGCTGGCCGGGCTGTTGCTGCTCACCTCGCTGCTGCCGCTCGGCCGGCTCGGCAGCGAATTCATGCCGGCGATGGACGAAGGTACGCTGCTGTACATGCCCACCGCGTTGCCGGGGCTGTCCGCGGGCAAGGCCTCGCAGTTGCTGCAGTTGACCGATCGCATGATCAAGACCGTGCCGGAAGTCGATCATGTATTCGGCAAGGCCGGCCGTGCCGACACGGCTACCGACCCGGCGCCGCTGGAAATGTTCGAAACCACGATCACCTTCAAGCCGAAATCGCAATGGCGGCCAGGCATGACGATGGCGAAGATCAAGGCGGAGCTGGACAAGGCGGTGCACGTGCCGGGCCTGACCAACCTGTTCGTGCCGCCGCTGCGCAACCGCATCGACATGCTGGCCACCGGCATCAAGAGCCCGATCGGCATCAAGGTGCTGGGCAGCGATGTCGGCAGCTTGCAGAGGGTGGCCGACCGGATCGAGGCGGTGGCGCGCGGCGTACCCGGCGTGAGTACGGCGATTGCCGAACGGGCCGCCAACGGACGCTATGTCGACGTGCGCATCCGGCGCGCCGACGCCGCACGCTATGGCCTGACCCAGCAGCAGGTGCAGCAGCTGGTGGCGACTGTGGTCGGCGGCGAGCCGATTGGCCAGGCCGTCGAAGGGCGCGAGCGCTACCCGATCGTGTTGCGCTATCCGCGGGCGGCGCGCGATTCGCTGGCCGCGCTGGCGCAGCTGCCGATCGTCGCGGCAAACGGCGCGCAGCTGACGCTGGGGCAGGTGGCTGACATCAAGGTGGTCGCCGGGCCGCCGATGCTGAGAAGCGAAAACGGCCAGCTGGCGACTTACGTCTACGTCGATACCGCTGGCCGCGACCTGGGCGCGGTGGTGGCGGATCTGCAGCGCGCGGTGGCGCAGCAGGTCCGGTTGCCGCCGGGCGTCACCGTGGCGTGGTCGGGCCAGTTCGAATATCTGGCGCAGGCGATGCAGCGACTGACCCTGGTGGTGCCGATCGTTCTGCTCATCGTCTTCGTGCTGATCTACGCGGTGTTCCGCCGGATGAGCGAGGCGGCGCTGATCATGGCCAGCGTGCCGTTGGCGCTGGTCGGCGGGCTCTGGCTGATCTGGTTGCTGGGCCATGCGGTGTCGGTGGCGACGATGATCGGTTTCATCGCGTTGGCCGGCGTTGCCGCCGAATTCGGCGTGGTGATGATGCTGTACCTGCGCCATGCGTGGGATCGCCAGCTGGCAGCTGATCCGCAATCGGGTATGGCCGAACTGGATGAGGCGATCCGCGAAGGCGCGGTGCAGCGCGTGCGGCCGAAGGCGATGACCGTCGCGGTGATCCTTGCCGGCCTGCTGCCGATCCTGCTCGGCCATGGTGCCGGCTCCGAAGTCATGCAGCGCATCGCCGCGCCGATGATCGGCGGCATGCTCACCGCGCCGCTGCTGTCCATGCTGGTCATCCCCGCCGCGTTCCGCCTGCTGGTGCTGCGCCGGTTGCGTCGGGCCGGCCAGGCGAACGTCTCGTTTCACTCCAACCTGCAAGGAAACTGATCCATGAAAAAGCCCCTCGTCGCCCTGGTACTCACCGGCGCGCTGATCGCCACTTCCGCCATGGCTGCTGCCCGGCAGATGGACTCCACCACGCACGCTATGGCCGACGTGCACGACGCCAGACCAGCGGATGCGCAGGGCGTGGGCGTGATCAAGGTCATCGATGCAACCCAAGGCACCATCACACTGCAGCACGAGGCGATTGCCTCCATCCATTGGCCGGCGATGACGATGCCGTTCAAGGTTGCTTCGCCCGATTTGCTGAAGCACGTGAAGGTCGGTGACAAGGTGCAGTTCGGCCTGCGTCCGGCAGGCATGGCCAGCACGGTGACGTCGATCGTGGTGCTGCCGTAAACGGGTGAGCGTGTACCTGCATGGGCAGGTGCACGCTAGGCTGTCGAAGAAAATCCAGTGTCGGGCAGTGGCCACCACGCGGAGCGTGTGCGCAGTCGTCGGCAAGTTGCATGAGTTCCGTCTCCAGTCGTTGCAGGTCCTCCAGCTTGCGGCGCACATCGAGGAGCTTGTGCTCGGTCAGTCGACGTGTCTGCGCGCAGGCCCGCTGCCCCTTGAGCTGCAGCAGTCCAGCAATCTCCTCCAGCGTGAAGCCCATGGTCTTGGCGCGGCGGATGAACTGCAGGCTCGCCACG
The DNA here is from genome assembly GCF_018599185.1 of Rhodanobacter sp. LX-99. NCBI lineage: Bacteria > Pseudomonadati > Pseudomonadota > Gammaproteobacteria > Lysobacterales > Rhodanobacteraceae > Rhodanobacter > Rhodanobacter sp. LX-99. The sequence continues at coordinate 513,658 of NZ_JAHFVL010000001.1, read as the reverse complement.
TCCGACGGCCCGTAGCGGCGCACGCCACCCAGCGGCCGCTCGGGCTCACGCAACAGGCCCACCCGCTGGTAATAGCGCACGGTTTCGACGTGCATGTCGGCAGCCAGGGCCAGTCGACCAATGGTGAGGGCAGCCGCCATGCTTGACTCCGTAGTCGGGTACGGAAGTTAGTATGCGCCCATGACTACGCTACCGGCCAAATCGACGTTGCCCGCCGTGATCGCTGCGCTGCTCGCCGCAATCGGCGCCTCCATATGCTGCGTGGTGCCGCTGCTGCTGGTGCTGTTGGGCATCAGCGGCGCGTGGATCGCCCAGCTCACCGCGCTCGACCCCTGGCGCCCATGGTTCATTGCGGCCACGCTGCTTTGCCTGGGCTTGGTGTTCTGGACACTGTACGGACCCTCGTCGCGTTGTCGCACTGAGGGCGTCTGTGTTGAACCCGCCGTCTTGCGTCGGCGCCGACTCTGGCTGTGGGCAGCCACGGTACTGATCGTGCTTTTATTGCTGTTTCCCTATGTCGTGGGCTGGTTTTTGTAGGAGATAAACGATGCGTCAGTGGATATGTGCAATGGGCGCCATCCTATGGCTGGGCGTGGCCCATGCGGCGACGCCCACCACGGCGGTGTTGCATGCAGCGAACATGACCTGCCCGACCTGCAGCATCACGATCGAGAAGGCGTTGAGCCGCGTGCCTGGCGTGACGCACACGAAGGTCGATCTCAATGCCGCCACGGTCGCGGTGACGTTCGACGCAGATCGCACCACGCGGCCCGTGTTGGCGCGCACGATTACCGAGGCGGGTTTCCCGGTCACGGACAAAGACCATGGCGGCTGAACTCATCCTGCGCAGCACGCTGACCTGCCCGCATTGCGGCCACCAGGTCACCGAGACCATGCCGACCGACGCCTGCCAGTTTTTCTACGACTGTCCCGGCTGCGGCAAATTGTTGCAGCCCAAACCGGGCGACTGTTGCGTGTTCTGTTCCTGGGGCAGCGTGCCGTGCCCGCCGGTCCAGCAGCGGAGAAGCTGCTGCGGTTGACGATCGGGGCTGCGGGTGGCGAGTGCCGCTTCACGTCCCCGGTTGCCTTTGCCGCTCGCTCTGCGCATAGTTGGCCGGCCATGCCAGCCTTTCGCACACTCCGCTGCTTGCCGCAACACCACCCCATCGTGGTGCGTGGAGTGCTGCTGCTCTTGCTGGCGATCGTGACCTTTGCCTCGATGCCGAGGTGGATCGTGCACGGTCATGGCGGCGCGCACGAAACGGCTCCCTCGCTCGCCATCGGCGTATCCGGCGACCATCATCACGATGATGCCGGCGAGCCGATCGTGCCGCTTCCGGACGGGTCGCACGTCCATGCGCATTACCTGGGTGGGGCGACGGCGACGTTGCCGGCGACACTTGCCGGCTTGTGCCAGATGGCGGCGCCGGGTGACGCATGCCCGCCCTGGCAAGATGCGTCGGCATCCGATGGCCCACTGACACGCCTGCACCGCCCTCCCATTGCCTGACGGCAACGTTCCGATAGCCGCATCGCGGCCTGAAATCGTTGACTGTGCATTCGATGGGAGAACATCGTGCTTTCCTTACGTTGTCTATGCCTCCTGCTGCTGGCAGGCGGATTTGGCGCGCCTGCGTTCGCGGGCGAAGCGCTTTCGTTGCCGCAGGCGGTAACCCGTGCGCTCGCGCACAACCCGGCCATCCGTGCCGGTGACCGGACGGTCGTCGCCGCCGAACGGCAGGCGGATCTTGCCGGGCTGACCCCACCCTGGGTGGTGGGCGCGGATGTGGAAAATCTGGGCGGTACCGGGTCGGTAGCCGGCGTCCAGGCGGCAGAAACCACGGTGCGGCTGGGCCGCGTCCTTGAGCGGGGCGGCAAACGCGACGCCCGCCGGGCGGTGGGCGCCATCGACATCGAGCGGTCGCGCAATGCGCTGGACCAGACCCGCCTGGAACTGGCCACCGAGACGACCCGGCGTTTTGTCAAAGTGCTCGCCGACCAGGCGCGCAGCACCGTGGCGGCGCAGGACCTTGCCCTTGCGCACGAGCTGACCGCGACCGTGCGCCGCTGGGTGCAGGCCGGTCGCAGTCCGGAATCGGATCTCGACCTGATGCAGATCGCCGAGGCGCGGGCCGACATCGAGGTGGAGCACGCGTCGCACGAACTGGCCAGTGCCAGGGTCTCGCTTGCTGCCTTGTGGAATGCCGTCGAGCCTGATTTCGACGCGGTGGCCGGCAACCTGTTCGAACTGCCCGCGGTGCCGTCGTATGAGGCTCTCGTTTCACGCTTGTCCGACAATCCCGTCTTGCGTGGCCTGGCGCTGGACACGCGCGCGGCGCAGGCGCGCGAACGCGTGGCCGCCGCCAGCGCCAGGCCGGATGTCAGCGTGCACGTCGGCGTGCGGCGGCTGTCCGCCTTCAACGACATGGCGCTGATCGCCGGCGTCTCGCTGCCGCTGGGCAGCGCCGGCCGCTCGGCGCTGAGCGTGGCCCAGTCCGTGGCCGAGACCGAGGCGGCCGATGCGCGCGCACAGGCGCAGCAGATGGACGTCCGCCAGCGGCTGTTCTCGACGTACCAGGAACTGATCCACGCGCGCACCGCCTTCGAAGCGCATCGCGACCGCATGATTCCGAAGGCCGAGACCGCGCTGACGCTGACCCGCGAGGGTTTCGAGGCCGGGCGCTTCAGCTTCGTCGCACTGTCGCAGGCCCAGCGCACGCTGCTCGAACTGCGCAACGCGCAGATCGACGCGGCCGTCCGTTACCACACCTTGTTGACCGACATCGAACGGATGACGGCCACTGCCGGAGTTTCGTCCCCATGAAAGTCGCTCACCTCAAGCGCGCCGCACTGGTGCTGCTGATCGTCACCTCCCTTACCCTCGGTGCCTGTGGCGATCGTGCGACGCAGGCCCCGGCCGAAGGCGAACACGCGGCCGCCGGCGCGTTCGAGCGCGGCCCGCACAACGGCCGCCTGTTGCGCGACGGTCCGTTCGCGCTCGAAGTCACCGGCTACGAAGCCGATGTGCCGCCGGAGTTCCGCCTGTACGGCTACCGCGATGGCAAGCCGTTGCCGCCGGGCGCGCTGCAGCCGGTGGTCGAGGTCAGACGTCTGGACGGCGAAACCACCCGGTTCACGTTCCGGCCCGAAGGCGACGCGCTGGTCGCCGGCGCCACGGTGGACGAGCCGCATTCGTTCGACGTCAAGGTCAGTGTCGTCCACGACGGCAGGACGCATGCGTGGAACTACGCCGCGTACGAAGGGCGCGTCACGATCCCCGCTGCGACCGCGGCGGCCTCGGGGGTGAAAACCGCCATCGCCGGTCCCGCCACGATCCGCGACGTGCTGCCCCTGATGGGGCGCGTGGCGATCGACCGCAGTCGCCAGGCCATGGTGCGCGCGCGTTTCCCGGGCATCGTCCGCAGCGTGTCGGTGAGCCTGGGCGATCGCGTGCGCCGCGGGCAGACGCTGGCCACGGTGGAAGGCAACGACAGCATGCGCCGCTACGCCGTCACCGCGCCGCTGGACGGCGTGGTGCTGGCTCGCAACACGAACGTCGGCGACGTCGCCGGCGAGGCGCCGCTGTTCGAGATCGCGGACCTGTCCTCGGTCTGGATCGAACTCGACGCGGTCGGTCGCGACGCCGATCGCCTGCGGCCCGGGCAAAGCGTGAGTGTGCGGCCGGCCAGTGGCGGCGAGGCGTTGGCGACCCGCATCGAGGCCCTGGTGCCGATCACCAACGCGGGCATGAGCGTGGTGGCCCGTGCGCGGATTCCCAACCGGGACGACGCCTGGCGCCCGGGCATGGCGGTGGTCGGCGAGGTCGCCGTCGCCCAGCGTGACGTGCCGCTGGCGGTGAAGATCTCGGGCCTGCAGCGCTTTCGCGACTTCACCGTGGTGTTCGCCCAGGTCGGCGACACCTACGAGGTGCGCATGCTCGAGCTGGGCGATCGCGACGACGCCTCGGCCGAGGTGCTCGGCGGCCTCAAGCCCGGCACGGCCTACGTGAGCGAGCAGAGTTTCCTCATCCGCGCGGACATCGAAAAGTCCGGCGCCAGCCACGACCACTGAGGACGCCCGCATGCTTGAACGACTTGTACGTGCCGCGATCGCGCACCGCCTGCTGGTGCTCGTGCTGGCTCTGGGGCTGGGGGCGCTGGGCGTCTGGAACTATTCGAAGTTGCCGATCGACGCGGTGCCCGACATCACCAATGTTCAGGTGCAGATCAACACCGAGGCACCCGGCTATTCGCCGCTGGAAGCGGAGCAGCGCCTGAGCTGGCCGATCGAGACGGCGCTGGCCGGCCTGCCGCATCTGCAGCAGACGCGCTCGATTGCCCGCTACGGATTGTCCCAGATCACTGCGGTGTTCGAAGACGGTACCGATGTGTACTTCGCGCGGCAGCAGGTGGCCGAGCGGCTGAAGGAGGTCAGTGCGCAATTGCCGGCGGGCATGCAGCCGACGCTGGGGCCGGTGGCCACCGGCCTGGGCGAGATCTTCATGTACGTGGTCGAGGCCGCCCCCGGTGCGCGGCGTGCCGACGGCGGGCCGTGGACGCCGACGGAACTGCGTTCACTGCAGGACTGGGTGATCCGGCCGCAGCTGCGCAACCTTGCCGGGGTTACCGAGGTGAACACGATCGGCGGCTTCGTGCGCCAGTTCCACGTCACTCCCGACCCGGCCCGGCTGGCCGCCTACGGGGTGAGCCTGGTCGACGTGCAGCAGGCGCTGGAACGCAACAATGCGAATGTCGGCGCCGGTTACATCGAGCGCTTCGGCGAGCAGTACCTGATCCGCGTGCCCGGGCAGATCGCCGACCTCGATGGCTTGCGCGAGGTCGTGGTCAAGCAGCAAAACGGCGTGGCGTTGCGCGTGCGCGACGTGGCCGAGGTCGCCGAGGGCGAGGAATTGCGTACCGGTGCGGCGACCGAGAACGGCCACGAGGCCGTGCTGGGCACCGTGTTCATGCTGATCGGCGAGAACAGCCGCGTCGTGGCCCGGCGGGTCGCGGCCGAGCTGCAGGAAATCAACCGAAGCCTGCCTGCCGGGGTCAGCGCACGCGCGGTCTACGACCGCACGCAGCTGGTCGACCGGGCCATCGCCACGGTGCAGAAGAACCTGGCCGAAGGCGCGCTGCTGGTGATCGTGGTGCTGTTCCTGCTGCTGGGCAACCTGCGTGCGGCGTTGATCACCGCGGCGGTCATTCCGCTGACCATGCTGATGACGATCAGCGGCATGGTCGGCAACGGCATTTCCGGCAACCTGATGAGCCTGGGCGCGCTCGACTTCGGCCTGATCGTCGATGGCGCGGTGATCATCGTGGAGAACTGCCTGCGCCGCTTCGGCGAGGCGCAGCAGCGCCTGGGCCGCATGCTGAGCCGGGACGAGCGTTTCGCGCTGGCGGCCAGCGCCACCGCCGAGGTGATCAAGCCGAGCCTGTTCGGCCTGTTCATCATCGCCGCCGTGTACCTGCCAATCTTCAGCCTCTCGGGGGTCGAGGGAAAGATGTTCCATCCGATGGCGTTCACCGTGGTGATCGCGATCGCCGCCGCGATGATCCTGTCGCTGACTTTCGTGCCCGCGGCGGTGGCGATGTTCGTGACCGGCCGCGTGGCCGAGAAGGAGAACCGGGTGATGCTCGCTTTCCGCCGCGCCTACGCGCCGCTGCTGGAGCGGGTGATCGCGTGGCGGGTGGCGGTGGTCGCCGCGGCGGCCGTGCTGGTGGTCGCCGCCGGGCTGCTGGCCGGCCGGCTCGGCACCGAGTTCATTCCCGACCTGGACGAAGGCGACATCGCCCTGCATGCGCTGCGCATCCCCGGCACCGGCCTGACCCAGGCGATCGGCATGCAGCAGCAACTGGAGGCGCGCATCAGGCAATTTCCCGAGGTCAGTCACGTGTTCGCCAAGCTGGGCACGGCCGAGGTGGCGACGGACCCGATGCCGCCCTCGGTCGCCGATACCTTCATCATGATGAAGGAGCGCAAGGACTGGCCCGACCCGCGCAAGCCCAAGACCGAGCTGGTGCGCGAGATGGACGCGGCGGTACGCGCCATACCCGGCAACAACTACGAATTCACCCAGCCGGTGCAGATGCGCATGAACGAGTTGATCGCCGGCGTGCGCGCGGAGGTGGCGATCAAGGTCTTCGGCGACGACCTCGACACGCTGGTGAAGCTGGGCGAGCGGGTGGAGAAAGTCGCCGCCGGCGTGGCCGGGGCGGCCGACGTCAAGCTGGAGCCATCCACCGGCCTGCCGTTGTTGACGATCCAGCCCGACCGCATCGCGCTGGCGCGCTACGGCCTGTCGGTCGCCGACGTGCAGGACACGGTGTCCATCGCGTTGGGCGGCGGCCCCGCCGGCCAGGTGTTCGAGGGCGATCGGCGCATCGACATCGTGGTGCGCCTGCCGGAGGCGCAGCGCAGCCGGCTGGAGGGTCTGAGTGCTTTGCCGATCCCGTTGCCGGCGCGTGACAACCCATCGGCCCCGACGACGGTGCCGCTGGGCGAGGTGGCGCATATCGAACTGTCCACCGGGCCGAACCAGATCAGCCGCGAAAGCGGCAAGCGGCGGGTGGTGATCACCGCCAACGTACGCGGCCGCGACCTGGGTTCGTTCGTGGATGAGTTGCGCGACGCCGTGGCCGTCGAGGTCAGCCTGCCGCAGGGCTACTGGATCGACTACGGCGGCACCTTCGAGCAGTTGATCTCGGCTGGCCAGCGTCTGCAGGTGGTGGTGCCGGTGGTGTTGCTGCTGATCTTCGGCCTGCTGTTCATGGCGTTCGGTTCGGCCCGGGATGCCGCCGTGATCTTCAGCGGTGTGCCCTTGGCGCTGACCGGCGGCGTGCTGGCGTTGTGGTTGCGCGGCATCCCGTTCTCCATTTCCGCCGGCGTGGGCTTCATCGCGCTGTCGGGCGTGGCGGTGCTCAACGGCGTGGTGCTGGTGTCGTTCATCCGCCGGCTTCTCGACGACGGAATGGACCTGGACAGCGCCATTCGCGAAGGTGCGCTGACCCGCCTGCGGCCGGTGCTGATGACCGCGTTGGTGGCGTCGCTTGGCTTCGTGCCGATGGCACTGAACGTGGGCACCGGCGCCGAGGTGCAGCGCCCGCTGGCCACGGTGGTGATCGGCGGCATCCTGTCCTCGACGTTGCTGACCCTGCTGGTGCTGCCGGCGCTGTACCGGTGGGTGCACGGCGTCGGTGCCGGCAAGGCGCGTCGACTGGCTTCAGCCGACTGAAGAGGCCCTCGGCCACCCGGTCGGGTGGCCGAGGGCCTGGGCGTGTTTCAGCGGGTACTGCGTGCGGCGTCGCGCAGCACGCCGAATCCGGAGCGCAGCAACAGCACGGCCAGCCCGAGGGCGACGAGCCGGTCGGGCCATGCGGCGTCGAACGCCCACACGCCGGCAGCGGCGAGCAGCACCGACAGGTTCGCGGCCACGTCGTTGCGCGAACAGGTCCAGACCGACGACATGTTGAGGTCGTCGTCGCGGTGCCGGTACAGGAGCAGCAGGCACAGGCCATTGGCGAACAGGCCCAGCAGGCTGAACGCGCCCATCCACGCAAACAGCGGTTCGGCCGGGTGCCACGCGCGCCAGCCCAGCTGCACCAATACGAGCAGCCCGGCCGTCACGATCAGGCCGCCCTTGATGCGTGCGACCTGGGTCTTGGCATGCATGCTGCGGCCGACGGCCCACAGGCTGGCGAGATAGGTCAGCGCATCGCCCAGGTAGTCGAAGCTGTCCGACAGCAGCGCCGAGGAGTGTGCCTGCATGGCGGCCACGATCATGACCGCGAAGGCGGCGGCGTTGATGGCGAGCACGGTCTTCAGCACGCCGCGCTGGCGCAGCGCCAGTTGTGTGGCCGCGGCTCCGCAGCATGTGTCGCAATTGGCCATCAGTGCGGATCTCCCGCGGTATCGGAGGATGTCTTGCAGAACAGGGCGTAAAGGAATGGCTGGGTGGTGCCGAACGGTGTCGCGTGGAATTCGAGCGTGCTGTCGACCAGCGCGAAGCCGTCGCCGAGCACGCGAGCAAGTCCCTCGGCGTCGTAGCGAACCGTATCCAGCCCGCTGCACTTCAGCGGGCCCTGCGGGCCGAACGTGGCCAGTATCGCGTGGCCGCCCGGCTTCAGCGCACGGGCCAGCTGCCGCAGGTAGCGCGCGCGTTGTTCCGCCTCGGTCAGGAAGTGGAACACGGCGCGGTCGTGCCACAGGTCGTAGCGCGCTTCCTGCAGCGGCGCGTCGAGCAGGTCGGCCGCCAGCCAGGTCACCGCGTTCGCCGTTTCGCCCAGGCGTTCGCGGGCGACGTTCAATGCCGCCGCGGAAATGTCGAGCACGCTGAGGTCGCGGTAGCCGCGCGCGAGCAGGTCGTCGACCAGGGTCGACGCGCCGCCGCCGACGTCGAGCACGGCCGCGTTGCGATCGGGCGCGGCGCGTTCGATCAGCGCCAGCGAGGTATCCAGATGCGGGCGGTACCAGCTGACCGCATCCGGCGCCTTGGTCCGGTAGACCGTTTCCCAGTGCTGCTGCATGTCGGTCATGGGTTGTTCCTCGGGAAGGCCGGTGACCATGGATCAGTCGACCATGCTGTGGCTTTCGGCGGTGCCGAGCAGTTCGGGCTGCGTGGCGGTACGTGCCCGCCGGTTCAGCAGCGGGTGCATGAACACCGCGGCGAGGATCACCGCCACGCCGGCGTAGAACCAGCGGTCCAGCTCATGCTGCTCGCCCAGCAGCACGATCGCCAGCATGATCGCGTAGACCGGCTCCAGGTTGGTCACCATCTGCGTGCCGAACGCGCTCATGTGGCGCAGCGCCACCAGCGCCAGCGCGAACGGCAGCAGGGTGCAGCCGAACGACAGCGCCAGCAGCAACAGCGCATCGTGCGTGCCCGGCAGCATGAACGCCGGGCCGGCATGCGGGATGAACGGTGCGAGCAGGGTGAGGAAGACGGTGCCGGTGCCCAGTTCGATGAAGGTCACCGTGAGCGGGTCGCCGTGCTCGACCAGGCGCTTGTTGAGCGAGCCGAAGAACGCCACGAACAGCGCCGACAGCACGCCCACCGCGATGCCGAGGCGCATGTCGTGCGGGACGCCGCCCACCACCATCACCACGCCCGGCACCACCGCCACGCCGATCAGCAGCTCGCGCGGGTCGAACCTGCGCCTGGCGATCCACGGCTCGATGAAGGCCAGGAACACCGGCCCCAGCGCGATGCAGGTGGCGCCGACCGACGCATTCGACAGCTTGATCGCCGCATAGAAAGTCAGCCAGTGCAGCGACACCAGCACGCCGATGCCGGCATACGCCCAGATCAGCCGCGCCGGCATCGCGCGCAAGCCGCGCCAGACCCGCGGCATCAGCAGCAGCGCCGCCACCACCAGCAACATGCGCCACCACACCAGCGGCAGCGCCGGCAGCGTGATCAACTTGCCGAGAATCGCAGTGAAGCCCCACAGCAACACGCAGAAATGAATCTGCAGACGGGCCTGGTTGACGGGTTGCATGGGGAATTCGCGCGAAGAAGAGTGCCGGCATTCTAGCGCCGGCCATCGTGTGTGACGTGCCGGTGCCTATTTCTTCGCCGCCGGCTTGCCTGCCGGCATCATCTTGCCGGAGCTGCGCAGCTGCTGCAGGACGGCACGGCAGGTGTTGTCGCCGGCGTCGCCGTGGCTGGGCGCGACCAGCGCGAGCAGGGCGGCGGCCGGGGCGGCGACCACGCCCAGCGCGACCGCGCCGGCGCCGCGCGCCAGCAGCGGACCGGCCTGCACGCCGACGTTCGGGTTCTTCAGCGTGCCGCGGACGTACAGCGGCGAGCGCAGCGAGAACACGCGGAAACCCTTGGTGTGCGGTTTCACGTCCAGGTCGAGTTTTTCGTCGGCGAAGTTCACCGTGCCGGTGACGTCGATGACGGCGTCGTCGGTGTCGAACACGAACAGGCGCATGTCGAACAGGCCGTTGCTGGCGGCCATGTCGGCGGCCGCGCAGTTGATCTGCACGGTCTTGTCGCCGAACAGCTTGCCGATGACGATGTTGGCCACGTTGAGGCCGGCGGTTTCCAGCAGGGTCTTGCTGATCGCGCCGTCGTTCATCAGCAGCTTCAGCTCGCCGTTCGCGCTGCCGAGCAGGGCGGCGATGGAATTGCCCTGCGCATCGAGCGCGGCTTCGCCGTTGATCTCGCCGAAGCTGGTGCGCATCGGCTCGAAAGTCGGGAACAGCTGCTTGAGCCTGAGATGGCGCGCGTCGAGTTTCAGCAGGCCGCGCATCGGTGCCCGGCTGCCGTCGAGGGTGATGTTGCTGCGCACGGTGCCGCCGGCCAGCCCGAAGCTCAGCGGGTCCAGGTACAGGGCGCCGTTGTTCAGGACCAGGTGGGTGCCTAGCGAGTCGATCGGCAGCGCCTCGCCGCGCACGATGCGCGCGCCGGTGAAAGTCACGTCCGCATCCATCGCCTGCCAGCGGTCGGTGCGGAACGGTTCGACCGGCAGCAGCTTGTCGGCGGGCTGCGGCGTGGCGTCGCCGCGCTGCTTTTTCCCGGCGTTGGAATCGGCGCCGATCAGCGGGGCCAGGTCGGCGAACTGCAGCAGCTTCGAGTGCACGTCGCCGCTCAACTTGGGGCGCTTGCCGCCGGTGACGAACACCATGTTGCCGGCCAGGTCGCTGCCGCCGACGCGGCCGCGGAAGTCCTGGTAGCTATAGCGGCTGCCGCTGCGGTGCAGTTCGGCCTTCAGGTGGCCTTCGGTGGCGTACGGCGGGGTGTCGGGCAGGGTGATGCCGGTGATCGGATATAGCTTGGCCATGTTGGAGCCGGACAGCCACAGGCGTACGTCCAGCGCGCCCAGGTGCAGCGGATCGGTCAGCGTGCCGACCAGGGCGATGCGGCTGTCGCCGATGCGCACGTCGGCCTGCAGCGGGAACGGCGTGGTCGTGTCCTGCAATGCCAGCACGGCGCCGGTCTTGCCGTGGCCCTTGAGCGGGCTGCCCTGGTAGCTGCCTTCGGCAGTCCAGCCGAACTGATAGGCGATGGATGCCTTCGTCTTGTCCTTGTCCGGCCCGGCATCGCCGCTGGCCAGGGTTTTCTTCGCCGCGGCGCCCAGCGTCTTGCCGGCCTCCTCGCGCGCGGCGCTGGATTGCCGGGCCACGATCTGGTCGTACGGGATCGCCGCCTGCAGCGGCTCCACCACCAGCTTGAGCTTCACGCGGCGGGCCGCGTCGTCGAGCGTGAGCAGCCCCTGGTCGAAACCGATCGTGCCCAGCTGCAGCTTCCAGGCGGAAGGCGCCGTGCTTTCCGGCAGCGCGAAATCCCAGCTGGCACGCCCCGATTTGTCGCGCTCGAGATCGGCCGTGGGATGCACCAGCTGCAGCGTGGGCACGTCGATGCGGTGTGCCAGCAACGGCAGCGGCGACAGCCGGAAGCGCAGCGCGTCGAGGTGGGCGAACTGCGGCTGGGTCGCCCAGTCCGGGTTGGCGATGCTGATGTCGCGCGCGGTGAATTCGGGCCACGGCAACCACGAGCCGGGCCAGCTGCCGTTGCGATCGCGCTGCCAATCCACGGTCAGCTCGCCATTGATCGCGAATGGTCGGCCGATCGCCTGGCTGACCTTGTCGCCGATGAACGGCTTCATGCGGTTCCAGTCGAACGTGGCGACCACGATCAGCAGCACCACGACCAACGCCAGCACGATGCCCGCGATCCAGCTGAGTGCTTTCCGGCTGCGTTTCATCCGTCACTCCTGCGGCGGTTGGCCCGCACGTCGTCCGGACGTGCCGGGGCACCGGCACAAGTCATAGCCGGAGACATGCAAAGGTTATGTGGTGATGGCCCGGCGCTTTCAGACCTCGTTCACGCGCGGTCGACGGGCGAACCCTGTTCGATGCGTCCCGGTTGCCGGGCGCGGATCAGGCCGCGACCTGGATCTCCGCTCGCCGGCTGACGCAGTAGACCGCCGCCGGCGGCAGGTTGAGCAGGGCACTGCCGACGCGGCGGGCCTGCAGGTTCAGCCGCGCGAGCAGGGCCGGCGGCAGCGGACAGCGCGGGCCGTAGGTGAACTGGTAGAACATGCCGCCGCTGCGCAGCTGGCGTTCGAACGCGCCCTGCACGATCGCGGCGACCTGGGCTGGCGGCATCGACAGCAGCGGCAGGCCGCTGACCACGGCACAGGCGCGTTCGTCGCCGAACAGCGACTCGGTATCGCCTAGCCGGGCGGCGTCCATGCGCAGGATGGTCGCCTCCGGGTAGCGCCGGCTCAGTGCGTCGGCGAAGTGCGGGTCGGCCTCGATCAGGGCCAGCCGGTGCAGCGGCACGCCGCGCGCCAGCAGGGCGCGGGTCAGTGCGCCGGTGCCCGGCCCCAGTTCGATCACCGGCCCGCCCAGCGCGCTGGCGTGGCTGGTCATCAGCCGCGCCAGTGCAGCGCCGGACGGCGTCACCGCGCCGATGCCGCGTGGATCGCGCAGCCAGGCGCGCAGGAAGGCCAGGGTGTCGTTCAACGGCATGTCACGGTTTCCGGCGTCGGCAAGAAAAGCAAGGTAACCGACGCGGGTGAACAAAATGTTCGTGGCGGCGTCAGGGTGCCGGCTTCGCCTCGCGTACCGGCACGTCGATGCCGCACAGGTCGACCTTGCCGGCCGGCTTGGGATAGAACGCGTTGCGGCCGTTGCGTTTCGCCTCGACCAGCGCGGCGAAGCTGGCGCTGTCGGTGCGCAGCACCTGGATCGCCGGGCGGTCTTTCGCCGGCATGTCGGCCGCCAGCCGCACCGATTCGATGGTGACGCGCTGCCGCGGTTCCGTGTAAAAGCCCATCGGCTCGGGACCGCGCGGCAGCCCGGACAGCAGCGGCATGCCCTCCAGCACGCGGCCGGCCACGGCGAGGTTGTGGTCCAGTCGGCGCGCCTGACCGATCACCGCGTACAGCGAGCTGCCGCTGCCGGTCTCTGGCGCCACGTCGCGCGCCACGCCGACCGTGCCGTAGCAGTGCGCCACCCACTCCTGCCCGCTGGCCGGGTCGCGCCCCACCGGGAAGCCCTCGCTGAAACCCACCTCGGGCGCGTACACGTCGCCGTCCGGCAGCGCCGTCCACGGCAGCTTCGGGTCGATCGCGCGGGTGAACTCCGGCGGCAGCGTCTTGCTGGCCTTGCCCAGCGAGCGGATCTTGCTCTTGTCGCCGTTCTCGTCGTCGTTGGGGTCGCCCCACTGGGTGACGAAGTTGTCCTGCACGCGGATGATCGCCAGCCCGTCGAAATAGTGCCCGCGCACCAGGGTGCGGATGTTCGCCGCGTGCAGCGGGGTGAAGTCCGGCGCCAGCTCGATCACCACGCGCCCGGTCGGCAGCTGCATGAACAGCAGGTTCTGCGGGTCCGGCGTGCGCCACTCGGCCGGCGTGGACCTGGCCAGGATTTCCTTCGCGGTCGGCGTGGGCTTGTCCTGCTCGGCGGCGAGGGCGGGCAGTGCCAGCAGGCCGGTGGTCAGCGCGAATGCGGCAATGAGATGGCGGCGAAGCATGGCGTCCCCCTGGGCGATGGATATGGCAAGGGTTGCAACTTAGCAGAGTCCCCGGTGCTCACGTCGACGGCTTGAGCACGCCGCTGCGGCATGACACGATCGCGCCGATGACCAGCAGACCCGCCGAAACGCAGCACCTGCGCGACCTCGCGCGGCTACGCCGCGTCCGCGACCGGATCGACCGGGAGTACGCGCAGCCGCTGGACGTCGAGGCGCTCGCCCGCGGCGTGGACATGTCGGCCGGTCATCTCAGCCGCCAGTTCCGCCTCGCCTACGGCGAGTCGCCGTACAGCTACCTGATGACGCGGCGGATCGAACGCGCGATGGCGCTGCTGCGTCGTGGCGACCTCAGCGTCACCGAGGTCTGCTTCGAGGTCGGCTGCGCGTCGCTGGGCACCTTCAGCAGCCGCTTCGCCGAACTGGTCGGCACGCCGCCCAGCGTGTATCGGCGCGAGGCGGCGCTCGCGACGGAGGGGATGCCGTCGTGCGTGGCCAAATTGGTGACGAGGCCGATCAGGTGACCCGGCCGATCAGGAATCGAGAAGCGCCGGCCTGCCGGTCCGCTCTAGCATGACGGCCCGACCACACCCAGGATGACTGCCATGGATATCACCATTCACTCGAGTTTCCTCCCGCACACCGGCGCGGACGCGGCGCTGGCCTTCTATCGCGACACCCTCGGCTTCGAGGTGCGCAAGGACGTCGCCTATCAAGGCATGCGCTGGATCACGGTCGGCCCCGCCGGCCAGCCCGGCACGTCCATCGTCCTGCACCCGCCGGCCGCCGCCCCCGGCATCACCGACGACGAGCGCCGCACCATCGCCGAGATGATGGCCAAGGGAACCTACGGCATGATCATCCTGGCCACCGCCGACCTCGACGGCACCTTCGAGCGGCTGCAGGCCAGCGGCGCCGAAGTCATCCAGGAGCCGACCATGCAGCCGTACGGGATTCGCGACTGCGCCTTCCGCGATCCTTCCGGCAACCATATCCGCATCAACGAAGTGCGCTGAACCGTCCGGCGATGCCGGTGGAGGCACGATGAGCAAGGCCACGAGGAAGGACACGCAGTCGCCCGCGCCGCACGTCGCCGACCGCCACGACCTGATCCGCGTGCACGGCGCGCGCGTGAACAACCTCAGGGACGTCAGCGTCGAGCTGCCGAAACGCCGGCTGACGGTGTTCACCGGCGTCTCCGGCTCGGGCAAGAGCTCGCTGGTGTTCGGCACGATCGCCGCGGAGTCGCAGCGGATGATCAACGAGACCTACAGCAGCTTCGTGCAGGGCTTCATGCCGACGCTGGCGCGGCCCGAGGTCGACGTGCTCGACGGGCTGACGACCGCGATCATCGTCGACCAGCAGCGGATGGGTGCCGACCCGCGCTCCACCGTCGGCACCGCGACCGACGCCAACGCGCTGCTGCGCATCCTGTTCAGCCGGCTCGGCAAGCCGCACATCGGCTCGCCCGGTGCGTTCGCCTTCAACGTCCCGTCGGTCAGTGCGGCGGGCGCCATCACCGTCGAGCGCGGGAACCGGACCCGCACGGTGAAGGAGACCTTCAACCGCCTCGGCGGCATGTGCCCGCGCTGCGAAGGCCGTGGCTCGGTCACCGACATCGACCTGGCCCGGCTGTACGACGACAGCAAGTCGCTCAACGAGGGCGCGCTCACGATTCCCGGCCACAGCATGGACGGCTGGTTCGGCCGCATCTTCACCGGCTGCGGCTACTTCGACCCCGACAAGCCG
This sequence comes from Rhodanobacter sp. LX-99, assembly GCF_018599185.1. NCBI lineage: Bacteria > Pseudomonadati > Pseudomonadota > Gammaproteobacteria > Lysobacterales > Rhodanobacteraceae > Rhodanobacter > Rhodanobacter sp. LX-99. The sequence goes on along the minus strand of NZ_JAHFVL010000001.1, from coordinate 498,423 downwards.
ATCGGCAAGTTCACGAAGAAGGAACTGCACGACCTGCTCTATCGGGAGCCGACCAGGATCAAGGTCGGCGGCATCAACCTGACCTACGAGGGCCTGATTCCGAAGATCCGGAAGTCGATGCTGTCCAGGGACATCGACTCGCTGCAGCCGCACGTGCGCGCCTTCGTGGAGCGGGCGGTGGCGTTCAGCACCTGCCCCGAGTGCGGCGGCACCCGGCTCAGCGAGGCGGCGCGGTCGTCGAAGATCAGGAAGGTCAACATAGCCGACGCCTGCGCGATGCAGATCAACGACCTCGCCGCGTGGGTGCGCGGCCTCGACGAACCGTCGGTGGCGCCGCTGCTCGCCACGCTGCTGCAGACGCTCGACTCGTTCGTGGAGATCGGGCTGGGCTACCTCTCGCTCGAACGGCCGTCGGGCACGCTGTCGGGCGGCGAGGCGCAGCGCGTCAAGATGATCCGCCACCTCGGCTCATCGCTCACCGACGTCACCTACGTCTTCGACGAGCCCAGCATCGGCCTGCACCCGCACGACATCCAGCGCATGAACGGCCTGCTGCTGCGGCTGCGCGACAAGGGCAACACGGTGCTCGTCGTGGAGCACAAGCCGGAGGCGATCGCGATCGCCGACCACGTCGTCGACCTCGGCCCCGGTGCGGGTTCGGCCGGTGGCACGGTCTGCTTCGAGGGCAGCCTCGAAGGCCTGCGCGCCAGCGGCACCATCACCGGCCGTCATCTGGACGACCGCGCGTCGCTGAAGCCGTCGCTGCGCAAACCATCGGGCAAGCTCGAGGTGCGCAGTGCCAGCACGCACAACCTGAAGAGCGTCGATGTCGACGTGCCGCTCGGCGTGCTGGTCGTGGTGACCGGCGTGGCCGGATCGGGCAAGAGCTCGCTGATCCACGGCTCGGTGTCCGGCCGCGACGGCGTGGTGTCGATCGACCAGGGCACGATCGGCGGTTCGCGACGAAGCAACCCGGCGACGTACACCGGGCTGCTGGAGCCGATCCGCAAGGCGTTCGCGAAGGCCAACGGAGTGAAGCCGGCGCTGTTCAGCGCCAACTCCGAGGGCGCCTGTCCCGCCTGCAACGGCGCCGGCGTCATCTGCACCGATCTGGGCGTGATGGCCGGCGTCGCCATCGTCTGCGAGGAGTGCGAGGGGAAGCGGTTCCAGGCCGACGTCCTCAAGTACACCTTCGGCGGGAAGAACGTCAGCGAGGTGCTCGCGATGCCGGTGACCGAGGCCAGGGAGTTCTTCGGTGCCGGCAAGGCGCACACGCCGGCCGCGCACGCCATCCTCGACCGGCTCGCCGACGTGGGCCTGGGTTACCTCAGCCTCGGCCAGCCGCTCACCACGCTGTCCGGCGGCGAGCGGCAGCGGCTCAAGCTGGCTACCCGCATGGGGGAGAAGGGCGGCGTCTACGTTCTCGACGAACCGACTGCCGGCCTGCACCTCGCCGACGTCGAGCAGTTGCTCGGCCTGCTCGACCGGCTGGTCGATGCCGGCAAGTCGGTCATCGTCGTCGAGCACCACCAGGCGGTCATGGCGCACGCCGACTGGATCATCGACCTCGGCCCCGGTGCCGGCCACGATGGCGGCGAGGTCGTCTTCGAGGGCACCCCCGCCGATCTTGTCGCCGCCCGTTCCACTCTCACCGGCAAACACCTCGCGGCTTACGTCGGCAGCCGATCTTGATCCTCGCGACAGTGAGGGATCATCACGGCCACGAGATGGTCGACGGCGTTTGCCGGGTCCGGTGGGTTCGACGGCGGGTTTCCGGCGAGGTCATTTGAAATCGACCACGTCGCCTCCCTGGGGGAATTCGCGGTCGACGACGCGCGGCGGGAAATCCCGCCATCGCCGCGATCCCAGGTCATTCCAATCCTCGAAGCGCCCGAGCAGGAGGACGCGACTCAGGGAGTAGGGCATGCCTTCGCCTTGCAGCGGACTGGGCGAATCCGACACATGGAAGTGCAGGTGGGGTTCGGTCGAATCGCCGGTGAATCCGACCTCGGCGAGGACTTGTCCTGCGCTGACATGGTCTCCCCTGGCGACTTTCAGGCTCCCCGGGCGGAGATGCTCGTAGGTGGCGAATTGCCCGCCTTCGAGCGCCAATGAAATGTAGTTCCCCGCGGCATCCGGGTGCGGGTGGGCATGGTTGTCGGAGATCCTTGCAGCCTCCGTGATGCCGTCCCGTGCTGCGGCCACGCGGGCGTCGGCGACGGCCAGCACTTCGGCACCATAGGAAAGCGAGCTGGAAGCTAGGCCGGAAGCATTCCTCAGCGTCCTTCCCTGCGCATCGACCTTCATCCAGTCGATCGCGAAGCGGCCAGGCAGCCGGGCATGTCCGTCCGTTTCGTAGAAGACGCGACGATGCCCGCGGGGCCATTCATCGCTGTATACCGCGACCCAGGGCCCGCCCCTGAGTGGTGCTGCGAGCACGGGGGGCTTGATCGACAGGACTGGCTCGCGAGGGCCCACGATGACAGACTGCGCGTCGCCCTGTTTCACGGTAACCCGGTGCTGGATGGCCGTCGGTGCTATGGCACCGAAATCGACGGTCAGATACACCACGGCGTGCGCACGTCCCGCCAGGACGCTTTTCCCTCCCATATCGGTGTGCTTGCTCAGCGCCTCATGGTCCAAATGCAGGAAGGACTTCCCGCCGGCGTCCACGGTATCGAGTGCGGTGAGCGTCACAGGCGCATCGGACATGTTGGTGACATGGAGTTCGTACACCAGGCGCTGCTGCCCCGTCACCTTGGCCAGACGAAGCGGGTTTCCGACATGCATCTCCACGGCGGGCACCCGCGCCGATGTTCGCCAGCCGACCAGGGAAAATCCCAGGATCAGGATGACGGCTGCGGCAGTATTTCGAAGGTTCATGCTGAAAGCGCCCGAGAGTCGCGTGACCGGCAAGGAAAGATACGCCGGGTTCTGTCATGTCGTTCCGGCAAGGACACGCAGGATGATCGCACGCATCTGCCGGCCTTCGGGCGTCGGCACCGCTCGGTATTGGGAATAGTGCCAAAGTGTGTGCTGTTTTGAATGCCCAAGTCTGTGTGACAGGACCGGGTCATGCACGCACTCTGCTTGTCGCCATAGCACAGAGTATGTGCGCCCGCCGCCGAATCAGTGGCTTATTCGGAGCGTGTTGATCATGCTGAAGACCCAGGCGCCTGCCCAAATCGATAAGTACGAGGCGGAGATGCCGGTTCGCGAAGCCATGGATTGGTTCATTGAAAACAGACGCTTTGCCTGACATAAGCGAGCGGTACGGCATTGGCGAAGATTGTTTTCGTACGACATATCGTTGCGTCAGATACCTAAATAGGAAAACTATTTATCGATTCTTGGCACTCCGAACCACCGTGCTAATCGATCCATCAATCTCACCTCGTCCTTAGTTTCGCATTCCCAGATTGTCAGCACACGCCATCCTAGTGACTTGAGTTCCTTCGCTTGTCCCCGATCACGTACACGATTGCGCTCTAACTTCGGAAGCCAGAACTGCACACGAGTTTGGGGTGGTTGGCCTCCAAAACAGGGTGCTACTCAAAGGTGGGGGGCGTCGGGGGACGTCGTGAGCCAGACTCATCGCGAGGGCCATGTGCAGTCTCCGGGCAGAAGAGTGCTAAGCGTAGGCTTTCGGCCAAATTTAGGTACTCAGCCCCACCTTCCATGACACTGGACATAGCCGGCAGGCAGATTGGAAGAAGTTCCCGGTTGCGGCAAATATTCACTGTGAGTGAATTTTATTGACAACGGCTTTTCTCGCGACTATCTTGGTTCCAGGCCGAGTGTTACCGCTCGGTTGAGCTGTATTTGGTAATTGGTTCCACTTCTTTTTCGATAGCAAAGAGCTAGCTAGTCGGCCCCAGTTGAACGGGGCGCTTCACGATCCATTGGTGAAGCTATGTCGCAGCACGTGTGTCGGGCTCCCTCGTACATCAGGCCCTCGGCACACCGTGCGAAGGATCACGTATGCAGCAGGCATGGGCTTGTTGTGACGGCGTGGTCCGGAGCGTCGGAATGGTGATTGGCTTGTGGTGTCGGGTTGGCTCCTTCCGGCTCATTGCTACTGACGGCGGGTAATGTTGCCCGGCGAAGGAGTTATCCATATGGATAGCCATACCAAAGAAAGCAGCATCCGTTTGCTCAAGCAGCTGCGCGATGCTTATCAAGGCCAACTCGACACTAGCGTTATTGAAGAAATCGAAGCAGTAGTTGCAGCACTAGAGCAGGACGGAACCCGCTCGAAACCTCTTTCCGCATTGTATTGGGGTGATCGTGTGCTGGAACTGATCGGTAAAGTGATACGGCTGGTGACGAACATCACTGATCTGATGAACTGATGGAGATGACGACGACAGACGCAGCAAGCCTTTCATGTTTTGGAGACACTTATGAACATTGGCGGCGCCATTCAAATGTGCCGTACAAGGCGTCAACTTAGTCAAGCCGATCTGGCTAAGCTGGCGGGTTGTTCGGTTTCCTACCTGTCAATGCTTGAAAACTCGAAGCGAGATCCCACGCTCTCTACCGTGCGAAAAATTGCCGCCGGTTTAAGGGTGCCGCTGGAGATCTTGTTCTTTTTAGGAGCGGACAGAGGAGAGCTTTCGGGTATCGACAAGGATCTTGCCGGTAGGTTGGCTATGACTGCGTTGAATTTGCTCAATGAGCCCCAAGGCAACCCAGCCTAAATACACTTTCAGCCCGGTCCGATCTCTGGCGAGTCTAAGCCGATCGCTTGGAGTGTCAGTTGTCGAGCTGCAGCGAATTACTGATGCAGCTAACGGCCTGTATCGGGACGCCAAGCCGATCATCAAGGCTGATGGCAGCATTCGGCGGACGTTCGATGCGCTTCCTTTGCTCAAAAGTGTACACCGACGGATACAGACGCAGTTCTTCCAGAGAGTCGTGTTTCCCGATTACCTTACGGGTAGCCTAAAGGGGCGTGATGCGCGAAGAAATGCGGCTTTGCATGCAGGCGCTGCTGTCGTTGTAACCGAGGACATCAAAAACTTCTTCCCGAGTACGGACGCGAAGGTTGTTTACTCAATATGGGTGAGCTTTTTCCGGTTTGCGCCAGAAGTGGCACAGCTGCTGACAATGTTGACCATAAAAGATGGTGCCCTGCCTCAGGGTGCAATCACTAGTTCGTATCTAGCAAATCTCGCGTTTTGGGATCGAGAGTGGCGGTTGTACGAGAGCCTACGAGATAGAGGGATCACGTATTCCCGCTATGTTGATGACGTGACATTTTCATGCAAAGAGCAGCTCAATAACGAGAAGATCGGCTGTTGCATTGCTGAAGTCTATGGGCTTATGGCTTCGAAGGGCTTCCAGGCCAAAAGATCAAAGCACGAGATCCGACGTGGAAACGGTCCCATGTTGACCACTAAGCTCATGATCAACGCGCGCCCTGCGCTGATGACAAGAGAGCGGCAGAACATACGCGCCGCCGTGCATCAGCTCGAAGTGCTCAGTAGGAATTCGACTGATCCAGTGAGCTTGAAATCTGAGATCAATCGAGTCTCAGGGCGCGTAGGGCGCTTGTCCCAGTTGCACCCGGTGGAGGGAGCAGCTCTCAGGGCTAGGCTTACGATGCTTCGAGTGGGCTTGGACCTCAACCAATAGTCTGGTTGGCAATTGTCTCAAGTTAGATCTGTTGAACGACTGAAACGGTCGACTGCGGTCGTTCCAGCTGAACTGGCCGCCCGCAAGGCCAGCTGATCGTCGATGGCAATTGCTCCGCAGAGGCCTGCATAGTTATCCCGGCGACGCTAAATCTCATTGTCAGCTTGGCCAGCGGAAACCAATGTCTGTACACACCTCCTGAAACCAATGTTTGTACAACGTGTACACACATTGGTTTCATGCCCAGTATGCCAGGACGGCCGAAGCATGACTTCAGGCCCATGCACTAGTGTCAAGTTCGCACTATGGTTTACTCAAGTCTAAGCGGCAGTGCGGGTGAGCGACGTGGACGACAGCGTCAGCCAGTTGAAGAAGTTCCAGAAGGAGCTGTCCAGCGGCACCGTGTCGCTGGTGCTGCTGGCCGTGCTGGGACAATCGCGCCAGCCGATGTACGGCTACCAGATCGCCAAGCGGCTGGAAGAAGTGGGCGAGGGCGTGCTGGCCGGCAAGCAGAGCGCGCTGTATCCGGTGCTGCGCAGCCTGGAGGCGGCCGGCCTGCTCGCCAGTGAGGTCGAGCCTTCCGTCAGCGGGCCGCCGCGCCGCTATTACCGCATCACCAAACCGGGGCGCGAGGCATTGCGCGCATGGGTCGCCGCATGGAACGCCACCCGCGATTCCGTCGATAACGTCTTGCAAGGAGGGGTGTAATGAACGCGCCACGCACCATCGTCGAATACCTTGAGCAACTGCGTGCCGCGTTGCGCGGCGCCGACCCGGCCCTGATCCAGGACGCGCTGTACGACGCCGAGGAACACCTGCGCGCCGAACTGGCCGAGCAGCCCGGCCGCGGCGAGGCAGAGATGCTGGAACACGTCGTCGGCAGCTATGGCGCGCCGGACGAAGTGGCCGAGATCTATCGCGACCAGGAGATCAAGATCCAGCGCGCGCTGCGTCCGCCGCCGCCGCCGAAACGTCGTTCGCTGGCCGGGCGCTTCTTCGGCGTTGCCGCCGATCCGCGCACCTATGGCGCGCTGTTCTACATGCTGCTGTCGCTGGCCACCGGCATCTTCTACTTCACCTGGGCGGTGACCGGGTTGTCGCTGTCGGTGGGGTTGTCGGTGCTGATCATCGGCCTGCCGTTCATCGTGCTGTTCTTCGGCAGCGTGCGCGTGCTGTCGCTGGTGGAAGGACGGATCGTGGAGGCGATGCTCGGCATGCGCATGCCGCGCCGGCCGGTGTATCCGACCCAGGGCATGGGCCTGATGAAGCGCATCGGCAGCATGTTCACCGACGTGCATACCTGGACGACGCTTTGCTACATGTGGCTGATGCTGCCGCTGGGCATCGTGTACTTCACGCTGGCCGTGACCTTGCTCAGCGTGTCGGTGGCCTTCATCGGCGCGCCGCTGGCGATGCTGTTCCAGAGCGACTGGCTGCCCGGGCTGTACGCGAACCACCGGGTCGTCGTGGACTGGGGCTTCGGTGCGCATGCACCGGGTTGGGGCGACGCGATCGCGATGTGCGTGATCGGCATCGTGCTGCTGTTCGCCACCCTGCACCTGGCGCGCGGGCTGGGCCGCCTGCACGGGCACGTCGCCAAGCACATGCTGGTGCCGCGTGCGGCGGACTGAGGGTCGCCCGGTTACCATGCAGCCTTTGCCGGACCGACCGCCGATGCCCAAGACCTACGACCGCGCCTATTTCGACAAGTGGTACCGCGATCCGCGGCATGCGGTGGGCTCGCCGGCGGAGCTCAAGCGCAAGGTGGCGATGGTGGTGGCGCAGGCGGAGTACTACCTCGGCCGGCCGGTGCGCAACGTGCTCGACGTGGGCTGCGGCGAGGCGACCTGGCGCGCGCCGCTGCGCGCGTTGCGGCCGGACATCGCGTATCGCGGGCTGGATGCCAGCGAGTACGCGGTGGCGCGCTACGGGCGCAGCCGCAACATCGGCCTGGCGCGTTTCGGCCAGCTGGAACAGCTGCGCTTCGACGCGCGCTTCGACCTGATCGTGTGCACCGACGTGCTGCATTACCTGAAGCCGGCGGAAATCCGCGCCGGGCTGCAGGGCATCGGCGAGATGCTCGAAGGGGTGGCGTTCCTGGAGGTGTTCACCAGCCGTGACGACGTGGCCGGCGACCACCACGGTTTCGTCTCTCGCGCGCCGGCCTGGTACCTGCGCGAATTCGGCAAGGTGGGCTTGCTGCCATGCGGCTCGCATTGCTACCTGGGGCCGCGGCTGGAGCGTCACATCGCTGCGCTGGAGCGCGCCCAGCTGCCGGCCTGAGGCAGCGGGACCAATCAGCGCAATCTCTCGGCGCCGCAGTCGCCCGAAACCGTTCGGGTTGAGCCCTTCGACGAACTCATGATCGGCGTGGCGCTGAAGGCGCGCAGTCGAGGCCCCACGCCAGGCCCCCTTCGACTTCGCCGCTGCGCGGCTACGCTCAGGGCGAACGGTGAGTGGAGGGAGTTGGGACAGCCATCGTCGGGTTTGCCTCCGACCCGTTCAGTCGGAGGGTGTCTTGTGCTTGTAGCGGCACAGGTCGCGGATTACGCAGTGCGGACAATCCGGCTTGCGCGCCTTGCACACGTAGCGGCCGTGCAGGATCAGCCAGTGGTGGGCGTCGTGCTTGAACTCGGCCGGGATCGTCTTCTCCAGCTTGTCCTCGACCGCGCGCACGTCCTTGCCCGGCGCGAGTCCGGTGCGGTTGGCGACGCGGAAGATGTGTGTGTCGACTGCGATGGTCGGTTCGCCGAACGCGGTGTTGAGCATCACGTTGGCGGTCTTGCGGCCCACGCCGGGCAGCGCTTCCAGCGCCTCGCGCGTGCGCGGCACTTCGCCGTCGTGTTTCTCGATCAGCAGCCGGCACAGCGCGATCACGTTCTTCGCCTTCGCGTTGAACAGGCCGATCGTGCTGATGTAGCGCTTCAGGCCGTCCTCGCCGAGGTCGAGGATCGCCTGCGGCGTGTTCGCCACCGGATAGAGTTTTTTCGTGGCCTTGTTGACGCCCACGTCGGTGGCCTGCGCCGACAGCACCACCGCGACCAGCAGCTCGAACGGCGTGCTGTAGACGAGTTCGGTGGTGGGGTGCGGGTCGAGCTCGCGCAGGCGCGAGAACAGTTCGATCACGTCGGCACGCTTCACGGTTTCGGTTCCTGCTGTTTCGCCCTGGCGCGGGCCAGCGCGGCCAGTACGGGATTGACCGGTCCGGCGGCGGTATCCACCGCGGCCTTGCGCGCGGCCAGCTCGGCCTCGCGTTCGTCGCGTTGATGTTGCAGGCGCGCTTCGCGACGCTGGAAATGCGCGCGTGCTGCATCGGCGTGCACCGCGTCGATCTGCGCGGGCGGCATCGGTTCGAGCACGATGCAGTCGACCGGGCAGGCCGGCACGCACAGCTCGCAGCCGGTGCAGTCGTCGGCGAGCACGGTGTGCATCAGCTTGGACGCGCCTACGATCGCGTCGACCGGGCAGGCCTGGATGCATTTGGTGCAGCCGATGCAGTCGGCCTCGACGATGCGCGCCAGCGTGCGCGGCTTCTCGACGCCGTGTGCGGGGTCCAGCGGCAGCACCGGCCGCTGCAGCAGCGCGGCGAGCTTTTCGATGCCGGCCGCGCCGCCGGGCGGACACTGGTTGATTTCCGCCTCGCCGCGCGCGATCGCCTCCGCATACGGCCGGCAGCCGTGGTAGCCGCATTGCTCGCATTGCGTCTGCGGCAGCACGGCGTCGATGCGGTCGGCCAGAACGGTGATGGGATCACTCATGCGCGGATGCCGGGCGGGCGATAATCAGCGCTCATTGTCCCGCAATTGATCATCGCCTGTTGGAGTGTTGCCATGAAATCGTCGTTTCTCGCCCCGCTGTTGCTGGCTGCCGTGCTTGGTGCCGGCGGCTCGATCCTGGTGGCTCACGCGGGCCCGGCGCAGGCCGAGACGGCCAGCGTCTCCGGCGATACGGTAACGGTGTTCGTCGACGCCACGCTCGGCTTCCGCAAGAAGCACATGGCGAACCAGCTCACCAAATCGCACGCCGAGTACGCGGCACGCGGCTATCGCTACGTGGACATGGCGCCGTACAACGAGAACGGCGACCTGGTCGGTTTCTTCGTGACCTATACACGGAACTGAGTGGTCCCGCCTCGCAGGGCGAGCAGTACCTGCCCTGCGAGGCTACGTCGACAAAAATGAAAACGCATGCCTCTGTCGACGGGCTGGGTGGATACTGTTCGATATGTAGGCCGGACCGGCAGCGGCCGCAAACCGGAGAGGTATCTATGCCGAAATGTTGCGTGATCACGTGCATGCTGTTCCTCGGGCTGTCTCTGACCTGGACAGCAGCCGTTGCTTCGCCGGCGAACCATCCAGCGGAGTTACCCTCACCCTGTCCGGTAAACGGCTTCGACAAAGCGACCTCATTGATACGGGCTGCCCGGGCGATTGCCTGTGATGTGGACCGACGGCAGTTGCTGATTGTCGGCGACTATCATGGCAGCAACGAAATTCCGGGTTTCGTGGCGCAGCTGATGGCCGATGCTGCTGCGAGTCGCCCGGTGAGGCTGGGCCTGGAAATGGAGTCGTTTGAGCAGAAGCCGATTCAGGGTTACATGGCATCAAAGGGCACGGCGGCCGATCGCGCCGCACTCTTGCATGACGATTTCTGGACTGTGGGGGACGGGCGCACGAGTCAAGCCATCGTACGGCTCATCGAGCGAGCAAGGGAACTCCGCGAAGAAGGGCGTGATGTGGAGGTTTTTACGACGGTCCCTGAATATCCCGGCGATGCGGCCATCAAGGAGGCAGGCGGTGTGAATGCCTATCGGAGCAAGGGGATGGCGCAGGCCATCCACAGCGAAGTTCAGCACGGAGCGGCGCATTCGCTGGTGATTGCATTCATGGGCAGCACACATAGTGCTTACGTAAATCTCGCCCGCGGCAGTGAGTCCACGGTGACGGAGCGCCTGCTGCTGGATTCCCCCTACGTCGTGAATCTGGATTTGCGTGGAGGTTCGGTATGGGGCTGTGCGTCCGATGGCTGCGGTCCGCGCGCGCTGGTGGATGAGGCCATGCCGACAGCAAAGGGCAGCGTACTTCGCAAAGCGCATGACAAATCCGGTCAGCCAACTCAGGTGTGGGTGCGGTTTCCTCCATTGACGTCGTCGCCGCCCGCAAAAGAGAAGAAATCAAATTCTCGGGCCGGGTAACAAGGGCGGCTTCTAACCTTGCAGCCTTGTAGGGTGGGCATGGCCCGCCGGCTTTGAGGTTCAGCGAGATCGGCGGGCAGTGCCCGCCCTGCGAAGTTCTTGAATCAGCGCACGGTGGCGCCGGGCTGCGCGCCCTGGTCGGCGTCGAGCAGGAACAGGTCGCTGCCGCCGTCGCCGGCCGAGAGGATCATGCCCTCGGACAGGCCGAAGCGCATCTTGCGCGGGGCCAGGTTGGCGATGAACACCACGTTGCGGCCCACCAGTTTCTCCGGCTCGGCGTAGGCGGCGCGGATGCCGGAGAAGATCTGCCGCGTGCCCAGCGCGCCGGCGTCAAGTTCGAAGCGCAGCAGCTTGTCGGAACCGTCCACGAACTCGCAGGCGGTGACCTTGCCGATGCGCAGGTCGAGCCGGGCGAAGTCGTCGATGCCGATGGTGGTGGGTGTGGTCGGGGTCGGGTCGGCGATCGCGGCGGCGGGTTTGGCGCTGTCGTTCATGGCTTTCTTCTTTTTCGGGGCGGAGGGAGCTTCGGCCGGGCCGCCGAGCGAATCCTTCGAGGCCTCGACCATGGCCTCGATGCGCTTGGGGTCGATGCGGCCGAGCAGCGGTTCGAATGCGTTGATGGCGTGGTTGCGCAGGCCGGCGCGGGCATCGTCGAAGTCGGCGATCGGCGCAGCCAGGAACTGCTCGGCAGCAGCCACGGTAATCGGCAGGATCGGCTTGAGCATGCCGGCCAGCAGGCGGAACGCGGTCAGCGCGAACGAGCACACCTGGTGCAGCTCATCGCGCCGGCTTTCGTCCTTGGCCATGCTCCATGGCGCCTTGGCGGCGATGTGGCCGTTGACCAGGTCGGCCATCAGCACGAAGCGGCGGGTGACTTCGGCGAAATCGCCGCTCTCGTACAGCGCGGCAATGTCGTCGTAGTGCTCCAGCAGGGTGTTCCACAGCGTGATCTCTTCCGCGCAGAACTGCGGCGCCAGGCGGCCGCCGAAATATTTGTGCACGAAGCCGGCGGTGCGGCTGGCGATGTTCACCCACTTGCCGACCAGGTGCGAGTTGACGCGCTCCTCGAACGCCTTGAGGTCGAGGTCGACGTCGACCGGCGCGTCGCTGAGCATGCTGGCGAAGTAGTAGCGCAGGAATCCCGGGTGCAGGCCGGCGTCCAGGTAGGTGCGCGCCTGGATGAAGGTGCCGCGCGACTTGGACATCTTCGCGCCGTTCACCGTGAGGTAGCCGTTGACGTGCAGCGCGGTCGGCGTGCGGAAGCCGGCGCCGTGCAGCATCGCCGGCCAGAACAGGCCGTGGAAGTTGATGATGTCCTTGCCGATGAAGTGGTGCATCTCCGCGCTGCTGTCGGGAGCAAGGAAATCGTCGAACTTCAGGCGGGTGCGGTCGCACAGCGCCTTGAAGCTGGCCAGGTAGCCGACCGGCGCATCCAGCCACACGTAGAAGAACTTGCCCGGCGCGTCGGGGATCGGGAAGCCGAAGTAGGGCGCATCGCGCGAGATGTCCCAGTCCTTCAGGCCACCGTCCAGCCACTCGCGCAGCTTCGCCGCCACGCCGCTGTTCGCCACTGGCTTGCCGCGAGTGAGCTTGCCGGCGAACCAGTCGCGCAGCAGCCCCTCGAACTTGCCCAGTTCGAAGAAATAGTGCTCCGAGTCGCGCAGCACCGGGGTGGCCCCGGACATCACCGAGTACGGGTTGATCAGGTCGGTCGGTGCATAGGTGGCGCCGCAGTGCTCGCAGTTGTCGCCGTACTGGTCCGGCGTGCCGCAGTTCGGGCATACGCCCTTGATGTAGCGGTCCGGCAGGAACATTTCTTTTTCGGGATCGAACAGCTGCTGGATGCTGCGCCTGGCGATGTAGCCGGCATCGCGCAGGCGCGTGTAGATCAGCGTCGCGAGCTCGCGGTTCTCTTCCGAATGGGTGGTGTGGTACTGGTCGAACGCCACGCCGAATGCGGCAAAGTCCGCCTCGTGGCCCTCGCGAATGCCGGCTATGAAGGCCTCGGGCGTGACGCCGGCCTTTTCCGCAGCCAGCATGATCGGCGTGCCGTGCGCGTCGTCGGCGCAGACGTAGACCACCTTGTTGCCGTTCATCCGCTGCGCGCGCACCCAGATGTCGGCCTGGATGTAGCCCAGCAGATGGCCCATGTGCAGCGGGCCATTGGCATAGGGCAGGGCGTTGGTGACGAGCAGGCGGCGACTCATGGGGCGTATTCCGGTAAGGACTGCGCATTATGCCATGCCCGTTTGCCGGGCCCGCCCGCGAACGGGGCCGCGGGCCTGCTTCGTGGTGTGCGGCGGCGCTGTCGCCGATCGCATGTTCAGGCCGGTTGGTATACGTTTTCACCCACTTAATTCTGTGGAATCGACGTGCCGACGAGCAGCTCCGCTCTGCTGGCGGGTGAGCGGAACGGACTTTCAGCGGCCGTCCGCGCCACTCGCCTGATCTTTCTGGTTTCCGGCATCGGCATGGCCGCCTGGGCGCCGATGGTGCCGTATGCGAAAGCGCGGCTTGGCCTCGACGAGGCTTCGCTTGGCTTGCTGCTGCTGGCCTTTGGCGGCGGCTCGATGGTGTCGATGCCGCTGGTCGGCTTTCTCATCCATCGCTTCGGCAGCCGCCGGGTGATCGGCGTCGGCGGGCTGATGCTGTGCCTGGCGCTCCCGCTGCTGGCGATTGCGCCCGGCGTGACGACACTGGCACTCGGTTTGCTCTACTTCGGCGTGGCGCTGGGTGCGGTGGACGTGGCGATGAACGCGCATGCGGTGGAGGTCGAGCGCCGGGACGGCCGCCCGTTGATGTCCGGGTTCCACGGCCTGTTCAGCGTCGGCGGATTGGGCGGGGCGGCGGGCATGAGCCTGCTGCTGGCGCTGGGCATGTCGCTGACCGCCGCGGCCGTCGCCATCTCCGTGCTGCTGGCCGCCGTGGTGGTGACGCAGTGGCCCCGCCTGATCGACGAGGTCGACGATGCCGGCGAGCGCGCGGCGGCCTTCGGCATGCCGCGCGGGATCGTGCTGGTGCTGGGCCTGCTGTGTTTCATCAGCTTCCTGGCCGAGGGCTCGATGCTGGACTGGAGCGCGGTGTTCCTGCGCGATTTCCGCGGCTTTTCGGCGGCCTCCGCCGGTATCGGCTATGCCGGCTTTTCGGTGGCGATGGCCCTGGGCCGGCTCACCGGCGACCGCGCCATTGCGCGCTTGGGTCCGGTGCTGACCGTGCGCATCGGCGCCTGTACCGCGGCGGCGGGTTTCCTGTTCGCGTCGCTGCTGGCGTGGCCGCCGGCGGCCTTGATCGGCTTCGTGCTGGTGGGACTGGGCGCGGCCAACATCGTGCCGGTGATGTATGGCGCGGCCGGTCGCCTGCCCGGCACCTCGCCCGGCATGTCGATCGCCACAGTGACCACCTTGGGTTACGCCGGCCTGCTCAGCGGCCCCGCGCTGATCGGTTTCCTGGCCCAGGCCAGCAGCCTGCCGGTGGCGCTGGCCGCGGTGGCCGGCCTGTTGCTGCTGACGGCCGCTTCGGCCGGGCTGGCAAAGGCATGAGTGTGCCGATGTGTCGTCTCGCATTTTCGCGGCGGGTGGGTGCCGCGCCAGGCGTGAAAACGCCCCGGACCGGCGGGCGGTGCGGGGCGTTCGGTCAAAGGCAGTGAGGGTGAGTCAGTTCTGCCGTTCCCAGATCTGCGAGCGGCCGAGCAGGGCGAAGCCGATGTAGCCGTGTACGTCGAGCTTCTGGCCGCCGTCCTTGAGGGAGAGTTTCACCTTGTAGACCTTGCCGTTCTTCGGGTCGAGGATCTTGCCGCCGCCCCACACGTCGTCGTCCTTGCTGACGCCCCACATGATGGTCATGCCCACGATCGGCTGGTTCTTGCGTTCGCCGTCGCACTTGGCGCAGACCGGGTGCTCGCCGTCGCGGGCCACGTCTTCCGGCGTGCGGTTCAGCAGCTCCACGATCTTCGCCTGGTACTCGCCGTTGTGCTCGGTGATCTCGACGATCGACTTCGGCTTGTGAGTCGCGTCGTCGATGGTCTTCCAGGTGCCGGCCGGCGTGTCGTTGGCGGCCAGCGCGGTGCCGGCGGCGAGCAGCAGGCCGGCGGCGAAGGTGAGGCGGAAAGCATGCTTCATGGGTGGTCCTCCCGTACGATTGCGTATGGATGTGAGACTGGCGAGGTTCCGCGGGGGCGTCAAGCTGCATTGCGCCATCGTGCCGGCAGCGCGATCGGGCCCCTGATCCAGGTCAGCGGGCGGGCCGCGGCGGGCTGGCATAATGGGCACTCCCGCACATACCCGAGCCGACATGACACAGGCGAATGAAGCCCTGGTCCGCCAGATCCTTGGCGGCCTCATCGACACCCATACCGGCGCGCCGCTGGGCGAGGCCGTGCGCGCAGTCGGCGTGGACGGGGCGAAGGTGTCGGTGGACCTGCAACTGGGCTACCCGGCCGCCGGCGCGATCGACGATCTCGCTGCACGCGTGCGCCAGGCGCTGGAAGCCGATCCGGCGATCGAGTCGGCCGCCGTGTCGGTCACCAGCCGCATCCACGTGCACAAGGTGCAGGGCACGCTGGGGCCGCTGCCGAATGTGAAGAACATCATTGTGGTGGCGTCCGGCAAGGGCGGCGTGGGCAAGTCCACGGTGTCGGCGAACCTGGCGCTGGCGCTCAAGGCCGAAGGCGCGAAGGTCGGCGTGATGGATGCGGACATCTACGGCCCCAGCCAGCCGACCATGCTGGGCGTGCACGGCAAGCCGGCCTCGCCGGACGGCAAGAGCATCATCCCGATGCAGGCGCACGGCATGCCGGTGATGTCGATCGGCTTCCTGGTGGAAGAAGACACGCCGATGATCTGGCGCGGCCCGATGGTCACCCAGGCGATGATGCAGCTGCTCACCGACACGCGCTGGGAACAGCTGGACTACCTGATCGTCGATCTGCCGCCGGGCACCGGCGACATCCAGCTCACGCTGTCGCAGAAGGTGCCGGTGGCCGGCGCGGTGATCGTCACCACGCCGCAGGACATCGCCCTGCTCGACGCGCGCAAGGCGCTGAAGATGTTCGAGAAGGTCGAGGTGCCGGTGCTGGGCGTGGTGGAGAACATGGCCACCCACGTCTGCTCGAACTGCGGCCACGAGGAACACATCTTCGGCGAGGGCGGCGGCGAGCGGATGTCGACGCAGTACGGCGTGCCGTACCTGGGTTCGCTGCCACTGGACATCCGCATCCGCGAGCAGGCCGATAGCGGCAATCCCACGGTGGCGGCAATGCCCGATTCCGACCTTGCCGCGCGCTATCGCGAGATCGCCCGCAACGCGGCCGGCCGGCTGTCGCGGCAGCCGCGCAACAAGTCGCTGGGGCTGGGCAAGATCGTGGTGCAGGGCGTGCCCGCGGCATGACGGCGCCGGCGCAGCGCGTGCTGTGCCTGTCCGGCAGCCTGCGCCGGGTATCGTCGAACACGGCGGCGCTGCAGGCGGCGAGGCAACTTGCGCCGCCGACGATCGGCCTCGAATTGTACGAAGGGCTCGGTGCCTTGCCGCTGTTCAATCCCGACGACGAGACGGTGGGCGTGCCCGCGTCGGTATTGGCCTTGCGCGAAGCCGTCGGTCGCGCGGATGCCTTGCTGATCGCCTGTCCCGAGTATGCGCATGGCGTGCCCGGAGCGTTCAAGAACCTGCTCGACTGGCTGGTCGGCAGCCTGGAATTCCCGGGCAAGCCGGTGCTGCTGCTGAACACGGCCGCGCGCGGTTCGTACCATGCGCAGGAAGCGCTGGCCGAGATCCTGGTCACCATGTCCGCGCAGTTGCTGGCGGCGCAGCCGGTGCTGGTGGCGTTGCCGGGGGCCGGCTGCAGCGCCGCGCAGGTGCTGGCCAGCGCGGAACGTTGTGCGGAATTGCGGGCTGCGCTGGATGTCCTGGCCGAGGCTTTGCCGGTGGCGTGAAGCCGCCCGGCTGGCGCGGCAGCGTCCCGACCATGTATTTTTGCCGCTTTGCGCCTGGCCGGACCGGGCGACATCGCTACCGACCGGAGTTCACGTGAGCATCAAACCCGACAAGTGGATTCGTCGCATGGCCGAGAGCCACGGCATGATTGAGCCGTTCGAGCCGGGCCAGGTGAAGTTGCGCGACGACACCAAGCTGATTTCCTACGGCACCTCCAGCTACGGCTACGACGTGCGCTGCGCGCGCGAGTTCAAGATCTTCACCAACATCAACTCGACCATCGTCGATCCGAAATCGTTCGACCCGACCAGCTTCGTCGACGTGGAGGCGGACGTGTGCATCATCCCGCCGAACTCGTTCGCGCTGGCGCGCACGGTCGAGTACTTCCGCATCCCGCGCAAGGTGCTCACCATCTGCCTCGGCAAGAGCACCTATGCGCGCTGCGGCATCATCGTCAACGTGACCCCGCTGGAGCCGGAGTGGGAAGGCCATGTGACGCTGGAGTTCTCCAACACCACGCCGCTGCCCGCAAAAATCTACGCCAACGAGGGCGTGGCGCAGATGCTGTTCCTCGAATCCGACGAGGAATGCGAAACCAGCTACAAGGACCGCGGCGGCAAGTACCAGGGCCAGCAGGGCGTGACGTTGCCGCGCACCTGATCGCGCCCCTGAACGGGTGGCGTCCAGTGCTGCTCATGATCACGGCCGGGCGCTACACTCCGCCTGGTGCACCGACATGTTTTCCAGGAGACACAGATGATCCGTTTTTCGCCCCTGCTTACCCGTGCGGCCGCGGCAGCCATGCTGGGCAGCCTGCTGGTGCTGGCCGGCTGCCATCGCGGCAGCACCAAGGATGAGATCAGCGCCGCCCAGGCCCAAGGCCAGTTCGACACGGTCATCAAGGCCTACAAGAGTGGCCAGTTCCTGGTGGATGGTGCCGTGCTGTCCGCGCTGGATACCGGCAGCCATTTCGCCTATCTGAAGGATCAGGGCAAGCTGCCGAAGACCGTGTTGCTGGAGCGCAGCGATGACTCGAAGGTGCGCAAGCAGCATCTGCAGTACATGGCGCGCATGCAGCTCGACTATGGCTTCACCGTGTACTACGACGATGATGGCACGCTGAAGAAGATCAATCCGGTAGCCACCAAGGCCCGCAGGCTGGAGGACTATCGCGCACCGGTGCAGATGAACGACGAGCAGAGAGGCAAGTCGGCGGCCGACAGCACTTACGGCGATCCGACACAGCAGCACTGATGGCGGGACGGTATGCATCGAAGGGCTCGCGAAGAAATTCGCGGGCCCTTTACGTATCGGACGCGCTCGGGGCGGCCAGTTGCCGTTGCAGCGCTGCGATCAGCTGCCTCGCCTGGCCGTCGCCATAGGCCGCGGCCTGGCCATGGCCCCATACCGGCCCCGGCCATGCCGCATCGCCCTCGACCCGTGCGACCACATGCACGTGCAGCTGGCGCACGATATTGCCCAGGGCGCCGAGGTTGAGTTTGTCGCAGGGAGCGACCGCGCGCAGGGCGGCGGCGGCGTGACCCACCTCTTGCCACAGCACGGCCTGTTCGTCGTCGTGCAGGTCGGCGATCTCGACCAGGCCGGCGCGGCGCGGCACCAGGATCAGCCACGGGTAGCGCGCGTCGTTCATCAGCAACACGTCGCACAGCGGCAGCGACGCGACCGGGCGGGTATCCGCCGCGAGTCGGGGATCGAGCGCGAAGCCGGCCGCGTTCATGCGCCGGCCAGGTGGCGGTCGAAGAAGGCCAGCGTGCGCTGCAGCGCCAGCTTTGCGCTGGCCTCGTGGTAGGGGGCGCTGCCGTCGCGGTTGAAGGCGTGGTCGGCCGGATAGGTGAACACATCCATCTGCGGTAGCGCCTCGCGATGCTTCGCCACCATCTCCGGCGTGATGCTGTGGTCCTTCTCGCCGAAGTGGAACATCACCGGTGCCTGCGGCGTCTCGTGCAGAAACGGCAGGTTGCGCGCGCCGTAATAACTCACCGAGGGCAGGCCCAGGCGCAGCGCCGCCAGCAGGGCCACCGTGCCGCCCCAGCAGTAGCCGACGGTGCCGATCTTTCCGGCCGAAGCGATCGACTCGGCGGCACTGGCGACGTCCTCCAGCGCCCGCTCCAGCCCCAGCTCGTTCACCAGCTGCTTGCCCTTGTTGGCGCCGACCTGGTCGTAACCCAGTTCCACGCCGCTTTCCAGGTGATCGAAGAACGCCGGCGCGATCGCGGTATAGCCGTGCTCGGCGAAGCGGTCGGCCACATGGCGGATGTGCGCGGTGACGCCGAAGATTTCCTGGATCACCACGATGCCACCTTTCGGCTTGCCCTGCGGCTGGGCAAGGTAGCCGCCGATGCACTGGGTGCGGGTAGTGGGAATGTTGATGTGCTGGCCCATGGCTGGCTCCGGCTTGGGGATGGCGTGAAGTCTAGCCGCGCCGGTGGCTGGGCCGCACTGCCGTATAATCGGCGGTTACTCCGCATGTTCCCGGCAGCGCCCTCCATGTCCCAGACCGCACACAAGATCGGCTTCGTCAGCCTCGGTTGCCCCAAGGCGCTGGTCGACTCCGAGCGCATCCTGACCCAGCTCAAGGTCGAGGGCTACGAGATCGTGCCCAGCTACGGCGCCGCCGATGCCGTGGTGGTGAATACCTGCGGCTTCATCGACGCGGCGGTGCAGGAGTCGCTGGACTCGATCGGCACCGCCCTGCACGAGAACGGCAAGGTTATCGTCACCGGCTGCCTGGGCAAGCGCGAGGCACTGATCCGCGAGGCCTATCCGGACGTGTTGTCGATCAGCGGCCCGCAGGACTACGCCAGCGTGATGGGCGCCGTGCACGCCGCGCTGCCGCCGCAGCGCAACCGCTTCCTGGACATCGTGCCGGACACGGGCGTCAAGCTGACCCCGAAGCACTACGCCTACCTGAAGATTTCCGAGGGCTGCAACCACCGCTGCAGCTTCTGCATCATCCCGTCGATGCGCGGCAACCTGGTGTCGCGCCCGGTCGACGAAGTGCTGCTGGAGGCCGAGCGGCTGGTCAAGGGCGGCGTGAAGGAGCTGCTGGTGATCTCGCAGGACACCAGCGCCTATGGCGTGGACCTGAAATATGCCGAGCGCGAGTGGCGCGGCAAGGCGTACCGCACGCGCATGACCGAGTTGTGCGAAGGCCTGTCCGAACTCGGCGTATGGACGCGGCTGCACTACGTCTACCCCTACCCGCACGTGGACGAGGTGATGCCATTGATGGCGGAAGGGAAAATTCTGCCGTACCTCGACATCCCGTTCCAGCACGCCAGCCCGCGCATCCTGAAGCTGATGAAGCGGCCGGGCAACATCGACAAGACCCTGGAGCGCATCCGGAACTGGCGCGCTCAAGTGCCGGACCTGACCATCCGCAGCACCTTCATCGTCGGCTTCCCCGGCGAGACGGATGCGGAGTTCGAGGAACTGCTGGATTTCCTGCGCGAGGCCGAGCTCGATCGCGTCGGCGCATTCGCCTATTCGCCGGTGGACGGCGCGAAGGCGAACGAGCTGCCCGACCCGGTCTCCGAGGAATTGAAGGAAGACCGCCTGGAGCAGTTCATGGCGGTGCAGGCGGAAATCTCCGCCGCGAAGCTGCGGCGCAAGATCGGTCGCGCGATCAAGGTGCTGGTGGACGAGGCCGGTGCCGACGGCGCGGTGGCGCGCTCGGCCGCCGATGCGCCGGAGATCGACGGCAGCGTGCTGATCGCCGACGGCCAGTCGCTGAAGCCGGGCCAGTTCGTCGAGGTGGTGGTCGAATCCGCCAGCGAGCATGACCTTACCGCGCGCCTGGCACATCCCGGGCTGAAGATCATTTGAGAGTGCGGCCGTGGATGGACGCTTCCGGCGTCGATGCGAAGCGCGGAGTGCATGCCATGATGATCTGCGGGTCGCCGCACTCAAGGACGAGCGCATGAAATACATTGCGCCGGCCCGAGGTACGGTCGACCCGGCGGTATTCGGCCGGCCGCCGCTGGCGGCGTGGCGCGAGTACGCCGACCTGCTCGAAGGCACGGCATGGCCGTCGATCGACGAGCTCAACCGCCGCCTGCCCGCAGGCATGATCCAGCGCTTCGTGGCGCAGACGCCGGTCCTGCTGGCCGATGGCCGGCACTATGAGCAGCGCATTGCCGAATGCGGCCAGATCGCCACTCGCGCAGGCAACTGGCACGACCTGCTGAATGCGCTGGCGTGGCTGCGCCATCCGGCGTTGAAGCAGGCACTGAACCGGCGCCAGATGGCCGAGATCGCCCGCATGGGGCCGAAGCTGCGCTCGCGCGCGCAGTACGCACTGACCCACTTCGACGAGGCCGGCGTGATCGTTGCCGTGCGCGACCCCGCGCTGCTGGCGCTGTGGGATGCGCACGACTGGCATGGACTGTTCTGGCGCCGGCGGCAGGCGTGGCTGGACGGCTCGATCCGGCTGGAACTGTTCGGCCATGCCCTGCTGGAGCTGGCGCTGAACCCGGGCAAGCTGCTGGTGGGCAAGGCGCTGGTGTTCCGGACAGGCGGCGACGCCGACCTGGCGGCGTGCTGTGCCGCCGCGATCGACGCAGGCCGCGTGCTGCTCGACCCGCTGGAACTGCGGCCGCTGCCGTTGTCGGGCATTCCGGGCTGGCATCCCGACAATGCCGACGAGGCCTTCCATCGCAGTGCCGTCTGCTACCAGCCACGCCGCGCCGGACGTGAATACCCGCCGCCATCCCCGGTTTCCTGAGCGGACAGGCCGGACCTTGCTCCGATCGGCGATCACGACTATATACGTGACATCGGCGCGAGTCAGGGAGCACAGACATTTGGGCATCGCAGGATCTCGGTGGCGCCATGGACATCGCAGTCGCTGCCTGGCGGTGATCGCCGTTGCGGCGTTGCTGTGCGCCGGCAGCGCGGCGGCGGGAAACAAGGGGGACGGCCAGGCGGCGCCAATCCGCTTCGGCATCCTGCCGATCGGCAGTGCGGCCGAATCGCTGGAGCAGTGGCGCCCGCTGCTGGACGACCTGCAGAAGCGACTGGGGCATCCGGTGACCACCGTATCGGTGGGCAGCTACGCCGGCCTTTCCAATGCGATCGGCGCGCAGCGGGTGGACATCGCTTTCCTCTCCGGCAAGCTGGCGGTCGAGGCGGTGACGCACCAGCACATGCAGGTGTTCGCCCAGTTCGTGCGCAACGACGGCGCCAAGGGCAACGTGGCCATGCTGGTAGTGCGCTCCGACAGCCCCATCCGCCATCTCGACGACCTGCTGGCCACGCCCGGTAGCGGTTGGCGTTACGCCCGCAGCGAACACCTGTCGGTCACCGGTTACACCGCGCCGGAGGCCTATGTGTTCGCGCCGCACGGCCTCAATTCCGACACGTTCTTCAACAGCGTGCGGGTGGGTGACCATCAGAGCAACCTGCTGGCGGTGGTCAACCGCGAGGCGGACGTGGCCAGCAGCAACAATCCGGACATGGACCTGTTCCGTCGCAACTTCCCGCGCGAGGCGGAGCAGCTTCGGGTGATCTGGCGTTCGCCGCTGATTCCTTCCGGGGTGCTGGTGATCCGCGACGGTATGCCCCGGTCGCTGCGCCAGAAGTTGACCGCGTTCCTGCTCGGCTACGGCAAGGCTCACGGTGAGGACGGCGTGCACGAGCGGGCGAAGCTGGCCCGCATCCCCGATCTCGGCGGATTCGCGCCGGAAGACAATCGCGTACTGGAGCCCTTCGTGGACATGCAGTACACGCTGCTGCGGCAGCAGGCGGAGCACGGCCAGTGGGTCACGCCGCAGGCGCGGCAGGCCCGGCTGGCACAAATCGAGCAGGACCGCCGGCGCGCCCTGCAGCTGCTGTCACCGCGTTAGCCGGGTGCTGAAAAAGGGCAGGACGGTCCTTTCAACGGCTTGTCAGTCCGCCTCGTAGTCCACCGCAAGCACGGCAAATTCCGCCGGCCCGCCCGGCAGTTCGGCAGTGAACTCGTCATCGATGCGCCGTTTCAGCACCGCCCGCGCCAGTGGCGAGTCGATGCTGATCCAGCCGCGTTTCGCGTCGGTCTCGTCCGGGCCGACGATGCGGTAGCGGCGGATCTCGCCGGTGTCCACGTTCTCCAGTTCTATGTGGGCGCCGAAGAACACCATGCTGCGGTCGCCCGGTGCGCCTTCGGCCACCTTCAGCGATGGAATCCGCTTGCTGAGATAACGCGCGCGCCGGTCGATTTCGCCGAGCTGCTTCTTGCGGTAGGTGTACTCGGCGTTTTCCGAGCGGTCGCCTTCGGCCGCCGCCGCGGCAAGCGCCTTCACCACCTCCGGACGCAGCACGTGCCAGAGGTGGTCGAGCTCGGCCTTCAGCCGCTCGAAACCCTCGCGGGTGATGATCGCGGTGGAACCGGGCGAGGGTGGACGCCAGCGACTCACGCGGGGTTGGCCGGCTGTCGCCGCTGCGCGTCGATCTCGGCGCGCAGCGGGTGGTCGGGCCAGGCCGCCGCGAGCCGATCCAGCAATGCCGTCGCCTCGGCGTGCTGGTCGGCGTGTGCGGCGAGCTGGCGTGCGGCCAGCAGGCCATAGTGCGGCGCCTGCGGATCGCGCGGCCAGTGCGCGAGATAGCCGTGGCACAGCTGGATCGCGAGCCGGTTCATGCCCAGCCGTGCGGCCAGATCGGCCAGCTCGCCGCAGGTGCGTGGGTCGTCCGGCACGAAGCCGCCGTCGAGGCCGCTGCATTCCTGCAGCACGCCGAGCGCGCGGCGCGGTTCCTTCTGCGCGATCAGCGCGGCGATCCAGATCTGGCCGTGCACCAGCAGGTCGTCGCGCAAGCCTTGCCGGTGCAGCAGTTCGCGATAAAGCTGGTGTACGGGTGCCGGTGCGGTGCGATCCCGTAGGCGAGCGGCCAGTTGCCGAAGTGCCGCCAGCGGGTCGTCGACGGCAAGCCGGCGCGCCTCGTCGAGCAGGCGGCTGTCGGCATCCTGGTTGGAGGCTGCGACGAGTTTCTCGGCCTCCAGTTCGATGCCGAAACGCTCGTGGCGCTGGTGGATCAGCGCGCCCATCAGGTGGAAGGCAAGCACGATCAGGTAGGTATACGCGAAGGCAAACAGCGGCAACGCGAGCAGCCGCGGCAGCAGCGCGGTGCTGATCGAGGCAAGCACGATCAGCACGCCCAGCAGCAGGTTGATCGCCACGGGAACCAGATAGGCCGCACCGAAGCTGCCGATCACGCGCTTCCAATTGAACGGGTTGAGTGCCAGCGTAAGGTTGCCGTCGAACGCCAGTGACATGTCGATCGCCGGCAGCGCCAGTGCAGACAGGATCAGCACCGGCCACAGCAGATGCGGAAAGAACACGATGGCGATCACGCAGAGCGCGACGAGCAGCAGATGGATCGCGGTCAGTCCCCAACCGCTGGCAGCGTTGCCGTCGCTGCCGACATCGGGCGGATCGGCGTAGCCATGGGCCGTATGCAGCAGGCAGTCGGCGGCGTAGCGCCAGGTGGCGGCCCACACCAGCGCACTGGCCAGGGCACCGAGGTACGAGGGCAACAAGCCGACGTAGTGCAGCAAGGCGATGACCACGCAGGTGGGCAGCGCCGCGCCGCGCAGCGGATAACCGAGGCCTGTTCTCAGGCGTTCCCCGAACGGCGTGTCGGCAGCGACGGTTTCAACGCGAGGCATGCCGTCGCGCGCTCAGCGCTTGCCGCCGAAGATGCCGCCCAGCACGCCGCGCAGGATCTGCCGGCCGAGCTGGCTGCCCGCCGTGCGCACCATCTGCTTGCCCATCGTCTCGATCATGCCCTGGCGCCGCTTGGTGCCGAACAGCGCGTCGTGCACGGCGCCGCTCCAGCCCGCCTCGGCGTCCTTGGCGGGGGCGTCGGCGGCCACGGTGGCCGCATCGGCGGCCTTGTCGCTGGCGCGCTTGGCCAGCATCTCGGCGGCCGATTCGCGGTTGACGGCGGTGTCGTACTTGCCGCCGATCGGCGAGCGCTGGCGGATGGTGGTGCGCTCGGCGTCGGTGATCGCGCCGATGCGGCAGCACGGCGCGGTCACCAGGACCTGTTCCACCGGCGTCGGCACGCCGCCGTTGGCAAGGGTGGAAGCCAGCGCCTCGCCCACGGCAAGCTTGGTGATCGCCTCGGTGACGTCGAGCTTCGGGTTGGTCACGAAGGTTTCCGCCGCCGCCTTCACCGCCTTCTGGTCGCGCGGGGTGAACGCGCGCAGCGCGTGCTGGATGCGGTTGCCGAGCTGGCCCAGGATCACGCCGGGCACGTCGTCCGGATTCTGCGAACAGAAATACACGCCGACGCCCTTGGAGCGGATCAGCCGCACCACCTGTTCGACCCGCTGCTGCAGTGCCGGCGAGGCGTCGTCGAACAGCAGGTGCGCCTCGTCGAAGAAGAACACCATCTTCGGCTGGTCGAGGTCGCCCACTTCGGGCAGTTGCTCGAACAGCTCGGACAGCAACCACAGCAGAAAAGTGGAGTACAGCCGCGGCTTCATGATCAACTGGTCCGCGGCGAGCACGTTGATGATGCCGCGCCCGCTCATGTCCTGGCGCATCAGGTCGGCCAGTTCCAGCGCCGGCTCGCCGAAGAACTGGTCGGCGCCGTCGCCTTCGAGTTTCAGGATCGCGCGCTGGATCGCCGCGATGCTGGTGGTACTGATCAGTCCGTACTGGGCCGAGATGGCCTTGGCGTTGTCGGCGGCGTAGGCGAGCAGCGCGCGCAGGTCGGCCAGGTCGAGCAGCAGCCAGCCCTGGTCGTCGGCGGCCTTGAACACCACCTCCAGCACGCCTTCCTGGGTGTCGTTCAATTCCAGCACGCGGCCGAGCAGGGTGGGGCCCATCTCGCTGATGGTGGCGCGCACCGGATGGCCGAGCTTGCCGTAGATGTCCCAGAACACCACCGGGTTGGCCTGTGCTTTCCAGTCGGCGAGCTTGAGCTTGGCCAGGCGCGCCTTGAGCTTGTCGCCCGGTTCGCCGGCGGCCATCGCGAGGCCCGCCAGGTCGCCCTTGGCGTCGGCCAGGAAGCACGGCACGCCCAGCCGCGAGAAGCCTTCGGCCAGCACCATCAGCGAAACCGATTTGCCGGTGCCGGTGGCGCCGGCGATCATGCCGTGGCGGTTGCCGTAATGCGGGTCGAGGTTGACGCTGGTGCTGTCGTTGCGGCCGATCAGGATCTCAGTCATGGCGTTCCGTCCGTTGCTGGTCGAGCGATTGTAGCCAAGACGGCGAGGCCGTCGTGGCGTGATGTGGCGCGTTGAGTCGAAACCCCGCGCCCGCTATGGTGGACGTTTTCCGCGGGTGAAGTTCGTGATGTCGTTGTGTCCGGTGGTTCGCTCCATGCGCCTGGTGCCGTTTGCCGTGGCGGTCAGCCTGCTCGGTGCCTGCGCCAGTACCGGCGGCAGCAAAACCCCGACCCCGGTGGATGCGCTGTACAGCCAGCTCGACCTGGCCAGCAAGGGTTACGAGACCGCCCTGCAGCAGTCGCGCGAAGGCGACCAGCAGGCTTCGCGGCTCACCCTGACCCAGTCGCTGGATCGCCTGAAGGAAGCCTCGGCGCGCTGTGGCACGACGCCCGGCTGCGATCCGCAGCGGTTCTTCTCGGTGTTCGATCGCCTGCTGCGCCTGAAGGACGGCGATTTCGGCGGCGGGCAGGACCTGGACAGCGATGTCGACCTGTCGCAGGCGGCGCTTGCCGCCGGCAACACCGGCGCGGCCAGCCTGCCGCAGGCGCAGCGCAGCGTGACCCTGCTGCATGGGCAGAAGCTGTCGCAGCTGATCGCGATGAACGGGCCGGTGAAGGCGGCGCTGGAGATGTGGCTGACCCAGTGGCGCCCGCAGTTGATGGACGCCTGGGTCAATTACCAGTACCTGCGCTACCAGATGTGGCCGCAGTACGAGAAAGCGGACCTGCCCGAGGCGCTGCTGTTCGGCATCCTGGCGAAGGAGTCCGGCGGCAAGGTGCACGCCGTCTCGCGCTCGGGCGCGTCGGGGCCGCTGCAGTTCATGTACGCCACCGGCATGCGCTTCGGCCTGGGCAGCGACAACGGTTTCGACCTGCGCTTCGATCCCGCGGCGTCGGCGCGGGCGAACGCCGAGTACATCAACGAGCAGCTGCGGATCTTCAACGACAACCTCGAACTCACGCTCGGCGCCTACAACGGCGGCGAAGGGCGCATGCGCCGCACGGTCGGCGACGATACCTCGGTGAGCTTCTACGATCCGCGCATCTACGACCAGTTGTCGCAGGAAACCCGTGATTACGTGCCGGCGGTACTTGCAGCGGCGTGGCTGTTCCAGCATCCGGACAGTTACAACCTGCGTTTCCCGAAGATCGACGGTGCGCCCGGCACGGTCACCCTGAAGCGGCCGGCCTCGCTGTCGGAGCTGACCGTGTGCCTGGGTTCGGCCGGCGGCATGAGGGATGGCTGGTTCCGCACCCTGCGCAACCTCAACCCGCGGCTGGACCCGCAGGTGACCCAGCCGGCAGGCGCGCAGCTGCAGTTGCCGAAGCTGCTGGAGCAGGCCTACGCAGCGCGCTGCGTCGATGGTCCGTGGCCGATTCTCGCCGGCGACCTGCATCGCGCCGTGGTGCCGGTGGTGCAGGCACCGGCGGCGCCTCCGCCCGCGGTGAGGGGAACCAGCCGCTACAAGGTACGCCGTGGCGATACGCTGATCAGCATCGTGCGCAAGCTGCACTGCTCCAGCGTGCAGGAAATTGCCGAGATGAACGGGCTGAAGCACCACCACATCAGCATCGGGCAGACGTTGAAACTGCCGGTCTGCCGCTGAGCGGCCATGGCGGTCGCCGGGCTTCAGGCGACCGCGCTTTCCCGCACCCAGCTGTTGGCGGTACTGCCTCCGCCGTGCACTTCCTTCAGTTCGCGCAGCAGCTGCATCAGCTGGCGGTGCTGCGGTTGCAGGCTGGCGTGCGGGGAGTTCTTGGTTTCGTGGTAGGCCACGGCCAGCCATAGCGCGATGCCGCGCAGCGCCACTTCGGCGTTGTTCGAGCAGGCGCGCTCGTAACCCGCCTCGGTGCCCTGGCCCCAGGGCAGGTAGCGCGCTTCCGGCGCGGTGCCGTACAAGTGCGGGAAGTCGCTGCGCGAGGCTTGTCCGATCTCGCGCAGGGTCAGCGTGCTCAGGCGTTCGCGGTTGCGCCTGGGCAAGGCCCGCACGCTGCGTTCGATGTCGCGGAATTGGCGGCCAAGCTGGCGCGCGCGCATCATCACAAGGAGTGGCGTCAGTATTTGCATGAGATCCCCTCGGCGCTGGAATTCGACGGCGCGCAAGACGCGCGGCGAAGCCACGAGCGTAGCGAAGCCATCAGTCGAATAGCGCCTAGGGCGTCACAAAATGACCCGCCGCGTCAGTTTCCCGGGTACGTGGGGTGCCCGCTCAGCCGCGCCCAAGCCGCTGGCCCACCTGCACGGCCTGCTGCGGCTGCAGGTCGTCCAGCTCGGCCGCGCCTTCGGGCAGCAGCAGGATCACGGTGGAGCCCATGTTGAAGCGCGCCATCTCGGCGAAGCGTTCCAGCATGATGTTCTGGCCGGCGAACGACTTGCGCCGGATCGACGACGCGTACGGCGGGATCACCAGGCCGTCCCACACCGTGGCCACCGACGAGACCAGGATCGCGCCCACCATCACCACCACGAACGGGCCGTGCTCGCCCTCGAAGTGGCAGACCAGCCGCTCGTTGCGCGCGAACAGCCGCGGGATCGCCTCGACCGCGAACGGCGCCACGCTGAAGATGCGCCCGGGCACGTGCACGGTTTCCTTCAGCGTGCCTTTCAGCGGCATGTGCACGCGGTGGTAGTCGCGCGGCGACAGGTAGACGGTGACGAAGCGGCCGTTGCGGTAGGGCGCGGCGGCAGCTTCATCGCCGCCGAGCAGTTCGGCGGCGGTGTATTCCTGTCCCTTCGCCTGGAAGATGCGCCCGTCGACGATCGTGCCGGCCTGGCTGATGCGGCCGTCGGCCGGCGAGAGCAGGGCGGTCGGGTCGGCATCGGCCTGGCGAGCACCGGGCTTCAGCTTGCGCGTAAAGAACGCATTGAAGTGCTGGTAGGCCAGCGGATCGGGCTGCGCCGCCTCGGCCATATTGACGTCGTAGTTGCGCACGATGGTGGCGATCAGCCAGTTCTTCCACGGCGCGAAGGTCCAGCGCGTGGCCCAGTAGACCACCCGCGACAAGGCGCGATGCGGCAGGATGTACTGCAGGAATACGTTGAAAGTCATCCGCCCAGTATACGGGGTGGGCGCCGCTGCAGGCCTTATAATGGCCGGCCAATCCGCCGCACCCCTGGATCGCCGTGACCGCCGAGCTTGCCACCATCATCGACTTCATCCGCTACGGTGCCAGCCGCTTCTCGGCGGCCGGGCTGACCTTCGGGCACAGCCACGACAACCCGATCGACGAAGCCACCCATCTGGTGCTGGCCAGCCTGCACCTGCCGCCGGACATCCCGCCGGCGTACGGCGCCGGCCGGCTCACCGCGGCCGAACGCGCGAACGTGCTGACGCTGATCGAGCGCCGGGTCAGCGAACGCCTGCCGGTGGCCTACCTGGTCGGCGAAACCTGGTTCGCCGGACTGAAGTTCAAGAGCGACCGCCGCGCGCTGGTGCCGCGCTCGCCGATCGCCGAGCTGATCGAGTCGGGTTTCGCGCCGTGGCTGGACGAGCGCCACATCGAGCGCGCGCTGGACCTGTGCACCGGTTCGGGCTGCATCGGCATCGCGATGGCCGAGTACAACCCCGAGTGGCAGGTCGACATCGTCGACATCAGCGGCGAGGCGCTGTCGCTGGCGCGCGAGAACATCGCGTTCCAGCACGTCGAGGGCCGCGTCGAGGCGATCCAGTCCGACCTGTTCGCCGGCGTGGCCGGACGCAAGTACGACCTGATCGTCTCCAACCCGCCGTACGTCACCGAGGACGAATACGCCGCGCTGCCGGGCGAGTACGCGCACGAGCCGAAGCTCGGCCTGACCTCCGGCGCCGACGGCCTGGACCTGTGCCTGCGCATGCTGGACGAGGCGGCCGCCCATCTCACCGACGACGGCCTGCTGATCGTCGAGGTGGGCGAGAGCGAGCACGCGCTGGCCGCGCTGCTGCCCGAAGTGCCGTTCGTGTGGATCGAGTTCAAGGTCGGCCCGATGGGCGTGTTCGCGCTGGAGCGGCGCGACCTGGTCGAGCACGCCGCAGCGATCCGCGCGGCGGCCGCTGCGCGTCGTCCGGGCTGAGCGATGGAGCTGGTCACGGCGCGGTTGCGGATCGACGCATTGCGACCTGACGATGCCGCGGCGCTGTTTGCCTGTCGCGCCGATCCCGCGGTGGCCCGCTACCAGGGCTGGCGTCCAGCCGACGTTGCCGCGGCGCGCGAGTTCATCGCCGCGCAGCCGCTGCAGCCCGCGCACGGCTGGTTCCAGCGTGCGATCCGCCTGCGTGAGGACGGCCGGCTGATCGGCGACCTCGGCGTGAACCTGCCGGAGGATGCCAGGGACTCGGTCGAGTTCGGCATCAGCATCGCGCCGGCCGGGCAGGGCCGTGGTTATGCCGGCGAGGCGGTGCGCGCCGTGTTCGAGCAAGTGTTCGGCCCGTGCGGCCGGCATCGCGTCCACGCCTCGGTCGACCCGCGCAACCTGGCCTGCATGGCGCTGCTGCGCGGACTCGGCATGCGCCAGGAGGCGCATCACCGCGAGAGCCTGTGGCTGCGAGGCGAGTGGGTCGACGACGTGATCTTCGCCCTGCTGGCGCGCGAATGGCAGGCAACCGAACGCCATCGCGGGTAAGCTGCCCCGATCATCTAATGGACGTCCAAATCCCGTGTCCAGCAATTCCTTCGGCAAACTGTTCACCGTCACCACCTTCGGCGAAAGCCACGGGCCGGCGATCGGCTGCGTGATCGACGGCTGCCCGCCGGGACTGGCGATCAGCGTGGAGGAATTCCGCAGCGATCTCGATCGCCGCGCCACCGGTCGCAGCCGCTACACCTCGCAGCGGCACGAGGCGGACGAGGTGGAAATTCTTTCCGGCGTGTACGAAGGCAAGACCACCGGCACGCCGATCGCGCTGCTGATCCGCAACACCGACCAGCGCAGCAAGGACTACGGCGACATCGCGTCGAGCTTCCGTCCCGGCCACGCCGACTACACCTACTGGCAGAAGTACGGCATCCGCGATCCGCGCGGCGGCGGGCGTTCCTCGGCGCGCGAGACCACCATGCGCGTGGCCGCGGCGGTGGTCGCCAAGAAGTGGCTGGACGAGCATTACGGCGTGCGCGTGCGCGGTTACCTGGCGCAGATCGGCGACGTCGTGCCGAATGCGTTCGACTGGGACGCGGTGGAGCAGAACCCGTTCTTCTGGCCCGACGCGGCGCAGGTGCCGGCGCTGGAGAACTACATCAACGCGCTGCGCAAGTCCGGCGACTCGGTCGGCGCGCGCGTCAACGTGGTCGCCGACGGCGTGCCGCCAGGCTGGGGCGAGCCGATCTACGGCAAGCTCGACGGCGATCTGGCCAGTGCGCTGATGTCGATCAACGCGGTCAAGGGCGTGGAGATCGGCGATGGCTTCGCCGCGGTCGCCCAGCGCGGCAGCGAGCATCGCGACGAAATGAGCATGGACGGCTTCGCGTCCAATCATGCCGGCGGCATCCTCGGCGGCATCAGCAGCGGCCAGCCGGTGATCGCCTCGATCGCGTTGAAGCCGACTTCCAGCATCCTGATCCCCGGCCGCAGCGTGAATCTGGCCGGAGAACCTGTGGAGGTGGTGACCAAGGGCCGCCACGATCCCTGCGTCGGCATCCGCGCCACCCCGATCGCCGAGGCGATGGTGGCGCTGGTGCTGATCGACCACGCGCTGCGCCATCGCGCCCAGTGCGGCGACGTGGGGGCGGTGGCGCCGCGCATTCCGTGATGAATCGACTATCGCAACCGGAACCGTGCCGATGACTGACAAGCCCCGCGTCTGGGTCTCGCGTCCCACCTTCCCGGGCATCGTCGCCCGGCTCGAACCGCACTTCGAGGTGACGGTCGAGCCGGAGGAACGCAAGTTCAGTCCGTCCGAGCTGGCGGCCAGGCTGGCGACGCAGGACGCCGCGATCGTGGGCCTGAAGGACCGCATCGGCGCGGCGGAAATCGCCGGTGCGCATCGGCTGCGCATCGTCGCCAATCTCGGCGTCGGCCACGACAACCTCGACCTGGACGCGCTCAGTGCCGCCGGCATCGCCGCCTCCAATACCGCCGACGTGCTCAACGAAAGCGTGGCCGACTACGCCTGGGCGCTGCTGCTCGGCTCCGCGCGGCGCATGAATGCGGCCGAGCGCTGGCTGCGTGCCGGGCACTGGAAGGCCACCGAGTTCAAGGCGTGGCTGGGCACCGACGTGCGCGGCCGCACGCTGGGCATCCTCGGCATGGGCCGGATCGGCCAGGCGATCGCGCACCGTGCGGTCGGCTTCGGCATGCCGGTGCTGTACCACAACCGCTCGCCGCTGCCCGAGGCGACCGAGCGGGCCTGCAACGCGCGCTTCGTCGACAAGCAGCAACTGCTGCGCGAATCCGATTTCCTGGTGCTGGTACTGCCGTTGACGCCGCAGACCCGGCACGCCATCGGCGCGCCCGAACTGGCGCTGATGAAACCGACCGCAGTGCTGGTGAACGTGGCCCGCGGCGGCATCGTGGATGACAAGGCGTTGACCGCGGCCCTGCGCGAGCGGCGACTGGCTGCGGCCGGGCTGGACGTGTTCGAAGGCGAGCCGGCGCTGTATCCGGGCCTGCTCGAACTGGACAACGTCGTGCTCAGCCCGCATATCGCCAGCGCCAGCACCGAAACGCGCCGTGCAATGACCGCCCTGGCCGTGGACAATGTGCTGGCGCTGTTCGGCCATGGCCCGCATGCCGGGCGGCCGCCCACGATCCTCAATCCCAACGTGCTGGCCTGACGGCCCGCGCGACATCCCACCCTGAGCGAAGAACACCACCCATGAGTCAGAAGAGCAGTTACAAGGTCGCCATGGTCGGCGCCACCGGCGCGGTCGGCGAGACCGTGCTGGCGATCCTCGCCGAGCGCGAGTTCCCGGTCAGCGAGCTGGTGCCGCTGGCGAGCGAGCGTTCGGCCGGCGGCAAGGTCAGCTTCGGCGGCAAGGACATCACCGTGCAGCTGCTGGATACCTACGATTTCGCCGGCGTCGACATCGCCTTCTTCTCGGCTGGCGGTTCGGTCAGTCGCGAGCACGCGCCGCGCGCGGCGGCGGCTGGCGCGGTGGTGATCGACAACACCTCGGAGTTCCGCTACCAGGACGACATCCCGCTGGTGATCAGCGAGGTCAATCCGCACGCGATCGCCCAGTACACCAGCCGCGGCATCATCGCCAACCCGAATTGCTCGACCATGCAGATGCTGGTGGCGCTGGCGCCGATCCACCGCGCGGTGCAGATCGAGCGGATCAACGTGGCCACCTACCAGTCGGTATCCGGTGCCGGCCGCAGCGGGATGGAGGAGCTGGGGCGGGAGACCGCGGCCTTGCTGAACTTCCAAAGCGTGGAGCCGGGCAAGAAATTCCCGGCCCAGATCGCGTTCAATGTGATTCCGCAGATCGACGATTTCCAGCCGAACGGCTACACCAAGGAGGAAATGAAGCTGGTGTGGGAGACCCGCAAGATCCTGGAAGACGAGTCGATCCAGGTGAACCCGACCGCGGTACGCGTGCCGGTGTTCTATGGCCATTCCGAGGCAGTGCATATCGAGACCAGCGACAAGATCACCGCCGAACAGGCCCGCGAACTGCTGCGGCAGGCGCCGGGCGTGGTGCTGGTGGACGAGCGCAAGCCGGGCGGCTATCCGACCCCGGTGGGCGAGGCGGCCGGCAACGACGCGGTGTTCGTGGGGCGCATCCGCGAGGACATTTCGCACGAGCGCGGGCTGGACCTGTGGATCGTCTCGGACAATATCCGCAAAGGCGCGGCGCTGAATGCGGTGCAGATCGCCGAATTGCTGATCGAGGATTATCTCTAAGATGCGTTTGACGCAACTCTTTGTCATCGTTGGATTTATGACCGTTTCAACGGCTTGGGCCGGTGGCCAGGCGAAGTCGTCGCCGGCCGCGCCGGCAGCGGTGAAGTCGCCATCGACAGCCCAGCAGCAGCTGGTCAGACGCCAGGCCGAGGTGAAGCGGCTGGAGCAGGACCTCGACCGGCAGGAATCGGACAGCAGGCAGGCCAGCGAGCGTCTGCAGCAGCAGGACCAGGCCATCGCCGAGCTGCAAAAGCAGCTGCATGAGCTGCAGGCCAGGCCGGCCTCGGACTCGCGTTAGAAAGCGTGGCTACGGTGAGAACACACCGTAGCAATGTCCTGCAAGTATTCGCCGCAGCTATTGTTGATTGGCCTGCATATAACTAAAGTGGCACCTCGTTTGGGGCCGTGGCCGCCATTGCGGCAACGCCATAAGTGAATTTAAGAGTTGCGCCAGGATCGTTCGGGGGAACACGCAATGAATTGTTCGTTGAAATTGTCGATGTTGATCGCGCTGGCACTGGGCGGCAGCCAGGCCATGGCCATGGATCTTGGCCAGATCCAGGTCAAGTCGGCGCTGGGACAGCCGCTGCTGGCCGAGATTCCCCTGCATCCCGACAGTCCGGCGGAGTTGCAGGGACTCACCGTCCAGCTGGCCTCCAGCGAGGAATTTGCCCGCGCGGGCATCGTCGGCGGGCGCACCACGATCCCGCTGCATTTCAGCGTGGCGAATGCCGGTGCCGGCCATCCGGTCATCCGCATCACCAGCAGCGCACCGGTGGACGATCCCTTCCTCGACCTGCTGATCGAAGTGAACGGCAAGGCCGGCAAGAGCGTGCGTGAGTACGCCATCCTGCTCGACCCGCCGAATGCGCAGGCGACAACGGCCGTCGCGGCCACGCCAGCGCCGAGCCAGCCCGTGCAGCGCCCGAAGGCTCCGGTCGCGGCGCCGGTGGCGGCCCGGCCCAAGCCGGTGGCACCGGCGCCAGCTCCGAAACCGGCGGCGCCGGTGGCCAGCAACGGCCAGTACGGTCCGGTCGAGCGCGGCCAGACGCTGTCGGGCATTGCGCGCAGCGTGGCACCCGCCGGCGTCGATGTGCAGCAGGTGATGCTGGCGCTGAAGCAGGCCAACCCGGACGCGTTCTACCGCGACAACATCAACGCGCTGAAGAGTGGTGCGGTGCTGCGCGTGCCGACGTCGGCCGAGGCGCAGGCCATGACGATCGCTGCCGCCGTCGCCGAAGTGCGCCGGCAGAACAGCGACTGGCGTGCCGGCGTGCCGGGCAAGCCCGCGGTCGTGGCGGATGCCGCGACCCGTGCCTCCCATTCCAGTGCGCCGGTCAGTGCACCGGATACCGGGGACCGGCTTGCGCTGGTGCCGGCGAAGGAAGGCAGCAGCACGGGAAACCGCGGCAGCGGGGCGGGCGACAAGGCCAGCGCCAGCCTTCGCCAGGACCTCCTGCGCACCCAGGAAAGCCTGGCCAGCCTGCAGCAGCAGAGCACCGACCTGAAGACCCGCCTGAAGGACCTGGCGGACATCAACAGCAAGAACGAGCGCCTGCTGTCGCTGAAGGACAACGAGATCGCCGAACTGCAGGCCAAGCTGGCCGCTGCGCGCAAGGCCGCCGGCATGCCGCCGGCGGCGGCCAGCACGGCGAAGGCCATCGCGGCGACGACGCCAGCGGAAGCCGACCTGGAAACCGCCACCGCCAGCACCGCCGCCAACGCAGCCGCGGCTCCGGTCGCCGCGGGTTCGACCGCGGCGGCGGTAACCACGCCGGCCGGCGCATCCAGCGTGGCCAGCACGCCGGCCAGCGGTGCGTCCGTGGTCACCACGCCGATCGCGACGCCGGCGCCGGTCAAGCCGGTGGAGAAGCCGGCCAGTCAACCGGCTGCCGCAGAGCAGCCGTGGTACATGCAGACCTGGGCCTGGGCGGCCGGGGCCGGCGCGATCGTGCTGCTGATCCTGCTGGCGATGCTGGGCCGTCGGCGCAAGCCGGGTGCCGCCGCCTCGAAGTCCGCGCCGTCGCTGGCGGACCGTTTCGGTTCGACGTCCGCCGCCGACCAGGACCTCCTCGGCGACGACGTCGACCAGGACGAGTTGCTCGACCAGCTGGCCGAACACCCGGACGACATCGGGCTGCACCTGGAGCTGGTCACCCTGTACTACTCGCGCCGCGACGTCGAGCATTTCGAGGCGGCGGCCGAGGCGATGCACGCCCATATCACCGACCCGCAGCAGGACGAGTGGCAGGACGTGCTGCACATGGGCGAGGACCTGGTGCCCGGTCATCCGCTGTTCGACCATCACGTCGAGCCGGTGGCGCATGACGACGCGGAGGCGCGCGGCGAGTTCGACATCGACGACTATGCGGACGAGAGCGATGCGCCCACGGTCGTCTCCTCGATGCCGCCGTTGCCGTCGAACGGGCCGAAACGGGTCAGCGAGTACAATTTCAATTTCGATCTGACCCAGGCCGCCGCCGAATCGGCGTCCCGTCCGGCGCCGGCATCGGACGATGCCACCGTGGTCGCGCCGCTGGCAGCGGATCGGCCGGCCCCTGCCGAGCCGGCCGCAAGCTGGCATTTCGACGATGCGGACAGCACGCACCAGGCGGCCGACGAAGGCCACGACCTGGGTGAGTTCAACGACGATCCGGTGGACACCAAGCTCGACCTGGCCCGCGCCTATATCGACATGGGTGACGCCGAAGGCGCCCGCGCCATGCTCGGCGAGGTGGTCAAGGAAGGCAGCCAGATGCAGAGGGACGTCGCCAAGCGCCTGCTCGACAGCCTGCACTGAGTCGCCAGGTACGACCTGCGGGATGAATCGGGCCGGCTTCTGCCGGCCCGATGCCGTTGCGGCCTGCTAATCTTTCTTCTTCTCTCGGCGGATTCCTGCACGACCCCATGCGCATCGCTCTCGGCATCGAATACGACGGCACCGATTTCAACGGCTGGCAGCGCCTGAAGACGGACGTCAGCGTGCAGGGAGTGCTGGAGCAGGCCTTGTCGAAAGTCGCCGATCACCCGGTCGAGGTCAGCTGCGCAGGACGCACCGACGCCGGCGTGCATGGTCGCTGCCAGGTCGTGCACTTCGATACCGGGGCACGCCGCGACATGCGCGGCTGGGTGCTGGGTGCCTGCTCCAATCTGCCGGCCAGCGTGGCGGTGCTGTGGGCGCAGCCGGTGCTGGACAGTTTCCACGCGCGTTACGCGGCGCGCAGCCGGCGTTACCGCTACCACATCCTCAACCGGCCGGTGCGTGCGGCGCTGGACGCGCGCTACGTCACCTGGGAACGCCTGCCGCTGGATGCGCAGCGCATGCACGCCGCCGCCCAGGCCTTGCTCGGCGAGCACGATTTCAGCGCGTTCCGCGCCTTGTCCTGCCAGGCCGCGCATCCGCGCCGCCGCGTGCTGGCGGTGAGCGTGCGGCGCGAGGGCGAGCAGTTGTTCGTCGACATCGAGGCGAACGCGTTCCTGCATCACATGGTGCGCAACATCGTCGGCTCGCTGCTGCTGATCGGCCGCGGCGAGCAACCGGTGGAATGGCTGGCCGAACTGCTGGCCGGCCGCGACCGCCAGGTGGCCGGCCCGACGGCGCTGGCTTCGGGGCTGACCTTCGTCGGCCCGCGTTACGAGGCGCACTGGGGCCTGCCGCCGGAAGTCTGCCTGATGGGAGCCGGCCAGTGACCCGCATCAAGTGCTGCGGCATGACCCGGGTCGGGGATGCGCTGCTCGCCGCACGCCTCGGCGCCGACGCGATCGGACTGGTGTTCAGTGCGCGCAGCAAGCGGCAGGTGACGCTGGCGCAGGCGCGCGAGATCGTCGCGGCGTTGCCGCCGTTCGTCGCCACCGTCGCGCTGTTCATGGACGACGAAGCGAGCCTGGTACGGCAGGTGCTCGATGAAGTGCGGCCCACGTTGCTGCAGTTCCACGGCGACGAGAGCGATGGCTGGTGCGCACAGTTCGGCCATCCGTTCCTGAAGGCCATCGCGATGGGCGAGGGCGCGGCGGCATTGCCGCGCCTGCACGACTATCCGCATGCCACCGGACTGTTGCTGGACGGCCACGCCGCCGGCGAAGCCGGCGGCAGCGGCAAGGCCTTCGACTGGTCGTTGCTGCCGGGCGAGCTGGCACAGCCGCTGATCCTGGCCGGTGGCCTGCATGCAGGCAACGTGGGCGATGCCGTGCGCACGGCGCGCCCGTGGGCAGTGGACGTGGCCAGCGGGGTGGAATCGGCGCCGGGGATCAAGGATCCGTTGCGGCTGGAAGCCTTCATCCGTGCGGTGCGCACGGCCGACGCGGAGTGAATGGCGTGCCCGCGGCGATCGAGGAACATCACGATACCGGCCGGCCGATCGCACTCGCCGACCTGGTCGGCCGCGCGCGCCCGCTGGTCATCCGCGGCCTGTGCCGCGACTGGCCGATGGTGGCCTGGGCGCGGCAGTCGGACACGGCGTTTGCCCAGGGCCTGGCCGCGCTGGACAACGGCAGCGAGGTCGATGCGCTGCTGCTGCCGCCGGGCGAGGGAGTGATCGGCTACAACGCGGCGTTCGACGGCTTCAACTACGCGCATCACCGCGTCTCGGTCACCCAGGGCCTGCAGCGGCTGGCGCAGTACAGCCGACAGCCGGACGCGCCGGGCCTGGCGATGCAGAGCGCGCTGATCTCCGCCTGCCTGCCGGGGTTGCTGGACGATCACGCGATTCCGTTTCTCGAACGCAGCATCCAGCCGCGCATCTGGATCGGCAACCGGGTCACCACGCCCGCGCATTTCGACGAGTACCACAACGTCGCCTGCGTCGTTTGCGGCGCCCGGCGCTTCACCCTGTTCGCGCCGGAACAGGCGCGCAACCTGTATGTCGGACCGCTGGATTTCGCGCCCACCGGCGCGGCGATCGGCATCGCCCGGCTCGATCGCCCGGACGATCCGCGCTACCCCCGCCTGAAGCTGGCCCTGGCCGAGGCGCAGGTGGCGGATCTTCACCCCGGCGACGCGATCTACATCCCGCCGATGTGGTGGCATCACGTCGAGTCGCTGGAGCGGATCAATGCACTGGTGAATTACTGGTGGAAACCCGTGCCTGCCAGCGGCTATGCACCGAACACCGCACTGGGCTGCCTGATGCATTGCATCCTCACCTTCCGCTCGCTGCCGCCCGCGGAGCGGGCCGCGTGGAAGACGTTGCTGGACCATTACGTGTTCGACGACGAGGATTCCGCCGCGCATATCCCTGCCGGCCGGCGCGGAATACTCGGTCCGCTGACACCCGAACAACTGGCCGAGTTGCGCGAAACCATCCGGCGCTATCTGTGAACCCTTCGGCCGGGCTTGCCGCTAAGATGACCGCTTGCCGCAGTGCGGCATGCCAACGAGTGAGGACATGAGCAAGATCGTGGATTACAACGCCTACCCCGACGCGCACGGCCGCTTCGGCAACTACGGCGGCAGTTACGTCGCCGAGACCCTGATGGCGCCGCTGGCCGAACTGACCGAAGCCTACCTGCGCCTGCGCGACGATCCGGCGTTCATCGCCGAACTCGACCGCGACCTCAAGCACTACGTCGGCCGGCCCAGCCCGATCTACCACGCCGAACGGCTGTCGCAGCACGTCGGTGGTGCGCGCATCCTGTTCAAGCGCGAGGATCTGAACCACACCGGCGCGCACAAGATCAACAACACGGTCGGCCAGGCGCTGGTCGCGCGCAACATGGGCAAGACCCGCATCATCGCCGAGACCGGCGCCGGCCAGCACGGCGTGGCCAGCGCCACGGTGGCGGCGCGGCTGGGCCTGAAGTGCGTGGTCTACATGGGCGCGGTGGACATCGAGCGGCAGAAGATCAACGTCTACCGCATGAAGCTGCTCGGCGCCGAGGTGGTGCCGGTGACGTCCGGCTCGAAGACGCTGAAGGATGCGCTGAACGAGGCGATGCGCGACTGGGTCACCAACGTGGCCGACACCTTCTACATCATCGGCACGGTGGCCGGGCCGCATCCGTACCCGCTGATGGTGCGCGATTTCAACGCGATCGTCGGTCGCGAGGCGCGCGCGCAGGTGCTGGAGCAATACGGCTGCCTGCCGGACGTGCTGACTGCCTGCGTCGGTGGCGGTTCCAACGCGATCGGCCTGTTCCATGCGTTCCTCAACGATGCCGGCGTGCGCATCGTCGGCGCCGAGGCGGCCGGCGAGGGCATCGCCACCGGGCATCACGCGGCCTCGCTGGCGGCCGGCCGGCCCGGCGTGCTGCACGGCAACCGCACCTACGTGCTGTGCGACGACAACGGCCAGATCACCGAAACGCATTCGATCTCGGCTGGCCTCGACTATCCCGGCGTCGGTCCCGAGCATGCGTTCCTGAAGGACGCCGGCCGCGCCGAGTACGTCGGCGTGACCGACGACGAGGCGATGGAGGCATTCCATCTGCTTGCGCGCACCGAGGGCATCCTGGCCGCGCTGGAATCCAGCCACGCGGTGGCGCAGGCAATCAAGCTGGCGCGTGAATTGCCGAAGGACGGCATCGTGCTGTGCAACCTGTCCGGCCGCGGCGACAAGGACGTGCACACGATCGCGGCGCGCGAAGGAGTCGAGGTATGAGTCGCATCGACCGTCGCTTCGCCGCCCTGAAATCGGCCGGCCGCACCGGCCTGGTTCCGTTCGTCACCGCCGGCGATCCGTCGCCGCAGCACATGGTGGCGCTGATGCACGCACTGGTCGACGCCGGCGCCGACCTGATCGAGCTGGGCGTGCCGTTCTCCGACCCGATGGCCGACGGCCCGGTTATCCAGCACGCCAGCGAGCGGGCGATCGCGAAAGGCGTGGGCCTGGCCGAGGTGCTGGGCTGGGTCGCTGCGTTCCGACAGCGCGATGCGGACACGCCGATCGTGCTGATGGGCTACCTCAACCCGGTCGAGATCCACGGCTACGCGCGCTTCGCGCAGGAGGCCGTGCAGGCCGGCGTCGATGGCGTGCTGCTGGTCGATTGCCCGCTGGAGGAATCCGCCGTGCTGCAGCCGTTGCGCGACGCCGGGCTGCAGCAGATCCTGCTCGCCGCACCGACCACCGCACCCTCGCGTATGGCGCAGTTGTGCGGTTCGGCCGAGGGTTTCCTGTACTATGTCTCGTTTGCCGGCACCACTGGTGCGGCACACTTGAGCACCGGCGACATCGCGGCGCGCGTGGCGGATATCCGGGCCCATGCGAAGGCGCCGGTGGCGGTGGGCTTCGGCATCCGCGATGCGGCGAGCGCGCAGGCGATCGCCGGTTTCGCCGATGCGGTGGTGATCGGCAGTGCGCTGGTCGAGCGGCTGGCCGGGGCGACGGATGCCGCGGAAATCGCCACGCGCGCGCAAGCGTTCCTGGCGCCGATCCGCACCGCGCTCGATACGCATTGAGGACGCGCACCGCCTGATCGCGGCGCGCTCACGAACAGTCAGGGTGATGCAATGAATTGGCTGCAGAAAATCATGAACCCGCGCACCCGCCCGCAGAGTCCGAATGGCGGCAAGGGTTCGGTGCCCGAGGGCGTGTGGGAAAAGTGCGGCGGTTGCGGCACCGTGCTGTACCGGCCGGAGCTCGAGCGCAACCTGATGGTCTGCCCGAAGTGCGGCCATCATCACTACATCAGTGCGCGCGTGCGACTGGGCGCGCTGCTCGACGAGGGCTCGGCGCAGGAACTGTGGTCTGGCCTGGAGCCGACCGATCCGCTGAAGTTCCGCGACTCCAAGAAGTATCGCGACCGCATTGCCGCCACCCAGAAGAAGGTCGGCGAGAAGGATGCGATGGTCGCGATGAGCGGCAGGCTCAAGGGCCGTCCACTGATGGCGACGGCATTCGAGTTCGCCTACATGGGTGGCTCGATGGGTTCGGTGGTCGGCGAGAAGTTCGCGCGCGCCGCCGAACGCGCGCTGGCCGACAGGAGCGCGCTGGTGTGCTTCTCCGCTACCGGCGGCGCGCGCATGCAGGAAGCGCTGTTCTCGCTGATGCAGATGGCGAAGACCTCGGCCGCGCTGGCGCGCCTGCGCGACGCCGGCGTGCCGTACATCAGCGTGCTGACCAACCCGACCACCGGCGGCGTTTCGGCCAGCCTGGCGATGCTTGGCGACATCAATATCGGCGAGCCGAAGGCGCTGATCGGTTTCGCCGGTCCGCGCGTGATCGAG
The DNA here is from genome assembly GCF_018599185.1 of Rhodanobacter sp. LX-99. Classification (NCBI taxonomy): domain Bacteria; kingdom Pseudomonadati; phylum Pseudomonadota; class Gammaproteobacteria; order Lysobacterales; family Rhodanobacteraceae; genus Rhodanobacter; species Rhodanobacter sp. LX-99. The sequence continues at coordinate 456,515 of NZ_JAHFVL010000001.1, read as the reverse complement.
CAGACCGTGCGCGAGACCTTGCCGGAGGGCTTCCAGCGTTCGGAGTTCCTGCTCGACCATGGCGCGATCGACCTGATCGTCGATCGCCGCGAGATGCGCGACAAGCTGGCCGACCTGCTCGGCATCCTGATGAAGGCGCCGCGCGCGGCTTGATCCGGGATTGGCACAACGATGCGATGCCGCCTTCGGGCGGCATCGTCGTTTGCGCGATCGGGTTTTCCACAGCCGCTGTGGAGGTGTCGCGGTAAAGCCTGTGGACAAGCGATATTCGCCACTTGTCCATCAAGCACTTGCTACGCGTTGCCGAGATGTTGCGCAGTCGGGCGAAGTTCTCCACAGCGATTGTGGAGCGTGCGCGGTAAAGCCTGTGGACAAGTGCGCTATCTGTCTGAGCGCAAAGGCACTGCCGACGGCGTGCGCATATTCTGTGCAGCGCAACGCTCAGCCGAGTGACGACAGCAGCCACAGCGACACGCCGCCAAGACCGCTGCCGATGACGATCGCGGCCAGCACGTCGCTGGGATAGTGCAGCCCGAGGATCACCCGCGAGACGGCGACCAGTACAGTGAAGCCCAGCAGCAGCGGCGCCAGCGACGGATACCAGGCCAGCGCCACGACGCTGAAGCCCACCGCCTGCAAGGTATGCCCGGACGGGAAGCTGAACTCGTCCAGCGGCGGCACGTGCGCGATCACGCCGGGGCAGGCGCGGTAGGGACGCGGGCGGCGCGTCCAGCGCTTCAGCAGGCGATACAGCAGCAACGCGGCGAGTCCGGTCGCCGCCATGTGCGTGGCGGCGGCGATGCCGCGCTGGCCGCCGAGCACGGCCAGCGCGGCCATCAGTGCATACCAGAACACCCCGTCGCCGAGCCGGCTGACCATGCCGAAGAACAGGCCCACCAGGCGCCGGGCGCCCCAGTGGTTGGCGATCACGCAGACGCGTCGGTCCAGCGCGAAACGCGGCCCGGGCAGAAGCTCAGACGTGGGCGGCGATGGAGGCGTGTTCATGCAGGTTCTCCTCGGCCATCTCGCGCAGCAGGGTTTCGAAATCGCGGATCACCGCGTCCGGCGAAAGCCCGGCCATGCCGGCGTGGCCGGCGCGGCCCATGTGCCGGATCAGCGCCGGGTTGCCGGCAAGTTTCGCCGCCGCCCCGATGAAGGCCGCTGCGTTGCCCGATGCGATGCAGTAGCCGTTGACGCCGTCGACGAGATGCTCGCGCGCGGCGCCTTCGGCGTAGGCCACCACCGGCAGGCCGGCGGCCAGCGCCTCGATGATCACGTTGCCGAAGGTCTCGCTGAGGCTGGGGAAGGGGAACAGGTCCGCGCTGGCGTAGTGCCGTGCCAGCGCCTCGCCGCGCTGCACGCCGGCGAAGATGAAATCCGGATGCGCGGCCTGCAGCGCGTCGCGGGCCGGGCCGTCGCCGACCCATACGTAACGCGCCTGCGGCACCTGCTGGCGGATCGCGCGAAAGGCCTGTACCGCCAGGTCGAGATTCTTCTCCGGCGCGATGCGTCCGACGTACAGCACCACCGGCGTGGCGGCGTCCACGCCCCAGCTGGCGCGCAAGGCTTCATCGCGCCGGTTCGGGTGGAACAGCTGCGTGTCCACCGCGCGGCGCAGCAGGCGTGCGTTGGCGATACCCATGGCATGCAGCTCCCGTGCGAGTGCGTCGGTCGGCACCAGCGTGGCGGCGGCACGCTGGTGGAAGCGGCGCAGGTAGCCGCGCACCAGCGGCGTGAGCAGGCCCAGGCCGTAGTGGCTGGCGTAGCTGTCGAAGCGGGTATGGAAGCCGCTGCTGAGCGGGATGCCCAGTCGTCTGGCGGCACGCATGGCCGACCAGCCGAGCGGTCCCTCGGTAGCTACGTACACCGCGTCGGGACGCTGCTTCGACCAGTGCTGGCGCAGCGTGCGTCCGGCTGGCAGGCCGAAGCGCAGGCCGGGGTAACGGGGCAGGGCGCCGCCGCGCAGTTCGAGCGCGTCGATGCCGGCTTCATCGCCATGTGGCTGCGGCTGGCGCGGGCGGATCAGGTCGATGTCGTGGCCCCGCGCGGCAAGTCCGGCGGCGAGGCTGTGCACGGTCAGCGCGACGCCGTTGATTTCCGGTGGATAGGTTTCGCTGACGATGCCGATGCGCATGACGCTACCCGTGCTGGCTGGGCACAGCTTCGCCGGCCGGCGTTGCGGCGACGTGGCGGGTACATGACGCCGCGGTGACGTGCGGGTGCCTTGAGGACACCACAGCGCTTACACTGGGCCATCCTTCACCGCTGGAGACCGACGATGAAACGCATCCTGCTCGCACTTGCCCTGACCGGACTGGCCAGTGCCGCACTGGCCGCCGACGCTGGCCTGCCGATCACCCCGGCACCCGGCGGCGCCGAGGTCTACATCATTTCGCCCAGCAATGGCGCCACCGTGGGCCAGGACGTCACCGTGCGCTTCGGCCTCAAGGGCATGGGCGTGGCGCCGGCCGGGGTGACCAAGGAGCACACCGGCCACCATCACCTGCTGGTCGACGTGAAGGAACTGCCTGCTGCCGGCCAGCCGATCCCGAACGACGCCAACCACATCCACTTCGGTGGCGGCCAGACCGAGACCACGCTGAAGCTGAAGCCCGGCACGCACACCCTGCAACTGGAACTGGGCGACCAGAACCATGTGCCGTTCGATCCGGCGGTGGTGTCGAAGAAGATCACCATCCACGTGAAGTAATCCTGTGTGAAGCGGGCGATTCGCGGGCTGCCGTTGGCAGATCGGCTAAAATCGGCAGCTTCGCTCTCACGCTGCCGATATTCCGATGACCGTCCGCACCCGCTTCGCCCCCAGCCCCACCGGTTTCCTGCATATCGGCGGCGCGCGCACCGCGCTGTATTGCTGGCTGGAGTCGCGCCGTCGCGGCGGCGAATTCATCCTGCGCATCGAGGACACCGACCGCGAGCGCTCCACCGACGCGGCGGTGCAGGCGATACTCGACGCGATGCACTGGCTCGGCCTCGACGCCGACGAAGGCCCGTTCTACCAGACCCAGCGGCTTGCGCGGTACAAGCAGGTCGCCGACGAGCTGGTCGCCGCCGGCAAGGCGTACTACGCCTACGAGAGCAAGGAAGAGATCGAGGCGATGCGCGAGGCCGCGATGGCGAAGGGCGAGAAGCCGCGCTACAACGGCCATTACCGCGACCGCAACGAACCCGGCTTTCATGAAGCCCGTCGTGACGATCCCAATCGCGTGATCCGTTTCCGCAATCCGACTGAAGGCTCGGTGGTGTTCGACGACAAGGTGAAGGGTCGCATCGAGTGGGCCAACAGCGAGCTGGACGACCTGGTGATCTTCCGCTCCGACGGCTGGCCCACCTACAACTTCGCCGTGGTGGTCGACGACATCGACATGGGCATCACCGAGGTGATCCGCGGCGACGACCACGTCAACAACACGCCGCGGCAGATCAACATCTACCACGCGCTGGGCGCGAAGGTGCCGGAGTTCGCGCACCTGCCGATGATCCTCGACAAGGAAGGCAAGAAGCTGTCCAAGCGCACCAACTCGGTCAGCGTGATGGAGTACCGCGCCGACGGCTTCCTGCCGCACGCGATCCTGAACTACCTGGTGCGGCTGGGCTGGTCGCACGGCGACCAGGAGATCTTCTCGCGCGAGGAGATGATCGCGCTGTTCGACATCGCCGACGTCAACAAGGCCGCTTCGCGCTTCGACACCGAGAAGCTGGCCTGGCTCAACCAGCACTACCTGAAGACGGATGCCCCGCAGTCGCTGGCCGCCGAATTTGAGTGGCACCTGCAGCGCGCCGGGATCGACACGTCGCACGGCCCGGCACCGGTCGACGTGATCGTGGCGTTGCGCGACCGCGTGCACACGCTGAAGGAAATGGCCGAGCGCGCGAAGATCTGGTACGCGCCGATCGCCGAATGGGACGACAAGGCGGTCGCCAAGCATCTGAAGAACGACAGCGCGGTTGCCGTGCTCGACGCGGCCAAGTCGCTGCTGGCCGGGTGCGAATGGCAGCCGGAACCGATCCACCAGGTGATCGAGCAGGTTGCCGCGAAGCTGGAACTGGGCATGGGCAAGATCGCGCAGCCGCTGCGGGTGGCGATGACCGGTACCCAGGTCTCGCCGTCGATCGAGCACACGATCTACCTGGCCGGCTGCGACGAAGCGCTCAAGCGCATCGACGCCGCGATCGCCATCGCGCGGGGATGAGCTTCCCGCCATGTCGATGACGCGCTGAACCCGCCGTGGACGAACTGCTGGCCAGGGCCACCCAGGGCGTCGACCCCGACGCACCGGGTGCGTTCTGGCACATCTTCTTCAACCTGTTGAATATGCTGCCGTGGGCAGCCATGTTCTGGTGGAGCCTGCTGTTCGTCGCGGTGGGCGCGCTGCTCGGCTGGTGGCGCGGCCGCCTGTTCGAGGGCATCGTATGGGCGTGGGTGCTGGGGCCGATCGGCTGGATCGTGATCCTGTCCAGGCCCCGCCCCGCGCCGCACCCGCAGCCGCCGCCACTGCGGCGCTGAGCCTTGTCTGGAGTGATGCGGTTGCCAGTGTATGATCCGTCTTGAGGTGAAACGCGTGAGCCATGAAGTCGCCCACAACCCGCACGCGCACCATCCGCATCATCATCATGAGGATGCGAAGGGGTTCGTGCGTGCGGTGGAGCATGCCAGCGAGGAGCGCGGCTTGCGCCTGACCCCGCTGCGCAAGGAAGTGCTCGAACTGGTCGCGACCGCGCACAAGCCGGTCAAGGCCTACGACCTGCTTGACCAGCTGCGCGAGAAGCACGGCAACGCCGCGCCGCCGACGGTCTACCGCGCGCTCGACTTCCTGCTCGAGAACGGCTTCATCCACAAGCTGGAATCGATCAATGCGTTCGTCTCCTGCCACCACCCGGCCGAAGCGCACCAGGTACCGTTCCTGATCTGCGACATCTGCTCCAGTGCCCAGGAAGTCTGCGACGAGCGGGTTGCCGAGCTGATCGAGGCACAGGCCAAGGCACTCGGCTTCCGTCCGCAGGCGCAAACCCTGGAAGTGCACGGCACCTGCAGGAACTGCCGCAAGGCCTGAGCCCGGGTTCCCCGGGTATGGCGGTCGATAGTGTTATAAAGTAACATATCGTCGGCCGGATATAGAGTCGCCACGTCTGGCGACGCCGGGGCAGGTCGATGGATTCCGAGCAGGCGAACAAATCCCGTTGGTGGCATGCCGCCGATCGCGTTGGCGCGATGGCTTCTTTCCTGTGCGCGATCCACTGCGCGCTGTTGCCCTTCGTGCTCGCGCTGCTGCCGCTGCTGGGCCTGGAATTCCTGGCCGACCACCGCTTCGAGCGTGTTTTCGTGCTGTGTGCCTGCGTGCTGGCCTCGTTCGTGCTGGTCCGCGGTTATCGCCGGCACCGGCAGTCGCTGCCATTGCGGCTGGCCGCGCCGGCGCTGGCCCTGCTGCTGCTCGGCGTCATCTACATCGATGGCTCCTTGCTGATCCTGCACAGCGTGCTGGTGACCTGCGGCGGCCTGCTGCTGGCCGCCGCGCATTTCGTCAACCTGCGACTGGACAGCCGCAACGGCGACGCCCACGTGCATGGCCCGCAGTGCGCGCACTGAACGTGGTGATTGTGTAACGGCGGCGGCCGTTCCTAGCATGCACGCATGAGCACGCCCCACGCCCACTTGCACGACCACGCACACGACCATGCGCATGGCCACGCCCTTGCATCCGGCGGGCGCAGTCGCAAGCTGCTGTTTGCTTTCGTCTTGACCGCCGTGATGATGATGGTCGAGGTGGTTGGCGGCGCGTGGTCCGGCTCGCTGGCCTTGCTGGCCGATGCCGGCCACATGATGGTCGATGCGCTGGCCCTGCTGCTGGCGGTGGTCGGCGCGTGGGTGGCAACCAGGCCGGCCGATGCGCGGCGCAGTTACGGCTATGGCCGGATGGAAGTGCTGGCGGGTTTCGTCAATGCAATGGGCCAGTTCGTGCTGGTCGGCTGGATCGTCTACGAGGCCGTCGTGCGGCTGCTGCACCCCGGGGAGATCCTGTCCGGGATGATGCTGGCCGTGGCGGTCGCGGGGTTGCTGGTGAATGCGCTGGTGCTGCGCACCCTGCACGGGCATGCGCACGACGACGTCAACCTGGCCGGCGCCAGCCTGCATGTGCTGGGCGACCTGCTCGGTTCGCTGGCGGCGGTGCTGGCGGCGCTGGCGATCCGCTGGCTCGGCTGGCTGTGGGCCGATCCGGTGCTGTCGCTGCTGGTCTCGCTGCTGATCCTGGGCAGCGCATGGCGCTTGTTGCGGATGTCCGCGCACATCCTGCTGGAAGGCGTGCCCGACGGCATGGACAGCGCACTGGTGGAGGCGTCGCTGCGCACGGCCGATCCCGCCATCCGCGACATTCACCACCTGCACGTGTGGCAACTGGCGTCGGGTTCGCGCATGGCCACCGTGCATGCCGAACTGGATGAGCATGCCGACGGCGCGCGGGCCTTGCAGGCGATCAAGCGAATGTTGCTGGAGCGCTTCGGGATCCAGCATGTGACCGTGCAGATCGACCCCGGCAAGTGTCTCGATGCCGGCGGGGACTGCGCCGGGCACGGCCAGCCCTGACTATCCCGCACGGCTCCGACACTGCTATGATGGCAGGCCGTTCATCCAATAAATCAAGGAGTTCCCCATGGGTAAGGGCGATCGCAAGACCCGTCGCGGCAAGACCTATCGCGGCAGCTACGGCAATACCCGTGCGCACGGCGTGCTGCCGGCCGTGGTGGGCGCCAAGCCGACCGTGACCAAGCCGGCTGCCGCCAAGAAGGCCGCGCCGAAGAAGAAGTCGGCCTGAGCCGACTCCGGCCTGCACCAGGTTCGCACGACCCCCGCTTCGGCGGGGGTCTTTGTTTTTGGAGAGGGGAGGCTGTCGAAGCTGTGCTAGGCGCTTCGGACAACCGCCGCTGAACCCGGATTGATACCGGCGAAAAACGGGTTTGCCGCGGTGCCGCATGCCGTGTATGATGCGCACCACTGTGTTAATGCGTTAGTACATTATGAAACGTCGATCGCTCGATCCGGAAACCCCCGCCGAATCCGCCGAGCAGAGCCTTTACGAGGCGCTGCTGTCGTTGAAGAACAGCGGGGAGATGGGCGCCTTCCTGAGCGACCTGTGCACGCCGGCCGAGCTTGAGGTGCTGGTGGATCGCTGGCGGGTGGTTCCGTACCTGCTGGAAGGCGTGTCGTACCGCGAGATCCACGAGCGCACCGCAGTCAGCATCACCACGATCGGACGGGTGGCGCGCTACCTCAACCAGGGCAGCGGCGGCTATCTGGCGGCCGCGGCCCGCGCTGCGCGGCGACAGTCGCAGGCAGCGAAAAAGGCGAAGGCATGAAAACGCGCGACCGCTTGCGCATCGCGATGCAGAAGTCCGGCCGGCTGACCGAGCCGGCGCTGGAGCTGCTGACCCGTTGCGGGCTCACCTTCCGGCAAAGCCGCGACAAGCTGTTCTGCTTCGGCGAGGGCGAACCGGTCGACCTGCTGCTGGTGCGCGACGACGATATTCCCGGCCTGATCGCGCAGGGCGTGTGCGACCTCGGCATCGTCGGGCGCAACGTGCTGAGCGAGTTCCAGCTCACCACGGGGCGCGATGCCGAACCGCTCAGCGAACTGCGCCCGCTCGGCTTTGGACGCTGCCGGTTGTCGATCGCGGTACCGCAGGAACTGGACTACCAGGGGCCGCAACAACTGCAGGGCCGGCGCATCGCCACTTCGTATCCGGGCCTGCTCGGCGAATGGCTGCGCACGCAGGGGATCGACGCCGGCGTGGTGACCCTGGCCGGTTCGGTCGAGATTGCGCCGAAGCTGGGCACCGCCGATGCGATCTGCGACCTGGTGCAGAGCGGCGGCACCCTGGTGGCGAACCAGTTGCGCGAGACCGACGTGCTGTTGCAGAGCGAGGCCGTACTGGCCGGGCCGCTGGCCTTGCCGGCAGACGAGCGCGGCGACCTGCTGGAGTTGCTGCTGAAGCGACTGGACGGGGTGATCCAGGTGCGTGAATCGCGCCTGTTGCTGTTGCAGACCTCGCGCCACACGCTGGAAGCGGTCACCCGGTTGTTGCCGGGCGGCCCGCAGCCGACCCTGCTGCCGGTCGCCGGCCAGCCAGACCAGCTGATGCTGCAAGCGTTGTGCGCCGGCGAAGTGAGCTGGCGGCAACTGGAAGAAATCAAGAGGGCCGGCGCGCGCGAGATGTTCGTGCTGCCGGTGGAGAAAATGCTCGCATGAAGAACTGGCTCGCATGAAACGTCTGGACTGGAACGCACTGGATGAAGCGGCACGCCGCGATGCGCTGGCGCGGCCCGCGCAGTCGCGCGCGGATGAACTGCGCCGCGGTGTCGAGCGGATCATCGCTGCCGTGCGCGAGCACGGCGACACGGCATTGCGTGAGCTCAGCGCAAAATACGACCGCTGCACACTGGACACGATCGCGGTGGATGAGGCCGAGTTCGCCGCGGCCGAGGCCTTTCTCGATCCGGCCCTGAAGGCGGCGATCCGAGAAGCGGCCGCGCGCATCGAGTTGTTCCATCGCGCGGCGGCGCCGCAGCCGGTGGCGGTGGATACCGCGCCCGGCGTGCGGGTGGAGCGCATGCTGCGTCCGGTCAGCCGGGTCGGCCTGTACGTGCCGGCCGGCAGTGCGCCGCTGCCGTCGACCGCCTTGATGCTGGGCGTGCCGGCGCATGTCGCCGGTTGCCGCGAGGTGGTGTTGTGCTCGCCGGCGCGCGCGGATGGCCGTTGCGACGAGGCGGTGTTGTATGCCGCGCGCCTCACCGGCGTGCACAAAGTGTTCAAGCTGGGCGGCGCGCAGGCGATCGCCGCGATGGCTTACGGCAGCGCCAGCGTGCCGAAGTGCGACAAGCTGTTCGGCCCCGGCAACGCCTGGGTCACCGAAGCGAAGCTGCAGGTGTCGTCCGACCCGGACGGCGCCGCGATCGACATGCCGGCCGGCCCGTCGGAAGTGCTGGTGATCGCCGATGCCGGCGCGAACCCGGTGTTCGTCGCCGCCGACCTGCTGTCTCAGGCCGAGCACGGGCCGGATTCGCAGGTGATCCTGCTGAGCCCGTCCGCCGACCTGCTGGACAAGGCAGCCGCCGAGGTCGAGCGCCAATGCGCCGAATTGCCGCGCGGCGCGATCGCCCGCCAGGCGCTGGCGCAGAGCCGGTTGATCGGCGTCGACTCGCTGGCGCAGGCGGTCGAGGTGAGCAACCGCTACGCGCCCGAGCACCTGATCCTGCAGGTGGCCGCGCCGCGCGCCTTGCTCGACGGCATCGACAGCGCCGGCTCGATCTTCCTCGGCCAGTGGACGCCCGAATCGGTGGGCGACTATTGCAGCGGCAGCAACCATGTGCTGCCGACCTACGGCTACGCGCGCAGCTACAGCGGCGTGTCGGTGGCCAGCTACCAGAAGCAGATCAGCGTGCAGGAAGTCAGCGAAGAAGGCTTGCGCAGCATCGGCCCGTGCACGGCGACGCTGGCGGCGGCCGAACAACTGGAGGCGCACCGCCGCGCGGTGACCTTGCGCCTGGAGGCATTGGCATGAGCGTACTCGACCTGGCGCGGCCGGAGATCCGCGCGATGCAGCCGTACTCATCGGCGCGGATGGAAGCCAGCGGCGGCGAAGTCCTGCTCAACGCGAACGAATCGGCGTGGGCGCCGATGGGCGACCACAACCTTGGCTGCAACCGCTATCCCGAGCCGCAGCCTGCCGCCCTGGTCGATGCGCTGGCGGCGCTCTATGGCGTGCGGCGCGAACAGCTGCTGGTTGGCCGCGGCAGCGACGAGGCGATCGACCTGCTGGTGCGCGCGTTCTGCCGCGCCGGCCGCGACGCGATCCTGATCCAGCCGCCGACGTTCGGCATGTACGCGGTATGCGCCCGGGTGCAGGATGCGGGCATCGTCGAGGTGCCGCTGGAGGCGGGTTTCAGCCTGGACGCGGATGCCGTACTGGCCGCCGTGAGCCCGGCAGTGAAGCTGGTCTTCATCTGCACGCCGAACAATCCCACCGGGCAGCCGGTGCCGCGCGCCGTGGTCGAGCGGCTGGCGCAGGCGCTGAGCGGTCGCGCCTTGCTGGTGGTGGACGAGGCCTACGCGGAGTTCGGCGACGCGGGCAGCGTGGCGGACCTGATCGGCCGCTATGACAACCTAGCCGTGTTGCGCACCTTGTCCAAGGCCTGGGCGCTGGCCGGCGCACGCGTCGGCAGTTTGCTGGCGAATGCCGAGGTGATCGCGCTGTTGCGCCGGATCATGGCGCCGTATCCGTTGCCGTTGCCGTGTGTGGACGCCGCGTTGTTGGCGTTGTCCGGCTGGGGCCAGGCGAATGCACGAGGGCATGTCGCCATCGTGCGCGAACAGCGCGCGCGGATGCAGGCCGAGCTGCGCCGGTTGCCCGGCGTGCGCGAGGTGTTGCCGTCGCAGGCGAACTTTCTCGCCGTGCGCTTCGATGACGCCGGCGCCGCTTACCAGCGTCTGCTCGCGGCCGGCATCGTGGTGCGCGACGTGCGTCGCTATCCGAACCTCGGCGATGCGCTGCGCATCACCATCGGCACTCCCGCGGAGAATGATCGGGTGCTGGCTGTGCTGGCTTCCGGTCAAGGCGTCGCCGATGGAGCGGCTCTTCTGAAGAGTCCGGCCATGGATGGCCGGGATCTTGCCGAGGGACCGGCATGAACAGTCGCAAGCTGCTTTTCGTCGACCGCGACGGCTGCCTGATCGAGGAGCCGGCCGACGAGCAGATCGACAGCTACGAAAAGCTGGCCCTGCTGCCGGGCGTGATCGCCGCGTTGCAGCGTTTCGTCGCGGCCGGCTACGAACTGGTGATGGTGACCAACCAGGATGGCCTGGGCACCGACAGTTTCCCCGAACCGGATTTCACCGGGCCGCACGAACTGCTGCTGCGCATCCTCGACTCGCAGGGCATTCGCTTCCGCGAGGTGTTGATCGATCGCAGCTTCCCGCACGAGGGCAAGGACACGCGCAAGCCCGGCATCGGCATGCTGCGGCACTACCTCGCCGACGACGGCTGGAGCCGCGCAGCATCGGCCATGGTGGGCGATCGCGAGACCGACCTGCAGTTTGCCGCGAATCTTGGTGTGCGCGGCTTCCGCGTGGGGCCGCGCGGGCTCGACTGGGAGGCGCTGGCGCACCAGCTATTGGACGCGCCGCGTACGGCCACGGTGGCACGCAACACCAGGGAAACCCGCATCACGGTCAGCGTCGATCTGGACCGGGTAGCCGAGCCGAAGGCGCGCACCGGGCTGGGTTTCTTCGACCACATGCTGGAGCAGATCGGCAAGCACGGCGGCTTCGCGCTGGAGCTGCAATGCGACGGCGACATCCGCATCGACGAGCACCACACCATCGAGGACTGCGCGCTGGCATTGGGCGGGGCCTTGAAGCAGGCGCTCGGCGACAAGCGCGGCATCGGCCGCTACGGCTTCACCCTGCCGATGGACGAAGCGCAGGCCAGCGCGGCGCTGGACCTGTCCGGCCGGCCGTACTTCGTGTTCGAGGGCAGCTTCCCGCGCGAGCGCGTGGGCGAGGTGCCGACCGAACTGGTGCCGCACTTCTTCCGCTCGCTGTGCGAGAGCCTGGGCGCGAACCTGCACCTGTCCGTGCGCGGCGACAACGCGCATCACATGGTCGAGGCCTGCTTCAAGGTCGTCGCGCGCACGCTGCGCCAGGCGATCCGCCGCGAGGGCAGCGAACTGCCCAGCACCAAGGGCGCGCTGTGATGAGCGTGGTCCTGGTCGATGCCGGCGGTACCAATATCGGCTCGGTGCGTTACGCGCTGCAGCGGCTGGGCGTGGATGCCGCGCTGACCGCGGACGCGGCGACGATCCGCGCCGCCGACAAGGTGATCCTGCCCGGCGTGGGCGCTGCCGGCCCCGGCATGGCACGGCTGCGCGAGCTGGGCCTGGTCGAGCTGCTGCGCTCGCTGAAGCAGCCCGTGCTGGGTGTCTGCCTGGGCATGCAGCTGTTGTGCGCGCATTCGGAGGAGGGCGATACCGAATGCCTCGGGCTGATCCCGGTACCGGTGCGCCGCTTCGCCGAAGCTCCCGGTCTGCGCGTGCCGCACATGGGCTGGAACTGCTTGAGCGCGAAGCAGGCGCATCCCCTGCTGGCCGGGCTGGGCGACGATGAGCAGGCGTACTTCGTGCACAGCTATGCGGTGCCGGTGAGCGACTGGACCCTCGCCAGCAGCGACTATGGCGAGGCATTTTCCGCCGTGATCGCACGCGACAACTACTACGGCATGCAATTCCATCCCGAGCGCTCCGCTGCCGTCGGCGCGAGGCTCCTCAGGAATTTCCTCGGACTATGAACTTCGACGCGATCCCCGCGATCGACCTGCGCGGCGGCCAGGTGGTGCGCCTGAAGCAGGGAGACTACGCGCAGCAGACCACGTATGCGGCCGATCCGCGCGAACTGGCGCGGCGCTACGCCGACGCCGGCGCACGCCGGTTGCACCTGGTCGATCTGGATGGCGCGCGCTCGGGTCGGCTCGACAATCTCGCGGTGATCCGCTCGATCGCGGCAGATGGCATGCAGGTCCAGGCCGGCGGTGGAGTGCGGGACGAAATGGACCTGCAACGTTTGTTCGACGCCGGCGTGCAGCGTGTGGTGCTGGGCAGCGTGGCGATCCGCGATCCCGAACTCGTCGCCGGCTGGCTGGACAAATACGGTGCCGAACGTTTGATCCTTGCGCTCGACACCCGCTGCGTCAATGGCCGCTGGGCCTTGCCCAGCGCCGGCTGGACCGAAACCGAGGCGCGCACGCTGGACGAACTGGCGCCGTGGTACGCCGCGCGCGGCGCGCGCCACCTGCTGTGCACCGACATCGACCGCGACGGCATGCTGGCCGGCTTCAACCTCGATCTCTATCGCCACCTCGCCGCCGCGGTGCCGTCACTGGCCGTGCAGGCGTCCGGTGGCGTGCGCTCGCTGGACGACATCCGCGCCGCGCGCGAGGCGGGTGCGCAGGGCGTGATCCTCGGCCGTGCGCTGCTGGAAGGGCGCTTCACCGTCGAGGAGGCATTGGCATGCTGAGCCGCCGCATCATTCCCTGCCTGGACGTGCGCGACGGCAAGGTGGTCAAGGGCGTGCGCTTCCGCGATCACGTGGTGATGGGCGAGATCGTCGATCTCGCACTGCGTTATCGCGACGAAGGCGCCGACGAGCTGGTGTTCTACGACATCACCGCCAGCCCGGAGGGGCGCAGCGTGGATCGCGGCTGGGTCGAGAAGGTTGCCTGCGTGATCGACATTCCGTTCTGCGTGGCTGGCGGCATCCGCTCGGTCGACGAGGCGCGCGCGGTGCTGCATGCCGGCGCGGACAAGATCTCGGTGAACTCGCCGGCGCTGGAGCGGCCCGGGTTGATCGACGAGCTGGCCGCCGCGTTCGGCGTGCAATGCGTGGTGGTCGGCATCGACTCGCTGCGCGATGCCGATGGCGAGTGGCGCGTGCGCCAGTACACCGGCGATCCCGCGAAGACGCAGGCTCTGCCGCGCCGCACGCTGGACTGGATGGTCGAGGCGCAGCAGCGTGGTGCCGGTGAGATCGTGTTGAACTGCATGGGCAGCGACGGCGTACGCCGCGGCTACGACCTGGAGCAATTGTCGGTGGCGCGCGCAGTGTGCCATGTGCCGTTGGTTGCTTCCGGCGGCGCCGGCACGCTGCAGCATTTCCGCGATGCCTTCGTCGAGGTTGACGTAGACGGCGCGCTGGCGGCCAGCGTGTTCCACTCCGGAGCGATCGCGATTCCCGAACTCAAGCAGTATCTGCACGGGCAAGGTGTAGCGGTGCGCCTGTGAACGGTCGGGAAAACAGCGGCCTGTCTGCCGCCGAAGTCTGGTTGGCCGGAAACCCACCGTTCCCCCAGGGCGTGGGCCGCAGGGCCGAAGTCGAGGGGCTGCCGCCGCGCCGGCACTTCGACTTCACTCGCTGACGCGAGTTACGCTCGGTGCGAACGGAAGTTGGCTCAATTGGCACTGCCAATCAGGAACAACGATGAACAAAGATTCCAATACCGATGTCAGCCGCCTCGACTGGGCCAAGGGCAACGGCCTGCTGCCGGCGATCGTGCAGCACTGGCTGAGCGGCGAGGTGCTGATGCTCGGCTACATGAATGCCGACGCGCTGGCGCAGACGCAGGCCCGCGGCCTGGTGACGTTCTATAGCCGCAGCAGGCAGCGGTTGTGGACCAAGGGCGAGAGCTCCGGCCACGTGCTGGCGTTGAAGTCGATCCGCGCCGACTGCGACGCCGACACTTTGCTGATCCAGGCCGAGCCGCATGGCCCGACCTGTCACCTCGGCACGTCCAGCTGCTTCGGCAAAACCGTGCGGCCGCCGCTGGGTTTCCTTGCCGAACTCGACGCGCTGGTCGCGCAGCGCCATGCCGAGCGGCCGGCAGGCAGCTATACCACCAGGCTGTTCGAGGGCGGCATGCGCCGGATCGCACAGAAAGTGGGCGAGGAAGGTGTCGAGACGGCGTTGGCTGCCGTAGCGCAGGGCGATGCCGAACTGCTCGGCGAGGCGGCGGACCTGGTTTTCCATCTCACCGTGGCGCTGCGCGCGCGCGGGCTCGACTTGGCTGATGTCGCCCGCGTGCTGGCCGACCGGCACGCGGGACGCGGCTGAGTCGATTTACCGTGAAGTGGCGACGGAGGCGCTGCCGGCCGGTGTCGCGGGTTTGAATGGCAGCATCGGTCCCGGGGTGACCCCTTTGCGCCACAAGGCGAGCTGCTCCGCAATGCCGCCGCCGATGTCGATCTGCGGTTCCGACGGCGTCAGCTTGTCCTTCTGCTCCCACTGGCTGATCTCGCCGCTGGCCCGCTTGAAGGCTTCGATGAAATCCGGGGTGTGGTTCAGCGCGTCGACCAGCCAGGCCTTGCCGAAATAGGTGATGTCCGAATCGCTGCCGCAGCCGAACGAGCTGCGGTCGGCGCGGGCGGCGGTGAGCACCAGGGTGCCGGGGCCGCGCAGCGGCGGCACGAAGCCGCCGGAATAGCAGGCGTTGACCACGACCACCTTCCACTTGAACGGATGCATGGACAGGATGCCGGCCAGGTCGCTGGCGCCGAGCTGGTCCAGCGGCAGCGGGTCCATGTCGACCAGCAGGCTGTGATCCTCGCTGCCGTGGCTGGTGAGGTACAGCAGCAGGATGTCCTGGTCCGGCTGCATCACCTTGCCCAGGCCTTCGAGCGCAGTTTCCAGGTTGCTCCAGCTGGCCAGCGGACGGGTGGTCAGGCTGGCCGGGTTGTTCTCCAGCACCAGGCTGTGGGTGGTGGCGCCGAAGCGCTGCGCGAACAGCCGCGCGGCGTATTCGGCTTCATTGCGGAATACGTCCTCGCTGCCGTCGCCGGCGAAGACGAGCAGGTACAAGTTGGGTTTGCCGGGTATGCGAGGGCCGAGTTCCGCCAGCGCGTCGCGCATCATTCGCGGCTGCGCATACAGCACCTGTTCCGGCGTCGGAGCCTGGCCGGGCCAGTTGTCGACATCGGTGTCGCCGTCCAGTGCGGTGTCCGGCTCGACGTCGACGGACGCAGCTGGCGCAGGATGGCCGATGGTCGAGTGCATCGCCGTTTGGCCAGGCCACCACGTCGCCAGCAGCACCCCGGCGGCGAACGCAAGCAGGACGGTCAGGGCGCTACGCATGGCGGGCTCGCGCGGCAGGTTCAGGGCGTGATCGCTTTGAAATCGCGATAAACCGGGTGGCGCGGCGATTCGGGCAGGGCCTGTGGCTCGCGGATCAGCCAGCCGGTATGGAAGCCGGCGGCTCGCGCGGCGTCGAGTTCCTCCACGATATCGGACAGGAACAGCAGGTGCCGGGGCTGCTCCCCGATCGCCTCGGCGATGCGCCGGTAGGATTCGGTTTCGCGCTTCGGGCCGGTTTCTGTATCGAAGTAGCCGGCAAACAGCGCGCTCAGGTCGCCCGCCTCGCTGTGCTGGAAGAACAACCGCTGCGCCGGCACCGAGCCGGAGGAGTAGATGTACAGCCGCAGTCCGTCGGCGCGCCAGTCGCGCAATCGTGCGGCGACTTCCGGATAGATGTGGGCGCGGTAGTCGCCGGCCTCGTAGCCATCCTTCCAGATCATCCCCTGCAGCGCCTTCAGCGCAGTGGACTTGCGGTCCTGGTCGATCCACTGCAGCAGCAGTTCGATGATGTCCTGGCGCCGGGCTTCCACCAATCCGGCTTCCATGGCCGCCTCGTGCAGCCAGTGCTGCACCTCGGGCTTGGTGCCGTGGGTTTCGACGAAGGCCGGCAGCCGCTTGCGCGCGTACGGAAACAGCACGTCGCGGACGAAGTCGATCGAGCTGGTGGTGCCTTCGATGTCGGTGACGATGGCGCGGATTTCGATCATGGCGGCGGTGGCTTGGGTGGGTAGGCCAGCATAAACGAATGGCGCGCAGGCGGCCGTTATCAGCCCGGCGTAGCCTGGTGCGGCTGCATCCGCGGGAACCGCTGCGCGATGTCGTCGCCGGTGAAGTTGGCTACCCAGCCTTCCTTGTTGGTGAACAGCCGGATCGCCACGAAGCAGGGCGATTCGCTCATGTCGAACCAGTGGCGGGTGCCGTCCGGCACGCCGATCAGGTCGCCCTGTTCGCACAGCACGTCGTAGACCTTGCCGCCGATGTGCAGGGTGAACTGGCCGGCGCCGGCGACGAAGAAGCGCACTTCGTCCTCGCTGTGGGTGTGCTCGCTGAGGAACTTCTGGCGCAGCACGGCGCGGTCGGGATGATCGGGGGCGAGACTGATCACGTCGACGGACTGGTAACCCTTCTCGCCCATCAGGCGGTCGATGTCGCCGCGATAGGCCGCGATCACCTCGTCCTGGCTGGCGCCCGGCGCGATCGGCTGGCTGGCGTCCCACCGTTCGAAGCGGACGCCGACCTTGCCCAGCTCGGCGGCAATCGCGGCGTGCTCGTCGATCGTTGCCTGCGGCGATTGCGGTCGGGTTTCGTCGAAGATGCGCAGTCGGCTCATGATGCCCTCAGCTTTTTCAGGTCAAGTTCGCAGCCGAGCAGGAACTCCAGCGCCTCCAGATGGCGCTGGGTCTCGGCCATGTCGCGGCCCCAGGTGTAGATGCCGTGGCCGTCGATCAGGTAGGCGTGCAGCGGCTTGCCCGCGTCCAGCCAGGCGTCGACCCGGGCCACCAGTTCGGGCATGTGCTGGGTGTTCGGGAACACCGGGATCTCCAGCACGCTCTCATGGGTGTGGTAGCCGGTGATCGCCTTCTGCAGCTCCCAGCCCTGCAGGCGCACGGCGCCCTCGGCGGCGAACAGCCGCGACGCCACGCTTTGCGTGCGCGAGTGGGTATGCAGCACGGCGTTCATCTCCGGCCAGCGCCGGTAGATCTGGGTATGCAGCGCCGTCTCGGCGCTGGGGCGGGCATCGGTGCCGACGGCATTCCCGTCCAGGTCGATCAGCATGATGTCGTCGCGGCCGAGCCTGCCCTTGTGCCGGCCGGAGATGGTGATCGCCGCGTGGTCTGCATCGACCCGCATCGAGAAGTTGCTGCTGGTCGCCGGCGTCCAGCCGAGCATGGACAGCTCGCGCGCGGCGTCGGCAATGGTGGCGGCGCACTGCTCGAACGCTCTGGCGGGGATCGTGGCTGGAAGGATCTGGCTCATGCGGTTTGGACGTCCAAATGAGCGTCGACTATACCATGCGCCCGGCCGCCGCCCGGTTGGAATGAGAGCCATTCTCGCAAGTCAGGAAAAATTGGGGCGGTGGGCGTAACATCGGCGCGAATCCGGCGCAGGGTGTGCCGGACAGATCCCGACGGAGGCTTGCCCATGTCGAAAGAACAAGATCTCGAATCGCGTCGTCGATTCCTCAAGGTGGCTGCCGGCACGACGGCGGCAGCGGTGGTGTTCGGTGGCTTGCCGCGCTTTGCGCGTGCGGCGGACCTGCCGCCGGTGAGCGAGTCGGACCCGACCGCGAAGGCATTGGGCTACGTGGAGGACGCCAGCAAGACCACCAACGCCAAGTACAAGGCAGGCGACGATTGCGCGAACTGCCAGTTCTACACCGGTGGCGCCACCGGTCGCGGGCCGTGTCAGCTGTTCCCCGGCAAATCGGTGAACGCGAAAGGCTGGTGCGTGTCGCACACGCCGAAGAAGGCCTGATCGCCTGCCGATCACATCGGGAATTCCGCCATGCAAAAGGCCGGCTGATCGCCGGCCTTTTTGTTTTCGCTGACGGAGAAGGGGACGAAAAGGCCATCGTGCGGGCAAAAGTGCGGCCCGGACACATCAGGCTGAGGAGCTTACCCACCTGACGCGCCGAGCCGCGATCCGGGGCCCACTGCCAAGTGATCAACCCGCGGACTGAGGATGATACTCCCGAGTTCGGCGAAAGGGCGACCGGTCCCTCGATTTCTCTTGAAAAGTTCTCGTTAAACCTTGCAAAAACAATAACTTGCCATCGAGTCCATAAGATTTATAAAGAACTTTACCATTCTGCGACAATGGGCGAATATCGCTTTCATTTAGTGAAAATAAGCGATTTTTGGCGACGTTCACCGAGATTGACGAATCAAGGCTTCGGAGCTTCGGCCGTGGAGCGGCGCAGGTGGCTGTGCCGGTTGCCGTAACCGAAATAGATCACCAGCCCGAGGATGGTCCAGACAACCATCAGCGACCAGTTGTACCAGGCCATCGTGGACAGCAGGGCGAGGCAGCTGAGGATGCCGAGCGTGCAGATCACCGGTGCGAACGGCACGCGGAAGGTGCGCGGCAGTTCCGGCCGGGTATGCCGCAGGATCCACACGCCGGCGCAAACCGCCATGAACGCGATCAGCGTGCCCATCGACACCAGGTCGCCCAGCACGTCCAGCGGAAAGATCGCCGCGAGCAGGGCGATGCCGGCGCCGGTGATCAGCGTATTCAGGTGCGGGGTGCGATAGCGCGGGTGGATTCGCGTGAACACCTTCGGCAGCATGCCGTCGCGGCCCATGATCATGAAGATGCGCGGCTGCGCGATGACCATCACCAGCACCACCGACGACAGGCCCAGCAGCGCGCCGACCTCCACCAGCCAGCGCAGCCATTCCAGTTGCGGGTGCCCGTGCAGGGCGGTCACCACCGGCTCGTCGGTGCCGAGCAGGGTGTAAGAACTGAGGCCGGTCATCACCGCGGCCATCGCGATGTACAGCACGGTGCAGATCGCCAGCGAAGCGAGGATGCCGATCGGCAGGTCGCGCTGCGGATTGCGTGATTCCTGCGCCGCCACCGAGGTTGCCTCGAAGCCGATGTAGGCGAAGAACACCATCGCCGCGCCGCGCAGCACGCCGCCCCAGCCGTATTTGTAGTGGCCCTGCGATTCCGGCACGAACGGGGTCCAGTTGGACGGGTCGACATAGCGCCAGCCGACCACGATCACCAGGGTGATCAGGCCGACCTTGAGCGCCACCATCGCGGCGTTCGCCAGGCTCGACTCGCGGATGCCCACGTAGCAGATCCAGGTCAGCAGCAGGATGAGCACCACCGCCGGCAGGTTGAACAGTGCGCCGGTGGCGACCAGGTGATGGTCGGCCGTGAATGCCAGCGGCGCACTGGTCAGCGCCGCAGGGATGCTCAGATCCATCTGGAAGACCGTGCCGATGTGCTCCAGCAGGCTGAGGAAATAACCGGTCCAGCTCACCGCCACCGCCGAGGCGGATACGCCGTATTCCAGCACCAGGTTCCAGCCGATGAACCATGCCATCAGTTCGCCGAGCGTCGCATAGGCGTAGGAATAGGCGCTGCCGGAGACCGGGATAAGCGTGGCGAACTCGGCGTAGCACAGCGCGGTGAACGTGCTGCAGATCGCCGCCAGGATGAAGGACAGGATCACCGCCGGGCCGGCATGGTCGGCCGCGGCCTGTCCGGTGATCACGAAGATGCCGCCGCCGATCACCGCCCCGATGCCCAATGCGGTCAGCCCCCACGGTCCGAGGGTGCGGCGCAGGGTGGGGCCGTGGGTGTCGTCGGGTTCGTTGAAATCGGTCTTGCGTGCGAGCAACTGCTTGAGCATGGGAAGTCGTCTTCGAAAGCGGGGCGTCCGGTTCTATCCGGTGGGCATCACAAGCGCGGCAGCCGGCGCTATGGGCGCCGGCTGCCGGTGGCTTGTCAGTGGGCGTTCTGGCGCAACTTGCTGTTGCGATAGCCGTAGAAGACGTAGATCAGGAAGCCGATCGCGATCCAGCCAAGCATCAGCGGCCAGCGCTCCTTGAAAGCCTGCCAGAACAGGAACAGGCAGGCAGCAGCACCCAGCGGGCAGACGATCCACGGCAGCGGCACGCGGAACGCGCGCGGCAGATCCGGTCGCGTGCGACGCAGCACCAGCACGCCGATGCAGACGGTGGCGAAGGCCAGCAAGGTGCCCATCGAGACCAGGTCGCCGAGCACGTCCACCGGGAACAGGCCGGCAAGGATGCAGGCGATCACGCCCACCAGGATGGTGCCGATATAGGGCGTGCGGTGTTTCGGATGCACGCGCCCCAGTGCCGGCGGCAGCAGGCCGTCGCGCGACATCGAATAGAAGATGCGCGGCTGGCCCATCAGCATCACCAGCACCACCGAACTCAAACCCGCGAGGGCGGCGAACACCACCAGGATCTTCAGCGCGCCCAGGAGATAGCTGGATGCGCTGCCGGCAGCGACGGTGCCGAGCACATAGTTGATCGCGGTAGCGACCGGCTCAGGCGTATTGAGCATGCGGAACGGCGTCGTGCCGGTCATGACCGCGGCCATCGCCACATACAGCACGGTGCAGATCAGCAGCGAGCCGAGAATGCCGATCGGCATGTCGCGCTGCGGGTTCCTGGCCTCACCGGCTGCGGTGGAGACCGCGTCGAATCCGATGTAGGCAAAGAACACCAGGGTGGCGCCGCGGTAGATGCCGCTCCAGCCGAACTTCGAGCCGCCTTCGTTGGCCGGAATGAACGGGTGCCACAGGTCGGCGTTGATGTAGTTGAACATCACCACCAGGAACAGCAGGATCACACTCACCTTGATGGCCACGATGATCGCGTTGACCGCCGCCGACTGCGTGATGCCGAGATAGCAAAGCCAGCTGATCGCACCGACGATCAGGACGGCTGGCAGGTTGACCAGGGCGCCGGTGAACACCAGCTTGTGGCCTCCTGTGGCGAAGGTAAGCGGGGCCGAGGAGAGTGCCGCCGGCAAGTTGAAATTCAGCCCCGTCATCGAACTGAGCATGCGCAGCATTTCGCCGAAGTAGCCCGACCAGGCCACCGCCACGGTCGAGGCGGCGAACAGGTATTCGAGTACCAGCGCCCAGCCGACGAACCAGGCGACCACTTCGCCCAGGGTGGCGTAGGAATAAGAGTAGGCGCTGCCGGACACCGGCAGCATCGCGGCGAATTCCGCGTAACACATGCCGGCCAGGCCACAAGCGACGGCGGCAATCAGGAAGCTGAGAATCAAGGCGGGGCCAGCGAATTGTGCGGCCGCCGTGCCGGTGATGGCGAAGATGCCGGCGCCGATCACCGCACCGATGCCAAGCATCACCAGGTGGCGTGCGGTCAGTGCCCGCTTCAGCGTGACCTCGCCGGCAGAGCTGCCTTCGACGGGTTCGCCGGCGTCCACATGAGGCATCGCCTCAATGGCGTGAGTGGCAAATAGACCTTTTATCATCAAGCTCCCCTCAAGTGATTTTTGCCCGCTTCCGCTCTGCGGCGGATCGGCGTTACGGGCAGGCAATGGCGGGCCAACATAGCCCAGCGATAGATGATGTACAAGCTTCGTTCATGTTGCGGCGAAACATGCCGCGACGAGTTTCAACCCACGCCAACGGATGCCCATGCAACAGCCAGCCATCATCATGATCGACGCAATCCGGCGCTACCGTGACCAATGGCAGGGGGAGGCGGCGATAGCCGCGCAGTTCGAGACATTCCTGCATACGCACGCGAATGCATTCGAGCGCAGCAACGCGACTGGCCATTTCACCGGTTCGAGCTGGCTGGTGAGTGCGGACGGCGCACGCGTGTTGTTGATGCATCACCGCAAGCTGGATCGTTGGCTGCAACCGGGCGGCCATGCCGATGGCGATGCCGACCTGGCGCGCGTGGCGTTGCGCGAGGCGCAGGAGGAAACCGGCGTCGCCGGCCTGCGCGTCGAAGGCGGCATCTTCGATATCGACAGGCATCGCATTCCGGCGCGCGCCGATGAGCCGGAGCACTGGCATTACGACGTGCGTTACGTGGTGCGTGCGGGGGCTGAAGATCGCTTCGCGGTGAATCCCGAATCGCGCGCGCTGGCGTGGCGAGCGGTGGCGGATGTGGCCGCTGATGCCAGCCTCGATGCTTCGCTGCGGCGGATGGCGCACAAGTGGCTGGGCCGTTCATCGGCTCCGTAGGCTGACGATGCCGGCCATTGTTTCCTAGGCGTATTTCGCAGGCGCCGGGTTGAGGTGGCCGCAGGCGTCGCAGGTGCGCGCTTCGGGCGAGCCGTAGAAGCGCTCGAACACCGGCGGGAAGTCGCGCTCGATGCTGTCGAGCACGAAGTATTCCTCGTACAGCTTGTGGTTGCACCGTTCGCAGAACCACATCAGGCCGTCCTTTTCGCCCGCGACGCGGCGGCGCTCGATCACCAGCCCGATGGAGCCGGCGGCGCGGTTCGGCGAGTGCGGCACGCGTGGCGGCAGGTAGAAGATCTCCCCGGCGCGCAGCGGGATGTCGCGTGCCGCGCCGTCGACCTGCACTTTCAGCGTGATTTCGCCCTCGAGCTGGTAGAAAAACTCGGGGCCTTCGTCGTAGTGATAGTCGGTGCGCGCGTTCGGCCCGCCCACGACCATGATGATGAAGTCGCCGTCGACGATGCACTTGTTGCCCACCGGCGGCTTCAGCAGGTGACGGTGTTCGTCGATCCAGCGCTCGAGGTTGATGGGCGGCAGCAAGGCCATGGCGGTGGTTCCTGGAGAAGTAACGGACACCTTAGCGCCGCCGTGGCGGCAAAAAAAGCCGCGGCGGCTCAGACCTCCAGCGTCGCCAGGTCGCCCTTTTCCTCCAGCCAGGACTTGCGGTCGCCGGCGCGTTTCTTGGCCAGCAGCATGTCCATCAGCTTGGCGGTGCCGTCGCCGTCGCCGACGGTGAGCTGCACCAGGCGACGCGTGTCCGGGTGGATCGTCGACTCGCGCAACTGCGGCGGGTTCATCTCGCCCAGGCCCTTGAAGCGGGTGGTGCTGACCGCGCCCTTCATCTTCTCGCGCGCGATCCGCTGCAGCATCGCTTCCTTCTCGCTCTCGTCCAGGCAATAAAACACCTGCTTGCCCACGTCGACGCGGAACAGTGGCGGCATCGCCACGAACACGTGGCCCTCGCTGACCAGCCGCGGGAAATGCCGCAGGAACAGCGCCGACAGCAGGGTGGCGATGTGCAGGCCGTCGGAGTCGGCGTCGGCGAGGATGATCACCTTGCCGTAGCGCAGGCTGGACAGGTCGTCCTTGCCCGGATCGCAACCGATCGCCACCGCCAGGTTGTGCACTTCCTCCGACGCCAGCACCGAAGTGGATTCGACTTCCCAGGTGTTGAGGATCTTGCCGCGCAGCGGCAGGATCGCCTGGAACTCCTTGTCGCGCGCCTGCTTGGCGCTGCCGCCGGCGGAGTCGCCCTCGACCAGGAACAGTTCCGTGCGGGTGAGATCGGTGGCGGTGCAGTCGGCCAGCTTGCCGGGCAGTTGCGGGCCCTGGGTGATCTTCTTGCGCACGATCTGCTTGGCCGCCTTCAGGCGCGCGCTGGCGCGCTCGATCGCCAGCTGGGCGATGCGCTCGCCCATCTCCACGTTCTGGTTGAGCCACAGGCTGAAGGCATCGTGGATGACGTTCTCGACCATGCCGGCGGTCTGCCGCGAGGACAGCCGCTCCTTGGTCTGGCCGGCGAACTGCGGGTCCTGCAACCGCGCGGACAGCACGAACGCGAGGCGCTCCCACACGTCTTCCGGCGCCAGTTTCACGCCGCGCGGCAGCAGGTTGCGGATGTCGCAGAACTCGCGGACCGCGGTGGTGAGGCCCGAGCGCAGGCCGTTGACGTGGGTGCCGCCCTGAGCGGTGGGGATCAGGTTGACGTAGCTCTCCTGCACCAGTTCGCCTTCCGGCAACCAGGCCAGCGCCACCTCCAGGCCCTCCACGTCGCGCGCCATGCGGTGCACGAACAGCTCGTTCGGCAACGCCTCGATGCCGTCGAGTTCGCCGCGCAGGTAATCGCGCAGGCCATCCTCGTAATGCCATTCGACGACTTCGCCGCTGGCGACATCGGTGAGCTTGACGTTGAGGCCGGCGCACAGCACCGCCTTGGCGCGCAGCAGGTGCTTGAGCTTGCCCAGCGAAATTTTCGGCGAGTCGAAATACTTCGCCTCCGGCCAGAAGCGCAACGTGGTGCCGCTGCGCTTCTTCGGCACCGTGCCGATCACTTCCAGCGGGCTGACCTTGTCGCCGTGGGCGAATACCATCTGGTATTCGGAGCCGTCGCGGCGGATGGTCACCTCGACCCGATCGGACAGCGCGTTGACCACCGACACGCCGACGCCGTGCAGGCCGCCGGAGAAGTTGTAGTTCTTGCCGCTGAACTTGCCGCCGGCGTGCAGCCGGGTCATGATCAGCTCGACGCCGGACACGCCTTCCTCCGGGTGAATATCCACCGGCATGCCGCGGCCGTCGTCGCTCACTTCCACCGAACCGTCGTCGTGCAGCACCACTTCGATGGTCTTCGCGTGGCCGGCCAGCGCCTCGTCCACCGAGTTGTCCACCACCTCCTGCACCAGATGGTTCGGGCGGGTGGTGTCGGTATACATGCCGGGGCGGCGTTTGACCGGATCCAGGCCGGAGAGGACTTCGATGTCGGCGGCGTTGTAGCGACTGCTCATGCGTGTGTTTCGATCCGGTAAAGACGACAAAGCATGGGGCGCGCGGGCGGGCAGGGTCAAGCCGGCCAGGGCGGATCAGCGATAGCCTTGCGCCTGCAGCGAGAACAGGTGGGCATAGTGGCCGCCCAGCGCCATCAGCTGTTCGTGGCTGCCGTGTTCCACGGTGCGGCCGTCCTGGATCACGATGATCTGGTCGGCCATGCGCACGGTGGAGAAGCGGTGCGAGATCAGGATGGCGATACGGTTGCCGGCCAGTTCGCGGAAGTGCTCGAAGATGGTCGCCTCGGCGGCGGCGTCCATCGCCGCGGTGGGTTCGTCCAGCACCAGGATGTCGGCACGCGAACGCATGAAGGCGCGCGCCAGCGCGATCTTCTGCCATTGCCCGCCGGACAGCTCGCGGCCGTCGCGGAACCACTTGCCGAGCTGGGTCTCGAAGCCAGCCGGCAGGCTGTCGATGAAGTCGCTGGCCATGCCCTTGTCGCTGGCCTCGCGCCAGCGCGCTTCGTCCTCGAAGTGGCTGACGTCGCCGGCGCCCACGTTCTCGCCCACGCGCATCTGGTAGCGCGCGAAGTCCTGGAAGATCACGCCGATGCGTTGCAACAGGGTGCTTTCGTCCCAGTCGCGCAGGTCGGTGCCGTCGAGCAGGATGCGGCCGCTGTCAGGCGCATACAGTCGCGTCAGCAGCTTGATCAGGGTGGTCTTGCCCGAACCGTTCTGTCCGACCAGGGCCAGCGATTCGCCGGGGCGGATGTGCAGGTTGATGTCGTGCAGCGTCGGTTCGCCGGCGCCGGGGTAGGTGAAGCCGACGTGCTCGAAGCGGATGCCGTCGTCGGGCTTCGCGCCGCGTTGCGCGACGCCCAACGAAGGCGGCACCGGGGTTTCCAGGTATTCGTACAGGGTGGACAGGTACAGGTTGTCCTCGTACATGCCGCCGATCGCCGACAACATCGCCGACACCGCCGACTGGCCCTGGCGGAACAGCATCAGGTACATCGTCATCTGGCCCAGCGTAATGCGCGCGACCACGGTGCTGGCGGCGATCCACGCGTACGCGCCGTACAGCGTGAGCGTGCCGAGCAGGCCCAGCCCGAAGCCCCAGCTCTCGCGGCGCACGGTGAGGTCGCGGTCGTCGCTGTAGAGCTTGTCGAAGATGTCGCGGTAGCGGCCCAGCAGCAGCGGGCCGAGGCCGAACAACTTCACTTCCTTGGCGTGGTCCTCGCGCGCCAGCACGGTTTCCAGGTACAGCTGCATGCGCGTTTCCGGCGAGCGCCAGCGGAACAGCCGGAACGCGTCGCCGGAGAACTTCGTCTCGGCAAAGAACGACGGCAGCCCGGCCAGCAGCAGCAGCAGCACCGCCCACGGCGAGAACTGGAACAGCAGGCTGCCGTAGCTGAGCAGCGAGATCGCGTTCTGGCCCAGCCCGAACGTGCGCGTCACCAGTGACAGCGGCCGGCTCGACGCCTCGCGGCGGGCGCGGGTAAGCTTGTCGTAGAACTCCGAATCCTCGAAGTGCGCCAGCTGCAGGGTCAGCGCCTTCTCCAGGATCATCACGTTGACGCGCTGCCCCAGTTGCGCGCGCAGCAGCGACTGGCACATCGACAGTCCGCGCTGCGCGCCGGCCAGCGCCGCCACCAGCACGCCTTCCAGCGCCACCCATTCGAATACCGGCCGCAGCGAGGCATGGCCGCTGGCGGTCCATGACCGGCTGGCGTTGACCACCGCGTCGACGATGTGCGCACCGACGTAGGCCACGCCGGCCGGCAGCAGGCCGGCGACCAGGGTCAGCAGCGCCAATGCGATGGTCAGCGGCCGACTGGTGCTCCACACCAGCTCCAGCGCGCGCCCGCTGTAGCGGAACACGCCCAGGAAACTGCGCGTGAGTTCGGTCGATTCGGCGGGTTCGGTGGAATGGTGGGGCGGCACGTGGGGAAGTCGTCAGGCCGTGGGCGCCGTTTGCGCGGAACTCCCGAGATGGGGGCCGTGCCGCTTCACGCAAGATGGGAGGCGTGCCGCCTCGCGCCAGTCAGTGCAGCTGAACTTCCACGACCTGCCGGTCCGGCTGGTACAGCGCCGGGAACAGCCGCTTCAGCCGCGCCACCTTCGGCGCGTCGTTGTAGACGATGTACGGGTTGTTCGGGTGCAGGCGGAAATAGTTCTGGTGGTACGCCTCGGCCGGGTAGAACGCCTTCAGCGGCACCACCTGGGTCACGATCGGTGCCGGGAAGGATTTGGCCGCGGTCAGTTGCGCGATGTAGCTGCTGGCGATCCGCTTCTGCTCGGCGTTGCCGTAGAAGATCGCCGAGCGGTACTGGCTGCCGACATCCGGGCCCTGCCGGTTCAGCTCGGTCGGATCGAGCGCAACCGAGAAGAACACCTGCAGCAAGGTGCCGTAGCTGACCTCGGCCGGGTCGTAGTGCACCTGCACCGATTCGGCGTGGCCGGTGTCGCCCTCGCTGACCTCGTCGTAGTGGGCAGTGGCGGCGTCGCC
Organism: Rhodanobacter sp. LX-99; assembly: GCF_018599185.1. NCBI lineage: Bacteria > Pseudomonadati > Pseudomonadota > Gammaproteobacteria > Lysobacterales > Rhodanobacteraceae > Rhodanobacter > Rhodanobacter sp. LX-99. The sequence goes on along the minus strand of NZ_JAHFVL010000001.1, from coordinate 429,125 downwards.
GCCGGAGTAGCCGGCGATCACCTGGTGCACGCCCTTGACGTGCTCGAACACCGCCTCGATGCCCCAGAAGCAGCCGCCGGCCAGCACCGCGACCTGTTCGCCGCGGGCGGTGGTTTTCGGCGCATCGACGGTCGGCGCCGGGAGCGCGCCGCTGGCGGCGGACACCGGCTGGCACGCGCTCACGGCCAGCATCAGCAGGGCGGCCAGCGGGATGACATGGAGTGGGCTGCGACGGATCATGTTGCGCCTCGCCGGAATGGCCATAAGGTGGCCCGTACCTGTTCTTCGTCGAGCATGGGCCATCGGTTACCTTTACCGCGTCGGCCGGCCGGGTACCATCACCGGCGGTCGGTCTTCATGGGGTACGGGATGCACGGTTCCATCGATCTGGACGCCTATCTGCGGCGCATCGGCTGGCACGGCGGCGTTGCCGCCGACGAGGCCACCTTGCGCGGCCTGGCGGTGGCGCATGTGGCCGCGATCCCGTTCGAGAACCTCAACCCGCTGCTCGGCCTGCCGGTCGAACTGGATACGCCGGCACTGGAGCGAAAACTCGTGCACGACGGCCGCGGCGGCTACTGCTTCGAGCAGAACCTGCTGTTCGCCGCGGTGTTGCGGGCGATCGGATTCGAGGTGTCGGGGCTGATCGCGCGCGTGCTGTGGCAGCACCCGGAAGATGCCGTCACCGCGCAGACGCACATGCTGCTGCGCGTCGAACTGGACGGCGGCAGTTGGTTGACGGATGTCGGTTTCGGCGGCCAGGTGCTGACCGGGGCGTTGCGGCTGCAGGCCGACGTCGAACAACCGACCGGCCACGAGCCGTTCCGGCTGGTCGTGCGCGACGGCGACTGGCGCATGCAGTCGCTGGTGCGCGGGCAATGGCTGTCGCTGTACCGCTTCGACCTGCGGCCCAGCCAGTTGGTCGATTACGTGGTGGCCAACCACTACGTATCCACGCATCCGGCGTCGCGCTTCCCGAGCAACCTGATCGCAGCGCGCACCACCGCCGACCGGCGCATGAGCCTGCTCAACCATGAGTACACCGTGCGTCGGCTCGGTCGCGAACCCGAGCGGCACAGCTTGCGCGACAGCGCTGCGATACGGCGCGTGCTGGAGGATGAATTCCTGTTGCGCCTGCCCGTGCACGCCGACCTCGATCGGCGGCTGGACAGCCTGCCGGGTTAGGAATGCGGATCGGCCAGCACGCGGATCTCCACGTCGTCGATGCCGACCACCTGGCCCGCGTGGATCTTGCAGGTCTTGCGCAGCTCCATCGCGCCGTCGACACGCACCGCGCCGCTGGCCACGATCGCCTTGCCGGCGCCGCCGCTGTCGCACAGGCCGACCAGCTTCAGCAGCAGGTTGAGCTCGACGTAGTCGCCTTCCAGTTCAAAGTCGATGGTTTGCATGGTTTTCCACGGTGAAGGGAGCGGCCCGCTTTCAGGCGGACGGATGATGGTCGTCGAACGCGCTGTCGGGCAGCGCCAGGAACGCGAACCACGGCATGTCGTGGTCGCTGCCGAAGGTGGCCGCGTCATCGAGGATGCCGAGCAGGATGTCGTAGTCCGCTGCGGCGGACTGGCGCAGTTCGTCGGCGTGCTCGAACAGCAGCACGTAGCCCCAGGCCGGCATCCAGCCGAGATCGCGCAGGCAGTCGGCCAGGGCGTCCCAGTTGTGGCCGAACGTGGCCGGCAGCTGCAGCGACACGGCGAGCCGGCGCAGCAGTTCGCCCTTGTCGTGGCAGCCGGCGAGGTCGGTGCGGCAGACGCACAGCTCGTCGCGGGCGGCGGCGCGCGCGAGCCGGTCGAGATCGTTGACGCCGACGAAGTACACCCCGCTCTGGGTGGGCTTGGTCAGGTCCAGGTCGAAACCGTGCGGACTCATCGGTCCACCTCGAAACGGCGGAAGCTGCGGTAATGATCGTCGGTGTAGTACCAGGCTACCGGCGGCGTGCCGCCGGTGATGATGCGCCGCGCGCCGCGGTTGCGCGCGCCGGGCGTTTCCACCGTGTATTCGTGGTAGTAGCCGCGCGGCTGCTGCGGCAGCAGGCCCTCGTAGTTGCCGAACACGCTACCGTCCTGGCTGTGTTCGAACGGGCCGCCGCGAGCGATCCGATCCAGCGTGGCGTGTGCCTCCGCCGGCAGGAATGCGGGTACGTCGGTGCCGGCGGGGCGGTCCGGCGCGCGGGGCGATGCGCTGCTGTCCGCGCTGGCAGCCGGGCCGGTGGCGATCTGCGGCGTGCCGGCATGGCGGTTCCACAGCGTCACCGCAAGGACGATGAATGCCAGCAGGATCAGAGGCTTGAGTTGGCGCATGCGGATGGGCTGGCGGTGGATGCGCCGCGAGCTTAACAGGGCGGGGCGACGGGCTACGTGAGAGACGTTGCCCGCAGGGTTTCGTGATCGCAGGAAATTGCGCACACTCCGGCGGACCCGTGGATACGGCGCTGCGCGCCGCCCACCCGATCCTTAGGAGTATGGATGAGCACCACCCCCGACCACGCCGGCGGGCGCCTGCCGCGGCAGATTGCCTACATCATCGGCAACGAAGGCTGCGAGCGCTTCTCGTTCTACGGGATGCGCAACATCCTCACCCCGTTCCTGATCACCACCTTGCTGCTGTACATGCCCGAGGGGCAACGCACGCTGGCGGCGAAGGACGTGTTCCACACCTTCGTGATCGGCGTGTACTTCTTCCCGCTGCTCGGCGGCTGGCTGGCCGACCGTTTCTTCGGCAAGTACAACACCGTGCTGTGGATGAGCCTGGTGTACTGCCTCGGCCACGCCTGCCTGGCGTTCTTCGAGAACAACCGCCTTGGCTTCTTCACCGGCCTGGGCCTGATCGCGCTGGGCGCGGGCGGCATCAAGCCGCTGGTGGCGTCGTTCATGGGCGACCAGTTCGACCGGTCGAACAAGCACCTGGCGAAAGTGGTGTTCGACGCGTTCTACTGGATCATCAACTTCGGCTCGTTCTTCGCCTCGCTGCTGATGCCGCTGTTCCTGCATCACTTCGGCGCGGCGGTGGCGTTCGGCATTCCCGGCGGCCTGATGTTCATCGCCACCGTGGTGTTCTGGCTGGGCCGCCGGCAGTACGTGATGCTGCCGCCGACGCCGCCCGATCCCAACGCGTTCTCGCGAGTATTGCGCACGGCACTGCTGGCGCACCGGCCCGGGCAGGCGCGGCCCGGTTTGTGGATCGCGGCCGCCGGCGTGCTGGTGGCACTGGGCGGCTTCGGCCTGATCGGCTCGCTCGGCTTCGTGATCGTCGCCTGCTTCGCGCTGGTGGCGCTGATCGGCGGCGTCGGCGGCGGCGCGTGGCTGCAGATGGAGCGCGCCCGCGGCCTGCATCCGGATGCGGCGGTGGACGGCGCGCGCAACGTGCTGCGCGTGCTGGTGATCTTCGCGCTGACCACGCCGTTCTTCTCGCTGTTCGACCAGAAGGCCTCGACCTGGGTGGTGCAGGGCCACGAGATGACCATGCCGTCGTGGTTCCATGCCGCGCAGATGCAGGCGCTGAACCCGATGCTGGTGATGCTGCTGATCCCGTTCAACAACCTGGTGCTGTATCCGCTGCTGCGCCGCCTCGGCTACGAGCCCACCGCGCTGCGCCGGATGACCGCCGGCATCGGGTTCAGCGGCCTGGCGTGGATCGTGGTGGGCGGACTGCAGGTGGTGATCGACGGCGGCGATCCGCTGTCGATCGTGTGGCAGGTGCTGCCGTACGCGCTGCTGACCTTCGGCGAGGTGCTGGTCTCGGCGACCGGACTGGAGTTCGCCTACAGCCAGGCGCCGGCATCGATGAAAGGCGTGGTGATGAGCTTCTGGAACCTCACCACGACCATCGGCAACCTGTGGGTGCTGCTGGCCAACGCGGCGGTGCGCAACGAAACCGTCACGGGTTCCATTGCCGGCACGGGGCTCAGCGTCACCGCGTTCCAGATGTTCTTCTTCGCCGCGTTCGCGCTGCTCGCCGCGCTGGCGTTCGGCCTGTATGCGCGACGCTATCGCGAAGTGGACAACTATCGTTCCGGTTGATCAGGCCAACGCATCGACGCGCGCCTGCAGCGCCATCGCCGCGGCCGGGTTGCGGTGCTTGGCGGCGCTGATGAAGAACACGAACACGTCGCGCGGCGGGCCTGGCGGTTGCAGCGCGGCGGCGTGCGGCAGGTCGGCGATGTCGTTGCCCGCGGCCCAGGTGTGCGCGTATCCGGCCCAGCGGTCCAGTTCGGCGGGCGTGTAGCCGGTGGGGTTGCCGTCTTCGCTGCGCATCAATCGTGCGTAGCTGAAGTCACCGGTGAGGTCGGCCAGCGAAGGGTAGTCGGGCGAGTCGGTGAATACGGTGGGCACGCGCTGCGCGCGCGCCAGTTCCACGTAGCGTGCGTCGAGGAAACTGGGGTGGCGTACCTCCAGCACGTGGCGCAGCGGCTGGCCGTCCAGTTCGCGCGGCAGCTTGTCGAGGAAGGCGGAGAGGTCGCTGGCATCGAACGGCCGTGACGGCGGCAGCTGCCACAGGATCGGCCCCAGCCGGTCGCCCATCTCGGCCAGGCCGCCGTGCACGAAGCCGCGGATGCCGTTGCCGGTGTCGGCCAGTCGTTTGCCTTCGGCGATGTAGCGCGGCGCCTTCAGCGAGAACACGAAACCGGCCGGCGTCTCCGCGGCCCACTTGGCGTAGGTCGCCGGCTTCTGCGCGCCGTAGAACGTGCCGTTGATCTCGATCGCACGCAGCTGGCGGCTGGCGTATTCCAGCTCGCGCCGTTGCACCAGCTTGGCCGGATAGAAGTTGTCGCGCCACGGCGCGTAGTTCCAGCCGCCGATGCCGACGCGGATGCGCGGGCCGACCGGGCTGGCGGGGGCGAACAGGTCGTTCATGGCTGCACTCCTGCGGCAGGCTTGCCCAGGTGCTCGGCGGCGCCGATGCACAGCACCAGCCACGCCGCGCCCGCGGCGTAGCCGGCCATCACGTCGCTGAAATAGTGCACCTGCAGCAGCACGCGGCTGATCCCGACCACGCCGACCAGCAGCACCGCGGCGGCGATCACCGCGCGATGGAATCGTTGCGGCAGCAGGCGCAGCAGCACGTAGGCGAGCATGCCGTAGAACACGATGGAGCCGAAGGCATGGCCGCTGGGGAAACTCCAGCCGCGCTCGACGATGAAGCCGTGGTCGTGCAGCGGCCGCACCCGCTGGAACAGCGCCTTGAGGCTGCCGTTGATCGGCAGGATGCCGAACAGTGCCACCACCCAGACGCCCGCCAGCTGTCGGTGCCGGCGCAGCAGCAGGAGCACTGCCACCACGGCGGCCGCCGGCGCCACCCACAGCAGGTCGCCGAGATGGGTGACCATCGCGATGCCTTGCAATATCGGCAATGGCAATTGCGTACGCAGATTCGCGGCCAGGCCGGTGTCGAAGCGCGCCAGCTCGCCTGCCTGCTGGCCGGCTACCGCGGAGGCGATGGCGAGGAACAGCAGGGCAAGCGCCAGCAGCAGGATCAGCCCGATCTGCCAGCGCAGCGCGGTCGGCGTATCGCCGCGCGCGAGCGCATGGCGCCGCCGGCGCGCGTTGTGCCGCCAGGCGAGGTCCCCGGCCAGCAGGGCCAGCAACAGCAGCAGTGCCCACAGCCGCAGGGCATGGGCGGCGATCCATTCCACGGGGTCCATCGCGTTCCTCGGTTCGACGTGGCCGCACTGCGCGGCACGATGGCGCCATGATCGGCGTTGCCGCGTGCTGCGTCGAGGCCGTGACTTCCAGCGCTGGCCTTGCCTGCGGTTTGCCGCGATAGTGGCGACCTTGCCACCCGCGGAGCCCCCGATGTCCCAGCGACCCCTTTCCCTGCGCCTGGCGCTGTGCTGCGCGCTGCTCGTTTCCGCCACCGCCTCGTGGGCGCAGGCCCCGGCCGCGAAGTCGCCGCCGCCGGTTTCGACCGGCGACCTCGTGCGGCCGATGCTGCCGGCGCAGCTGCAGGACTTCTCTGCCTACGTCGACAGTGCGCGCAAGACCTTCGACGTGCCGGGCATCGCCGTGGCGATCGTCAAGGACGGCAAGGTGGTGCTGGAGCAGGGCTTCGGCCTGCGCGAGATCGGCAAGCCGGACCCGGTGGACGCGAACACGCTGTTCGCGATCGCCTCCAACACCAAGGCATTCACCGCCGCCGCGCTGCAGCAGCTGGCCGGGCAAGGCAAGCTGAAGATGGACGACCGCGTGATCGACCACCTGCCGTGGTTCCGCATGTCCGACCCGTACGTCACCCACGAGATGCGCATCCGCGACCTGCTCGCGCATCGCAGCGGCCTCAGCCTCGGCGCGGGCGACCTCCTGTACTGGCCGCCGACTTCGTACAGCACGAAGGAGGTGGTCGAGCGGCTGGCCCACGTGCCGATCAAGAACGGCTTCCGCAGCGGCTACGCCTACGACAACATCCTGTTCGCGGTGGCCACCCTGGTGATCGAACAGGCCTCCGGCCAGAGCTACGCCGACTACGTGCGCCAGCATCTGTTCAAGCCGGTCGGCATGGACGATTCGCTGGTGGACATGACGTATCTGAAGCCCGGCATGGACGTGGCCACCGGCCACGCCAAGGCCGACTTCAAGGACCTCAAGCCGGTGCCGCCGATGGCTTGGCTCAACGACCCCGGCGCCGGCGGCATCTATTCCAGCGTGCACGACCTGGCCAAGTGGATGAACGTGCAGCTGGCCGGCGGCGTGCTGCCGACGACGGGCGCCGACGGCAAGCCGGCGCGGCTGTTCTCCGAGGACAGCCAGCGCGAGATGTGGAGCGTGCTGACCCCGATCAAGGTCGGCAAGCCGCCGGTTCCCGAACTGGCGCCGCTGGTGCCGAATTTTTCCGGCTACGGCGAAAGCTGGTTCCTGTCCGACTACCTCGGCAGGAAGCTGGTCTGGCACACCGGCGGCTGGCCCGGCATGGTCTCGCGGGTGACCCTGGTGCCGGAGCTGAAGCTCGGCGTGGTGGTGCTGACCAATGCCGAGTCCGGCGCTGCGTTCAACGCGGTGACCTACCGCGTGCTCGATGCGTACCTGAACCCGGAGCACAAGACCGACTGGGTCGCCGCGTACGACAAGGCCGTAAAGAAATCCGAGGCGAAGGCCGACGACAGCCTGGCCAAGCATGAAGCGGCGCGCGACAAGCGCAGCAAGCCCTCGCTGGCGCTGGCGAAATACGCCGGCACGTATCGCGACCCCTGGTATGGCGACGTCATCGTCAGCCAGGAGGACGGCAAGTTGCGCCTGCGTTTCTCGAAGACCGCGCAGCTGGTCGGCACGATGACGCCGTGGCAGCACGACACCTTCACCGTGCGCTGGGACGACCGCACGCTCAACGCCGACGCCTTCGTCACCTTCAGCCTGGACGTGGACGGCCATGTCAGCGAAGTGCGCATGCAGCCGATCTCGCCGCTGACCGACTTCAGCTTCGACTTCCAGGATCTGCGCATGGTGCCGGTCGCGGACAAGCCGGATACCGACAAGCATTGAACAGGCGCCGGGGTCGATCGCGGCCCCGGCTTTTCCACCGCCGTGATACCGGGGAATCGACATGCGTGACTTGCATCGTGCAGTAGCGATCGTGCTGGGCTGCGGCCTGTTCGCCGGCGTGGCGCTGGCGCGCACCGACGCGCCGGTGGCGCACAGCCAGTTCCATGTCCAACTGGGCAGTACGCTGACCCAGCCGGCGTCGGGCCGGCTGCTGCTGTTCGCCGCCGATGCCAGGGCGGCCATCGCCGCGGCGAAGGACGGCAAGGTCGACGAGGTGGACGCCAATCCGTTCGGCGCCACCCAGGCCTCGGTGGCCGGGCGCGAAGTGAGTCGGCTGGCGCCGGGACAGGGCGTGGACATCGACGCCGATGCGCTGGCGTACCCGGCCGGCTGGTCGCAACTGCCGCCCGGCGACTACTTCGTGCAGGCGGTGCTCGACGTCAACCACGACTACAACTACGGCGGGCGCGGTGCGGGCGATCTGGTCAGCGAGGTGCTGAAGGTGCACCTGCCGGCCAAGGCGATACCCAGCCTTAGCCTGGACCGCGTGCTGCCCGCGCGCGAGCCGTGGGACCTGCCCATGCGCTACTTCAGCGAGACCACCCGCAAGCACCTCGACGAGGCGCGCCGCGCCGCGCAGCCGCTCGACTTCGTCAGCCCGGCGCTGAGCGCGTTCTGGGGGCGCCCCATCCACATGCGCGGCTGGGTGCTGTTGCCGCCGGGCTATGAGCCAGGCGCGAAGCAGACCTGGCCGGTGGTGTATTCCACCCACGGCTACGGCGGCGGCGCGGCATCGCTCGCCGGCAGCGCCGCGATGGTCTATGGCGCGATGGCCGAGCGCCAGATGCCGCCGATGATCTGGGTATTCCTGGACCAGTCCAGCGCCACCGGCACGCACGAATTCGCCGACTCGGTGAACAACGGCCCGTGGGGCCAGGCGCTGACCACCGAGCTGATCCCGCAGCTGGAATCGCGTTACCGCATGGATGCGCGGCCGTCCGGCCGCTTCCTCACCGGCCATTCCTCCGGCGGCTGGGCCACGCTGTGGCTGCAGACGCGCTACCCGAAAATCTTCGGCGGCACCTGGTCGACCTCGCCCGACCCCAGCGACTTCCACGATTTCACCGGCGTGGACCTGTACGCGCCGAACGCGAACGTCTATCGCCGGGCGGACGGTTCCGCCTACCCGCTGGTGCGCGACAAGGGCAAGGTGCAGGCCAGCTACGAGGCATTCGCGAAGCTCGAGCGCGTGCTGGGCGAGTACGGCGGCCAGATGGCCTCGTTCGAGTGGGTGTTCTCGCCGCGCGGTGCGGACGGCCGGCCGATGCCGATGTTCGACCGCGACACCGGCGCGGTCGATCCGGCGGTGGTGGCGTACTGGCGCGAGCACTACGACATCGCCCACCTCGTGCAGGCGAACTGGCCGCGGCTGAGGGCCGACCTGGACGGCAGGATCCACGTGGTCGTGGGCACCGCCGACACGTTCTATCTCGACGGCGCCGCGCACAAGTTCAAGGCGGTGCTGGATGGCCTGGGGGCGAAGTCGGACTTCCGCTTCCTGCCGGGCAAGACCCACTTCGACCTGTACGCGCAGGGCGACGACCGTCAGGGGCTGCTCAAGCAGATGGCGTGGGAGATGTATGCGGTGGCGCGGCCGGACTCGGAGCGGAAGCGGGCCGCGGCGGCGCCGTAATCCGGCAACTGCGCAAGATCCGGACCGCCGGGCGCGGAGCGTTCACGCAGACTGCTTCCAGCCCCCACGGAGACTTGCCATGAAAAGCCGCACCCGCAACGACTACCTGCGCCGCATCGATCGCGCGATCGCCCTGCTGCAGCAGGCGGTGGCGAACGATGCCGAACTGCCGGACCTGGCCGAACTGGGCCAGGCCGCGCAGCTTTCGCCGTTCCATTTCCATCGCGTGTACCGCGCGCTGACCGGCGAGACGATCGGCCGCACGGTGGCGCGGCTGCGCCTGCTGCGCGCCCTGCAGTTGCTGTCCGATCCCGCGCAGGCGGTGACCGACGCCGCGCTGGCGGTCGGCTACGAAACGCCGCAGGCCTTCGCACGGGCGTTTCGCCAGGCCTTCGGCGCCAGCCCGAGCGAACTGCGCGCGCAGCCGGCACGCGTGGCGGGCGAACTCGCGCGTCTCAGCCGGGCGCCCGTGGACGAGGCCGTGCCGATGTCGCTGCTGCAGGTCGAAGTGGTCTCGCTGGAGCCGTTCGCGCTGGTGGCCACGCGCAACGCGGGCGACTTCGCCGACCTCGCCGTGGCCTACGAGGCGCTGTTCGGCTGGGCTGCGCAGCATGGCCTGATCGAGTGCATTGCCGGCATCTACGGCGTGCCGCAGCAGGATCGTCGCGACACGCCGCCGGCCGAATGCGAGTTCGATTGCGCGCTGGCGTTCAGCGCTGAAGCCACGGCCGGCGACGGCACCGTGCCGCTCACCCTGGGCGGCGGCCAGTGGGCTCGCCTGCGCCACGTGGGGCCCTATGCCGGGCTGGAGCCGGCGACCGACGCACTGCTGGCCGAGTGGCTGCCGCACAGCGGCTACGCATTGCGCGACGAACCGCTGTTCCACCATTACCTCGATGACCCGGAGCAGACCCCGGAAGCGGTGTTGCGTACGGACGTCTACCTGCCGGTGTCGGCATTGCCATAGGCGGCCGGCATCATCCGGGCTGCCACGGGTCGTAGCTGCCGAAGTACCACAGGTGGCCTTCCGGGTCGTGGCAGCTGTAGCCGGCGCCGCCGTAGTCCTTCTCGGCGTAGTCGTCGACGATCACCGCGCCGGCGGCTTTCGCCTGCTGGTAGTGCGACTTGCAGTTGCTGACGATCACGCAGGCGCATTGCGTTTCGCGGCCGCCGATTTCGTCGGGCTGGGCGATGTGCCGGCCGAACTCGTTGTCGCGCACTTCGCCGAGCATGACCATGCCGTTGCCGAAGGTGAGCTGGGCGTGCTCCACGCCGCCGTCCTCGTTCTCGTAGACGGCCTGCTTCTCGAAACCGAACGCCTTGCACAGCCACTCGATCGCGGCGTGCGCGTCGCGGTAGCGCAGGCAGGGGATGATGGTGCTGCCGTGGGGATGGGGTGTCGGCATGACGGGACTCCGTTGGCGGAAACCGCACACAGGCTAGCGCGCCCGCCGTTTCCTGTCTCGCCGGCTTCGATCGTGCGCGGCGGACCGTTGCCGCCTCAGCCGGTGTGCTCGTCTTCCTCGGGCAGCGGCGGCAACGTGCGCACCAGCATGCTTTGCGGGCTGGTCATCGGCAGCCGCTCGCTGCGCAGGCGTTCGAGGATCTCGAACAGCAGCTCGCTCTTCACGCCGCCGACCTCGCGCGGGCTGCCGACGTAGGCGACGCAGTTGAAGGTCATCACGCCGGTGGCGACGCTTTCCAGTTGCACGTACGGCGCCGGCGTGGACAGCGTGCCGTGATGCGCGCGCAGGACCCCCAGCACCAGCTCGCGCACCTTGCCGGCGTCGGTATCCAGCGGCATCGGCAGCTTGATCTGCACGCGGCCCTGCGCGTTGGCCAGGGTGACGTTGCGCACGTTCTGGGTGATCAGCTGCGAGTTCGGCACGATCACGGTGGAGCGGTCCCACATCTGGATCTCGGTGGCGCGCACGTTGATGCGGCGGATGTCGCCCTCGACGTCGCTGCTCAGGCTGACCCAGTCGCCCACCTTCACCGGCCGCTCGACCAGCAGGATCAGGCCGGAGATGAAGTTCTGCACGATCGCCTGCAGGCCGAAGCCGATGCCCACCGACAGCGCGCTGACGATCCAGGCGATGCTCTTCAGGTCCACGTGCAGCGCGGCCAGCGTCAGCACGAACACCAGCATGCCGCCGAGGTAGCCGAGCAGGGTGGCGATGGAGTCCTGCATGCCCGGTTCCATCGTGGACTTCGGCAGCAGTTGCTCGCGCAGCCAGCGCTTGAGCGTGCGCAGCACGAACAGTCCCCCCACCAGCACCAGCGCGGCGCCGAAGATGCTGCCCGGGTTGATCGCCAGGTCGCCGAGCCTGAAGTTGCCGAGGGTCTGTTCGGCGCTGGCCAGCAGGTCCTTCGGGCCGGCGCCGAACGGGGTCAGCACGGTCGCCAGTGCCAGCAGCACCAGCCCGACGCGACAGACGCCGGCGAGCAGGATGGCGGTCTGTTCCAGCGTGTGCGGAGCCAACTGGAAGGTGGCCTGCAGCCGCTGGCCGCTGCGCCCGCGCGGCGACAGCAAGGTGTCGATCAGGTCGGTGAGCAGGTGGATCAGCAGGTACACCGTGGCCACGATCACGCCGACCCACAGCATCTGCACGGCGACGAAGAACGCCATCGCGATGAAGCCGGTAGCCACGCCCAGCCAGCTGACCGCCACGCCGAGCGTGGCGGCCGCGGTCAGCAGGCCGAGCCAGACCGGCCGGTGCTCCGGCTCGGCGCCGCTGGCGGCCAGTTCCCGGCGGGTGCGGCGCAGGCGCAGCAGCGCCAGGCCGATCAGGCCGCTGATGACCAGCGCGAACAGGCCGCGCGTGGCGACAGTGGCCGGCAGGCTGGTGCCGATCGCGCGGCTGGTGCGGTCGAGCAGGCCGAACAGCAGCGCCGCCGCGGCCAGCAGCCACGGGAACAGGTGCAGCCGTTGCGCCGCCAGGTCGGACAGCGCCGGCAGGCGCCACGATGGCCGCGGTACCGACAACAGCGCCCGACCCAGCCCGGTCACGTAGGCGGCGAAGCACACCAGCCCGACCACGCTGGTGGCCAGCGCGGCGAGGTCATCGTCCAGGATGTCGTTCCAGTTCAATCCCAGGTAGACCAGTTGCGCCGCCAACCCGGTGGTGAGGACCGCGGTCAGCGCCACGGCGGCGGCCATCGCGCTGCGCCGCAGGTGGCCGTCCGGCACGTGGCGCGTGGCCAGCAGCAACAACAGCCGTTCCAGCACCCAGCGGCCACCGCCCAGCAGCAGCGCGGCGGCGATCAGGCACCACGCGAAAGGTTGCCGGTTCGACGGTTGCCATGCCTGCCCCACGGCGCCGGCGAAGCGCGAGCCGAGGCGCTTGAGGCGCACCATGTCGTCCGGGAACGTGCGTACCGGATCGGCCCAGAACGTGCGGCTGAACGGCGTGGCCGTGCGCGAGGCCAGCCGCGCCTGGAACTCGTCGTTGCGCAGGCCGGAAATCTGCGCCGCCAGTTGCGTCGCGTTCTGGCCGAGCAGCTGCGCCTGCTTGATCTGCGCATCCAGGTCGGCCTGCGCCTTGTCGAGTTTGCGGCGCTGCGCGGCGACTTCCGGTGCCTCCGCCGGCGTTCCCTTCGCCGGCGCCGGACCCAGCACGGCAAGCTGCGCCTGCAAGGCGGTCATCTGTGGCGCGAGGTTGGCGGCCAACTGGCGCGCCTGGTCCTGCACGCCGAGCGCGGTGGTGCGCAGGTCGGCCAGCGGCACGTCGGATTTGTTGTCCTTCAGCGCGGCCTTGACGGTGTCGAGCTGGCTGCCCAGCTGGTCCAGCGTCTGCGCGGGTGTCGCCGCCGGCGCGGTCGCCGACGGCTCGGCGTTCTGGGCAAGCGACGCGGTGCTGCCGAGAGTCAGCAGCAGGAGCAGGAGGCAGCGGAGCAGGGTAGGCATCCGCCCATGATCGGAGCGCCGCCGCAGGCGGTCAATCGCGCCGGCCGGATGAGCGGCCGCCTTCGCGGCTGGCGTTCAGATTACGAACGGCGCGCCGCCTGCAGTGCTGCGCGCCGTTCCAGGCTGGCCGGCGACCAGGCCTGGTCGATGTCGTAGAACTCCTGCATGGCGGGAACGCCTGGTGGCAGCGTCACCCAGGGCTGTCTGGTCGTCGTGTAGATGTGGATGTCCGGCGGCAATCGCCACGGCTCCTTCAGCGTGCCCACGCGCACGAACGCGACCGCCTTGCCGCCGCCGGGGTAGTGGCTCCACAGCGCCACATGACATCGTGCGCAGCGTGCGATCTGCTGGCCCTTGCCGCTCTCCGACGGCGTGTTCACCATGATCGGCTCGCCTTGCAGCAGTTCCAACCGGTCGGTCTCGATCATCGCGTTCAAGGCGAACGCGCTGCCGGTCTCGCGCTGGCACCAGCTGCAGTGGCAGCAGTGCACGATCATCGGCGCGCTGGTCAGTCGATAGCGGATCGCGCCGCAGGTGCAGGCGCCTTCGAAGGTTTCGGTGGCCATGCTGCCGATCCCGTGTGTCACGGTGGAGAGGCCGCATCGTCACACCGCATCGTGCGGGCTTCAAGCACAATAGACGGCTCCCGCAGGTCCGGAATGCCCATGATCTTCCGCTGGTTCGAATCCCTCATCGACGCGTTCAAGGAACCGGCCGACGGCATGCCGCCGACGTCGGTGTGGCGCTTCTACGCGTTCTACCTGCGCCAGGCGTGGCCGGTGTTCGCCGTCGCGATCGCGGTGGGCTTCGTGGTGGCGATCGTCGAGGTGTCGCTGTTCGGCTTCATCGGCAGCATCGTGGACATGGCCAAGGGTGCGCCGGCGGCGGACTTCTTCCAGCGGCACGGCAACGAGCTGCTGTGGATGGGCTTCGTGGCGCTGATCGTGCGGCCGCTGGCGATCGGCACGCACGACCTGCTGGTGAACCAGGCGATCGTGCCCAGCCTGACCAACCGCATCCGCTGGCAGAACCATCGCTACGTGATCCGCCAGAGCCTGGGCTTCTTCCAGAACGACTACGCCGGGCGCATCGCCAACCGCATCATGCAGACCGGCGGTGCGCTGCGCGAGTCGGCGGTGCAGATCGTCGATGCGATCTGGTACGTCACCATCTACACCGGCAGCGCGGTGGTGCTGTTCGCGCAGGCGGATGTCTGGCTGGCGGCGCCGCTGGTCGCGTGGGTGTTCGCGTATGTCGGGCTGCTGGCGTTCTTCATCCCGCGCATCAAGCAGCGCTCGTGGCTGGCCTCGGAAGCGCGCTCGAAGCTGATGGGGCGCATCGTCGACGGCTACAGCAACGTGCTGACGCTGAAGCTGTTCGCGCATACGCGGCGCGAGGAAGCCTACGTCGCCGACGCGATGGCCGAGCAGACCGGCAAGCTGCGCCGGATGACCCGCGTCACCACCGCGCTGGATGCCAGCATCACCACGCTCAACGGCTTCCTGATCGTGGGCACCTCGGCGCTGGCGCTGTGGCTGTGGAGCGAGGGCCGGGTGACGGTGGGCGCGATCGCGCTGTCGACCGGGCTGGTGATCCGCATCAACAACATGTCCGGCTGGATCATGTGGGTGATCAACGGCATCTTCGAAAATGTCGGCACGGTGCAGGACGGCATCACCACGATCTCTCGGCCGCGCGCGGTGCAGGACCGCGAGGGCGCGATGCCGCTGGAGGTCACCAACGGCGGCGTGCATTTCGAGCACATCCACTTCCACTACGGCAAGCAGGGCGGGGTGATCGCCGGGCTCGACCTCACCGTGCGCGCGGGCGAGAAGATCGGCCTGGTCGGTCCGTCCGGCGCCGGCAAGTCCACCCTGGTCAACGTGCTGCTGCGGCTGTACGACCTCGAGGCCGGGCGCATCCTGATCGACGGCCAGGACATCGCCCGCGTCACCCAGGAAAGCCTGCGCTCGCAGATCGGCGTGGTCACCCAGGACACCTCGCTGCTGCACCGTTCGATCCGCGACAACCTGCTGTACGGCCGCCCCGACGCCAGCGAGGCGCAGATCATGGAAGCCGTGCGCAAGGCGCGCGCCGACGAATTCATTCCGAACCTCAGCGACGGCGAAGGCCGTCGCGGCTACGACGCGCTGGTCGGCGAACGCGGCGTGAAACTCTCGGGCGGCCAGCGCCAGCGCATCGCGATCGCCCGCGTGCTGCTGAAGGACGCGCCGATCCTGGTGCTCGACGAGGCCACCTCCGCGCTCGACTCCGAAGCGGAAGCGGCGATCCAGGACAGCCTGGACGTCCTGATGCAGGGCAAGACGGTGATCGCGATCGCACACCGCCTGTCGACCATCGCGCGGATGGACCGGCTGGTGGTGCTGGACAATGGGCAGATCGTCGAGACCGGCACGCATGCGCAGCTGATCGCGCACGAGGGTTTGTACGCGCGGCTGTGGAAGCGGCAGACCGGCGGTTTCGTGGCGGCGGAGGATGCGCCGGTTTAGCCAGCGGCGCAGGCACTGGAGCGTCGTTCCATGGTGGGTATGGCGTGACCCGGCTGGCAGCCATGTCGGGTCATTTCAGCCCCGGTTCCGTGCGTGGCTGTTCGTCTTGCGCGCGCCGCAGCGCGCTCCTGCCGTTGCCGGGTGCTGGCACGTCGCTTGCTGAGACTGGGCACGGGCCGATCGGCGCCGGGCGGCAGGCAGGCCGCCGGGTTCCGCTGGCGTCGATCCCCGTCATCGTCCGGACAACCGGCAATCCAGCGCAGGAGGCTTTTCCTCATGGCCACGACCCGCAAGACCGCAAGCAGCGCGAGCAGAGGCTCGGCCAAACTGTTCACGCTCAAGCCGCACGACCACGCCGGCATCGCCAAGGCTCTCGGCATGGCGCGCAGCGATTACGAAGTGAAGTGGTGGTGGAAGTACGGGCAGCCGGCGATCGACCTGATCCAGGCACAGCTGGAGGTCAACACCAAGCAACTCGGCCCGGTGGTCAGCCAGCTGATGCGGCTGAACGGCCCCGCGATGCAGGTCACCGCGTATTGCTTCCCGTATGGCATCCCCGTGCCGGAGTGGTACCGGGTCGAAGTCGACATCCGCAACGCCGGCCGCTGAGGCCGGTCAGCGCAATCCACGGCCGGGCGGGATCGTCCGGCCGCCGTCCTGTCTTGCTGCGAGAACGCCATGGGCCCGACCGGCGACGTCGTCAACGTCATCCAGATCCATCCCACGCTGCGCTGCAATCTGCGTTGCCGGCACTGCTACTCGACCTCCGGGCCGGAACAGAAGGGCGAGTTGACGGTGGAAGTGCTGGAACGCTTCCTGGCCGACGCGGCCGACGAAGGCTACAACGCGATCGGCCTGTCCGGCGGCGAGCCGCTGACCTGGAAGCCGCTGCCGCGACTGCTGGCGTCGGCGCGCGCGCTGGGCTTCGCCACCTCGGTCACCAGCAACGGCCTGCTGCTCAGCGCCAGTCGGCTGGCGCAGCTGGCGCCGCACCTGGGCCTGCTGGCGATCAGCCTGGATGGCGTGCCCGAAAGCCACAACCGCATGCGCAACCGCGCGCATGCGTTCGAGCAGATGCGCGCGAAGCTCGACCTGGTCCGCGCGGCGGGCCTGCCGTTCGGTTTCATCTTCACGCTGACCCTGGACAACCTGCCCGAACTGGACTGGGTCGCCGGCTTTGCCTGTGCCGAGGGCGCGCGCCTGCTGCAGATCCATCCGCTTGAACAGGTCGGCCGCGCCCGCGATTACGAACCGCAGCCGCCGGACGACCTGGAGTTGTCGTATGGCTTTCTCGAGGTGGCGCGGCTGCAGCGGCAGTACCAGGGTCGGCTGACGCTGCAGTACGACGTAGCCGATCGCCAGCTGATCGCCCGCGAACCTTGCCGCGCCTTTGCTGGCCCCGCGCCCGCAGCGGACGTGGCGGGCGGCAGCCCGCTCGCTGCGCTGGTCTCGCCGCTGGTGGTGCAGGAGGACGGCTGGGTGGTGCCGATCCAGCATGGCTTCGGCGCCGGCCACGCGATTGCCCACCTCGATCTCGGCCCCTTCCGCGAGCAGGCGGCTCGCTGGAAACGCGAACGCTACCCGCGCTTCCTCGATCTTGCCGGACAGGTCTGGGCGGACATCAGCGAGGCTCCCGAGCACCTGCCGTTCACCAACTGGTACGCCGCGATCACCACCGCCAGTGCGCGCCGGCCGGCACGGCCGCTGGGCACGCCGGTGCGGCTGACCGCGTAGGGTGCAACCACGCGGCCTGATTCGTCAGGGTCGGTGCAGGTGGCGGTCGCGCCTCAGCACGCTGCGCCGGCGCAGCAGCCGGACTTGCCCGCGGCGGCCGTGGTTTTCGCGATGCCTTTCGCCGCGGCCGGCATGTCTTCCGTCACTCCGGCCGCGGCCGCCAGTGCGCGCGCCGCGGCGGCGCCCTTGCGCTCGCTGTAGCGGTCGACCAGGTAGTCGCTGCGGCCGCGCACCAGCAGGGTGAACTTGAACAGTTCCTCCATCACGTCCACCACGCGGTCGTAGAACGGCGACGGCTTCATCCGGCCGTCGTCGTCGAATTCCTGCCAGGCCTTGGCCACCGAAGACTGGTTCGGGATGGTCACCATGCGCATCCAGCGGCCCAGCACGCGCAGCGCGTTCACCACGTTGAACGACTGCGATCCGCCGCTGACCTGCATCACGGCGAGCGTGCGTCCCTGCGTGGGACGCACGCTGCCGTCTTCCAGCGGCAGCCAGTCGATCTGGTTCTTGAATACGCCGGTCACCGCGCCGTGCCGCTCGGGGCTGACCCAGACCTGGCCTTCGGACCACAGCGACAGCGCGCGCAGCTCCTGCACCTTGGGATGGCTGGCCGGCACGCTGTCCAGCATGGGCAGCTCGTGGGGGTCGAACACCCGCGTCTCGGCGCCGAACTGGCGCAGGACGCGCTCGGCTTCCAGCGCCAGCTTGCGGCTGAACGATTGCGCGCGCAGCGAGCCGTACAGGATCAGGATGCGCGGCGGGTGGTCGGCATCGGCCGGCAAGGCCAGCTTGGTCAGGCTGGGGATGTCCAATATATCGGCGGCGATATGCGGCAGGTCGTGGATCGGCACGGGCACGTTTCCTGTTGCTTTGGTTTTATGATTCTATCATTATGGAAATATAGAAACCAATCCGGAACCGCCGCCATGCATCCGTGTCGCGTCCTGTTCATCTGCACCGGCAACTCGGCCCGCAGCATCCTGTCCGAGGCCACCCTCAACCACCTGGGCAAGGGGCGCTTCGAGGCGTTCAGCGCCGGCAGCCAGCCGACCGGGCGCGTCAATCCCTACGCGATCGAGGAGCTCAAGGCCCTGGGCATCGCCACCGAGGGACTCAGCAGCAAGTCGTGGGACCGCTTCACCGAAGCGGGCGCACCGCCGCTGGATATCGTGATCACGGTTTGCGACAACGCCGTGAACGAGACCTGCCCGGTGCTGTTCGGCGACTTCGTGAAAAGCCACTGGGGCCTGCCGGATCCTGCGGCTGCCCAGGATGCGGGCGCCGCGATCGCGGCGTTCCGGCGTGCCCACACGCTGATTCTTTATCGGATCGCGGCGTTGCTGAAGCTGCCGGTGGAAACGATGGGGCGCGACGAGCTGAAGCAGGCGCTCGACCGCATCGGCAGCATCACCGACGAAGAAGCGGACGCATGAACCAGGCATCGGCAGAACTGACCGCTTGTCCGGTTCCCGCGGAGGGCACCCGCATCGGCTTCTTCGAGCGCTGGCTCACCCTCTGGGTACTGCTGTGCATCGTGGCCGGCACGCTGCTGGGCCACCTGCTGCCCGGCCGCTTTGCGGCGCTGGGCGGCATGCAGGTGGCCCAGGTGAACCTGCCGGTCGCCGTGCTGATCTGGCTGATGATCATCCCGATGCTGCTGAAGATCGACTTCGGCGCGCTCGGCGGCGTGCGCCGCCAGTGGAAGGGCATCGGCGTCACGCTGTTCATCAACTGGGCGGTGAAGCCCTTCTCGATGGCGCTGCTGGGATGGATCTTCATCCGCCACCTCTTCGCCGGCCAGCTGCCGGCCGCGCAGCTCGACTCCTATATCGCCGGCCTGATCCTGCTGGCCGCCGCGCCGTGCACGGCGATGGTGTTCGTGTGGAGCAACCTGTGCAACGGCGAGCCGGCGTTCACGCTGAGCCAGGTCGCCCTGAACGACGCCATCATGGTGGTGGCGTTCGCGCCGATCGTGGCGCTGTTGCTGGGCATCTCCTCGATCACGGTACCGTGGGACACGCTGCTGCTGTCGGTGCTGCTGTACATCGTGGTGCCGGTGGTGCTCAGCGTGCTGCTGCGGCGCCGGGTGCTTGCCAGCGGGGGCGAGGCGCGGTTGCAGAAACTGCTGCAGCGGCTGGGGCCGGCGTCGCTGTTCGCGCTGCTGGCCACCCTCGTGCTGCTGTTCGGTTTCCAGGGTCGGCAGATCATTGCGCAGCCGGCGATCATCGCGCTGCTGGCGGTGCCGATCCTGATCCAGGTGTATTTCAATGCCGGCCTGGCCTACTGGCTCAACCGCCGATTCGGCGTGCCGCACTGCGTGGCCGGCCCTTCGGCGCTGATCGGTGCCAGCAACTTCTTCGAGCTGGCCGTAGCCACCGCGGTGGGCCTGTTCGGCGTGCATTCCGGTGCGGCGCTGGCGACCGTGGTGGGCGTGCTGATCGAGGTGCCGGTGATGCTTTCGGTCGTGCGCATCGTCAACCGCAGCAAACGCTGGTATGAATCACCGTAAGCCATCGGGAGCCGTCGCCACGCCATGCAGGACAAGCAAGCCATCACGATTCTCGCCGCGCTCGCCCAGGAGTCGCGGCTGGCGGTCTACCGGCTGCTGATCGAGCATGCGCCGGAAGGACTGGCGGCCAGCGCGATCGCGGAGAAGCTGGGCCTGCCCAACGCCACGCTGTCCTTCCACTTGAAGGAGCTGTCGCATGCGGGCCTGGTGAGCAGCCGGCAGAGCGGGCGTTTCATCTACTACGCGCCGGTGATCGAGGCGATGAACGACCTGATCGGCTACCTGACCGATCACTGCTGCAGCCAGTCCGCCGGCACGTGCTCGACCGCCACGGCCAAGTGCGCCCCGGGCAAGCGGCCGGCCGCGGCCACCAGGCGCCGGCCGACACCCGTCTGAGCCGCCCGACGCCGCTGCGATCAGTCCACCAGGTCCTGGATCGCCAGCCCATGCTCGCGGCAGTAGCGCTCGTATTCCGCCAGCTGGGTGCTGGCCGATGCACGGCCGGTCACCACGCCGCCGGGGCCGAGGAATTCGACCGTGCCCATCACGACCACCAGCGCCAGCATCGTTTCGTCGCCGACGATCTTCCACCAGTCGGTGTTGCCCGGCGGCTCGTACACATAACCGCCCGGACCGATCAGTTCGCCGGTGCACAGCTTGCGCGTGCCGCTGAGGTTGTACGCGTGGATCTCGCCGCTGTGGCGGTGCAGCGGCATCACCACGCCGGGCTCCATGCGCAGCAGCTCCACGAAGCCGCGATCGTCGGCGAAGAAGCGCAGCGGACTGGACGACTTGCCCGGTGTCGCGGACGGGATCCATTGTCGTTCGGCCGCGGTGTTGAAGCGGGCGGGCAGGTAGTCGTGCAGGCGGGAGGAGGGCGTGGTCATCGGCATGACTCCGTGGCTCAGGCGGCAATGGCGGACAGGTAGCGTTCGAACGAGGCGTCGACGGCGGCGCGGCCGCCACCGATGATGTTGCGGCCCCAGGTGTAGCCGTAGACATCCTCGAACGCGTAGCCCGCGAGGCGCTCCTGCATGTCGCGCACGGCATCGGGCCGCATCGGCATGTAGTTGGGATAGCTGTACATGAAGCCGACGTGGCGCCGGTCGCTCGCCACTTGCGGCGTGTCGCCCGAGAACAGCGCGCCGCCGGCGCGCGGGCCGTCCTTCCAGTGCAGCGCGGTGCTGCCGGGGAAATGGCCGCCGGTGCGGATCAGCGTCACCCCGCCGGACAAGCGGTGCGTGTCGCCGCGCCAGAACCGGATGTTCGGCGACGGTCGACGCACCCAGTCGCGGTCCGCCTCGTGCAGCAGGATCGGTACGTTGCCGAGTGCCTCGCTCCACGCCAGCATCGACGCATAGAAATGCGGGTGCGAGATGGCGATCAGGTCCACGCCGCCGCGCGCCTGCAGCGCTTCGACCGCCTCGTCGGTGACCAGGCTCAAGGCTTCCCACAGGATGTTGCCCGCGTCCGTCGGCAGGTACAGCGCGCGCTGGTTGATCGCGAAGTCGGGTGCCAGCCCGATGCCGAGCACGCCGGCCTCGTCCTGCATGCGCAGCGTGTGCGTGGCTTTCAGCGCTTCGTGCGTCGTCCAGGTCTGGCCGTTCGCGCCGACGTACTGGCGCTCGTCTTCGCATACGGGGCAGTGGCTGGGCGTATCCGGGTATTGGGTGCCGCAGGTCCCGCAGATCGACATCGTCATGGCCTGGTCTCCTTGGAATCGAGCGTCGCTTCGAGGTCCACTCTAGGAGTAATCTGGATCCTTGATTGATCCATTCGCGAGATATTCGATGGAGCCAGTTTTTCCGTTTCCAGTGAGCCTGCCGCGCCACCACGGCAAGCTCGCCCACGAACTGCACCAGCAGTTGCGCACGGCCATCCTCGACGGCCGCCTGCCGGCCCATTCGTCCTTGCCTGCGACCCGGAAAGTCGCCGAGGCATTGGGCGTGGCGCGCAACACCGTGGTCACCGTCTACGACCTGCTGATCGCCGAGGGCTACCTGATTCCACGCAAGGGCGCCAAGCCGCAAGTCGCCGAATTCGCCCGACGCCGGACGTCGAAACCGCCGAGGACCGGTATCGACGAGTCGCGCTTCGCGCCGGTCTGGCGCACGCCGTTCATGGCGCCGTCGCCAGCGCGCGTGCTGCCCGAGCGCAATTTCCGCCTCGGCATTCCCGACCATCGCCATTTCCCGCACGACATCTGGCGCCGGTTGATGGCGCAGACGCTGCGCAAAAGCTCGCGCGAACAGTTCGCCTATGCGCCATCGCAAGGCATCTCCGCGTTGCGCGAGGCGATCGCGCAGCACGTCGCGTTCGCCCGCGCGGTGGCCTGCACGGCCGACGACGTGATCGTCACCTCCGGCGCGCAGCAGGCGTTCGACCTGATCGCCCGTCTGCTGGTCACGCCGGGACAGACGAAGGTGGCGGTGGAGGAACCAGGCTATCCGCCGGTACGCGCCGCGTTCGCCGTCGCCGGCGCGCAACTGTTGCCGCTGCCGGTGGACGACGAGGGCTTGTGCGTCGAGCGCCTGCCCGACGACGTGCGCATCATCAGCGTCACCCCGTCGCACCAGTCGCCCACCGGCGTGGCGATGTCGCTGCGCCGGCGCACGGCCTTGCTCGACTTCGCACGCAGGCATCATGCGGTGATCGTCGAGGACGACTACGACGGCGAGTTCCGCTTCGGCGGCCGCCCGCTCGACGCCTTGCAGACGCTGGACCGCGACGCCCTGGTGTTCTACGTGGGCACCTTCTCCAAGAGCATGTTTCCTTCGCTGCGCAAGGGCTTCGTGGTCGCGCCAGCGTGGGCCCGCGACGGCCTGGTCACCGTCAAGCATTGCGTGGACTCCCACTGCGACACCATCACCCAGTCCGCTCTTGCCGCCTTCATCCGCGACGGCCACCTTGCCCGCCACGTGCGCCACATGCGGCCGATCTACGCCGAACGCCGCGAAGCCCTGCTCGACGGACTGCACCGCGCACTCGGCGAATGGCTGCAACCGATCCCCTCCGAAGCCGGCCTGCACCTCGCCGCACGCATTCGCGACCCGACGCTGGCGCCGAAGATCATGCCGACGATCCTGCGCTTCGCCGCCGGCGCGGAATCGACCGCGGACTACGCGATGGCGCGCGGCATCGAGCCCGCGGTGACGTTCGGGTATGGAGTGATCGACGCGGGGGAGATCGCGGCGGCGCTGGGAAAGATGCGGCGGGCGCTGGAGAAGGGTTCGGAAAATGAGCGAGGAGGGCCGTGACTCCGCAGGCGTCTTCCTGGCTTTCTGACGCTGTGCCGCCATTGCCATAAAGTTCTTGACTCTTGACTCTTGACCTTGATCAAAGGTCTAGACTATGGGCATGAACACACAAAACCCCTCCCTGACCATCGGTGCCGTCGCCAAGCGCGTCGGCGTGGCGATCGACACGATCCGTTATTACGAGCGCGAGGGCCTGCTGCCCGAGCCGCAGCGGCGCGCCTCCGGCTATCGCAGTTACGGCGACAGCACGGTGGCGCAGCTGCGCTTTATCCGTCGCGCCAAGGACCTCGGCTTCACGTTGGAGGAGATCCGCGAGCTGTTGGCGTTGTCGGCGGATCGGCAACGCGGAGTGAAAGCGGTGAAGCAGCGCGCGGAAAAACGGCTGGCGGCGATCGAGCAGCGCATCGTCGAACTGCAGCGCGTGCGCGACGGGTTGGCGCAGTTGGTGGCGTCGTGTCCGGGGCACGGCAGGCCGGAGGAGTGTCCGATCCTGCGCGCACTCGGCGACGGGCAGGTGTCGGCATGAACGCCCATGCGTGCTGCCACGGCGGCGACGGGACACCGGCAATGACGACCGATCCGGTCTGCGGCATGTCGGTGGATCCGGCCACCTCGAAGCATCAATCAACGCATGATGGGCGGACGTTCCATTTCTGCTGCGGCGGCTGCAAGGCGAAGTTCGACGCCGCGCCGTCGGCGCATCTGGGTGGCGGCCACGGAGGGGCAGGCGACTGCTGCACAGCGAAGCCGGTGCCGCAGGTGCCTGCTGCCCACGAACATCACGGCCATGCCCATCATGATCACCATGATCACGCGCATGCCCGCACGGTGAAGGACCCGGTTTGCGGCATGGACGTCGACCCGCTTACCGCGAAGCATCGCGCCGAGCATGACGGTCACGCGTATCACTTCTGCTCCGCACGCTGCCGGGAGAAATTCGTGGCGAATCCGCCAGCTTATCTGGGGGATCGCCCGGCGCCGCCGGCGGCGCCGCCCGGCACGATCTACACCTGTCCGATGCACCCCGAGATCCGGCAGGTCGGCCCCGGTCATTGCCCGATCTGCGGCATGGCGCTGGAACCGATGATGCCGACGCTGGACGCGGACGACGGGGGCGAACTGTCTTCGATGACGCGGCGCTTCTGGCTGCTGGCTGCGTTGACCGTGCCGGTGTTCGCGCTGGCGATGGGGCCGCACCTGTTCGGCTGGCATCTGCTCGCGCCGTGGGATGGCGTGGCCGCATGGGTGGAGGCCGTGCTGGGCAGCATCGTTGTGCTGTGGGGTGGCGCGCCGTTCTTCGCGCGTGGCTGGCGTTCGTTGAAGCCCTGGTCGCCGAACATGTACACGCTGATCGCGCTGGGTACTGGCGTGGCGTGGCTGTACAGCGCGGTGGCGTTCGTGCTGCCGGAGGTCTTCCCGGACGGTTTTCGCGACATGCACGGTCGGGTCGCGCTGTATTTCGAATCGGCGGCGGTGATCGTCACCCTGGTCATGCTGGGCGATTTCCTGGAGCTGCGTGCGCGCCGGCGCACCGGCGCGGCGCTGAAGGCGCTGCTCGGGTTGGTGCCGAAGACCGCGCGGCGGATCGCCGCCGACGGCAGCGAGCGCGACGTGCCGCTGGACGAGGTGCATGCCGGCGACGTGCTGCGCGTGCGTCCCGGCGAGAAGGTGCCGGTCGATGGCGTGGTGCTGGACGGCGAAAGCCACGTCGACGAGTCGATGCTCACCGGCGAGCCGATGCCGGTGGCCAAGGCGTCGGGCGACCCGGTGACGGGCGCCACGGTGAACCAGGACGGTGCGTTGACCATGCGCGCGCAGAAGGTCGGCGGCGAGACGATGCTGGCGCAGATCGTGGCGCTGGTGGCGGCCGCGCAGCGCAGCCGGGCGCCGCTGCAGCGCGTGGCCGATCGGGTGGCGGCGTGGTTCGTGCCGGCGGTGGTGGTGGTCGCGCTGCTGGCGTTCGCGGCGTGGGCGCTGCTGGGTCCCGAGCCGCGGCTGGCGCATGCGCTGATCGCCGCGGTGTCGGTGCTGATCATCGCCTGTCCGTGCGCGCTTGGCCTGGCCACGCCGATCTCGATCATGGTGGCCAGCGGCCGCGGCGCGCAGCACGGCGTGCTGTTCAAGGACGCCAGCGCGATCGAAGGCATGCGCGACATCGACACCCTGGTGGTCGACAAGACCGGCACGCTGACCATGGGCAAGCCGGCGCTGACCGAACTGGTGATCCTGGGCGACCAGGCGCACGACCGGCTGCTGGGGCTGGCCGCCGCGCTGGAACGGCCGAGCGAGCATCCGCTGGCACGGGCGATCGTGGCGGCGGCGGATGCCGAAGGCGTGCCGATGCCGGCGGCGACGGATTTCCGTTCGCTCACGGGCCGCGGCGTCAGCGCGGAGGTGGATGGCAGCACGGTGGCACTGGGCAACGCGAAGCTGATGGCCGAGTCGCGCATCGCGATCGGCGACGACGCCAGCGCCCGCGCCGAGCGGTTGCGCGGGCAGGGCGCCACGGTGATGTTCCTGGCCGTCGACGGCGCGCTGGCCGCCTTGCTGGCGGTGGCCGACCGGATCAAGCCGGACACCCCGGCGGCGATCGCGGCGCTGCACGCGGCCGGCCTGCGCATCGTGATGCTCACCGGCGACAACGCCACCACCGCGCAGGCGGTGGCGCGCACGCTGGGCATCGACGAGGTGCATGCCGACGTGTCGCCGGCCGACAAGGCCGCGGTGGTGAACCGGCTCAAGGCCGAGGGCCGCCGCGTGGCGATGGCCGGCGACGGCATCAACGATGCGCCCGCGCTCGCCGCGTCCGATATCGGCATCGCCATGGGCAGCGGCACCGACGTGGCGATGGAGAGCGCGCAGGTGACCCTGGTGAAGGGCGAGCTGGGCGCCATCGTGCGGGCGCGCAGGCTGTCCCGGGCAACGGTGCGCAACATCCACCAGAACCTGTTCTTCGCCTTCATCTACAACGCGGTCGGCGTGCCGCTGGCGGCGGGCGTGCTGTATCCGTGGTTCGGCATCACGCTGTCGCCGATGATCGCCGCGCTGGCGATGAGCCTGAGTTCGGTGTCGGTGGTGAGCAACGCGCTGCGGTTGCGCAAGGCGGCGTTGTGACGCCGTGTCCGCGATGAGCATGGCGTGCGCTGCAGCGGCATGCATTCGTTCGTTCGTTTGAGACGATGCTTTAAGCTTTGCGCTTTCCATATGCACGAAGTCACCGCATGAGCCGCACTCTCGCCGAATGGCTGGCGTACCAGGAACGCGTCAACGTCCATACCATCGAGCTGGGACTCGACCGGGTACGCGAGGTGTGGCAGCGGATGGGTGCGCCGGCGCCGGCGAAACAGGTGATTACGGTCGGCGGCACCAACGGCAAGGGTTCCACCGTCGCCTTGCTGGAGGCGATGCTCAGTGCCGCCGGCCTGCGCGTGGGCGCGTTCACCTCGCCGCACCTGCTGGAATACAACGAGCGCGTGCGCATCGACGGCGCGAATGCCGATGACGCCGCGTTGGTCGCCTCGTTCGAGCGGATCGAGGCGGCGCGCACTGCGGCACCGGGCGATGCCGTTCCGCTGACCTATTTCGAATTCGGCACGCTGGCCGCGCTGGACCTGTTCGCCCGCGCCGGCGTCGACGTGGCGGTGCTGGAAGTGGGATTGGGCGGGCGGCTGGACGCGGTCAACATCATCGACGCCGACGTGGCGATCATCGTCACGGTGGACCTGGACCACATGGACTGGCTGGGCCCGGACCGCGACAGCATCGGCCGCGAGAAGGCCGGCATCGCGCGGGCCGGGCGGCCGGCGATCGTGGGCGAACTGGACCCGCCGGCCGGCCTGCTCGATGCGCTGGCCGCCCGCGGCGCACGGGTCGAGCGCGCCGGAGTCGATTTCTGCGTCGAACGGCACGAGGATGGCTGGCGCTGGCGCCACCGCGACGGCAGCGCGATGGAACTGCCCGATCCCGCGCTGGCGGCGCCGGTGCAGTACGCGAACGCGGCGGCGGCGATCGCCGCGCTGCATGCGCTCGACCTGGGTGCGCTCACGCCCAGCGCATTCTTCGCGGCGGTCAGCGCCGGCCTGCATGAGGTACGCGCACCGGCGCGGTTGCAGTCGATCGGCGGCGAGCCACCGGTGATAGTGGACGTGGGCCACAACCCGCAGGCCGCCCGCGCGCTGGCCGAGTGGCTGGATGCGCAGCCGCCGACGCGGGTGCATGCGGTGTACGGCGCGCTGGCGGACAAGGACGTGGCCGGGGTGATCGATGCGCTCGGCACGCGCATCGACCACTGGCACCTGGCCGGACTGGATCGGGCCACCCCGCGCGGCATGGCGGTGGCGGCACTGGCCGCGACTCTGCAGCAGACCTTGCCGCAGGCTTCGTTCGATACGCATGCCGACGTGGCCGCCGCGCTGGCGGCGGCGCGCGCGACGGCGCAGCCGGGCGAACGCATCCTGGCGTTCGGCTCGTTTTTCGTGGCCAGCGCGGTGCTCGCTGAACGCATCGGCTGAGGGCGATTCATGGCGTCCGGCGCAGGCAGGTATAATCGCGCCGTTGCGCACCGCGTTTGCCGCCCTGGAGCGAAAACTTGAAAACACGCCTGCTGGGAGCCGCCGTCCTGATTGCCTTGGCGGTTCTGTTCGTGCCGATGTTCTTTTCCAGTACCCCGCCGGCTCCGGGTGGCGATCAGGCGGTCAGCCTGGCGATCCCGCCGGCGCCGGATCGCGACCTGCAAACCCGCACCATGAGCCTGACTCCGGATGCCGCCGCCAGCGGGTCGAGCGCCGCCACGGCATCGGTGCAGTCGGCGACGCCGGCATCCAGTGATCGTTTGGCCACGGTGGACATCGGTTCCAGCCGCCCGCGCGACGTCGAGACCGACCCCGAAGCCGGCAAGCCGCCGCAACCGACCACGGTGACCACCGGTTCGGGCACGTCGCCGAGCCAGCCGGTGATCCCGCAACAGGCCACTCCGCAGCAGGCGGCGGCGAACACCCATGCGCCCGCGGCGACGAAGCCGGCGGTCGCCACGCCGACCAGGCCGGCTGCCGCAGCGCCGGCCGCACCCGCGCCGGTGACGCCAGCCGCAGGGCGCGGCAGCTACACGCTCAACCTCAGCGCCTACGCCAGTGCGGCCGGCGCAGCCAACCTGGAGCGCCGCGTGCGTGAGCTGGGTTATCCGGTCAGCGGCCATGCCATCACCCAGGCCGGCAAGTCGCGCACCCTGGTCATCGCCGGGCCGTTCGAAACGCGCGCCGCGGCCGAGGCCGCGCGGCTGAAGATCACTCAGTCGATCCCCGGCGTGCCGGCCCGGCTCGAGCAGGACGCCAGCCGCGAAAGCAGCACGGCGGCGACACCGACGCCTGCGGCCACGACCATCGCCAGGGCGGGTGGCTGGGCCGTGCAGCTGGCGGCGATGAGCAACCAGGCCGATGCGAATGCGTT
This sequence comes from Rhodanobacter sp. LX-99, assembly GCF_018599185.1. Classification (NCBI taxonomy): domain Bacteria; kingdom Pseudomonadati; phylum Pseudomonadota; class Gammaproteobacteria; order Lysobacterales; family Rhodanobacteraceae; genus Rhodanobacter; species Rhodanobacter sp. LX-99. The sequence continues at coordinate 400,580 of NZ_JAHFVL010000001.1, read as the reverse complement.
GCGGGACAAGCTGCGCGCGAACGGTTTCGACGGCTTCGTCGATTCGGTGCAGTCCGGCGGCAAGCGGTTGTGGCGCGTGCGTGCCGGCCCGCAGACCCAGCGCAGCGACGCGCAGCGCGTGCACGACCAGATCAAGGCGAAGCTGGGCATCGACGGCAACGTCGTGTCGGTGCCCTGAGCATGCCGGTACCGGCGCGCGGACCAGGCGGATGAACGGATGAACTGGACCGACTACATCATCATCGGCGTGCTGGCCCTGTCGGTATTCGTGGGGTTGTGGCGCGGCCTGATCTCCGAGGTGATGGCGCTGGCGATCTGGATCGCCGCGTTCTGGGTGGCGTGGACGTTCGGTCCGATGGTGGCGGAGCGTTTCAGGCAGGTGATCGAGCTGCCGTCGGCGCGGATCATCGTGGGCTACGGGCTGTGCTTCGTCGCCGTGCTGATCCTCGGCGCGCTGCTGCGCTTCGTGATCGGCAAGCTGATCGAGAGCACCGGGCTGTCCGGCACCGACCGGCTGCTGGGCATGCTGTTCGGTTTCGTGCGCGGCGTGCTGCTGGTGACCCTGCTGGTGTTCCTGATCGGCTTCACCGCGTTCACGCGCGATCCGTGGTGGCAGCAGTCGGTGCTGCTGCCGCGCTTCCAGCACGTGGCGGCCTGGCTGGGCCAGCAGGTGCCGCCCAGCGTCCGCGAGTACCTCCATCCGCCGGCGGTGCTCGGTCGCCTGCACGGCTTGCCGGCTGCGTTGCCGGCCCCCATATCGGGCACGACGCCCGCGCCCGCGGCGAGCGTGATGCGCCCGGCGATGGCGGCCAGCACGGCCGGCCCATCCCCAACTTTCTGAACATACCCTCTGAAGCAGGCAACAAACCATGTGCGGAATCATCGGCATTGTCGGTACCACCGAAGTGGCATCGGCGCTCTATGACGGCTTGACGGTGCTGCAGCACCGCGGCCAGGACGCGGCCGGCATCGCCACGGTGGACGGCGCGCGGCTGCGCCTGCACAAGGGCAACGGACTGGTGCGCGACGTGTTCGGGCAGAGCGCGATGAGCGGCCTGCGCGGGCGCATCGGCATCGGCCATTGCCGCTACCCCACCGCCGGCTCGGAGGGCTCGGCCGAGGCGCAGCCGTTCTACGTCAACTCGCCGTACGGCATCGCGTTCGCGCACAACGGCAACCTGGTCAACACCGACGCGCTGCGCCGCGAGATGTTCCAGGACGACCGCCGCCACATCAACACCGATTCCGACTCCGAGGTGCTGCTGAACGTGCTGGCGCACGAGCTGCAGATCCAGGACCGGATGGAGCTGACCCCGGACCACATCTTCAAGGCGGTGGCCGGCGTGCACGCGCGCGCGCGCGGCGGCTACGCCTGCATCGCCCTGCTGCTGGGCTACGGCCTGATCGCGTTCCGCGATCCGAACGGCATCCGCCCGCTGGTGCTGGGCGAGCGCATCACCGCGGAAGGTCACGAGTACGCGGTGGCGTCCGAGTCGGTGGCGCTGGACATCCTGGGTTTCAAGCGCATCCGCGACGTGGCGCCCGGCGAGGCGGTGATCATCACCGACGCCGGCCAGCTTTATACCCGCCGCTGCGCCGAGGGCGCGCCGCACACGCCGTGCATCTTCGAATACGTCTACCTGGCCCGGCCGGATTCGATGATCGAGGACGTCTCGGTGTACAAGGCGCGCCTGCGCATGGGCGAGAAACTGGCCGAGAAGATCCTGCGCGAGCGGCCCGACCACGGCATCGACGCGGTGATCCCGATTCCCGACACCGCGCGCACTGCCGCCAGCGCGCTGGCCGGCGCGCTCGGCGTGCCGTTCCGCGAGGGCTTCGTCAAGAACCGCTACATCGGCCGCACCTTCATCATGCCGGGACAGGGCGAGCGGGTGAAATCGGTGCGCCGCAAACTCAACGCGATCGACCTGGAGTTCCGCAAGAAGAACGTGCTGCTGGTCGACGATTCGATCGTGCGCGGCACCACCTCGAAGCAGATCATCCAGATGGCCCGCGACGCCGGCGCGAAGAACGTCTACTTCGCCTCCGCCGCGCCGCCGGTGCGCTACCCGAACGTCTACGGCATCGACATGCCGTCGGCCTCGGAGCTGGTCGCCGCGGGGCGCACCGAAAAGGAGATCGAGAAGACGCTCGGCGCCGACTGGCTGATCTACCAGGACCTGAAGGACCTGATCTGGGCGGTGCAGGACGGCAACGAGGAGCTGAAGCGGTTCGACACCTCGTGCTTCTCCGGCGAATACGTCACCGGCCTCGACCAGAGCTATCTGGAGCAGATCGAGATGCTGCGCTCGGACGACGCCAAGGCCGCGCGGCGAGTGGTTTGAGAGCACAGGCGAGGGACGACAGCTCGCCTCTGTCTTGCCGCATGAACGATCTCCATGCCGCCGCCAGACGCTGCCTGGACGCCACCGAGCCGGCCGAGAAGCTGCGCCTCACCCACGAGACGTGGCAGGCCTTCCTGGCCGGCGATCTGCATGCCGACCCGGCAGCGTCGCCGCCCGAACCGATCGGCCCGCCCGGCCGTCCGGCGAAGCCGCGGCTGGTCAACGCCCGCCAGCTTCCGCAGCGCGGACTGGGCAGCGACGAAGGCCGTGCGGCCCTGGTGCATGCCGTGGCGCACATCGAATTCAACGCGATCAACCTGGCCTGGGACGCGGTCTACCGCTACCGCGGCAAGCCTGCGGCGTACTACCGCGACTGGGCCAGCTGCGCCCGCGACGAGGCGCGCCACTTCGCGCTGCTGTCCGATCGGCTGGCCGAACTGGGCCACGCCTACGGCGACTTCGACGCACACAACGGCTTGTGGGAAATGGCCGAGAAAACCGCCGGCAGCGACACCGCACGCATGGCGCTGGTGCCGCGCGTGCTGGAGGCGCGCGGGCTGGACGTCACCCCCGGCATGATCGAGCGGCTGCGCGGACTCGGCGACGAGCGCACGGTGGCGATCCTGGAAGTGATCCTGCGCGAGGAAGTGGCCCATGTCGCCGCCGGCACCCGCTGGTACCGCCACTGCTGCGAGCGCGACGGCATCGACCCGATCGAGACGTTCTTCACCCTGCTGCGCGACTACATGGGAGTGAACCTGCGCGGCCCGTTCAACCGCCCGGCGCGGCTGCAGGCGGGCTTCGTCGAGGAGGAGCTCGACCGGCTCGCCGCGTTGGCCTTGGTCAGCTGACGAACTCGCGTCGAACGCACAAAAAAGCCGGCGCGAGGCCGGCTTCTTCGTCGAATTTGGTCGGGGTGACAGGATTCGAACCTGCGACTTCTACGTCCCGAACGTAGCGCTCTACCAGGCTGAGCTACACCCCGTGGGAAGCCGCGTATCTTAATCGTCGACCGGGGGCTTGGCAACAGGTTCGATGCATCCGGTTGACGATCCGCTGGGGAAGGGCGACGGCGTTCTGTTAATCTTGACGGCTGCCGTCGTGCGGCCTGCCGCGCGACGGAATGTCCCCATCGTCAGTAGAGGATTCCATGGCGCTTACCCCGGCCCGCACCATGCCCGGCGTGCTCGAGCTGCTGCCGCTCGACCAGATCGCGTTCCAGCGCATGCTCGACGTGATCCGCCGCAACTACGAGCGCTTCGGCTTCCTGGCGGTGGAGACGCCGGTGATCGAATACGCCGACGTGCTGCTGACCAAGACCGGCGGCGAGACCGAGCGGCAGGTGTACTTCGTGCAGTCCACCGGCGCGCTGGAGCAGGGCGAGAAGCCCGACCTGGCGCTGCGCTTCGACCTCACCGTGCCGCTGGCGCGCTACGTGGCCGAGCACGAGCGCGACCTCAGCTTCCCGTTCCGCCGCTACCAGATGCAGAAGGTGTACCGCGGCGAACGCGCGCAGCGCGGGCGCTTCCGCGAGTTCTACCAGTGCGACATCGACGTGATCGGCAAGGACGCGCTGTCGGTGCGCTACGACGCCGAGATCCCGGCGGTGATCTACAGCGTGTTCCGCGAACTGGACATCGGCCCGTTCACCATCCAGCTCAACAACCGCAAGCTGATGCGCGGCTACTTCGAAAGCTTAGGGATCGTCGACGGCGAGCAGCAGATGCTGGTGCTGCGCGAGGTGGACAAGCTGGACAAGCGCGGTGCCGACTACGTGCGCGATACGCTGACCGGCGAAGCGTTCGGCTTGAGCGCCGAGGTGGCCGCCAAGATCCTCGCCTTCGTGCAGGTGCGCTCGACCTCGCTGCAGGACGCGCTGGACAAGCTCGACGCACTCGGCGCCGGCCCGGAGGCGATGGAGCAGGGGCGCAGCGAACTGAAGGAAGTGCTGGGCCTGATCCACGCCTTCGGCGTGCCGCAGACGCACTACGCGCTGAACCTGTCGATCGCCCGCGGCCTCGACTACTACACCGGCACGGTCTACGAGACCACGCTGAACGACCACCCGCAGATCGGTTCGATCTGCTCCGGCGGCCGCTACGAGAACCTGGCCGGCCAGTACACCAAGTCGCACCTGCCCGGCGTCGGCATCTCGATCGGCCTGACCCGGCTGTACTGGCAACTGCGCGACGCCGGCCTGATCGATACGGCGAAGAGCACCGTCGACGTGCTGGTGACCCAGATGGACGAGGCGCAGCTTCCGGCCTACCTGGCGCTGGCCAGCGAGCTGCGCGGCGCCGGCATCGCCACCGAGGTGGTGCTGGAAGGCGGCAAGCTGGGCAAGCAGTTCAAGTACGCCGACCGCGCCGGCATCCGCTTCGTGGTGGTGCTGGGCGAGGAAGAGATCGCCAAGGGCGTGGTCACGGTGAAAGACCTGCGCCGCGAGGACCAGTTCGAGGTGGCGCGCGGCGAACTGGTCAAGACGCTGCGGGTGGAACTGGAGCAGGCCGCGGCGATGGGGTGAGTGCCACCTTTCCGGTGATCCATGACAGACGACGCAATCCATCCATGAGGCAGCAGTGAGCACAACCGACATCATCGTCCTCGACGGCAACAGCCTCACCCGCGCCCAGCTGGTGGCCGTGGCACGCCACGGCCACCAGGTTTCACTGGCCCCGGCCGGGCTCGCGCGCGTGCAGCGCGCCGCCGATTTCCTCGCCGAGAAGGTCAGCTGCGGCGAGCCGACCTACGGCGTCACCACCGGCTTCGGCAGCAACGCCGACAAGCTGCTCGGCGCGCATCGCGTGCGCGACGAGTTGCCGGGCGGGAATCCGCACGCGCCCGAAGGCACGCTGCTGGAGGAGCTGCAGCACAACCTGATCATCACCCACGCGGTGTGCGTGGGCAAACCGTTCGGCGAGGACGTGGTGCGGGCGATGCTGCTGATCCGCATCAACACGCTGATGCGCGGGCACTCCGGCATTCGCGTGAGCACGCTCGAAGCGCTGGCGGCGATGCTCAACGCCGGCGTGGTGCCGGTGGTGCCGGAGAAGGGCTCGGTCGGCGCCAGTGGGGACCTGGCACCGCTGTCGCACCTGGCGATCGTGCTGCTCGGCGGCGGCGAGGCGTTCTACCAGGGCGAGCGGACGAGCGGCGCCGAGGCGCTGAAGCGCGCCGGGCTCGCGCCGATCCGGCTGTCGTTCAAGGAAGGCCTGGCGCTCAACAACGGCACCGCGCAGATGCTGGCCACCGCCGCGCTGGCGCTCGATGCGCTGGAACACTTGCTGGATACCGCCGACCTCGCCGCGGCCATGACGCTGGATGCCTTCGCCGGCCGCAGCGGCGCCTTGCGGCCCGAGGTGCATGCGCTGCGGCCGCACCCGGGCCAGGTGGAAACCGCCGCGCACGTGCGCGAACTGCTGGCCGGGTCCACCCTGCTCGACATTCCGTACCACCTGGTGCCGCGCTTCAAGCCGTGGCGGGCCGAGGCGTGGAACGAAGCGGACGACCAGGCGCTCAGCTTCGACATCGGCTGGGACTGGGTGCCGGCGAACCAGCGCCACGGTCGCGAGACGTTCTACCGCCGCTTCCTGCCGTTCAAGGGCGGCAAGAAACACCAGCCGCAGGACGCCTACAGCCTGCGCTGCATGCCGCAGGTGCACGGCGCGGTGCGCGATGCCTGGGCGCAGGCGTGCCGGGTGATCGACATCGAACTGAATTCGGTCACCGACAATCCGCTGATCTTCCCGGACAATGCCGACGCGCAGTTCATCGAAGAGCAGGTGATCTCGGCCGGCCACTTCCACGGCATGCCGCTGGCGCTGGCGATGAGCTACGTGAAGGCGGCGATTCCGGTGCTCGCCTCGATCTCCGAGCGCCGGCTCAACAAGCTGGTCGATCCGGCCACGAATGACGGCCTGCCGGCCTTCCTCACCGGCAACGAGGACGGCACCGATTCCGGCTTCATGATCGTGCAGTACACCGCTGCCGCGCTGGTCAACGACCTGGCCACGCGCGCGCATCCGGCCAGCGTGTACTCGGTGCCGACCAGCGCGAACGCCGAGGACCACGTCTCGATGGGGGCCAACGAGGCGCGCCACGTGCTGGAGATGATGGAGGACCTCGGCCACGTGCTGGCGCTGGAGCTGTATACCGCCGCGCAGGCGCTGGACTACCGCCAGGAGATGCTGAACGCCGCACGCCGGCTGGCCAGCCGCGGCGGCTGGCAGGCGCTGGCGGCGAAGATCGCCAACGCACCGCGCGAGGGCCAGCCGCACTACGCACAGTTCGTCGCCGAAGTGCAGCAGCTCGCCGCGGCGCTGGCCGGTGCCGGCGATTTCCATGCCGGCGCCGCCGTGCGCGACGCGCATGCGATCCTGCGCCGGCACATCGATTTCATGCACCGCGATCGCGCGATGGATGGCGACGTGCGCACGGTCTGCGCGCTGGTGCAGCAGGGCGCGCTTCGCCCGGCGGCGTGACTCATCCTTTTTGACGGAAGCCAAGACCATGAGCCTGATCCAGACCCCGGTGTCCTACGGCGAATTGATCGACAAGATCACCATCCTGGAAATCAAGTCGCGGCGGATCGCCGACGCGGCCAAGCTGGCCAACGTGCGCAACGAGCTGGACCTGCTCAACGCGACCTGGGCCAATGACGCTGCCTCGCGCACCGACATTTCCGGCGAGCGTGCGCACTTGCTGGCGGTGAACGAGCTGCTGTGGGACATCGAGGACCGCATCCGCCTGAAGGAGAAGGCGCAGGCGTTCGATGCCGAGTTCATCGAGCTGGCGCGTTCGGTGTATTTCCGCAACGACGAACGCGCGGCGTTCAAGCGCGAGATCAATCTGAAACTGGGCTCGCAGCTGGTGGAAGAGAAGTCGTACCAGGATTACCGGGCGGTCTGATGCGCATCTACGGCGACCGCATGTCGCGCGCGGCGGCTTCGTAGCGTTCGATCACCTCGTCGACGCCGATCAGGTCCATCACGCCTGGCTTCTCGATCTTGCTGCCCCACGGGATTTCGCTGGCTGGCCTGCCCAGGTATTTGCGCGCTGCCTCGTCGTATTTGTCCACGCACCAGCGGCGGTCGGAATACGGGCCGGAACGGTCCGGGTTGCTGGCCGCGTGCAGGCCGAGTACGCGGGTGCCCGCCGCGTTGGCCATGTGCATCGGGCCGGAGTCCGGCGTCAGCAGCAGTTGGGCGCGGCCGAGCAAGGCCAGCAGTTTCTTCAGCGTGTCCTTGCCGGTGAGGTCCAGCGGCGGCGACTTGCATGCCGCCAGCACGGCGTCGGCCATTTCGCGCTCGAAGGCGGACGGGCCGCCGACCAGCGCCACGCGCCAGCCGCGGGAGGCGGCGTGGTCGATCACCGCGGCGTAACGCTCCGGCCGCCAGTTGCGCAGCGCATGGCTGGAGGTGGGGCTGACCAGCAGGGTCGGCGCATCGCCGGGCAGTTGTTCGGCGGCCCAGGCGTGTGCCTCGTCGGGAACCGGGATGTCCCAGCGCACCTGGGTCTGCTGCAGCCCCAGCGGTTCGCAGAAGCTGCCGATCGCATCCAGCACGTGCTCGCCGGTGCGTGCCGGGATGCGCTCGTTGATCACCAGGCCGTGCAGGTCCTTCGCGCGGTCGCGGTCGTAGCCGATGCGCCGCTCGGCACTGATGCCCAGGCTGAGCAGGTTCGAGCGCAGCGCCACCTGCATCTGCAGCAACGCGTCGAAACGCCGCCCGCGCAACGCCGCATGCACGGCGCGCATGCCGGCCCAGCCGGCGGCCTTGTCGAAGGTGACGAATTCCACGCCGGGCAGGTCGTCGACCAGCTTGCGTTCCAGCTTGCCCACGATCCAGGTCAGCGAGGTCCGTGGCCACGCCTGCTGCAGGGTGCGCACCAGCGGTACCACGTGGGTGACGTCGCCGATGGCGGAGGTGCGCAGCAGGCAGATCGAGGGGGCGGCAGTGATCGGGTTCGGGGTCATAAGGCCTGGGTTAGAATCGTGGACGGTCACTGGGCATGATGATGCAGGAACGAACCCACATGGATGCCGAAGGCGCGATTCTGTTCGACGCCGAGGTATCGCCACAAGTCGGGCACGACTGGTTCGCGCCCGACTATTGGCGCGAGCGCGGCGCATTGCGCACGCAGGTCGGTGGTCGCGGCGGCGTCGCGATCGTTGCCGCGCCGGTGGGCGAGTGCGTGCTGCGGCACTACCGTCGCGGCGGCCTGGTCGCCGCGCTGATGGGGGATCGGTATCTGTGGACCGGTGCCGATCGCACGCGTCCGTTCGCGGAGTTTCGCCTGCTCGCCGAGATCGCCCGGCTGGAGTTGCCCGGCCCGGTGGTGGTGGCCGCGCGTTATTGCCGGCATGGCCTGTACTACGCCGCCGACCTGATCACCCGCCGCATCGCCGACGCACAGACCCTGGCCGAATGCCTGGCGGCAGGGCGGTTGGATGGCGAGCTGGCGGAGGAGGTCGGGGCGTTGGTGGCGCGCTTCCATCGCGATGGCGTCTGGCATGCCGACTTGAACGCGCATAACGTGCTGGTGACGCCGGGCGCGCTGTATCTGATCGACTTCGACCGTGGCCGCATGCGCATCCCGGCCACCGCCTGGCAGCGGGCGAACCTGCAGCGTCTGCGTCGGTCGCTGCTCAAGCTTGGCGCGGCCGCCGACGGCGAGGCGGCATTCGAGAAGAACGTCTGGCAACCATTGCTGTATCGCTACGGGCGTACGCTGGCCCCATGAACTGGCATCTGCATTTTCTTGGCGTGGGCGCCGCGCACGCGGTGGAGCTGGGCTCGTCGGCCATGGTGCTGGAACGCGCTGGCGTGCCGCTGCTGCTGATCGACTGCGGCCCCGACACGCTCGATCGCTACATGGCGGTGTATGACGCGTTGCCGCCGGCCGTGTTCATCACGCATACCCACATGGACCACGTGGCCGGACTGGAGCAATTGTTCATCCGCCTGTGGTTCGACCCGCACCTGCGCGGCACCACCCGGGTGTTCGTCCACGCCGCGCTGATGCCGTGGTTGCAGACGCGCGTTGCCGATTACCCGGGGGCGCTGGCCGAGGGCGGCGCCAACTTCTGGGAGGCGTTCCGCCTGGTGCCGTGCACCCGCGGCTTCTGGCTGGATGGCCTGTGGTTCGACGTGTTCGCCACCCGCCACCATATGCCGGGCACTTCGTACGGGCTGGCGCTGGACGGCAGTTTCGTCTTCACCGGCGACACCCGACCGATACCCGAAGTGCTGGCCAGCCGTGCGGGCGGTGGCGAAGTCATCGCCCACGACTGCGGCTTGGTCGGCAACCCCTCGCATACCGGCGTCGACGACGTGGAGCGGGAGTATCCGGAGGCGTTGCGCACCCGGTTGCTGCTTTACCACTACGGCAGCGAAGCCGACGGCACCGCGCTGGTTTCACTCGGCTACCGCATCGCCATTCCCGGCGGGCGCGTCGCCTTGCCCGCACCGCCGGAACCCAGGGCCGGCGCCGGCTGAATCGGCGCGTGCTCGCTTGCCTGTGTGGGGACCTCCCGCTATTCTTACCGACTCTTCGAAGGGCTGGATTGCCGGCGAAGGGAGTTTCGTGCGGAGAGATGTCCACGCCTGGAAAGTGTGTATACGGCTTAACCCCGTATCGAGGGTTCGACAAATTCGTCGGGAACGAATTTGGACAGCCGCCAGGCTGGCCCGAACAATCCCGCCCGTGGTCGTGGTGCGAAAGGGTTTATGCGGAGAGGTGTCCGAGTGGTTGAAGGAGCACGCCTGGAAAGTGTGTATACGGCTTATCCCCGTATCGCGGGTTCGAATCCCGCCCTCTCCGCCAGTTTCTGAACAAGGTGCGACAGCGTGAGGCTGGCGCAACAGCAAGAGCAGCAAGCGTAATCGTTTGACGTCCATGGTGGCCCCGTCGGTCCCCCCGCGACGATAGTTCGCAAACTCCGCCAGGTCCGGAAGGAAGCAACGGTAGCGAATGATTCGGGTGCCGGGGTGTGGCTGGCGGGGCCGCCGCCCTTTTGGGGCGTGCTTTACTGACTTACCTCCCGCGACTTGGCACAATCAACCTTTGCCCCAACGTTGATAGTCATGTCTTATCAGGTACTCGCCCGCAAGTGGCGTCCGCGCAAGTTCGCCGAACTGGTCGGGCAGGAACACGTGGTGCGCGCGCTTACCAATGCGCTCGATACCGGGCGCATGCATCATGCCTACCTGTTCACCGGCACCCGCGGCGTGGGCAAGACCACCATTGCGCGCATCTTCGCCAAGTCGCTGAATTGCGAGCGCGGGCAGTCGGCCGATCCCTGCGGCGAGTGTTCGGTGTGCACGGCGGTGGACGAGGGGCGCTTCGTCGACCTGCTGGAAATCGACGCGGCCAGCAACACCGGCGTGGACGACGTGCGCGAGGTGATCGAGAACGCGCAGTACGCGCCGTCGCGCGGCCGTTTCAAGGTGTACCTGGTCGACGAGGTGCACATGCTGTCGAAGAACGCGTTCAACGCGCTGCTGAAGACGCTGGAAGAGCCGCCGCCGCACGTGAAGTTCCTGCTCGCCACCACCGATCCGCAGAAGCTGCCGGTGACGGTGCTGTCGCGCTGCCTGAAGTTCAACCTGAAGCGGCTGCTGCCGGAACAGATCTCCGGTCAGATGCGGCACATCCTGGGCGCCGAGAACATCGTCTACGAAGAAAGCGCGATCGGCGAGCTGGCGCGCGCCGCGGACGGCTCGCTGCGCGACGGCCTGTCGCTGCTGGACCAGGCAATCGCCTACGGCGGCGGCGCGCTGCATGCCGACGACGTGCGCACGATGCTCGGCAGCGTGGCGCGTGGACAAGTGCTGGGCGTGCTCGACGCGCTGGCCGCCGGCGACGGCGAACGGCTGCTTGCCGAGTGCACGCAGATCGCTTCGTATTCGCCGGATTTCGGCGGCGTGCTGGACGACATCGCCAGCGTGCTGCACCGGCTGCAGCTGATCCAGCTGATTCCCGGTTATCGGCCGGAGGAAGACAGTGACGACGATGGCGCGCTGGCTGCCTTGGCCGAGCGGATGACGCCGGAAGACGTGCAGTTGTATTACCAGATCGCCACCTCGGGCCGGCGCGATCTGGCGCTCGCGCCGGACGCGCGCACCGGCTTCGAGATGGCGCTGCTGCGCATGCTGGCGTTCCAGCCGGGCGGTGGCACGCCGACGGCGGCAAGGGTCGAAAGGCCGGCCGCGAGCAGCGCGCCGGCATCGACGTCGGCGGTACCGCCACGATCGGCGGCAGCACGCCCCGCCGCCGTATCCGAACGCCCGAAGGATTACCCCTCGCCGCCGGCAGCGCGCACGGAGCCGGATGTGCGTCCGGCACCTGCTCCCGCGGCAGCCGCCGTGGCAGCTCCGCTGGCGCGGGATGCCAGCGGCCTGCCGAACTGGGAAGCCTTGATCGAGCGCGCCGGTTTGCGCGGCCCGTTCGGGTTGCTGGCGCAGAACGCGGTATTGCGCGAGCGCGACGGGCAGACCCTGGTGCTGGCGCTGCAGCCGGCGCACATGAGCCTGGCGGTGGAGCCGATGGTCAGCCAGATGGAGGAGCGCATCGGCCAGGCGCTGGGCGAACGCATCCGCCTGCGCTTCGTCAACAGCAGTCAGACTGCCGCCGCGCAGACCCCGGCGGCGCGTGCCGCGCAGGCGCGCGATGCGGCCCAGGCCGCGGCCGAGCAGGCGATCGAGGGCGATCCGCTGGTGCAGTCGCTGAAGCGCGAATTCGGCGCGCGCGTGGTGCCGCAGTCCATCAAACCTTTTGACAGCGAATCCGGAGCAGTGTGATGAGAGGACAGATCGGCCAGCTGATGCAGCAGGCCCAGCGCATGCAGGAAGACATGAAGCGTGCGCAGGAGGAAATCGCGAAACTCGAAGTCACCGGCAGTGCCGGTGGCGGCCTGGTCAGCGTGGTGATGACCGGAGCGCACGAGGTGCGCCGCGTGCAGATCGACCGGCAGACGTTTGCCGACGACCCCGAGATGGCCGAGGACCTGGTCGCCGCCGCGATCAACGACGCGGTGAACAAGGTGGCCGAAGTCAGCAAGGACAAGCTCGGCGGCGTCACCGCCGGGATGAATCTGCCGGCCGGCTTCAAGATGCCGTTTTGAGGTCGGGATTCGGGATTGGTAAAAGCGGAGCGCGGTGCCTCATGTTCTTGATCTTGCGATTCCCGATTCTCGATTCCCGATTCCCGGACGTCCAATGACCGGTTCCCCTCTCCTCGCCGACCTGATCGAAGCCCTGCGCTGCCTGCCCGGCGTGGGCGGCAAGAGTGCGCAGCGGATGGCCTTCCATCTGCTGGAGCGCGAGCGCGAGCGCGGCTTGAAGCTGGCCGCAGTGATGGAGCAGGCGATGCGGCGCATCGGCCATTGCGAGCGCTGCCGCAACTTCAGCGAGGAGCCGCTGTGTTCGCTGTGTTCCAGTTCCAGCCGCGACCGCCAGGTGCTGTGCGTGGTGGAGTCGCCGACCGACCTGGCGGCGATCGAACAGGCCACCGGCTACCGCGGCCAGTACTTCGTGCTGATGGGTCGGTTGTCGCCGCTGGACGGGCTGGGCCCGGAAGAGCTGGGGCTGGCGCAGTTGACCCAGCGCCTGGGTGAGGGCGAGATCGAGGAGCTGATCATCGCCACCAACCCCACCGTGGAAGGCGAGGCCACTGCGCATTACCTGGCCCAGCTGGCCCGCGCCGGCGGCGTGCGGCCGACTCGGCTGGCGCACGGCGTACCGCTGGGCGGCGAACTGGAATACGTCGATCGCAGCACGCTGGCGCATGCGTTCGGCGGTCGGCAGCTGCTCGATTGAGCCATCACCTTCAGGAAACCGATCATGAGCGACACGATTTTCAGCAAGATTGTCCGCCGCGAGATTCCGGCCGACATCGTCTACGAGGACGACGAGGTGCTGGCGTTCCGCGACCTGAATCCGCAGGCGCCGGTGCACGTGCTGTTCATTCCGAAGCGGCCGCTGGCCACGCTCAACGACGCGACGGCGGGTGATGCCGAGCTGCTCGGCAAGTTGCTGCTGGCCACGGCGGCATACGCGAAGCAGGAAGGTTTTGCCGAGCAGGGTTACCGCGCGGTGATCAACACCAACGAGGATGGCGGGCAGACCGTGTACCACCTGCACGTCCACCTGCTGGCCGGGCGGCGCATGCACTGGCCGCCGGGCTGAGCGCGGTGGCCCGCATCCCGCACATGAGAACGCCGGCTTCGAGCCGGCGTTTTCATGTGCGCTTACTTCTTCGGCGGGGGCGGCGGGGGTGGCCGCACCACGATCACCCGGCGGGGATAGTAGCCGCCGTAGTAGGGGTAGCCGCCCCAGTACGGGCCGAAGCCCGGGCCCCAGAACGGGTCATAGAAGCCCGGCGGGTAATTCACCATGATCGGGCGCTTCGGCCACAGGTAGACCACGTCGGCCTCCACGCGCGGGTAGGCGTAGTCGAACTCGCCCACCTTCTGCGACACCGTGCCGTGCAGCGTGCCGGTGACGGTCAGCTCGCGGCCGCGGACGAACACTTCCGGATCGTAGAAGCCGTCGCGGCAGGCGACGAAGCGGCCCAGGTTCTCGCCGGTATTGCCGGCCTTCGGGCGCGCCTGGCTGTCCAGCGGACGCGACAGCAGGTAGAAGCAGGTCTGCTGCGGGCCCGGTTCGGTCTTGATGATCTCGCCACCCCAGCGCACGCGGGTGCCACCCGCACCGCCTTGCTGGGCGCTGGCGGTGGAGACGTCGGTATAGGTGCCTTCCAGCGGTTTCGGAATCGTCGCGCACCCGGCCAGCAGGGCGAGCGCGGCGGCGAGGGTCAGTGGGCGGTACAGGGACATGGGGATCTCTCCATACATGGGCGACGGCCTGCGCCGTCGTGTCGGCTCTTATTTGACCACGTTGACGATACGGAAATCCCGCACGGCGTGCTGAAACGCGCGCAATGGTTCAGTCGGCGGTTCGTCATGGGCATAACGCAGTTCCAGGTAACTCCTCATCAGGCTTGCCAGTTCATCGCGTTGACCCGGCAGCGCACGGGCGGCGCGGCTCAGGTAATGCTGCGGGCCTTCGGCGGGGCGGCGCGCAATGCCCTTGCGCGCCAGCTTCCGCTCCAGCTCGCGCAGCGCGCCGCGCAACGGATCGCGTGGCTGCCGCCGCAACAATGCCCACGCCAGCCCGATCGCGACGAACAGCACGCTGCTGATCGCCAGCAGCACGCCGAGCGTCGCCGTGTCGGCATCGCGGATGCCGAACGGTGTCAGCAGGCCGCGCTGGCGTAGCGCATCAAAGCCGATAACGCCCTGGTCCCACCAGCGGTTGACGATGTCCCAGCGATTGCGCAGGCCTTGCAGCCAGTCGTTGCGGTACCAGGACAACTGGTCGCCGGCGGCCGCGGCCGCGCCCAGCGAAACCCGCTCCGGGCGCACCGCGCCGGTGGGATCGACGCGCACCCAGCCGCGTCCGGCCAGCCACACCTCGCTCCACGCATGCGCGTCGGAATAGCGCACCAGTAAGTAATCGCCGAGCTTGTTCCAGTAGCCGCCCTGGTAGCCGGTGACCACCCGCGCCGGGATGCCGGCGGCGCGCATCAGCACGGTGAACGCCGACGAATAGTGCTCGCAGAAACCCTCGCGGGTGTCGAACAGGAAGTCGTCCACCGAGTCGCGCCCCAGCGGCGCCGGCGCCAGCGTGTAGCGGAAGCCGCCGTCGTGGAACAGGCCCAGCGCGGCCTGCACGATCGCGGCATCGTCGCCGCCGTAGCGCTGCCGCCACTGCGCGGCCAGTGCATGCGTGCGCGGGTTGAAATCCGCCGGCAGGCGCAGGCCGAGCCGGCGCGAGCGCTCGTCCAGACTGGGTTGCAGCCGGTACTGCAGCGCCGAGCGCGCGGCGTAGTCGAGCTGGTCGTTGACCGGCTTGTCGGCCATCACTTCATGGTCGGCTTGCAGGGTGGCCTGCGCCGGCGCCTGCAGCGGCACGTCCAGCATCGGCAACACGCGTCGCCGGGTGGGCTGCAGGTTGATCTGGTAGCGGATCGAGCCGGCGGCCTCGAGCGGCGCCGGCTGCCGTGGCGGGGCGTATCGCGGGTCGAGGTGGCGCCAGCTGCGGCCGTCGAAATTCCACATCACGTAGGCGCGGAAATAGCGCTGGTCCGGTGGTGGCGGCGCGCCGTCGAAACTGACCCGCATCGCCGGATGGTCGTCGGTGAGCAGGTCGGTGAAATTGCCCGGCGTCATGCTGTCGCTGAGGCCGGTGCGTGCCTGGTCCTGTGATGGGGCGCCCCACAGCGGCGAGCTCAGCCGCGGCACCAGCAGGAAGGCCAGCAGGGCCAGCGGCAGGGCCGCCGCGGACAGCGCCAGGCCGGGCAGCAA
The DNA here is from genome assembly GCF_018599185.1 of Rhodanobacter sp. LX-99. Classification (NCBI taxonomy): domain Bacteria; kingdom Pseudomonadati; phylum Pseudomonadota; class Gammaproteobacteria; order Lysobacterales; family Rhodanobacteraceae; genus Rhodanobacter; species Rhodanobacter sp. LX-99. Next base: position 384,869 of record NZ_JAHFVL010000001.1, on the reverse strand, counting down.
GGCGCGCGGCAGGCTGGTCGGCAGTTGCCCCGGTTCCAGCGCGCGCAAGGTGGCCAGCGCCGGCAGCAGGCCCAGCGCGACCACCACGGTGGCGATCAGGCCCTGGTCGAACAGCAGCGCGGTCATCAGCGCGAAGCAGGCGAAGCTGATGCCCACGCGGACGTCGCGCGCGGCCTCGGTCTCCAGCAGCTTCAGGACCAGCAGGCCGACCGCCAGCGCCGCCCCGGGTTCGCGGCCGAAGATGTTGCCGTACTGCACGATCACCGCCAGCGTCAGCAGGACCAGCAACGGCAGCTTGAGCCAGCGCGGCACCCGGCCGGCCTGGCGCCGCCGCTGCCACCAGCGCCAGCCGAGGATCAGCGCCAGCGCGATGCCGAGCCACCACGGCAGGTGCGGCGAGTGCAGGCCCAGCACCAGCGCCATGGTCAGGCTGAGCAGGTCGAACGCGCGAGTGTCGATCGGCCGCTCGCCTGGCGATTTTGGTCGTGGTGGCGTCATGGCAGTTGTGCCAGCGCGCTCATGCAATGCGCGTAGTGCAGCGGCCCGCTGCCGCCGGGAATTTCGTTGCCGGGCAGCCACAGGCTGTAGTGGCCGCGCTGGGCCTGTGCCTCGTTCAGCCAGCGCGCCAGCCGGGCGATGCGTGCCTCGTTGTCCAGTCCGCCCAGCCGGCGCCAGTCCAGCTGCCATTGCGGGCGGCTTTGCGGCTGCTCGAAATCCTTCACCAGCAGGTTCTCGTGGCGGGCGCTGGCCTTCCAGGCGATGTGTCGTTGCGGGTCGCCGGCGCGGTAGTCGCGCAACGCGGCCAGTTCGTCGCCGCGATGCAGGCGCATGTGGCGGGCGTCGTCGGCGGGTGCGTGCGGTTGCGGCCCGGCCGCTTCCGCGCGTGGCCACACCAGTATCGACTGCTCGGGGTGCAGCCAGCTCCACGCGCGGAACAGGCCCAGCGGCCAACTGGTCCACACCCGTATCCGCGGCAGCGGCAGCCAGCCGCGTTGCGCGGTGGGCAGGGCCAGCTTCACATGGATGCTGGTGCGGCCGTCGAGCGCGAAGGCGAGAGTGCGGTCACCGAGGTCGACGCGGATGGCGTTGCGCGGGCGGCCGGAGTCGAACGTCAGGATGAGTTCGAGGGGCTGGCCGGCGACCGCATGGCCGGCGCGGATGTGGCCCAGGCGCAAGCCGTCGAGGCTGCGGAACGCCACCAGCATGCTGGCCGCGCTGGCCGCGCCGAGCAGGCAGGTGAGCAGCAGGGCGGCGTTGTTCGCATAGTTCAGCGCGCCCACCAGCATCACCAGCAGCAGGACGGAGAAGCCGAGGCCGAAGCCGGTCGGCACGATATAGATGCGCCGCCGGTGCAGTTCGATCGGCAGGCTTTCCGGGCGGCGGTAGCGGGTGAGTGCGGGCAGCCGGTGCTCGGCCCGTCGTTGCAGGCGCTGCAGCAGATCGCGCATCAATCCACCGCCACCTCGGCCAGCAACTGCCGCGCCAGCGTGTCGCCGTTGGCGCCGCGCGCCGGCAGCAGGCGGTGCGCGGCCAGCGGCACGAACAGCGCCTGGATGTCTTCCGGCAGCACGTGGCCGCGGCCGCTGAGCAGCGCCCACGCGCGCGCCGCCGCGAGCAGCGCCAGGCCGGCGCGCGGGGACAGGCCCACGCGGATGTCGGCGTGCCGGCGGCTGGCGGCGAGCAGGGCCTGCAGGTAGTCGAGCAGGGCGGTGCTGGCGGTGATCGCCTGCGCCTGCCGGTGCAGCGCGAGCAATGCCGTGCCGTCGAGTTGCGGCATCAGCTGGGCCAGCAGGTCGCGGCGGTCGCTGCCGGTGAGCAGGGCGCGTTCGGCGGTGGCATCCGGGTAGTCCAGCGACAGCCGCAGCATGAAGCGGTCGAGCTGCGAGTCGGGCAGCGGGAAGGTGCCGTTGAGATCCAGCGGATTCTGCGTGGCGACCACGAAGAACGGCTGCGCCAGCGCATGCGTCTGGCCGTCCACGGTGACCTGGCCCTCGGCCATCGCCTCCAGCAGCGCGCTCTGCGTCTTCGGGCTGGCGCGGTTGATCTCGTCGGCCAGCAGCAGGCCGGTGAAGATCGGGCCGGGGTGGAAGCGGAACTGGCCGGTCTCGCGCTCGTACACGCTGACTCCGATGATGTCCGACGGCAGCAGGTCGCTGGTGAACTGCACGCGCTGGAACTCCAGCGCGAAGGTGGCCGCCAGCGCGTGCGCCAGCGTGGTCTTGCCCACGCCGGGCACGTCCTCCAGCAGCAGATGGCCGCCGGCGATCAGGCAGGCGAAGGCGAGTTTCACCTGACGCGGCTTGCCCAGCAGCACGCGATTGACCTGGGCCATCGCGGCGTCCAGTCGCTGCTGCAGAGGTTCGTCGTGGGGCTGGGTGATGGCGGACATGGATGCGGGTTCTTCGCTGGCAAGGTGGGACCGAGGGGCAGTGTAACTGCCGCTTTCTAGGGCAGCGCGATGCCTGCTTCGCGCAACAGTTGCGCCAGCGCGATCAGCGGCAGGCCGATCAGCGCGCTGGGGTCGGAGTTGTCGATCGCCTCGAACAGGCTGATGCCGAGGCCTTCGCACTTGAAACTGCCGGCGCAGTCCAGCGGCTGTTCGCGCTCGACGTAGCGGGCAATTTCCGCGGCGTCCAGCGTGCGGAAGCGCACGCGGGTGTGGTCGACGTGGGTATGCCGCCGGCCATTGCGCGTATCGAGCAGGCACAGCGCGGTATGGAAGTGCACCTCGCGGCCGGAACTGGCGGCGAGCTGGGCGCGGGCGCGTTCGGCGGTGCCGGGCTTGTCGAGGATCAGGCCGTCGAGCTCGGCGACCTGGTCGGAGCCGATCACCAGGGCATCCGGATAGTCGCGCGCGACCGCCGCGGCCTTGGCGATCGCCAGGCGCAGGGCGCGCGCCGCGGGCGCCTCGTTCGGCAAGGGGGTTTCGTCGGTTCCGGGTGCGGCCTGCTCGAAGTCCGCGAGCAGCCGGCGCAGCAGCTCGGCGCGGTAGCGCGATGTCGAACCCAGCACGATGCGTGGCGGTTGGCGGGTCGGGATCATGTATCCGATTCGCGCCGGATGTGTTCGCGCATCGCGCTGTTCAGGTCGGTCTGGGCCTGGTCGAGGGCCTTCAGCAAGGGTTGCAGACGGTCGCGGGTGCCGCGCATCGACGCAGCGGCCTCGTCCAGTTCGTGCTGGCTGGCGTGCGGCGAGCGGTCGCGGATCCACAGCCGTTGCTGCAGCAGCGCGCGCAGGCCGGCGTCGATCGCATGCTGGGCGTCCTGTTCGCTGGCAGCGGGCAGGTCGGGGTTGAGCGACATCACCGCGTGCGCCTGCTGCAGGCGACTGCGGCAGGTCTTCAGGTCGGTCTCCAGCCGGTCGGCCAGGTCGAGGAGGGTCTTGAGGCTGCTGCCGCGCAGTGTCTGGCGCCGGCGCAACAGCAGGGCCGCGCCCACCAGGGCAATCAGCAGCCCCAGCAGCACGGCGGCACCGAGCGTCAGATAAGAGTTCAAGGGGCAGTGGCTCAGGCGGCAGGGAGATTCAGTCTGCCGCATCGGGGCCGCATCAGGCAAAATAAGCGACCGCCGGGGCGGGGCAGGGCCGTTCCGGCGCCATGCCGGTTGACTTCAGGCGGCTTCGAACCTAACATTTCACGATTATGTCCGTGACACTGCCAGAGTCCGTGGACGCTTGGCGCATGGTCTCGGCGCGGCGTTCGTTCGAGGGAACGCTACCCATCGCGACCATGTCCCGCCTGTGCGAGATGCTGGCAAGCACTGACGGGCTGCTGCAGTTCGAACTGGATTTCGGGCGCGACGAACTGGGTATCAGCTACGTCGACGTTCACGCGCGGGCTTCGCTGACGCTGGTCTGCCAACGCACGCTGGAACCGTTTGTACTGCCGGTCGCGGTGGATACCCGGCTAGGCCTGATCAGGCAGGAGCGCGATGAGGCCGGTTTGCCGCCCGATTGCGAACCGCTGCTGGTGGCCGAGGATGGCCGGCTGAATCCGGCGGATGTGATAGAAGACGAATTGCTGTTGGCGCTGCCGCTGATTCCGGTCAACCCGGACAGCAGCCTGCCCGACGAAGTGACAGGCCACGACCCGGACTCTGCCGGCGAGGGGCACTCCGAAAGTCCGTTCGCGGTGTTGCGCGAACTGAAGAAGTAACCGCCGACCCGGATCATCCGACCCGGGTCATGACGCCACAGATCATCCTGGTTTCAATCATCAAGTTTCAGTTGGAGAACTACCATGGCAGTTGCCAAGAGCCGCCGTACCCCGTCCACCCGCGGCATGCGTCGTGCGCACGACGCGCTGAAGACCGTGCAGTTGTCCACCGATCCGACCAGTGGCGAAGTGCACCTGCGCCATCACGTCACCAAGGACGGCTACTATCGCGGCAAGAAAGTGATCGAGACCAAGGGCGCGGTGTCGGTCGAGGATTGACCGGTTTCGCGGAACCCTGCGGGGTTCCCGGACTTCGGTCAGGCGAGACGGCGCGGCGACGCGCCGTTTTGCGTTGACGGACATCATGAATGCCGCAGGGGACGGTTGCGCTGGCGCCGCCCAGGGCGTTCAATCCTTCGTTTACGTTGATGGACAGCTGAATGGCCCAGATCTACTCCCGCATCATCGCCACCGGCAGTGCGTTGCCCGAGCGCGTGGTAACCAACGCCGACCTGGAAAAGATCGTCGACACCAGTGACGAGTGGATCCGCACCCGCACCGGTATCCGCCAGCGCCACATCGTCGCCGACGGCGAGACCACCGGCGACCTGGCATTCCTTGCCGCGCAGCGTGCGCTGGAAGCGGCTGGCGTCAAGGCGTCCGAACTCGATCTGATCATCCTCGGCACGACCACGCCGGACATCATCTTCCCGTCCACCGCCTGCCTGGTGCAGCATCGCCTCGGCGCGAACGGCTGCGCCGCGTTCGACGTCAATGCGGCGTGCTCGGGCTTCGTCTATGCGCTGGGCATCGCCGACAAGTTCATCAGGAGCGGGCAGTCGAAGAAGGTGCTGGTGATCGGCGCCGAGACGCTGACCCGGATGGTCGACTGGAGCGAGCGCGAAAGCTGCGTGCTGTTCGGCGACGGCGCCGGCGCGGTGGTGCTGGAGGCGTCCGGCGAGCCGGGCATCTACACCACCTGCCTGCATGCCGACGGCGGCTACAAGCACCTGCTGTACAACCCGGTCGGCGTGTCGGTCGGCTTCAAGGACGAACCCAATCACGGCGTGCGCATCAGGATGGCCGGTCGCGAGGTGTTCAAGGTTGCGGTGAAGACGCTCGATTCGCTGGTCGATGAGACCCTGCAGGCGGCCGGCATGGCCGAGTCGGACATCGACTGGCTGATTCCGCACCAGGCCAACCTGCGCATCATCGAGGCGACTGCCAAGCGCCTGAAGATGTCGATGGAGCGGGTCATCGTGACGGTCGACAAGCACGCCAACACCTCGTCCGGTTCGGTGCCGCTGGCACTGGACTACGCGGTGCGCTCGGGCAAGGTACAGCGCGGCCAGAACCTGCTGCTGGAAGCGTTCGGCGGTGGCTTTACCTGGGCTTCGGCGCTGCTGCGCTACTGAGCCGTCATACGTTCGAAGCGTCCTCCGCGATGCCGCCTGCCCGGGCGGCATCGTGCTTCGTGTCCCGGAAAACGGCGAATACAGCTGCGTATGGGCGGTGATGCTGGCACCATGGCGGTTTTCGTCGGCAGGATTTGCGCATCCATGAGTTCCACTTCCGCTTCGCTCGCTTTCGTTTTCCCCGGCCAGGGCTCGCAGTCGGTCGGCATGCTGGCCGAACTGGCCGTCGCGCATGCCGAGGTGCAGGCCACGTTCGAGGAGGCCTCGCAAGGCGCCGGCGTCGATCTGTGGAAGCTGAGCGCGCAGGGCCCGGAAGACCAGCTCAATCGCACCGAGAACACCCAGCCGGCGCTGCTGGCTGCCAGCGTGGCGGTGTGGCGGGTGTGGCAGAAGCTGGGCGGCGCGCAGCCGGCGCAGTTGTCCGGCCACAGCCTGGGCGAGTACAGCGCGCTGGTCTGCGCCGGCGCGCTGTCGCTGCATGACGCGGCGGCGCTGGTGGCCGAGCGCGGTCGGCTGATGCAGATGGCGGTGCCGGCCGGCGTGGGCGCGATGGCGGCGATCCTGGGCGGCGACGACGCGCAGATCGCGCAGGTGTGCGAGGACGCGGCACAGGGCCAGGTAGTGGCGCCGGCCAACTTCAATTCGCCGGGGCAGCTGGTGATCGCCGGCAACGCCGAGGCGGTCGATCGCGCGCTGGCGAAACTGGCCGAGCTGGGCGTGAAGAAGGCGATCAAGCTGGCCGTGTCGGTGCCGTCGCATTGCGCGCTGATGCGCGGGGCGGCCGACCGCCTGGGCGAGCGGATGGCCGCGATCGACTGGCAGCCGCCGTCGATCCCGGTGATCCAGAACGCCGAGGCGCGCAGCTACGCCACGCTCGATGACATTCGCGGCGCGCTGCAGCGCCAGCTGTACCTGCCGGTGCGCTGGACCGAGTGCGTGCAGGCGCTGGCCGCCGGTGGCGCCGCACGCATCGCCGAATGCGGTCCGGGCAAGGTGCTGGCCGGCCTGATCAAGCGCATCGACAAGAGCGTCGAGGCCCGTGCCATCGGCACCCCGGCGGAACTCGACGCTGCACGTGCCGAGTGGGGCTAGGTGGCGACGGCTTTTGTGAAGAGTGCAGCCAGGGATGGCTGCTTCTTGATCCTCGCGATCATGGACGGTCGCATCAACGAACGGCATGAGAAGACGACATGACTCTCCCACTGCAAGGTGAAATCGCGCTGGTCACCGGCGCCAGCCGTGGCATCGGTGCGGCGATCGCGGACGAACTGGCGGCGATGGGCGCGACGGTGGTCGGCACCGCCACCAGCGAGAACGGCGCCGCCGCGATCGACGAACGGCTGGCCGCGCATGGCGGCCATGGCCGCGTGCTGAACGTCACCGACGGCGCGGCGGTCGACGGGCTGATCGACGCGATCGCGAAGGAATTCGGCGCGGTCTCGATCCTGGTCAACAACGCCGGCATCACCCGCGACCAGTTGCTGATGCGGATGAAGGACGAGGACTGGCAGGCGATCATCGACACCAACCTCACCTCGGTCTACCGCACTTCCAAGGCGGTGATGCGCGGCATGATGAAGGCGAGGAAGGGCCGCATCATCTCGATCGCCTCGGTGATCGGACTCACCGGCAATCCGGGCCAGTCCAATTACGCCGCGGCCAAGGCCGGCATCATCGCGTTCTCCAAGTCGCTGGCGCGCGAGATCGGCAGCCGCGGCATCACCGTCAACGTGGTGGCGCCGGGCTTCATCGACACCGACATGACCCGCGCCCTGCCGGAAGAATCGAAACAGGCGCTGCTCGGCCAGATCGCGCTGGGGCGGCTGGGCGAGGCGACGGACATCGCCAAGGCGGTGGGCTTCCTGGCCTCGCCGGCAGCGGCCTACATCACCGGGGAAACCCTGCACGTCAACGGCGGCATGTACATGCCGTAGGACGTGTGGACGCAGTTGTCGCCAGCGGCCCCGTTTTAGGCGACAATTGCGCTTTCGCGCCGGTCATCGGGGGGCCGCGCCCTCGTGTCACCGGCGAATCGTGGCGGCCTCGCGGTTTAGCCACTACAATGCGCCGGCCTTTTGCAGGCCTTATGCCGGCACAAACAAATCAATTACTCCTTGAGAGGTATGGGCAACATGAGCACCATCGAAGAGCGCGTCAAGAAAATCGTCATCGAGCAGTTGGGCGTGAAGGAAGATGAAGTCACGGCGAACGCTTCGTTCGTGGACGATCTGGGCGCAGATTCGCTGGACACGGTGGAACTGGTGATGGCGCTCGAGGAAGAGTTCGAGACCGAGATTCCCGACGAAGATGCCGAGAAGATCACCACCGTGCAGCAGGCCGTTGATTACATCAAGGCCCACTCCAAGGATTGATCGATCCGGGATTGATCGCCGCGCATCTGGACTGGCACGCGCCCGCTGGCCAGTCCGCCTACACGCGGCGATATCGAATGCTGCGCCATCTTGGCGCAGTTTTCGTTTCTGCAATTTGTAACGTCCGACCCCGTATGGTGGGCAGGATGCCTGCCAGGCGCAACCGGGCGACGTCCCCGCGACCCGTGCGAGGTGGCTGCCGGCAACGGCGGATCCACGCAATCACGTAAGGAACATCAGCATGAGCAAGCGACGTGTGGTAGTGACCGGCATGGGCATCATCTCGCCGGTCGGCAACGACATCGCCAGCGCCTGGGAGCGTGTCCTCAAGGGCGTCAGCGGCATCGGCCCGGTCACCCATTTCGACACCTCCGCTTATTCCACGCGCATCGCCGGCCAGGTCAGCGGCTTCGATCCGGCCGAGTGGATGCCGCTCAAGGACGTCAAGAAGATGGACCCGTTCATCCACTACGGCGTGGCGGCAGGCACCCAGGCCCTGCGTGATTCCGGGCTGGAAGTGACCGAGGCGAACGCACCGCGCATCGGCGTGGCGGTCGGTGCCGGCATCGGCGGCCTGTACACGATCGAGGCGACCACGCTGGAACTGGCGGCAAAAGGCCCGCGCCGGGTCTCGCCGTTCTACGTGCCCAGCTCGATCATCAACATGGTCTCGGGCCAGTTGTCGATCATGTTCGGCCTGAAGGGCCCGAACATCGCCTGCGTCACCGCCTGCACCACCGGCGCGCACAACATCGGGCTGGCCGCGCGCATGATCCAGTACGGCGATGCCGACGCGATGATCGCCGGCGGCGCCGAGTTCGCCACCACCGGTACCGCGATGGCCGGCTTCTGCTCGGCCAAGGCGATGTCCACCCGCAACGACGAGCCGACCAAGGCCAGCCGTCCGTGGGACAAGGACCGCGACGGCTTCGTGCTGTCCGACGGCGCCGGCGTGCTGATGCTGGAAGAGTACGAACACGCCAAGGCCCGCGGCGCGCGCATCTACGCCGAGCTGGTCGGTTTCGGCATGAGCGGCGACGCGTTCCACATGACCGCGCCGAGCGAGGGCGGCGAGGGTGCGGCACGCTGCATCCAGACCGCGCTGGACGACGCCGGCCTCAATCCGGCTGACGTGCAGTACATCAATGCGCACGGCACCTCCACGCCGCTGGGCGACCTCGGCGAGGTGATGGCGGCGAAGAAGGTGTTCGGCGACCACGCGTACAAGCTGGCGATGAGCTCGACCAAGTCCACCACCGGCCACCTGCTCGGTGCGGCCGGCGGCGTCGAGGCGATCTTCAGCATCCTGGCGCTGCGCGACCAGGTACTGCCGCCCACGATCAACCTCGACGAGCCGGGCGAAGGCTGCGACCTGGACTTCGTGCCGAACACGGCACGCGAGGCGAAGGTCGGCGTGGCGATCTCCAACTCGTTCGGTTTCGGCGGCACCAACGGCACGCTGGCATTCCGCCGCGTCTGAGCGTGACCTGCCATCGCCGTATCCTGGACGGCCGGCGCGACTTGCTCGCGCCGGCCGCTGCTTTTCCGCAGCGTTATCCGTGCCTGCTGGAAAGCGTGGTGCACGGCACCGCGCAATCGCGCTACGACATCCTGTTCGCGTTCCCGCGCGAGCGGCTGACCCTGCACGCCGACGGCTGCCTGCGCGATGACGCGGGTGTGGTGCGGCAAGGGCGCTTCCTCGACGCACTGGATGCCGCCTGGCGGGCCGAGCGGCTGCCGCCGGAGGGCGACGGGTTGCCGTTCCACGGCGGCTGGGTATTGCTGCTGGCCTACGAACTGGCCGGCGAGATCGAGCCGACGCTGAAACTGCGGCCGCCGACGACACTGCCGCTGGCGCTGGCCGTGCGCTGTCCGGCCGCGGTGATCGTCGACCATGTGCGCGATTGCACGATCCTGGTCGCCGAGGCCGGCCACGAGGATCTGCTCGATGTACTGGAAGCCGATCTCGCGATCGTGTCGCCGATTCCGCCGCTGGCCGCCCCGGTCGATTGGGACGAGGATGCGCCGCAACAGTTCCTCGACGGCGTGGCGCGCATCCACGAACACTTGTATGCCGGCGACATCTTCCAGGTGAACCTGTCGCGTGCCTGGCGTGCGCGCTACGCGCAACCGCCCGTGCCGGCATCGCTGTATGCGGTGCTGCGCCAGGCCAATCCGGCGCCGTTCGCCGGCCTGCTGCAGCAGCCGGGCTGGGCGGTGGCGAGCTCCTCGCCGGAACGGCTGGTCGAGGTGCGCGGTGGCGTGGCGCAGACCCGGCCGATCGCCGGTACGCGCCCCCGATTGCCCGGCGACGACGAACTGGCGCGCATCCGCGAATTGAGCGCGCACCCGAAGGAACGCGCCGAGCACGTGATGCTGATCGACCTGGAACGCAACGATCTCGGCCGCGTCTGCATGCCGGGTTCGGTCGAGGTCGACGAGCTGATGGTGGTGGAGAGTTACGCCCACGTTCACCACATCGTCTCCAATGTACGTGGGCGCCTGCGTGCCGACGTGACGCCCGGCGAGGTGATCGCCGCCACCTTCCCGGGCGGCACCATCACCGGTTGCCCCAAGGTGCGCTGCATGGAAATCATCGCCGCGCTGGAAGACGCGCCGCGTGGCGCGTACACCGGCGCGCTGGGCTATCTCGATCGCAACGGAGAGCTCGACTTGAACATCCTGATCCGCACCCTGACCCTGGCCGGCGATGAAGTGAGCCTGCGCGCCGGCGCCGGCATCGTGGCCGACTCGGTCGCCGCCAACGAGCTGGACGAGACCCGCGCCAAGGCGCGCGGCCTGCTCCGCGCGCTGGGAGTGCCGGACTGATGACGGCGCGCATGCTGGTCAACGGCGTGGCGGCGGCACAGGTGTCGGCGCTGGATCGTGGCCTGGCCTATGGCGACGGCCTGTTCGAGAGCATCCGCCTGGTCGGCACGGTGGCGCCGTTGTGGTCGCGGCACATGCAGCGGCTGACCGAAGGTTGCGCGCGCCTGCAGATACCGGCACCCGATCCGGCGCAGCTGTGGCGCGAAGCGCTGGAGGTCAGCCGTGGCATGCCGCAGTCGGTATTGCGCATCACCGTCACCCGCGGTCCCGGCGAGCGCGGCTACAGCCTGCCGGCCTCACCGCAACCGACACGAATAGTGGCCGCGTTCGTGCCGCCGACGGTCGCCGCCGATGTCTATGCGCAAGGCGTGCGCATGCGCGTGTGCAACATCCGTCTGGCGGAGCAGCCGCTGCTGGCCGGCATCAAGCACCTGAATCGGCTGGAGCAGGTGCTCGCGCGCGCCGAATGGAACGATCCGGCGATTGCCGAAGGCCTGCTGCTCGATAGCCACGGGCGGGTGATTTCGGCGACCATGGCCAATCTGTTTGCGGTGGTCGACGGTGAACTGCTGACGCCGTCGCTGGACCGCTGCGGCGTGGCCGGGGTAGCCAGGGCCGAGGTGCTGGCTGCGTGTCCGCAGGCACGGGTAGGCGAGCTGACGCTGGATACACTGCTGGGTGCCGGCGAAGTCTTCCTCAGTTCGAGCGTGCGCGGCATCCTGCCGGTACGTTCGCTGGATGGCTGCGGCTATGCGCCAGGTGCGACGACCCGCCGGCTGCAGCAGCATTGGCGGGACTTGGGATTTTCGATGGAGCAGGACGGATGAGCGACAAACCGATGCGCGGGCGCGCATGGCCACGGCTGCTGCTGATCGTGCTGCTGGCTTCGGTCGGCGCGCTGATCTATGGCTGGAACGACTTTGCCCGCTTCGGCACGGCACCGCTGAACGTGGCGGCGCAGGGCGACAGCATCGACATCGGCCGCGGCAGCAGCTTCAAGAGCATCGTGGGCGAGCTGCGCCAGCGTGGTTTCAGCTCGGCCAATCCGCTGTACTGGCGCCTGCTGGCCGAGCAGATGCACGTGGCCGGCAAGCTGCATGCCGGCGAGTACGCGCTGGAGCCCGGCATCACGCCGCGCCAGCTGCTCGCGAACATGGCGGCCGGGAGGGTGCTGCAACGTCTGTTCACCATCGTCGACGGCTGGACCTTCGGCGAGTTGCGCCAGGCGCTGGCCAAGGCCGAGAAGCTGAACCACGACAGCGCCGCGCTGGACGATGCCGCGATCATGCAGAAGATCGGCGCCGGCGGCGAAGCGCCGGAAGGCCGTTTCCTGCCCGAGACCTACGCCTACGTGAAGGGCGACAGCGACCTGGACATCCTCCGGCGCGCGCACGCCGCGATGGTGAAGACGCTCGACGAACTGTGGGCGGGGCGCGCGCAGGACCTGCCGCTGGCCACGCCGTACGAGGCGCTGATCCTGGCCTCGATCGTGGAGAAGGAAACCGGCATTCCGGCGGAGCGCGCGCAGATCGCCGGCGTGTTCGTGCGGCGCCTCAAGGACCGCATGCTGCTGCAGACCGACCCCAGCGTGATCTACGGCATGGGCGCGAACTACGCCGGCAACATCCGCCGCAGCGACCTGACCGCCGATACGCCGTACAACACCTATACCCGGCCTGGCTTGCCGCCGACGCCGATCGCGTTGCCGGGCAAGCCGGCGCTGGTCGCGGCGCTGCACCCGGCCGCCGGCGACGCGCTGTATTTCGTGGCGCGCGGCGACGGCGGCCACGTGTTCGCCCGCACGCTGGAGGAACACAATCGCAATGTCGACTGCTACCAGCGGAAACATTGCCGATGACGGCCCTGCGCGGAAAATTCATCAGCCTCGAAGGCGGCGAGGGCGCCGGCAAGAGCACCTTGCTGGCCGGCCTGCGCGAGCACATCGAACAGCACGGCATCGCGCTGGTGCAGACGCGCGAACCCGGCGGCACCGCCGTGGGCGAGGCGGTGCGCGCGATCGTGCTCGACCCGGCCCAGCACGGAGTGGCTGCCGAGACCGAGCTGCTGCTGATGTTCGCCTCGCGCGCGCAGCTGGTGCGCGAAGTGATCGAGCCAGCCTTGAGTGCGGGCCAGTGGGTGCTGTGCGATCGTTTTGCCGATGCCAGCTACGCCTACCAGGGGGGCGGCCGCGGCCAGCCGACGCCGCGCATCGCGGAGCTGGAACGCTGGGCCTGTGCCGGCGTGAAGCCCGACCTGACCTTATTGCTCGATCTGCCGGTGGCGACCGGCCGTGCGCGCGCTGCCGGCCGCGGCGACGCCGACCGCATCGAGGTCGAGGCCGATGCCTTTTTCGAGCGGGTGCGCACGAGTTACCGCGAGCGCGCCGCGGCCGAGCCGCAGCGTTTCCGGGTGATCGACGCCAGCCAGTCGCCTGCTGCCGTCCTGCGGGCGGCGACGCGGGCGCTGGCGGCATTGTTTGGAGAAGCTCAGGCATGAACGGATTGCCCTGGCACGCCGAACATTGGGCGCGGCTGCAGGCGCGCCGGCAGCGCGGTGCGCTGCCGCATGCCTTGCTGCTGTGCGGCGCCGCGGGCCTGGGCAAGCGCGCCTTCGCGCAGCGCTTCGTGCAGGGACTGCTGTGTGCCGAGCCGACCGGTGGCGATGCCTGCGGGCATTGCCGCAGCTGCCTGCTGCTCGCCGCCGGCTCGCACCCGGATGTGGTCACGCTGGGCTTCGGCTTGCGCAAGGACGGCGTGCAGCGCAGCGAGATCGTGGTCGACCAGATCCGCGAACTGTCGGCGCGGCTGGCCATGAACAGCCAGTTCGGCGGCTGGCAGGTGGCCAGCATCGACCCGGCCGACGCGATGAATCCCGCCGCCGCCAATGCGCTGCTGAAGACGCTGGAGGAACCGGCCGCGCAGACCATGCTGATCCTGCTGGCCGACGCGCCCTGGCGCCTGCCGCAAACCATCCGCAGCCGCTGCCAGCGGATCGAGTTCCACCTGCCCGCCACTGCCGACGCGCTGGCCTGGCTGCAGGCCGAAGGCGTGCGCGATGCGGCGGGTGCGCTTGCCGCAGCCGGCGGCAATCCCGGCCTGGCGAGGGCCTGGGCCGGGGAAGGTGCGCTGGAGCGGCGGCAGGAAGTGCGCAAGGATCTGGCCGCGCTGGCCGCCGGTCGCGGCCAGCCGACCGAAGTGGTCAAGCGCTGGCTGGACAGCGAACCGGCGCAGCGGCTGTGGTTTGCCGCCCAGGCCAGCGCCGACGAGATCAAGGCGCGTTCGACGGCTGGTCACGGGCCGCTGGCCAGCGCGATGGACGTCGAGGCGCTGGGCCACTGGTACGACGCGGCCAATCGCACCCGCGAGGGTTTGCGTGGTCCGTTGCGCGCCGACCTGCTGCTGCTGGAATTGCTGGCGCAGTGGCGATGAGCGGAACCGGCGCCCGCTCATCGCCGGCCACGGTGAACGGGTTGCCGGTATTTTCCGCGCAGACCCGCCTGCTGGTGGTGGCGCCGCACCCGGATGACGAGACCATCGCGACCGGCCTGCTGATCCAGCAAGTGCGGGCGGCCGGCGGCGATGTGCGGATCCTGCTGCTGACCGAGGGCGACAACAACCCGTGGCCGCAGCGCTGGCTGGAACGGCGCGTGCGCATCCGCGTTGCCGATCGCCGGCGCTGGGGACACCGCCGCCATGCGGAGATGCTGCAGGCGCTGCAGTGCCTGGGGGTGCCGGCGCAGGCGCTGCAGCCGCTGGGCTGGCCGGACATGGGCGTCACCGATGAGCTGCTGCGGTCGTGCCGCGCCGCGGTATCGGTGTTGGTTGCGGCGATTGGCCAGTTCGGCCCCAGCCTGGTGGTGGCGCCGGCGCTGGCCGACCGCCATCCCGACCATGCCGCGGCGCATGTGCTGGTGCGCCTGGCGCTGGCGGAACAGGCCCATCCGCCGCCACTGCTGAACTACCTGGTGCATGGTCGCGCCGGGGACGGCGATTCTTTCGAGATTCCTGGCACGGCGGCGCAATCGGCACGCAAGCGCGCCGCGCTGGCTGAACATCGCAGCCAGATGGCGTTGAGCGGCAAGCGCATGCTGCGCCTGGCCGCCCGCCCCGAACGTCCTGCCGGGCTGGCGTCGCCGCTGGCCGCCCTGCCGTGGCGACCGCCGGCCTGGCTGCGGCCCTGGCTGCGGCTCAGCGTGGCCAGTCCGGCGGGCACGCATAGCTGGCGTTGGCGCGACGCGCCGCTGCAGCGCGACCAGGCCGGCCGGTTGCACTTGTCGGTGCCGGCGGGGGCTCCGTGTTTCGTGCGGCTGGCGCTGACCTTGCGTTCACCGTGGATTTTCGACCACTGGGGCTGGTGCGAGCTGTCGGGCCATTCCGGCGGCGTCGCGGCGGGTCTTGCGCAGGCCGATTGACCGGACTAGCTTCGCGCCAGGGGAAATGGCTGCGGCACGGCTTGTCGTCGCGGCTTGCCGTGCTCGACCGGCACCGGCTGATCCAAGGCTCGTCTGAAGCAAGGCAGTAGCGGCTGAATCCGTCCATCTGGCTGACCCAAGCGAATGCATACACCGGATCAGAATTCGATGCAGGTCGATACAGGGGCGACGGCGGCGTCCAGCGAGAGTTTCTATGCCGCGTTGTCCGAGATCGGCCAGCTGCTGGTGCGTTCGCTGGATCCGCCGGTGCTGTACGAGGCGGTGATCGAGGTACTCGAGCGGCGGATCGGTGCGCGGTTGGTGATGGTGGGGGAACTGGACCGAGGCAACGGATGGCTGCGGCGGATCGCGCCTGCGCAGGTGGCGCCCGACATGGCCGACATCTACCCCGAGCGCATCCCGTTCTCGCTGGCGCGGCCGGCGTTCTGGCAGGGCGAGCCGCAACTGGAGGCCGATGTCCGCCATGCCGAGGGCCTGGAGATGTTCCGGCCGGCCTATGTGAGGCATGGCGTGCATGCCGTGGTCGCCGTACCGGTGCTGAAGTTCGGCGAGGTATGCGCGGCGCTGGTGATACGCGCTTCCCGGGCCGGCTTTTTCACGGCGCGGATGATCGAGCTGCTGCAACAGGCGGCGGCGAGCATCGGGCTGGGGCTGGAAGCGCATGAACAGCGTACGCGGCTGCTGCAATCGGTGCGGGACGAGGCGCGCCAGCGTCGCGCGCTGCGCTTGCTCAGCGAGATGGTCAAGCTGGTCACCCATAGTGCGGACGAACAGGCGCTGCTGGCCGGGGCGTGTCGCGTGGCGCACTGCATCGGCGGCTACCGCGTCGCCTGGATCGGCTTGTTCGACGAAGACGATCCGGCGAGCCTGCGGGTGCGCGCGCAGGAGGGACTGGCCGACGGCGTCGCGGCGGATTTCCGTTTCACCCGGGACGGCAGCGCGCATGCCGGGGATGCCGTGGCGCGCGCGCTGTCGAGCGGCCAGGTGCAGGTCGGCCATCCGGCGGGGGTGGATCATCTGGACTGGATGCCCGGCGCGCGCGCGTTGCTGGCGCTGCCGTTGCGGACGGACGGGGCGATCGTGGGCTGCTTCGTCATCGGCGCGGATGAGGTCGACGCGTTCAGTGCGGTCGAAGTCCAGGTCTTCACGGAAATGGCGGTCGAGCTGGGCCTGGGCATCCAGATGCAGTGCGCGCAGGCGGCCCGTCTGGCGGCGGAGCAGGAGCTGCGCTTCAACCTGCAGCACTTCCACACCATCCTGTCCAAGCAGTACGCGGGCATCCTGGTGATGTCCGAAGAGCATCGGGTGAGCTTCGCCAACGAGGCGTTCTGTACGTTGTTCGGCCTGTCAGAGACGCCGGCGGAACTGGAAGGCAAGTCGGTGGAGGCGCTGTACGCGCTTCTGCAGCAGGCTTACCGGGACCCCGAGCGCGAATGGCGCAGGATCCAGGAGATCATGGCCGCCGACGAGCCGGTCAAGGGCGACGAGGTGGCGATGAAGGGCGGGCGCACCTTCCTGCGCGATTTCACCCCGATCCGGATCGATGGCGTGCCGCAGGGACGGCTGTGGCACCAGCGCGACATCACCGAGCAGAAGATGCATGAGGCACGGGTCGAGCGGCTGGCCTTCTACGACGTGGTCACCGGCCTGCCGAACCGGCGGCTGCTGTTCGAGTTGCTTGAGCAGGCACGTGCGCGGGCCATGAAACAGGGCACCCTGCTGGCGGTGGGCGTGCTCGACCTCGACCGCTTCAAGAGCGTGAACGACACGATCGGCCATGGCGGCGGCGACCATGTGCTGGCGGAAGCCTCGGCGCGGATCCTGGGCATGTTGCGCGAGGCCGACGTGCTGGCCCGCTTCGGCGGCGACGAGTTCGCGCTGATGATCTCCGGCCTGGACAGCCGCGAGCAGCTGGACGTGATCAGCCGCTGCATCCTGCAGGCGCTGCGGGCGCCGCTCAACCTGATGGGCGAGCAGCTGTACCTGTCCGCCAGCGTGGGTTGGACCCTGTACCCGCTGGACGAGTCGGATGCGGAAGGCCTGGTGCGGCACGCCGACCTGGCGATGTACGCGGCCAAGGAGGAGGGCAAGGACCGTGGCTTGCTGTACGAGCCGGCGATGGAGCTGGAGCAGGTGCGGTTGCAGGCGATGCGCGAGCGGATCGCCCAGGCGTTGCAGCAATCGCGCCTGCAGTTGCTGTTCCAGCCGATCGTGTACATCGACGGTTTGCCGGGCCTGCACGGCGTCGCCGGGATGGAGGCGCTGCTGCGCCTGGGCGACACCCATGAGCTGATCGAGCCCGCGAAGTTCATGCATGTGCTGGACGACCCGCAACTGGCCCGGCCGATCGGCCGTTACGTGCTGGACGAGGCGCTGCGCTGCTGCCAGTCGTGGATGCGCTCGGGCATCTCGATCCCGGTCTCGATCAACATCAGTACCCGCCATCTGCTGCACCCGGCGTTCTTCACCGACATCGACGCGGTGCTCGACAACTACCCGGACGTGATGGACGTGGGCTTCGGTGTCGAGGTGACCGAAACCGGCCCGTCGATGGATCACGCCCGCGCCAAGATCGTCATCGAGGAGTGTCGCCGGCGCGGCATCCGCGTGGGCCTGGACGATTTCGGCACCGGCAGCGCATCGCTGAGCCACATCCAGAAGCTCGACATCGAGCACATCAAGCTCGACCAGAGTTTCGTGCGCGACATCCTCAGCGACGAGCGCAACATGGCGATCGCGGCGGGAGTGATCACCACCGCGCGCATGCTGGCCAAGACGGTGATCGCCGAAGGCGTCGAGACGGCGGAGCAGGGCGACCTGCTGGCTTCGCTGGGGTGCCACCAGCTGCAGGGTTTCTCGATCTCCCGGCCGATGCCCGCCGAGGCGGTGCCGGGGTGGGTCGCCGGCTGGGTGCCGCCGGCGTCGTGGGGCAGCCTCGTCAACGAACGCCAGTCATTGCTGGCCAGCCAGGCGGACGGCGCCTGAAGGTGCTGCGCGTCATGGCTGCGGCAAGGCGCATGCCGCAACAGTGGTGCGGGCGGATCACAACATCTAAGATCCGGGTCATCGATCGGGCGGTCCGGACGTCCGGCAGGAGCCAAGCATGAAACCCATGGCGGCCCGGCAGGGCATCATCTCGCTGAAAATCAAGGATGCGGCCTCGCTGTACAACGCCTACATGCCGTTCCTCAAGCATGGGGGCCTGTTCGCGGCGACGGCGCAGTCCTATTCGCTGGGCGACGAAGTGGTGTTGCTGGTGACCCTGGCCGAAGAGACCGAGCGCCTGTCGGTGGTCGGCAAGGTGGTCTGGATCAGCCCCGTCGGCGCGCAGGGCAACCGCACCGCCGGCATCGGCATCCACTTCAACGAGTCGGGCGATGCCGAAGCCGCCCGCAGCCGGATCGAGAACATCCTGGCCGGCACACTGAACTCCGAGCGCCCCACCCACACGATGTGATGCCGTGTCACGCAGGCATCACGAGTTTGCGGCGTTAATCCGCACGCGATCGGTCGTCAAGGCTTGTTGTACCCCCGCGCACTGATACAATGGGGAGATCGCGAATTCACCTCGCGAAACGTCGGACGCACGCGGCTGCCATGCCTGCGCGCGGGGCTGAGCAGCCCGTGGCCGTGCTGGCCCTGCCGAATCGAAATCGCCGGACCGTGAATTGCTGAATTCAAATCCCCACGGTCACTGATGCGCCCTGGCGCGGAGGTAAGTTGCATCGTGCTTGCCGAATACTGGCCCGTCCTGTTGTTCATCGGCGTTGCTGCCGGGCTTGGCCTGGTGCTGCTGGCCATCGGCCTGCTGGCCGGCCCGCGCCGCCCCGAAGCCGACAAGCTTTCGCCCTACGAGTGCGGTTTCGAGGCGTTCGAAGACGCCCGCATGCGCTTCGACGTGCGCTACTACCTGCTCGCCATCCTGTTCATCATCTTCGATCTGGAGATCGCCTTCCTGTTTCCGTGGGCGGTGGTGTTCCAGCAGATCGGCCTCATCGCGTTGATCGAGATGGGCCTGTTCCTGCTGCTGCTGGTCGTCGGTTTCGCCTACGTGTGGAAGAAGGGAGCACTCGAATGGGAGTGATCGATTCCGTCAGCCGGGTGATGCACAACCCGGAGCCGCTGAACCTGGTCGACGACATCCTGCTGCCGGCCGGCAACAATCCGGTGGTACAGCGCGGCTTCGCCACCACCAGCGTCGACGCGTTGATGAACTGGGCGCGTACCGGCTCGATGTGGCCGATGACGTTCGGCCTGGCCTGCTGCGCGGTCGAGATGATGCACGCCGGCATGTCGCGGCTGGACCTGGACCGCTACGGCGTGATCTTCCGCCCCAGCCCGCGCCAGTCCGACGTGATGATCGTGGCCGGCACCCTGGTCAACAAGATGGCCCCCGCGCTGCGCAAGGTCTACGACCAAATGCCCGAGCCGAAGTGGGTGATCTCGATGGGCAGCTGCGCCAACGGCGGTGGCTACTATCACTATTCCTACTCCGTGGTGCGCGGTTGCGACCGCATCGTGCCGGTGGACATCTACGTGCCGGGTTGCCCACCCACGGCCGAAGCGCTGATCCACGGCATCCTGCAGTTGCAGAAGAAAATCCGCCGCACCAGCACCATCGCGCGCTCTTGAACGGCACACTCCGAAGGCGCAGTCCATGACTGACATCCAAAAGACCTCGCTGGCCGGGCAGCTCGCTGCGCGATTCGGCGATACGCTGACCATCACCACGGTGCGCAACGAGACCGTCGCCGAACTGGCCGCCGCCGACCTGGTCGCCGTGGCCACGGCGCTGCGCGACGAGCCGGCGTTCCGCTTCAGCGAGCTGATCGATCTGTGCGGCATCGACTACCTCGGCTACGGCCAGACCGAGTGGGATACCGAGACCGTCTCCGGCACCGGTTTCTCGCGCGGTGTGGAAGGCCAGGCGCAAGGGCGTTTCGACTGGGCCGGGCGCCCGCGCGGCAACGGCGAGAACCAGCCGCGCCGCTTCGCCGCGGTGATCCAGTTGCTCTCGATCGAACACAACCGCCGCCTGCGCCTGCGCGTGTTCTGCGCGGACGACAGCCTGCCGATGGTACCGTCGCTGACCCTGGTGTGGCCGGGCGTGAACTGGTTCGAGCGCGAGGCGTTCGACCTCTACGGCATCATCTTCGACGGCCATCCCGACCTGCGCCGCATCCTCACCGACTACGGTTTCGTCGGCCACCCGTTCCGCAAGGATTTCCCGCTGATCGGCAACGTCGAAGTGCGCTACGACCCCGAGCAGAAGCGGGTGATCTACGAGCCGGTGTCGATCGAGCCGCGCGTGCTGGTGCCGCGCACCATCCGCGACGACGCCGACCT
This sequence comes from Rhodanobacter sp. LX-99, assembly GCF_018599185.1. Taxonomy (NCBI): domain Bacteria; kingdom Pseudomonadati; phylum Pseudomonadota; class Gammaproteobacteria; order Lysobacterales; family Rhodanobacteraceae; genus Rhodanobacter; species Rhodanobacter sp. LX-99. The sequence continues at coordinate 364,322 of NZ_JAHFVL010000001.1, read as the reverse complement.
GATGCAGGCCAGGGCCGAAGCCGCCGACGACTGGCAGAGGAACTGAGCGTGCAAGAGATCCGCAACTACACGATGAACTTCGGCCCGCAGCATCCGGCCGCGCACGGCGTGCTGCGCCTGATCATGGAGATGGACGGCGAAACCATCGTCCGCGTCGATCCGCACGTGGGCCTGCTGCATCGCGGTACCGAGAAGCTGGCCGAGTCCAAGCCGTTCAACCAGTCGATCGGCTACATGGACCGGCTCGACTACGTGTCGATGATGTGCAACGAGCACGCCTACGTGCGCGCGATCGAGACCCTGCTGGGGATCGAGGCGCCGGAGCGCGCGCAGTACATCCGCACCATGTTCGACGAGATCACCCGCATCCTGAACCACCTGATGTGGATCGGCTCGAACGCGCTCGACCTGGGCGCGATGGCGGTGATCCTGTATGCGTTCCGCGAGCGCGAGGAACTGATGGACGTCTACGAGGCGGTGTCGGGCGCGCGCATGCACGCCACGTACTACCGCCCCGGCGGCGTCTACCGCGACCTGCCGGCGCAGATGTCGAAGTACCGCGAGTCGCCGTGGCACAAGGGTGCCGACCTGAAGCGCATCAACAGCTGGCGCGAAGGCTCGATGCTCGACTTCCTCGACGCCTTCACCGCCGACTTCCCGTCGAAGGTGGACGAGTACGAGGAGCTGCTCACCACCAACCGCATCTGGAAGCAGCGCACCGTCGGCATCGGCGTGGTCAGCCCGGAACTGGCCCAGCAGTGGGGCATGACCGGCGCGATGCTGCGCGGCTCTGGCGTCGAGTGGGATCTGCGCAAGAAGCAGCCGTACGCAAAGTACGCCGAGATGGATTTCGACATCCCGGTCGGCGTCAACGGCGATTGCTACGACCGCTACCTGGTGCGCGTGGAAGAGATGCGCCAGTCGAACCGCATCATCCGGCAGTGCGTGGAGTGGCTGCGCGCCAACCCGGGCCCGGTGATGGTGCAGAACTTCAAGGTGGCGCCGCCGTCGCGGGTCGAGATGAAGGAGAGCATGGAAGCGCTCATCCACCACTTCAAGCTGTTCACCGAAGGCTACTGCGTGCCGGCCGGCGAAACCTACTGCGCGGTCGAGGCGCCGAAGGGCGAGTTCGGCTGCTACCTGGTTTCCGACGGCGCCAACAAGCCGTTCCGCGTGCATCTGCGCGCCCCGGGCTTCGCCCACCTGTCATCCATGGACACCATCGTGCGCGGCCACATGCTCGCCGACGTGGTGGCCATGATCGGTACCTATGACCTCGTGTTCGGCGAAGTGGATCGCTGAGCCGGCACGACGGAGAAACGCATGAAAGCCACCGGACATTTCGAGCAGGTCAGGAACGTCGACCCCCTCGCCGTACTTACCGAGCACACCCGCCGTCACATCGATGAGTGGGTGGCCAAATTCCCGCCGGATCGCAAGCGTTCGGCGCTGATCCAGGCGCTGTTCGGCGCGCAGGAGCAGAACCAGGGTTTCCTCACCGACGAACTGATCACCGCCGTCGCGAAATACCTCGACGTGCCCTCGATCTGGGCGTACGAGGTGGCCAGCTTCTATTCGATGCTGGAGACCAAGCCGGTCGGCCGCAACAACGTGGCGATCTGCACCAACATCTCGTGCTGGCTCAACGGCGCCGAAGGCCTGGTGCGCCATTGCGAGAAGAAGCTCGGCATCAAGGTGGGCGAGAGCACGCCCGATGGCCGCGTCTACCTGAAGCAGGAAGAGGAGTGCATCGCGGCCTGCGTGTATGCGCCGGCCGCGACGGTGAACGGGCATTACCACGAGCACCTCACCATCGAGAAGCTCGATGCGATCCTCGATGGCCTGAGCATCGACGGACCCGCGCATGCCCATGACGCTGAGGGAAAACGCTGATGGCCGTCGGACCCGCCCCCCAGGACCATCAGGTCGTCTACACCACGCTGCATTTCGACACGCCGTGGTCGATGGACAGCTACCTCCAGGTCGATGGCTACAAGGCGTGGAGGAAGATCCTCGCCGAGAAGCCCGACCCGGCGTCGCTGATCGACGAGATCAAGAAGAGCAGCCTGCGCGGCCGTGGCGGCGCGGGCTTCCCGACCGGCTTGAAGTGGTCCTTCATGCCGAAGGGCGACATGCAGAAGTACATCCTGTGCAACTCGGACGAGTCCGAGCCGGGCACGGCGAAGGATCGCGACATCCTGCGCTACAACCCGCATGCGGTGATCGAGGGCCTGGCGATCGCGTGCTACTGCACCGGCTCGACCGTGGCCTACAACTACCTGCGCGGCGAGTTCCACCACGAGCCGTACGAGCATTTCGAAGCGGCGTTGAAGGAAGCCTACGCGGCCGGCCTGCTCGGCAAGAACGTGCAAGGCACCGGCATCGACGTGGACATCTACGCCGCGCTCGGCGCCGGCGCTTACATCTGCGGCGAAGAAACCGCGTTGATGGAGTCGCTGGAAGGCAAGAAGGGCCAGCCGCGCTTCAAGCCGCCGTTCCCGGCCAACTTCGGCCTGTACGGCAAGCCGACCACGATCAACAACACCGAGACCTATGCCTCGGTGCCGGCGATCCTGCGCAACGGCGCCGACTGGTTCCTCAATCTGGGCAAGCCGAACAACGGCGGTCCGAAGATCTTCTCGGTGTCCGGCCACGTCAACCGGCCAGGCAATTACGAGATCCGCCTCGGTACCCCGTTCAAGGACCTGCTTGAACTGGCCGGCGGCGTGCGCAACGGCCACAAGCTGAAGGCGGTGATCCCCGGCGGTTCCTCGATGAAGGTGCTGCCGGCCGACATCATGCTGGAGAGCACGATGGACTACGACTGCCTGCAGAAGGCCGGTTCGGGCCTGGGCTCCGGCGCGGTGATCGTGATGGACGAGACCACCTGCATAGTCAGGGTCTGCCAGCGTATCGCGCGCTTCTACAAGGCCGAGTCCTGCGGCCAGTGCACGCCATGCCGCGAAGGCACCGGCTGGATGTACCGCGTGCTGACGCGCATCGTCGAAGGCAAGGGCACCGAGGACGACCTGCACCGCCTGAAGGCGATCGCCGGCCAGATCGAGGGCCACACCATCTGCGCATTCGGCGAGGCTGCCGCGTGGCCGGTGCAGGGCTTCCTGGCGCGTTTCTGGAACGAATTCGAATATTTCGTGCAGCACGGTCGCTCGATGGTCGAGGACAAGCTCGCCGAAACCAACAGTGGAGTTGCTGCATGAGTGCGCAGCCAACCAGCACCGCACCCGACCTGGTCAACATCGAGGTCGACGGCAAGCCGACGCAGATCCGCAAGGGTGCGATGATCATCGAGGCGGCCGACGCGATCGGCGTATCGATCCCGCGTTTCTGCTACCACCGCAAGCTGCCGATCGCCGCGAACTGCCGCATGTGCCTGGTCGACGTGGAGATGGGCGGCAAGCTGATGCCCAAGCCGCAGCCGGCATGTGCTACTCCGGTAGCGGATGGCATGAAAGTGATGACGCGCTCGGACAAGGCGCTGAAGTTCCAGAAAGACGTGATGGAGTTCCTGCTGATCAACCATCCGCTGGACTGCCCGATCTGCGACCAGGGCGGCGAGTGCGAGTTGCAGGACGTGGCGCTGGGCTATGGCCGCAGCGTCTCGCGCTTCACCGAACGCAAGCGCACCGTGGCCGACGAGAACATCGGGCCGCTGGTGGCCACCGAGATGACCCGCTGCATCCATTGCACCCGCTGCGTGCGTTTCACCAGCGAGATCGCGGGCACCTACGAACTGGGTGGCATGAATCGCAGCGAAGACCTGCAGATCGGCACCTACATCGGCAAGACGATCGAGACCGAGCTGTCCGGCAACATCATCGACGTGTGCCCGGTCGGCGCGCTCACCAACAAGCCGTTCCAGTTCAAGGCGCGCGCCTGGGAACTGATCGCCAAGCCGTCGATCGGCTATCACGATGCACTGGGCTCCAACCTGTGGCTGCATGTGCGCCGGGGCGAAGTGCTGCGCACGGTGCCGCGCGACAACGAGGCGGTCAACGAGTGCTGGCTGTCCGATCGCGACCGCTACAGCCACCAGGGCATGTACGCCGCCGATCGCATCGGTGCGCCGGAAGTGAAGCGCAACGGCCAGTGGCAGACGACCACCTGGGAAGATGCCTTGCAGTTTGCCGGTGAGGCGTTGAAGAAGATGCCGGGCAGCGAGCTGGGCATTCTGGTGCACCCGTCCACTTCGAACGAGGAGGGCGACCTGCTGGTGCGGCTGGCCCGCGGCCTGGGCAGCGCGCACGTCGACCATCGCCTGCGCCAGCTCGACTTCGCCGACAACGCCGTGGCGCAGCCGTTCGCGCTGCCGGTGGCGGAAGTCGAGCAGATCCGGGCCGCCTTGCTGGTGGGCTCCGACCTGCGCCATGAAATGCCGCTGCTGAACCATCGCGTGCACCAGGCGACCAAGAGGGGCGCGAAGGTCTACGCGGTCAATCCGGCACACTTCGATTTCAATTACAAGCTGGCCGGTGAGGCGATCGTGGCGCCGCAGGCACTGGTCGATGCGTTGCTGGCGCTGGCCAAGGCTGCCGTGACCGCGGGCGTGGCCGCACCGGCTGCGCTGGCCGACGCGATCGCTGCGGCTCAGAGCGACCAGGGCGACAGCGACGCGATCGCCGCGCTGAAGTCGGGCAAGGCGGTGGTGATTCTCGGCGAAGCCGCGGCGACTCATCCGCAGGCGTCCTGGCTGCGTGCGATCGCCCGTTTCATCGCCGATGCCACCGGTGCCGGTTACGACGAACTGCCGGTCGGCGCGAATGGCGTTGGCCTGGCGCGGCTCGGCGTGGTGCCGGGCAACGGCGGGCTGGATGCGCAGGCGATGCTGACGCAGCCGCGCAGGAGCTACCTGCTGTACGGGGTCGAGCCGCCGCACGATTTCGCCGATGGCGGCGCGGCCTTGAAGGCACTGCGCGGCGCGGACCAGGTGGTGGCGTTCAGCGCCTATGCCAGCCCTGCGCTGCGCGAGGTGGCCGACGTGATCCTGCCGATCGCGCTGCTGCCGGAGAACGATGCCACCCTGGTCAACGTCGACGGGCTGGCCCAGGGCGTGATGGCCGGCGCGAAGGCACCCGGCCAGGCCCGGCCGGGCTGGAAGGTGCTGCGTGCGCTGGGTGGCGCATTGCAACTGGCCGGCTTCGAATTCGACGATCTCGCCGGCCTGCGCGACGGTATTGCCGAGCGTGCGGCGACGCCGCGCAGCGGCCTGGCTGCGCGTGCGGCCGTCGGCGGCCTGACCCGCCTGGCGACCTGGCCGATCTACCGTACCGATGCGGTGCTGCGCCGTGCGACGGCGCTGAATGCGCATCCGCTCAACCGTGCCCCGGCGGTGCGTTTGAATGCGGATGAGGCACAGCGGCTCGGCCTTTCCGCCGATGGTCAGGTACGCATTGCGGACGTGTCGCTGCCGCTGGCGATCGATGCGGCCGTGCCGGATGGCACGGCATGGATCGAGGCTGCGCAGGACCTCACCGCCACGCTGCCGCCGTACGGCGCGTCCATCACCCTGAGCAAGGCTTAAAGCAGATGCTTGATCAACTCATCCATCAGCTCGTCGTGCCGGTCCTTTACATCCTGGCGATCGTGCTGCCGCTGGTGCTTGCCGTGGCGATGTTCGTGTACTGGGAGCGCAAGGTGCTCGGCTGGATGCACGTGCGCATGGGGCCGAACAAGGTCGGTCCGTTCGGCCTGCTGCAGGCTTTCGCCGACGTGGTCAAGCTGCTGATCAAGGAAGTGATCCTGCCGACCAAGGCGAACCGCTTCCTGTACTACATGGCGCCGATGATCGCGCTGATCCCCGCGCTGGCGGTGTGGGCGGTGGTGCCGTTCAGCAGCACGATGGTGCTGTCGAACGCCAACGCCGGCGTGCTGTACCTGCTGGCGATGACCTCGATGGGCGTGTACGGCATCATCATCGCCGGCTGGGCGTCCAACTCGCGCTATGCGCTGCTCGGTGCGATGCGCTCGGCGGCGCAGGTGATCTCCTACGAACTGGCGATGGGCCTGTGCCTGGTCTGCGTGCTGGTGCTGGCCGGTTCGCTGAACCTTACCGAGATCGTCAACGCACAGGCCGGCAGCAAGGGCATCTTCGACTGGTTCTGGCTGCCGCTGCTGCCGGTGTTCGTGATCTATTTCATCTCCGGCGTGGCCGAGACCAATCGCTCGCCGTTCGACATGGCCGAGGGCGAGTCGGAGATCGTGGCCGGCTTCCACGTGGAGTATTCCGGCTCGGCGTTCGCACTGTTCTTCCTGGCCGAATACGCGAACATGATCCTGGTCAGCTTCCTGGCCGCAGTGCTGTTCATGGGCGGCTGGCTGTCGCCGTTCCCGGCCTCGTGGGGTTTCATCGGCCATGGCGGTTTCCCCTGGCTGTTGGTCAAGGCGTTCCTGTTCTCGTTCATGTTCCTGTGGTTCCGCGCCACGTTCCCGCGCTATCGCTATGACCAGATCATGCGGCTGGGCTGGAAGGTATTCATTCCCATCGCCATCGCGTGGGTTTTCGTGGCTGGCCTGCTGAAGTACTACGGCCTGGTCGGCATTGGCACGGGGGCTTGAGGCATCCGATGAATCGCATTACCGCCTATTTCAAGAGTCTGCTGCTGATCGAGCTGTTCCAGGGCATGGGCCTGACCCTGCGCTACCTGTTCAAGCCGAAGTACACGATGCGCTACCCGATGGAGCACATCCCGAAGTCAAACCGCTTCCGCGGCCTGCATGCGCTGCGCCGCTACGCGAACGGCGAGGAGCGCTGCATCGCCTGCAAGCTGTGCGAAGCGGTGTGCCCGGCGCTGGCGATCACGATCGACTCGGCGCCGCGCGAGAGCGACGGCCAGCGCCGCACCACCCGCTACGAGATCGACCTGTTCAAGTGCATCTACTGCGGTTTCTGCGAGGAGAGCTGCCCGGTCGATTCGATCGTGGAGACTTCGATCCACGAGTATCACTTCGAGAATCGCGGCGAGAACGTGGTGGACAAGCAGAAACTGCTCGCCATCGGCGATCGCTTCGAACAGCAGATCGCCGCCGACCGCGCGCAAGACGCGGCGTACCGCTGAGGCCAACGATGAATCCCCAACTGCTCCAACTCATCTGTTTCTATGCCTTCGGCTTCGTCACCGTCGCCGCCGCGCTGTCGGTGATCACGCTGAAGAACTCCGTGCATGCGGTGCTGGCGCTGGTGCTGACCTTCTTCAGCGCGGCCTGCCTGTGGATACTGCTCGAAGCCGAGTTCCTCGCGCTGGCGCTGGTCGTGGTCTATGTCGGTGCGGTGATGGTGCTGTTCCTGTTCGTGGTGATGATGCTCGACATCGACCAGGAAAAAATGCGCGAGGGCTTCGTGAAATTCCTGCCGGTCGGCCTGATCGTGGCTGCGGTGATGCTGGTGGAGATGCTTGGCCTGATCGGGGTGCGCGCGATGCAGACGCACGTCATGGGTGCCGATCCCGCCATCGCCGCGGGCATGTCCAACACCGCGTGGCTGGGCCATGCGCTGTACACGACGTTCCTGCTGCCGTTCGAGATTGCCGCGCTGATCCTTACCGTGGGCATCGTGGCGGCGGTGGCGCTGACCCTGCGCGAGCGCCGCGCCGCGCGCTGGGAGCCGGCCAGCCAACAAGTCAAGGTCAATCCGGGCGACCGCGTGCGCATCGTGAAGATGGCGGCCGTCCGCCCCGACGAGCCGCCCGCCCCACAGGAGCCGCAGCCATGATTTCGCTCGCGCACTACATCGTGCTCGGCGCGATGCTGTTCTGCATCGCCGTCGCCGGCATGTTCATCAACCGCAAGAACGTGATCGTGCTGCTGATGTCGATCGAGCTGATGCTGCTCGCCGTGAACATGAACTTCGTGGCGTTCTCGCGCTTCCTCGGCGACGTCTCCGGGCAGGTATTCGTGTTCTTCATCCTCACCGTGGCCGCGGCGGAAGCCGCCATCGGCCTGGCGATCCTGGTGCTGCTGTTCCGTACGCGCAGCACGATCAATATCGCCGACATCGACAGCATGAAGGGTTGACCCGATGCAGCTTTCGACTTCCATCCTGCTGACGATCGCACTGGCGCCGCTGGTGGGCTGCGTGCTGGCCGGTTTCCTGGGCAAGTTCCTGGGGCGTGCCGGTTCGCACAGCATCACCATCCTCGGCGTGGCGGTATCGTGCGCGCTGTCGTTCTACGTGCTGTACCAGCTCACCATGGGCGGCGCGGCCGAGTACAACCAGAACATCTACACCTGGTTCCAGATCGGCCCGTTCAACGCCAGCGTCGGCTTCATGGTCGACCGGCTGACCGCGATGATGCTGGTGGTGGTGAGCTTCGTGTCGCTGCTGGTGCACGTCTACACCATCGGCTACATGGCCGACGACGACGGCTACACGCGCTTCTTCAGCTACATCTCGCTGTTCACCTTCTCGATGTTCATGCTGGTCATGAGCAACAACTTCATGCAGCTGTTCTTCGGCTGGGAAGCGGTGGGCCTGGTGTCGTACCTGCTGATCGGCTTCTGGTACAAGCGGCCGACGGCGATCTTCGCGAACCTGAAGGCGTTCCTGGTCAACCGCGTGGGCGACTTCGGCTTCCTGCTCGGCATCGCGGCGGTGCTGTATTTCCTCGGCACGCTGGACTATGCCACTGCGTTCAGCGCGGCGCCCACGCTGCTCGGCAAGACCCTGCAGATCACCGCGAACACGCAGTGGGATGCGGCCACGGTGATCTGCATCCTGCTGTTCGTCGGCGCGATGGGCAAGTCGGCGCAGGTGCCGCTGCACGTGTGGCTGCCCGACTCGATGGAAGGTCCGACCCCGATCTCCGCGCTGATCCATGCCGCGACGATGGTCACCGCGGGCATCTTCATGGTGGCGCGCATGTCGCCGCTGTTCGAGATGTCGTCGACCGCGCTCAGCTTCGTGCTGGTGATAGGCGCGACCACGGCACTGTTCACCGGCTTGATCGGCATCGTGCAGAACGACATCAAGCGGGTGATCGCGTACTCCACGCTGTCGCAACTGGGCTACATGACGGTGGCGCTGGGCGTGTCGATGTACTCGGGTGCCGTGTATCACCTGATGACCCACGCGTTCTTCAAGGCGCTGCTGTTCCTCGGTGCCGGCTCGGTGATCATCGCCATGCACCACGAGCAGGACATGCGCTACATGGGCGGCCTGCGCAAGTACATGCCGGTCACCTGGATCACCATGTGGGCCGGCTCGATTGCGCTGGTGGCGGTGCCGTTCACTTCCGGCTTCTATTCGAAGGACGCGATCATCGAGGCGGTCGGCGAGTCGCATCGCTGGGGCGCGCATTACGCCTATTTCTGCGTGATGGCCGGCGTGCTGGTGACGGGGCTGTACACGTTCCGCCAGATGTACCTGACCTTCCACGGCAAGGAGCGCTTCACCGTCGTGGCTGGTCACGGCCATGGTCATCATGTCGAGCATATGGACGACCACGGCCACCACGAGCAGGGCATCATGCACGAGCTGCCGAAGGAGTCGCCATGGGTGGTAACCGTGCCGCTCGTGCTGCTGGCTATCCCGTCGCTGCTGGTCGGCTACGTCACGGTCGGGCCGATGCTGTTCGGCAACTGGTTCGGCAACGCGATCCACGTGGAAGAGGCAAACAACGTGCTGGCCGAGATGGGCCAGCACTTCCACGGCGCGGCGGCGATGGCGCTGCACGGGTTCACCCAGCTGCCGTTCCTGCTGGTGCTCGCCGCCTTCGCGATCAGCACCTACATCTATCTGTTCAATCCGGCCGTGGCGGACAAGCTGAAGAACGCGCTGCGCCCGTTCTACCAGATGCTCAACCACAAGTACTGGTTCGACGCGGTGTACTACGTGGTGTTCGCCCGCGGCGGCGTCGCGCTGGGTCGCGGCTTCTGGAAGGCCGGCGATACGGCGGTGATCGACGATGCGATGGTCAACGGCTCGGTGAACCTGGTGCACCGCGTCGCCGCCACGATGCGCCGCCTGCAGTCGGGCTACCTCTACCACTACGCCTTCGCGATGATTCTCGGCTTGATCCTGCTGCTTGGCGGGTACTGGCTCATCGGTTCCGGGCCGGTCGGGCAATAAGGGAAACAGATCCATGTTCAATCACTTGCTCAGCCTGCTGATCTGGCTACCCGTCGTCGGGGCCATCCCGGTGCTGCTTGCCGGCTCGGCCCGACCCCATCTGGCGCGCTGGCTGTCGCTGCTGGTGGCGGTGCTCGCCTTCGTGGCCAGCCTGTTCCTGCTGGTGCAGTACAACCCCGGCGGCGCCGCGATGCAGCTGGTCGAAAGCCACCTGTGGATCGCCTCGTGGGACGTCCATTACGGCTTGGCAGTCGACGGCATTTCGGTGGCGCTGATCGTGATGACCACCTTCGTCGGCATCCTGGTGATCGCCGGCGCATGGGAAGTCATCCAGGACAAGCCGCACCAGTACATGGCCGCGATGCTCATGCTGGAAGGCCTGCTGATCGGCGTGTTCTGCGCCACCGACGCGCTGCTGTTCTACGCGCTGTTCGAGGCGATCCTGATCCCGATGTTCATCCTGATCGGCGTCTGGGGCGGCCCGCGCCGCGTCTACGCAACGCTGAAGTTCTTCATCTACACGTTCTTCGGCTCGGTCTTCATGCTGATCGCGCTGCTGTACCTGTACCAGAAGGCGCACACGTTCGATCTCGCCACGCTGGCGGCGCTGCCGCTGACGTTCAAGGAGCAGGCCTGGATCTTCTTCGCGTTCCTGATCGCGTTCGCGATCAAGGTGCCGATGGTGCCGGTGCACACCTGGCTGCCGGATGCGCACGTCGAGGCGCCGACTGGCGGTTCGGTGGTGCTGGCGGCGGTGATGCTGAAAGTGGGCACGTACGGCATGCTGCGCTTCATCCTGCCGATCGTGCCGGACGCGGGCGCGCATTTCGCCTGGCTGATCATCGTGCTGAGCCTGATCGCGATCGTCTACATCGGCTACGTCGCGCTGGTGCAGGAGGACATGAAGAAGCTGGTGGCGTATTCGTCGGTGGCCCACATGGGCTTCGTCACGCTGGGCATCTTCATCGCCTTCATGCTGGTGCGCGAGCAGGGCAATACGGACATGGCGCTGCTCGGCATGCAGGGCGCGATGATCCAGATGATCTCGCACGGCTTCGTTTCCGGCGCGATGTTCACCTGCATCGGCGTGATGTACGACCGCACGCATACGCGCCTGATCAAGGACTACGGCGGCGTCATCAACGTGATGCCGTGGTTCGGCTTCTTCTACGTGCTGTTCGCGATGGCGAACTGCGGCCTGCCGGGCACCAGCGGCTTCGTGGGCGAGTTCATGGTGATCCTGTCCAGCTTCAGCGCCAATCCGTGGATCGCGCTGTTCGCCGCGTTCACCCTGATCATCGGCGCGGGTTACACGCTGTGGCTGGTGAAGCGCGTGCTGTGGGGCGAGATCGCCAACCCGCACGTGGCGGAGATGAAGGAAATCAACGCGCGCGAGACGTTCGTGCTGGGCGCCTTTGCCGCCGCCGTGCTGGCGCTGGGCATCTGGCCGCAGCCGCTGGTCCACCTGATGGACAACTCGGTGGCACAGCTGGTGCAGCAGCTCGCCATTCACAAGATTTGATCGGGACCCGACATGCCGACTCTCAATGACATCCTGATCCTGCTGCCGGAGTTCTATTTGGTGGGGGCCGCGTGCGTGCTATTGCTCGCTGACGCCTTCTTGAGGCCGGCGCAGCGTCCCTGGCTGCACTGGATCTCGATCGCGGTGCTGCTGATGGCGATCTACCTGGTGATCGCCGGCCAGCCGCCGCAGGCGGTGACCGCGTTCGGCGGCATGTTCGTGCGCGACGACGTGGCCGAGATCCTCAAGGTGTTCGCGCTGGGCACCACCGCCATGGTGTTCGTCTACGCGCGCCCGTACCTGATCGACCGCAAGCTGCTCGGCGGCGAGTTCTATACGCTGATGATCTTCGCGGTGATCGGCATCATGCTGCTGGTTTCGGCCGGCAACCTGGTGACCGTGTACCTGGGGCTGGAGCTGCTGTCGCTGTCGTCGTACGCGCTGGTCGCGCTGAACCGCGATGCGAAGCTGCCGCCGGAGGCGGCGATCAAGTACTTCGTGCTGGGTGCGCTGGCCTCGGGCATGCTGCTGTACGGCATGTCGATGGTCTACGGCGCCTCCGGCATGGGCGGCACGCCGTCCCTGGACCTGGCGCAGCTGCACGGCGTGATGAGCTACACCACGGCGCCCACCCTGCTGCTGTTCGGCCTGATCTTCATGATCGTGGGCATCGGCTTCAAGCTGGGCGCCGCGCCGTTCCACATGTGGATCCCCGACGTCTACCAGGGTGCGCCCACCCCGGTCACCACCTTCATCGCCTCGGGTTCGAAGCTGGCGGCGTTCGGCATGGCCTATCGCCTGCTCGATGCCGGCATGGGCGACCTGTCGCAGCACTGGCAGCTGATGCTGGCCGTGCTGGCGGTGGCTTCGCTGGCGATCGGCAACCTGGTCGCGATCGTGCAGACCAACCTCAAGCGCATGCTGGCGTATTCGACCATCTCGCACATGGGCTACCTGCTGCTCGGCCTTTCCGCCGCCGGCCCGGAAGGCTATGCCGCCGCGATGTTCTACGCGATCTGCTACGCGCTCATGGGCGTGGCCGCGTTCGGCGTGATGCTGGCGCTGACCCGGGCGGGTTTCGAGTGCGAGGAAATCGCCGACCTGAAAGGGCTCAACCAGAAGTCGCCGTGGATGGCGTTCCTGATGCTGCTGGCGATGTTCTCGCTGGCCGGCGTGCCGCCGCTGTTCGGCTTCTGGGCCAAGGTGCTGGTGCTGGAGGCGGCGATCCATGCGGACATGCTGTGGCTGGCCATCGTCGGCATCGTGTTCGCCATCGTCGGCCTGTACTACTACCTGTACGTGGTCAAGGTGATGTATTTCGACAAGCCGGTCGAGGGCAGCGTGCTGCAGGCGCAGCCGGACCGGCCGTTGCGCGTGGTGCTGTCGCTGAACGCCTTGTCGCTCCTGGTGCTGGGCCTGTACTGGGGCCCGCTGCTGGGCTGGTGCCGGCGCGCGTTCGGGTTGTGAGTCGCTGCCTGGCGCCGAACGCCTTCGATTGAGACTTGCAAGAAACCGGCCACCTGGGTAAACTCTTCGGACTCTGATGCGGGGTGGAGCAGTCTGGCAGCTCGTCGGGCTCATAACCCGAAGGTCGCAGGTTCGAATCCTGCCCCCGCTACCAGCTTTAGCTGACAATCTGAACCGGCGATCTCTGCGAAGAGTTCGCCGTTTTCGTTTCTGACCATCACGCTTTCCCCCAGCAGCTCGCGCAAGGCGTTGCGTGCTTCGGGAAGGTTCCTCGCGTGGTCGGCCAGCCTGGATACCATCCCCCGCCATGCTTCACGCGCCCTCGGCAGGATCTGCGATGGCTGAAACGACTGCAGAGCCGCCAGCTCCGCGTGTGCCGCCGCCACCATACGCTCCGCCTCGATCAGCTCAGCTTTCGTGCTGGCAGTGATGATGCCGGCGCGCAGGGCGGCGAGGATGTTCCCTTGTACGCGCTCCGCGTCGACCACTCGACGGCGGGCTGCTTCCGGATCCGGCATGGCACGTTTCAGTTCGGCGGTGACGCCACGCTGGAAGCGCTGGAATGCCGCCTCGCTCAGCAGGCTTTCGCGAATGCCGGCCAGGAGAGCGGTCTCGGCGATCGCGCGCGACACCCGGACGCGGGATGGGCAGGCGGCTTGCCCGCGATCCTTGTGCGTGCTGCAGCCGTAGCGGTAGCGGTCCACGATCACCATCGGGCCGCCGCAATGACCACAGCGCAGGATGCCGCTCAGCAGGTGTCGCGGCGGCCGGCCCGGGCCTGCGCCCTTGGTGGCGTCCGCGCGTTGCGGCTGGGCCTGTTTCACGCGGTCCTGCGCTGCTTGCCATAGTGCCGGCGTGATGATGGCCAGCTCCGGGTGCTCCGTGGTGATCCATTCGGATGGCGGCCGGTTCTTGCGCACGCGCCTTCCGGTGTCCGGATGCTTGATCCACTGGCTGCGGTTCCACACCTGTCGGCCCGCATAGATCGGGTTGGCCAGGATGCCGATCCCGCGCTTCACGTCGCCGTAGATGGCCGACATCGCCCATGTGCGCGCGCGTGCCGGCGGTATGCCGTCGCGGTTCAAGCCGTCGGCGATGGTGCGCGGGCTGTTGCCGGCCAAGTATTCGGCGAAGATCCGCCGCACGATGACCGCCTGGCTCTCGTCGATGGCGCGCTGGCCGATCTCCGTCACGCGGTAGCCGTAGGGCAGGCCGCCCGCGCTGGCGCCCGCGAGAGCGCGTCCGGTGAGGCCGCGATGTGTCTTGTCGGCGAGGTCGGTGAGGTAAAGCTCCGACATCAGCCCGCGCAGGCCTACATCGAGCTTGTGACCCTTGCGGCTGGTGTCCACGCCATCGCTGACGCCGAGCAGGCGCACGCCTTGAAAGCTCAGCTGCTTGATCGCCTGCGCGACGTTGATGCTGTCGCGGCTCAGGCGGGACAGGTCGTCGACCAGGATCACGTCATAGCGTGTCGCGTCGGTGAGCAGGCGCAGATAGCCGGCGCGGTCGTTCCGTGCGCCACTGGTGGCGGCGTCGGTGTATTCCGTCGGCGCTGGCCAGCCCTGGCGCTCGCAGTACTGCCGGCAGTTTCGCAGCTGGTCGTCCAGGCTGGCGTCGCGCTGGGAGTCGGAGCTGTATCGGGCGTATGCAGCGGTTCGCATCGGGCGGAGCCTAAGCCGCCTTGTGCACTGGCAGCAATGGGACGTGATCCGAGCGCTCGGCTGCGGAAGCGCGCTGCGCTGCGGCCTGAGCTGTCAGATAATCCGCTGCAGCCTGACGCGCGAGGGCGTCGATCAGGCGGGCGATGGTCGGGTGAAGTACCGGATCGCTCATGCTGCTGTCGCCTCCGCGTACGCTTTCTGGATATGGTTCATTTGCGGCTACCTAGCGGGAGCGCATGCAGCCGCAGACTGCCATCGCTGCTCAGTGTCACCACGACCGCGTGCTTGAGCAGCCTCGCGGTATGCACGGCTGAACGTGCGCCTTCCGGAATCGTCAAGGTCGCAATGTTGGCGCCACCCGGATAGGTATCGGACCACGCGTTCCGGCGGCGGTCTTCAATCGATTCCAGTTCGATCACGCGCCGCTTGAGTTCGCGGGCTTCGCGCTGTGAGATTGCCTTTCGAGTCGTCATGCAACTTTCCTCAGTGCTTCGAATATGTGCATCGCGCCCAGGCGCGGCACGGCGTTGCCGAGCAGCTTCATGGCGTCGGCATGCCTCGACGGCAGCACGTAGTCGTCCGGAACCGTCATCGCTCGCCGCGCCTCCGTGATCGACAGCATGCGCATCCGGTCGCCGTCGATGACGGCCCAGCGGTCAACCGTTGGGATCGTGCCAATGGGACGGCGCAAACTGCGACCGGTCAGGCCGGATCCATTGCTGTAGTACGGCGCAATGAATCGCTCGCCGTGCTCGCGGCGACCGCACTCGATGCGAGCGATCGTGTTCGGCGAGCGCCCAGGCTTGCGGATCGGCGACCATTTGCCGGCGTCGAAATCGACGATCCGAGCCGCCGGGATGTGCGGGAACTTCGGCAGTTGAAGTTCGATCGGGTACTTCGACCGGGACAGCACGATGATGACGCGCTCCCGGTTCTGCGGCACGTCCAAGTCGGCGAAGTCGACCAGATGTGGCGAGATGGCATACCCGAGAGCAGTGACGGCGTGGCACCACGCGGGGAACAGCACCCAGCGCGTGAAGGCGGCCACGTTCTCCACCACGCCGTAGCTCGGCCGGTGGCATTCCAGCGCCGACACCACCGCCCAGGCCGTCGCGCGATCCGCGTCGTGGTGCGGGCGGTCTTTGCCGCGGGCCGGCGTGTGACCCGTACAGGCTGGCGAGGCAATCAGCAGGTCGTGCGCGGGAACCTGCGTCCAGTCGGCTTGATGCAGATCCTGGCACTTCGGTTCGATGGCATGATTCGCGGCGTAGCAGTCGACAGCTACCTGCCAATGGTTCGCAGCCCATACGACGGTGATCCCCGCATCCTCGGCGCCGCGGCTGAACAGGCCGGAGCCGGCGAACAGGTCGATGGCGCGCATCACGCCGCCTCCCGTGTCGCCACCGGACCCAGGTGCACAAACCCAAATCGCCGTTCCCTAACTTCACTCCGACACGCACGGCAGCGATCGAACCGGAGCCGGCCGTACTGCATCGGGAAGAACTCCGACGTCGCCGGGAGCCACGCATCGGGGCCGTAGCCGTTGCGGGCGCAGCTGGCGCACTTTGCATATTCGCCGTCGGGGCGGGATTGGAAGGTGGTCATGCGACGCCCACGAACAGTTGGGATTGGCGGCCTTCGCGGTCCAGCCATTCACAGGCTGCCCGATAGAAGTTCTTTTTGATCTCGAATCCGTACCCGGAACGCTGACTACGCCGGGCCGCAATGACGGTTGAACCGCTGCCGCAACACGGGTCGATGACCACTTCGCCGGGATCGGTGAATAGGGCAATCAACTGCTGAAGCAATGCGACCGGCTTCTGTGTTGGGTGAACCTTGCTGTCAGATTCTCTCGGCCACGGCATGGCGTTAAACACCATCTTTCCGTGGTTGTTGAACTTCGGGAGTTTGTCGCGGTAGAACAGCACGGCATATTCACAATTGCCGACAACCCGCATGTTTGCCTTCAGCACCTGGGGCGAAAAGTTCTTGTAGAACACCAGCGGGATGTGACCTTTGAACCCGTATTCCTGGGCAAGCTGGATCAATCCGAATTGCTGCTGGTGGGCGCAGAACACGATCATGCATGGCGCCTTGCCGGTTTCTTTCGGCTCCTTTACCAGCAGCGTCGAGCAGAAATGCATGAACTCGTTGATGTTGAAATTGGCATCCGTGTCGAAGAACTGCGCGCCGGCCAGCTTGCTTTGCCCGTTCTTGATTTCGCCACCGACGTACCAGTTTGGATTGGAGCCGTAGGCGTTCTTACCGACGTTGTACGGAATGTCCGCGATGACCAGTTGAGCCTTCGGCACCCCGTACCGGCGGTAGTTCTGGAAATGGTCGTGGAAGATTTCCTGCTTGCAGCGGCGAATCGGGCGCTCCATCACACAACCCCCATCAGTGCCAGATCGACCTCGTCGACCTGGTCGCGCAGCGCATGCCGCGCGCGGTTGATTTCAGTAGCGATCGCAGCGCGCGACCACTCGGTGCGCGGCACGATCTGTTTGCAGTGCAGGGCGCCGCGCTGGTCTCGCCGGAAGAGACGCCACGTCACCAGTCCTTCGGTCGAGACCGAGCGCCCCCAGCTGAAGCCGGCGGTCTTCTTCGGGGCGCGGGGCTGGTGGTGGCGCATTAGCCCGCCTTCTCCTGTAGCGCGGCGGCGAGCTTGTCGCGCAGCGCGTGCAATTTTTGGCTGCCCGAGAGGTTGATTGGCAATCCCCATGTTTCAGGCGTCAAGTCCGCAATCACCTCCCGCACCTTCTCCACATCCACCGACTGCGCGGGCTGGGTGAGGTGGGCGAGGTGGGCGAGGTGGGCGTCGATGGCGCGAATAACGGAATCAGCTTCCGAATGGGACAGAGTTACCGGCATGCCTAAATTGGAGTCTCGGAAAGCGACTCGGACTAGAGTACGCACCTGTTCCAGCGTCATCGTCATGCCGACTCTCCCGGCGATGGGGCGGCGACGAGCATGTTGAAATTTTCCAGCTGTCCAACGGCGTCACGCATGGCCTGCCGATAGAGGGTACTGAAATCCTCATCGTCACGTGAACGACGAAGCATGTTTATCGCCTCATCCGGCACTGCGCGAGGCTGGGTGGCTAGGCAGTCGGCGGCATCCTCAATCGCGTAAGCGAGCCTGTGGTTCTTGCGTGGACCGTCGCAATCGAAATTGTCCGTATGCAGCGTGGCCGCCTGCTCTCGCATCCACGCGATCACTTCCGCCTCACCCTGCGCCGCTGGCTCGGCGGGGGGCGCGTTGTATCGCGAATCTTCGAGCATCGCCGCAACCTGCCGTTGCAGGAACTCTTCGGTGATAGTCTCGCCCTCGCACTTGTCGATCAGCCACGATGGGAAGTTGTCCCAGCTAAATCCTTCCACCTGCGCCGCCTGTGCTGTCGGGTTCGGCCACTCATCCATTAGGCATTCAGCAAGAATCTCGATTTCTTCCATACCCGGCTTGATGGTGCCGCCCTCTCCGGGGGATAGCACATCGACAAGGGGGAGGCCGTCACCTTCTTCATCAACTGTCCGACTACAGCGATAGTCCATCAGAGCCTTGATTAGAAACGCCCGCAGCGCATCGTCCGAAAACTCCTGTGCTGGCGGGTGGGCGAATAGCGGGACATTGTGAAACTCGCTTGGCTTACGCATTGCGAGAAAGCCGTCATTCACTTGTTTGAAGTGGTGGACGTTTGCATAAGCCACCGGAACCGCCACCTCGTCCGCCTCGATGCGCTCGGCGTAGGCGCGGAGCATGCCCGCTGCATCGTCAATCTCAGACAGCAGCGCCGTGCCAGCGCGCAACGTGCGGGCCATCGCCTCAAGCTGCCCGACCGAGTACTCAGCCATCACGCCACCGCCGCAATCGGGTTCATCGCGAAGTACACCTCGGCGCAGGCCAGGGCATCGAACAGGGCGCTGTGCGCGTCCTCGCCGAGATCCTTGCCGGTGTGGTACTTGTAGGCCTCCACCAGCTTCGGCCACTTGACGCCGCGGGCCTTCGCGTCGGCCTTCATCGTGCAGTACTTCGGCGCGGCCTTGAACGCGTCAGCGATCGCGTCGCGTTCCTCCTGCGTCAGTCGATCCCAGCCGTGCGCGCCGTGGCCGTACCGCTTGATTGCGATCCGCACGATGCGCTGGTCGAAGTCTTCGTTGTGCGCGACGCGCAATTCCGCTCGCCGGTGCAACGCCAGGAGGTCGCGCAGCACCTCATGCTCCGGCCGGCCCTCGTCCATCGCGCGCTCGGTGGTAATGCCGTGGATTGCGGCGACGTCGTCGGGGATGACCCAACCATCTGGCCGCACGATCGAGTGCAGCTGCTCGACCAGCTCGCCGGTCGTGTCGTCGTACAGCAGCACAGCCAGCTCGACGATGTGCGGTTGGTGCGGCATTTCGCTCGGCTGCTTGTAGTCGGGCAGACCGCTGGTCTCGGTGTCGAAGATGAGGATGTTCACGCCGCCATCTCCGCCTGCTCGGGCTCCTCATCGCCCGGCGGCGTCAGGGTCATCTCGACGGTCTCCTGGATCAGGCGATCGAGCTTTCCGGACACCATCCATTCGAGCGGCGCGGGGATCGAGAGCGTGAAACTGATACGCACGCTGCCGCCGTCGAGGGCTTCGAACACCAGCTTCGACAGCTTCAGCTTCGCGAGGCTGATTTCGTCCTTGAGCTTGATGCCCGACGAGAACGACGCCGAGTAGCCCGGCCAGTCCTCGTCCCACACCTGCGGCTTCACATGCGGCAGGCGGCGTGCGGTCAGGCCGTCGGTGACCTCGATCGCCAGTTCGCCCTGCACGGTCTCGTCAGCATCGGGCTTGCGGTACAGCAGCGCACGCAGCGCCGGATCGAAGCTGTCGAGGATGCTGTTGTGCTGCGTCGTCTCGCACGTCAGGGTGCCGGCGAGGACACGCAGTTCGCCGTTCAGCTCCTTGCGCGCCGTATAGTTGTTGATCTTCACTGGGTGATTGGTGAGGCTGAACATGCGGGCTCTGCTCCAATGGGAAGGGATAGCCGATTACGTCGGCGAGGCGTGTTGGGATGGGTTAGTGGAAGCTGACGGCACCGTTGTCGGCTGCCATCTCGAAAGCTCGTCGCCAGTCGGCGTAGCGATCGCGGAATCGCTCGTCGGGGTGGGCGTCCGCCTTGGCCTGGTACTCGGCGAAGTCCTTGGCGAGCTTTGCGGCAACCGATGCGCCGATGACGCCTTCGTTGTCGGCGAAATTGATCAGCTCCGAGAAAGGCCCTGTCTCGCCGTTCCAGAACCCGACACATCGGCTTTCGGTCGTGACTCCACACTGCACGTATTCGCCGATCGGATACCCGGCAAGCTCGGCGAGCTGTTCGCGCCATTGGTTGTAGCCGCGATACGATCCGGCGCGGAAGTCGAAGGAGTCCGATGGGACGTAGGCCACTGACTCATCGATGTCGTCAGCGCGGCCCGGGAAATCGCCGTTCCGATAGAGGCGAACGGCATCCATCTGCAGCGGCTCGCCGTCGGCATCGAACCCTTGCATCGGTGCGGGTTCGAGCTTGCGATAGGCGGTGATGTCGAGTCCCATGTCATGCCTCCTGGAACTTGCCGGCGACGACCTTGCCGAGGTCGATCAGCGACTGCTGTTCCTTCGCGGGGAGCGTGCGCACCAGGTCGAGTGCCTCGTCGAGCTTGTCCTTGCTCGCCGCGTTGGCGATCGCGTCGTGGACTTCCTGCACGGTGAATGCGGGTGCGTCACCGCCAGGCCGGTCGCCTTCGGGCTGCTCGTCCGCTGCGCCGGTCAGTTCCTGCTCGATCTGCCGCAGTGTGCCGGGCGTGCGCGAGGCTTGCGTTACCGTAACGCCACGAACGGCCGCAATGTCTTCGGCCTCCTCGTCGGTATGGATGCCCATGCTCACTTCCGGCGCATAGACACGGGACCAAAAGCCGGCGGCGCGATACATGAACATAAGCTCCGGCATGGTCTTCCACTTGCTGCCGTTCTTGCTTAGCCATCCTTCCGCCTTGACCATCGCCCAGGTGATCCACGGGCCGAACCGGCGCTCACCAGTGCCCTTGTCGTCGGCATAGGCGCGCACCTTGTATCCGGCGTCTTCCGGCTCCGTTCCGACAGTCTCGAAGCACATGGAGTGGAAGCGGCCGCAGGAATTCACCGTGGCGATCAGGAACGACGACGACCACGAAGGACGGCCCTGCACGACATGCAGGTTCTGCATCACCATCAGCTCATTCGCGCCGATGCGGTTCGCGATCTCCATCGCGATCAGGACGTTCGCGACGTTATCGCGATAGGCTTGCGGGACGAGTGTCGATTGCGCGTAGGCGGACGCCTTGCGCTGCGCCAGTGCGAAGGCGCCGCCATCGGCTTGGTCGCCGGGCTTGATCTGTACCACTGCAGTGCTGTTTTCCATGCGGGTTTCCTCGGGTTAATCGTTCATTGCCCAGCGCGGTAGCGCGAGGCGGTGGATGGTCGGCTCGTAGCCGGGCCAGGTGTCGGTTTGCAGGCACTGGTTGAGCTTCGCCATGTCGCGGTCGCGCAACTCCATCCCGCGTGCCTCGGCGTCGGCGTCGATGCAGTGCACGTTGACGGCGTAGGGCGGAGTCTTCTCGACAGCAGCGAAAAGGAAGGCGCGCAGCTCCTGGCCGAGCGTCTGGAACGCACTGGCGTAGTGCGCGTGCTGCACGTGGTAGCGGTACTTCACGATGCTGCGGACAAACTCGCCTTCGCTGGCGTCGTCGGTGGACTTCAGGTCGATCACCAGCCCACGCGCGGCGACGCGGTAATCCATGCGTGCCTTGCAGAGCAGGCCGTGTTCCGGATCGGTCCAGATCGCAGTGGATTCGGCGACACCGCCGAGGAACAGCTTGCCGGCGATCGGGTGCGCCATCACGGCATCGCGCATGGCCTGCAGGCGCTCCCAGTCCTCGGCACTGACCGGCGTGACGCCGCGGTGCATGGATAGCCAATCGTCGCGCCGCTCCTTTCCGGCCTTCGTGCGCAGATCGCCGAACTCCGGCTGCCGCGCCCACTCGCGCGCGAACAGGTCCGGTTCCAGCACCAGGGCATGCAGGGCGCGACCAAAGAGCAGGGCCGGCGTCTCGTGCTGCTCGGTGGCGGCAAGCCACGCGCGGTAGTGCTTCGGCGTCTTGGCCAACTGGGTGAGGGCGCCGCAGTTGACGACGCCCAGCTCCTTGCGGTGGTAGACCTCGGCCGGGATGCCTTCGTGGATGCCGGGGGCGTAGTCGGTGATGCTCAGGGGGGCAAGCTGGGCGTTCATGCATCCACCCGATCGTAGGTGGCTGCGAAGATGTCAGGCTTGCAGGGGTAGTGTTCACCCTGCACGCCAGTGATGATCCAGTCGCCAATGGTCACCTCCATGCGACCCTCCGGCGTTGCAACGTAAAAGTGAGCACTCCAAACCTTTCGAGTCGGCGGGTGCGATGTGCACGCCCCAGCCCGCACCCCTTTCGGCAGTGGCTCCTTGTCGAATATGTGAGCGTCCCGCAGTTCTTCCGTGAACTGGACGGCGTCGATCACGACGGGCTTCTTGCGGAACTTCATGCCCGCGCTGCCCGCTTCGTGCGCGCCGGCTTGGCCGCGGCGGCATCGTTGGCCAGTGCCACACGGACGTCGTTAATCAACTGATTGACGCGATCGAACTCCGGTTCGTCCCGGTCGCAGTAATCGACGAGCGCTTCAGCCGCTTGACGCAGCCCAAGGTTCGCCAGCCGGTCGGCCTCGGCCTTCGCTGCCGCCGCTTCTCGCTCCTTCGCCAGCGCCACAGCCTCGCGCGCCAGAAGCTCCTGCTGTGCGTCCAAGCGCTCGCGCTCGGCCTGCAAGACGGCTTCATCCTGCTCGCGCTGGATACGATCCGCCTCGGCCTGCTCGGCGCGGATGCGCTCCTGTTCCTCGCGCTCGACCCGGGCGATCTCATCCAGCCGCGCCTGCTCGGCGGCACGCGCCGCGGCTTCCTCGGCTGCCACCCGGTCGCGCTCCACCTGCGCCAGCCGTTCCTGCTCGACCCGCTTCGCTTCCTCGGCCTCGTCGATCAGCCGCTGCTGCTCGGCCATCTTCACGCGCATGGCTTCCATCTCGGCGTCGCGCTCGGCCTGCCGCTTCTTCTCCGCGTCGGCCTCCTGCTGCGTCACCAGTAGCTGCTCCACGCGCGCGATCGCCGCGGTGAGGGCATCCGTAGCCGTGAGGTAGTCGGCGCCCAGCTCGGCCTCGTCCAGCACGGTCTCGCGCAACCTGGCCAGCTGGCCGCCGATGATCACGGACGGCTTTCCGACCAGCGAGCCGGGGACGTCGCGGATGGCCTGGATCTTCTTCTGGATCGCCTCGACGCGCAGGCGTTCGGCTTCGAACTTTTCCAGGCGTGCCGTTTCCGCGCGCGCCTCCTCGGCCTTGATCTGCACGTCGATCGGCTCTTCCAGCGCGACCAGCTCGGCGGTGATCCGCTTGGCCTCGGCGTCGATCAGCCGGCAGCGTTCCAGCGCCGGCGCCTTGATCTCGACGCGCTTCTTTTCCAGCCCGGTGCGCAGGCCGCGCAGCTCGGCGCGGGCTTCCTTCGCCAGCTTCATCTGCTTCGGCACGGTGACGTCGTACACGACGCCGGCGTGACGCTGGCGCAGGTCGGCCAGAGCTGCAGCGGTTTCGGTGTACTCCGCGATCGGCGTCAGGTTGCTGCCGGCGTCCTTCATTTCCACTTGTGCGTTCATCGAATTCTCCGCGCGGATGCCGCCGCGCACGGTGTTGGAATGGGGTCAGGCGAATGCGCTGTACTTGTGTTCGTCGCCGCGGTCGTCGCCGATGGGGTTATCGAATCCGTACTTCACCGCTGTCGCCTTGAAGAGCGGAAGCCCGTACTGCGCGTAATCAGTGAAGGATTCCAGCCCCTCTTCCAGAATCCAGTTCCACATCTGGACAACCTCATACATGAGCGACGACGAAATGCCGCGCTGGTTAAGCGCTTTTTCGAACCCGAATGCGACATCCTTCGCGAGCTGCGCAAGCACGGCCTCACGGGTCAGCGGTTTGTGTTCGTGCGTGCCGATGTATTCGGGTTTGAGGGTGATGCCGAAGTCACCGAGCTGATTCTCGGGAATGAAGTCCATCAGCCGGTTGAGGTCGCGGCCGTCGAGGGTGTTCGACTTGTACTGCGATGCGATCTGCTCCAAGGTCTTCATGTGTGCTTCCTTGCCGGCGCGATGACCGGCTCTGTTGAAAGATGGGTCAGTCGGACGCTTTCGCGTCCTTCGGGAGGGTGTTCGGGCGACCGTTGAGCGCCACCAGCACCGCGCGGCCGTCAACCAGCCGCACCTTCGGCTGTGCGGCGCCGGCGTTCTCGCGGGCTTGGATCTCGGCGGCGTAACGCTGCGAGTACGCAGCCATGCGCTCGGCGGCGGTCGGCGGCGTGCAGCCCGTCCAGCGCGGGCGCGGGGCGAACAACGAGGCACGGGTGCGGTTGAGGATGCTCATGCGGCTTCCGCCTTCGCAGCGTTCGCCTCGCCCTCCGGAAGCGGCGTGCTGGTGTCGATTCGCGAACGTGCCACCTCAATCAGCAAGTGGTACTCGCGACCGATCTTGGAGTCCTTTCCGTGGCGCGCATCAACTGCCGCCAGGAACTCCGCCTCCGTGCCAGCAAAACAGCCACGGTTAACCCAGAGTCCCGCCTTGGCGCGGCAAACGGTCAAGGTCCCTTGCTCGCTGCCGACGCGGGACGCCCAGAAGATGGACGCGTCGCCGGAGACCCACGCGTCGCCGGAGACCCACGCGTCGCCGGAGACCCGCGCGTCGCCGGAGACCTGCGCGTTGCCGAAGACCCGCGCGTCGCCGGAGACCCACGCGTTGCCGGAGACCCGCGCGTCGCCGGAGACCCACGCGTTGCCGGAGACCCGCGCGTTGCCGAAGACCCGCGCGTTGCCGAAGACCCACGCGTCGCCGTCCTGGCTGATGTTGGTTTCCTTCTCGACATATCCGCCCAACTCGCCCTTGCTCACGCCGCCGAACGCCACGCAGGCGCGGATGCGGAACAGCTTGCGGCCGAATATTTCGATGGCGCTCTCGGCGACCAACTCGAACTTCTTGCTCATGCGCTTACTCCTTGCTCGATAAGGTCGCCACGCGCAGCGGTATCAGCAGGCGAGGGGGTCACCTGTCCACTGCGCGCAGTGGTTGAAAGGGGATCGCCAGCCACGGCACGATCCAGGGGACTGAAATCTCCGGCAGCGTCTCGCGACGGGCCTGCCGTGGCTGGCGTTGAAGAGTTGCGCGCGTGGAAGCGAGCGGCGCGGGCCTGCTCTTCCTCGCTGCGTTTGATGCGGAGGGCTTCGACCAGGGCGACGGAGACACGCTGTTCCGGCGTCCAGTCGGGGTGGTCCATGTAGTCGCAGAAGCTGCTCATGACTTGGCCTCGCGGGCGGCGCGCTTGCTGCGCTGCCATTTGAGGTACATGCGCTCGCTCATGCCCCACGTTGTCGCGTGTTCCTTGGACCCGCTTTTTGCGTGCACGATGACGGGCTCGCCCTTCATTGCGACCATGCGAAGGATCTCGTAGCCGCCTTTGACGGCGACGCGCCGGAACCCCTGCGTTTCGCAGTACGCGGCGAACTCGTCGATCTTCGACAGGTGCAACTGGCAACGGCTGCGGAATACGGCGTTCAAGCGACCTCCCTCCACGCCTGCACCGCCTGCCGTGCCGCCAGCTCGCAACCGACCGCCGCCTCGATCAGGCGCAGCTGCCAGCGCGGCGTCGCGCAGACCTGGCGCAGCCACGCATACGCGCCGGGGTCACGCCGGCGACGCTGCCGGGCATGGCGCAGCCGCAGCAGGGGGTCGCGGTAGCCGTCGGTGATGCAGCCCTCGCCGCAGCACAGCGAGCAGGTGGACGACGTGCACAGCTCCGGCTGCCAGTGGTCGCGGTCGATGATGCCAGCGCCGTAGCAGCGCGGGCAGGTGGCGAGGCCGGATCCATCGGGGTGGCAGGGTAGGCCGCGGTCGGCGCGGCTCGGGTAGCTGTCGCGGACTCGGCGGCGCTGGATGTTCCAGCTGGCGCGGTTCATGACGCGCTCCGGATGTTGGCGAGGGCGGCGGCTCGACGTTCGCGGGCGGCCTTCAGCCTGTCGGCAGACCTCGGATGAACGGAAGCGTCCCACTCGGCGCAAGCCGCGTCGTATTCCTTGTCCGCCTCGATCAGCTCGGCCACGCCGGATCGGACGGCTTTGACGTTTTCAGAGCGCTCGTCATCCCCGCGACCTTCGGATGAGCGATACAGCCAGTCGGCAGCCTCATCCAGCACCGCCAGCACATCCACCGGCCCGCTCATGACAACCACCCGCACTGCACGGCCGCCAGCACCATCCCGACGATCAGCAGCAGCGTCCAGAGCGACGAGCCCACAGCCACAAGCCACAGCGGCGCCGGTGGCGGCACTTCCTCGTAGTCCGCGCAGCCTGCAGCGTCGTTCTGGCGGATGCGGTCCAGCAGGGCATCGACCTGCAGATCGGCGCGGATACGCTCGAAGCGGGCACGCTCGGCTTGCAGCTCGCGCTGCTGCATGCGGTAGAGCAGGATGGCGCGCTGCTGGGCGAGGGTCGCGCCGATGTGGGGCGTGGGGCGGGCGTTCATGCGGCACCGCCAATGGTGGCGAGGGAAGCGTCCGTGAGCGTCCAGTACTTCTCGGCCGTATCAGCGGCGTTCTTGTTCCATGCTCGGCAATGTTCCGCGCCAGTTCCGACGCACGTAACGATGCCGTCGCGCTCCGCGCGCTCAAGTGCAGCCAGGACTGTTTGTGTTGACGGGTTGCGATACAGCCTGCCGCCGCGATAGCGCGCACGGTTCGCCACAAGCCCTGTTCCGAATGGCCGGTTCCAGCTCGGAACAAATTCCTTGCCGTTCATGACGAAGCTGGTCATCACCGCCAGGACGTTCACCGGAGCGCTCATGCGGACACCGCCCGGGCGAACTGGTCGCCGGTCTGCTGCATCGTCCGCCACATGCTCGCCGCGGCGGACTTCGCCGTTTCAGCGGATGCATACAGCCCGGTGCGGGCGACGCAGTTCTGGGTGGCGAGGTCGATGACCTGGCCGATGAAGTCGAGGCCCTGGCGCTCAGCGATGAAGGTGACGTCCATGGTCAGCCCTCCCGCGCGGCTTCAGCCGCGTCCGCGCCTTCGATCAGCGCGCAGGCGATCGTGCGGGCTTGGTCGGGGGTGAGCACCAGATCACTGGCCTGCACCGCGTCGTTGTACGTGCCCAGAATGACGGTGCTGGCGGTCGCCTTGACGTCGGCGTGCAGCTCGTCGCGGATCTGGATCGGGCCGGATGCCCAGAGGATGTCCATGTGTCTCTCCCGTGCCGTGGTGGCGTGGGATAAGCATCACATAACGTGTTTTGTCATGTCAACACATTTCGTGATGTTTTTTTACGAGGCATGAAAAAGCCCGCCGGAGCGGGCTTGGTGCGGGGTGAGGCACAGTGCTATTTGCTGACGTGCTTGCCTTGGGGTGATGGGCGTTCGGCGCGTCGCTCCCGGATGGCCTTGCCCAAGAATGACGTCACGATTGCGACCACAGTAGACCCGCCGAGAATCGACGCCGCAGTGAATGCCTGGAGATACGCCAGCCCGAGTGTCGTGATCAAGCAGATGGCCAAGGCCAGGAAGGCGGTGCGGCGCTTGCTGATGTTGTCCCGCTCCGAGGTTTCCAGGAGCTGCTGGCGGAACCTTTGATCGTTGCGAGCGACTTCGTGAGCCATTTCCTGCTGGCGTTCGGTCAGGGCAAAGATGCGTTCCGCTGCGCCAGGCAACACCTGCTCAAACGCCTCCAAGTGCTTCGGATGCGGCAGTTGGCCTTCGTAGAATTCTTGCTCGGCAATGATTCTTTGCTCGGTAACGCGAGCTTGATTAGCGACGCGAGCCTGCTGAGGCATGGCCCTGCTGTTGGCGATTTGCTGCTTTTTGTTTCGCTGTCGTTTGTTCATGCTCGAAGGTCTCCATGACCAACCGCATGTGATCGCCGACAGCAGCAAAGTGATCGCCCACTGTTTTCTGCTCGATCTTCGGGAAGTCGAGCGTATCCAGACGCTGGGTGCCGCCTAGATCTAGCAGGGACGACCATGCGTCCGAAAGCTTGATGCGTGGCAGATAATCTTTCATGTTCATAAACGTACACCTTCCGCCGTGACGGGAACGTTGCGGGCTTAGATGCTTGAAAGGAATCTTCGTTCAATTCCACCCCCGTGTCACTCTTTCGTTAACTCAAAGGCAAATGCACCACATCATCCGCGGGCTGCCCGCCTTCTTGTTTCCATCGGCCCCAGGGCGAAGATTGCTGGGCGTTGTGCTGCCGGCTTTTTGACGGCTGTCGGTTCCTTGACGATCCTCAGCTTAGGCGTTGCGCTTTCGACTGGGCCGAATTCCTTCTGTAACAGCGCCAGCAGGCGCCGCATCTTGACTTCCTCGTTCATTCCCGCTCGCCCCCTGTGGCGATAAGTCTGCGTGACGGATGACCAGATTGAAGATCTCAGGTTCGTCATAAGCATCGGACATGCCAACCCAAAGCTCATACGCCCTGACAAACTCCTCAGCCTTATCCGCAAGGCTGTAGCCGCCATCGCTCTTGTATCTTTCCGACAACGCGGTGGCGACACGGCGAACTATCAGAGGGTCGAGTCGCACGGGTTGCGAATGGCTTGGAGCCTCACCGAACAGCTCGCCAACCTGGACGCCAAGGGCTCGGGCGATGGTGGGGATTTCGTCGAGTTCGGGCTCTCGAAGGCCGGATTCATAGTTGCCGACCCTACTTTGCCCTGACCACCCGCAGGCGAGAGCAAGCCCCTCCTGGCTGAGTTTGGCCGCCTTGCGGAGGCGCTTTAAGTTGGCTGCGAATTTCATGGCGCTATTGATTCACGAGCCGTGATGGCCGTCTAACACGATTGGTGTTGACTCAAACAACACAAACCGTGATGATCGGCACCTATGAACCCACTCAACAAAGCAATCGACCACGCCGGAGGCGTCACCGCACTGGCTGAGAAACTTGGCGTTCGCCAATCCGTCGTCAGCAACTGGCGGACGAGGGGCGACGATCCTCGCGCCCCGGCCGAGCGCTGCATTGCCATTGAGCAGGCGACCGACGGCGCGGTCACGCGTTATGAGCTGCGCCCCGATGTGTTCGGCGAGGCGCCACCCAAGCCCGACGGGCAGGGCACCAAGCCCTCGAAGCAAGAGGCGGCGTAGACCGTGCGTCAGCTCGCCTTCGGCTTCTCCGACTACTCCGCCAACCACTCGGCGAACGTCGGCTCGTCCATCTCCTCGGCTTCCAGGATCCACTCCAACAGCTCGTCCGGTGTCGGTTTGTCGGGCATGCGCGGGGGTCTCGGTTTCTTGAATGGTCATGGCAAAAAAATTTGCCCGACCCGGCTGATAACGGCTGATAACACATCGTATCGGGGATTCTCATGCAGCAACTGAGCCTCAGTCTGGAGCCCGGCCTGGCCCAGCGTTACCGCGACATGCGCGAATGTTTCGCCGCCTGCGTCTACCAGCGCGGGCTGGGCCGGGTGGCGGCAGCGTGCGATGTGGCGCCATCCAACCTCAGCACCATGCTCAGCGGCGAGCGCAACCTCGATTCGTCGCTGATCGAGAAGTACATGACCGAGTTCGGCGACACCACGCCAGCCCTGTATTGGGCGGCTCGTCACCTGCAGGACTCGGCGACGCTCAGGCAGCAGGCCATTGCCGCCATCCCTGACCTTGTCGCCCAGCTGCAACGGCTGGTGAAGGAGGCTGCGTGAACATTTCCGACCATGGCCATAACGACCCCATCCCGTTCGAGCTATCCGACGTCGACCGCGCCATCGCCGATCAGTGCAAGCACGCCATCGCCCAGCAGCGCTACTACCTCAACACCCAGGAGCGCGTGCGGCGGGAGGCCCGAGTCCGCTACGAACAAGCTGAACACGACTACCACACCCACAACCCGAACTTGGACGGTCAATCATGAGCGACGTTATCGCCTGGTGCGTGTACGACCCGGACACCGACGAGCTCGTGCTGATCTGCCAGAGCCGATCCGAGGCGCGACGCATCGCTGCGGAGTGCAGTGGCCGCGTCGCGGTGATCCGGAGGTCATGGTGATGCGGATGACCTTCAACATCATCGAGCGCGCGATCTGGCTGCGAACCTGGCTGGCGCTGCGGGAGTTTCGGGTGGACGGGCAGGGCGGCGAGAAGGTGCGGCGGTTGGTCCTTGCTGCGCCACACCTCGCCGCAGGAGCCTCCCGGCCATGACCCGCTATTCCGATGCCTGGTTCGAACGACAAGCCGCCCACGCGCGGAAATGCCTCGCCATGGCCGACAAACGCCACACCACGGAAGAGCTGGCCGCCGCGCGCGCTGCGCTGAATATTCCGCCACTCGACCTGCAACCCGAACTTGAATTGAGGCCCGCAGCATGAATCACGAAGGGCTACGACCAGCATCCGACTACCTGGACAGCATGATCCGCGAACAGCAACGCCCGCGCCTTGTGACGATCGACGAAGGTCATTTCGACGTCCACCATCCCGAGCAGTACGGAAATCTCTACAGCATCCCGATCAGCAGCTGCACAGAACGCGACGACATCCTGCGCTGGCTTCGGCAGCTGTCCGAGAAGCCATGGGTGACGCCCTTGGTCATCGAGGACTTCGCCAAGGCGATGATCCGGCACTTCGGGGTCAGGGGCTGAGCATGACTTCCGATGCACGAATCAGCACCAGTCTGCCGGCGCACCCCAAGACGAAGAAGGTCATCCGACGCCTCGGTGATGGTGGCGCCTGGTACACGGTCTGTCTGTTCCTGTGGACGGCAGTCAATCGCTCCGACGGCGACCTGGCCGGACTGTCGACCGAAGACATCGAGCTTTCCGTGGACTGGCGAGGCGAGCCGAACGCCTTCGTCACAGCACTCAAGGACTGCGGCTTCCTTGATGGGGAAGAGGGCGCCTATCGCATCCATGACTGGGCCGAACACAACCCGTGGGCCGCAGGAGCCGAAGCACGCAGCGAGAAGTCGCGATGGGCGGCGGTGTGCAAACAGCACGGACGAAAGCAGGCTGCCCAAATGATGCCGGAGTATGCCAAGCGCATCGGAGAACAGTGCTTGGATGGTGCTACTGGCACTGATAACACTGCCACGGGCACGAATAAATCATCTGCTGGCACTGGCAATGAACTGCCAAGCGCACATCGACGAGTGCCACTGGCAGATTCTGGCACTGCGGGTGGCATGCGGGTGGCAGCAAAAACGAGTGCCCCGTCTCCGTCTCCGTTACCGTCTCCGTCTCCGTTACCGGAAGAGCACGAGAAACCATCGAACCGTTCGAGGGGCACCCGGCTACCCGACGACTGGACCCTAACCGCCGACCGGGTAGCGCTGGCGAAAGACGCCGACCCCCGCGTCGATCCGCGCCGCGAAGCACCGAAGTTCCGGGACTACTGGCTGGCCGCTACCGGAAAGAACGCCGTCAAGGCCAACTGGGACGCCACCTGGCGCAACTGGATTCGCCGGGCAGGTGAGAGCCTGGGAACGGGCGTTGCGCACACCGCGGCCAATGACAGCCCTGCCTCGTCGAGGCCGCTATGAGCCGCCCCAACGAGCCGACCATCCTCGAAATCGAGCGCATCCTGCTGGCGACGATGATGCTCCGCCCCGGTGACTGCTGGCGCGTGAACATCGTGGCGGAACACTTCGCCAGCGAGCAGCACGCCGACATCCTGCGCGCCATCCAGACCCGCTCGCAGGAAGCGAAGCCGATCGACCCGGTCTCGCTCATGGATCACTTCGAGCAGGCCGGGCAGCCGTCCATCGGGCAGCTCGCGCTGGAGATCGGCAACAGCGGCATGCTGACCCCGGTCCCGGAACCGTACGCGCACCGAATCAGCACCGCCTGGCGTCAGCGCAAGGCGCGCGACATCGGCATGGAGCTACTGAAGTCCACCGACGAAGCGGCCGTCGATCAGGCCATCGCCTCGCTGATGAACCTGCACGCCGTCGAGCAGAACCACGAGTGGGACGCCAAGCAGGCGACGAACGCCGCGTTCCAGGAGCTGACCACGATCCACGAGAGCGGCGGCAAGCTCCCCGGCGTCACGACCGGCCTGGTCGACGTGGACGAGAAGCTCGGCGGTCTTCACCGCGGCGACATGATCGTCATCGGCGGTCGAGCAGCCATGGGCAAGACCTCGTTCCTGCTCGGCATGGCCCGCGCCGCCGCGAAGGATGGCTATCCTGTCGGCATCATCTCGGGCGAGCAGCCCGTCAAGCAGATGGCCCTGCGCATGCTGTCCTCGGGGTTGAACATCGACTCGAAGAAATTCCGGAACGCGCAGTTCAAGGACTTCGAATGGAGCCAGCTCTACGGCGTCGTGGCCACGAATGCCGCGCTACCGATGTGGTTCCTCGACCGCTCCGCGCCCAACATGGCCGAGGTGTCTCGCGTCGCACGCCGCTGGAAGCACAAGCACGGCATCAAGGCGCTGTACGTCGACTACCTGCAGCGGATCGGAGGCGAAGGCGAACGGAAATACGAGCAGGTCAGCTTTGTTGCACGGGGCCTAAAGAACCTCGCTCGCGATCTCGACATCCCTGTGGTGGTGCTGGCTCAGGTGAGTCGCGCCGTCGAGGGTCGATCCAGCCCCATCCCGAAAATGGGCGACTTGTCCGACTCCAGCGAGATCGAGAAGGAGGCCGACCAGGTGCTGATGATCTATCGCGCCGGCTACTACAGCCAGGACGCCGACCAGAACACCGCCCGCGTGATCGTCGAGAAGAACCGCCACGGGCCGACCGGCTACATCGACGTGCATTGGCAGGGATCGACGATGACGTTCGGTGACCTCTCGCGCGAGTACGAGGATTCCCTTGGAGGTATTGCATGAACCAGTTAAGTCAGGCCCAAAACGCCATTCCCGCCAGCATCGCGCCCGCGCGAGTCGTCGCCCCGGTCACGCTGGTGCTGCCGTACCCGATCAGCGCGAACCGCTACTGGGCCAGCAGGATCATCACGCCCAAGGGCTCGCGCCGCCCGATGGCGCTGACCTACGTCACGCCGGAAGCGAAGCAGTACCGCGACGACTGCGCGAAGCTGGCGATCGCTGCAGGTGTTCGTCCGCTGCCTGGCCGCGTCTGCGTCGAGCTGAAGCTCTACCCGCATCGTCCACTCGACTGGGCGAAGCGCGCTCGCAAGGATCCCGACTACTGGGCCGACACCGTGCAGTGCATCGACCTGGGCAACTGCGAGAAGGTGCTCAGCGATGCGCTGAACGGCATCGCCTGGGCGGACGACAAGCAGCACCACCGCATCGTGAAAGATCGCATGGACCCCGACGAACACGGCGCCCGCGTGGTCGTGACGATCTCGCCAATGCAGCGCGAAGCGATCGCGCCGGGGTTGTTCTGATGATCGAGCGCAAGCAACTGTATCGACATAAGCCCGAAGAGGGCCAGATCGGCGACTGTTTTCGTACATCGATCGCATGCCTGTTGGACCTGGAGCCGGCAGCTGTTCCACACTTCGGTGTGTCGGACTTCGACGCAAGTGGGCGCGCCGCCAAGCACTCGCAGACGGCTGAAGCTGAGGCGTGGCTCGCAGAGCGTGGTCTCGCGCAGGTTCACGTCGCGTATGGCGGCGAGCTTGATGACGTCCTCGCTGCGGTGGGCTCACTGAACCCGAAGGCGTACTACCTGCTCGGCGGCCGGTCGCGAACCGGTGTGAATCACGCAGTCATAGGCTGTGGCAATCGAATCGCTTGGGACCCGTCGCTGACTGACGCCGGCATTGTCGGGCCGTGCTCTGACGGGCTCTTCTGGGTCACGTTCATCGTGCCGTCGCTGCTGGTGGCCGCATGACCACCCGCCCACCCCGCGAAACCATCGCGCCCAAGCTCCTGCCGCACCTCGCCGAGCCGATCGACGCCTACACGTTGGCCGAACGCGTCGGCACGACGTTCACGGGCTGCGAGTCGGCACTCAAGGCCATGCACCGCCGCGGGCTGGTGCGGAAGATCGTCAGGCGGGAGAAGGGCGAGTTTCTGGCGCATCACTGGCAGGTGAAAGCATGATCCGCAACGTCGTTCTGCGTGCGCAGTGGAGTGCTGGATATTCCAGCTTGTACCTCACGCCATCCGTTCGTGTCGGCAGCTGGCGCGACTCGCGCGGCCGCCACTGGTGGCTGGGCTGCTGCTGGTTCAAGTCTGACGTCTGCCTGCGATGGACGAATGCGTGACCAAACCGTACTCGCGCCCAGAGCGCTCCGCCGAGTTCGCCATCGCGCGCCGGCACCTGGCAGAGGTCTACCGCGATCCGTGCGCGCACTGCACGCATCGCGAGGTCGTGCTGGGCAAGGCGATCTGTCCGACGTTCGGCCGCACCTTCCCGCGCTGCACCAGCACGCCGGGGCTGCAGTTTGAGCCCGATCACAGCACACTCACCAAGGGCAAGCCATGACCACGAACGAACTCTTCGGCAAGGACCGCCCGATGCTGATGGAGCGACTGGGCCGACTGCTCGGGTCGTCCACGTTCACCACGCCAGAATCGGGTGGCGGCACGCCCTTCAGCTCCCGCAAACTGACCGCCGAGGCCGAGATGCTGCTGGCGCTGAAACTGGCGCAGACGCATCCCGGCGACGTCGGCCCATGGCTGGTGTACTCGATCGCTCTGCAGATCGACGACCGCCAGCGCGAGATCGTGCAGTGGCTAGCCGGCAAACTTGAGCGTGGAACCGGCGTACTCGGCAAACGCAATGCCCCGCGACTGCTGATCACCGCGCACGCCGCCTACCAGCTGGCGGTGCACGGCCTGGAGCCGAAGCGACCGAAGACTCGGCCGGCGGACTATCTGGCCCTAGTCAACATCGGTGCCGGCTGGCTCTGGATGAAGTGCGAGAGCGCGATCGACCGGGCCGAGTTTGCGAGCGGGAGGCCGAGGTCCGACTACCACGATTTGCCCGCGGCGAAAGAGGGGACTTGACGTCAAGGGGGTAAATGCCTAGATTTCGCTACAGGCGAAGTTGCCACCAACGCCGAACCATTACCCGAAACCCTGCCCGAAACGGCGGGGTTTTTGCGTTTCAGCTTGCCGCATCGCTTCACCGGGACAACGCCCACAAAGGCCATAAGGCGGCGATGGGCTGCGGCATCCAAATGCAGAGCGTTGTCGTCGTTGGCACGACTGCGAATGGCCGTAATTCGGCCCTGATGTAAGCCGTTAGGACGCGGGTTCGATTCCCGCCAGCTCCACCAGATGGGACTTGAGAGAACCGAAACGCGAGCTGAAAGAGGCTACGTCTCAGGTTCCATCTGATGGGGCTGACCTGGTTTCGACTGGCGGTAGAGATACGGGACGCGGCACGAAAGGCGACCGACGTAATCGGCGCAAAACCTACACCTGCCAATGACAGCGTGTACGACCAGGCCATTGCCGCCTGATCCGAAGTTGGGGCACTTCGTCACCGAACGCCCTCGGTCGCTGGACTCTCCGGCGACCACTTATTCACACAGGATCCGCGCGATGACCGCACTTCAAACGGGCGCCGGCATCGTCGAGCTGACGATGTCGCACCTGCTGCCCGCTAAGTTCGACGGCAAGCCGGCACGCGTGCAGATGCTGGCGATCGGGCTGCAGGAATCAGGGTTCCTGACGCGCCAGCAGAGCGGCGGCCCAGCC
Source organism: Rhodanobacter sp. LX-99 (assembly GCF_018599185.1). Lineage (NCBI taxonomy): Bacteria > Pseudomonadati > Pseudomonadota > Gammaproteobacteria > Lysobacterales > Rhodanobacteraceae > Rhodanobacter > Rhodanobacter sp. LX-99. The sequence continues at coordinate 328,892 of NZ_JAHFVL010000001.1, read as the reverse complement.
AGGTCGTACTGGCAGTTCGAGCAGGGCGGCGGCATTCGTGGCGTGCTGACACACCCGGCGAGCAAGGCCTACGCCCGCGCGTTCTGCGGCCTGCGCGCCATGGCGCCGGTCGAGAGCGACGTCTACGCCGCATTCCTGAGCGACGACCAGTTGGCCTGCGCCTTCGCCCGCCTGCTGCTGTGGACCGATGCGAACCCGCTGCCGCAGCTGGGCGATGCGGACGGCGCGTGGAAGTACTACCAGCGCAACTGGCGCCCGGGAAAGCCGAGGCCTGAAGCGTGGCCGGCGAACTATGCCGCGGCGCTGGACGCGGCTGGATGACGCCCATGGAAATCACACGTGCCGATGGCGACCACATGCAGTTCAAGCTCGGCCCAGTGGAACGCTGGGTGATCGCCGGGTCCGTGATGCTGCTGGTGTTCCTGCTGGGCTACGTGTTCCACAGCTTCGACAACCGCCTGGAAATCCAGGCCAACACGATGCAGACCGTCGTGACGCAGCAAGCCGTGACCAATGCGCAGCTGCAGACCCTGAGCCAGCAGCTTGCCGACGTGCCTGGCCTGACCCGCGCCATGGCCGAGGCGAAGGTGCAGATCGAGCGCAACACCTCCGACATTCGCGAACTGCAGCAGACGAGGCGCTGAGATGAAGCTGATCCCGAACGCGAGCAAGGCTCACCGGCTGTGGTCGATGCGCTTCATCATCGCCGCCGCGTTCTTCAGCTCGATCATCGCCGCCTATGCGCTGCTGCCACCGGACTGGCTGCCGGCCATCCCGCAGTGGATCAAGGGCGCACTGGCGCTGACTGATCTGGGCTGTGCTGGTGCGGCCGGTGTCGCGCGAGTGATCGACCAGCCTGCATTGCGTGAGCCGGAAAACGACGACAACGCGGAGCATGCGTGATGCTCGCCAGCATCGAAGCCAAGCTGATCGCACTGGCCGCAGTGATCCTGCTGCTGGTGGTCGGCGTGAGCTACTACGGGCACACCCGCTACCGGGCTGGCCAGACCGCTGTGCAGGCGAAGTGGGACGCGTCACAGGTCGCTCAGCAGCAGGCCGTCGCCAAAGCTCAGGCTCAGAACGACATTGCGTCCGCGGCGATGCGGGACGAATTCAACGCGCTGAGCGCGAAATACGAGGCTGCCGTCCATGCGAAAGCTCCCGCTGTTGCTGATTCCGTGGCTGCTGGTGTTGCTGGCGGCTCTCTCCGGCTGCGCAACGCCGGCATGTGCCCCGGTGCTGGTCAAGTCTCCGCCGCTACCGCCCGTTCCCGCGCCGCTGATGCAGCCGCCACCCAAGCCCTTGTCGATAGGGTTGCAGCTGCGATCCGAATTGTTCGAATCGGTGACGCCGCCGACGCCCGCGAGCTCCAGCTCCGTGCACAAGTGACTGGGCTGCAGGCGGTGCTGGCGGCCGAGCGCCGGGAGCACTGACATGTTCACCCTCGTCGCCATCATCATCGCCGCCCTGCTGCTGATCGGCGTGATCGTCTGGCTGCTGGCCGAGATCAACGCCGACCGCAAGTGGCAGGCCAGCATCAAGCCCACCGTGCCAGCGCCGCGGGAGCGGTTGCCGCCGAAGAGTGATATCTGATCATGGCTCGCCCGACCGCCTTCAAACCTGAATACGTCGCGCAGGCAAAGAAGCTCGCGACCCACGGGCTGACCGACATCGAGATGGCCGACGTGTTCGGCGTCTCCGATCGCACCCTGTACCGCTGGAAGTCCGATTACCCCGACTTCGCCAAGGCGATGAAGCTGGGCAAGAAGGGTCCGGATGACCGTGTTGCCGCCTCGCTCTTCCAGCGCGCCGTCGGCTATGAGCACGAGGTGGAGAAGATCTTCCAGCACAACGGCACCGTGGTCCGGGCCAAGACGATGGAGCACATCCCGGCATCGGTGACCGCCGCCATCTTCTGGCTGAAGAACCGCGCCGGGTGGAAGGACGTGAGCCGGCAGGAGCTGACCGGTCCGGCCGGCGCGCCGATCGAGACCGCCAATCGTTCGGTGGTGACCTCGGCCACCGACCCCATCGAGGCCGCGCGCATCTACCAGGAGATGATGAAGGCGGAGGCCTGATGCCGCTTCCGTTCGCCTTTGACTTCAAGAAGCCGGACTACGTGCCGGTGTTCGAGTGGCGCATGGAGCGCCTGCAACGGATCAGGAAGAACCCTTCCGCCATTCCGGCGATGAAGCAGTTCTACCGGGATCACCCGGCGCAATTCATCATCGACTGGGGTCTCACGTTCGACCCGCGCAACGTGGAGCGCGGCCTGCCGGCGATCATCCCGTTCGTCCTGTTCCCGAAGCAGGAGGAGTGGGTCGAGTGGTTCGTGGAGCGGTGGCGCGCGCAGGAACGCGGACTCACGGAGAAGACCCGCGACATGGGTATGTCGTGGCTCACGGTGGGCACGGCGGCTTCGATCTGCCTGCACAACGACGGCGTCGTGGCCGGGTTCGGATCGCGCAAGGAGGAGTACGTCGACAAGATCGGCTCGCCGAAGTCGCTCTTCGAGAAGGCGCGGATGTTCATGACCTACCTGCCGGAGGAGTTCCGCGGCGGGTGGGATCGGCAACGGCACGCCCCGCACATGCGGCTGGTGTTCCCGGAGAGCGGGTCGGTGATGACGGGCGAGGCCGGCGACGGCATCGGTCGCGGTGACCGCGCCAGCTTCTACATCGTGGACGAGCACGCCTTCCTGGAGCGCGCCCATCTGGTCGAGGCGGCGCTGTCGCAGACGACGAACTGCCAGCAGGACATCAGTACGCCGAACGGGCGGGCCAACGTCTTCGCGCAGAAGCGCTTCAGCGGCAGGGTCAAGGTCTTCACCTTCCACTGGCGCGACGATCCGCGCAAGGACGACGCCTGGTACGCCAAGCAGGTCGCCGATCTTGACCCGGTGACGGTGGCGCAGGAAATCGACATCAACTACTCGGCCTCGGTCGAGGGCGTGGTGATCCCATCAACCTGGGTGCAGGCCGCGATAGGCGCTCACCTGAAGCTGGGAATCACGCCCACGGGCGCCGGGTCCGGTGCGCTGGACGTGGCTGACGAGGGCGTCGACAAGAACGCCTTCGCCGGCGGACAGGGCATCCTGCTGAACGTGCTCGAGGAGTGGTCAGGCAAGGGTGATGACATCTTCGGCACCGTGGAGAAGGCCTTCGCCCTGTGCGACGCGCACGACTACGCGCGGTTCGACTACGACGCGGACGGTCTGGGCGCTGGCGTTCGGGGTGATGCACGGGTGATCAATGACCAGCGCCGGAAAGCCGGCGTGACGGAGCGCCGCGCCGAACCGTTTCGAGGGTCCGGCGAAGTCGTCGACCCGGACGGCGAGATGGTGTCGAAGCGCAAGAACAAGGATTTCTTCCAGAACTTCAAGGCGCAGTCGTGGTGGTCCCTGCGGATTCGGTTCCAGCAGACCTACCGCGCCGTCGTGGAAGGCATGGCCGTGGACCCGGACGCGATCATCTCGATTGATCCAGCCCTGCCGAACCTGGCGCGGCTCATCACCGAGCTGTCCCAGCCGACGTACAGCATCAACACCGTGGGCAAGGTCGTGATCGACAAGGCTCCGGATGGCACGCGTTCGCCGAACCTGGCGGACGCCGTGATGATCCACTACCACCCCGGCGCCCGTGCGCTGGACATCTGGGCCGCCCTGGCGGCATGAGGACACGATGAGCAAGCGCAATCGCCAACGCAACGCGGCACCTCCCGCGATGCGGACGCCGATGGCGCGCGCGTCGGCCGGCGCGAAACGCTACACCGCGGACAGCTTCCAGAACTTCGAGGCGCGTGTCGGCATTCAGACGAACAACCAGAGTTCGGGCGGCAGCTACGGTTTCGACTTCATCAGCCGCAACCGCGTTCAGATGGAGGCGATGTACCGCTCCAGCTGGATCGTCGGCGCCGTCGTGGACAGCGTCGCCGAGGACATGACGCGCGCCGGCATTGAGGTGACCTCGGACCTGAGCCCGGACGATCAACAGACCTTCGACCAGGCCATGGAGCGCCTGCAGATCTGGGACGCGCTGTGCGACACGATCAAGTGGGGCCGGCTCTACGGTGGCGCGCTGGCGGTCATGCTGATCGACGGCCAGAAGATGGACACGCCGCTGCGCACGGACTCGGTCGGCGAGGGGCAGTTCAAGGGCCTTCTGGTGCTCGATCGCTGGCTGGTGCAGCCGTCGCTGGAGAACCTGGTCACCGAACTCGGTCCGGATCTCGGCAAGCCGAAGTTCTACGACGTGGTCGCCGACTCGATGGCGCTGAAGCGTCAGCGGATCCACTACAGCCGGGTGCTGCGCATCGACGGGGTCGACCTGCCGTACTGGCAGAAGATCAGCGAAAACCTGTGGGGCCAGTCGGTCATCGAGCGTCTCTTCGACCGCCTGCTCGCGTTCGACAGCACCACGCAGGGTGCCGCCCAGCTCGTCTACAAGGCGCATCTGCGCACGCTCAAGGTCGACAAGCTGCGCGAGATCATCGGGCTGGGTGGACCGGCCTTCGAGGGTCTCATCAAGCAGATCGAGATGATCCGCCGGTACCAGAGCAACGAAGGACTCACCCTGCTGGATGCGTCCGACGAGTTCCAGGTCGACCAGTACACGTTCGCCGGCCTGGATGACGTCATGCTGCAGATGGCGCAGCAGCTGTCCGGCGCGGCGGAGATTCCGCTCACCCGATTGTTCGGTCAGTCGCCGGCCGGCCTGAACTCCACCGGCGACGGCGAGATGAAGCAGTACCACGAGAGCATCAACACGAAGCAGGAGCGCCGGCTGCGTATGCCGCTGACGCGCCTGATCGAAGTGATGGCCCGTTCCGTGCTCGGCACAGCAATGCCAAAGGGATGGGATTTCAGCTTCAACAGCCTGCAACGCATGTCCGATACCGAGAAGTCGGCGATCGCCACGGCGACCACGCAGGCGGTTCTGGAAGCATTCGATTCCGCGGTGATCGACCTGCCGACGTGCCTCAAGGAGCTGAAGCAGCTCAGCAAGATCACGGGCCTGTTCACCAACATCACCGACGAGATGATCAAGGTAGCCGAGAACGCGCCGCCGCCGGTCAGCGAGGTTGATCCTGATGCAAACCCTGCAGTTCCGGGATCGGAAGAAGAAGCGGCAGGCGCCGACAACCCGAAGGGCCGAGCTTCGCTACGCATCGCAGCTGCGTAAGGTCGCCGTCCAGGTCGGGCACCTGATCAACGGATTCCCCGCTGGCGATCCGGCAGCGGTACCGACGATCACGCAATTGCTCGGCAAGTACGCCGAAGCGCTGTCGCCCTGGGCGGAACGCGCCGCAGCACAGATGCTGGCCGAGGTCGACGCGCGCGATCGCGGCATGTGGGAGCAGCTCTCGGACGCGATGTCGCGGGAGCTGCGCAAGGAGATTCGCACCGCGCCGACCGGCGCGCGCATGCAGGAGTTGCTGCAGGAGCAGGTCACGCTGATCACGTCCCTGCCGAAGGATGCGGCGCAGCGCGTGCACGAGCTGACGCTGGCCGGCATCGAGGACAGCACCCGGGCGAAGGAGATCGCCAAGGAGATCGCGCGGTCGGGCGAGGTGTCGGTGAGACGCGCCAACCTGATCGCACGCACGGAGGTGGCGCGCACGGCGTCGACGCTCACCCAGGCGCGTGCCGAGCACGTTGGAAGTGAAGGTTACGTTTGGCGTACGTCAGGAGACGCAGACGTGCGGCACAGCCACAAGCAAATGAACGGGAAGTTCGTCCGGTGGGATTCCCCGCCGACGCTTTCCGATGGCACCACGACGCATGCCGGGCAGATCTACAACTGCCGATGCTACCCGGAGCCGGTGATTCCCGAGGATTGATGATGAAGACCACTGACTTCGACCCGTCCGGCGCGTCGCGGTACTACACCGTGTCCAAGCTGGGCCCGAAGCGATCGCTGACGCCCGAGGGATACCTGCTGTGCGAAGACGTGCCGGTGGCTCGTACCGGCGAGATGCTCTACGCCGAGGGCGAGATCGTCGGCGGTGACGGCGAGATGATCGCCGGCGACAACACCGGCATCGTGCGCGTCTCGCGCGGACCGGAGGATCTGTTCCGTCCGCAGACCATTGCCAGCTTCGAGGGCAAGCCGGTCACGCTGAGCCATCCGGACGAGTTCGTGGGCCCGGCCAATATCCGCAACTTCGCCGTCGGCACGATGTTCAACGTGCGCCGCGGCACCGGCATCGAGGACGACCTGATGCTCGCTGACCTGCTCATCACCGAGCAGGGCGCCATCAAGGCCGTGCAGGACGATGGCATCGAAGAGGTCAGCAACGGCTACGAGGCTGACTACGACCAGGCAGAACCGGGGCGCGCGGTACAGCGCAACATCGTTGGCAACCACGTAGCGCTCGTCGAGCGAGGCCGTTGTGGCCCGCGGTGCGCAATCGGAGACGAAGACATGGCAAAGAAAACGGGCAAGAGCAAGTTCGGCGACCTGCTGATGCGGGCGTTCAAGGCGAAGGACGCGGACGAGGTCGAGAAGCTGGCCAGTGAAGCCGAATCCATGGACGAGGAGTCCGAGGAAGAGAAGGCGGCGCGCGAGGCCAAGGAAAAGGAAGGCAGGACCAGCGACGCGCTGTCCAAGATCTTCGACAAGCTCACCGCGATGGACGAGGACATCCAGGAGCTGAAGAAGGCCAAGGCCGACGACAGCGACGAAGACGATGACGACGATGACAAGAAGAAGACCGACGATGCGGGCGACCTGACCCAGCCGGAAGCCGCCGGCAAGCTCGACGAGGCTGGCGTGAAGCTCTACACCGGCGACGCCGCGAAGCTGATCCCGTCGCTGGCCGAAATCCTCGCTCCGGGCACCAAGATGCCCACCTTCGACGCCAAGACCACCGACGCCCAGCGCGCGCAGGCCCTGTGCAGCTGCCAGCGCCGTGCGCTCGACACCGCGTACAAGACCGACGACGGCAAAGCGGCGATCGAGCTCTTCTTGGGCGGCCAGACTGCGGACTTCAGCAAGCTGCCGGTGCCGATGCTGCACGCCGCCTTCGTCGGTGCCGCCAACCTGATCAAGGCCCGCAACAACGACAACCACACCCGCGTATCGGTGTCGGTCAAGGACTTCGGCAAGACCACGGACGTCGCGTCGCTCAACAAAACCAACCGGGATTTCTGGGCCAAGCGCACCAGCATCCATCACTGAGGAGAAGGACACATGTCCAACGCATATCTGTACCGCATGCCGTCCGGTATCCCGGGCGATGTCAGCCGAAAACTGGACTCGACCATCGAGACCCAGTTCTTCAACGCCAGCCTCCCGTTCGCCTCCTACGGCCTCCCGGTGAAGCTGGTCAGCGGCAAGGTGGTGCCGTTCGCCGCCGCCGACGTGGCGACCAGCCTGTACGGCTTCCTGGTGCGGCCGTACCCGACCCAGAGCGCGCAGGAGCCGATCGGCACGGCCACCCCGCCGACCAGCGGCTCGGCCAACATCCTGCGCCGCGGCTGGATGACGGTGAAGTGCAACGCCGGCACGCCGGCGCAGGGCGGCACCGTGTACGTCCGCATCGACACCCCGTCCGGCGCCAAGGTGGTCGGCGGCATCGAGGCGGTCGCCGACAGCACGCACACCGTCGCGCTGACCGGCGTGTCCTTCACCAACGCCGGCGACGCCAACGGCAACGTCGAGATCGAATACAACATCTGATCCAACCCACAAATAGCCACGCAATGAGCCGCCTTCAGGGCGGCTTTTTTGTGGGCGCGATCCGGAGAACCGCACCATGAACAAACTGATCCTCCCGCGTTCCGTACGGAACGCATACACCCGTGACGCGGGTCTGATGACGTTCGATCAGGCCACCCGTGACAGCGCGGGTGCCTTCCTCGTCGGTGAGCTGGAGCGTCTGGACCAGCGCCTGCACGAGCCCCTGGCCTCGGTCACCTGGTCGCGCGACATCGACCTGCGCGAAGACGTCTCGATCGCCGACGAGGTGTCGAGCTTCACCAACTCCAGCTTCGCCGCCGCCGGCGGCGCATCGCCGAACGGAAAGAGTTGGATCGGCAAGGATGCGACCGCCATCCAGGGCATTGCGCTGGACATCGGCAAGACCGCCTATCCCCTGAGCCTGTGGGGCATGGAGCTTGGCTGGACCCTGCCGGAGCTGGCCTCGGCGCAGCAGCTCGGCCGGCCGGTCGACCAGCAGAAGTTCGCTGGCATGCAGATGAAGTACAACATGGACGTGGACGAGCAGGTCTACATCGGCGACGGCATCCTGGGCCTGTACGGCCTGCTGAACTCGCCGCTGGTGACCGCGACCAACGTCGTCAACGGTGCTTCGGCCAGCCCGCTGTGGACCAGCAAGACGCCGGACGAGATCCTCGCCGACGTCAACACCGTGCTGAATGCGGCGTGGGCGGCCTCGGGCTACGCGGTGGTGCCGGGCAAGCTGGGCCTGCCGCCGGCGAAGTACAGCTACCTGGTGAGCCAGAAGGTCAGCTCGGCCGGCAACATCAGCATCCTGCAGTTCCTCAAGGACAACTCGCTGGCCAACGCGGTCAACGGCGTCCCGCTGGACATCGTGCCGATGAAGTTCCTGACCGGCCGCGGCGCCGGCAGCACCGACCGCATGGTGGCCTACTCGCAGGATCAGAACCGGGTCCGCTTCCCGCTGGTCCCGCTGCAGCGCACGCCGGTGGAGTACCGGGGTATCAGCCAGCTGACCTATTACTATGGCCGCCTGGGCGCGGTCGAGTGGGTCTATCCGGAAACCGCACAGTACGCGGATGGGTTCTGATCATGGCGAACAAACTGGTCAACATCACCAAGGCGTTCACCCTCACTCTCGTGCGCGAGGGTGAGCAGATCCTGCTGAAGATCGAGGCGGGCGTGCAGCGCCTGGAAGCCGACATCGCCGACCACTGGTATACCAAGGCGCATTCGGCCGAGGTGCCCAAGGGCGTGAAGCAGTCCGATGCAGAGGCTGCGGCCGAGGCCAAGGCTGCGCAGGGAAAGGCCGATGCCGAAGAACTGGAGCGGATGGAGGCTGAGGAAAAGGCAGCCGCCGAAGCCGCGGCAGCCGAACAGGTAGCCGCCAAAGAAGCTGCAGCGAAAGCTGCAGCCAAGAAGTAAGGGAAGCCGATGGACGTCACGCAATTCCGCACGGATTTCCCCGAGTTCACGGATGCGACCACGTATCCCGACGGCTCGGTGACGTTCTGGTTGAACGTGGCGTCCATTTCCCTGCCGGAGGCTCGCTGGGGGGCGTGGTGGAACCTGGGGCAGGAGCTGTTCGTCGCGCACCATCTGGTACTGGCTGCTCAGGCCGTACAGGACGCGGCGATCAGTACACCGGGCGAAGTCACCGGGCCGACCACGGCGAAAGCGGTCGACAAGGTATCGGTCAGCATGGACGCCTCGGCGGTCACGCTCGAGGATGGCGGCTTCTGGAACATGACCCGTTACGGCATCCAGTTGCTGCAGTTCGCCCGCATGTGCGGTACCGGCGGCATGCAGTTCGGCGGCTGCTGAGGTGGGGGTCACCGTTACGAAGGATCGGCTGGCCGACGTGCTGAAGTCGATTCACGATCTGGTGAAGAAGGAAGTCTTGATCGGCATACCCGAGTCCAAGGATGCACGGAATCAGCGCGAGGCCGATGGGTCGCCGCTGGGTAACGCCGCGATCGGCTACATCCAGGAGACCGGTTCACCGACGAACAACCTGCCGGCGCGTCCGTTTCTGGTGCCCGGTGTCGAGGCGGCGCTGAAGCCCGCCACGGCCAAGCTGAAGGCAGGAGCCGCCAAGGCGCTGGACGGCCAGTCGGACGCGGGCGACAAGGCCATGCACGCCGCGGGGCTGATCGCCCAGAACGCGGTGCGCGCAAAGATCAACTCCGGGGTGCCGCCGGCCCTTGCAGAATCCACGCTGGCCAATCGGCGCCGGCGGGGGCGTACCGGCACGACACCACTGATCGACACCGGTCAGCTGCGCAACTCGATCACCTATGTGATCCGGGAAAAGTAAGCCCATGCCTTCGCTCAACGTCACCCGCGTCCTGTTCTCTCGCGAGTTCGTGGACCGGACGCTCGTGCGCCGGCGCCAGGCGCAGACCGTGGATGCCGGCGGCATCGCCAGCAACACGCCTACCGATACACCATTTGCTGGGGTCGTGACGAATGACGCCGGATCGATCCTCAAACGCTTCCCGGAAGCCAGCCTCGTCACCGGCTCCATGATGGTGCACTCCAGGACGCCGCTGAGCGCGGGCGCCGCCGGCAAGGATGCCGACCTCGTGCAATGGCAGGGCAACCTCTACACCGTCACCGATCTGGCCGACTGGACCACCTACGGCGCGGGCTTCACCTGCGCGCTGTGCACGCCGCTGACCCTTCAAGGGACCTGACCGATGCCGACCGATTCCTCCACTGGCGGGTATGTCTCGCCGGTGGCGCCGTCGTCGGCGCTGTTTGACGCTGCGCTGGACGCGCTGCTGCAGGGCGCTGTCGTGGGTATCACGGGGCTCGCCGGCTCGCTGGTGCGCCCGCGTTGGCAGCCGGTGGTGCCGAAACAGCCGGAGCCGAGCGTCGACTGGTGCGCGATCGGCGTCACCGAGGTCAGCCCGATGGATTACCCGGCCGAGATCCATGACGGCACCGGCAACGGCTCCGATCAGCAGCAGGCCTGGGAAGAGTTCGCTGTGCTGGCCAGCTTCTACGGGCCGGACAGCATGGCGAACGCCTCGCTGCTGCGCCGCGGCCTCTACGTCGCCCAGAACCGCGAGCTGCTGCAGGCGCAAGGCATCGACCTGGTCGAGGCCGGCAGAGTCACCACCGCGCCGGATCTGGTGAACCAGCAATGGGTGCAACGCCGCGACGTCCCGATCCGCTTCCGCCGCAAGGTGGCGACGGTCTATCCGATCCTGAACATCCTGTCTGCTGACGACACCCTCGTCACCGATACCCACTGAGGAGTCATCCCATGTCGCAAGGTCTTTCCATCGGCGATGTCGTCAACGTCAGCGTCGTCATGTCGCCCCTGGCGGCAGCGGTCCGCAACTTCGGTGCGCTTTTGATCCTCGGCTCGTCCGACGTCATCGACACCACGGAGCGCATCCGCACCTACAGCACGCTCGATGCCGTGGCTTCCGACTTCGGCAACGCCGCGCCGGAGTACCTGGCTGCCGACCTGTATTTCAGCCAGTCGCCGCAGCCCTCGACGCTCTACGTCGGCCGCTACGCGCAGACCGCCACGTCCGGCAAGCTCATCGGGCCGACGCTGAGCGCTTCTCAGCAGACGCTGACCAACTTCACCAGCGTGACCACCGGTGCCATCGACATCATGATTGATGGCGTTGCCGCTGACGAAACCGCCATCTCCTTCGCGGGTGATGCCAGCCTCAACGCCGTGGCGGCAACCCTGACGACTGCCATGGCTGGTGTCGCCACCGTGACCTGGGACGCGACGTATCAGCGCTTCACCATCACCAGCGCCACGACCGGATCCACGTCGAGCGTCGCCTTTGCCACGGCGCCGGGCGCGGGCGTCGACATCGCGCCGCTGTTCGGCTTCCAGTCCACGCAGGGCGGGCGCTTGGCGGCCGGCTCGGCGGTGGAGACGCTGCTGGAAGGCGTGCAGGCATGCGCTGACAAGTCCACCGACTGGTACGGCCTGTATTGCGCGCCGGTGACGCCGCAGGCGGATGCGGACACCCTGGCAGTCGCCGCGTATGTCGAGGCGGCCAACCCGTCGCGCATCTTCGGCGTCACCACGCAGGCTGCGGCGGTGGTCGATCCGGCGCAGTCCTCGGACATCGCCAGCCAGCTGAAGGCGCTGCTGTACAAGCGCACCTTCATCCAGTACAGCTCCAGCAGTCCGTATGCCGCCGCCAGCCTGTTCGGCCGGGCCTTCACGGTGGATTTCACCGCGCAGAACTCGACGATCACGCTGAAGTTCAAGCAGGAGCCGGGCGTCGCGGCCGAGACGCTGACCGAGTCGCAGGCCGCGGCGCTCACCGCCAAGAACTGCAACGCCTTCATTAACTACAACAACGCGACGGCGATCATTCAGCAGGGCGTGATGTGCAACGGCTACTTCTTCGACGAAGTGCACGGCCTGGACTGGCTGCAGAATCAGGCGCAGACCAACATCTTCAACGCGCTCTACACCAGCCCGACGAAGATCCCGCAGACCGACGCCGGCATCAACGTGCTGGTGACCACGATGGACTCCACCTGCGAGGCTGGGGTGAACAACGGTCTGGTCGCGCCGGGCGTCTGGACCGGTCCTGCGGTGGGTGCGCTGACCTCGGGCCAGACGCTGGCCAAGGGCTACTACAACTACGCCGCGCCGATCTCGACCCAGAGCAGCGCCGACCGCGCCGCGCGCAAGGCGCCGGTGATCCAGTGCGCCGTCAAGCTGGCCGGTGCGGTGCACTTCGCCAACGTCATTATCAACGTCAACCGCTGAGGAACGATCCATGTCCGATACCTATAGCTTCCTCAACGTCAACGCGACCATCGTCGGCCCCGGCGGCGCCTTCAACATCGGCCAGGGTGCCGGCATCGCCGAGGAAGGCATCACCATCGAGCGAAACGGCGACAAGGGCACCATGACCATCGGCGCCGACGGCACCGGCATGCATAGCCTGCACGCCGACAAGTCCGGCACGCTGACGGTGCGCCTGCTCAAGACCTCGCCGCAGAACGCCAAGCTGATGGCGATGTACGACCTGCAGACGGCGGATTCGCGCGTCTACGGGCAGAACGTCGTCACCATCACCGACACCGGCAGCAACGACAGCACCGGCTGCCGCGGCGTCGGCTTCAAGAAGGCGCCGACCCTGACCTACGCCAAGGAAGGCCAGATGATGGAGTGGACGTTCAACGCCATCGCCATCGACTCGATCCTGGGGACGTACTGATCATGGAGTTCGAGATCGCAGGGAACACCTACCGCAGCGGCAAGATGGACACCTTCAAGCAGTTCCACGTCTCGCGCCGGCTGGTGCCGATTCTGGGGAACGTGGCCGGCGCCGTCGGCGGGGAAGCCGGCTTCGAGGACCTGGTGCAGCCGCTGATGGTCGGCATCGCCGCCATGACCGATGCCGACTGCGACTTCATCCTCGAAGCCTGCCTGAGGGTCGTGCAGCGCCAGCAGGGCACCGCCTGGGCGCCGATCTACGCCGGCGCGAACCAGGCGCTGATGTTCGACGACATCGACATGAGCGTGATGCTGCAGATCGCCGGCAAGGTCATCCAGGACAGCCTCTCCGGTTTTTTTCCCGGAAAGGGCGCGGCAAAGAGTCCGCTGTCGCCGACCGGGGTGGCGTGACCTGGGCCAGCCTTCCCGACGGAGAGGACTGGCTGCTCCGGCCCGTGGTCAGGCAGCTCTGCCGCTACGAAAGCCTGAAGGATGGGACGCTCGACCTCGCTGACATCGCCCTGATGAACGAAGCGCTCGACGTGATCGAAGAAAACCGCGTGATTGCCGCAGGACTGAAACCATGAGCACTGAGGTAATCCGCGAATTTCTCGTTTCTTTGGGCTACAAGGTCGATTCCACGGGCGAGCGAAAGTTCGTCGACGGCGTCAAGGTCGCCAGTACCGAAGTGGCGAAGTTGGGTTTGGCTGCAGCCGCCGCAGCGGCCAGCGTCGCCGCGGCCGTGGTCAAGATGGCGAGCAGCCTGGAAGACCTGTATTTCATGTCGCAGCGCACGAAAGCGTCGGCGGCCAACATCCAGTCCTTCGGCTACGCCGCTAGTCAGATGGGCTCCAGCGTCGAGGGGGCGCGCGGCTCGATCGAGGGCCTGGCCAAGTTCCTGCGCGAGAACCCGGGCGGCGAAGGCTTGCTCGGCAGCATCGGCGTGCAGACCCGGGACGTGAACGGCGCGCTGCGTGACACGACCGACATCATGCAGGACATCGGCAAGCGGCTGCGCAACATGCCGCAGTACCGCGCCATCAGCTACGCCAACGTGTTCGGTATCGACTACAAGACCCTGATGGTGCTGGAGCAGGGTGTCGGCGAGTTCAGCGGGCGCTATCAGAAGCTGCTGCAGCGGTTCGGCCTGAGCGTCGATGACGCGACGAAGAAGTCGCACGAGCTGATGGTGGGCTGGCGCGACATGAAGGCGACGGCCGGCATCCTCGGCACGATCGTCGGCACCACCCTGATCGGCGCGTTCGACGAGCTGAAGCATCGGTGGGACTCGCTGGACTTCACGCAGAAAGAGAACATCAAGACGACCGGGAAATGGGCCGCCGGCATCGTCGCCGGCCTCGCCCTGGTCATGGGCGGCCCCGTGGTCTGGATCGCCGCACTGGCCGCCGGCGTCGTCGCCTTGTGGGATGACTATCAGGTCTGGAAGGAAGGCGGGAAAAGCCTGATCGACTGGAAGAACTGGAAGACCGAGATTGATCTGGCGACGGGAGGCATCACTGGCTTGATCAACACGATCAAGACGCTGGAGAGGTGGCGCGAAAAGGCCCATGACGGCCTCGGCAAGTTTGTTGCTGGTAAAGCTGCCGCCATCAATAACGGCACTGGTCCATATGATGCGCGCCAGCAGAACAGCCCGCTGCACAACTTCCTGAAGAACTTCGCCTATTACATGGGTTTTGATCCATCGACTGGCGAGAAGATTCCCGACAGGTACATGACCGACCCGGAGGCTTCGGCGGCCCCGCCGTCGGCAGGATCGACCCGAGGCATCCGCAACAACAACCCCGGCAACATCAAGTACGGCGAGTTCGCGCGCCGCCACGGCGCCACCGGACAGGATTCCGCGGGTTTCGCCATCTTCCCGAGCGCCGCGGCCGGCCTGGGCGCCATCAATGCCAACCTGAGCAGCTATGGGCGGCAGGGCATCAACACGCCATCGGCGATCGCGCACCGCTGGTCGACGACGGATCAGGACGCCTATACGCAGCGCCTGGCCGGGATGTTCGGCGGTGACGCGAACAAGTCGCTCAACCTCAACGATCCAGCCGTGCTCAACGCCCTGCGCAACGGCATCATCCTGCAGGAAAACGGCAAGAACCCGTACAGCGCGGAGATGCTCGGCGGGTCCGGCACGGCAGCTGCTCCGGGGCAGACGGCGGGCATGAACGTTGACCAGACCGTCACGATCAACATGCACGGCGTCGACAAGGCGAAGGACGCGGCAGACGCGGTGGTGTCCGGTATCAACGGCGCGAACGATCGGCTCGTGCGCAACCTGAAGGGAGCGGCATCGTGAGCATCCTGAGCGGCGCCGGCATCGCCATTGCTGGCCAGGTCGAGGACATCCTGCTCCGTCAGGGCCGCAGCATTGCTGGCATCGTTCCGCAGGTCGTGGTCGAGGAGAAGCACCGCGACGAGCTGGTCATCACGAACCACCCGGTGCAGAACGGCGCCAACATCACCGACCACGCCTACAAGCAGCCGGCGATGGTGTCGCTGCGCTATGGCTGGAGCAGCAGCGGCGCGCTGTACTCGCTGGACCTGGGCGCGCCGAGTGTCGACGACGTCTACAGCATGCTGCTGAAGCTGCAGGAAAGCCGGCAACCCTTCGACGTGGTCACCGGCAAGCGCAACTACAGCAACATGCTGATCCGCAGCATCGACCTGGTGACGGACAAGACCACCGAGAAGTCGATCATCGTCGACGTGCTGCTGCAGCAGATCATCATCGTGGAAACGCAGGCGGCCACGCTGAAGTCGCCGTCGGTGATGACCATGCCGGAGAAGACCGCGCCCGTGACCAATGCGGGCGTCAAGCAGCCCGTGAAAAGCGTCCTGTACCAGCTCTCGCAAGGCAGCCAGTCCATTCTCGGGGGTCTCTGATTCATGGCAACGACGGTGTTCGAAATCCCGCTGAACGGTCAGCCACAGCGCCTGCAGATCACCCTGGCGAACGTGGTCTACCAGCTCACCGTGCAGTGGCGTAACTCGGCCGGCTGGGTGCTGGACATCGCCACGTTGGCGGGAACGCCCATCGTGCAGGGCATTCCGCTGGTGACCGGCACCGACCTGCTGGCGCAGTACCGTTACCTCGGCATCGGCGGCGGGCTGGCGGTATCCACGGACGCCGATCCGGATGCCGTGCCCACGTACGCGAACCTCGGTACCGCGAGCCATCTCTACTTCGCGGTGAAGTCGTGACCCAGCAATACCTGCGCAAGGTCAGGCTGATCGTGGGCGGTACCACGGCGCCGGGCGTGGCCACCAACCCGGACGACGGCATCGACTTGTCGGAGCTGCACATCCGGTTCCAAGTGAGGAACACCACGGCGCAGACGCTGAAGCGAGCCGAGATCCGCATCTACAACCTGAACCAGGACACGGCGCGCAAGATCCAGAACGAGTTCACGCGGGTGGAGCTGTCGGCCGGCTACGGCGACGAGGTCGGCCTGATCTTTCAGGGGCAGATCGCGCAGATCCAGGTGGGGCGCGAGAACGCGACGGACAGCTACGTCCACATCTTCGCGCAGGACGGCGACGCGGCCTACAACTTCGCCACGACGAACCGCACCCTCGCCAAGGGCTGGACGCCCGACCAGCTGTACAGCGCGCTGCTGCAAGATCTTTCCAGCTTCGGAGTCACGGCCGGCTACAAGCCCGACTTCAGCACCGAATCGGCGTCCCGCGGCATGGCCTGCTACGGTATGACGCGCGATCACCTGCGCAACCTGGCCGAACAACAGGGGTGCGAGTGGAGCATCGAGGATGGCAAGCTCAACTTCGTCAAGCTGTCCAGCTTCCTGCCGGGCGAAGCGGTCGTGCTGAACTCGGCGTCCGGGATGATCGGCACGCCGGAGATGACGATTCAGGGCCTCGTGGTGCGGTCGCTGCTGAACTCGAACATCAAGTCCGGCGGGCAGATCAAGATCGACAACGCCAGCATCGCCAGCCTGAAGATCAACATCCCCTACGCCGGCAACGAAGTCGTGCCGGGCACGGATGCCGACGGCTACTACACCTCCCGCGTGGTGCAGCATGTCGGCGATACGCGCGGGCTGGAGTGGTACACCTCGATGATCTGCGTGGCGGTGGATGGCACCGCGCCGGCCGTCGGCCCGACGATTGTGGACGTGCCCAATGGATAGCCGCGAGCGGTACGACGACCCGGAGGTGATGCTGCGGGCCATGCTCGGCGGATTGCAGCAGGGCATCTGGACGGCGCTTCCTGGCGCGATCGTGTCGTTCGACGCGGACACCGTGACGGCCTCGGTGCAGCCCGGGGTGGCGGGCGTCATCACGGGACAGGACGGCGCGCCCGGCGCGGTGAATCTGCCGGTGCTGACGGACGTGCCCGTTGTGTTCCCGCGCGGCGGCGGCTGCACGCTGACGTTCCCGGTGGCGGCTGGCGATGAGTGCCTGATCGTGTTTGCCTGCCGCGCCATCGACGCGTGGTCGCAGTCCGGTGGCGTGCAGCCTCCATCGAACGCGCGCAAGCACGACCTGAGCGATGCCTTTGTCATCGTCGGACCGATGTCGCAGGCCAACAAGATCAGCGGGATCAGCAGCAGCACCACCCAGCTGCGCAGTGACGACGGGGCGACCTTCGTCGAACTCGACCCGGCCGGCCAGATCGTGAACGTGACGGCGCCTGGCGGCATGACGATCACCACGCCAACGCTGCACATCACCGGCGACGTGAACTGCGACAAGACGGTCACTGCGACAACGGACGTGGTCGGTGGCGGCAAGAGCCTGAAGAACCATGTCCATACTGGCGTCACGACTGGCAGCGGCACCAGCGGCCCGCCGCAGTAGTAGGATGGCGGCGCCTTGGTCGGCGGAGTGGGTCATGCGGTACGTGATGGGGTTGATCCTGATGGCGGTGACGGCGTCTGGCTTCGCGCAAGCGCAGCCGAAGGCGCCGCCGCTGGCGGAGCGATTGAAGATCTACGAGCAGTTGGCCTACATGACGCAGCGGGACTTTGCGGAGCTGACCCCGGAGGAGCAGCACGCATATACCTGCATCCAGATCGGCGAGAAGATCGACATCCAGCTGGATTACGAGAAGCACGGCTCGCACGGCATCTACAACATGGACGCGCTGCGGCATGCCGGGCCTGAGTACTGCCGCGCCTACCTGATGTCGATCCACTGAATCTGCTGCAACCCGATATTTCGAACCCCGCTCCGGCGGGGTTTTTCATTTCTGGAGCCGCCATGCGCTACCGAAAACTGGATGCCGACGGTGATTACGTCTTCGGCCACCAACAGGCTGACTTCTACCGGGATCAGCCCGAGGCCGTGGCGCAGGCCGTGCAGACGCGCCTCAGCCTCTTCACCGGCGAATGGTTCCTCGACACCACGGACGGCACGCCATGGCGCACGGACGTGCTCGGCAAGTACACCCAGAACGTCTACGACGCGACGCTCAAGTCGCGGATCCTCGACACCGATGGCGTGAAGTCCATCGACGCCTATGCCAGCACGCTCGACCGCCAGTCCCGCCGGCTGAGCGTGTCCGCGACGATTTCCACGATTTACGGCACGGCCACCGTACAGGCGACGCTCTGACATGACCATCACCACGACAGCGCCAACGATCACCGCCGCAGGCATCAGCGCCCCAGCCTATGGGGACGTGCTGGATTTCCTGCAGTCGCAGTACCGCACGATCTACGGCGCCGACATCTACCTGGGCGCCGACAGTCAGGACGGCCAGTTCCTCGCGGTCATTGCTGCGGCCATCAATGACGCCAACGCCGCCGCGATCGCGATCTACAACTCCTTCAGCCCAGCCACCGGGCAAGGCGCGGCGCTGTCCAGCAACGTCAAGATCAATGGTATTGCCCGCGAGGTGCCGACGTACTCGACGGTCGACCTCACTATCACCGGCCAGGCCTACCGCGTCATCAACAACGGTGTCGCGGTCGACGTCAATAACAACCGCTGGGCGCTGCCGGCGGTCGTCACCATTCCGTCGAGCGGCTCCATCACAGTCACGGCCATCTGCCAGCAGATCGGCGCTGTCTCGGCGCCCTCGGGCACGGTGACGGGAATCGCCACGCCGACGTTGGGCTGGCAGGCGGTGACCAATGCGACAGCCTCGGTGCCGGGCGCGCCGATCGAGTCCGACGCCTCGCTGCGCTACCGCCAGTCGATCTCCACGGCCATCCCGTCCCTCACGGTCATGGATGGCATCGTGGGCGCCGTGGCAGGCGTGGCGGGCGTCACGCGCTATGCCGCCATCGAGAACGACACCGGCTCGACCGATGCGAACGGCATCCCGGCGCATAGCATCAGCATGATCGTCGAAGGCGGCGACAGCCTGGTGGTTGCCAAGGCCATCGCCGCGAAGAAGCCACCGGGCACGCCGACGTTCGGCACGACCTCGGAAACCGTGATCGACACCTACGGCAACGTGATCCCGATCAACTTCTACCGGCCGACGGAAGTGCCGATCGGCGCTGCGATTACGATCAAGGCGCTGCCGAGCTACAACTCCGACATCGGCGTGCAGATCGTGGCGGCGGTGGCGGCCTACATCAACGCGCTCAAGATCGGCGACGACGTGATCCTGACGCGCCTCTATCTGCCGGCCAACCTGAGCGGAAGCGCGAACAGCCTGACGTTCGAGATTACCTCGCTGGCGATCGCGGCCACGCCGGCAACGCCCGCCGCGTCGGACGTGGTGATCGCCTTCAACGAAGTGGCGTCGTGCTCGACGTCCGACATCGCGCTGACGGTGACCTGATGGCTGACGTGACGGAGTACACGCAGCTCGTCACTTCCGAGCATGCCGACAAGCCGAAGTTCATGTCGATGGTATCGGCGGTCGCCGGGGCGTTCGTCGGTGCGCAGAACTTCCTCGTCAGCATGACCGCAGCGTTCGACCTGGACACGGCTGTCGGCGCGCAGCTCGATGTGCTGGGCCTGTGGATCGGCATCCCTCGGCGCATCAACGTGCCGGTCAGCAATGTCTATTTCGCCTGGGACACCGCCGGCATTGGCTGGGATCAAGGGGTGTGGTTCAGCACGGGCGACCCCAGCGACAGCATCTCCGTGCTGGACGATGACACCTATCGCCTCGTCCTGCGCGCCAAGATCGGGGCGAACAACTGGGACGGCACGATCATCACGGCAACGCCGATCCTAAATAGCGTATTCGAGGGCAGCGGAACCTACGTACAACTGAACGACAACGGAGACATGTCGTTCAACGTCTACATCAAGGGCCCTGAGCCTTCGGCGCTGAAAAAGGCGCTGATCGCCGGCGGATACATTCCGGTCAAGCCAGCAGGCGTGCGCGTGAACTACGGCGTCGGCATGGTGCTTGACGGATCGTCGGTCCTTGATGGCAGCTTCTCGTTGAGCGGCTTCAAGTCACTGCTCTGACGCGACGCATCACCACTCTCATTCGGGGCGCCTTCGGGCGCCTTTTGCGTTCCTGGAGACGACATGCCACTGCAAAACGATTTCCTGCCATTCGCCGCCGCATCCGGCGCGAACGTGATGACGCAAGCCGACTATGCCGCCGCAGCGACCACAGCCACCGGTGTCGTATCGGGCACCGCCTCGTCCGCTGCCGCCAACAAGACGTGGCGCCAGGCCAGCCTCATGGCCGCCATGCTCGCGCAGTTCATCGTGGACAAGGCTGTGCAGCCTGTCATCGATGACGGCACCACGGCGACGATCGAGGCCAACTTCATCGCCGCGATCCTGGCGGTGGCCGAGACCATGAGCATCACGATCCCTGACGTCGACGGCCTGGCTGCCGCTCTGGCAGGGAAGCTTTCCACCACCGACACGGCAGTGGCAGCGCTGAAGCTGGCCACCGCGCGCAACATCTCGCTCAACGGTGTCGTCGTCGGCGCCGTCAACTTCGACGGCTCGGGCAACGTGTCGATCACCACGACCACGACGCAGCTCGCCAAGCTCGCGGGCGCCGCGTTCACTGGTGCTGTCAGCGCGCCATCCTTCAACACGACGCCCTGATCATGGCTTATCCGACCGTCAACGACGTGCCGCTAGACCAGATATTTGAGCCTTATGTGAGCGGAGCAAAGGCGGACCTTACTGGTTACACCGTGAAAATAGCTGGAGTGGACACCGACCTGCGCGACCTGTTTGCTCCGCTATATCTTGGCTCACAAGCAGCACTTACGAACTACAAGGTCAATAACGTCGATTTGAAATTCATCTTTGCGGCTAAGGGATCGGTGCATTACAACATCCCAGCGCTTCAGGGGAATACCTATTCAGTCGCTGGAACGGCCTCGGGCGTGGGCGGGCAGCCGGGCGCAAGCGTCAATCTGACCTTGGCATTCAGTAGCGCTGGCACGTACTCGCTCACCGCTAACGTTGTGGCCAGCGGTGGCGGAAGCGGTACCATTGTTGGATTCCCTGCATCTGGCACTTGGCTGCCCTCTGGATGGACGGCATCCGACTCGCAGATCCAGTTTGCATACACCGAGACCGTCATTGAATCTGGCCCGGCGAGCAAGACGAATCCCGCAGCCACCTATCAATCGCTCAGCGCATCACGATCGTTTCTGATGAGTGCAGCTTGCGGCGCGACCAGTGCGAACGGTAACGGCTCAAGCCTCGCTATGACGTTACGCATCAAGCAGGTATCTACCGGGGCGGTCATCACGACCACTTTTACCGTCGCATGCGATGCGGCGCCGGGCGTCTGATAGCGGGCCTGATGTACTCAATCTCACGCAGCCCGCCTAGTGCGGGCTTTTTATTGCCCAAGAGAAGACCATGCCTAATCTGACTCCCGTTTCCAGCTTCGATGATGTGCCTGAGCTTGAGACCTCGACACTTGCGCTCGGCGGGCCTGGCGGCCCGATGAATCTTCCGGCGCAGGCGCTGCTCAATCGCACGCAGTGGCTGAAGGACAACGCCGCCGCCAGCACGGCTGGCCCGTATGCTGCAGGCTCGGGTACCGCCAATGCCATCACCGCTGCCTTCACGCCGCCGATCACCTCGATGGCCGACGGCCTGAAACTTCGGATCCTCGCCGCAGCAACCAACACCGGAGCTGCCACCTTCGCGCCGGACGCATTGACGGCTCAACCTATCGTCGGCGGTGCGTATGCGGCGCTGCAGGGTGGCGAAATCCTCGCGAACGGCGAAGTCGAGCTGACGTGGAACGCGACCCTTGGCGCCTGGGTGATCACCGCTCAGGCCGGCGGGTCGCCGCAGGTCCCGGATGCTGCGAAAAGCAAGCAGGCGGCAAGCAAGGGGCAGGTTGATCAGGTTAGCGCCAACCTCGCCAGCTCTGCGGCAGGAAAGGGCTCGGAACTCGTCGCTTATGACGCCACGAGGAACGTCAAGCAGAAATTCGACGGTCTCGATGCAGAGGCGCATACGTGGAATAACCCGACGACGAGGAACTTGTTTGGCGATGTGACGCAGAATTTTGTAAGCATCGCCCAAAAAGACGATATGGGCAGCCCTTTCATCTACACGCGGAAAACGGTCACCCCCACTACATCGCAATATGCAGGAGCTCATTACGACTACATCAAGCGGGTGGGCGGTGCCGCGTGGGCATGCAATCAGGCGACCTATTGGGTCACGGCCAACATGACTACTGGGTTTGACGTATGCAGCGTCAATACTGCAACCGCACAGCAGATCAATGGTGGCACTCTGCTGGCCCAGTGGAACCTTGCCATGTCTCCATGCATCGCAGATCCCGGGGCCTCATTCGCTGGGAAGGTATACGTCGCTGAGTTCAACCATGGCAACAGGTGGGCGGAGTTCGGGCTGTCCCGCAATATCAACTCGGGGTCGTGGGTCGGCGGACTGCTCATCGTCCCCGATGTACTGCTTGGTCCGGACGGCTATACCTCTGCCGATGGTAACTTCAACTCCACATTTGGACTTATTTTCGGGCCATCCGGTTCCGCCAAGAGAACGTGGACACTCATTCACGCAGACGATGGAGCCGTTCCGGCTGGTGGCCTGCATATGTGCATGCGTGGCGGCACGGTTGGGGCCGGCCTGCGACCGCAGGCTCTACTCGAAGCGCGCGACGAGTGGGTAAACATCATCGACCTGTCACCGGCCACCGACATTACGGGCAAGGCCATTTTACTTGCCGCGAATCACACCATTGCGATCGGCGACTGGCAGGTTGGCTATGGCTCAGCCATTCCTACGACCGGAGCTTGGTACAAGGGGTCTGTCGTCTACAACACCAATGCGGGCGCCGCAGGCAATCCCATCGGGTGGGTGAACGTCGGCCAAGGCACGCCGGGGGTATGGCGCGAACTCGGGTGGCACATGTCCACCGGCTCCAAGACCTATGATCCGCCGAGCATAGCGTCTATGGGCACGACCACGACCACCGTGACGTGCACTGGCGCAGCGATGGGCCAGATTGCCTCAGCGGGCTTTAGCCTGTCTCTCGCCGGCTTGATGATGAGCGCATACGTAAGCGCAGCAGATACGGTCACCGTGGTTCTGTTCAACCCCACGGGCGCAACTGTAGACATTGCTTCAGGAACGCTGAAGGTCAGGGCTGCGGCTGTCTGATAAGGGCTTGGCGTGGCTGGCTTGAGGTCACGACACTTCTGGCCAGCCGGATGAATGGCCGCTCGACCAGCACGAAGGACAGGAACGCAGCGGCGAGCGTGAATGGCACGCTTACGAAAAGGCTGATCAGATTGTCCAAGTGAGGGAAGGTCCGCGCGACGGTCTGTTGAATCACGAAGCCCCACAGGTATACGCCATAGCTCAAGTCGTGGGACGGCCGGAGCTTATGCAGGCGCGAGGTAGCGGACATCCACAAGGCGCCATAGACGATAGCCAGATACAGAAGTGGTGCGCCGAAAGCGGTCTTGTGCGCCGCCAGATAAGCCAGCACCAGCAGCAATGCCACCGGCCACGATACCGTCACATGCCGGCGCATGGCATACAGACCCATGCCAAAAGCGAAGAACGGGACGGGGTAGAAGGTGTAGGCGTTCGCGTTCTTTTGCAGCCCATCCAGGAGCGCGGAATGCACGTTGTAGTGGAGCATCCACCACACCAGGATCAACACGCCGACGCTCGCCAGCAGGTACAGCAGGCGATGCCGGAAGGCGCCAAGCAGGCCAGCCACGGCCACGAGCGCGTAACACTTCATCTCGATGGATAGTGTCCACAATGAGGGGTTCACCGCGTCCTTGATCGCTACATCCTGAAAGATCACGGGGAGGTAGCGAATTGTTCCGCGAAACATCTCTGCATTGACGGAGAAGTAACGCCAAACCAGCGGATCGTGGAACGCGTCACTGAAACTGACGCCGCGAAGGATGGGGTAGAGAAGGTAGGCGACGAGGGCAACGCACACGAACATGGCGGGATAGATACGGCTCACCCGCAACATGATGAACTTCCACAACGAACGCTGCCGGTCATAGCTTGCCGATACCAGTATGCCGCTGATCAGGAAGAACGTGTAGACCGCGATGCTTCCGCTGTACTCGATGCCAGTAAACGCCAGAATCGGCTCATGGCGTCCTGCCGCGGGCTGAATCCAGAACGAGTGTCCGAACATGACCAGCAGGGCGGCAATCAGACGCAACAAGTCGAAGTTGTTGTCGCGCGAGCCGATTACCTCCGAAAGAGGGTAGCGCTTCCAATGCATGACGGAATCCGGCGGGATGGGTGAGCTTACTTAGTCAACAGACCTACACGAAAACGGGAGCTGGCCTACATCACAGTATCGGTGACTTCAGGACAATGGTCACGCCCCGGCCGTCAGGCCTCATCCGGCGATAGTCAGCAAAGGCGACGTGCGTTCAGGCGCGGGCCGGTGGCCGGGGCGCTTTCGACGAATGTTGCAAGCCAGCAGAACACGCGTGTATCATTCGCGATCCTGAGCGGGTAGGAGCGGTATGCGAAGAGGCTCTGTTAGATAGAGCACGGAGCCTGCCCCCGCTACCAGATCTTTCTTGATGCAAGAAAGCCTCCTCGTGAGGCTTTTTTGTTGGGCGCATGGAGGCGTTGCGCCGGGCTGCCGTTGGCGGCCGCTGGCGCCGGAAAGAGCTGCTCGCAGAGGAGGAACATCGGCATGATAGGGAAATGGGCCGTTGGAGCCCATTTTTTGTTTCTGCTGTTCGGAAAGAGTGATCTGGGAAGGCTACCCATGGATACACAGGCACTGGCACAACGCTTCAGCGAGGTACTGGCCGATCTGGGCCTGGAATGCCTCGGCGTGGAGTTCACCCCGTCGCACGGGCAGAGTACCCTGCGCGTCTACCTGGATTTGCTGGACAGGGAAACGGGCGACGGCGAACGTCGCGAGGTCGGCATCGAGGATTGCGAAGCCGCCAGCCGCGAACTGTCCGCTTTGCTGGACGTGGAGGATCCGATCCCCGGCCATTACGTGCTGGAAGTTTCCTCGCCGGGGCTGGATCGACCGCTGTTCACCGCCGCACAGTTTGCGCGGGCCAGCGGGCAGGAAGTGAAATTGCTGCTGAAGGCGCCGCTGGAAGGCCGCCGTCGCCTGCGCGGCAAGCTGGTTTCGGTGGAAGGCGATCACATCGTGCTGGAAGCCGAAGGCAAGACGTTCGAATTCGATCACGCGCTGGTGGAAAGTGCGCGTGTGGTGCCGGATTGGGTGGCGCTCGGTTACGCGCCGCAGCCCAAGCGCGGCGGCAAGACGCCCGGCAAGAAGTAATCAGTGCGGCCATTCATGGCCGCGTTCCAATGTTTTGTGTTCCGGGACGGACGCAATAATTCAACCATCGGCATCCGGACGGGATGCCTACGGAGTTGCAGCAATGAGCAAAGAACTTTTGCTGGTCGTCGACGCGGTCGCCAATGAAAAGGGCGTGCCGCTGGAAGTGATTTTCGAGGCGATGGAGGCCGCGCTGGCCTCGGCCGCGAAGAAGCGCTATCCGGACGAGGAGCCCGACATCCGCGTCTCGATCGACCACAACACCGGCGAGTACGAGACGTTCCGCCGCTGGGAAATCATCGCCGACGACGGCGAGATGGAATCGCCGTCGTACCAGCTGCGCCTGATGGACGCGCTGGACGAGCGCGCCGACGCCAAGGTGGGCGAGTACATCGAGCAGCAGATCGAGAACGCCGAATTCGGCCGCATCGCCGCGCAGGCCGCCAAACAGGTGATCGTGCAGCGCGTGCGCGAAGCCGAGCGCCAGCAGGTGGTCGACGCATTCGCCGATCGCGTGGGCGAACTGGTCACCGGTATCGTCAAGCGCGTCGAGCGCGGCAACATCTACCTCGACCTGGGCAGCAACGCCGAGGCGTTCATCCCGCGCGACAAGACGATTCCGCGCGAATCGGCCCGCGTCGGCGACCGCGTGCGCGGCTACCTGTACGAAGTGCGTTCCGAGGCCCGCGGCCCGCAGCTGTTCGTGTCGCGCGCCGCACCTGAGTTCATGATCGAGCTGTTCAAGCTGGAAGTGCCGGAAGTCGGCCAGGGCCTGGTCGAGATCAAGGGCTGCGCCCGCGATCCGGGCGATCGCGCCAAGATCGCCGTGCTGGCGCATGACAGCCGCACCGATCCGATCGGCGCCTGCATCGGCATGCGCGGTTCGCGCGTGCAGGCGGTCTCCAACGACCTCAACGGCGAGCGCGTCGACATCATCCTGTGGCACGAGAACCAGGCGCAGTACGTCATCAACGCGATGGCGCCGGCTGAAGTGCAGTCCATCATCATGGACGAGGAAAAGCACTCGATGGACATCGCCGTGGCCGAGGACAAGCTGTCCCAGGCGATCGGCCGCGGCGGCCAGAACGTGCGCCTCGCCAGCAAGCTGACCGGCTGGCAGCTCAACGTGATGACGCAGGACCAGGTCACCGCCAAGAGCGAGTCCGAGCAGGAGGCCGCGCGCCAGCTGTTCATGGACAAGCTGGAGGTGGATCAGGAGATTGCCGTTATCCTCGTGCAGGAAGGCTTCTCCAGCATCGAGGAAATCGCCTACGTGCCCAGCGCCGAACTGCTGGCGGTGGAGGGCTTCGACGAGGACATCGTCGAGGAGCTGCGTGCCCGCGCCCGCGACGCGCTGCTGACCGAGGCACTGGCGGTGGAGGAGGGTGTCGACGACCATCAGCCTTCCGAAGAGCTGCTGGCGCTGGAAGGCATGGACGAAGCGACGGCCTATGTGCTGGCCGCGCGCGCGGTGACCACGGTCGACGACCTGGCCGACCTGGCGGTGGACGACCTGATCGATATCGAGGGCATGGACGAAGAACGTGCCGCAGCACTGATCATGGCCGCGCGCGCACCGATGATCGCGCGACTGGAGAAAGGCGGCTAACCGCGGACGGCGGCACCCTGGAAGGGTGTGCCGAGAAAGGCTTCCGGGAAGCCTTTCACCACGGATGGAGGTGGCGGCGCAGACAACGCCGCACAAGATGATAAGCGCGGGAACGGCGGAGCAAAGAACACGATGTCGGACGTCACGATCAAACAACTCGCCCAGGTACTGGGCCTGCCGGTCGACAAGCTGCTGACGCAGCTTGGCGAAGCGGGCATGAAATTCTCCGACCAGGAGCAGGTCATCAGCAGCACCGAGAAGGTGAAGCTGCTTGGCTTCCTGCGCCGCACGCACGGCAAGAGCGAGGCTGCTGCCGAGGTCGAGGACAGCGCGCCGCGCCAGATCACCTTGAAGCGCCGCACGGTCGGTGAACTGAAGGTGGCCGCGCCGGGTGGCCGCGGCGCCACGGGCGCGGCCAAGACAGTCAATGTCGAGGTGCGCGCCAAGCGCACCTACGTCAAGCGCAGCGTGATCGCCGAGGAAGCCAGCGCCGAGCCCGAGCGCGAGGACGCCGTGCGCAAGCTGCAGGAATCGCAGCAGCAGCGCGAGCAGGAAGAGCGCGAGCGGGTCGAGGCCGAGCAGCGCCGCCAGGCGGAAGCGCAACAGCGCGTCCTGGACGAGCAGCAGCAGAAGGCCGAAAAGGAACAGCGCGAGGTCGAAGTGGCCAGCCCCGCCGAACCGGCCGCGGCCGAGCACGTCGAGACGGCGCCGGAATCGGCGGGCGAAGCGGCGTCCGGGGCTGCCAGCGATGATGCGGCGGGAACCGTGCAGCGCATGGATCAACGCGACCTGGGCATGATCCTGCCGCGCATCCACGAGCCGCGCAAACGTGAAAAGCTGGTCAAGCCGGCTCCGGCTCCTGCTCCGGCCGCCGCTCCGGCGGCCCGTGTTGCGGCGGCCGGCGTCACGGCTCCCCCGGCTGCTGCTGGCGATGCCAGCCGCGGCAAGCCCAAGCATCCCCGTGAACGCAACGACAGCGTCGGCGGCAAGGAAGACCGCGACAGCGCCGGCAAGCGTTTCGCCGGTGGCCAGATGCACCTGAGCGAGGCCGACCGGGCCCGTCGCTCCTCCAGCAGCAAGCGCAGCAAGCCGGGCCGCAGTGGCGGTCGCGAATTGTCGCGTGGCAGCAGCAGTGCGCCGACCGGTCCGCATGGCTTCTCGCGGCCTACCGCGCCGGTGGTGCGCGAAGTGGTCGTGGGCGACACCAACGTCGTCGCCGAGCTGGCCCAGAAGATGGCGGTCAAGGGCTCCGAGGTGGTCAAGGCACTGTTCAAGATGGGCGTGATGGCGACCATCAACCAGACCGTCGATCACGACACCGCGGTGCTGGTGGTCGAGGAACTCGGCCACACGCCGATCGCCGACAACCAGAACAACGCCGAGGAGACGCTGGCGGCGCATACCCAGAACATCGAACTGGAGGGCGAGAAGGTCACGCGTCCGCCGGTGGTGACGATCATGGGTCACGTCGACCACGGCAAGACCTCGCTGCTCGACTACATCCGCCGCACCAAGGTCGCTTCCGGCGAAGCCGGCGGGATCACCCAGCATATCGGCGCGTACCACGTGCAGACGTCCAAGGGCGTGATCACGTTCCTGGATACGCCTGGCCACGCCGCGTTCACCTCGATGCGTGCCCGTGGCGCGCAGTCGACCGACATCGTGATCCTGGTGGTGGCCGCCGATGACGGCGTGATGCCGCAGACGGTGGAAGCGGTGAAGCATGCGCGCGCCGCCAAGGTGCCGCTGATCGTCGCGGTCAACAAGATGGACAAGGAAGGCGCCAACCCGGACAACGTCAAGCAGGGCCTGGTGCAGCACGAAGTGGTGCCGGAAGACTGGGGCGGCGACGTGCAGTTCGTGCCGGTATCGGCCAAGACCGGCATGGGCGTCGAGGAACTGCTCGACGCGATCTCGGTGCAGGCCGAAGTGATGGAACTCAAGGCTGTCGTCGACGGCCGCGCTTCCGGCGTGGTGATCGAATCCAGCCTGGACCGCGGCCGCGGCCCGGTGGCCACCGTGCTGGTGCAGCAGGGCACGCTGCGCAAGGGAGATTTCGTGGTCTGCGGCGTCGAATATGGCCGCATGCGCGCGCTGATCGACGAAACCGGCAAGCAGGTGGCCGAAGCCGGCCCGTCGATTCCGGTGCAGGTGCTTGGCCTGTCCGGAGTGCCGGAAACCGGCGACGACTTCGTCTGCGTCGAGGACGAGCGCCTGGCCCGCGAGGTCGCCGAGGAGCGCCAGCTCAAGCGGCGCGAGACGCGCATGGTCAGCAAGAGCAACCGGCTCGAGGACATCATCGCCAAGATGGGCCAGGGCGTGGAGCAGCAGACGCTCAACATCCTGGTCAAGGGCGACGTGCAGGGTTCGGTCGAGGCGCTGCGCGAGTCGCTGACCCAGATCGGCAACGACCGGGTCAGGGTCAACGTGGTGGCTTCCGGCGTCGGCGGCATCACCGAATCCGACGCCACCCTGGCGGCGGCCTCGAAGGCGCTGGTCATCGGCTTCAACGTGCGCGCCGACGCCTCGGCGCGCAAGGTGATCGAGACCAACGGCCTGGACGTGCGCTACTTCTCGATCATCTACGACGTGATCGATCAGGTCACCCAGGCGGCGACCGGCCTGCTCGGCATGGAAGTGCGCGAGGACATCATCGGCACCGCCGAGGTGCGCGACGTGTTCCGCAGCTCGAAATTCGGCGCCGTGGCCGGTTGCATGGTCACCGAAGGCGTGGTCAAGCGCAGCAAGCCGATCCGCGTGCTGCGCGACCACGTGGTGATCTTCGAAGGCGAGCTGGAATCGCTGCGCCGCTTCAAGGACCTCGTCGACGAAGTGCGCAACGGCATGGAGTGCGGCATCGCCGTGAAGCAGTACAACGACGTCAAGCCGGGCGACCAGATCGAGTGCTTCGAACGCACCGAAGTGGCGCGCACGCTCTGACCTTGAGCCCCTCTCCCGTCGGGAGAGGGGTTGGGGCGAGGGTTCACGACTTGCGCAACCTTCCAGTCGCAGAGTCCACGCAGGGTCGGGTACCCTCATCCGCCCCTTCGGGGCACCTTCTCCCGAGGGGAGAAGGGACATTGTCCTTCGGAGCTTTCTTCATGCCCTCCCGCGACTTCAAACGTACTGACCGCATCGGTGCCGAACTGCGTCGCGAGCTTGGCTTGCTGGTGCATGCGGCCGTGCGCGATCACGGGCTGCCGTCGACCAGCGTGTGCGACGTGGAAATCACCCGTGACCTGGACTGGGCCACGGTATGGGTGACCACGATGCTGCCCGAGCAGGGGTTGCCGGCAGTGAAGGCACTCAACGAGATGAGCCACGAGATCCGCCATGCGCTGGCGCACAGCGGCATGCGCATGCGCCGGGTGCCGGAATTGAAGTTCAAGTACGACGACTCGGTCGACAAGGGCGAGCGTATCGAATCGCTGCTGCGCCAGCAGGCGCGCGACCTGACGCCGCCGGGCGGCGACGAGCAGGATTGAACCGCAAGCCTTGGGCGTCACCGAGCCGATGAATCGTCCGCCGCGCATCCAGTTCCGTGACCTGCACGGCATCGTGCTGCTCGACAAACCATCGGGCCTGAGTTCCAACCAGGCGCTGCAGGCCGTGCGCCGGTTGCTGCGCGCGTCCAAGGGCGGCCATACCGGGGCGCTCGATCCGCTGGCCACCGGCCTGCTGCCGCTGTGTTTCGGCGAGGCGACCAAGCTGGCCGGCAGCCTGCTGGGCGCACGCAAGGCCTACCTGGCCGAATGCCGGCTCGGCATCACCACCGATACCGCCGATAGCGAGGGCGTGGTCGTTCGGGAATGCCCGGTGCCGGAGATCGACGACGCGGCGATCGAGGCGGCGCTGGCCCAATTGCGCGGCCGCATCCTGCAGGTGCCGCCGATGTATTCCGCGCTGAAGCAGGGCGGCGAACGGTTGTATGCCAAGGCGCGCCGCGGCGAAACCGTGGAAGTGCCGCCGCGCGAAGTGGAGGTGCATCGGTTCGAACTGCTGGCGCGCGACGGCGACACGCTGCAGCTGCTGGTGGAATGCGGCTCCGGCACCTACGTCCGCTCGCTGGCGGTGGACCTGGGCGAGGATCTCGGTTGCGGCGCCCACCTGGCCGCGCTGCGCCGGATCTGGGTGGAGCCGTTCCGCGAGCCGCAGATGGTGACTCTGGAACAGCTGCGGCTCGCGGCGGAACAGGGTGACGAGGCCCTGCTGGCGTGGTTGCTGCCGGTCTCGGCCGGACTGTCCGATCTTCCGGTATTGCGGCTCGATGAGACGCAAAGCATGGCCATTTCACGCGGCCAGCAGATTGACTTGCCGGGCTTGCGGGAGGCAGGACGCTGCGCGGCGTATGCCAGCGATGGCGCGTTGCTGGCGCTGCTGGAACCGGATGCCGAAGGGCGTGCGCGCATTCTGCGTGGCTTCAACCTGCCGCCGGACTGACCGATTTGCCCCGGAACACCGTTCCGCTCTTGTTGAAACACCGCTCCCATCAGTAGAATAGACAAGTTATTTCAAAGCTTTCACTCAACTAGGCGAAGCTTGCGCTTGCGTCATCACGATGACGCAAGCGCAAGCTTCGCATCGCCTTTCAAGGAAACGTATACCTCATGTCTCTTACCGCAGAACAAACCGGCAAGATCATCGCTGATTTCGGCCGCGTGCCGAACGACACCGGTTCGACCGAAGTCCAGGTGGCCCTGCTGTCCGCCCGCATCGACCATCTCACCGGCCACTTCAAGGAACACAAGCAGGATCACCACTCCCGCCGTGGCCTGCTGAAGCTGGTCAACCAGCGCAAGCGCCTGCTCAGCTATCTGAAGGATCGCGATCTTGCGCGTTACCAGACCCTGATCGAACGCCTCGGCCTGCGTCGGTAATTCGCGTGCGTTCGTCCATGAACGCAAAGATCAAGAGGCGCCCATCCGTGGGCGCACTTCTCAATCAGAGCAGGAATTAAGCACGTGGCAAAAGTAACCAAGTCATTCCAGTACGGTAATCACGAAGTCACACTGGAGACGGGCGAAATTGCCCGCCAGGCATCCGGTGCGGTCATGGCCAGCATGGGCGGCACCGTGGTGCTGGTCACCGCCGTCGCCGCGACCAAGCAGAAGGAAGGCCAGGATTTCTTCCCGCTCACCGTCGATTACGTCGAGAAGTTCTACTCCGCCGGCCGCATCCCGGGCGGCTTCTTCAAGCGCGAAGGCCGTCCGACCGAGAAGGAGACGCTGACCTCGCGCCTGATCGATCGCCCGGTGCGCCCGCTGTTCCCGGACGACTTCAAGAACGAAGTGCAGGTCATCGCCCAGGTCGTCTCGCTGAACCCCGAGGTTGACGGCGACATCGTGGCGCTGCTCGGCGCCTCCGCCGCGCTGAGCCTGGCCGGCATCCCGTTCAAGGGCCCGATCGGCGCTGCCCGCGTCGGTTACGCCAACGGCAAGTACCTGCTGAACCCGTCGGCCACCGAGCTGAAGACCTCCCAACTGGACCTGGTCGTCGCCGGTACCGCCGGTGCGGTGCTGATGGTGGAGTCCGAAGCGCAGCTGCTGTCCGAGGACGTGATGCTCGGCGCGGTGATGTTCGGCCACCAGCAGATGCAGACTGCGATCCGCGCGATCGCCGAACTGGCCACCGAGGCCGGCAAGCCGTCGTGGGACTGGCAGGCGCCGGCCCGCAACGAGTCGCTGGTCGCCGCCGTCAAGGGCGCGGTCGGCAACCAGCTGGCCGCAGCGTTCCAGGTGCGCGACAAGCTGGAGCGTCGCGACGCGATCTCCGCGATCAAGGCCGACGTGTTGGCCGGGCTCAAGGCGCAGGCCGAAGAGAATGGCTGGTCGTCCGCCGCAATGGCCAAGGAATTCGAGGAGCTCGAATACCACACCATGCGCGACAGCGTGCTGAAGACCAAGGTGCGCATCGACGGCCGCCAGCTGGACGACGTGCGCGCGATCACCGCCCGCGTCGGCGTGCTGCCGCGGACCCACGGTTCGGCGCTGTTCACCCGCGGCGAGACGCAGGCCCTGGTCGTCGTCACGCTGGGCACCACGCGCGACGCGCAGATCATCGACGCGCCCGGTGGCGAGTCGAAGGATCCGTTCCTGTTCCACTACAACTTCCCGCCGTTCTCGGTGGGTGAGGCCGGTCGCTTCGGCGCGCCGAAGCGTCGCGAGATCGGCCACGGCCGCCTCGCCAAGCGCGGTGTGCAGGCGGTGAAGCCGACGATCGAGGAATTCCCGTACGTGCTGCGCGTGGTCTCGGAAATCACCGAGTCCAACGGTTCCTCGTCGATGGCCTCGGTGTGCGGTTCCTCGCTGGCGATGATGGATGCCGGCGTGCCGCTGAAGGCGCCGGTGGCCGGCATCGCGATGGGCCTGGTCAAGGAAGGCGGCGACTTCGTCGTGCTGTCCGACATCCTGGGCGACGAGGATCACCTCGGCGACATGGATTTCAAGGTGGCCGGCAGCGCCGACGGCATCTCCGCGCTGCAGATGGACATCAAGATCGACGGCATCACCGAGGAGATCATGAAGGTGGCGCTGGAGCAGGCCAAGCGCGGCCGCCTGCACATTCTCGGCGAGATGAACAAGGCGCTGTCCACGGCCCGCTCGGAAATGAGCGAGTACGCCCCGCGCCTGATCACCATCAAGATCCACCCGGACAAGATCCGCGAGGTGATCGGCAAGGGCGGCGCCACGATCCGTTCGATCACCGAAGAGACCGGCACCACGATCGACATCAGCGACGACGGCACCATCATCGTCGGCTCGGTCAATCGCGAGGCGGGCGAAGCGGCGAAGAAGCGCATTGAGCAGATCGTTTCCGACGTCGAGCCGGGCCGCATCTACGAGGGCAAGGTCGCCAAGCTGATGGACTTCGGCGCGTTCGTCACGATCATGCCGGGCAAGGATGGCCTGGTGCACGTGTCGCAGATCTCCGACGAGCGCGTCGAGAAGGTTTCCGACAAGCTGAAGGAAGGCGACATCGTCAAGGTCAAGGTGCTCGAAGTGGACAAGCAGGGCCGTATCCGCCTGTCGATGAAGGCCGTGACCGAAGAAGAACGCGCTGGCGTCTGAGTTTCCGGACAAGGCGATTCCACAAGGCCCGGCCCATGCCGGGCCTTGTGCGTTCCGGCGCCGGTGATTTTGTGCAACACGCTTTTGCTAGGATGGATGAACCTTGCACGAGGACGCACCGATGGCCGACCCGGCGAATGATTTCATCAGGGATTACCAGGCGCTGGCACAGCAGTCGTGGGATGCCTGGACGCGCCAGTTCCAGCAGCAACCCGCGGCGAATCCGTTCGCGCCGCCACCGGCGTCAGCCGCGGGCAACGACATGCTGGAACGCACGCTGGCCGGCCTGAAGGGATATTTCGACTGGATGCAGGCGGCTGCCGGCGGCGCAGCCCAGCAGCAGCCGACCACCGACTGGCGCCAGCAGTTGCAGCAGATGTTCGGTGGTGCCAGCCAGCCGTTTGCGCAGGCCTTCGGCGGGATCGACAGTGCCGGCGCGGAAGGCTTCGCGCGGCAATGGCGATCGTGGATGCAGGCAGCCCAGCACAGCGGTTTCGGCGACCTGCCGGGCACGCACGGGCCGACGCCGGCGTTCGGCCTGAACCGCGAGCAGCAGATGCAGCAGCAGGCCCTGGCCACGGCGCTGCTGGAGTCGATGCAGGCGACCACCCGCTATCAGGAACTGATTCAGCGCGCCAACACGCAGGGCATGCAGCGCCTGCAGGAGAAGCTGGCCCGGCATGCCGAACCGGGTCGCCAGATCGATTCGCTGAAGGGACTGTACGACCTGTGGGTGGACGCCTCGGAGGAGGCGTATGCCGAGATCGCGCTGTCCGACGAGTTCCGCGAGGTCTACGGCGAGATGGTCAACACGCAGATGCGCGTGCGCCAGTTGCAGCAACAGCAGACCGAACAGCTCTGCCGGCAGTTGGGCGTGCCGACGCGCAGCGAAGTGTCGAGCCTTGGCGAACGGCTGCAGGCCTTGCGCCGCGAGTTTCGCGCCAGCCGGGCCGGTGCGTCCGCCGATCATGCCGACGAGATCATGGCGTTGCGCCGTGAGCTGGCCGCGCTGAAACGCCAGCTGGCCGATGGCCCGGCAGCGGCAACTGTGTCGAAGAAGGCTGCTTCCGCCAAGTCTCCGGTCGCTGCGAAGAAGGCGCCGGCAAAAGTGGCGCGCAAGCCTGCCGCCGTGTCCAAGTCCAGCTCCAGCCCGCGCAAGCGCAAGTAAGGAGGCCCGCCATGCAAACGCCATTGCGCATCGACCCGGCCAGGGCGCTGGGCGACATCGCCACGTTCCAGCGCAAGCTCGCCGCCGGCATGGGCCATCTGCGCAGCATGCGCGAGCCCGAGTACGCGAACACACCGCGCGAACTGGTCTACAGCGAAGACAAGTTGAAAGTGTGGCATTTCACCGGCTACGGCAGGAGCGCCTCGAAGACGCCGCTGCTGATCGTCTACGCGCTGGTCAACACAGTGTGGATGACCGACCTGCAGGCCGACCGCTCGATGGTGCGCAACCTGCTGGAGCAGGGCGAGGACGTCTACCTGATCGACTGGGGCTACCCCGACGGCGCCGACCGCTGGCTGACCCTGGACGACTACATCAACGGCTACCTCGACCGCTGCGTCGACGCGGTGCGCGAACGGCATGGACTGGATGCGATCAACCTGCTCGGCATCTGTCAGGGCGGCGCGTTCTCGCTGTGCTACACCGCGCTGCACGCGGACAAGGTGAAGAACCTGATCACCATGGTCACCCCGGTGGATTTCCATACGCCGGACAACATGCTGTCGCACTGGTGCCGCGGCATGGACGTGGACCTGTTCGTCGACACCATGGGCAACATCCCGGCGGGGCTGATGAACTACATCTACCTCACGCTGAAGCCGCTGCGGCTGAACCAGCAGAAGTACATCGGCATGGTCGACATCCTGGACAACCCGGCCGAGCTGGAGAACTTCCTGCGCATGGAGCGCTGGATCTTCGATTCGCCGGACCAGGCCGGCGAGGCGTTCCGCCATTTCATCAAGGATTTCTACCAGGGCAACAAGCTGGTCAAGGGCACGCTCGAGATCGGCGGCCGGCCGGTGGACCTGGGCATGATCACCCAGCCGGTGCTGAACATCTTCGCCGAGCAGGATCACCTGGTGCCGCCGGATGCCTCGCGCGCGCTGGGCAAGCATGTCGGCACCACCGACTACACCCAGCTCGCGTTCAAGGGCGGCCACATCGGCATCTACGTGTCCGGCCGCGCCCAGCGCGAGGTGCCGCCGGCGATCCATCAGTGGTTGCGCCAGCGCGCGTAATTGCGCGCCGGCATGCGCTCGCCTGTTGTGTGAAATACCTGCATGGCAGGCGATAATGAACAGATGAGCGCATCCGTCGAAACCCACGATTCCATCCGTGCCGTGCAGTGGCAGGGCGATCACCTGCGCCTGCTCGATCAGCGCCTCCTGCCGGGTGCGGAATGCTGGATCGACTGTCGCGATGCGGCCCAGGTGACCCAGGCGATCCGCGACCTGGCCGTGCGTGGCGCACCGGCGATCGGCATTGCCGCGGCATGGGGCGTGGCGATGGCCGCGCAGCAGGGCGCACCGCTGGAACCGGTGCTGGCGACGTTGCGCGCAGCGCGGCCCACTGCGGTGAACCTGATGTGGGCGCTGGACCGGATGAAGAGACGCATCGCGGCCGGCGCCGACGCCGATGCGCTGCTGCGTGAAGCGCAGGCGATCCAGGACGAAGACCTGGCCGCGAACCGCCGCATGGGCGAGCTGGGCGCCGCGTTGATCGCACCCGGCTCGGGCGTGCTGACCCACTGCAACACCGGCTCGCTGGCCACTGCCGGTTACGGCACCGCGTTGGGCGTGATCCGCGCCGGCGTGGCGGCGAAGCGCATCGCGCGGGTCTACGCCGGCGAAACCCGGCCATGGCAGCAAGGTGCCCGATTGACCATGTGGGAACTGGTGCGCGACGGCATTCCGGCCCAGCTGATCGCCGACTCCGCTGCGGCGCACCTGATGAAATCCGGCGCCGTGCAGTGGGTGATCGTGGGCGCCGACCGCATCGCCGCGAACGGCGACACCGCGAACAAGATCGGCACCTACCAGCTGGCGATCGCGGCGAAGTACCACGGCGTGAAGTTCATGGTGGTGGCGCCGTCCTCCACCGTCGACATGGCCACCGGCAGCGGCGAGGAAATCGAGATCGAGTTGCGCGACCCGGCCGAGCTGCTCGGCACCGCCGGCCATCGCACCGTGGTCGAGGGAGCGCAGGCGTGGAACCCGGTGTTCGACGTGGCGCCGGCCGAACTGATCGACGCGATCGTCACCGAGCGCGGCGTGATCGAGCGGCCGAACAGCATCGCGATGCAGGCGATGTTTGGATGCTGAAGCTGTCGCGCGAGGTCGCGCCGCGGCCGGTGGCGCGCTTGGCCTGCCGGTCGGCGCGGTCGTCGTGCAGGTTCTGGTGAACTTTCCGGGCCTGCGCCGGCGGCTTTCGCTGGCCGTGGCGACCGGTTCGGCGATCGCCGCGCTGGTCAATTTTTCGACAGCCCGGCGGATGCTTTCCAAACGCTCCAGGACGGCCACGTAAGTTATTGATTTTTAATAGTTAAATCCTGTCTTTTTGATGCCGTTCGTGATACACTCACGGGGTTGATTTCGGGTCGCTTGCGCACGCGCTTGAGGCGCGGCGCCAGCGTCCTTTTTTCGTTATCAGGGAAGCCGATTGATGGCAGAGCTCGCCAAAGAAGTGATTCGCGTCAACATCGAAGACGAGATGCGCCAGAGCTATCTCGATTACGCCATGAGCGTGATCGTGGGCCGCGCCCTCCCGGATGTCCGTGATGGCCTGAAACCCGTGCACCGCCGCGTATTGTTCGCGATGAACGAGCTGGGCAATGCGTGGAACAAGCCGTACAAGAAGTCGGCCCGCGTGGTCGGTGACGTGATCGGTAAATACCATCCGCATGGCGACCAGTCGGTCTACGACGCGATCGTGCGCATGGCCCAGCCGTTCTCGCTGCGCTACATGCTGGTCGACGGCCAGGGCAACTTCGGTTCGGTCGACGGCGACAACGCGGCGGCGATGCGTTACACCGAGGTGCGCATGTCGCGCCTCACCCACGAGCTGCTGGCCGACATCGACAAGGAAACCGTCGATTTCGGCTTCAACTACGACGAGAGCGAACGCGAGCCGCTGGTGCTGCCGTCGCGCGTGCCGAGCCTGCTGGTGAACGGCTCGGCCGGCATCGCGGTCGGCATGGCCACCAACATCCCGCCGCACAACCTCAACGAGGTGATCGCGGCCACGATGGCGCTGATCGACGAGCCTTCGCTGTCGATAGACGAGCTGATGCACTACATCCCGGGGCCGGACTTCCCGACCTACGGCATCATCAACGGCTCGTCGGGCATCATCGAGGCGTACCGTACCGGCCGCGGCCGCATCCTGGTGCGCGCGAAGGCCGAGATCGAGACCGAGTCGAACGGCCGCGAGACGATCATCGTCCACGAGCTGCCGTATCAGGTGAACAAGGCGCGGCTGATCGAGAAGATCGCCGAGCTGGTCAAGGAGAAGAAGCTCGAAGGCATCAGCGAGCTGCGCGACGAATCCGACAAGGACGGTATGCGCATCGTCATCGAGATCCGCAAGGACGCGATGGGCGACGTGGTGTTGAACAACCTGTTCCAGCAGACCCAGCTGCAGGTGACGTTCGGCATCAACATGGTGGCGCTGCTGGATGGCCAGCCGCGCCTGCTGAACCTCAAGGACATTCTCGAGGCGTTCATCCGCCATCGCCGTGAAGTAGTCACCCGCCGTACCATCTTCGACCTGCGCAAGGCCCGTGCCCGCGCGCATATCCTCGAGGGCCTGACCGTCGCGCTGGCCAACATCGACGAGATGATCGAACTGATCAAGACCTCGGCGTCGCCGGCCGAGGCGCGCGAGCGCATGGTCTCGCGGCGCTGGGAAGCCGGCCTGGTGCGGGCCCTGCTGTCCGCCACCGGCGCCGACGCGTCGCGGCCGGAGGACATGGATCCGCGCGACGGCCTGAAGGCCGACGGCTACCAGCTGTCCGAGGCGCAGGCGCTGGAGATCCTGGCGATGCGGCTGCATCGCCTGACCGGACTGGAGCAGGAAAAGCTTTCCGACGAATACCGGCAGATCCTGGAGACCATCCGCGGCCTGATCGAGATCCTGGAGAACCCCGACCGCCTGCTGGGAGTGATCCGCGAGGAACTGGAGGCGATCAAGGCCGAGTTCGGCGATGCCCGCCGCACCGAGATCCAGCATTCGCAGGAAGACCTCAACGTGCTCGACCTGATCGCGCCGGAAGACGTCGTGGTCACGCTGTCGCATACGGGTTACATCAAGCGCCAGCCGGCCAGCACGTACCGGGCGCAGAAGCGCGGCGGCAAGGGCCGTTCGGCCTCGGCGCTGAAGGACGAGGACGTCGTCGAGCAGCTGTGGGTGGTCAACACGCACGACACCCTGCTGACCTTCACCAGCACCGGCCGCGTCTACTGGCTCAAGGTCTACCAGATGCCGGAAGCGGGCCCCGGCGCGCGCGGCAAGCCGATCATCAACCTGCTGCCGCTGGGCGAGGGCGAGAAGGTGCAGGCGGTGCTGCCGGTGCGCGAATACACCGACGATCGCTTCGTGTTCTTCGCCACGAAGCACGGCACGGTCAAGAAGACCCCGCTGACCGAGTTCGCATTCCAGCTGCAGAAGGGCAAGCTCGCGATCAAGCTCAGCGACGGCGACGCGCTGGTCAACGTGGAGCTGACCGACGGCAACAGCGACATCCTGCTGTTCGCCTCCAACGGCAAGGTCAATCGCTTCGACGAGAACACCGTGCGTTCGATGGGCCGTACCGCCACCGGCGTGCGCGGCATGCGGCTGGCCGAAGGCGCCCACGTGGTTTCGCTGATCGTGGCGGCGGAAGGCGACATCCTTACCGCGACGGAACGCGGCTACGGCAAGCGCACCCAACTGGCCGAGTTCACCAAGAAGGGCCGTGGCACGCAGGGCGTGATCGGCATCCAGTGCTCCGAGCGCAACGGCGCGCTGGTCGGCGCCGTGCAGGTCACCGAAGCGCACGAGCTGATGCTGATCTCCGACCAGGGCACCCTGGTGCGCACCCGCGTGGCGGAAGTCTCGCAGCTCGGCCGCAACACCCAGGGCGTCACCCTGATCCGCCTGCCTGCCGACGAGACCCTGGTCAGCGTGATGCGGTTGGATGCGGAGGAGGACAACGGCGAGGACGCCGAGGTCGTCGACGCCAATGCGCCGGCCGGTGGCGATGGTTCCAGTGAGGTCGAGCCGGCAGGCACCGACGAGTGAACCTGGCACGCGCCTGAATCGAAAAACCCCGGCGATGCCGGGGTTTTTCGTTGCCGGACCCGGAATCGCCTCAGTGGGCGATGGCCGCCAGCATCGCCTCGGCGCTGGAAACGCGCAGTTCGCCGGGTGCCTCGACCTGCAGCAGGCGCACCACGCCATCTTCCGCATACAGCGCAAAGCGGCGCGTGCGCAGGCCCATGCCGAAGGCGGTGCCGTCCAGTTCCAGTCCCAGCGCGCGGGTGAAGCTCGCGTTGCCGTCGGCCAGCATCAGCAGGCCTGCGGGGACCTTCTGCGAAGCAGCCCAGGCCTGCATCACGTAACCGTCGTTGACGGCCAGGCACATCACGCTGATGCCGCGCTGCCGGAACTCGGCGAAGTGCGCCGAATAGCCGGGCAGGTGCTTGTTCGAGCAGGTCGGGGTGAACGCGCCGGGCACGCCGAACAGCAGTGCCTTGCGTCCGGCGAACAAGGCGGCGGACTGGGCCGGCCGGATGTCGCCGTCGATGACCTGGATGGTGGTGTCGGGAATCGTGTCGCCAGGCTGGATGCTCATGCGGGTCTCGGAATGGGGGGGGGAGGCCCCGCCATGCTAATCGCGC
Organism: Rhodanobacter sp. LX-99; assembly: GCF_018599185.1. NCBI lineage: Bacteria > Pseudomonadati > Pseudomonadota > Gammaproteobacteria > Lysobacterales > Rhodanobacteraceae > Rhodanobacter > Rhodanobacter sp. LX-99. Next base: position 287,743 of record NZ_JAHFVL010000001.1, on the reverse strand, counting down.
GGCGCTGGGCTGTCGCCTTGAATCGTCCGCCGCAGCACCTATTTTCTGGGGCAGGCGGTGATCGACCGCAATCCAACTTGAGGAGACATACGATGAACCTGGTTCGTCATGGTATCTGGAACACCGGCAGCAGCCTGCCCGAGGAACTCCGGCAGGCATTCGACCGCTTCCTGCAGCCCGAGGACGGCGACGCCTCCAACGTCGTCACCAGCCAGTGGGCGCCGCGCGTGGACATCCGCGAGGACGAGCAGCGCTTCGTGATCCTGGCCGACATTCCCGGCGTGGATCCGGCGCAGATCGAGGTGAGCATGGACAAGGGCATCCTCACCATCAAGGGTGAGCGCGAGGCAGGCAGCACCGAGCAGAACGGCAAGTTCACCCGGATCGAGCGTGCCCGCGGCGCGTTCCATCGCCGCTTCGCACTGCCCGACAGCGCCGATGCCGAGGGCGTCACCGCGAACGGCAAGTTCGGCGTGCTGGAGATCGTGATACCGAAGAAGGCCCAGGCAACGCCGCGACGCATTACCATCAACGCGAGCCACTGAGGCAAGGCGGGCTGCGAGGTGCCCCGCGGCGGAGTCGATCCGCCGCGGGTTTTTGCGTGAGTCGGGGAGTGGCAGGTGGAATTCAAAGACTATTACGAGATCCTGGGTGTGAAGCCCGATGCGAGCGAGGCCGAGATCAAGGCGGCGTATCGCAAGCTGGCGCGCAAATACCACCCGGACAAGAACAAGGAAGCCGGTGCCGAGGAGAAGTTCAAGGCGGTCAACGAGGCCAACGAAGTGCTCAAGGACGCCGAGAAGCGGCGTTCGTACGACCAGTTGCGCGCCGGCGGCTATCGGCAGGGCGAGCAGTTCCGCCCGCCGCCGGGTTGGCAGGGACAGCAGGGCTTTGGCGGCGGCGACGATGGCGACTTCAGCGATTTCTTCGAGAGCCTGTTCGGCCGCGGTGCAGCCGGCGGCCATCGGGGCCAGCCGCGGCCGCGTCGCGGTCGCGACGTGCAGGCGTCGGTGCAGATCGACCTGCAGACCGCGTTCGACGGCGGCCGCACGCGGCTGGCGATGCATGACCCGGCCGGTGGCGAACGCGTGCTGGAAGTGAAGATCCCGGCCGGGATCCAGCCGGGCCAGGTGATCCGCCTGTCCGGCCAGGGCCAGGCTGGCATGGCCGGGGGACCGAACGGCGACCTGCTGCTGGAAGTGGGCATTCGCGAGGATGCGCGCTTCCGCCTGGACGGCCGCAACGTGGTGCATGTGCTGCCGATCACGCCGTGGGAAGCGGCGCTGGGCGCCACCGTGCCGGTGCCGACGCTGGCTGGCACGGTCGACCTGCGCGTTCCGGCCGGTTCGCAGTCGGGGCGCAAGTTGCGCCTGAAGGGCCGTGGCATGCCCGGCGCCAATCCGGGCGATCAGCTGGTAGAGCTGTCGATCCGCGCGCCGGCGGCCGACAGCGACAGGCAGCGGGCCGCCTACGAGGCGCTGCACAAGGAGTTCGGGGACTTCGACCCGCGGCGCTGAGTCGCGCGATCGGTGCAAGCGAAAACGGCGCCTGCGGGCGCCGTTTTTCGTGAATCCGGATCGCGATGATCGATCGTCGACGATCAGCCCGGCAGGAATTCCTGCAGCGCCTTGACCAGTTCCTCTTCCTTGATCGGCTTCGTCACATAGGCCTTGGCGCCCTGGCGCATGCCCCAGACCTTGTCGGTTTCCTGATCCTTGGTGGTCACCAGGATGATCGGGATGTGTGCCGTTGCGGCGTTCTTGCTGATCGTGCGGGTGGCCTGGAAGCCGTTGAGGTTGGGCATCACCACATCCATCAGGATCAGGTCGGGCATTTCCTGCTTGGCCACTTCCACGCCGGCGGCGCCGTCTTCGGCCGAGAGGGTTTCATGCCCGAGTTTTTCGACGATCCGCTTGATACCCAGCAATTGCGACGGGGAGTCGTCGACGATCAGGATGCGTGCCATAAGGTGTTAGTCCCCTGCGAGTTTCGTTGATTCTAAGCCGTGGTGATGGTACTTCCAAGCGCGGTTTCGTCAAACCGTGCCTTCGATGCGCACCAGTGTGCGCCCGAACGAGTCGCCAGCGAGCATACGCGCAAACACGCCGGGCAGTTCGTCGAGGCTCGCTTCACGCGTGGCGATGCGATCCAGGTGCCGCGGTTTCCAATCGTTGGCGAGATGCCGCCAGATGCGGTCGCGGAGATCGCGCGCGGTGCCGGCCGAGGCGATTCCGAGCAGGCTGGCGCCGCGGATGATGAACGGCATCACCGTGCTGTCGAAGGCGATGCCGCCGGCGTTGCCGCAGATCGCCACGTTGCCGTACGGATGAATCAGCGGCAGCAGGCCGCTCAGCATGGCGCCGCCGACGTTGTCCAGCGCGCCGCCGAAGCGGGCCGAATCCATCGGCTTGCCGCTGAAGGCGAGCTGGTGGCGGTCGATGCACTCGCTGGCGCCAAGGCTGCGCAGGAAATCGAAGTGATCGGCCTTGCCGCTGATCGCGTGCACCTCGTAGCCGGCGCGGCTGAAGATGTCGATCGCCAGCATGCCGACGCCACCGCTGGCACCGGTCACCGCGATCGGACCCAGTGCTGGCCTCTGCCGGTTGTCCTGCATGCGCAGCAGGGCCAGCGCGGCGGTGAACCCGGCGGTGCCGATGATCATGCTCTCGCGCAGGCTCAAGGACGCCGGCAGCGGGATCGTCCAGCGCGCGTCGAGACGCGCGTATTCGCCGTAGCCGCCGTCGCGCGTCTCGGACAGGCCGCTGCCGGTGCACAGCACCGCGTCGCCTTCCCTGAACGCGGGATCGGTCGAGGCGACCACGTGGCCGGCCACGTCGATGCCGCCGTTGAGCGGATAGGTGCGCAGGATCCGGCCCTTGCCGGTGCCGGCCAGTGCGTCCTTGTAGTTGACCGAGGAATACGCAACCTTGACCAGCACTTCGCCGGACGACAGTGCGCCGGTGTCCATGGTCTCGATGCCGGCGCGGTAGCCGGCGTCGTCGTTGTGGATGCGGAACGCGCGGAAGCTGGTCATCTCGATGTCCCTCGGCAGCCGTTCAGGCGCTGACGCTGCTGGTGTCGATCCACTTGGGAATGTAGCTGCCCTGGTAGACCTGCATCCAGTCGAACAGCGCGGTCATGTCGTCGCCGAACCAGATGCTGTCGCGCTGCTCGGGACGCACGAAGTTCTCGTCGACCATGTGCTCCATCATCGTGCGCAGGTCGCGGTAGTAGCCGCGCACGTCGAGGAAGGCGCAGGGATAGCGGTGCAGGCCCAGTTGCGCCCAGGTCAGCATCTCGAACATCTCGTCCATCGTGCCGAAGCCGCCGGGCAGGGCGACGAAAGCATCGGACAGTTCGTACATGCGCGTCTTGCGCTGGTGCATGGTCTCGACGACCACCAGTTCGCTCAGGCCCGGATGGGCCACTTCAAGTTCCACCAGCTGGCGCGGGATCACTCCGACGACCTTGCCGCCGCCGGCGAGCACCGCGTCGGCCACCACGCCCATCAGGCCGACCTTGCCGCCGCCGTAGACCAGCGCGATACCGCGTCGGGCCATTTCCGTGCCGAAAGCATACGCCTGCCCGGCGTACTCGGGATGCCTGCCGCTGCTGGAGCCGCAGTAGACGCAGATGGCGGTGGGTTGGGGCATGAGGACACCGAAAGTCTCGGGGCGTCATCCCGGCGAAAGCCGGGATCCAGTGTCTTATGCGGCGACGGCAAAGGCACTGGATTCCGGCTTTCGCCGGAATGACGACGGGAAAACAAACGGCCCGCCAGTGTTGCCATGAGCGGGCCGCGTGGATCCCGGATCGGCGCATATCCATGTGCTGTCCGGGATGAGGTCATCCATTTCCGGGGTGGATCCCGTGTCATCGGCCATCCATGGCCTGCACGGGATGAGCGCATCCTGCGCTCAATTGCCCTTGTGGATGGCGCGCTTGTCGACCGACAACGCGGCCTCGTGCACGGCTTCGGAGAGGGTCGGGTGGGCGTGGACGATGCGCGCCAGATCCTCGGACGAGCCCTTGAACTCCATCGCCACCACGCACTCGGCGATCAATTCGGACACGCCCGGGCCGACCATGTGCACGCCGAGGATGCGGTCGGTTTCTGCGTGGGCGAGCATCTTCACTTGGCCGACCGCCTCGTTCATCGCGACGGCGCGGCCGATCGCGGCGAACGGGAAGCTGCCGACCTTGTACGGCACGCCCTCGTCCTTCAGCTGCTGCTCGGTCTTGCCGGCCCAGGCGATCTCCGGCTCGGTGTAGATCACCCACGGGATCGTGTCGTAGTTGACGTGGCCGGCCTTGCCGGCGATCCACTCGGCCACCGCGACGCCTTCCTCGGAACCCTTGTGCGCGAGCATCGGGCCGCGCACCGCATCACCGATCGCCCACACGCCGTCGACGCCGGTGTGGTTGTGCTCGTCGACCACGATACGGCCACGCTCGTCCAGCTTCACGCCGGTGTCGTCGGCCAGCAAGCCAGCGGTATAGGCGCGGCGGCCCACGGCGACCAGCAGCTTGTCGACGACGAGCTCGTGCGCGCCGTCCTTGTCCTCGTAGGTGAGGGCCACTTCCTTCTTCTTGATCTCGGCCTTGGTCAGCTTGGCGCCGAGCTTGATGGTCAGGCCCTGCTTGGCGAACTCGCGGGCGGCCACCTTGGCCACGTCGGCATCGGCAACGGAGAGGAAATCCGGCAGTGCTTCGAGAATGGTGACGTCGGCGCCAAGGCGCTTCCACACGCTGCCCAGCTCCAGGCCGATCACGCCGGCGCCGATCACGCCGAGGCGCTTGGGCACTTCGGCGAGGTCGAGCGCACCGGCATTGTCGAGGATCATCTTGTTGTCGAACTTCGCGAACGGCAGTTCGATCGGCACCGAACCCGAGGCGAGGATCACATTGGTGGCGCTGATCGTCTCTTTCTTGCCGTCGGCGCCGGTGATCTCGACGCTGTTGCCTTTCAGCAGCTTGCCGGTGCCGAAGTACGGCGTGACCTTGTTCGCCTTGAACAGCTGGGCCACACCGCCAGTGAATTGCTTGACGATCTTGTCCTTGCGGCCGATGAAGGTCGGCACGTCGATCTTCGCGTTGTCGGCCGTGATGCCGTGCACGCCGAAGTTGTGCGTGAGGTTGTGGAACTGGCGCGATGAATCCAGCAGCGCCTTGGACGGGATGCAGCCTACGTTGAGGCAGGTACCGCCGAGCGCCTGCTTGCCGTCCTTGCCGGCGAACGCATCGACGCAGGCCGTCTTCAGGCCAAGCTGTGCGGCGCGGATCGCGGCCACATAGCCGGCCGGGCCGGCGCCGATGACGATGACATCGAATTTGTCGCTCATGTCGTTTCTCGATTTGTCCCTCTCCCATTGGGAGAGGGTGGCCGAAGGCCGGGTGAGGGTACGGGCGGAGCGAGGCGTTGCGATGTTACCGAACCCTCACCCCAACCCCTTTCCCAGTGGGATAGGGGCTTCAGGCGTTTAGAGACCCAGCAACATGCGCTGCGGGTTCTCCAGCTGGTTCTTGATGTCGACCAGGAACAGCACCGCGTCCTTGCCGTCGATGATGCGGTGGTCGTAGCTGATCGCGATGTACATCATCGGCGCGGCGATGATCTGGCCGTTCTCGACGATGGCGCGTTCCTTGATCGTGTGCATGCCCAGGATCGCGCTCTGCGGGGGGTTCACGATCGGGGTGGACAGCAGCGAACCGAAGGTGCCGCCGTTGGTGATGGTGAACGTGCCGCCCTGCAGGTCGTCCAGCGACAGCTTGTTCGCGCGAGCCTTGGTGGCGTAGTCGGCGATGCCCTTCTCGACATCGGCGAAGCTCATGTCCTGCACGTCGCGCAGCACCGGCGTGACCAGGCCCTTGTCGGTGGACACGGCGATCGAGATGTCCTGGTAGCCGTGGTAGATCACGTCGTTGCCGTCGACCGACGCGTTGACGAACGGATAGCGCTTCAGCGCCTCGGCGGCGGCCTTGACGAAGAAGCTCATGAAGCCGAGCTTGACGCCGTGTTCCTTCTGGAACGCGTCGCCGAGCGCCTTGCGCATCTTCACCACTTCGCTCAGGTTCACTTCGTTGAACGAGGTGAGCATGGCGATCGAGTTCTTCGACTGCATCAGGCGCTCGGCGATGCGCGCGCGCATGCGGGTCATCGGCACGCGCTCTTCCGGGCGTGCTCCGGGAGTCGGCTTCGCCGCCGGTGCCGCGGCGGCCGGGGCAGCCGTGCCGCCCTTGCCGTAGTTGACCAGGTCTTCCTTGGTCACGCGGCCGTCGCGGCCGGTGCCGGTGACCTTGGACGGGTCGATCTTCTCTTCGGTGGCGACGCGCAGGCCGGCCGGCGAGAGATCCTCGGCGCCCTTGGCGGCGGCCTTCGGCGCGGCCGGCGCGGGAGCGGCCGCCGCAGGTGCCGGCGCGGCAGACGCGGGAGCCGGCGCAGCGGCAACGGCGCCTTCCTCGATGATCGCGATGACCTGCTCGCTGTTCACCGTGTCGCCGACCTGGTGCTTGATCTCCTTCAGCACGCCGTCGACCGGCGAGGGCACTTCCAGCACCACCTTGTCGGTTTCGAGGTCGACCAGGTTCTCGTCGCGCTTCACCGCGTCGCCGGCCTTCTTGTGCCAGCTGGCGATGGTGGCGTCGGAGACGGACTCGGGCAGGACGGGGACTTTGAGTTCGATGGACATAACGATCCTTGGGGGTCTTTATTCTGCGGAGTGGTCGGTGCCGACCGGCGCGCTGAGCGCCTGTTCGACGAGTGCTGCCTGTTCGGCGACGTGGGTGTTGTGGTGGCCGGCGGCCGGTGCCGGCGAGCGTGCGCGTCCCGCGTACGAGAGACTGTGCTTGGCTCCGATGCAGGCCTGCAGGTGGTGGCGGATCTGGAACCAGGCGCCCTGGTTCATCGGCTCTTCCTGGCACCAGATCACTTCCTTGGCGGAAGGGTACTTGTCCAGTTCGGCGCCGACTTCGGCACGCGGGAACGGGTACAACTGTTCGACGCGCACGATCGCCACGTCGGCCAGTCCACGCTTGTCGGCTTCCTCCAGCAGGTCGTAGTAGACCTTGCCGGAGCACAGCACGATGCGCTTGACCTTCTTCGCCGCCAGCTCGCGATGCTCGCCGATCACCAGCTGGAAGCTGCCGTTGGCCAGTTCGTCCAGCGTGGACACCGCCAGCTTGTGGCGCAGCAGCGACTTCGGCGTCATCACGATCAGCGGCTTGCGCGCGGCGCGCAGCATCTGCCGGCGGATCATGTGGAAATCCTGCGCCGGCGTGGTCGGCACGCAGACCTGCATGTTGTCCATCGCGCACAGCTGCAGGAAGCGTTCGAGGCGCGCGGAGGAGTGCTCCGGACCCTGGCCTTCGTAGCCGTGCGGCAGCAGCAGCACCAGGCCGCACAGGCGGTTCCACTTCGCTTCGCCGGAGCTGATGAACTGGTCGATCACCACCTGCGCGCCGTTCGCGAAGTCGCCGAACTGGGCTTCCCAGATGTTGAGCGTGTCCGGATCGGTGGTGGAGTGGCCGTACTCGAACGCCATCACCGCTTCCTCGCTGAGCAGCGAGTCGATCACCTCGACGTCGGCGCCCGCGCGCACGGTGGCCAGCGGCATGTACGTGTGGCCGTCCTTCTGGTCGTGCAGTACCGCATGGCGGTGGAAGAACGTGCCGCGGCCGGAATCCTGGCCGACCAGGCGCATGTCGTGGCCGGCATCGACCAGGGTGGCGTAGGCGAGGTTCTCGGCGAAACCCCAGTCGGCGGGCAGCTCGCCCGCGGCCATCTTGCGGCGGTCGTCGTAGATCTTCGCCACGCGCGCCTGCAGGGTGAGGTCGGCCGGCAGGGCGAGGATCCGGCTGGAGAGTTCCTGCAGCTTCTGTTTCGGTACGCTGGTGTCTGTCGGCGCCGACAATTTGCCGCCGATGAACTTCGCCCAGTCGACATGGCCGTCGCGAACCGGCGCCGGATCGAGTTCGGTCATCGGCGCGCCGGCTTCCAGCCGCTCGCGATAGGCTTCGAACTGCTTTTGCGCGTCGCCTTCGGCCAGCACGTTCTCTTTCACCAGCTGCTGCTGGTACAGGTCGCGCGCGGTCGGACGCTTGCGGATGATCTGGTACATCACCGGCTGCGTGGCGGCCGGCTCGTCGGCCTCGTTGTGGCCGTGGCGGCGGTAGCAGACCAGGTCGATCACCACGTCCTTGCGGAACGTCTTGCGGAATTCGTACGCAAGCCGGGTCACCAGGATCACCGCCTCCGGGTCGTCGCCGTTCACGTGCAGCACCGGCGCATTGACCATCTTGGCCAGGTCGGTGCAGTACATGGTGGAACGGGCGTCCTGCGGATTGGAGGTGGTGAAGCCGACCTGGTTGTTGATGACGACGTGCAGGCTGCCGCCGATCTTGAAGCCGCGCGCCTGCGACATGTTGAACAGTTCCATGTTCACGCCCTGGCCGGCCAGCGCGGCGTCGCCGTGGATCAGCACGGCCATCGACTGCGTGTGCGCGGTGTCGCGGCGGCGGGTCTGGCGCGCGTGCACCGAGCCGGTCACCACCGGGTTGACGATCTCCAGGTGCGACGGGTTGAACGCCAGCGCCACGTGCACGCCGCCCTTGGGCGTCTTGACGTCGGCGGAAAAGCCCATGTGGTACTTCACGTCGCCGGAGTGGGCCGGGTCGTCGGGGTGGTCGAAGCGGCCCTCGAACTCGTCGAACAGGGTCTTCGGCGGCTTGCCCAGGATGTTGACCAGCACGTTGAGGCGGCCGCGATGGGCCATGCCGATCACCAGCTCCTTGATGCCGTTGTCGCCGGCGGCGCGCACCACGTCGTCGAGCATCGGGATCAGGCTGTCGCCGCCTTCCAGCGAGAAGCGCTTCTGGCCGACGTACTTGGTGTGCAGGTAGCGCTCCAGGCCTTCGGCGGCGGTGAGGCCGTCCAGCACGCGCTGCTTGCCGGCCTTGTCCAGGCCGCTCCGGCCGCTGGCCTGTTCGAGCCGGCTGTAGATCCAGTTGCGCTGCTCGTGGTTGCTGATGTGCATGAACTCGGCGCCGATCGTGCTGGCGTAGGTCTTCTGCAGGCGGCTCAGCAGTTCGCGCAGTTTCAGGCGCTGGCCGCCGCCGGCGTAGTTGCCGGTATCGAATTCGGTGTCGAGGTCGGCGTCGGAGAGGCCGTGGAAGGCGAGGCCGAGGTCCGGCGCCGGCATCTTCTCGGTCAGGCCGAGCGGGTCGAGATCGGCGGCGAGGTGGCCGCGCGAACGGTAGGCGGTGAGCAGGCGCAGCACGCCGGCCTGCTTGCGCGCGTGCTCGTCGCTCATCGGCACGGTGTCGACGCCGTTGTGGCGCTGCTTTTGTGCGGCCTCGATACGCGCAATGGCCGCGGCGTGGGAGACGTCTCCCGACTCGCGGCCCTTGAAGCTTGCAAAGTAATTGGCCCATTCGGCAGGTACTGCCGAGGTATCGGCCAGCCAGGCGTCGTAGAGCGATTCGACGTAATCGGCGTTGCCGCCAGCGAGTTGGGAGGAGTCGAAGAACTCGCGGATCAGGTTTGTAGTCACGTCACCACCGGCAGGGAAAGGATGCTTGCAGCCATCCGTGTGACCTTTGAAGTCGCGGTTTCCGGTCGGTTTTCAAGCCCGACAGGCCGCTTGTACGGATGACTGGGGAGAATCCGGACGATTATAGCCTTTGGCTGCTGCAACGCGGCAACCCGCGGGCCGTCCGGAATGGTCTGCCGGCGGGCATTTCAGACGATGGTCTAACGAGCATTTCGTCGCAGGCAGTGGTTTCATGCGCTTTGTCGCGGGCGCGGGCGGCCAGGCAGGCGAAAACTCCGGGCCAGCTGCGGTTCAGTCGGCTCAGATGCCCAGCGCCTGCAGCTCGCTGGCCGGTTCGGCGCGCTCCCACACGTCGTCGAAGTGCTGTTGCAGCGGCGCCTGGCTGGCGCGGTCGTGGCGGGCGGCGCGGCCCTGCGCGCGATCCGCCTCGGGCAGGAACAGGTAACCGCCGGCGTCGTTGAGCAGGTAGGCCGAGATGTAGGCCAGGTCGGCTTCCTCCACCGGCGTGCGGATCCGGATCGCACTGGACAGTCGCTGCGCCAGCGCGACCAGCCGATGATCGCTGCGCAGCGCGGCCGCCGGGTCGTGCAGCAGGATGCGGATCTGCGCGCCGTGGCCGGAGATCGCGATGCGCCGCAGTTCGGCCAGCTCTTCCGCGCTGGCGTAGGCGTCGTTGCCCAGCTGCGGCAGATGGATGGACAGCCGGTGCCGCGCGTCGCGCAGCAGTCCCAGTCGCGCTTCGGCAGTCTCGCCGCGCGTGCCGGCGGGCAGTATGCCGATGTCGCGCAGCGGTTCTGCTTCGTCGGTATCCGCGAGCAGGGTCAGGCGCATCGCCCGGTGCGGCAGGCCGGCGTCCTCGAACTCCTCGCCGTACGCGACGAAATCCTCGCGCTCGTAGAAGCCGATGGCGCTGACCTGGGCATCCAGCGCCACTTCCGGCCAGCCCTGCGCGCGGGCGCGGGCGACCAGTTCGCGCAACAGCGCCACGCCGACGCCGCGACCGCGCCACTCCTGCAGCACGGCCATGCGGCCGATCTTGTGTGCCGGCGTGAGCCGGCCGCAACCGATCGGCCGGCCGGCGTCGTCGCGCGCCAGCACGTGCCAGCAATCCCCGTCGAGCCCGTCGCGCTCGCGCTGTTCGGGCACGCCTTGTTCCTGGATGAACACGGTGCCGCGCAGGTCGAGCAGGGCGGTGCGCTGGTCCTCGCGTGACCAGTCGGCGACCTCGACGTGGAAGTCCTGCAGCTTCATCGGCGCCGGCGCGGCTTGCGCGGCAGCAGGTGGCCGTCGTTGACCAGGGCCAGCAACAGATGGCGTTCGACCGCGTCGAGCTTGCGGTCGACATGGAGCGCGCGCTGTCCGCACAACTGCTGCGCCAGCGCGGGCGTGGCGGGGTAGGCGTGGCCGCTGGCGTACAGCGTGCAGGCGGACTTGCCGCGGCTCCACGCCAGCCGCGACCAGGGATGGCGCAGCAGCTGCGCGCCGGCGTCGAGCTGTTTGGCCAGCGCGGCCTCGCCCAGCGGTTTTTCCGGCGGCGCCGGCGTCTGCGCGTTGCGGTAGCGCGTGATGAAGCGGCCGAACCAGTCGCGCAGCATGTCGTCGCGCAGGGCGGCGGCGAACGGCAGCGCATCCTTCAGGCGCTCGATCGCGGCGCGGTCGATCTCGCCGGTGGCGGTGGCCGGCTTCAGGTCCGGGTCGGCGTAGCGCAATTCTTCCGGCAGGTGCTCGGCGATGAAGTCGGCCAGGTCGCCGGTCAACTCGGCCTGCGACGGTGCGCGCATGCCGACGGAGAACGTCATGCACGGGCCGCCGAACGCCACGCCGTCGTGCGGCACGCCCGGGGGGAGGTACAGCATGTCGCCCGGTTCCAGCAGCCACTCGTGGGTCGGCTCGAAATGGACCAACTGCTTGAGCTCCACGTCGTGGTGGAACGCCTTCGGCGCCAGCGGATCGTCGCTGATCGCCCAGTGGCGCTGGCCCAGGCCCTGCAGCAGGAACACGTCGTACTGGTCGACGTGGGCGCCGACGCCGCCGCCGGGCTCGGCGTAGGAGACCATCACGTCGTCCACGCGCCAGCTCGGCAGAAAGCCGAAGTGCTGCAGCAGGCCGGCGACGTCCGCGTCCCACTTGTCGACATCCTGCACCAGCAGGGTCCAGTGGCTGTCCGGGGTCCTGGCGAAGTCGGCTTCGCTCAGCGGACCGGAGTTGACGTGCCAGCGGTCGCGCTTCTCGTCGTGCACGATCAGCCGGGCCAGCGCGGCCGGTTCGCAGGCGAGGCCGGCCAGGTCGTCCGGCTGCAGCGGTGGCTGGAAATCGGGGAAGGCATTGCGGATCAGCAGCGGACGTTTCTGCCAGTAGTCGCGCAGAAAGCGGGCGGGCGGCATGCCCAGCGGCTGCCTGGCGGAGCCGCGGACTTCGATCGGAAAGGAGGCTGGTTTGGTCATTCGCGCATTGTAGCCGCGCCGGGCGGCGGCGGTGGCGACAGACGGGCCTTGCCCCGGCAACAGGGTCGGCCGGGACGGCCACCCCGCGCCGGCAACCGGAACATAAGGCGGCGGCATAAGCACATGCCGACAGATCCTTTCCCATATGCCGCGTTAAAAAATAATTTGGACGTCAAGCCGTATAGACGTCCAAACGGAGATAACGTGAATTCTGTCGTTGCACCGGACCTTTCCTCAGCCACTCCAGCCGCGGAGAAGCTTGCCCGGCTGGCCCGGGAGCTGGACGGGTTGACCGCGGCCCAGCTGTACTGGGTCGCCGCGTGGAGCGCGGCGCAGGCCGAGCAGGCGCAGCGAGGCGGCCCGGCGGCCATCGCGCCGGCGGGCAAGGCGGCCGAGCGGCTGAGCATCGTCTACGGCAGCCAGACCGGCAACGCGAAGCGCATCGCCGGGCAGCTGGCCAGCCGCAGCGAGGCGGCCGGCCTGCCGGTGCGGCTGCTGCGTGCCGATGCCTATCCGCAGCGTGAGCTGGCGCAGGAACGCCACCTGCTGCTGGTGATCAGCACCCAGGGCGACGGCGAGCCGCCGGACGATGCACGCGGCCTGTTCGAGTTCATCACCGGCAAGCGTGCGCCGAAGCTGCCGGCGCTGCAGTTCGCCGTGCTGGGCCTGGGCGATTCCAGCTACCCGCAGTTCTGCACGATCGGGCGCCGGCTCGATGCGCGGCTGGCCGAGCTGGGCGCCACCCGCTTCAGCGCATTCGGCGAGGCGGACGTGGAGATCGAGGCGGTCGCCGCGCCGTGGACGGAGCAGGCGCTGGATCGGGTCCGCGAATTGCTGAAGCAGGTCGGCCCGCCGGCACGGGTGACCCCGTTGCATGCCGTGCCGAGCCGCAGTGCGTATTCCCGCGAGCAGCCGTTCGCCGCCGGCGTGCTGGCCAACCAGCGCATCGTGGGACGCGGCAGCGTGCGCGACGTGCGCCATGTCGAGTTGTCGCTGGAAGGCTCCGGCCTGCATTACCAGCCCGGCGATGCGCTGGGCGTGTGGCCGCGCAACCCGCCGGCGCTGGTCGAGCAGTGGCTGGAGGTTCTGCAACTGGACGGCGCGCAGGAGGTCGCCCACCAGGGCCGCACGCTGCCGCTGCGGCAATGGCTGGATCGCGAGCGCGAGATCACCCGGCTGCATCGCGGCTTCATCGCCGCGCTGGCGGCCGCCGGCGGCCACGATGCATTGGTCCAGTTGCTGCAGCCGGAACAGTCGACACAACTCGCCGCCGTGCTGGCCGACGACCAGCCGATCGACCTGCTGCGCCGCTACCCGGCGACGTGGCGGCCCGAGGCCTTGCTGGCCGCGCTGCGGCCGCTGGCCCCGCGGCTGTATTCGATTGCCTCCAGCCCGAAGGCGGTGGGCGAGGAAGTACACCTGACCGTGGCCGTGGTCGACTACGAAGCGCACGGCAGTGCGCATTGGGGCGCGGCTTCGGCCTTGCTGGCCGCGACCGCCGAGGACGGCAGGTTGCCGGTCTTCATCGAGCCGAACGAACGCTTCCGCCTGCCCGCCGACGACTCGCGCGACATCATCATGATCGGCCCGGGCACCGGCGTGGCGCCGTTCCGTGCGTTCGTGCAGGAGCGCCGCGAAAGCGCCGCCACGGGCCGCAACTGGCTGTTCTTCGGCAACCGCCACTTCGCCAGCGACTTCCTCTACCAGGTGGAGTGGCAGCAGGCGCTGCGGGACGGCTCGCTGCACCGGCTCGACCTGGCGTTCTCGAGAGACACCGAACAAAAAACCTACATCCAGCAGCGCCTGCGCGAGCAGGGCGCCGAGTTGCATGCGTGGCTGGAAGGCGGCGCGCATATCTATGTCTGCGGCGACTCCAAACACATGGCGCGCGATGTCCACGCCGCCCTGGTCGACGTGGTCGCGGTCCACGGCGGCCACTCCTCCGAGGCGGCGCAAGCCTGGCTCGGAGAACTCCTGCAACAGGGCCGCTATGCCCGCGACGTGTACTGAGATTTATTTCTGCGTTCATCCGTGAACGCGAGAGTCAAGAAGCGGCCATCCATGGCCGCACTCTTCAGAAAAGCACCCCATGACTTCTCATCTCGAACATATCAAGGCAGCCAGCCGCCATTTGCGCGGCACGATCACCGAAGGCCTGGCCGATCCGGTCACCGGCGCGATCGGCGACGACGACACCAGGCTGCTGAAGTTCCACGGCAGCTACCAGCAGGACGACCGCGACCTGCGCGAGGAGCGCCGCCAACAGAAGCTGGAGCCGGCCTACGCCTTCATGCTGCGCGCGCGCCTGCCCGGCGGCGTGGTGACGCCGGCGCAGTGGCTGGTGTTCGACCGCATCGCCCGCGACTACGCCAGCGGTTCGCTGCGCATCACCACGCGGCAGACGTTCCAGTGGCACGGCATCATCAAGCGCAGGCTCAAGCCGACCATCGCGGCGATCCACGATGCGCTGGCGACCACGATCGCCGCCTGCGGCGACGTGGTGCGCAACGTGGTCAGCACGGCGAACCCGATCGAGTCGGCCGCGCATGCCGAGGCCTACGCCTGGGCCACGCGGCTGTCCACCGAACTGGCGCCGAAGACGCGCGCGTACCACGAGATCTGGCTGGACGGCGAGAAGCTGCATGGCGACGCTCCTCCCGTGGAAGAGCATGAACCGCTGTACGGCGCCACCTACCTGCCGCGCAAGTTCAAGATCGGCCTGGCGATCCCGCCGCTCAACGACATCGACGTGTTCGCGCAGGATCTGGGCCTGATCGCGATCATCGAGCAGGGTGAGCTACGCGGTTTCAACATCGCCGTCGGCGGCGGCATGGGCGCCACCCATGGCGACGCCAGCACCTATCCGCGGCTGGCCAGCGTGATCGGCTTCGCGGCGCCGGAGCAGCTGTTCGGCGTGGCCGAGGCGGTGATCGGCGTGCAGCGCGACTGGGGCGACCGCGCCGAACGCCAGCACGCGCGGCTGAAGTACACGCTCGATCGCCACGGCCTGGACGTGTTCAAGGCCGAGCTGGAATCGCGTCTGGGTCATGCGCTGGCGGCGCCGCGCGCGTACCGCTTCGAACACAACGGCGACCGCTACGGCTGGGTCGAGGGCCATGACGGCCGCTGGCATCTCACCTTGCATATCGAGTCCGGCCGGCTCGCCGACACGGGCGAGCGGCGCTGGCTCAGCGGCCTGCGCGAGTTGGCCCGGGTGCACGCCGGCGACTTCCGCCTGACCTGCAACCAGAACGTGATCGTGGCGAACGTCGCCGCGCACGATCGCGGGCGCATCGACGCGATCGTGCGCGAGTACGGCCTGGACGGCTATGCGAAACAGAGCGCGATCCGCCGCCACGCGATCGCCTGCGTCGCGCTGCCCACCTGCGGCCTGGCGATGGCCGAAAGCGAACGCTACCTGCCGTCACTGCTGCCGCGGCTCGAAGCGCTGCTCGAGCACCACGGCCTGAGCGACGCGCCGATCCTGCTGCGCCTGTCCGGCTGCCCGAACGGCTGCTCGCGGCCGTACCTGGGCGAGATCGCCCTGGTCGGGCGCGGTCCGGGTCGTTACGACCTGCGCCTGGGCGCGGACTTCAGCGGCCAGCGCTTGAACCAGGCGTATCGCGAGAACGTGGACGAGGCGGCGATTCTCGCCACGCTCGATCCGTTGCTCGCGCGCTACGCCGCCGAACGTGCGGATGGCGAGGGCTTCGGCGATTTCCTGCTGCGCGCCGGCATCCTCGCGCCGCTGCCGTCGCGGCGCATTCCCGCCGAGCTGGTTGCATGAGCGCTGCGCTGCTCGAACAGGCGCCGCACGAGCCGCAGGCGCTGGCGGAATTGAACGCCATGCTGGCCCGGCTCACCGCCGAACGCCGGGTGGCCTGGGCGCTGGAACACGTTGCCGGCGAGCACGTGCTGTCGTCCAGCTTCGGCGCGCAATCGGCGGTGTCGCTACACCTGGTGACGCGGCAGCGGCCGTCGTTGCCGGTGGTGCTGATCGACACCGGCTACCTGTTTCCCGAGACCTACCGCTTCGTCGACGAGCTGACCGAACGGCTCGCGCTGAACCTCAAGGTGTATCGCGCGCCGCTCAGCCCCGCCTGGATGGAAGCGCGCCATGGGCGGCTGTGGGAGCAGGGCGTGGCCGGGCTCGATCGCTACAACCGGTTGCGCAAGGTCGAGCCGATGCAGCGCGCGTTGGCCGAGCTGGGTGCCGTCGGCTGGTTCGCCGGCCTGCGCCGCGGGCAGTCGCGCAGCCGTGCGGCGATCGAGTTCGCCGGGCACCGCCACGGTCGCTGGAAGTTCCACCCGCTGGCCGACTGGAGCGATCGCGACGTCGGCCACTACCTCGCGCGCCATGGCCTGCCGTACCACCCGCTGTGGCAGCAAGGCTACGTCTCCATCGGCGACAGCCACACCAGCCAGCGCTGGGAGCCGGGCATGGACGCCGAGGACACCCGCTTCTTCGGGCTCAAACGCGAATGCGGACTGCACGGCATCGCGTAACCCGACGGCCATCGCGCCGCGATGGTTTTCTCCCCCGACCGGACTATCGACACCATGAGCCACACCGCACTTGCTCCGAACCACGATCTTGCCGCCGACGCCCTGATCGCTCCGCACGGCGGGGTGCTGAAGGAACTGTACCTGCCGCCCGCCGAAGCCGAGGCGCTCAAGCTGCGCAGCGCCCGGCTGCCCGGCGTGGACCTCGATACGCGCCAGCTGTGCGACCTGGAGTTGCTGCTGAGCGGCGCGTTCTCGCCGCTGGAAGGCTTCCTCGGCCGGCGCGACTACGACCGCGTGGTGGAAGAGCTGCGCCTCGCCGACGGCACGCTGTGGCCGATCCCGATCACGCTCGACGTCAGCGAGGAATTCGCGGCGCAGCTGTCCACCGGCAGCGAGGTCGCGCTGCGCGACAGCCAGGGCGCACCGCTGGCGGTGCTGGAAGTGCACGACGTCTACTGGCCCGACCGCCTGCACGAGGCGAAGCGCGTGTTCGGCAGCACCGACCGCCTGCACCCCGGCGTGGCCGAACTGCTCGATCGCACCAGGCCGGTGGCGCTGGGCGGCCGCGTGCGCGGCATCCAGCGGCCGGCGCACTACGACTTCGGCGAGCTGCGCGATACGCCGCGCAGCCTGCGCGAATGGTTCGCAGCGAACGGCTGGAGCCGCATCGTGGCGTTCCAGACGCGCAACCCGATGCATCGCGCGCACCGCGAGCTGACCCTGCGCGCGGCGCAGCAGGCCGGCGCCAGGCTGCTGATCCAGCCGTCGGTCGGGCGCACCAAGCCGGGCGACGTCGACCACTACACCCGCGTGCGCTGCATCCGCGCGCTGCTGCCGCAGTACCCGGCCGACAGCGTGAAGCTGTCGCTGCTGCCGCTGGCGATGCGCATGGGCGGCCCGCGCGAGGCGCTGTGGCACGCAATCATCCGCAAGAACTACGGCGCCAGCCATTTCATCGTGGGCCGCGACCATGCCGGCCCCGGCAAGGATTCGCACGGCCAGCCGTTCTACGGGCCGTTCGAGGCGCAGCAGTTGCTGGAAAGGCACCAGGACGAACTGGGCATCCGGATCGTGCCATTCCCGGCGATGGTCTACGCGGCGAACCGCGATGCCTATCTGCCGTCGACCGAGGTGACCGCGGAAGACGAGGTGCGCGACATCTCCGGTACCCAGCTGCGCCGGCACCTGCACGAAGGCAGCGAGATCCCGGCCTGGTACAGCTTCCCCGACGTGGTGAAGATCCTGCGCGAGCGTCACCCGGTGCATGCGCCGCGCGGCTTCGCACTGTTCTTCACCGGCCTGTCCGGCGCCGGCAAGTCGACCATCGCGCAGGCGGTGATCGCGCAATTGCTGGAACACACCAGCCGGCCGGTGACCGTGCTGGACGGCGACGAGGTGCGCAAGCACCTGTCGCGCGGACTCGGCTTCTCGCGCGAGGATCGCGCCGCCAACGTCACCCGCATCGGCTACGTGGCCAGCGAGATCGTGCGCCACGGCGGCATCGCGGTATGCGCGCCGATCGCGCCGTATGCCGACGCCCGCGCCGAGTCGCGCGCGCTGGTCGAGGCGCATGGCGACTTCATCGAAGTCCACGTCGCCACTTCGCTCGAAGTGTGCGAGGCGCGCGATCGCAAGGGCCTCTACGCGCAGGCGCGTGCGGGCAGGATCGCCCGGTTCACCGGCATCAGCGATCCGTATGAGGTGCCCGAGCAGCCGGAACTGCGCATCGACGGCGATGCCGCCGAGCCGGTCGTGCTGGCCCGGCAGGTGCTGGCGCTATTGCGCAATCGCGGCCTGATCGATGGCTGAGACGGCGGCGCGGCGGTCGGGCCGCGCGACGACCGGGCGTTCCCGCCAGTGCGGCACGGCCGACCACTCGGCCGGTGCCGTATCGGCGGCGAGCGTGCGCACCACGTCGCGGCGCCCCAGGTGCGGCGCGAACTGCGCGATGAACTCCAGCACGTATTCGCGCAGCACGCTTTCCCGGCGCAGCACGATCCAGGTCGTGCATTGCGGGAACAGGTGGTCGGCCGCCAGCGTCTGCAGGTCGGTATCGCCGTCCAGCATCGCCATCTCGGCCAGCACGCCGATGCCGAGGCCTGCTCGCACGTAGGTCTTGATCAGGTCGGCGTCGCCGGCCGTCATCGCGATCTGCGGGTGCAGGCCGGCCGCCTCGAACGCGCGGCGCAGCGACGAGTCGGCCTTCAGCGAGGAGTCGTAGCTGACCAGCGGCAGCGTGGCCAGTTCGTCGAGCGAGGGCGGCTGCCCCTTCGCGGCCAGCGGATGCCCTTGCGGCGTCACGATCACCCGCTGCCAGCGGTAGGCCGGCAGCGCGATGCCGATGGACGGCGGCGCACCGGCGCTGCTGATCACCGCCAGGTCGACGCGGCCGGCCTCCAGCTGCGCCAGCACTTCGCCGTCGCGGCCCGGCTGCAGGTGCACGCTGACCTGCGGGTAGCTCTGGCTCAGCGCGCCGATCGCGGCGGGCAGGGCGAAGCGCGCCTGGGTGTGGGTGGTGGCGATGCGCAGCTCGCCGCGCGCCTCGTTGCGCAGGTTGGCGGCGATCGAGCGGATGTTGGCCGCCTCGGCGAGGATCGTGCGGGCGCGTTCCAGCACGTGCCGGCCGGCGTGGGTCACCGCGTCGAGGCTCTTGCCCTTGCGCACGAACAGCTGGAAGCCCAGCTCGTCCTCAAGCTGCCGCAGCTGCTTGCTCAGGCCGGGCTGGGTGGCGTGGACGCGCTCGGCGGCCAGCGTGATGTTGAGGCCGGAGTCGGCGATGGCAATCAGGTAACGCAACTGGATCAGTGTCATGGCGATGGTCTCGTGGGCAGTCGGGATCGCGGGATCGGGGCGCGGACGGAACACGGATACATCGCATGGAATGAACCGGCATCGTGCATGGCGCATGGGTGCAGGCGGCCAGCCTGACGCTGCGGGCGGATTCCTGGTGGCCTGGATATGCATGCATGATCAGACGTCTATACGTCTATTTGGTCGAATGGTCAAGCGTGGCGTCGTCCGGCATGGGTTATGCCGATACGGCATATGCACGGCCACACAAGTCATTTGTCGCGCCGGCGACGGCTGCGTAGCGTGGTTCCGTCTCCCTCGTACGCGAAGCGTTGCGGCCCGAATGAAGCTCTATCCGTTGTTTGCCGACCTGTCCCGCCGCGCCGTGCTGGTGGTGGGTGGCGGCGCGGTGGCC
The DNA here is from genome assembly GCF_018599185.1 of Rhodanobacter sp. LX-99. Taxonomy (NCBI): domain Bacteria; kingdom Pseudomonadati; phylum Pseudomonadota; class Gammaproteobacteria; order Lysobacterales; family Rhodanobacteraceae; genus Rhodanobacter; species Rhodanobacter sp. LX-99. The sequence goes on along the minus strand of NZ_JAHFVL010000001.1, from coordinate 268,040 downwards.
GAGCGCAAGGTGGCGGCCCTGCTCGGCGCGCAGGCGCAGGTCACGGTGAACGCGCCCACGCTCACGCCACAGCTGCAGCGCTGGGCGGCGGCGGGGCGCATCGCGCATCGCCGCGATGCGTTCCATGAGGCCTGGCTGGAGCGGGTCTGGCTGGTGGTGGCGGCGACTTCCGATGCCGAACTGAACCGGCTGATCGCCACGTTTGCCGAACTGCGGCGGATCTTCGTCAACGTGGTCGACGATGCGGTCTTGTCGAGCTTCCACGTGCCGGCGGTGGTGGACCGCGCGCCGCTGACCATCGCGATCTCCAGCGGCGGCGAGGCGCCGATGCTGGCGCGGCTGCTGCGCGAGCGGCTGGAAACGCTGCTCGACCATTCGCTGGGCGCGCTGGCCATGCTGGCGGCGCGCCTGCGCCGCCGCATCCGCCTGCGCCACCCGGACCTCGCGGCGCGGCGGCGCTTCTACGAAAGCCTGTTCGCCGGCCCGGTGGCGGCCTTGCTGCGCCAGGGCCGGCCGGATGAGGCACGGCTGGCGGCGGAACGGGCGCTGGCTGCGGCGCCGGCTGCGCCGGCGGGCTCGGTGGTGCTGGTGGGCGCCGGTCCCGGCGATCCGGGCCTGCTGACCCTGCGTGCGCTGCGCGTGCTGAACGAGGCCGACGTGATCCTGCACGACCGGCTGGTCAGCGCCGGGGTGCTGGAGCTGGCCCGGCGCGACGCCGAGCGGATCGAGGTCGGCAAGCAGTCCGGCCACCACCACACCACCCAGGACGGCATCCATGCGCTGCTGCTGCAGCATGCGCGGGCAGGGCGGCGGGTGGTGCGGCTGAAAGGCGGCGACCCGTTCGTGTTCGGCCGCGGCGGCGAGGAGCTGGAATTCTTGCGCGCCCACGGCATTCCGTACGAAGTGGTGCCCGGCATCACCGCGGCGGTGGCCTGCGCGGCCTATGCCGGCGTGCCGCTGACCCATCGCGACCACGCGCAGTCGGTGCGTTTCGTCACCGCGCACTGCCGGGCCTCGTGCGACACCTTGGACTGGGCCGCGCTGGCGCAGGAGCGGCAGACCCTGGCGGTCTACATGGGCGTCGCCGAACTGGACGTGCTGCAGGCGCAACTGGTCGGGCACGGCCGGGCGCCATCGACGCCGTTCGCCCTGGTCGAGAACGGCTCGCGGGCGGAGCAGCGGGTCGTCACCGGCACCCTGGCCAACCTGGCCGAGCGGGCGCTGGCCCACGGTGTGCGCTCGCCGGCTCTGCTGATCGTGGGCGAGGTGGCGGCGCTGGCCGGTTCGCTGGCCTGGTTCGGCGCGCCGCCGCTGGGCGCCACGGTGCATGGCATCCGTGCGCCGCGCGGGGCAGGATCGGCCGGCGAAGGCGTGCTGGCGGCGGGCCAGCGCGCTTGACGGAAATCTTCACCTGGGCGGGTGCATGATCGCGCGACGATTTTCCCCCAGCCTGCCGGAGCACGACCCATGATCCACGACAGCATCCTCGGCACCATCGGCAACACCCCGATCATCCGGCTCCAGCGCTTCGCCCCGAAGCACGTCGAGATCTACGTGAAGGTGGAGGCGTTCAACCCCGCCGGCTCGGTGAAGGACCGGCTCGCCCTGGCGATCATCCTCGACGCCGAGCAGCGCGGCACCCTGAAACCCGGCCAGACCGTGATCGAGGCCACCTCGGGCAACACCGGCGTGGCGCTGGCGGCGATCTGCGCGGCGCGCGGCTACCCGTTCGTGGCGGTGATGTCGGATACGTTCTCGGTCGAGCGGCGCAAGCTTATCCGCGCCTACGGCGGCAGGGTGCTGCTCACGCCCGGCGCCGCGCGCGGCAGCGGCATGGTGGCGAAGGCGCAGGAACTGGCGCAGAAGCACGGCTGGTTCCTCGCCCGCCAGTTCGAAAATCCCGCCAATCCGGCGTACCACCGGCAGACCACCGCGCCGGAGATCCTGCGCGACTTCGCCGGCCGCCGGCTGGACTACTTCGTCACCGGCTGGGGCACCGGCGGGACACTCACCGGCGTTGGCGAGGTGCTCAAGGTGGCGCGCCCGGAAGTGCAGATCATCGCCAGCGAGCCGACCGGGGCGGCGCTGCTCTCCGGCAAGGAATGGCAGCCGCACAAGATCCAGGGCTGGACCCCTGATTTCGTGCCGGCCGTGCTCAACCGCCAGGTGGTTGACCGCATCGTGCCGATCGACGACGTGCTGGCCCGCGACACCTCGCGCGAGCTGGCGCAACAGGAAGGCATCTTCACCGGCATCTCCTCTGGCGCCACTTTGGCCGCCGCCGTGCAGGTGGCGGCCGATGCGCCACCGGGCTCGGTACTGCTGGCGATGCTGCCGGACACCGGCGAACGCTACCTGTCGACCTTCCTGTTCGAGGGCGTCAACGAGGGGTCGGATGAGGTGGAGTGAGGCTTGTGCGCCGGACTCGGTGCTTGAATCAAGGCGTGTGAAGCGGCAGCGACTTGGATGAATGGCAGTGGGCTCGCCAGTGCAACGAAGGACCATCCATCTTGGTCTCGGTCTGCTGAAGTCAACGACTTGCCCCCTTTGATGCAGTCCAATTCCGCAGCCTGACCTCGCAGTGGTTGGTTGCGCCCGGAGACAGCCGCGGCATCGTTTCATTTGCGGGCATCGGAGGCAAGTCGCGTGATGGGACGCCTCAACCCATCGCGCGCCCCCGCTTCGCCAACGAAGCACGCGAATCCCATTCCGCAATCAGCTTCTGGCCCACCCGCGCCAGCGCATTGATCGCCGGCAGCAGTTCGCGGCCCAGTTTGGTGAGCGCGTATTCGGCGGAGGGCGGGGAAGTGTCGAGCAGGCGGCGGCTTACCAGGCCGCGCGATTCCAGTTCGCGCAGGCGTGCGCTGAGTACGCGGGCGGAGATGCGCGGGATATCGTGGCGCAGTTCGCCGAAGCGGCGGGGTTCGCCGCTCAGGTACCAGATCACGTTGGGCGCCCAGGCGCCTCGCAGCAGTGCCAGGCTTTCGGTGAGCGGGCAGGCGGGCGGTGGCGCGACCTTGCTCTTGCGTACGGGGAGGCCCATGCGAGGTGGCTCGGTAACCGGGGAGTTACCGCATTCTAGGACTAACCGACGGTTAGATGGTATCCAATGGTAACCATGACGTCGTAGCATGCGGGGCTCGGATGCATGCCGCTTGCCCGGCGCGCCATCCGTGTTCCCCACCCACATGGAGTCATCGCATGAAGCTCTATTACTCCCCCGGCGCCTGTTCGCTTTCCCCGCACATCGTGGCGCTGGAAGCCGGCATCGCGCTGCCGCTGGAAAAGGTCGACGGCAAGGCCAAGCGCACCGAAGGCGGCGCGGATTTCTGGCAGGTCAACCCGAAGGGCTACGTGCCGGCGCTGGCGCTGGACAACGGCGAACTGCTGACCGAAGGCCCGGCGATCGTGCAGTACCTGGCCGACCTCAAGCCCGAAAGCGGCCTGGCCCCCGCCAACGGCACGCTTGCACGCTATCGCCTGCAGGAGATGCTGGGCTACATCAACTCGGAGATCCACAAGAGCTACAGCCCGCTGTTCAAGCCCGACACGCCCGAGGCCACCCGCGCCGAGCGCAAGGCATACCTGCTCAAGCGCTACCAGCTGATCGAAGACGTGCTGGCGAAGCAGCCGTGGCTGCTTGGCGACCATTTCACCGCGGCCGACGCCTACCTGTTCACCGTCACCAACTGGGCCAAGCACGTCGACCTGGACCTGTCCGGCTTCCCGGCGTTGCTGGCCTTCCAGAAGCGCGTGGCCGAGCGGCCGGCAGTGCAGAAGGCGATGCAGGCAGAAGGGCTGATCAAGGCGGCCGCCTGATCGGTCATTGCGCAAACGCAAACGGCCGGCATCGCGAGGTGCCGGCCGTTCGCGTCTGGTGAGGTGGGACAGGTTGCTCGGGTGAGCTTTTTGCGAACAGGGCCGGGTTCACGGCCAGCACAAGCCTTCTGTTACGCAGTGAATGAACCTGAGCAGATGACCTGCGACACCTCGCGCCGGCTGGCACAGCAGAAAAGCATCTTCACCGGTATCGCGGCTTGCGTCCGCGAACGGAAATCATCGGTGGCTGTGAGAGGTCCAGCACACCAGCTCGCACGTTATCGAGGTGTTGCTCGATTTCGTCATCGGTGGCTATGCCATGGCTCAGCAGATCGTTTCGAATCATCGCTATCGTGGCAATTTCCAATGGCGCGCATTCCGGCAAAGTGATCGGGAAATAAGCCTCGGCTGCCATGTCTTCCATACCCGCGCTGCGGAACATTCGCGGCAGTTTTCGGCCGAAGGACAAGTCCGCTCCCCGGTTCGACAACAGCGCCCTGAATCCCACCCTGATCCTGTTGGCCAGCTCTTGCTCGGGGCCGTAGGCGTCGATGCAGCTCAACGGCTGGAGCGCAGGATCGGCATCCTCGATCACCAGCCAACCGCCGGGCTTCAGTGCGGAAATCATGTTACGGAATGCGCGTTCCCGCTCGGGAACGTGGACCAGAACCAGCCGGGCATGCACCAGATCAAATAATTCACCGGGCGGAGCGTCGTGGGCCACGTCATGGTTGCGTACTTCCACGTTTTGAGACGCCGCTTCCCTCGTCCAGGAGGCGTCGATGTCAGTTGCCAGTACGTGCCCGGCATGTCCAACACGCTCCGCGATCATTCGGACGAGTGCAGGTCCTCCGGCGCCCACTTCCCAGCAGCGCCATCCGTCAGCCATGCCGCAAGCATCAAACTGTCGAAGCGTGACCGGGTCGAACAGGGCGGACAGCGAGGCGAAGCGCTGAGCCGCCTCTGCCTTCCGGTTTTCCAGAAGGTAGTCAGTGTCGGACATGAATTCCTCGACGCTTGCGGGTTGATTTCTGGCTGCGAGCGATTGGTTTCATATTTGATTGTCGCGTGACGACCAACGCTGGAGCAGCACAAAACGGGGTCAGGTTCACTTACTGCTGCCGGGACCTCGAAAAATCCTGGAACGTCCGTCATTCCAGCTTTCGCTGGGATGGCGAGACTGAAGTGTGGTTATTCGAGGCGACCCACGAGGTGGCTGGGCGTCCGACAGACAATCGCGCTCAGATGTCCTTCGCTAGCCCCTCGGCCAAGCCGATGTAGCCGCCCGGCGTCAGCTCCAGCAACCGCTGCTTCGCCTCGGCCGGCAGGTCGAGCCCACCGATGAACTCGCGCATGGAGTCACGGGTGATGCCGTGCCCGCGGGTTAAGGCCTTGAGCTGCTCGTACGGCTCGGGCAGGCCGTAGCGGCGCATCACGGTCTGCACGGCTTCGGCCAGTACTTCCCAGCTGGCGTCGAGGTCGGCGGCGATGCGTTCGGCGTTGACGTTGAGTTTGCCCAGGCCTTTCTTCAGCGATTCCAACGCGACCAGGGTGTGGCCGAACGCGGTGCCCAGTGCGCGCAGCACGGTGGAGTCGGTGAGGTCGCGCTGCCAGCGGCTGATCGGCAGCTTCTCGGCGAAGTGGCCGAGCAGGGCATTGGCGAGGCCAAAATTGCCTTCGGCGTTTTCGAAGTCGATCGGGTTGACCTTGTGCGGCATGGTCGATGAGCCCACTTCGCCGGCCTTCAGCGTCTGCTTGAAATAGCCCAGCGAGATGTAGCCCCAGATGTCGCGGGCCAGGTCGATCAGGATGATGTTGGCGCGGCGCACGGCGTCGCAGTATTCGGCCACGCCGTCGTGCGGCTCGATCTGGGTGGTGTACGCGTTGAAGTCGAGGCCGAGGCTTTCCACGAAGCGCTGCGAGAACGCCCGCCAGTCGATTTCCGGATAGGCGATGGCGTGGGCGTTGTAGTTGCCCACCGCACCGTTGATCTTGCCGGAGATTTCCACTGCGGCAAGCTGCCGGCGCTGGCGTTCCAGCCGCGCCACCACGTTGGCGATTTCCTTGCCCAGCGTGCTGGGCGAGGCGGTCTGGCCGTGGGTGCGCGAGAGCAGCGGCAGCGCGGCGTTGGCGTGCGCGATCTCGCGCAGCTTGGCGATCACCGCGTCCAGCTGCGGCAGCAGCACCTGGCTGCGCGCGTCGCGCAGCATCAGTGCGTAGGACAGGTTGTTGATGTCCTCGCTGGTGCAGCCGAAATGCACGAACTCGCGGGCCCGGGCCAGTGCGGGGTCGGCGCCGATGCGCTCCTTGATGAAGTATTCCACCGCCTTGACGTCGTGGTTGGTGGTGGCCTCGATGGCCTTGATGCGCGCGCCTTCCTCGATGGCGAAGCTGTCGGCGATGGTGTGCAACTGCTTGACCTGGGTTTCCGTGAACGGCGGGAGTTCCCGGATGCCTGGCTCGGCGGCCAGAGCCAGCAGCCATTCGATCTCCACCTGCACGCGGCGATGCATCAGGCCGAACTCGCTGAAGATCGGGCGCAGCGCTTCGACCTTGCTGGCGTAGCGGCCGTCCAGCGGCGACAGGGCGGTGAGGGCGTGGGAGGACATCGGCAGGTTCCGGCGAAGAAACCGCCATTTTACATTGACAGCAGGCCAATGCTCGGCGGCTTATAGTGACGAGGCATGGCTGTCTATCCGTTCGGGCTGAGCGTAGCGCCGAAGGCGCGAAGTCGAAGCCGCTCCGATACCCTTCGACTTCGCCGCTGCGCGGCTACGCTCAGGGCGAACGGGCCTAGAAGGGCGTAGTGCTGTCTTCAGCATCCCATGGTCTTTTCCCGAAGGATTCCCCCCAATGAGCAACTTCCGCATCGAACACGACAGCATGGGCGAGTTGAAAGTCCCCGCCGACGCGCTGTACGGCGCGCAGACCCAGCGCGCGATCGACAACTTCCCGATCTCCGGCCTGCACCTGCCGCGCCCGTTCATCCGCGCACTGGGGCTGATCAAGGCCGCCGCGGCCGAGGTCAATCTGGCGATGGGGCACCTGAAGAAGAACCAGGCCGCGGCGATCCGCAAGGCGGCGCTGGCGGTGGCGAACGGCCAATACGACGCGCAGTTCCCGATCGACATCTTCCAGACCGGCTCGGGCACCAGCACCAACATGAATGCGAATGAGGTGATCGCGCACCTGGCGGTGCAGGGCGGCGCGAAGGTGCATCCGAACGACCACGTCAATTACGGGCAGAGCTCGAACGACGTGATCCCCACCGCGATCCACGTCAGCGCCGCGCTGACCGCCAGCGAGCAGCTGCTGCCGGCGCTGAAGCACCTGAAGAAGGCCATCGACAAGCGCGCGCGTGAATTGAAGAGCACGCCGAAAACCGGCCGCACCCACCTGATGGACGCGATGCCGATCACGTTCGGGCAGGAGCTGTCCGGCTGGTCGGCGCAAGTGGCCTCTGCCATCGAACGCATCGAGGACGCGCTGAAGCGCATGCGCCGGCTGCCGCAGGGCGGCACCGCGGTGGGCACCGGCATCAATGCCGATCCGAAGTTTGGCCCGGCCATCGCGCAGCAGTTGAAGAAACTGACCGGGGTGAAGTTCGAGTCGGCGCAAAACTATTTCGAGGGCATGGCCGCGCAGGATGCTGCGGTGGAACTGTCCGGCCAGTTGAAGACGCTGGCGGTGGCGCTGATGAAGATCGCCAATGACCTGCGCTGGATGAATTCCGGTCCCCTGGCCGGCTTGGGCGAGATCGAACTGCCGGCGCTGCAGCCGGGTTCGTCGATCATGCCGGGCAAGGTCAACCCGGTGATTCCCGAGGCCGTGGCGATGGTCGCCGCGCAGGTGATCGGCAACGACGCCTCGATCACCATCGCCGGCCAGTCCGGCAACTTCCAGCTCAATGTGATGCTGCCGCTGATCGCGCACAACCTGCTGCAGTCGATCGGCATCCTGGCCAACGTCAGCGTGCTGCTGGCCGACAAGTCCATCGCCGGCTTCAAGGTCAACAAGGCACGGGTGAACCAGGCGCTGGCGATGAACCCGATCCTGGTCACTGCGCTGAACCCGGTAATCGGCTACGAGAAGGGTGCGGCTACCGCCAAGCTGGCGTACAAGCAGCATCGGCCGATCATGGAAGTGGCGCTGGAAACCACCGGGTTGTCGAAGGATGAACTGAAGAAGCTGCTCGATCCGATGGCGCTGACCCGCGGCGGCATCCACGGTTGACCTTGAAAGACGTCCTGCAGGAGCCCGCTCGCGGGCGATGCTCAAAGCAACGGCATCGCCCGCGAGCGGGCTCCTGCATCCTGCATCGGGTCAGTCGGAGAATACGGCGAAGCCTTTCTTGCCGTCCTTGTCCTTCATGTCCCTGCCGCAATCATCAATGTCCTCCTGGGTCATCGTGGCGTAGGGCTTGAATGCGGGCAGGGCGGCGGCCAGTTTCTGCTGGGAGGTGAGCAGGCCGGGCATGCGCTTGCAGAGTTGCATGGCGGCGGCCTGGATCTGGTCGGTCTGCGGCTTGATGCTCGCCTCGATCTCCTTGTCGCTCTTGCCGGTGAACGCGCCCCAGATCGCCTGCTTCGCTGCGGCGACGCCGATGTCCGCGCCGCTTGCACCGATGTCCATGCCGGCCTCGGCGATGCCGATGATCTGCTGGCGGTAATCCACCAGCATGGCGTGCTGTTCCGGCGTAGCCGATACCGGCTTGCCGGCGATCACCAGCTCGCCTTGCGGGGTGATCACCGCCTTGGGCCGGGAGCCGTCGTGGTGGCGCGGGCCGTTGCCGATGTGGACGCCACCCACGTCGATGTCCTGGGTGACCAGTTCCTTCTTGGCCTGCTCGATGCCCTTGCGGACCTCGGAGGCGATCATCGAGGGAGAGGTCTGCTGGCGAACTTCCTTTGCAGCCTGGGCCATGTCGCTGGCGGCGCCCGAAGGGGTGGTGTCCTGCCCGGATTGGCTGCAGGCGGCCAGCGGCAGCAGCAGGAGCAAGGCGAGTGCGCTGAAAGTGACGGGTTTCATGAATGTTCTCCTTTCTCGAATTCGACCGGAAGTCAGCTGTCGTCGCGCCAGCGGCGGAACCAGACTGCGCCGGCGAGCAGGCCCAGGCCGACTACCACGCCGACCCACAGGTTGGCGGATGCCAATAGCTGGTAGGTGTTGGCCAGATCCATGAAGTCCATGCCCGGGTTGCCGGCGACGCTGTGTGCGATGTTGCCGTTGTGACCGAACATGCTGCCGGTGCCGGGGAATACGCTGAGCAGGCCGCGCTGCACGACGTTCTTCCAGAACCAGGTGGTCGGCAGGTCGAACAGTCCCATGATGCCGAACCAGCTCACCAGCAGGCCGGTGGCCACCGGCAATGCCACGGCCCACAGGAAGGGCTTGTTGCGTGCCCAGGCCGAGCAGAGCAGCAGCCAGCCCACCGAAGGCAGCGCCCACAGCACATACAGCGGGATGTAGCCGACCAGGTTGAACATGACCCGGAACGGATGGGCCAGCACCAGCAGCTGCCATACGTTCACGCCGTGGAAGGACAGCGTGACCGCCAGGATCAGCAACTGCAGCATGCCGACGATGATGCCCGTGATCACGGCGACGATCGGCGCAAGCACGGTGGCGCTGACGACCTTGGACAGCACGGTGCTGGTATCGGAGATCGGCAACGATTTCCAGAACAGGATGCTGCGGTCGCGGCGATCGTCGTACAGCGCACCGAGGCAGTAGAAAAACACCACAAAGCCCAGAACGACGATCAGCAGGCCCATCGCCGAGTACATCGCCACGTCCAGGGCGAGTCCGACCTGGCTCAGGTCGCCGGCGTCCATGTCGGCGATGACGCGTTGCAGGCCGCCGCTGGCGCCGAAGTTGATGCCGTGGCGCGCGCCGACCACCTCGGCGGTGATGATGCCCATGATGTTCAGCAACAGGAACACGCCGCCGGTGATGATCGGCGCCCAGAAGAAGCCGCCCCGGTGTTCCCAGAATTCGCGCTTCACAAGCCAGTAGAAGGTTTTCATGCGTAGGTTCCCTTCATGGTGGCGACGAACAGGTCGCTGATGGAGGGCCGGCGAGTTTCGCCCAGCTGCTCCAGCGTCGCGCGGTTCGCGCCGTCGAACAGAAAAATGCTCTTGCCGAAGACCTGGCGCTCGTCCAGCGGTTTCAGCTGGCGCGCGGCGTCGGCCTTGTCGGCCCCGACCATCACCTCGATGAAGCGATCGCCAACCGCGTCCATGTCGGCATCCAGCACGATCCTGCCGTCGCGGATGAACATCAGGTCGGTGAGGATGTGCTCGACTTCCTCCACTTGATGCGTGGTGACGATGATCGTCTTGTTCTCGTCGAAGTAGTCTTCCAGCAGGTGCTGGTAGAACTGCTTGCGGTAGAGGATGTCCAGGCCCAGGGTGGGTTCGTCCAGGATCAGCAGCTTGGCGTCGATCGCCATCACCAGCGCCAGGTGCAGCTGCACGATCATGCCCTTGGACATCTGCCGCACGCGCTGGTCGGGCTGCAGCTTGGTGCGGGCCAGGAACGCCTCGCACTTGGCGCGGTCGAAGCGCGGGTGCACGTTGGCGACGAAATCCACTGCCTGGCGTACCTTGATCCAGCGCGGCAGCACGGCCACGTCGGCGATGAAGCACACCTCGCCCATCAGCTTGTCGCGCTGCTTGCGCGGGTCGAAGCCCAGCACGTTCAGCTCGCCGGTGAAGTCGGTGAGGCCCAGGATCGCCTTCAGCGCGGTGGTCTTGCCGGCGCCGTTGGGGCCGATCAGGCCGACGATGCGGCCGGGTTCGATCCGGAAACTGGCGTTGTCCAGTGCCAGCGCCGACTTGTATCGCTTGGTCAGGCCACTGGCCGTGATCACCGCGCTCATGATTTCTCCTCCTTGTCGGTGCCGGTTTCGCGCAACAGCGTCTTCAGATCCAGCCCCAGCCGCTGCAGCCGGGCAAACAATACCGGCCACTCTTCGCGCAGGAACCGCTCGCGTTCGGATTTCAGCAGCGCCTCGCGAGCGCCTTCGATGACGAACATGCCCAGACCCCTCCGTTTTTCCACCAGTTGTTCGTCGACCAGTTCCTGGTACGCCTTCGACACGGTCAGCGGATTGATTTGATAGTCCGCGGCCACCTGGCGTACCGACGGCAGCGGGTCGCCCTCGTTCAAGGCGCCGTCCAGGATCATCGCCACCACGCGTTGCTGCAGCTGGCGATAGATCGGGACGCTGTCGTTCCAGGTAATGGTCATATTTATTCCTTGCTGATGCGGCCGAACTTGTTGCCAAACGAATAGTAGGGCATGACCAGCTGCGACCCGAGCAGGCTGAATTGCTCCGCATCGCTGGTTCCGTCCAGGTGTCCGATGGCCGGGATCGTGGCGACGCCCGCGACGCCGATGTCGTTCAGCAGGGCGGCGGTGCGCATTTCGGCTGCGCTGGGGCGAACCTGGACCGGGGCCAGGTCGATGACGGGGATGGTGCTGCTCTTGCGGGCCGGGGCCGGCTGGCTGTCGACGTTGTAGTTGACGGCGCTCAGGCTGGCGAAGGTGAACAGGACGGCGGCGACGCTGGCGATCAGGTTCTGCGCTTTCATGACGGGCCTCCTTAGTGACCTCGTTGAGTGGTGTTGTAGTTAACTATAACACTGAACTTTGAGCCGTCAATAGGCGAAATGCGATTTCGCAACATGACTGATGGCCTATATGGTCAGGCGACGGCCCGACGGCCCGGTAGCTGCCGCTGCATGCCACATCCGCGGCGGCCGCCGCGGATGTGGCATGCAGCGTGGGCCGGCGTCATCCCGCGGCCTTTGGCGAACATGGTTCAATGCGCGGATATCAGTCACGCGGAGGCAGGCATGGATCTCGAATTGCTCGACCGGGTCGTGGTGGTCACCGGCGCCAGCAAGGGCATCGGCCTGGCCTGTGCGATCGCGTTTGCACGCGAGGGGGCGAAGGTGGTCGGTGTTTCGCGCGATCCGGCGAACCTGCGCGCCGCGCAGCAGCAGCTCGAATCGCTCGGCCTGGCGATGACGGCGCAACCGGCCGACCTGAAGGACAGCGTGGCGGCACAACTGGTCATGGAGCGCATCGAACGCGACCATGGTCCGGTCGACGTGCTGGTCAACTGCGCCGGAGCCGCGCGCCGCGCGCCGCCGGATGAGCTGGATGCCGCCGCGATGCAGGCGGCGATGCAGGCGAAGTACTTCAGCTACATGCACGCGATCGACCCGGTGATCCGCCGCATGGGTGCGCGTGGCAGTGGCAGCATCGTCAACGTGATCGGGCAGGGCGGCCGCCAGGCCAATCCGCAGCACATCGGCGGCGGCGCGGCGAACGCCGCCCTGATGCTGGCCACGGTGGGCTATGCGAATGCCTATGCCGGCAAGGGCGTGCGGGTGAATGCGATCAACCCCGGCATCACCCGCACCGGTCGGGTCGACGAGGGCCTGGATGCGGCGGTCCGTGCCAGCGGACGGCCACGCGAGGAGCTGCTGACCGCGCAGCTCGCCGATATTCCGCTGGGCCGCATGGCCGAGCCCGCGGAGATCGCCGACGTGGCGGTGTTCCTGGCCTCGGCGCGCGCCAGCTACGTCACCGGCGCGATCATCCCGATGGACGGCGGCAAGACTTCGACGATCTAGGCCGAGCGGCCCTTCGACTTCGCCGCTGCGCGGCTACGCTCAGGGTGAACGGTGGAGGGTGGCGGCAACGGTGACCCGTTCGCCCTGAGCGTAGCGCAGCGCACGCGGGGAGCGGCCATGGATGGCTGCGGCTTTGAGGAGCGAGGAAGTCGAAGGGCCCGCTCGCGGCTTGCATCGACACAAAAGCCGGCTTCGCAGCCGGCCTCTGTGGTCTCCAATATTGCGCGTTCAATCCTTCGCCGCGTACACCTGCTTGCCGCCGACCCAGGTCTGCAGCACCTTCGTCTCCCAGATCTTGCTCGCGGGGTCCTTGAAGATATCGTGGTCGATCAGGATGAAGTCGGCCCACTTGCCCGGCTCCAATGTGCCCAGGGTCTTTTCCGCATGCTCCGCGTAAGCCGCATCGAGGGTGAACGCGCGTAGCGCCTCGGCCGGCGTCATGTCCTGGTCCGGGTACCAGCCGCCCGGCGGCTGGCCGGCGTGATCCTCGCGGGTGATCGCCGAGTACAGTCCGTAGAACGGGTTCGGCGATTCCACCGGGAAATCCGAGCCGCCGGCGACGATCGTGCCCTGCTTGAGGAAGCGCTGCCAGGCGTAGGCACCCTTGATCCGCTCGTGGCCGATGCGGTCTTCCGCCATGTTCATGTCGGAGGTGGCGTGGGTCGGTTGCATCGAGGCGATCAGCTTGAGCGGCACGAAGCGCGGGATGTCCACGAGCGAGACGATCTGCGCGTGCTCGACCCGGTTGCGCAAAGCGATGCCGTCGGGGTGGGCCTTGTAGGCTGCCGCGTAGCTGTCCAGCACTTCGCGGTTGGCGTGGTCGCCGATCGCGTGGATGGCGACCTGGTAGCCCTTGCCCAGCGCCTTGCCGATGTCCGCGGTCAGTTCTGCAGGCTTCAGGAACAGCAGGCCACGGTTGTGCGGATCGTCGGAGTAGGGCGCGAGCATCGCCGCGCCGCGGCTGCCCAGTGCGCCGTCGGCGAACAGCTTGACTGCGCGCACCGTGAGAAAGTCGTTGCCGTAGCCGATCAGCGGGCCGTCCTTGCTGATCGTGTCGAAGTCGTCGCCGGTGCCCAGGATCATCGCGTAGATGCGCGCAGTCAGCTTGTGCTGGTCGGCGTACTGCCGGTACAGCTCGTAGTTGGCCAGGTCGATGCCGGCGTCGCCGACGCCGGTGAGGCCGACGCTGGCCATCTCGGCCAGCGCGGTATCCAGCGCGGCGACCTTCTGCTGCGGGGTCGGCGGCGGCACCTTCGCGTTGATCAGCGCGGTGGCGCCGTCGACGAAGACGCCGGCGGGATTGCCGCCGGCATCGCGTTCGATGCGTCCACCGCTGGGATCCTTGCTGGCTTTGTCGACCCCGGCCAGCTTGATGGCGGCGCTGTTGGCCCAACCGGCGTGGCCGTCGACGCGGCTCAGCCAGACCGGGCGGTCGGCGACCGCGGTGTCGAGTTCCTTCGCGGTAGGAAAGCGGCCGAGCTTCCAGATCTCCTGGTTCCAGCCGCTGCCGAGGATCCACTTCGCCTCGGGGTGCGCCGCCGCGTAGGCTTTCACTTTCGCCAGCGCCTCGTCCAGCGACTTCGTGCCGACAAGGTCGACGTTGTTGCGTGCGTAGCCGAGCTCCAGCACGTGGCCGTGGGCGTCGATCAGGCCGGGCAGCAGGGTCTTGCCGTGGCCGTCGATCACCTTGGCGTCGCCGGCGCGGCTGGCCAGTTCGGCATGGTTGCCGGTGGCGACCACCTTGCCCTGGTCGACCAGCAGCGCCTGGAAATGCTGCAGCTTGCCGTGGCTGTCCAGTGTGTAGCCGTTGACGTTGTCGACCAGCAGGTCGGCGGCCTGCACGGCCGGCGCCAGCGCCAGCAGGGCGAGCAGGGACAGGCGTAGCGAGTGTTTCATGCGCGGATTCCCGTGACGGATGAATCCGCAGTGTGTCGGTCCGTGCGCGGTTTTTCCAGCAGGGCGGTCGCGGCTCGCCCGCCGCGTGACGCAAACGCCCTCTTCAGCAGGAAGAGGGCGTTCGCCCGGGGGCAGGGTGGATCAGGCCGCCTTGGCGACCAGCGTCCCGATCGCGCTGCGCGCGGACTTCAGCGCCGCAGCCTTCTGCTCGTCGCCGATCGCGATGCCTTCGGCGCGCACGAACTCGACGTCGTCGATGCCGATGAAGGCAAATGCCGCACGCAGGTAGGGTTCCTGGAAGTCCATCGCGGCGGCAGGCGTGTCCTTGCCGTAGAAGCCGCCGCGGCTGGAGGCAATGATCACCCGCTTGCCGCCGGCCAGGCCCTCGGGGCCGTTCGCCGTGTAGCGGAAGGTCTTGCCGGCAACCAGGATGCGGTCGAGCCACGCCTTGAGCTGGCTGGAGATCGCGAAGTTGTACATCGGCGCGCCGATCACCACCATGTCGGCGGCAAGGAACTCTTCCAGCATTTCGGTGCCCAGCACGGCGGCGGGGTCGCTGGCGTCGGCCACCGGGGTCCAGTGCGGCAGCGGCTGTGCGGCCAGATCGTGATAGCGGATGGTGAGGCCGGGTGTGGCGCGCTTCAGCTCGGCTACGATATCGGCGGTCAGCTGGCGCGACACCGAATAACCACCCAGCGCGCTGGAATCGATATGCAAGAGTTTCATGGAAAGCTTCCTGGTCAGGCCAACAATTGGCGATGGAATCAGGATATATTTGAAACAATGCCTCGATAAGATGGCAGTTATCGAACTTATCGTTCTTTGATGGAAACGATCATGACCGTATTGGGCGGTGCCCTGCAGGACCTCAACGATCTGTACTTCTTTGCCGCCGTGGTCGAGCACGGCGGTTTTTCCGCGGCCGGCCGCGCGCTGGGCGTGCCGAAGTCGCGCCTGAGCAAGCGCGTGGCCCAGCTGGAGGAACGGCTGGGCGTGCGCCTGCTGCAGCGGACCACGAGGCGCTTCGTGGTGACTGAGGTCGGCGAGCGCTTCTACACGCATTGCCGCGCCGTGCTGGAAGAGGCACAGGCAGCGCAGGACGCGGTGGACGAATTGCGCGCCGAGCCGCGCGGCATGGTGCGCCTGAGCTGCCCGGTGTCGCTGGCGCAGACGGTGCTGGCGTACGTGCTGCCGGATTTCCTCGCGCTGTACCCGAAGATGCAGGTGCGCGTGCTGTCCAGCGACCGCCGGGTCGACGTGATCGGCGAGGGCTACGATCTGGCGGTCCGCGTGCGCAGCAAGCTGGACACGGATGCGAACCTGGTGATCCGCACATTCGGCCAGTCGCGTACCAAGCTGGTGGCCAGCCCCGCCTTGCTGAAAGCCCAGGGCCGTCCGGCCACGCCGGATGAACTGGGCAAACTGCCGGCACTGTCGATGCGCGAGCACGAAGGTGCGCAAGTGTGGGAACTGATCGGTGCGAACGGCGAGCAGGTCAACGTCGAGGTGCAGGCGCGCCTGATCACCGGCGACTTCGCGGTGCTGCTGGAGGCGGCCCGCCGCGGCATGGGCGTGGCGTTGCTGCCGGAGTTCGTCTGCGCGCCGGCGATCACCCGCGGCGAACTCGAGGTGGTGCTGCCGGAGTGGAGCGTGCCCGAGGGCACCATGCATTTCGTCTACCCCAGCCGGCGCGGCATGCTGCCCGGCGTACGCGCGCTGGTCGACTTCCTGGCCGAGCGGCTGCCGGCCACCACCTTGCTGAAGCATGAGCAGTGCAAGCAGCGCCCGCTGGATGAACTTCCCTCGACGTGATGCACACGGTGGCCCCGATGCAGTACGCTGCCGGGTTTACGGACATTTATACGGCCAAATGATGATCGCTACCAAACTCCCCAAAGTCGGCACCACCATCTTCAGCGTGATGAGCCAGCTCGCGCTGGAGCACAAGGCGGTCAACCTGGGTCAGGGTTTCCCCGACTTCGAGCCGCCGCAGGGGCTGCGCGATGCGCTGAGCCGCGCCATGAACGAAGGCCGCAACCAGTACGCGCCGATGCACGGCATCGCCGCCCTGCGCGAGCAGATCGTGCTGAAGACCGAGCGGCTGTACGGCCGCAGGCTCAATGTCGATACCGACATCACGCTCACCTCCGGCGCCACCGAGGCGATCTTCGCGGCGATCGCCGCGACGGTGCGCGCGGGCGAGGAGGTGATCGTGTTCGATCCTGCCTACGACTGCTACGAGCCGGCGATCGAGCTGCAGGGCGCGCGCGCGGTGCACATCCCGCTGACCGTGCCGGCGTTCGCGATCGACTGGCAGCGCGTGCGCGACGCGGTGACGCCGAAGACGCGCATGATCATGATCAACAGCCCGCACAATCCGTCCGGCGCGGTGCTGTCGTCGGCCGATCTGGAGGAGCTGGCGGCGATCGTGCGCGATACCGGCATCGTGGTGTTGTCCGACGAGGTGTACGAACACATCGTCTACGACGGCGCGCAGCACGAGAGCGTGCTGCGCCATCCGGAGCTGGCCGGGCGCAGCATCGTGATCTCCTCGTTCGGCAAGACCTATCACTGCACCGGCTGGAAGGTGGGTTATGCGGTGGCGCCGGCCGCGCTGAGCGCCGAGTTCCGCAAGGTGCACCAGTACCTCACGTTCTGCACCTTTCATCCCGCGCAGGTGGCGTTCGCCGAGTTCATGGCCGGCACGCCGCAGCACTATCTGGAGTTGCCGGCGTTCTACCAAGCCAAGCGCGACCGCTTCCGCGCGCTGCTGGCGCCGTCGCGCTTCAGGCTGCTCGACGTGCCGGGCGGTTACTTCCAACTGGTCGATTATTCGGCCATCCGCGACGAGGACGACCTGGCCTTCAGCAAGTGGCTGGTCGAACACGCCGGCGTGGCGGCGATTCCGTTGTCGCCGTTTTATGAGCGCGCGCCGGACACGCGCCTGCTGCGGCTGTGTTTCGCCAAGAGCGACGCCACGATGGAAGTGGCGGCGGAGCGGCTATGCCGGCTCTGATCATGCAACCCCTGAGGGTCTCGCTGGTGCAGGGCGCCACCCGCTGGCACGACGCGCCGGCCAATCGCGACTACTACGGCGCGCTGGTGCGCCAGGCCATCGGCAGCGATCTGATCGTGTTGCCGGAGACCTTCCTGTCCGGCTTCAGCAACGACATCCAGGCCAGCGCCGACAGCATGGACGGCGAGGGCGTGGCCTGGCTGCGCGCGCTGGCGGTCGAGGTGGGCGCGGTGATCTGCGGCAGCCTGGCGATCCGCGAAAACGGCGTCGTCTACAACCGCCTGCTGTGGGTGCGGCCGGACGGCAGCTTCGAGCAGTACGACAAGCGCCACCTGTTCCGCATGGCCGGCGAGCACACCCGCTACGGCAGCGGCAGCCAGCGCCTGGTCGTGGAACTGAAGGGTTGGCGCATCCTGCCGCAGGTCTGCTACGACCTGCGCTTTCCGGTGTGGCTGCGCAACCGCCGGTTGGCTTCGGCCAGTGGCGGCATGGATTACGACCTGGCGTTGTTCGTGGCGAACTGGCCGGCGCCGCGCCGGCAACCCTGGCGCACGCTGCTGCGCGCGCGGGCGATCGAGAACCTCGGCTACGTGGTCGGGGTGAACCGGGTCGGCGTGGACGGCAACGAGATCCCCTACGCCGGCGACAGCGCGGTGATCGATCCGGTCGGCGAACCGCTGGTGGAACTGGGCGCGCAGGAGCAGGTGGTGACCGTCGTGCTCGATCCGGCACCGCTGCTGGCGCATCGCGAACGTTTCCCGGCGTGGATGGACGCCGACGCGTTCTCGCTCGATCCGGGTTGATCCACCCTTCAGCGTGGACAAAAAAGCCGCTCATGGGCGGCTTTTTTGTCGGGAACTCACGTCGGCTCAGAGTATGGCCAGCACCGCTTCCGGCGGACGGCCGAGTGCGGCCTTGCCGTTGGCCACGACGATCGGACGTTCGATCAGCTTCGGGTGCGCCACCATCGCGGCGATCAGGGCAGCGTCGTCGAGTGCGGGGTTGTCCAGGCCGAGCGCCTGGTACTCCATCTCGCCGGTGCGCAGCAGTTGGCGCGCGGTCATCCCCAGTTGCTTCAGCAACTGGGCCAGTTCGGCCGCGCTCGGCGGCGTGTCGAGGTAGTTGACCACCTCGACTTCGCCGCCGTGTTCCTCCAGCAGCGCCAGCGTGGCGCGCGACTTGGAGCAACGGTTGTTGTGGTAGATGCGCACCATCGTTCAATCACTCTCCATGGTCGGGCCGGGGCTCAGCGATTGCCCGACCGGTTGCCGCCACGACCCGGCGGACGACCACCGGCCGGACCGCCATGACGAGCGCCGCCTTGCGGGCGGTTGCCGCCCTGGCCCTGCGGTCGGCCGCCGGGTCGATTGCCGCCTTGGCCCTGGCCCTGCGGCCGCGCCGGGTTGCCATGCGCGCGATTGCCCTGGGCCTGGCCTTGCGGGCGAGCGCCACGATTGCCCGGTGCACGGTTGCCGCCCAGGCCGGGGCCACGCGACTCGCCGCCGAAGCCGCTGTACGGACTGCCGGCAGCACGGCCTTCACCGCCGCTGCGTGCGCCGAACGACTTGCCACCCGCCGGACGGCGATTGCCGGCCGCGCCGCCGGCGTTCCCGCGCGGTGCGCCGGGACGACTGCTGCCGTCACGGCTTTCGCCGGCGAACCAGGTGCGCACCGACGGTAGTTCCTGGCCCGGCGCCACGCGCCGACCCTTGCCGCCGTGCCGGCCGGCCGCTGCGCCACGTTCGGGGCGGACCAGGTTGCCGTTGACTTCCTTGCCGTCGCGGCGCGGCGGCTTGCGGCCGCGGGTGGGTTCTTCGCGGATGCGGTCGTAGGCGCGCAGTTCGCGCGCCTCGTCCTGGCCGCCGGTCCAGGCGGTGCTGCTGCCGCGTTCGGGGCGGTATTCGGTGACGCTGCGATTGGCACGGCGCTGGTGCAGCACCGGGCTCAGCGTCAGCACCGGCTGCGGCACGCCGAGGCCGGTGGTCTGGCGCAGCTGCTTGACGCTTTCCGCGTCGAGCGCTTCGCACTCGCCGCGGCGCAGGTTGCGCGGTAGCTCGATCTTGCCGTAGCGGATGCGCTTGAGGCGGCTGACCAGGAAACCCTGGGAATCCCACAGGCGGCGCACTTCGCGGTTGCGGCCTTCGCGGATCACCACGCGGAACCAGCTGTGGCTGCCGCCGCGGCTGATCACGGCGATCTCGTCGAAGCGGGCGGGGCCGTCTTCCAGCTCCACGCCGGCCTTCAGCCGCTCGATGATCTCGTCCGGCACTTCGCCGTGCACGCGGCACAGGTATTCGCGCTCCAGGCCGCTCTTCGGGTGCATCAGGCCGTTGGCCAGTTCGCCGTCGGTGGTCAGCAGCAGCAGGCCGGTGGTGTTGATGTCGAGCCGGCCCACGGCGACCCAGCGCGCGCCCTTCAGGCGCGGCAGCTGTTCGAACACGGTGGGGCGGCCGTCGGGATCGTCGCGGGTGGTCAGCACGCCTTCGGGCTTGTGGTAGATCAGCACCTCGGTGTCGTCGCGGCTGTCGGTGGCAACGACGAACTGCTTGCCGTCGATGACCACGCGGTCGCCAGCCTTGACACTCATGCCGATCTCGGCAGGTGCGCTATTGAGTTCGACTTCGCCGGACTGGATGCGCTGTTCGAGCATGCGGCGCGAGCCGAGGCCGGCGTTGGCCAGCACCTTGTGCAGGCGTTCTTCCAGCGCCGGGGCGTCGGTGTCGATGCGCGGTTCGCGCTTCAGGGATAAAACGGATTTTTGCGGCGCAGTCATGCGCGGTACTCCTCGGGATCTTGCTCGGCGGTGTCGGGTTCGACGTCCGCGGCGGGGTTCGCTGCCTCGTCGGCAGTGGTTGTCAGGGTCTCGGCGGGCAGGCTCATGTCGGAGCCTGCTTCGTCGGATTCGGAAGTGGCCGGCGCGTCGGCGGCGGTCGCGATGGCGCTGTCGTCGGCATCGGCGGCGTCCGCGGATGCTTGATACTCGGTGTCGTTCATGTTGCTGCCGCCGGCTTGTTCATCGGCGGGAGCCTCCTCGTCCGGATCGATCGGCAGGTCGCGCACGATGCGGGCGGGCAGGGGATCCGGCTCGAAGCGCAATTGCGGGTCCTCCATGTCGCGGATTTCCGACAGCGGCGGCAACTGGTCCAGCGATTTCAGGTTGAAGTAGTCGAGGAAGGCGCGGGTGGTGCCGAACAGCGCCGGCTTGCCGGGCACGTCGCGGTAGCCGACGACGCGGATCCACTCGCGCTCCTCCATCGTCTTGATGATGTTGGACGACACCACCACGCCACGGATCTGCTCGATCTCGGGACGGGTGATCGGCTGGCGGTAGGCGATCAACGCCAGCGTTTCCAGCAGCGCGCGCGAATAGCGGCTGGGCCGCTCGGTCCACATCCGCGAGATCCACGGGTGCACGTCCTGGCGCACCTGGTAGCGGAAGCCGGAAGCCACCTCCTTCAGCTCGATGCCGCGGCCGCTGCAGTCCTCCGCCAGCGCCTCGAGCGCCTTGGCGATCTGCTCGCGGTTGACGTCGTCGGCCTCGTTGAACAGCTCGCCCAGCTGCTGCGCGGTCATCGGCTGGGTGGAGGCCAGCAGGGCGGCCTCGATGATGGGTTTGAGTTGCTCGATCTGCATAACCTTGGGTTCGGATGCCGGTTTGATCGGTACCGCTCAGTGGATGTCGTTCATTCGCCGGACGATTCGATCAGTGCCGACTCGCCCGCTTGTGCGTCGTCCGCCGGTGCGTCGACGGGTTCTTCGGCGTGGCTCACCTTCGCCTTTACGTATATCGGCGCCAGCGGCTCTTCCTGGACGATCTCGACCAGCATTTCCTTGGCCAGCTCCAGCATTGCCAGGAACGTCACCACGATGCCGAGGCGGCCTTCGCTGATGTCGAACAGGCTCTCGAAGCGGTGGAAGCTGCTGTCGTCGAGCCGGCTCAGCAGTTCGCCCATGCGCTGGCGCACGCTGAGCGCCTCGCGCTTGATCGCGTGATGCCCGAACAGTTCGGCCCGGTGCATCACGTCCTTCAGTGCCAGCAGCAGCTCGGTCAGCTCCAGCGGCGGCGGCAACCTGATCACGTTGCGTTCGCCCACGTCGGCATGCACCGCCACGCTGTCGCGCTCCATCCGTGGCATGGCCTCGATGTCCTCGGCCGCCCGCTTGAACCGCTCGTACTCCTGCAGGCGCCGTACCAGTTCGGCACGGGGGTCCTCTTCCAGCCCTTCCTCGATCGGGGGCCGCGGCAGCAGCAGCCGCGACTTGATCTCGGCCAGGATCGCGGCCATCAGCAGGTATTCGGCCGCCAGCTCCAGTCGCATCACGTCCCGCATCAACTCGATGTAGGTCATGTACTGCCGGGTGATCTCGGCGACCGGGATATCCAGGATGTCCAGGTTCTGCCGGCGAATCAGGTACAGCAGCAGGTCCAGCGGACCCTCGAACGATTCCAGGATGACCTCGAGCGCGTCCGGCGGGATGTACAGGTCCTGCGGCATCTGCAGCATCGGTTGGCCACGCACGATGGCCAGCGGCATTTCCTGCTGTTGAGGTACCGACGCAAACGCGTCCTGCGGTGCGGTAACCGGGCTCTGTGGCTCGACGGGCTCAGTGCTCATCAATGCATGTCATGGGGCCGTCTTCAGCGGCTGGCAGTGCGTTCAACATGATCGGAGTCATTCACAAGCCGACGCGGCATGGGATGTCCGTACTCGGAACGCGGCGGTGAGGCGGCATTCCCGGGGTACTGCGTTCTTCACACTTGTTCGGTCCATGCGCGGTGGACGCCACCGTCACGACGGGCATGACGAAGCCACTCGATGGTGGTTCGGTCAGGCAGGTCTCCAGCGACCATCGCGCGCCCACTGCGGGTTGTCAGCCACGGCAACGACGCCAAGCGAGCCAGGGAGGGCGGGAAACGACGCCACCGGCTGTTCACTGGTCAGTTCGAGAGCGGTCGAATGGACGCCACGGGTGCCGGAAGTGCTCGGCAAACATTTTCCATGGAGCCACGCGTGGGTCAAGAGTAGCGGTTAGCCGGCACCAAGTCCAGCGCGAGCCAACCGACGCTGCCGCGGTTGGCGGCGATGGCGATCCGGTGCGCTTGCCTGTTTCGCGCGGGTGTTCTCGACGGGCACAATACGCGGATTGTGCCCGGAAAACCGATGCGTCCGGTACGGAAAGGGCGGCATGTGACCTAATGTGTCGAAATGAGCCGGGCCGGCGTCAGCGTCGCGTTCGTCGACCGTGAACGGAGTGATGGACGATGTCCTGACGGCACGAGTGTGGTGCGGATTCCGGCCGAGCCCGGATCGCAATGCGGTCCGATGCGATGGCGGCGCCGTCCGATGAGGCGGCGGGATGGCACGACGATTGCTTGGAAACGGTTGGCAATCCCGACCAACGCGGCGCAACGGCGTTGTCGGCGAAGGATGCAGCAGAAAGATTTCAGGACGATGTTGAACACAGCGCTCTTGCCGGGCGCAAGCGCAAACAGGTGGTGGAGCTGATGGCAATCGACAAAAACGGGCAGGATGGCAGTGGACCGGAGCAGTTGCGTCCGGCGCGCATGCAGATCGAGACGACGGTGCTGATGAGCAGCAACGGCGAGTCGCATCCGACCGAGCTGGTGGATATCTCGGCTACCGGCGCACTGCTGCGCCGCCCGTTGGGCTGGTCGGGCCATGTCGGGCAGAGCTGGGTACTCGACATGATCTTCGGGAACAATTTGCATATCCACCTCGAGGCCGTGGTGGCGCGCATCTCCGATCACCACATCGGTTTTTCGTACAGCCGCATTCCCGAGGACAAGCAGGTGCCGTTGTGGAACCTGCTGGGCGGCTACGCCGATATCCTGGAGTACTGGAAGGACGGTTGAGCGAACTCGGCCGCCGCATGAAAAACGCCCGCATACGCGGGCGTTTTCGGTTACGGATACCTGAGGGGAACTCAGGCCGAGGCTTTCTTTTCGTCACGCAGCTCGCGGCGCAGGATCTTGCCCACGTTGCTCTTCGGCAGGCTGTCGCGGAACTCGATCAGCTTGGGCCGCTTGTAGCCGGTGAGGTTCTCGCGGCAGAACTGCTTGAGCGCTTCTTCGGTGAGGTTCGGGTCCTTGCGCACCACGAACAGCTTCACCACCTCGCCGGAATGCTCGTCGGGCACGCCGACCGCAGCCACCTCGAGTACGCCGGGGTGCTGCATCACCGCGTCCTCGACCTCATTCGGGTACACGTTGAAGCCGGACACCAGGATCATGTCCTTCTTGCGGTCGACGATGTAGAAGTATCCGTTCGCGTCCATCTTCGCGATGTCGCCGGTGTGCAGCCAGCCGTCGGCGCCGAGCACCTTGATGGTCTCGTCCGGGCGGTTCCAGTAGCCCTTCATCACCTGCGGGCCATGCACCATCAGTTCGCCGACCTCGCCGACGGGTAGCGGCGTGCCGTCTTCCGACCAGATCGCCACGTTGGTGGACGGCACCGGCAGGCCGATCGAGCCGTTGTATTCCTTGAGGTCGAGCGGATTGATGCAGACCGCGGGCGAGGTCTCGGTCAGCCCGTACGCCTCGGCCAGGGTGCAGCCGGTGATCTTCTTCCAGCGTTCGGCCACGGCGCGCTGCACCGCCATGCCGCCGCCCAGGGTCAAGTGCAGCTTCGAGAAATCCAGTTCGGAAAAACCGGGCGTGTTGAGCAGGCCGTTGAACAGCGTGTTGACGCCGGTCAGCGCGGTGAAGCCGGACTTGCGCAGTTCCTTGACGAAGCCGGGCATGTCGCGCGGGTTGGTGATCAGCCAATTGAGGCCGCCCAGGCGCATGAACACCAGGCCGTTCGCGGTCAGCGAGAAGATGTGGTACAGCGGCAGCGCGGTGATGATCACCTCTTCGCCGGGCTTGACCAGGTCGGTGCCGATCCAGGCGGCGGCCTGCAGCATGTTCGCCACCATGTTGCGGTGGGTCAGCATCGCGCCCTTGGCCACGCCGGTGGTGCCGCCGGTGTATTGCAGGAAGGCGATGTCGTCGTGGCTCAGCGTGACCGGCTGCAGCGGATGCGCCGCGCCGCGCGCCAGCGCGTCGCGGAAGCGCACGGCCTGCGGCAGATCGAACGCGGGCACCATCTTCTTCACGTGCTTCAGCACGAAGTTGATCAGCGCTCCCTTGGGGAAGCCGAGCAGGTCGCCGATGCCGGTGGTGATGACGTGCTGCACCTCGGTCTCGGCCACCACGTGCTGCAAGGTGCCGGCGAAGTTGTCCAGCACCACGATCGCCTTGGCGCCCGAATCTTCCAGCTGGTGCTTCAGTTCGCGCGCGGTGTACATCGGGTTGGTGTTGACCACCACCAGGCCGGCCCGCAGCGCGCCGAACAGGGCGATCGGGTACTGCAATACGTTCGGCATCATGATCGCGATGCGATCGCCCTTGCCGAGCTTGAGCACACCGGTGAGGTAGCCGGCGAACTGGCGGCTCATCTCATCGATCTGGCCGTAGCTGAGCTGACGGCCGAAACTGGCAAACGCCGGGCGGTCGCGGAAGCGGGCGAAAGCTTCCTCCAGCACCGCCGGCACCGAGGCATACTGACTGACATCGATCTGCTCCGGCACGCCGGCTGGATAGTTCTCCAGCCACGGACGTTCATTGCTCATGCTTTGGGTTCCCTGTTTGTCGATGACCACGAGTCGGATGGTGGAATCAGGATGGCGGTAGCATCCATCATGGACCATGCGCCAGTGGATTGGAGCATACGCCCGCGTATAGCGGCAAGCCGCACTGCAGCGAGTTCCGTCGATGATTGCACCGAGAAAAATCACCTGTGCGTTGGTCGCTCTCACGCTGTTCGCACTGGCGCTGTCGGCCTGCCGGCGCACGCCGGACGAAGAGCGGGTGCGCGCGGCCATCGCGTCGGTCGCGCAGGCGGCCGAAGCAGGTTCGGCCGGCGATGTGGGCGCCTCGCTGAGCGAGAACTTCGACGGCAATGCCGGCCAGCTGGACCGACGCGGATTGACCGGCATGGTCAGGCTGCTGTCGCTACGCGGCGAGCACGTCGGCGTGACCATGGGGCCGGTGTCGATCGAGCCTCGCGGCGAACGGATGGTGGCGACCTTCACGGTCACGCTGACCAGCGGCGGCCGACTGTTGCCCGACCAGCTGGGCCTGTACCAGGTCGAATCGGCGTGGCGCAAGGAAGACGGCGAATGGCGCTGCTATACGGCCAGCTGGAAACATTCGCTGTAACGATTCGCTGAGGCTCTCACGAAAAAAACCGCCCCGGAAGCCGGGGCGGTTTTTCGTTGCAGGAGTCACGCCGAAATTCAGGCGGCCTTCTTGCCGGCCAGCTGACGCAGTACGTACTGCAGGATGCCGCCGTGACGGAAGAACTCGCGCTCCTTCGGGGTCAGCAGCATCACGTTCACGCTGAACTGCTTCCTGTTGCCGTCGGCGGCGGTGGCCGTGACGGTGGCGTTCCTCGAATTGCCATTGTCGAGGCCGGTGATGTCGAACGTCTCGTTGCCGCTCAGGCCCAGCGATTTTGCATTCTCGCCATCCTTGAACGTGCACGGCAGCACGCCCATGCCGACCAGGTTGGAGCGGTGGATGCGCTCGAAGCTTTCGGCGATCACCGCCTTGATGCCCAGCAGCAGGGTGCCCTTGGCGGCCCAGTCACGCGAGGAGCCGGTGCCGTATTCCTTGCCGGCAAGGACCACCAGCGGGGTCTTCTCTTCCTTGTACTTCATCGCCGCGTCGTAGATCGACATCTGTTCGCCGCTGGGAATGTGGCGGGTGAAGCCGCCTTCCACGCCATCCAGCAGCTGGTTCTTGATGCGGATGTTGGCGAACGTGCCGCGCACCATCACGTCGTCGTTGCCGCGGCGCGAGCCGTAGGAGTTGAAGTCGATCGGCTGCACGCCGCGCGAGATCAGGAAGCGCCCGGCCGGGGAATCCTTCTTGATCGCGCCGGCCGGCGAGATGTGGTCGGTGGTGATCGAGTCGCCGAACAGGCCCAGGCAACGCGCGGCGTGGATGTCCTCGACCGGGGTCAGCGCCATGGTCATGCCGTCGAAGTAGGGCGGGTTCTTGATGTAGGTGGAGGCTTCGTCCCACGCGTACAGGTCGCCATCCGGCGAGTCGATCGAACTCCAGCGCTCGTCGCCCTTGAACACGTCGGCGTAGTTCTTGCGGAACATGTCCGAAGTGACCGCACCCGCCATCAGGTCGCTGATTTCCTGGTTGGTCGGCCAGATGTCCTTGAGGAAGACGTCCTTGCCGTCGGCGCCCTTGCCCAGTGGATCGGTGCTCAGGTTGATGTCGAGCGAGCCGGCCAGCGCGTAGGCGACCACCAGCGGCGGCGAGGCCAGGTAGTTCATCTTCACTTCGGCGTGCACGCGGCCTTCGAAGT
This sequence comes from Rhodanobacter sp. LX-99, assembly GCF_018599185.1. Lineage (NCBI taxonomy): Bacteria > Pseudomonadati > Pseudomonadota > Gammaproteobacteria > Lysobacterales > Rhodanobacteraceae > Rhodanobacter > Rhodanobacter sp. LX-99. Next base: position 241,281 of record NZ_JAHFVL010000001.1, on the reverse strand, counting down.
TGCGGTTGCCGGAGATCACCGCGCCGACGGTGAGGTCGCCGTCGCTGATCGCCTTGCTGATTTCCTGCGGCAGCGGGCCGGAATTGCCGATGCAGGTGGTGCAGCCGTAGCCGACCAGGAAGAAGCCGAGCTTGTCCAGCTCGGTCAGCAGGCCGGTCTTTTCGAGATAGTCGGTGACCACCTTGGAGCCCGGCGCCAGCGAGGTCTTCACCCACGGCTTGGACTTCAGGCCCCTGGCGGCGGCCTTCTTCGCCACCAGGCCGGCGGCCAGCATCACCGCCGGGTTCGAGGTGTTGGTGCACGAGGTGATCGCGGCGATGACCACGGAGCCGTCATGGACATCGAATTCCTCGCCGTTGCGCAGCACGTGCTGGCCGGGCGATTTCGCGCTTTTTTCGCGGCCCACGGCGGTGCCGCCGCCCTCGTTGGCGAAACGCGCCTCGGCACCGTTGCGGTTGACCGTGGTGGCGCCGAGATTCTCGTGGAAATTCTTCTGCACGTCGGTGAGCAGCACGCGGTCCTGCGGGCGCTTCGGGCCGGCCATCGACGGCTTCACGTCGGCCAGGTCCAGTTCCAGCGTGGCGGTGAATTCGGCGTGCACGCTGTTTTCGTCGTGCCACAGGCCCTGCGCCTTGGCGTACGCCTCGACCAGCGCGACCTGCTCGTCGCTGCGGCCGGACAGGCGCAGGTACTTCAGCGATTCGGCGTCGATCGGGAAGATGCCGCAGGTGGCGCCGTACTCCGGCGCCATGTTGCCGATGGTGGCGCGATCGGCCAGCGGCAGGTGCTGCAGGCCCGGGCCGAAGAACTCGACGAACTTGCCGACCACGCCCTGCTTGCGCAGCATCTGCGTCACGGTGAGCACCAGGTCGGTGGCGGTGGCGCCTTCCGGCAGACGGCCGGACAGCTTGAAGCCGACCACCTGCGGAATCAGCATGGAGGAGGGCTGGCCGAGCATGGCCGCCTCGGCCTCGATGCCGCCCACGCCCCAGCCCAGCACGCCCAGGCCGTTGATCATGGTGGTGTGCGAATCGGTGCCGAACACGGTGTCCGGGTACGCCCACAGCTGGCCGTCGACTTCGCTGCCCATGACCACGCGGGCCAGGTGCTCCAGGTTCACCTGGTGCACGATGCCGGTGCGCGGCGGTACCACCTTGAAGTCGCTCAACGCTTTCTGGCCCCAGCGCAGGAAGCTGTATCGGGCCTGGTTGCGCTTGAATTCGATATCGACGTTGCGCTCCAGCGCGTCGGCCGTGCCGAACACGTCCACCTGTACCGAGTGGTCGATGACGAGTTCCGCCGGCGACAGCGGGTTGATCAGGGTGGGGTCGCCGCCCAAGGCCTTCATCGCGTCGCGCATCGCGGCCAGATCGACCACGCAGGGCACGCCGGTGAAGTCCTGCAGCAGCACGCGCGCCGGCATGAAGGCGATTTCGGTATCCGGCTCCTTCTTCGAATCCCATGTGGCGACCGCTTCGATTTCCTTCGCGGTGACGTCAGTGCCGTCTTCGTGGCGCAGCAGGTTTTCCAGCAGGATCTTCATCGAGTACGGCAGCCGCTTCAGGTCGAAGCGCTGGCCCAGCTTGGTCAGGCTGGCAAAGGCGTATTTCCTGCCGTTGACCTCGAGGGTGTCGCGTACGGAAAAGGTGTCTTTCATGGTGCTGCTCCTGGCTGATCCTGCGGCTGGGATGATCGAACGATGACGATGGGGAGGTCGCCGGCCCGGCAAAAAAGCAATTATCGCCCAAACCCTGCGCGGCCGCGAACCGGTGTGCCGCCGGGAGGGCGGTGTGCACGGCTTGCGGGCGTCTGTCGGGTTGCGCGCCGGCGGGTACACTGCGCCAACGCTCGCGGCCGACAACACCGCACAGGATGGGCCCGATGACCACCGCACGCAAACGCCTTTGATGACATGCAGCATTCGATGATTTCGATGGGCCTGGCCGCCGTCTCGCTGCGCGATCTCGCGCTGGTGCAGGCGGTGCATCGCCACGGCAGTTTCAACAGTGCGGCACGGGCGATGCACATCAGCCCGTCGGGGTTGTCGCACCAGGTGCAGAAGGTCGAGCAGGCGCTGGGCGCGCCGCTGTTCGAGCGCGGCGGCCGGAAGATCGTGCCGACCGCCGGCGGCCAGCGGCTGCTGCAGCAGATCGATGCGGTGCTGGCTGCGGCCGAACACCTGCAGCAGGTCGCCCGCGCCGGCGAAGTCGCCTTCGGCGGCGAGCTGCGGCTGGGCGTGCCGGCCTCGCTGGGGCCGTACCTGTTGCCGCACCTGATCGCGCCGTTTCCGCAGCATTTCCCGGGCGCGCGGCTGGGCATTTCCGAGGGCAAGCCGCGCGGCCTGTTGCGCCGCTTGAGCGAAGGCGAACTCGATGCGGTGCTGGCGCCGCCGGCAGCGGCGGTCAGCGGGATCGCCTCGCGCCCGCTGTTCTTCGAGCCGTGGGAACTGATGCTGCGCGCCGACCATCCACTGGCCGGCCGGGACAGCATTGCGCTGGACCAGCTCGATCCGGCCGAGGCCACGCTGATGGCCGAAAGCCATGCCGACGGCCTGCACTGCGAGGGCAGCGAGCACGGCCACGTGCAGGACGTCAGCCTGGAAAGCCTGGCCGCCCTGGTCAGCCTGCGCGGCGGCTACGCGCTGGTGCCCGCGCTCGCGCACGAGCGGCTGGCCTCGATGCCGAACGTCGCGCTGGCCAGGCTGAAGGGGCCGGCGTCGGGCCGCGAGATCGCGCTGTACTGGCGCGATGCCTCGCCCTGGCACGACGACCTGCAGGCGTTCGCCGAACTGCTGCGCAAGCTGGCAAGGCAGCGGCCGGGGTTGCGCGTGATGGGCGCGAAAGCGAAAACTGCGTCGGCCTGACAGCAGAAGGCCGCCTTGCGGCGGCCTTCCGTTTCATCACCTGAGGGCCCGGCTCAACCGCGCGAGGCGCGCTTGCGGTCGTTCTCGGTGAGGTGCTTCTTGCGCAGGCGGATCTCCTTCGGGGTGACCTCGACCAGCTCGTCGTCGTCGATGAAGTCCAGCGCCTGTTCCAGCGTGAACTTGATCGCCGGGGTCAGCTGGATCGCATCGTCCTTGCCCGAGGCGCGCATGTTGGTCAGCGGCTTGGGCTTGATCACGTTGACGGTGAGGTCGTTGTCCTTGGCGTGAATGCCGACCAGCTGGCCTTCATACACGTTGTCGCCCTCGGCCGCGAACAGCTTGCCGCGATCCTGCAGCGGTCCCAGCGAATACGCGGGGGTGGTGCCGCCGGCGTTGGCGATCATCACGCCATTGAGGCGCTTGGCGATCTGGCCTTCTTCCTTCGGACCGTAGTGGTCGAACACGTGGAACAGCAGGCCCGAGCCCTGGGTCAGGGTCTTGAACTGGTTCTGGAAGCCGATCAGGCCACGCGCCGGAATCTCGTAATCCAGGCGCACGCGCCCCTTGCCGTCGGACTCCATGTTCTTCAGCTGGCCCTTGCGCACGCCGAGCCTTTCCATCACGGCACCCTGATGGACTTCTTCCACGTCGACCACCAGTTGCTCGATCGGCTCCATCTTCTGGCCGTCGATCTCCTTGATGATCACTTCCGGGCGCGACACGGCCAGCTCGTAGCCCTCGCGGCGCATGTTCTCGATCAGCACCGACAGATGCAGCTCGCCGCGGCCGGAGACCAGGAACTTGTCGGCATCGGAGCCTTGCTCGACCTTCAGCGCCACGTTGTGCACCTGTTCGCGATCCAGACGCTCGCGCAGCTGGCGGCTGGTCAGGAACTTGCCGCCGGACAGGTCCTTGTTGCCGGCGAACGGCGAGTTGTTGACCTGGAAGGTCATCGAGATCGTCGGCTCGTCGACGGTCAGCGCGGGCAATGCTTCAGGTGTATCCAGCGCGGTGACGGTGTCGGAGATGGTGAGGTCGGCGATGCCCGAGATCGCGACGATGTCGCCGGCCTCGGCGCTGTCCTGCTCGATCCGCTCCAGGCCGAGGAAGCCCAGCACCTGCATCACCTTGCCCTGGCGCTTCTTGCCGTGGCGATCGATCACGGCGACCGGCATGCCCTTCTTCAAGGTGCCGCGCTGGATGCGGCCGATGCCGATCACGCCGACGAAGCTGTTGTAGTCGAGCTGGCTGATGCGCATCTGGAACGGGCCGTCCGGATCGACGTCCGGCTTGCTCACGTGCTGCATGATCGCTTCGTACAGCGGGGTCATGTCGCCTTCGCGCACGTCGTCGTTGAGGCCGGCGTAGCCGTTCAGCGCCGAGGCGTAGACGATCGGGAAGTCCATCTGCTCCGGCGTGGCGCCCAGGCGGTCGAACAGGTCCCACACTTGCTCGACGACCCACTCCGGACGCGCACCCGGGCGGTCGACCTTGTTGATCACCACGATCGGCTTGAAGCCCATCGCGAACGCCTTCTGCGTCACGAAGCGGGTCTGCGGCATCGGGCCGTCCATCGCGTCGACCAGGATCAGCACCGAGTCGACCATCGACAGCACGCGCTCCACCTCGCCGCCGAAGTCGGCGTGTCCCGGGGTGTCGACGATGTTGATGCGATTGCCCTGCCAGGTGATGGCGGTGTTCTTGGCCAGGATGGTGATGCCGCGTTCCTTTTCCTGGTCGTTCGAGTCCATCACGCGCTCGGCCAGCACGGTGCGCTCGCTGAGCGTGCCGGACTGCTTGAGCAGGCAATCGACGAGGGTGGTCTTGCCGTGATCGACGTGGGCGACGATGGCGATGTTGCGCAATTTTTCGATGGACATGGGATCGACTCGGGCGGCTCGGTGGCCGTCACGCAGGTTTTTGAAGGGCGAATTGACCGATTATACGGACTTGCGTGACAACTTGCCCGTCATTTCGATCGCCCGTTCAGCCGGCCTCACGGCCGCGGCCTGCGGGATGCCGTCGGCGCGGTTACACCACGCCGAGGAAATAGTACGCCGCGATCACCACCAGCACCGCCAGGGTCTTGATCACGGTGATCGCGAAGATGTCCTTGTAGGACTGCCGGTGGGTCAGTCCGGTCACCGCCAGCAGGGTGATCACCGCGCCGTTGTGCGGCAGCGTGTCCATGCCGCCGGAGGCCATCGCGGCGACCCGGTGCAGCACTTCCATCGGGATGCCGGCGGCGTTCGCGTTGGCGATGAAGGTCTCCGCCATCGCGCCCAGCGCGATGCTCATGCCGCCGGAGGCCGAGCCGGTGATGCCGGCCAGCGCGGTGACGGTGACCGCCTCGTTGAGCAGCGGGTTCGGGATCGTGTGCAGCGCGTCGGCGACCAGCTTGAAGCCGGGCAGGGCGGCGATCACCGCGCCGAAACCGTATTCGGAAGCCGTGTTCATCGACGCCAGCAGCGCACCGCCGACCGCGGCCTGGCTGCCGGCGGCCAGCTGCCGGGTCACCGCACGCCAGGCGAATACCAGCACGCACAGGATGCCGGCCAGCAGCGCGCCCTCGACCGCCCAGATCGCGGCGACCTTGGATACTTCCTGCACCACCGGCTTGGCGTTGCCGACCACGCTGGGCAGGAACGACTGGGTTTCGCCGTAGGCGCGCGGGATCAGGTCGGTGAACAGCTTGTTGCACGCGCCCACCAGTACCAGCGGCAGCAGCGCCACCAGCGGATGCGCCAGCCTGCCGCCTTCGAACGGAGCCGGCTCGTTGACCAGGTTGTCGCCATAGCCCTCGCCGGCCGCGGCGGCCTTGCGTCGGCGCCAGTCCAGGTAAGTCAGGCCGATGACCAGGATGAACAGCGCGCCGATCGTGCCCAGCCACGGCGCCGCCCAGGTGTTGGTGCCGAAGAACGACGTGGGGATGATGTTCTGGATCTGCGGCGTGCCCGGCAGCGAATCCATGGTGAAGGTGAACGCGCCCAGCGCGATGGTGCCGGGGATCAGCCGTTTGGGAATGTCGGACTGGCGAAAGAGTTCGGCGGCGAACGGGTACACCGCGAACACCACCACGAACAGCGACACGCCGCCGTAGGTCAGCAGCGCGCACACCAGCACGATCGACAGGATCGCCCGGCTGCGCCCGACCAGGCCGATGGTGGCCGCCACGATCGACTTGGAGAAACCGGAAAGCTCGATCAGCTTGCCGAACACCGCGCCCAGCATGAACACCGGGAAGTACAGCTTGAGGAAGCCGACCATCTTGTCCATGAACAGGCCGGTGAACATCGGCGCCACCAGCGACGGGTCGGTCAGCAGCACCGCGCCCAGCGCGGCGATCGGCGCGAACAGGATGACGCTGTAGCCGCGATAGGCCGCGAACATCAGGAAGCACAGCGCAGCCAGCACGATCAGAAACGCCATCCGTGAATCTCCCCACCACGACTTGGCGCCGAGTATCCCGGACGCCCCATGCCGGCGGCACTGTACGAAGGTACAAGTGCCGCCGGCGCACGGCGCCGCCTACTCTCCCCTCATCGGCATCCGCGCGAGCGATGCATTCACTGCAAGGGGACGTCATGAAACGCACGCATCTGAGTTCGGCGATCGGTCTGGTTCTGGGGCTGGCCTTCATCGTGCCGCTGCACGCGCAGCAGGCGAACGAGGGCGCCGGTGCCAAGCCGACGGCAGCGAAACAGGCCGAGGCCAAGCAGTTGCAGGAAGTGACGGTCAGTGCGCGGCGCCGCGACGAATCGCTGGAGAAGGTGCCGGTCGCGATCACCGCGTTCAGCGGCGAGGACATGAAGGACCTGCAGGCGAACAGCGTCGACGGCCTGCAGGGTGCGGTGCCGAACATGAACATCGTGCAGGGCCGCGGCTCGTCCTCGGCGGTGAACATCTTCATCCGCGGCATCGGCCAGCCGGATGCGCTGCAGACGTTCGACCCGGGCGTGGGCATGTACGTCGACGACGTCTACTACTCGCGCATCCAGGGCGGGCTGATCAGCCTGTTCGACGTCGAGCGCGTCGAGGTGCTGCGTGGCCCGCAGGGGACGCTGTACGGCAAGAACTCCACCGGCGGCGCGGTCAAGGTGGTGACGAAGAACCCGGGCGACAGCACCGAGGGCTCGGTCGAGGCCGGCTTCGGCAACTACGGCCGGCGCGAGGGCAAGTTCTATCTCGGCGGTCCGCTGGGCGGCGCATGGTCGGCCTCGATCGCCGGCGGGGTGACCCAGACCGACGGCTACGTCACCGATCCGTCCACCGGCCACAAGTACAACGACGAGGACACCAAGTCCGTGCGCGGCAAGCTGCGCTACCACCCGTCGGAAAACTTCGACGCGGTGCTCAGCCTCGACTACACCCGGCAGGACACCGGGTTGACCCTGGGTCAGCCGGTCTCCGTGCTGAAACGCACCGACCTGGTGTTCGGCTCGGTGCCGCTGTACACCCCCGATCCGGACCAGAAGTACGACTTCAAGACGCGCACCTCGTTCGGTCCGGGCAAGGGCCAGCAGCTCGAGCACAAGGGCGCCGCGCTGAACCTCGGCTGGAAGCTGTCCGACCAGTGGAACCTCAAGAGCATCAGCGCCTTCCGCAAGCTCGACAGCCATTCCTACATCGACATCGACGCCTCGCAGTTCGAGCTAGGCGACGTGCTGGTCGATTTCCATCAGAAGCAGGCGAGCCAGGAACTGCAGCTGCAGTACGACAACGGCAGCAACCTGCAGGCGGTGTATGGCCTGTACTGGCTGCGCGAAACCGTGCCGTCGCACCAGGAAGCTTATGCCAGCGACCTGTTCGCCCTGGCCGGCACGCCGATCACCTTCCTGCGCACCATCGACGACGACCTCACCACCACCACCTACGCCGGCTTCGCGCACATGAACTGGGAGTTCGTGCCGAGCTGGACGCTGGCCGCCGGCGTGCGCTACAGCAGCGACCACAAGGACTACGACCGCACCACCAGCACGTTCTGGGGCGCGCCGTTCAGCGCGATCAACGAGACCGTGGCGTTCAGCGCGAACAAGCGCTGGAATGCGTGGACGCCCACCGTCAGCCTGCAGAAGCAGCTCGATCCGCAGACCATGCTGTACGCCTCGGCCAGCCGCGGCTTCAAGTCCGGCGGCTTCAACGGCCGCGCCAACACCGCCGCCGAAACGAAGAGCGCCGAGTACAACCCCGAGTACGTGTGGACCTACGAGCTGGGCATGAAGTGGCGCTCGGTCGACAACAAGCTGCAGGCGAACCTGGCCGCGTTCCACAGCGACTACACCGACTTCCAGGCGCGCGTGTCGGAAGTGCAGAACCCCGGCGCGATCACCCCGACCTTCGCGTTTCCGGTGATCAACGCCGCCAAGCTTAAGATGGACGGCATCGAGTTTGAAGGTGCCGCCGTGCTGGGGCAGGGCACCCGCCTGTCGGCCCAGGTCGGCTACATGGATGCGCGCTATGCCAAGTTCGTCGACCACCGGCTCGACCCGAGTGACCCGTTGTACAACCCGGAACTGCACAAGCATGTGCCGTTCTCGCCGACCTGGACGTCGCGGGTTGCAGCCACGCAGGCCTTCAACCTGGGCGACGGCAGCGCCATCACCATCGGCGCGGACTGGTCGTACCGCAGCGAGACCTGGTTGAGCGTGGACAACTACGACGCGCTGAGCCAGAAGGCCTATTCGGTGACCGGCCTGTTCGGCATCTACGATTCCGCCGACGGCCACTGGCAGTTCCGTACCGGCGTGCGCAACCTGGGCGACAAGGTCTACAAGACCGACGGCCAGGAGTTCTCCAGCGTAGGCAACATCCGCACGGCGTATTACGGCATGCCGCGCAACTGGTACGCCAACGTGCGCTACAACTTCTGATGCACGGCTTCTGCCGGGCGAGCCTTGCCCACCCGGCGTGACGTCTGGACTGGAATGACCGAACGGAGCGGACCGATGAACACCCGATGGGTAACCCGCCTGCTGTGGCTGGCCCTGCTGGCCAGCGCCGGCAGCGCCTGCGCGAAAGATGCCGGTTCGAGCCTGCCCGGATTGAAAATCGATCCGGCGCGCACCGCCGTGGTCGGCCTCTCGTCCGGCGCATACATGGCGGCGCAGATGCAATTGGCGTATCCGGAACTGTTCCCGAATGCAGCCCTGGTTGCCGGCGGCCCTTACGGCTGCGCCGGCGGCAAGCTGGACGTGGCACTGGGCAGCTGCATGAAGGGCACGCCGGCACCGGACGTGGCGGCGCTGGTGGCCAATGCCGCGAAGCGCTCGGTGTCAGGTGAGATCGGCGCGCTGAAGGACCTGGCCCACGCCCGCGTCTACCTGCTGCACGGCAAGGACGACGCGCTGGTCGCACCGGCGGTGGCGGAGGCCGGCGCGCATTTCTACGAGCAACTGCGTGACGGCACGCCGGGCCTGAAGAACATGCAGGTACATGACGATGGCCAGCGTGCGTTCGCGCACAACCTGCCGGTGGCCGGCAGCGGCGACGATTGCGACAAGTCGGTGGCACCGTATCTCGGCCACTGCGGCTTCGACGCCGCCGGCGAGATCTTCGCGCAGATGTTCGGCAAGCCGGCGCGTGCGGCGATCCAGGCGCGCGGCGAGCTGCGCGCGTTCGACCAGGATGCGCTGCGCCCCGAGGGTACCGATGCCTTCATGGCCGACACCGGCTATGTCTACCTGCCGCCGGATTGCCTGGCCGGCAAGCCGTGCGGCGTGATGGTCGCGTTCCACGGCTGCAAGCAGAATGCCGACGCGGTGGGCAAGGCCTTCGTCGAGGGTGCCGGCTTCAACCGCTGGGCCGACGTTTATGACGTGGCGGTGCTATATCCTCAGACCCGCGCAAGTTTCGCGCCCTTGAATCCGCAAGCATGCTGGGACTGGTGGGGATATTCCGGAGCCGACTACGACAGCCGCTACGGCGTGCAGTTGCGCTGGGTGGTGAACGCGGTGCGGGCGCTAGGGGTGCCAGTAGGGCATTGATGGCTGCTTCTGCTCCTCTCCCTGCGTGCAGGGGGAGGTCGGGAGGGGGTTGTCCGAGCTTGCGCAAAGATCAAAAGCACCCCGCCGCAACCCTCCCCTGCAAGCAGGGGAGGGAGTACGGCTGCCCATGGATCCCGGCATGCTGAGCGCCAGCGTCATCGCGTTTGCCGCATTGTGCTGGCTCGCCCTGCTGTTCGGCGTGGCACTGCTCGGTGAGCGCCGCCCGCAGCTATTCGAAAAACGCTGGGCCATCGTGTATGCGCTGTCGTTGGCGATCCACTGCACCTCGTGGACGTTCTACGGTACGGTGACCCAGGCCAGCCGTTCGGGCTGGTGGCTGCCGCCGACGTTTGTCGGGGCGATCCTGATGTACCTGTTCGCGCTGAAGTTCCTCGGCCGGCTGGTGCAGCTGGTGCGCGAATACAACGCCGGGTCGCTGGCCGACCTGATCGCGGTGCGGCTGGGACGGCATTCCGGGCTGGCGGCGCTGGTCACCGCGGTGGTGGTGATCGGCATCGTGCCGTACATCGCATTGCAGCTGAAGGCGGTGGCGATGAGCTACGGCATCCTCAGCCGCGGCCAGCTGGCCGAATCCAACCCGTGGCAGGACAGCGCGCTGTACGTGGCGTTGCTGATGGCGCTGTTCGCGATGCTGTTCGGCACGCGGCGCGCGTCGACGATGGCGCACAATCGCGGGCTGGTGCTGGCGATGGCGTTCGAGTCGCTGTTCAAGCTTGGCGCGATGCTGGCGCTGGGCACGCTGCTGTTCACCGCCTTGCCGGCAGGCTTGCCCAGCTATATTCCGCCGCCGCCGGACAGCGGCGGTTTCCCGGCGTTGATCCTGCTCGGCGCGCTGGCGATGTTCACCATGCCGCACCAGTTCTACGCGGGCATCGTGGAGTGCCGCGACGACGGGCAGCTGCGCACCGCGCGCTGGCTGTTCCCGCTGTACCTGCTGCTGATCTCGCTGCCGATCCTGCCGCTGGCGCGATTGGGCGATGCGTGGCTGGGGTCGAGCGGGGTGTCGTCGGACATGTACGTGCTGGCGTTGCCGCTGGCGCGCGGCGAGCATGGCCTCGCGTTGATCGCGTTTCTCGGCGGCCTGAGCGCGGCCACCAGCATGGTGGTGATCGCCACGCTGGCGTTGAGCTTGATGGTGGTCAACCACTTCATCGCGCCGCTGCGCGTGCGCGCCGGCTGGGGGCGCGACGAGCATGGCGACCTGCGCGGTGAACTGCTTAACCATCGGCGCGTGGCGATCTTGGTGCTGATCCTGCTGGCGTGGGCGTACAGCCGCGTGCTGGCGCGCAACGAGGTGCTGGCCGATATCGGCGCGATCTCGTTCTCCGCGCTGGCCGGGCTCACGCCGGCGCTGCTGGCGGCGGTGTACCGGCCGCAGCTGGGTTCGCGCGCGGTGATGGCCGGGCTCGCCGCAGGCACCCTGGTGTGGATCTACGCGGTGCTGCCGACCTTGTTGCCGGTGGCGCCGGCATGGCTGCACGGCGGTCCGTTCGGTCTGCATTGGCTGGCACCCGATGGCCTGCTCGGGCTGGGCAACTGGAACCGGCTGGGTCGCGCCGTGGTGGTGAGCCTGCTGGTGAATATCGTGGTGATGCTGGCGGTGGCCGGTTCGCGTTTCGGCAGGGCGGCGCGCGCGGTCAGCGTGGGTGATGTCGGCTTGGTCGAGCTGCGCGCGCTGGCGATGCGCTTCCTGCCGTCGGAACGGGTCGAGCACCTGTTTGCCAGCGCACCGTCCGTGGGACCTGCCGGCAGTGCGCGGGTCGCCGAGGTCGAACACGAGCTGGCTGCGGTGATCGGCGCCGCTTCGGCGCGATTGCTGCTGGAAGTGGTGCACCGACAGGGCCGCGACGACCTGGACACGGTGGTGGCGATCGTCGGCGAGGCGGCGCAGGACCTGCGCTTCAACCAGCGCGTGCTGGAGGCGGCGCTGGAGAACATGAGCCAGGGCATCTGCGTGGTCGACGCCGAACTGCACCTGGTCGCCTGGAACACGCCGTACGCGCGTCTGTTCGACTACCCGTCCGAACTGCTGCAGGTAGGCCGCCCGGTCGCCGAGCTGACCCGCCACAACATCGACGCCGGCATGCTCGGTCCCGGCGAAGTGGACGCGCGCGTGCAACGCCGGCTGGCGCACATGCGCGCCGGCACGCGGCACCTGTCCGAGCGGCGCTTCCCCGGCGGCACCATCGTCGAGATCCGCGGCAACCCGATGCCCGGCGGCGGCTTCGTGGCCACCTTCACCGACGTCACCGCGTTCCGTCAGGCCGAGGCCGCGCTGAAGCGCGTCAACGAGACGCTGGAACTTCGCGTGGAAGAACGCACCCGCGAACTCGCCGCGGCCTCGGCCGAGGCGCAGGCCGCGAACGAGGCGAAGAGCCGCTTCCTCGCCGCGGTCACCCACGACCTGATGCAGCCGCTGCACGCGGCACAGCTGTTCGCCCATGCGCTCACCGAACGTGGCGGCGATGCTGCCACCGCACAGCATCTCAACGGCGCACTGGCCGCCACTGAAGGCCTGCTCACCGGCTTGCTCGACGTGGCCCGGCTCGAAGGCGGCCGCCTGCATCCGCAGCCGCGCGCGTTCGCGCTGGCCGAGGTGCTCGATCCGCTGGCCGCCGAATTCCGCGCCATCGCGCTCGACCGCGGCGTGCGGCTGGACGTGGTCGGCACGCGTGCCTGGGTGCATTCCGATCCGCAGCTGCTGCGCCGGGTGCTGCAGAACTTCCTGTCCAACGCTTTGCGCTACGCCGAACATGGCCGCGTGCTGCTGGGCGTGCGCCGGCGTGGCGCTCATTTGCGCGTCGAGGTGTGGGACAGCGGTCCCGGCATCGCGCCGGAAGAACAGCAGCTGATCTTCCAGGAATTCCGCCGCGGCAGCGCCGCGGGCGGGCAGGGGCTCGGGCTTGGCTTGTCCATCGCGCAGCGCATGGCCGACCTGCTGGGCCATCCGCTCGGCCTGCGCTCCCGGCTTGGCCGCGGCAGCGTATTCCACCTCGACGTGCCGGTCGCAAAAACCGTAGCGCAGTTGCAGCCGGCCGCCAGCGCGCAGCAATCATTGCCCGCCGGTCGGGCCCTGCTGCTCGACAACGAACCAGCCGCTCTCGCCGCGCTCAGCAGCCTGCTGACCGGTTGGGGCTGGCACGTGCATGCCGCGCGCAATGCCGAGCAGGCGCTTGCTGCGCCATGGCGGCCCGACCTGCACATCATTGATTTCCACCTGGACGGCGGGCACACCGGGCTGGAGGCATGGCAGCAGCTGAATATGCGGCACGTCGACGTGCCGACCGTCATGCTGACGGCTGACCGGGACGGCGAGTTGCGCCAGCGCCTGCTGGAGGCCGGGATAGGCGTGCTGTACAAGCCGCTGAAGCCGCTGGCGTTGCGGCAAATGCTGCAGCGGGTGGCGGCAGGCGCGATGCGTGCGTGATGCGTTTCAGGCGAAATCTCTTGCGGCGCGCCGATGCTTGCCTCGGACGCGGTGAATTCGCGGCTGCCGGCGATGTACTCGAAAGGGCGTTGATCCTGGTGCCGGATCACCCGGAATTGCTGCGCCGGCAAGCGGTGGCATTGCACATGCAGGGGCGCTTCCAGGAGGCCGCGGCTGTATTGCAGCAGGTTCTTCGCGCTCGCCCCGACGACGCCACGGTGTACAACAATCTTGGTAGTGCGCTCGGTGCGGCCGGCAACATGTCGGGTGCGGTAGTGGCATTGCGGCGGGCCTGTGAACTGGCGCCGCAGCGCGCCAACTACTGGTACAACCTGGCCAAGGCGCTCGAGGGCGTTGCCGACGCTGCCGAGGCTTGCACGGCGCTGACACGCTTTCTTGAGCTGGAGCCGGAAGATGCGGAGGCCCGCATCCTGCGTGCCGATTCGTTGAAGACGCTCGGTCGACTCAAGGAGGCCGAGGCAGACCTGCGCCATGTGCTGGCCCGGCATCCGGATTCCATCGAGGCGTGGACGCCATTGGTCAGTCTGAAGGCGGCGCGGCTGAGCGAACACGATCTTGCCGAGATCAGACGTGTCCATTCACTCCCGGGCATAAGGGAGGACTACCGCATCTCGCTCGGCTTCGCCTATGGCCAGGCGCTCGAGGCGAACCAGCGTTATGCCGAGGCGTTTGAGGTCCTGGTCGAGACGAATGCAGCCAAACGCAGGCACATTCAGTGGGATCCTGCCCGGACCAGCCGTTTCGTCGATGACACCATGCAGGCATTTCCGCAGCCATTGCCACATGCGCCGGATTCCAGGCGTGGCCACGAGGTAATCCTGCTGTTCGGCATGCCGCGCTCTGGCTCGACCCTGATCGAGCAGATCCTCAGTGCCCATCCTCAGGTCGAGGGATCCGGTGAGATCAGCGACCTCGGCGTTGTGCTGCATGAAGAGTCAGTGCGCCGCGGCATGGACATTCCGCAGTGGGCACCGATGGCAACGGCTGAGGATTGGGCCAGGCTCGGTAATGCCTATCTCGAGCGCACGGCACATTGGCGTCGGCAACGACCGATCTTCACCGACAAGGAGTTGGGCAAGTGGCAAGTCGTCGGTGCAGCACGCGCAATGCTGCCCGGGGCGCGCTTCATCCACTGTCGCCGCGATCCGGTGGAAACCTGTTGGAGCTGCTTCAAACATGAGTTCAAGACAGACCAGCTCTACAGCTACGATTTTCGCGAGCTGGCTGCTTACTGGCGCGACTACGATCGCCTGGTGCGTTTTTGGCAGGCGCAGTGCCCGGGGCTGATTTACGACTACGTCTACGAGGAGCTCGTCGAGCGGCCCGAGGCGGAGATGCGCCGTTTGCTCGATTTTTGCGATTTGCCGTTCGATCCAGCCTGCCTGCGCTTCCATGAGGTCGATCGCGATGTGCGTACTGCCAGTGCGGGACAGGTGCGGCAACCGCTCAACCGGAACACCGCACAGGCCGGACACTACGGTGCTCTGCTGGATCCATTGCGCTCGGCGCTCGGTTTGCCAGTCGTCGCATCCTGACGGGTCGGTTCGGCCCTCAGACGATTCGACCGGGTTCCCCCGGCTCCAGCGACTTCAGCCGCATCCCCGCCCGCCTGCGGTTCCTCACCCGCAGTTTCTCAAAGATCGCCGTGACGCGCCTTCACCGTGCGCTCCTGGATGCCCAGGCGACCGGCGATCTGCTTGTTGGGCAGGCCTTCCGCGAGCAGGGCAAGCACACGGGACTGCTGTTCGGTGAGTCAGGCGAGGCGGGCGGGGCAGGTGAAAGCCGGGCCGAGGAGGCCAGTAATTCGAAATCCAGGGAAGAGGTGTTGTTGGAGCTGCAATCCGACGCCGCCTATTGCGCGGGCATACTGGCCAGCATTTGATTGACTAGTTCGATGATTTTGTTGTGCCCGTTGATGAACTTTGCTGGGTTGGCTCCTCCTCGACCGGAGTTGTAGACCGCTCGGGCCAACTCGCTCGTACCGTTTGAGGATGTCATCCATATGTTCGCGTAGTACATATACAACGCGAGGTCCCAAGTCCAGTTCGCGACATACAGGACCATCGCGTCGCATCCCTGCGCTTGTTGCATTTGCCAAGTCGGGTACCAAGCGTTGAACTTCTCTTCATAGACTCCGGGTATGACCCGGGGAGTCAGACCGTGGTTTTTGAAGCCTTCGTCAAGTGCGTCCAGCACGCCTTCTTTTACGGCTGTGTTGTTGACGATGCAGACTTGTTGTGGCCTGTAGGTAATTGGCTTGACCTCTTGCTTGATAGAACACCCTGTGAGGAATACGCAGGGAACTACCGCCCCGAAAACGGCCAGTTTCCGGATGGAATCTTTCATGCTCATATCACTCCCCCTGTTGCGCTCTGGACGAACGCCGCGCCATCGAAATACCGCTTGATGGGCGTGGCGGCACTCTCCTGCTGCTACCGCCAGGCAGGTTACACCTGAACATCAGGTATTTGAAAGGGCAACATAGGTTTGGTGCGCAGCTATCAAGTGCGCCGCCATGCCCCGAGCAAAAAAATCCATCCACAAGCCCGAGTTTGTCTGGGTGCTGGAGCTGTTGAAGGAAGTCCGATCCCGGGCAGGACTGACTCAGGCGGAGCTGGGGCGAAGCCTGGGGCGTCCTCAGACTTACGTGTCGGACTGCGAACTCGGGGTTCGTCGTCTCGATATTCTGCAGGTACACGAATGGTGCCAAGCCTGCGGCACAAGCTTGTCGGCGTTCGCTCGTCGATTGGACAAGCGCCTCGCCGAGGCACTGCCGGGATCGATGCAGGTTCCATCGTATCAAGATCGGTAACGAGCAGACTTGGAAAGCCCGAAACAGTTGGGTGGCGTTGCTTACCCAGCCAGGCCCGGCTCTCCTAGTTCCAACGACCGCAACAGCATGCCCGCCTGTGTGCGGTTCCGCACCCGCAGTTTCTCGAAGATCGCCGTGACGTGCGCCTTCACCGTGCGCTCCTGGATGCCCAGGCGATCGGCGATCTGCTTGTTGAGCAGGCCTTCCGCGAGCAGGGCCAGCACGCGGGACTGCTGTTCGGTGAGGCGGGCGAGGCGGCTGGCGAGGTCGGTGTCGGCGGGGTCGACCGGCAGGGCGGCGACGGCATCGGCGAGATCGGGCGGCAGCCAGCTGCCACAGTCGAGCACGCTGCGGATCGCCGCACCGATCTCGGCAGGGCTGGCGCTCTTGGGGATGAAGCCGGCGGCGCCGTGGTCGAGTACGCGGCGCACGATGCGCGGTTCGTCGTGGGCCGACACCACCAGCACGGCCACGCCGGGATGCTGGCCGCGCAACGCGGCGAGGCCGGACAGGCCTTGGCTGCCGGGCATGTGCAGGTCGAGCAGGACCAGGTCGGTATCCGGCTCGGCGGCCAGCGCGTCGAGTACGCCGGGCAGGTCGGCCGCTTCGCGCACGCTGCAATCGTCGAGGTTTTCGCTGGCGGCCAGGCGCAGCGCGGCGCGGAACAGCGGGTGGTCGTCGGCGATCAGCAGGTTGGTCATGTTGCCGAAGTTAGCGGGCTGCCGCGGCCGCGTCGAGTTCGGCGCATGGACTTTCGTACGATGGCGGCCGGCGATGCGCTTGTTATGGTGAGCCGATGAAGAGACCCGCCTGCATTTCGAGCCTGCTGTTCTTGTCCGCGCTGGTATCCGTCATGCTGTCGGCCTGTGCCGGCAACATGACGAGGAAGGACTCCGCCATGCGTGAGGTCGATTACGGAGAAGTGCAGGTGACCGAGCATCGCGGTCACGATGATCTGTTGAGCGCGGGCCTGGGCCTGGTGGGTCTGGCCGGTTTGCCGTCGCCGTTCGCCCATCCGCTGGATCCCGGTGCGCAGGAGCTGCGCCGGCGCGCGATCCAGACCAGTTGGAAAGGCATCGCCGACCTCGGCCCGTTCGGCGGCTACGGCACGGTGTACGGCGGCGTGCCGGACGTGCCGGGCCGCGAGTACCAGGCATTCGCGCGCATTCCCGGCGCCCGTTCGCCGCATCGCGTGCTGTTGCAGCTGCCGGACAACTTCGACAGGCAGAAACGCTGCCTGGTGGTGACGGCCTCGTCCGGCTCGCGCGGCATCTACGGCGCGATCGCGCTGGCCGGCGCGTGGGGCTTGCCGCATGGCTGCGCGGTGGCGTACACCGACAAGGGCACCGGCGCCGGCTATTTCGACTACGCCGACGACAGCGGCGTGGCGCTGGACGGCCGCCGCGCGAAACGCGGCGACGCCACGCTGGAGTTCCAGCCATCATCGGCACCAGCGACGGCGGGCATCGCCATCAAGCACGCGCATTCGGGCGACAACCCGGAGGCCGACTGGGGTCGGCACGTGATCCAGGCGGCGCAGTTCGGACTGGCCATGCTCGACCGCGCGTTCCCCGCCGAGGCGCCGTTCACGCCGCAGAACACGAAGATCATCGCTGCCGGCATCTCCAATGGCGGCGGCGCCGTGCTGCAGGCGGCGGGGCTGGATCAGGAACACTTCTTCGCCGGCGTGGTGGCGCTGGAACCGAATGTGCACGTGCAGGATCGCGGCCGCGCACTGTACGACTACGCCACCGAGGCGGCGATCTGGCTGCCGTGCGCGCTGAGCGCCGATTATTTCGCTGCGGCGCCGTTGGCGCGCGGGCCGCGCGGCGTGCCGTTGCCGGCGTGGCCGATCCGCTGCGCCAGCTTGCGCGCGCAGGGCAAGCTCGGCGGCAACACCGTGTCCGTGCAGGCGGAGCAGGCGCGGCAATACCTGCACGCGCGAGGCTGGACCGACGAGGCGATGGGCACGGCCGCCAGCACGGCCGCGTTCGACCTGTGGCGGGTGATCGCCGCGGGCTACGCCTCGGCCTACCTGCGTCGCGGCGCCACCGACATGCCATGCGGCTTTCACTACGCGGCGATCGGCGTGGGCGGGTTGCCGGGCGTGGCCGATCCTGTCGCACGTGCGACCTGGTGGGCGGATGGTTCGGGCATTCCGCCCGGCAACGGCATCGGCCTGTTCGGCGGCGTGAATGTTTCGACCGACCCCACCCTGATCGGCAGCGAATGCCTGCGCGCACTGTGGACCGGCGACGACCACGAAGCGCAAGCCTTGCGCGCTTCGGTGGCCGCCACCGCGGCGCGGCTGCCGCGCAGGGACCTGCCGCTGTGGGTGTTGCACGGCGCCGGCGACGGCTTGCTGCCTACCGCGTTCAGTTCTGAGCCGTACGTGGCCTGGCTGCGCGACGAAGGGCGCCGGCCGATCTACTGGAAGGTGCCGCATGCGCAGCACTTCGATGCGTTCCTGGCGCTGCCCGGTTTCGGCGAGCACTACGTGCCGCTGCTGCCGTACGGCTATGCGGCGCTGGACCGGTTGTGGGCGCACCTGTACGAAGGCGCGGCGTGGCCGGTCGATGCACCGACGCCTGCGGCCACGCCGCGTGGTGCAGGGCCGCTGGAACGCGCCACGCTGGGCCTGCCCTAGAATCCGCCTCACCGTTCGCCCTGAGCGTAGGCCCGACGGGCCGAAGTCGAAGGGCTGCCCTTCGACTTCGCTGCGCCACGCTCGGGGCGAACGGTGGTTGAGACGCGGCTCGGCACGAAAACCACGGTCGCTGTTTCATCAGGCTCGCTGGGTTATTCTTGACGGCCCTCGTGCCCGTGTCGTGGCGCGGAGCAGCTTTCAAACCCAAGGATTTGCGATGACCATCAACGTCACCTTCACCACCAACCGCGGCCCGATCCACCTGCGCCTGCATGAAGACAAGGCGCCGGTCACGGTCGCCAGCTTCGTCAACCTGGCCCGCCGCGGCTATTACGACGGCCTGTCGTTCCATCGCGTGATCGCCGACTTCATGATCCAGGGCGGTTGCCCCGAGGGCAGCGGCCGCGGCGGCCCGGGCTACAAGTTCGAGGACGAGTTCAATCCGTCGCTGCGTCACGACAAGCCGGGCGTGCTGTCGATGGCGAACGCGGGCCCGCGCACGAATGGCAGCCAGTTCTTCATCACTCACGGTCCCACGCCGTGGCTGGACGGCAAGCACAGCGTGTTCGGCGAAGTGGTCGGTGCGGCCGACATGGACGTGGTCAACACGATCCGGCAGGGCGACACGATCGAGAAGGTCAGCGTGGACGGCGACGTCGATGCGCTGCTGGCGGCGCAGGCCGACCGCGTGGCGGAATGGAACGCGGTGCTCGACCAGCGCGGCTGAACCGGGCGCCATCGGACGACAGGAACCGCCGGCCGGCAGCCGGCGGTTTTTTTTTGTGGCATTTCCCGGCTGGTCTTCACGAAGCGTTGTCATGGCGAATTTCGAGGCGGCTTATGATCGGCGGGCTGCACATCCGATTCATCACTCTCCAGGGAGAACGACGATGTCATTCCTCAACGATTTGCTCGGTGGCCAGGGACAACAGGGAGCGCAGGCCGGCGCCGGTTCGCTGATCGCCGTCGCGGGGCAGCTGATCGAGAAGGCGGGCGGCGTGCAGGGCCTGGTCGGCATGCTGCAGCAGCATGGGCTGGGCGGCGCGGTGCAGTCGTGGGTCGGCACGGGCGCGAACCAGCCGGTGTCGGGCGACCAGTTGGGCCAGGCGCTGCAGAACGGCGGCTTGGGTACGCTGGTGCAGGAAGCCGCAGGCAAGCTGGGCATGGATCCGAATGTCCTGCTGGGCGGCTTGTCGCAGGTGTTGCCGCAGGCGGTCGACCACATGACGCCGGACGGCCGGGTGCCGGGCCAGGCGCAGGGCGGCGGTAGCGGCTTCGACCTGGGCATGCTCGAAGGGCTGGCCGGCAAGCTGCTCGGCTGAAGATCGTCCCGGTGGAGCAGGGCTCCACCGGGACGGCGGTCAGGCCGACTTGCGCTTGACCAGGTGATACAACAGCAGCAGCACGACCGCGCCGATCACCGAGGCGACGAAGCCGGCGGACTGTCCTTCCTGGTACCAGCCGAACACGTTCTGGCCGACCCAGGTCGCCAGCAGCGAACCGGCGATGCCGATGATGGCGGTGATGATGAAGCCGCCCGGGTCCTTGCCCGGCATCAGCAGCTTGGCCACCAGGCCGACAACCAGTCCGATCACGAATACCCAAAGCCAGTGCATGCGGATCTCCTTCGCAGGTGAGGTCTCACGGTACCCGTCGCGCGGGCGCGCCCATCATGCCCGTATCGTGTCGCTGTGGCGTGTAGGGCCGGCAGCCTGCGCCGGGCCCGGGCGGCGTGATAAAATGGACGCCTTTGCTTCCTCCCCCTGCGTGAGATACCCATGCCCCAGCTCGCCCAGCGTGTCGGCCGCGCCAAACCCAGCGCGATCATGGTGATTGCCGAGAAGGCGAAGCAGCTCAAGGCTGCCGGCCGCGACATCATCAGCTTCTCCATCGGCGTACCGAACTTCCTGCCCGGCGAGCATGTGTATGCCGCCGCGCGCGAGTCGCTGTCGCACGACTCCGGCCAGTACGGCAGCAACCGGGGCGCCGACGTGTTGCTGGATGCGTTCCTCAAGCACATCGAGGCGCTGGGCTTTTCCGGCTACGGCCGGATGAACCTGTCGATCGGCATCGGCGCCAAGCACGTGCTGTACAACCTGGCCGAGGCACTGCTGGACGAGGGGGACGAGATCTGTTTCGCCGCGCCGTACTGGACCACCTACCGCGACATCGCCGACATCATGGGCGCGAAGGTCAACGTGATGCATTGCGGGCCGGAGCAGAACTACAAGCTCACCCCGACCCAGCTCGACGCGGCGCTGGCGCGCAAGCCGCGGGTGTTCCTGTTCAACAACCCGTCCAATCCCACCGGCATGGTCTACAGCGCCGGGGAGATCGCCGCGCTGGCCGACGTGCTGGTGAAGCATCCGGATACCTGGGTGATCACCGACGACATCTACAACTCGATGGTGTTCGACGGCATCGGCTATCACAACTTCGTGTTCGCCAGGCCCGAGTTGCGCGACCGGGTGATCTTCGTCGACTCGGTGTCCAAGACCTATGGCATGCCGGGCTGGCGCGTGGGCCTGATCGCCGGCCCCGAGGCGGTGGCCAAGGCGGTGACCACGCTCAACTCCAACCACATCAGCAGCCTGCCGGAAGTGATCACCGCGGCGGCGGTGGCGGCATTCAGCGGTCCGCAGGACGTCCCGCGCGCCAGGTGCGCGGAGTTCGCCGGCAAGCGCGACATCGTGGTCGCCGCGCTCGGCGCGATTCCCGGCGTGGCCTGTCCGCGGCCGCAGGGCGCGTTCTATGCATTCCCCGATATTTCCGTGGCGTTCGGCAAGAGCCATCACGGCGCGAAGATCAACAACGACGTGGAGTTCTGCGCTGCGCTGCTGGAGGCCAAGGGCGTGGCCTGCGTGCCCGGTTCCGCGTTCGGCGAGCCGCGCGCGATGCGCATTTCCTACACTTGCCCGACCGCACAATTGCAGCCGGGCCTGCAACGCATCCAGCAGTTCTTCGCTGAACTGACTTGAAAAACGTGGATCGGGAGCCGGGCATGGGCGATCGCCCCGTGCGGCTCTTCCGATTCCCCATTCCCGATTCCCCATTCACGGAGATCAAATGATGAAAGCCCCCGTTCGAGTTGCCGTCACCGGCGCCGCCGGCCAGATCGGTTATGCCTTGCTGTTCCGCATTGCCGCCGGCGACATGCTGGGTCCGGATCAGCCGGTGATCCTGCACCTGCTGGAAATCACCCCGGCGCTGCCGGCGCTGCAGGGCGTGGTGATGGAACTGAACGACTGCGCGTTTCCGACCCTGGCCGGCGTGGTCGCCACCGACGACGCGAACGTCGCGTTCAAGGACGTCGACTACGCACTGCTGGTCGGTGCCCGCCCGCGCGGGCCCGGCATGGAGCGCAAGGATCTGCTGGAGGCGAACGGCGCGATCTTCGGCCCGCAGGGCAAGGCGCTGAACGCGCATGCCAAGCGCGACGTGAAGGTGCTGGTGGTCGGCAACCCAGCCAACACCAATGCCCTGATCGCCCAGCAGAATGCGCCGGACCTGGATCCGAAGTGCTTCACCGCGATGGTCCGCCTCGACCACAACCGCGCGCTGTCGCAGCTGGCCGAGAAGACCGGCAGCCACACCACCGACATCCGCAGGATGACGATCTGGGGCAACCACAGCTCGACCCAGTACCCGGACATCCATCACGCCACCGTCAACGGCAAGGCGGCGATGTCGCTGGTCGACCAGGCCTGGTACGAGAACGACTTCATCCCGACCGTGCAGCAGCGCGGCGCGGCGATCATCAAGGCGCGCGGCGCCTCGTCGGCGGCCTCGGCGGCCTCGGCCGCCATCGACCACATGCGCTACTGGGCACAGGGCACCGCCGAGGGCGACTGGGTCTCGATGGGCATCCCGTCCGACGGCTCGTATGGCATCAAGCCGGGCGTGATCTACGGCTACCCGGTGACCGTGAAGAACGGCAAGTACGAGATCGTGCAGGGCCTGGCGATCAACGACTTCTCGCGCGCCCGCATGGACGCCACCGACAAGGAACTGCGCGAAGAGCGCGCCGGCGTCGAGCACCTGTTCGCCAAGTGATGCCAGGATGGCGTCATCCCGGGCAGTGCAGGGATGCACGTTGATACGGGATCCAGTGACTCGAAACAGGCCGGCCTTGCCGGCCTGTTTTCATTCGCGCATACGCCGAAAGTCGAGTGCCGCGCCGCATCGTGTCTGGTCTAGGCTTGACCCGTCCCCAAGCCTGATGGAATGCGCATGCAGTACGAGGAATTCTACCGGCGGTCGATCGACGAGCCGGAGCGGTTCTGGGCCGAGCAGGCGCGGCTGATCCACTGGCATACGCCGCCGCAGCAGATTCTCGAGCAGTCGAATCCGCCGTTCCGGCGCTGGTTCGTCGGCGGCACCACCAACCTCTGCTACAACGCGGTCGACCGCCACCTGGCCGAGCGCGCCGGGCAGCTGGCGCTGGTGGCGGTTTCCAGCGAGACCGGCACTACCCGTGAGTTCACCTACCGTCAGCTGCACCGCGAGGTGAACGCGTTCGCCGCCGTGTTGCAGTCGCTGGGTGTGGGCAAGGGCGACCGCGTGGTGATCTACCTGCCGAACATCGCCGAGGCGGTGTTCGCCATGCTGGCCTGCGCGCGCATCGGTGCGATCCATTCGGTGGTGTTCGGCGGCTTCGCCTCGCACAACCTGGCGCTGCGCATCGACGATGCGCAGCCGAAGCTGCTGGTCTGCGCCGACGCCGGCATGCGCGGCGGCAACGTGATCCCGTACAAGCCGCTGGTCGACGCGGCGCTGGACGAGGCCTCGGCACCGCCGCCGCACGTGTTGATCGTCGACCGCAAGCTGGATCCGCAGATGACCCGCGTGGCCGGACGCGACCTCGACTACGCCGAATTGCGCATGCAGCATGAGGGCGCCGAGGTGCCGGTGACCTGGCTGGAGTCGAATGAGCCGAGCTATCTGCTGTACACCTCCGGCACCACCGGCAAGCCGAAGGGCGTGCAGCGCGACGTGGGCGGTTACGCGGTGGCGATGGCGCTGTCGATCCGCTACGTGTTCGACATCGCACCGGGGCAGGTGATGTTCGCCACCTCGGACGTGGGCTGGGCGGTGGGGCATTCCTACAACGTCTACGGCCCGCTGATAGGCGGAGCCACTTCCTTGCTGTACGAAGGGTTGCCGACGCGGCCGGATGCGGGCGTCTGGTGGCGGCTGTGCGAGCAGTACGGCGTGCGCGCGATGTTCTCCTCGCCCACGGCGATCCGCGTGCTGAAGAAGCAGGACGAGAGCTGGCTGAAGAAGTACGACCTGTCGAAACTGAAATGGCTGTTCCTCGCCGGCGAGCCGCTGGACGAGCCGACCGCGCAATGGATCACCGATGCGCTCGGCGTGCCGGCGATCGACAACTACTGGCAGACCGAGACCGGCTGGCCGGCGATCACCCTGATGCCGGGGCTGGAATTGAAGACGGTGAAGTTCGGTTCGCCCGGCCTGCCCGCGCCGGGCTACCGGATGAAGGTGATCGACGAGAACAGCGGCAAGGAAGTCGCGGCCGGGACCAAGGGCGTGCTGGTATTCCAGCCGCCGTTGCCGCCGGGCTGCCTGACCACCGTGTGGCGCGACGACGACCGCTACGTGCACAGCTACTTCAGCCACTTCAAGGAGCTGTTGTACAGCTCGCTGGACTGGGCGGTTCGCGACGAGGATGGCTATACGTTCGTGCTTGGGCGCACGGACGACGTGATCAACGTGGCCGGTCACCGCCTGGGCACGCGCGAGATCGAGGAGTCGGTGGCCAGCCACCCGGCGGTGGCCGAGGCGGCGGTGATCGGCGTGAAGGACGAGCTGAAGGGGCAGGTGCCGATCGTGTTCGCCACGCTGAAGCAGGATGCCGGTGACGGCGCCAGCGCTGGCGCGGTGGCGCGGGCGATGCAGCAGCGCGTGGTCGACCAGCTCGGCGGCGTGGCGAAACCCTCGCGCATCTACGTGGTGAATGCCTTGCCGAAGACCCGTTCCGGCAAGCTGCTGCGTCGCTCGCTGCAGGCGCTGGCGGAGCAGCGCGATCCGGGGGACTTGTCCACGCTGGACGATCCGGGCGCGCTGGACGATATCCGTCGTGCGCTGGAGCGCGGGCCGGATCAAGGGAGCTGAGTTATCAGCTGGTGGCCCTTCGACTTCGCTTCGCTACGCTCAGGGCGAACGGGTTGGCGGGTACCCCCAGCCGTTCACCCTGAGCGTAGGCCCGCAGGGCCGAAGTCGAAGGGCAATCAACACCGCAGTGTTCAAGCAGCTACCGCTTCTTTCTCCGTTGTCGCCACTGAAAGCGGGCTGCGGATCAGGTGGTCGAACGCGCTCAGCGCGGCGGTGGAACCGGCACCCATCGCGATCACGATCTGCTTGTACGGCACCGTGGTGGCGTCGCCGGCGGCGAACACGCCGGGCAGCGAGGTCTGGCCGCGTTCGTCGATGACGATCTCGCCGCGTGGCGACAGTTCCAGCGTGCCTTTCAGCCATTCGGTGTTCGGCAGCAGGCCGATCTGCACGAAGATGCCTTCCAGTTCGAGGCTGTGCGTCACGCCGCTGACGCGGTCCTTGTAGGCCAGGCCGCTGACCTTCTGCCCGTCGCCCAGCACTTCGGTGCTCTGCGCACTGACGATGACGTCGACGTTGGGCAGGCTGCGCAGCTTGCGCTGCAGGACTTCGTCCGCACGCAGCTTGCCGTCGAACTCGAGCAGGGTGACGTGGCTGGCGATGCCGGCCAGGTCGATCGCCGCCTCCACGCCGGAGTTGCCGCCGCCGATCACCGCCACGCGCTTGCCCTTGAACAGCGGGCCGTCGCAGTGCGGGCAATAGGCCACGCCCTTGTTGCGGTACTCGTCTTCGCCGGGCACGCCCATCTGCCGCCAGCGTGCGCCGGTGGAGAGGATCACGGTCTTCGACTTCAGCGTGGCGCCGTTGGCCAGTTCGATTTCGATCAGGCCGCCCGGCCCGCTGGCCGGCACCAGTTTCTCGGCGCGCTGCAGGTTCATGACGTCGACGTCGTAATCCTTGACGTGCTGCTCCAGCGCCGCGCCCATCTTCGGGCCGTCGGTGGCGGTGACCGAGATGAAGTTCTCGATCGCCATGGTGTCCAGCACCTGGCCGCCGAAGCGCTCGGCCGCCACGCCGGTGCGGATGCCTTTGCGTGCGGCATAGATCGCCGCCGCCGCGCCGGCCGGGCCGCCGCCGACCACGAGCACGTCGAACGTGCCCTTGGCCTTGATCTTTTCCGCTTCGCGGGCGCCGGCGCCGGTGTCGATTTTTGCCAGGATCTGCTCCAGGCTCATGCGGCCCTGGTCGAACACTTCGCCGTTGAGGTAGACGGTGGGCACCGACATCACCTGACGCGCTTCGACCTCGTCCTGGTACAGCGCGCCGTCGATGGCCACGTGCCGGATCTTCGGGTTCAGCACGCTCATCAGGTTCAGCGCCTGCACCACGTCGGGGCAGTTCTGGCAGGACAGCGAGAAATAGGTCTCGAAGCGGTACTCACCGTCGAGATTTTGTACCTGCTCGATCACATCCGCCGCGGTCTTGGACGGGTGTCCACCGACCTGGAGCAGAGCGAGTACGAGCGAGGTGAATTCATGGCCCAGCGGAATGCCGGCGAAGCGCACGCCGATGTCGCTGCCGACGCGGTTGATCGCGAACGAGGGCTTGCGCTCGTCGTCGTCGCGGCGAACCAGGGCGATCTGACCGGACAGCGAGACGATTTCCTCGAGCAGTTCGTTCAGTTCGGCGGACTTGGCGCTGTCATCCAGGGACGCAACGATCTCGATCGGCTGCGTGACCTTTTCCAGATAGGCCTTCAACTGGGTCTTGAGGTTGGCATCCAACATGACGGACTCCGTGGGTTTCATCAGGGTGCGCGTGGCGAGCGCCCGGGCGGACCCGGGCGTCGCTTTGTGCGGTATTTCGGTAGAGCGGACCCGGAAGAACTCCGGGTCCGTGGCGCTTTCGCGCGGAGGTGAATCAGATCTTGCCGACCAGGTCCAGCGACGGCGCCAGGGTCTTCTCGCCTTCCTTCCACTTGGCCGGGCAGACTTCGCCCGGATGGGCGGCGACGTACTGCGCGGCCTTCACCTTGCGCAGCAGCTCCTTGGCGTCACGGCCGATGCCGCCGGCCGTGATCTCGACGATCTGGATCTTGCCGGCAGGATCGATCACGAAGGTGCCGCGATCGGCGATGCCGGCGTCTTCAATCAGCACCTCGAAATTCTTCGAGATCTGATGGGTCGGATCGCCGACCATGGTGTAGTTGATCTTCTTCACCGCGTCGGAGGTGTCGTGCCAGGCCTTGTGCGCGAAATGGGTGTCGGTGGAGACCGAGTAGATCTCGACGCCCAGCTTCTGGAATTCGGCGTAATTGTCAGCCAAGTCCTCCAGCTCCGTCGGGCAGACGAAGGTGAAGTCGGCAGGGTAGAAGAACACGACGGACCACTTGCCCTTCAGGTCGGCGTCGCTGACTTCGATGAACTGGCCGGCCTTGAGGGCCTGGGCCTTGAACGGTTTCACTTCGGTATTGATCAGGGACATCTTTGCTTGCTTCCCGTGGTGGTTGAAGGATGAAACGAATGTTACGCACTCCAATTCGATAAATCTAATTGATTGTTGGCATCGATTCGATTGGCTGTGGCTATCATGCGACTATTCACATGTGCGGCCGGACGCGGCAGCTTCAAGCCCACCGGTCGGCTACGTCGTGCGCGGGGGAGTTACGGTGGCGCCGCGAGGCGGTCGCGCAACTGGTGGTCGACCACCGTGGCGGTGACGATGTCGCTGCCGACGTTCACCGTGGTTCGCATCATGTCGAGGATGCGGTCGACGCCGATGATGATGCCGATGCCCTCGGGCGGAATGCCGAACGTCGCCAGCAGGCCGGCGATCATCGGCAGCGAGCCGCCCGGGATGCCGGCCACGGCGACTGCGCTGAGCACCGACAGCAGCATCAGGATGGCCTGGTGGCTCAGGGTCAATTCCACGCCGAACGCCTGCGCCACGAACAGCACCACGCAGCCCTCGAACAGGGCGGTGCCGCTCATGTTCATGGTCGCGCCCAGCGGCAGCACGAAGCCGGCCGTGCTGGGCGCGAGCTTCAGTTCGTCGTGCGCCACCGCCAGCGAGGCAGGCAGGCAGGCGTTGCTGGAGCTGGTCGAGAACGCGGTGATCAGCAGCGGCCGGATCTGCCGGAAATACTCCAGTGGCGGGCGCCCGGCCAGGAAGCGCAGCCACAGCGACATGGTGCCGAACAGATGCAGCGCCAGCGCCACGGCGCAGCCGACCACGAACACCGACAGCGCCAGCAGCACGTCCACGCCGACCTTGACGATCACGCTGTAGATCATCGCCGGCACCGCATAGGGAGCCAGTTCCAGCGCGAAGCCGACGATCTTGGTCATCAGGTCGGTGATCGTGTCCAGCGCCATTTGCACCCGCTTGCGCTCTTTCTCCCGCAACTGGGTGGCCGCCGCACCAACCAGGATCGCGAACAGGATCAGCGGCAGCACGTCGCCCAGCGTATTGCGGCTGGGGCCGGCCACGGCGCCGACCAGGTTGCGCGGCATGAACATCTCCACCAGCGTGCCGAAGCTCATGCTGGGCTGGGCCGCCTTCTTGTCGATCGACTGCTGTGCGCTGCTGCCGTATTCCTGCATCAGCTGGGTGCGCGCCTGCTCGTCCAGGTGATGGCCCGGCTGCACCGTGTTCATCATCGCCAGGCCGATCATCACGGCGATGCCCATGTTGAGGAAGAACAGCAGGAAGGTGCGGCCGGCCAGCGGGCCGAGCCGGTCCAGCCGACCGAGTTGGGCCACGCCGGAGGCCAGCGAGGTGAACACCAGCGGGATCACCACGAAGAACAGCATGCGCAGGAAGATCTGCCCGAACGGGTCGAACACCGCGGCGGAGATCTTCTGCATCAGCGCCAGCGCGGGCGGATGCAACTGGCCGATGCCCAGCGTGGCCACGGCAGCGACCACGCCGATCACGAGGCCCCAGAGGATGCGTTTTGCGAGAGGAGTCGATGTGCTCATCCGGTTGAATGTACGGGGCCACGGAGGATTCGTCACGCAGGAATTTCCGGATCGCGGCGGAGTTCGCCGGGCCGCGCTTTTGCGGCCGCGGCAAGGGTGCCAAAAGGTCCAATCCCGGCGACAAGCCGCCGTAGGCTAAAATAGGCGTTTTGACGGAGGCTACATGACACAGCCAGCATCCCCGGGCGCACGTTTCCGCGCGGAACTTGCCGCCGAGCAGCCGTTGCAGGTCATGGGGGCGATCACCGCCTACGCCGGCCTGATGGCCAAACGCGTCGGCTACAAGGCGCTGTACCTGTCCGGCGGTGGCGTGGCCGCCAATTCGCTGGGCATGCCTGACCTGGGCATCAGCACGATGGAGGACGTGCTCACCGACGCGCGCCGCATCGTCGACGCCACCGGGCTGCCGTTGCTGGTCGATATCGACACCGGCTGGGGCGGCGCATTCAACATCGCGCGCACGATCCGTTCCTTCATCGGCGTCGGCGTGGCCGCGGTGCACATGGAGGACCAGGTCGGCCAGAAGCGCTGTGGTCATCGTCCGGGCAAGGAAGTGGTGCCGAAGGAGGAGATGGTCGACCGCGTCAAGGCAGCGGTGGATGCGCGTACCGATCCGGGCTTCGTGATCATGGCGCGCACCGATGCCGCTGCCGTGGAGGGCGTCGATTCGGCGATCGAGCGCGCCTGCGCCTACGTCGAGGCCGGTGCCGACATGATCTTTCCCGAGGCGATGAAGACGCTGGATGACTACCGCCGTTTCAAGAGTGCGGTGAAGGTGCCGATCCTCGCCAACCTCACCGAGTTCGGTTCCACCCCGTTCTTCACCACCGACGAATTGCGCGAAGCCGGCGTGGACATCGCGCTGTATTGCTGCGGCGCCTATCGCGCGATGAACAAGGCCGCGCTCAATTTCTACGAGACCGTGCGCCGCGAAGGCACGCAGAAGAACATCATCGGTACCTTGCAGACGCGCGAGGAGTTGTACGACTTCCTCGGCTATCACGCCTACGAGGACAAGCTCGACACGCTTTTTTCGAAGCAAAGTTGACCGTTGCCGCGCGGAGGGCCCGTAGCGGTCCTTCGCCAAAGAGCACAAACCTGCACCCTGGAGATTTCCGATGAGCGAGCAAGTCCTACCCAAGGCCAAGAAATCCGTCGCCCTGTCCGGCGTGGCCGCGGGCAACACCGCGCTGTGCACGGTCGGCCGCAGCGGCAACGACCTGCACTACCGCGGTTATGACATCCACGACCTGGCCGCCAAGGGCTGCTTCGAGGAGGTGGCTTACCTGCTGGTGCACGGCGTGCTGCCGAACTGGACCGAGTTGAACAACTACCGTGCGCGGCTGAAGCGCCTGCGCGGCCTGCCGGCGCCGGTCAAGGCGGCGATGGAGCTGCTGCCGGCCGCCACCCACCCGATGGACGTGCTGCGCACCGGCTGCTCGGTGCTCGGCACCGTGCTGCCGGAGAAGGACGACCACAACGTCACCGGCGCGCGCGACATCGCCGACCGCCTGATGGCCAGCTTCGGCTCGATGCTGCTGTACTGGTACCACTTCAGCCATAACGGCAAGCGCATCGAGACCGAGACCGACGACGACTCGATCGCCGCGCACTTCCTGCACCTGCTGCATGGCAAAAAGCCGAGCGATCTGCACGCGCAGGCGCTGGACAAGTCGCTGGTGCTGTACGCCGAGCACGAGTTCAATGCCTCGACCTTCGCCGCCCGCGTCATCGCCGGCACCGGTTCGGACATCTACTCGGCGATCACCGGCGCGATCGGTGCGCTGCGCGGCCCGAAGCACGGCGGCGCGAACGAGGTGGCGATGGAGATCATCGCGCGCTACCGCAGCGCGAACGACGCGGAAGCGGACATCCGTGCCCGCGTCGAGCGCAAGGAAATCATCATCGGCTTCGGCCACCCGGTTTACACCGTGTCCGACCCGCGCAACGAGATCATCAAGGAGATCTCGCGCAAGCTGTGCACCGACGGCGGCAACCCGACCCTGTTCGACGTCTCCGAGCGGATCGAAAAGGTGATGGGCGAGGTCAAGAAGATGTTCCCGAACCTCGACTGGTACTCGGCCAGCGCGTACCACATGATGGGCGTGCCCACCGCGATGTTCACGCCGCTGTTCGTGATCGCGCGTACCTCCGGCTGGAGCGCGCACGTGATCGAGCAGCGCGAGGACGGAAAGATCATTCGCCCCAGCGCGAACTACACCGGCCCGGAAGACCAGGCCTACGTGCCGATCGACAAGCGCTAGGCAGGCATTTTCCGATACGAGAAAGGGAGGGAGCCGCGAGGCTCCCTTTTCGTGTCGGCGAGGTGAAGATTGCTTGAACCGAAACTGACTCGCGGGACGGTCGGCGCGCGAGGGACCTTCTCGCTGTATCACTCCTGTTACAGGTGTAAGTACCTTGCTTCCAGTCCATCCGTATAGCTAACCGTGCTGCAGTGCGGTTTACCGGTCTGACAGCGGCGAGGACTGTTGCAGGGGCGAATCGGGTTGCCGTGTCATGGGTGTGAACAAAGCTGCAGTTCATTGGCAGGTTTGTGGGTCAGTGGACTGATTTTTCGCGAGATTGCGCCGGTCCCGGTGAAATTTTCCCGCTGGCTCAAAAATTGCCTCGGAGTGTTTGCTGCAAAGCGAGCAAAAAACAGGGGGTCACCGCATCGTTCGGGAGAACAAACATGCGAAAGACTCTTTTAATGACAGCGATATGCATCGGTTTGGGGATCACGCTCCCCGCCCTGGCCGACGATACCCAGACCGGCGGTGCCGGAGCGACTGCGCAACGGCACTCCACAGCCACCCAGATCAACGACAGTTCGACCGACAGTTCCACTCATTCGCGTCAGCGCAACAACAACGGCGATTCCTACGCCAATGGGCAGGGCAGCTCGGCCGCCAACAACGGCGGCACGGCGAGTTCGTCGATAGCGTCCTCGTTCAACACCAACAAGGCGATCGCGATCAGTCGCCTCGATGGTGTGGTGACCGACATCCGCGCGCACGACATCGGCAACGTCGCGTGGAATACCGGCAACGCCAATGGCGGCAGGGGCGGCTCTGGCGGTGACGGCTATGGCGGCTGGGCTTCTGGTGGCCGCGGCGGCTCGGGCGGCGATGGCGGGAACGCCCGCTCGCGCAGCGGTTATGCCGGTGGATCGGGTGCCGACAGCGGCTATGTCGGCGCACTCAGCGGCGCGAAAGGCGGCGATTCGAATGGCGACAACTACGCCGATGCACGGGTCCGCTCGCGCGGGGCGTCCAGCACCGGAGGAACGGCGACCGGCGGCAATGGCACCTGGGCCGGCGGAGCAGGCACCAGTGGTGCGGCGACTGCAAGCAGCGGAGCGGCGACTTCGACCGGCGGCAGCAGCGGTGCAGCTGACAGCACCGGCGGCATGGGCGGAGCCGGCGGCAGCGGCGCGTCCGGAACCGGCGGCGAAGGTCTGGCCGGTTCCGGCGGAGCCGGTGGTGCGGGCGGGTCGAACATGGTGGATGCCGGCACGTTCGACATGTCCAACCACATGGACGGCGCAGCCGCGGCTGCGGCAGGCGTCACGGTCATGGCGCAGAA
Organism: Rhodanobacter sp. LX-99; assembly: GCF_018599185.1. NCBI lineage: Bacteria > Pseudomonadati > Pseudomonadota > Gammaproteobacteria > Lysobacterales > Rhodanobacteraceae > Rhodanobacter > Rhodanobacter sp. LX-99. The sequence goes on along the minus strand of NZ_JAHFVL010000001.1, from coordinate 208,870 downwards.
CAGCGGCGTCGGCTCGCTGATCCAGCAGAGCGTGAACGTCCAGGCCAATCTCAACATTGGTCCGTGACCGAAGCCTTGCACGGTGGGGCGCCTGGCGCTCCACCGTGCTTCCTGAGCAGAGCGTTTCGGGTGCCGACGACATCGGCGTTCGCGGATGCCCCGTCGTGCGCAGTCGTCATGGGGACAGGAGACAGCACCATGCGAACAGTCAATCTCATGTCGTGGTCCGCGATGTTGTTGCTTGGCACGATGACGTGGAATGCAGCCGCGACGCAGCCGGCGGCCCAGTCCCCGGCAACCACCGTGGCGACGCCTTCCGCCCGGCCTGCCTGGCTTGATGGGTGGGGCCGCAGCGCGGACAGCAAGGTCCTGGCGATGTCCAGTGGCGGCAACGGGGTCAGCGAAACCATCACCCTGAACGGTACGGTGGCGAACAACACCGTCGATCACGTGATGACCGGATCGAACGTGATCGGCAACGGCGCCTTCAATGGCGCCGCCGGCGTGCCGATGGTGATCCAGAACACCGGCAACGGCGTGCTGATCCAGAACGCCACCATCCTCAATGTGCAATTCCAGCCATGACGGGCCGGTTGCGCCATGCGTGCTGGCTGGCCCCGGCGTTCGTCGTCGGGCTGCTGGCTTCGGCGCCGCTGGCGGCCTCGTCGGTCGCGCTGCCCGGCGTGCAGGGCGGCAGTTACGGCCTGCACCTGACCAGCCTGAAGGAAATCCGCTACCGCAACACGATTCGACAGAAATACGATTTCAGCTGCGGCTCGGCAGCCGTGGCGACCCTGCTCACCTACCAGTACGGCTACCCGGTGGACGAGCGGCAGGCGTTTGCGCAGATGTATGCGCACGGCAATCAGCCGAAGATCAACCGGGAAGGCTTCTCGCTGCTCGACATCAAGCGCTTCCTGCAAGCCAACGGTTTCGAAGCCGACGGTTTCCAGGTGCCGCTGGACAAGCTGCAGGAAGAAGGGCTGCCTGCCATCGTGCTGATCGACGAAAGGGGCTACCACCACTTCGTGGTGATCAAGGGTATGCGCGCGGGCCGCGTCCTGCTGGGCGATCCCGCCCGCGGCACGCGTTCGATTCCGCGCGCGCAGTTCGAGGCGGCGTGGAAGAACCGCCTGGTATTCGTGGTCCACAACCGGCGTGCCCTGGCGGTATTCAACAACCGCGACGACTGGCGCGCTGCGCCGATGGCACCCATCCATTCCGTCATCGACCGCACCGGCCTGGGCAACATCACCCTGCCCAAGCGCGGTCCGGGGGACATCTGAGTGCCGTCATGAATCCTGTCCGGATCGATTTTCCCTGCTTCCGCGCGCTGGCCGGCCTGGCACTGATGGTCGGTGTTGCACATGCGCAGGAGCCGCCGATGGCGCCGGCGTACTGGCCGGCTGCCGTGAGCGAGCATCGCCTCGATGCGGTCCGCGGCGGGTTCGACTTCGGCCACGGGTTGCTGGCGTCCTTCGGCATCGAGCGCGCCGTCTACATCAACGGCAACTTGGTCGCCAGCAGCAGCGTGCAGGTGCCGGACATCGGCCGGATGACGCCCGATCAGGCCGCGGCCCTGGCGGCCGCCACGGGCACGGTCAAGGTAATCCAGAACGGCGCGGGCAACAGCGTCGATACGTCTGCGTTCAACCAGGTGACGGCCGCGACGGTGATCCAGAACAGCCTCGACAACCAGGACATCCGCAGTCTGACCACGATCCATGCCGCGGTGAACAGCCAAGTCGTCTTCCGCAGCCTGAACCTGCAGCAAAGCCTGCAGGCCGGGCTGATCGGATCGCTCGGGCACTGACCCGGACATGACGTAGCCGGGCCTGCGCCACCGTAGGGTGCCATCCGATCAGCGAGGAAACGCGATGTCCCGCAAATCATGGCGAAGCAGATGCTCGACCGGCTGCGCGGGGTTGCTTCTGCTCGGCGGAGTGGCCAGCGCGCAGGATCCGCCGTCGCCCGAGGCGCTGCCGCCGACAGGTTCGGGCGAACTGTCGGCGGTGATCCGCCAGAGCATGCGCGAGCAGGATGCGCGCATCGCCGCGATGCGCGCCGAACTGGCTGCCCAGAACGCGCAGATCGAAGCCATGAAGCGCGAGCTTGCGTCGCAGCAGGCGGATTACCGCGCATTGCGGCGAGCGGTCGGACTCGACACGCTCGAGCAGCAGCGGGCCGGCAACGTCCGCGCGGGCGGTCCGGGTGCCAGCGCGCTGCCGATGCCGGTGGGCGAAGTGTCCGCTGAGGCCGTGCCGTCCAGACAGACGCCGGACCGCCCGGTGGGGCAGGCGCCCGAGCGCGATGAGCGGCCGCCGGCCGTGGCGCCGATCTTCAACCAGCCGGGCGTGTTGACCCCGCGCGGCAAGCTGGTGGTGGAGCCTTCCTATCAATTCGGTTACTCGTCGGCGGACCGGGTGGCCCTGATCGGCTACACGGTGATTCCGGCGATCCTGATCGGCCTGATCGACGCGCGCCAGGTCAAGACGACCACGCAAACCGGCGCGGTCGCGCTGCGCTACGGGCTCAGCAACCGGCTGGAGATGGAACTGCGGGTACCGTATGTCTACGGCCACACCGACACGATCAGCCGCGAGATTTTCACCGGCAGCGCCACCGACAAGGTGTTCACTTCCAGCGGCCACGGCATCGGCGACATCGAAGCCACCGCCCGTTACCAGCTCAACGACGGCGGCGCGGACCGGCCTTATTACGTGGGCTGGTTGCGCTTCAAGTCGCGCACCGGCAGGGATCCGTTCGAAGTCACCACCGATTGCGTCAACCGCTGCGTGCAGAATGCGACCGGTACCGGGCTGCCGCTGCAGTTGCCGACCGGTTCGGGTTTCTATTCGCTGCAGCCTGGCGTTACCTGGTTGTACCCGTCCGACCCGGTGGTGTTCTTCGGCAACCTCAGTTACCTGCACAACTTCCCGCGCCACAACGTCAGCCGCACCGTGCTGCTCGGCGGCAAGGAGCCGCTGGGCACGGTGCGGGTGGGCGACATCGCCGATGTCAGCATCGGCATGGGCCTGGCGCTGAACGACAAGGCGTCGATCAGCATCGGCTACGACCAGAGCTTCATCGGCATCACCAAGCAGAACGGCAAGACCGCGCCCGGTTCGGCCAAGAGCGTGCTGGGCACCTTGCTGATCGGCGGCTCCTACCGCTTCAGCGACAAGCGCAGCATGAATTTCACGCTCGGTGTCGGGGTGACCCGCGACACGCCCGACGCCACCGTGACGGTCAGGGTGCCGATGATGTACTAGCGCGCACGAGGCTTTCGACGAACGTGGCCGGGGGGCATGGCGCCCGGCAGGGCCTCAGTCAGCGGACAGCTTCAGGCGCTGCCGTCGCCGCTGCAGCAGCCAGCCCCCGCCGCAGATGCCGATCACCGCCAGCGCGTCCAGGCCGTATTTCGCCCAGCTGTGCGCGTCGAACCAGCCGCTGACCAGGTGGTCGTGGGCGATCATGCGCCCGGCCGTGATCGCGATCGCGGCGGCGCCGATGTACATGATGATGGGGAAGCGGTCGATCAGTTTCAGGATCAGGGTCGAGCCCCAGACCACCAGCGGCACGCTGATCAGCAGGCCCAGGATGACCAGAAGCAGGTGTCCTTTCGACGCGCCGGCGATGGCCAGCACGTTGTCCAGGCCCATCAGCGCGTCGGCGGCGATGATCGTGCGCAGCGCGCTCCAGAACGTATTGCCGGCCTTGATGTTGGGGCCTTCGTCGTCGCCGTGGTTCAGCAGTTTCCAGGCGATCGGCAGCAGCAGCACGCCACCCGCCAGCATCAACCCCGGCAGCTTTAGCAGGTAGACGACGACGGCGGTGAGCGCGAAACGAACCGCGACGGCACCGAACGTGCCCCAGAACACCGCTTTCTTCTGCAATTCCCTGGGCAGGCGGCTGGCGGCCATGGCGATGACGATGGCGTTGTCGCCAGCCAGCACGAGGTCGAGCAGGATGATGGCCAGCAGGCCGGAGAGGAAGTCGGGACCAAATTCCATGCAGGTTTCCATGCGCGTCTGAGAATGCAGTGGGCACGGACGCGCGCGGCCCGTGGCCACCGCAAAAGTCTCGTTCGCAAGGTAACTGCCGGATGACCGGAGCGAAGGCCCGCTCGTGTTGACGATCACCGCACCGGGGCAGGCGAACCTGCCGCGGGAACTACTCCCTTTTGGGTGAGCGGCGATTGTCGGCGGGCGGCATGCTCGCGGTCAAGCGACGCACAGGGCATCCTTGCCGTCGCAGTCGGCTAAAATGGCGGTTTTCCCTGCCGCGAGATTCCGCCATGAGTGCGCACGACATCCGTTCCGCCGTCCGTCCCGATCCCGACCAGCCGCTGCTCGACATCGCCGATTACGTCGTCGACTACCGGATCGATTCGAAGGAGGCCTACGACACCGCGCGCTACATGCTGCTGGATTCGCTTGGCACCGCCATGCTGGCGATGAAGTTTCCCGAGTGCGTGAAACACCTCGGTCCGCTGGTGCCCGGCGCCACGCTGCCGGGTGGCGCGCGCGTGCCGGGTACCAGTCATGAACTGGATCCGGTGCAGGCCGCGTTCGCGATCGGCACGCAGATCCGCTGGCTCGATTTCAACGACACCTGGCTGGCGGCCGAGTGGGGCCATCCGTCGGACAACCTCGGCAGCATCCTGGCGGTGGGCGACTACCTCAGCCGCAAAGCGGAGCGCGAAGGCGGCCAGCCGCTGACCGTGCGCGACGTGCTGGGCTATGCGATCAAGGCGCACGAGATCCAGGGCTGCTACGCGTTGCTGAACAGCTTCAACCGGGTCGGCCAGGACCACGTGATCCTGGTGCGGCTGGCGTCCACTGCCGTCGCCACCGCGATGCTCGGCGGCGACAAGGAGCAGATCACCACCGCCGTGTCGCACAGCTGGATCGACAACGGCGCGCTGCGCACCTATCGCCACGCGCCGAACACCGGCCCGCGCAAGAGCTGGGCCGCCGGCGACGCCTGCCGCCGCGCGGTGACCCACGCGATCAATGCGGTCTATCGCGGCGTGGTCGGCTATCCGTCGGCGCTGTCGGCGAAGACCTGGGGCTTCTACGACGTCGCGTTCAAGGGCAAGCCGTTCGAGTTCGAGCGCCCGTTCGGCAGCTACGTAATGGAGAACGTGCTGTTCAAGATCAGCTACCCGGCCGAGTTCCACGCGCAGACCGCGGTGGAGTGCGCGATGCAACTGCATGGCGTGGTTGCCGACAAGATTGATCAGATCGACAAGATCGTCATCGAGACGCAGGAGGCCGGCTGCCGCATCATCGACAAGACCGGCCCGCTGGCGAACTATGCCGACCGCGACCACTGCATCCAGTACATGGTGGCCGTGCCGCTGATCTTCGGCCGGCTGGTGGCCAGCGACTACAACGACGAGGTGGCCGCCGATCCGCGCATCGACGCACTGCGCGACAGGATGACGGTTATCGAGAACCCGCAGTTCACGCGCGACTACTTCGACCCCGCCAAGCGCTATATCGGCAATTCGGTGCAGGTGTTCTTCAAGGACGGCAGCAGCACCGAGAAGGTTTCGATCGATTATCCGATCGGCCATCGCAAGCGCCGCGCCGAAGGTATCCCGGTGCTGCTGAAGAAGTTCGAGGCGGCCATGCGCGACCATTTGCCGGCGCACCAGGTCAAGGCCATCCTGGCTGCGGTGAAGGATCCGGCGAAACTGGACGCGATGCCGCTCAATCACTTCCTGGGGCTCTTCACATTGTAAAGACGATGTGAGTGGAAGATTAAGCCGGGAGGACAGAGGTCGCCATGGAGCGCCCTTGCCAACCGTTTACCGTTCTATCGCCGAGCAAACATAAAGCTGCATGTGCCAAACCGGGAAGGATTTGAAGGATGCATGCAGTCTGCGCGAGCTAATGAACTTTCCTGAACGAAGCCTCACCAGCAAATGGATCCATTGTTGTCAAAACGCTTCCTGCTTAACGATTTTGCTACAATCCCCGCCGCTTGTCGCATAAACGCCAAGCAGGGGCTGTAAAAGCTCTGAATGACGTAGTTCAGTTCTGACGCGCGACTTCCGGTTGGGGTTGAACGGACGCGAAACCTAATAAATGAGGAGACACCTGATGAAACGTAAGGGCTTGTATTTTCTGATCGCGCTGGCCCTGGGCGGCGTAGGTGCCGTTCATGCGCAGGACACGACTGCTCCCGCAACCACCGAGTCGGCCACCTCGTCCTATGACGGGCGCTGGTATATCGCACCGACCGTGGGTGGTTATTACAACGACACCGACCGCAATACCAATAGCCGTCAGTTCTATTACGGCCTGGGTGTGGGTCGCTTCATTTCGCCGAATGCATCGCTTGATTTGTTCATCGATCGTACCAAGCGCGATACCGACGCCGGTGGCAGCTGGGCCAACAACAGTGTCGGTGCCGCAGTGCGTTTCTATGCGGGTGACTGGAACGCCTGGCGTCCGTACCTGCTGGCTGGCGTGATGGGCAGCAACCATCACAGCAGCGGTGACAGCGGCTGGTCCCCGGCGGCCGAGCTGGGCGGCGGCATCTCCAAGACGATCACCGACAGCTCCGACGTGCGTATCGAAGCCGGTTATCGCTATGACTGGGACAACAAGACCCAGCCGGCGCAGGATGGTTACGGCGACTGGTTCCTGGGTTTCAGCATCGTGTCGCGTTTCGGCGCCCCGGCGGCGGCTCCGGCTCCGGTCGCGGCGACTCCGCCGCCGGCTGATTGCTCGACGATGGACAGCGACGGCGACAGCGTCAACGACTGCGACGACAAGTGCCCGGGCACGGCTGCCGGCACGATCGTCGGTCCGGACGGCTGCCCGCAGAAGGTCGTGATCGACCTGCGCGGCGTGAACTTCAAGTACGACCGTCCGAAGAAGGGCGAGACCGACATCTCGAAGTCGCTGGCCGAGCCGAGCGCCGATTCGATCGCCGTGCTGAACCAGGCCATCGACACCCTGCAGCGTTACCCGCAGGTGAAGGTGACGGTTGCCGGTTACACCGACTCGAAGGGCACCGACGAGTACAACCAGGCCCTGTCCGAGCGTCGCGCCTCGATCGTCTACAACTACCTGACCAGCCATGGCATCGATGCCAGCCGTCTGGAAGGCCCGATCGGTCATGGCGAGAACAACCCGATCGGCGACAACGCCACCGACGCCGGTCGCGCGCAGAACCGTCGCACGGAGCTGCAGGTTCAGCAGTAATCGAACCGCAGCAACACGGCAATGAAAAAAACCCGGCTTCGGCCGGGTTTTTTTTTGCCTGTCAGTCAGTGACGCAGTGCTGCGTCTTCTTGTTGCACTGTGGCTCCTGCCTATACGCTAGCGCGATGTCCCGCCCGCCTTCTTTCCATCCCGCGCGTCCCGCTGCATCCGCGCAACCACCACGGCATGGACTGGCTCGCGTGCTGTCCAAACTGGGTGCCTGTTCCCGCAGCCAGGCCGAGCAATGGATTCGCGCCGGTCGCGTCGGCCTGGATGGACGCGTGGTCCGCGATCCGTATCACCCGACCCTGCTCGATCGGCAGCAGATCACCGTCGATGGCCATCCGGTGAAGCCGGCCGAGTGCGTCTATGTCGCCTTCAACAAGCCGCGTGGACTCGTGGTCAGCGCGGCCGACGAGCACGGCCGCGCGACGGTCTACACCGCGCTGGCTGCGGCGGGCTTGCCGTGGCTGGGGCCGGTCGGTCGACTGGACAAGGCCAGCGAAGGCCTGCTGCTGTTGAGCAATGACACCACCTGGGCGGCCGGCATCACCGATCCGGCCACGCACCTGGAGAAGACCTATCACGTACAGGTGGCCGGCCAGCCGGACGCAGCGGTACTCGCCGCGATGCTGGCGGGTATCGACGATGCCGGCGACCTGCTGAAGGCGCGCCGGGCCACGCTGCTGCGCGCGGGCGAGAAGAATGCCTGGCTTGAGGTGGTGCTGGACGAAGGCCGCAACCGGCATATCCGCCGGTTGCTGGCTGCCCTGGGTTTCGACGTGCTGCGGCTGATCCGGGTGTCCATCGGAACGCTTGCGCTGGGCGAACTGGCGAAAGGGCAGTGGCGACAGCTGAGCGCGGACGAAGTGGAGGCGCTCGACACCCGCAAAGGCTGAGAGCCGTCAGCCGCCGATCACGCCCAGCTTCCGGCCCACCTTGGTGAACGCGGCAATCGCCCGGTCGAGATGCTCGCGGGTATGCGCCGCGCTCATCTGCGTGCGGATGCGCGCCTGGCCCTGCGGCACCACCGGGTAGAAGAAACCGGTGACGTAGATGCCTTCCTCCAGCAGGGCGGTGGCCATCGCCTGCGCCTTCGGCGCGTCGTAGATCATCACGGGCACGATCGGGTGCACGCCCGGCTTGATGTCGAAGCCGGCGGCGGTCATCTTCTCGCGGAAGTAGCGCGTGTTTTCCTTGAGCCTGTCGCGCAGGTCGCCGGCGCTGGAGAGCATGTCGAACACCTTGATCGCCGCGGCGACCACGTGCGGCGGCAGCGAGTTGGAGAACAGGTAGGGACGCGAGCGCTGGCGCAGCAGCTCGATCACTTCCTTGCGGCCGGTGGTGAACCCGCCCAGCGCGCCGCCGAGCGCCTTGCCCAGGGTGCCGGTGAAGATGTCGATCCTGTCCATCACGCGGTTGACCTCGGCCGAGCCGCGGCCGCTGTCGCCGAGGAAGCCGGTGCAGTGGCATTCGTCGATGTGCACCATGGCGTCGTATTTCGCCGCCAGCGCGGTGATCTGGTCGAGCTTGGCGATGAAGCCGTCCATCGAGAACGCGCCGTCGCTGCTGATCAGCTTGGTCCGCGCGCCGGCCGCGTCGGCCGCCTGCAGCTGCTTTTCCAGGTCGGCCATGTCGCTGTTCGCGTAGCGGAAGCGCCTGGCCTTGCACAGGCGGATGCCGTCGATGATCGAGGCATGGTTCAGCGCGTCGGAGATCACCGCGTCTTCCTCGCCCAGCAGCGGCTCGAACAGGCCGCCGTTGGCGTCGAAGCAGGCGGCGTAGAGGATGGTGTCCTCGGTGCCGAAGAACGCGGCGATCTTCGCTTCCAGCTGTTTGTGCAGGTCCTGCGTGCCGCAGATGAAGCGCACGCTGGCCATGCCGAAGCCGTGGCTGTCCAGTGCATCCTTGGCGGCCTGGATCACCGCGGGATGGTCGGCCAGGCCGAGGTAGTTGTTGGCGCAGAAGTTCAGCACCTTGCGGCCGCCTTCCAGCTCGATCTCGGCGGACTGCGGCGAGGTGATGATGCGCTCGGCCTTGAACAGGCCTTGTTCGCGGATGGCGTCGAGTTCGCTGGCGTAGCGCGCCTTGGCTGAGTAGCTCATGGGGAATTCCGGCGGTGGGCAAAGCGCCATTGTAGGACGCCAGCCGATCGCCGCGCATGCGGGTCGTGCTGCGCGACGATCAATGCAGGCCGAAATCCGCGCGCGTGCTCTTGCCCTTGTCGTTGATGCCCGAGGCGTCGAGCTTGGGCGGCTTGATCGCGATCCGCTTGTCGTCCAGCTTGCCGTGCAGCCAGTCCTGCACGGCGGCGGCACGACGCCCGGCGAGCGCGCGCATCGCCGCGGCGTCCGTGTCCACGTGGGTTTCCAACAGGCTGCGCATCTCGTCCGGCTCCAGCGACTTGCTGAGGCCGAGAACGTTCTTGGGTTTTTCGAAGTCGGCATGACGGTAGGCGCGTCGCAGATAGCGCTCGTGTTCGTCGGGCGTCACCGTCACCTCGGCCAGCGCTGTCGCCGAGGCGTCCGCGGCGACCTTGTCGCCCGACTCCTTGGCCAACTTCTCGCGGCGGACCTGGTCATCCACCGTCACCTTGCGCAGGCCGGCTTCGTCCAGCGACGGGTCCGCCCGGCCGCTGATGTCCAGGGTGAGCGCGCTCTTGCGGCTGAGCATCTGCACGATCTGGCCGAGGCGCTCCTTGGCGGGTCCATCCAGCACCGCCGAACCCGGCGCGAACTCGACGTAGCCGAGATCCTCGTGGCTGCCGCCGAACGCCGAGGCGAGCAGGCGGAACGGCGCGGTGGCGGCCTTGGCGATGAGGTTGCCGAACGCGCGCATGATCATGCCGCCGAGGCTGAACTGCGGATCGTCCAGCGAGCCGGACACCGGCACGTTCACGTCGATATTGCCCTCGGTATCCTTCAGCAGGGCCACCGCCAGCTTCACCGGCAGGTGCGACACGCCGGGGCTGTCCATGCGCTCGCCGAAGGTCAGCTGGGTGATGAAGATGTGGTTGTCGGCGTTGAGCTTGCCCTGGTCCAGCAGGTAGTGCACGTCGGCGGTCAGGCGGCCCTTGGTGATGGGGTAGCCGGTGTACTTGCCGGAGTAGGCGCTGAGCCGGGTCAGCTCGACGTCGGTCGCCTTGCCCTTGATGTCGAGGAAGGCCACCGGCACCAGCGGGTTGATGCTGCCGCCGATGTCCACCGGCGAGGCATCGTCCAGCTTCGCCTGCGCCACCAGTTCGGCGGGCGGTTCACCAGCGGTGGTGCCGAACGCGCCGATCCTGCCGGTGAGGCTGGTGAGGTTGGCGGTGTAGTTGGGCTTGATGAAGTTGTCGGTGTAGTTGAGCTGGCCGTTGGCCAGGGTGACCTCGCCGATATGGATGTCCGCGGCAGGTGCCGTGGATGCGCTGGACATCGGCTGCGGCGCCGTCGGCGCGTTGTTCGCGGCGCGGGTCACCGAGACCGGCGCCTGCTCGCCGTTGGCGATCACGTCGGACAGGTTCAGGCGCCCGTTGCTGTTGACGATGACGCGCGCGTAGAACGCGTCCAGCACCAGCCCGCCCAGGTGCACGCGCGGCGTGCCATGGCCGTAGCGCAGGTCGATGCGCGAACCGCTCAGCGAGCGCCAGCGCATGAAGTCGTCGCCGGTGAGCTTGTCCTGCATGCGCACGCGCTCGAACGCGGCATTGCCCGTGTAGTCGAAACGGGGCTCGGAACGGCGGCCGTCGTAATGCAGCTTGCCGTCGCTGCTGAGGCGGGCGCTGGTGATATCCACGTTCAGCGGCACGCTGGCGTAGGGCACGAAGCCGGCGATGTCCAGCCGCTTGGTGGTCAGCTGCAGATCGGCCACCGCGGGCAGCGGCTGCAGCGTGCCGGCGGTGGCGAAGCTGCCCTTGCCGATCCGACCTTCCAGCTTGACCCGGCGCGGCTGGTCGAGCTTGTCGCTGAGTTCTTCGATATTGCCGTTGAGCGCCTCGATGAGCAGCGGTGTCGGCCTGGCGCCGTCGATGCTGCGATCGGTGAGGCGCAGCGAACCCTGTTCGACGCCGAGGCGGGCAATGCTCCAGCGCCAAGCCGGGCCTTCGTCGTTGCCGGCAGACGCGGCGTGCTTGCTGGCGAACAGGCTGGTCAGGTTGATCTTGTCGTCGCGCTCGCGCACGGCGTCGACCTGCAGGCCGTTCGCCGTGAGCTTGTCCAGTTGCGCGTTGCGGGCAGCCAGGTCGAGGCGGGTAATGCCGGCATCCAGCTTGCGCCAGGCCACCGGCGCGGCCAGCTCCTTGGCCTGTGGTTCCAGCGCGAAGTCGCTGATGCCGAGTTGGGCCGGCTCGACGTGCACGTTGAATGCCTTGCCCCAGTTCAGTCGCAGCTGGCCGCTGGCGTCGAGCCTGCCTTTCGCGATGCGTGCCGCGGTGGCGGATGCGGCCAGCGCCTGCAGCGGCGGCAGCGCTACTTGTTTCAGCTCGACCGTGCCGGCATAGCGGCTGGCGGCGAGGTCAACGGCGCCACGTACGCTGAGGCTGCCGCCGGCGAGCTGGCTGGCCAGGTCGAGTTTGCCGGGCGGTCCGGCGAGCGTGCCCAGGCCGAGCAGGCTGCCGTGTAATCCAGTCAGCTGCAGCTTGGCCTGGCTGGCATCGGTATAGGCAAGTGCGCTGTCCTGCAGCGTGAGTGCGGCGATGCGCAGGTCGGTCGGCGGCGACGCCTTGTCATCGGCTTTCGCCGGAGGCGGCATGAGCGTATCGAAGTTGCTGTGGCCACCGGCGTGCTGGGTGTAGAACAGAGCGGCGCGTTCCAGCTGCATCGCGCCGAGGTGGTAGCGCGAGGCCAGCGGCTGCACGTCGATCAGTTCGATGTTGCCGTGCCCCAGCCGGGCGATGGCGTCGCCGCGGCTGCTGTCGAGCGTGAAGTCGTCCACTTGCAGGTTGCCGGTGAGCTGCAACTGCGGCGTCGGCTGCGTCTGCACGAAGTGCAGGGACAGCTTGCCGCTGAGCAGGCCCTTGGGAATCGCCACCGGCATCGCCGCCGGCACGTAGCCGAGGTAGCGCGGCAGGTCGAGCCGGTCGAGCTGGAAGCCGATGGTCGACTCGCGACTGCTGGCGAACGGCTTGGTCTGGCCGTCGATGCGCAGCGGGCTGCCGTCCATCGTCATGGCCAGCAGCGGCTGCACGAAGATGTCGGTGGAGCTGGGCAGGTTGGCCAGGAACGGGATGCCCAGTTCGAGCTTCTCGATGTGGTGCTGGGCGCCCAGCAGCTGATCGTCGAAGCGGATGTCGCCGCCGTGGACGCTGATGTTGGAGAGCGAGAAACGCGCCGGCTGGCTGTCCGCCGGCGCCGGCTTCGCGGTGAAGCGCTCGATCAGGTCGGTGAAGTTGAAGCGCTGGTCCTTGCTCCGCGTGATCGCGATCCGCGGTTGGTCGAGCCGCAGTTCGTCCAGCACCGGGGCCAGGCGGAACAGCGAGCTCCACGATGCGTTGAGCGTGAGCTGGTCGACGTCGACGAACGGGGTCCGGCCGTTTGCCTCTGGCAGGTGCAGCTTGCCGACCCGCAGGTTCAGCGTGAACGGATTGAAGCGCACCTGGCCGAGACTCAGCGGCCGTCCCAGCATCTCCACGGAGTGGTTCTGCAGGTAGTTGCGCAGCAGCGGCGGGGCGGCAAGGAAGCCGAGCAGGGCGTAGACCAGCAGCACGGCGGCGAGGATCGCGGCGATGCGGCGGGCGCGGGGCGAATGACTCAGCTGCTGTGCACGCGTGCGTGCGGGACCCCAGGCTGCACACAAGGACGCGCGCAGCCGCGACAAGCTCGACCCGGACATACCGACTCCCTGGAGATGCTGAATGGCTTGGTTCGGCCCGCTCCGCCTTCGTGGCGGGTGGGCTGGTGACAGAATCTACCGCGAGCGGGCTTAACGCGGGAACACCGCACGCGATCCTCAAGCCGATCGCGAGCGGTCAGGGTCAGTGGTTCGGGGACGTGCGACGACCGGCCGTCGCCTCGCGGCTCAATGCCAGGAACAGACCACCTTGCCGCAGGTGCCGGCGTCCATCAGGTCGAAGCCCTTCTGGAAGTCGTCGATGCGGATCTGGTGGGTCAGCACCTTCTGCAGCGGGAAGCCGGTCAGCACCATCTGGGTCATCTTGTACCAGGTCTCGTACATGCGCCGGCCATAGATGCCCTGCAGGGTGAGGCCCTTGAAGATCACCCGGTCCCAGTCGATGCCAGCGCCCTTGGGCTGGATGCCGAGCAGGGCGATCTTGCCGCCGTGGTACATGCAGTCGAGCATGTCGTTGAACGCGCGCGGGTTGCCGCTCATTTCCAGGCCCACGTCGAAGCCCTCCATGTGCAGGTCCTTCATCACGTCCCTGAGCGACTGGTTGGTGACGTTGACCACGCGCGTGGCCCCCATGTCGGCGGCCAGCTTCAGGCGATAGTCGTTGACGTCGGTGACCACCACGTTGCGCGCACCCACGTGCTTGGCGATGCCGGCGGCGATGATGCCGATCGGGCCGGCGCCGGTGATCAGCACGTCCTCGCCGATCATGTCGAACTCCAGCGCGCAGTGCGCGGCGTTGCCGTACGGGTCGAAGAACGCGGCCAGCTCGGACGGAATCTGGTCGGGGATCGGCCACAGGTTCGAGGCCGGCATGGTCATATACTCGGCGAACGCGCCGTTACGGTTCACGCCGATGCCGATCGTGTTCGGGCACAGGTGCTGGCGGCCGGCGCGGCAGTTGCGGCAATGGCCGCAGACGATGTGGCCCTCGGCCGAGACGCGGTCGCCGATCTTGTAGCCGGTCACGCCCGGGCCGATCTCCGCGATGCGGCCGACGAACTCGTGGCCGATGGTGAGGCCCGGCTTGATCGTGCGCTGGCTCCACTCGTCCCACTTGTAGATGTGCAGGTCGGTGCCGCAGATCGCGGTCTTCTCGATCTTGATTAGCACCTCGTTCGGGCCGACCTGCGGCAGCGGCACTTCTTCCATCCAGATGCCCTGCTCGGGCTTGCGCTTGACCAGGGCTTTCATCGTCTGCGGCATGGGGAATCCATCGGTTGGCCCGCGGGGAGGGCGGGGAAACGGCGATTATAGAACGCGGCTGCCGGCAACGGTTTTCGGGCCGGCATCTTGCCGGGGACGCCCCGGCAAACTATGGTCGCAAGTTTATGCGATTGCTTGCGAGGCAGGTTCGATGCGATTGAAAAGGATGCTGTGGTCCACCGCGGTGGCGATGTCGCTGAGTCCGCTGGCGCAGGCGGACGAGGGCATGTGGATGCCCTCGCAGCTGCCGTCGATCGGCCAGCCGTTGAAGGCTGCCGGCTACCGGGGCGATCCCGCCGCGCTGGCCGACCTGACCCGGCCGCCGCTCAGCGCGGTGGTCAAGGTCGGCGGCGCCACCGGCGCCTTCGTCAGCGGCCAGGGCCTGGTGCTGACCAACCACCACGTCGCGTTCGGGGTGATCCAGTACAACAGCAACGCGCAGCGCAACCTGATCGAGCAGGGCTACGTGGCGGCCGACCGCAGCGAGGAACTGCCGGCCAATCCGGACTTCCGCCTGCGCGTCACGGTCGGCTTCGACCAGGTCACCGAGCAGGTGCTGGCCCATGCCCGCGGCAAGACCGGCCGTGCCTACTACGACGCGGTGGATGCGGCGAGCAAGGCGCTGATCGCCGCCTGCGAACGCGAAGCCGGCATGCGCTGCAGCGTCGCCAACATGTTCTACGGCCGCGATTTCTACCTGGTGAAGCAGTTGGAGCTGCGCGACGTACGGCTGGTCTACGCGCCGCCGCGCGCGATCGGCAACTACGGCGACGAGGTGGACAACTTCATGTGGCCGCGCCACAGCGGCGACTTCACCGTGCTGCGTGCCTACGTCGGGCCGGACGGCAAGCCGGCGGATTACTCGAAGGACAACAAGCCCTACACACCGCCCGCGCATCTGCGGGTCGCCAGCGAAGGCGTCAACGCCGGCGACTACGTGATGCTGGCCGGCTATCCCGGCATCACCTACCGTCATCGCAGCGCCGCCGAGTTCGCCGACCAGGTGCAGTGGCGCCTGCCCGCGGCGGTGGCGGCGATGAAGCAGCTGCAGGATGTGATCGAGGACGCCGGCGAGAAGGACGCGCAAGCGAAGATCCGCTACGCCTCGCAGCTGCAGTCGCTGAAGAACGGCATCAAGCGCTACAGCGGCGAACTGGACGGACTCCAGCGCAGCGATGCGGTCGCCGTGCGGCAAAAGGACGAAGCGGCGATGCTGGCCTGGCTGGACAGGCAGGGCACGGCGAAGACGCTGCGCCCGCAGATCGACGCCGCGATGGCGTCGGTCGCCGGCGGCAACGCCACCCGCGAGCGCGACCTGCTGCTCGGCCTGATCCAGTCGCAGACCCAGCTGATGCGTTCGGCATTGCGCCTGCAGCGGCTGCTGGCGCACGAGCGCGCCAAACCGGACGCCGAGCGCGAGAACGGCTACCAGCAGCGTGACGAGGAGCTGATCGCCAGCCAACTGCGCCAAGTCCAGCGCCGCTACGATCCGGCGGTCGAGAAGCGCCTGCTGACGGCGCTGCTGATCCGCTACCAGCAGTTGCCCGCCGCGCAGCACGTGGCCGAGTTCGACGCCGCGTTCGGCCGCACCCCGGCCGAATTGGCGGCCACGCTGGATCGCGTCTACGCCGCCACCGGGTTGGGCGACGAAGCGCAGCGCCTGCGCTGGATGGACGCCGACGCGGCGACACTGGCCGCGACCGACGACAGCCTGCTGCAACTGGCCGCGAAGCTGCAGCCGGCGCTGCTGCGCATCGACGACGAGCGCAAGGCGCGCGACGGCGAGTTGCTGCGGCTGCGTCCGGCCTACATGCAGGCGCTGATCGCCTACCGCGAACAGCAGGGCCGCGCGGTCTATCCGGATGCGAACTCCACCCTGCGCGTGAGCTACGGCAAGGTCACCCCGCTGAAGGCGCGCGACGCGGTGGGCTACGAACCGCTGACCAGCACCGTCGGCATCGTCGAGAAGAACACCGGCGTGGCGCCGTTCGATGCGCCCAAGCCGTTGCTCGACGCAATCGCCAAAGCTGACTACGCCGGCTACCTGGACCCGAAGTCCGGCACCATGCCGGTGAATTTCCTCAGCAACCTCGACACCACCGGCGGCAACTCCGGTTCGCCGGTGCTGAACGCGAAGGGCGAGCTGGTCGGCCTCAACTTCGACAGCAACTGGGAAGCGGTCAGCGCCAGCTGGATGTTCGATCCGCGCTACAAGCGCGCGATCCACGTCGACATGCGCTACATGCGCTGGCTGATGGACAAGGTCTATCCCGCGCCGTGGCTGCTGCAGGAACTGGGCGTGCCGGCGCACTGAATGTCGCAGGCATGACTTGCGGCATATGCCGCGGCCATCCGGGTCGGGCATAAGTCGCAAGTTATTGCGTTACCTTTTTTGCCCGCTTTCGCGGGCCGATTTTCATCAGGAGATTCCCGTGCGTCGTCTATTGCTCGCTGCCGCCGTATCCATCGGCCTCATCTCGTCCGCCCATGCCGTCGAAGGCATGTGGCAGCCCGCCCAACTGCCGGGCATTGCCGCCACGCTGCAGCAGCACGGCCTGAAGCTGGACCCGAAGACGCTGACCGACCTCACCGCCTATCCGATGGGCGCGATCGTGAGCCTGGGCGGCTGCACCGCCTCGTTCGTCTCGCCGGAAGGCCTGGTGGTAAGCAACCACCACTGCGTCTACGGTGCGCTGCAGCTGAACTCCACGCCGGAAAACAATCTGATCGAGAAGGGTTTCCTGGCGAAGACCAAGGCGGACGAACTCTCCGCCGGCCCGTCCTCGCGCATCTTCGTCACCGAGGAAATCCGCGACGTCACCAAGGCGATCACCGCCAAACTCAATGACGGCATGAGCGGCGCCGAGCGCTACAAGGCGATCGAGCTGGCGATCAAGGAGCAGGTCAAGGCGTGCGAGAGCGAAGGCTACCGCTGCGACGTCTACACCTTCCACGGCGGCTACAGCTACCAGTTGATCAAGCAGCTGGAGATCAAGGACGTGCGCCTGGTCTACGCGCCGCCGGAATCGATCGGCAAGTTCGGCGGCGACGTCGACAACTGGATGTGGCCGCGCCACACCGGCGACTTCGGCTACCTGCGCGCCTACGTCTCGAAGGACGGCAAGTCGGCCGCCTTCTCGAAGGACAACGTGCCGTACCGACCCAGGCACGTGCTCAAGGTGAACCCGCAGGGCGTGGAAGCGGGCGACTACGTGATGGTGGTCGGCTACCCGGGCCGCACCAACCGCTATCGCCTTGCCGACGAAGTGCAAAGCTCGATCGACTGGGTCTACCCGACCCAGATCAAGGTGTACGAAGACACGCTGAACATCATCAACACCGCCGGCAAGACCGACCCCAAAGTGGCGGTGAAGTACGCCAGCATGGTCGCCGGCCTCAACAACTACCTGAAGAACTTCGGCGGCCAGCTCGAAGGCCTGCATCGCGCCGACGCGGTCATGGTGAAGCGCGCGCAGGAAGTGCAGTTGGAGGCCTGGCTGAAGCAGCAGGGCGGCGCCGAGAATACCGCGCTGGCGGCTGACATCGGCAAGCTGCGCCAGCAGATCGCCGCCGACCGGGCCAATCGCGAGCGCGACCTGGCCATCAGCCTGGTCAGCCGCGCCTCGCTGTTCAGCACCGCGGTCCGACTGACCCACCTGGCGAAGGAGCGGCCCAAGGCCGACCTCGACCGCGACGCCGGCTACCAGCAACGCGACTGGGTGCGCATCGAAGGCGGCCTGAAGCAGATGGATCGCCGCTACGATCCGGGCGTCGACCAGCAGTTCATGGTCTACGGCCTGCAACGCTACGTGGCGTTGCCGCAGGCGCAGCGTCTGCCTGCGCTGGACGCCTGGCTCGGTGATGCGAAGACCGCGGCTGCGATCAAGGTGAAGGTCGCCGCGCTGTACGCCGGCAGCAAGCTCAGCAACGTCGACGAGCGCATGAAGTGGTTCGGCGCCGACAGCAAGGCGATCGACGCCAGCTCCGACAGCATGCTCGAGCTGGCCCGCGCGGTGCAGCCGCAGCTGAAGGCGCTGGAAGACGCATCCGATGCCCGCGACGGCGAGATGAGCAAGCTGCGTCCGCGCTACATGCAGGCGATGATCGCGTGGAAGGATTCGCAGAAGCTGCCGGTCTACCCGGACGCCAACAGCTCGCTGCGCGTCACCTTCGGCAACGTGCAGGGCGTGGCGCCGCGTGACGGCGTCAGCTACGCGCCGTTCACCACCGCGCAGGGCATCGTCGAGAAGGACACCGGCGTCGAGCCGTTCAACTCGCCGAAGGCCGAGCTGGCCGCGATCAAGGCGAAGGCGTTCGACGGCTATGCCTCGCCGAAGCTGGGCACGCTGCCGGTCAACTTCCTCGCCGACCTGGACATCACCGGCGGCAACTCCGGCTCGCCGGCGATGGACGCGAACGGCCAGCTGGTCGGCCTGGCGTTCGACGGCAACTGGGAGTCGGTCAGCGGCGACTGGTTGTTCAACCCGCAGCTCAACCGCTCGATCCAGGTCGACGTGCGCTACATGCTGTGGGTGATGCACCACCTCGACCGCGCCGACAACCTGCTGAAGGAAATGGGCGTGCCGGCGAAGTAAGCCGCTCGTTCGTGCAAGCACCGGGGCCCGCGTCATCGACGCGGGCCTTTGCGTCTGCCGTTCAGAACATCCGCTCGCGCAGCGAACGGTAGACCAGCGCGAAGACGACGCTGATCACGATGCAGACGACATACCAGAACTCGTGGTTGTCCCTGTGCCAAAGCGGTGTGTACACGGCGGTTCTCCGTCGGCTCTCCCCCTGACACGCCTGAAGCATCGGTGATGCCAGAGGCGCAGATGCCCCGGCAAGCGGCTGCCGTACTCATTTGCAGAGGCAGAACCGATGCGCCGCACGGCGCAACCTGTAGCAGCCGTGATACAGCTTGTATCGAGGTGAAACGACATCGCCCTGCTTACAATGCGCCCATGCCCGTCGACCGCCGCCCCCTCGCCATCTTCCTGATGGGCCCCACCGCCTCCGGCAAGACCGCGCTGGCATGCGGGCTGAGCGAGCAGTTTCCGCTGGACTTGGTCAGCGTCGATTCGGCGCTGGTCTACCGCGGCATGGACATCGGCACGGCAAAGCCTGACCCGGCGACGCTGGCGCGCTACCCGCATGCGCTGGTCGACATCCGCGATCCCGGCCAGCCGTATTCGGCGGCGGATTTCTGCGCCGACGCGCTGCCGGTGATGCAGCGGATCGGCGCGCGGGGCAGGGTGCCGCTGCTGGTCGGCGGCACCGGGCTGTACTTCCGCGCGTTGCAGCAGGGGCTGTCCGATCTGCCGGAAGCCGACCCGGCGACCCGCGCGCGACTGGCCGCCGAAGCGCAACAGCTCGGCTGGCCGGCCATGCATGCGCGACTGGCGACGCTCGATCCGGCCGCCGCCGGCCGGATCGGCTGCAACGACGTGCAGCGCCTGCAGCGCGCACTGGAAGTGATCGAGCTGACCGGCCGGCCGCTGTCCGAGTTGCAGCGCGGCGGGGTGGCGCGCTTTCCGTGGCGGGTGCTCAAGCTGGCCCTGCTGCCGACCGACCGGCGCGTGCTGCACGAGCGCATCGCCCGGCGTTTCGATGCGATGCTGGCGGAGGGTTTCCTGGACGAGGTGCGCGCGCTGCGTGCGCGCGGCGACCTGCACGCCGACCTGCCGGCGATCCGCGCGGTCGGCTACCGGCAGGCGTGGGAGCATCTGGATGGCCAGACCGAGGCGGCCGAATTCCGCGATCGCGCCATCTTCGCCACCCGCCAGTTGGCCAAGCGGCAGATCACCTGGCTGCGCAGCGACTACGGCGCCCGCCTGTTCGACCCGGACCGGCCCGGTCTGGCCGCCCGCGCCGCGGCGGCCGTACAGCTGTTTCTGGACGGTCCGGGCGGGCCAGCGCCGCCAGCGTGACCCAGCGCACTTGCACGGCGCAAAAATCTTCTTTCATCAAGTATTTGAAAGCAGTTAACATCCCAGCATGTTGGACCGGGGCGCCGTCGGCGTTTTTTCTCCGGTCCGTCCGTGCAAGGGGAGAACAAGAAATGTCCAAGGGGCAGTCGTTGCAGGATCCGTTTCTGAATGCGTTGCGGCGCGAGCGCGTGCCGGTGGCCATCTATCTGGTCAACGGCATCAAGTTGCAGGGGACGGTCGAGTCGTTCGACCAGTTTGTGGTGTTGCTGCGCAACCAGGTGAGCCAGATGGTCTACAAGCACGCCATCTCCACCGTGGTGCCGAGCCGCAACGTACGTATCGGCAATGGCCACGACGGCCATGATGGCCACGACCATCCATCCGACGCGCCGGCCGCATCCGCCGACGCGGACGCTTGATAGAGGCGCGGTCCGCCCGCATGAAGTGGGTCTGCTCCTGAAGGATCACGCCCACCAGTGTTCGATAGACAAAAGAAAGGCGATCGCGCCGTCCTGGTCCTGCCGCATTCCCGCGGTGAAGGCGATGCCGCGCGTCGCGCCGAGGAATTCGCCGAGCTGGCGAAGTCCGCCGGGGCCGAGGTGCTGGGCGTGATCAGCGCCCGCGTCGAAGATCCCAACCCGCGCTACTACATCGGCACCGGCAAGGCGAACGAGGTGGCCGAGGCGGCACGGGCGCTGGAGGCCGACCTGGTGCTGGTCGACCACGTGCTGACCCCGGTGCAGGAACGCAACCTCGAAAAACACCTGGGCATCCGCGTGGTCGACCGCGCCGGCCTGATCCTGGACATCTTCGCCCAGCGCGCCCGTTCGCACGAAGGCAAGCTGGAAGTGGAACTGGCCCAGTTGAAGCACCTGGCCACCCGGCTGGTGCGCGGCTGGACCCATCTGGACACCCAGCGCGGCGGCGCCATCGGCAATCGCGGTCCCGGCGAAACCCAGCTGGAAACCGACCGCCGCCTGCTCGGCGAGCGAGTCAAGATGCTCACCAAGCGGCTGGAAAAGGTGCAGACCCAGCGCGGCCAGCAACGCCGCGCGCGGTTGCGCAACACGGTGCCGCGCGTGGCCCTGGTCGGCTACACCAACGCCGGCAAGTCGACCCTGTTCAATGCGCTGACCACCGGCGACGTCTACGCCGCCAACCTGCTGTTCGCCACGCTCGATCCCACCGTGCGCAAGCTGGAGGACCTCAGCTGCGGCCCGGCCGTGCTGGCCGATACCGTCGGCTTCATCCGCGAGCTGCCGCACGACCTGGTCGCCGCGTTCCGCGCCACCCTGGCCGAGGCGCGCGACGCCGACCTCTTGCTGCATGTCAGCGACGCCGCCGACGAGGAGCGTGATCGCCTGCATCGTGTGGTCGACAACGTGCTGGAGGAAATCGACGCCGGCGACGTACCGCAGCTGCACGTGATGAACAAGATCGATCTGGCTGGCGCCGAGCCGCGGATCGAACGCGACGGCACCGGCAAGCCGGTGCGGGTGTGGCTGTCCGCTGCCACCGGCGTCGGGCTGGACCTGCTGCGCCAGGCGCTGGGCGAGCTGCTCGGCGGCGAGCGGGTGCAATCGGCGCTGCAGTTGCCGTTGTCGGCCGGGCGCCTGCATGCGCGGTTGAAGGCCGCCGGTGCGATCACCGGCGAGACGGTGGACGAACATGGCTGGCAGCTGCGCATCGACGCGCCGCGCAGCGTGATCGCCCCGATCAGCGGCGGCGACCCGACCGAGACCCAGTTGCTCCGTCAGCTGCTGGCTGTGGCGGAATGACGCCAGCGCACGGCGCGCGGCGTCGGCCGCGCTCTGCTAGAATCCCCAACGTTTGCGCGGCCCCGAAAGACGGCCGGCGCGGCACCCCGACAGCTTTGGCTGAATCTCATGTGTAACCCGGTGCAACGCGTGTTCCGGCCGTGGTTGCCGGCCTCCCGACGGCCCCTAGGAGACTGACTCGTGGCATGGAATGAACCCGGCAACAACGGGCAACGTGATCCGTGGAACAGGAATCGCCAAGGCGGCAAGTCGCCGCTGGACGACCTGCTCAACAACGCCAGGAAGCGCCTGGGCAAGATGGGGCAAGGCCCCGGCAGCATCCTCACCGGCGTGGCGGTGGTGCTGGTGGTCGGCCTGCTGTTCAGCAGCTACACCATCATCGGCGCGCGCCAGGCCGGCGTGGTGCTGCGCTTCGGCGAGTATTCGCGCACCTTGCCGCCGGGCTTCCACCTGAAGCTGCCGCAGCCGATCGAGTCGGTCACCAAGGTCGAGGCCACGCGGATCCGCTCGGTCACCGACAAGGTGGCGATGCTGACCAAGGACGAGAACATCATCACGATCGACTTCACCGTGCAGTACCAGGTGGACGATTCGCGCAAGTACCTGTTCTCGCTGAACGATCCGGACGGCACCATCGGCGCCGCCGCCGAGGCCGCCGTGCGCTCGGCGATCGGCAGCAGCGACATGGACCAGATCCTGTCCGCCGCCGGCGCCAGCCTGGTCGCCCAGGCGCAGGAAACCCTGCAGAAGACCCTGGACACCTACGACTCCGGCCTGCGTGTCACCGAAGTCAGTTTCCAGAACGTGGCGCCGCCGAACGAGGTGAGGGACGCGTTCGACGACGTCAACAACGCCCGCGAAGACAAGCAGAGCATCGAGAACGCCGCTCTGGCCTACGCCAGCAAGGTGGTGCCGGTGGCACGCGGCGATGCCGCGCGCATCGCCGCCGAGGCGGCCGGCTACAAGGCCGAGCGCGTGGCCCGGGCCACCGGCGACGCCGCCCGCTTCGAATTGCTGCTGAAGCAGTACAGGGCCGCGCCGGAAGTGACCCGCAAGCGGCTGTGGCTGGAAACGATGGAACAGGTGATGGCGAAGAACCCCAAGGTGATCGACGGCTCCGGCGGCCGCAACATCATCAACCTGCCGGCGCTGCAGGGCACGCCGGCCGCGGCGCAGCCCGATGCGGGCACGACCGGTGCGGTGGTGTCGCCGCCGCCGGCCGGCAGTGCGGCCGACAAGGGGACGCAGCCATGATGAAGATCAGTTCCATCGTCATCGCGGTCCTGGTGGTCCTGCTTGGCCTCAACAGCATGTTCGTGGTCAGCGAGGGGCACAGCGCGCTGCTGCTGCAGTTCGGCCGCATCGTGCACACCGACTACCAGCCGGGCCTGCACTTCAAGCTCCCGGTGATCCAGCAGGTGATGCATTTCGACAAGCGCATCCTGTCGTTGGACGCGCCGCCGGAGCGCTATTTCACCTCCGAAAAGAAGAGCGTCAACGTCGATTTCTACGTGAAGTGGCGCGTCGCCGACAACGCCGCGTACTACCGCGCCACCGGCGGCGACCAGCTGCAGGCGGCACAGCGGCTGACCCCGATCGTGAAGGACGCGCTGCGCTTCGAGTTCAACGCGCGCACCTTGCCCGACCTGATCTCCGGCGGGCGCAAGGACATCACCGAGCGCGTGCGTGCGCAGACCGACGCCTCGGCGCGCAAGAACCTCGGCATCGCCGTGGTCGACGTGCGCATCAAGCGCATCGACCTGCCGAACGAGGTGAGCGAATCGGTGTACAAGCGCATGCGCGCCGAGCGCCTGCAGCTGGCCAACGAACTGCGCTTCACCGGCCAGGAATCGGCCGAGACGATCCAGGCCGACGCCGATCGCCAGGGCCAGGTGCTGCGCGCCGATGCCCAGCGCGACGCGGCCAAGGTGAAGGGCGAGGGCGACGCGGAAGCAGCCGCCATCTACGCGCAGGCGTACACCCAGGACCCTGAATTCTTCACGTTCTACCGCAGCCTCGCCGCGTACCGTAGTTCGTTCGAGGACGGCAAGGGCGTGCTGATCCTGAAGCCCGACGACGAATTCCTGCGCTACTTCGAACAGCCCGCGCAGAAACGCTGAGTCGGCCCCGATGCACCAGCTGACAGCCGCGCTGTGCCTGATGCTGGTGATCGAGGGCCTGCTGCTGTTCGCGGCGCCGCAAGGCTGGCAGGCGATGGTGCGCGAGGCGCTGAAGCTGCCGCCGCGCACCTTGCGGCTGTTCGGCGCCGGCGCCATGGCGGTCGGGCTGGTGCTGTTGCAGTTTTTCCATTGATACGTGTGGTCCCGCCGACGGGACGCCACAAACCTGAGCGAGAACATCTCGGAGTAATGCAGCATGGGCAAGTCAGTAGTCATTCTGGGGGCGCAGTGGGGCGACGAGGGCAAGGGCAAGATCGTCGACCTGCTGACCGAGCGGGTCAGCGCGGTGGCGCGCTTCCAGGGCGGCCACAACGCCGGCCACACGCTGGTGATCAAGGGCAAGAAGACCGTGCTGCACCTGATCCCCTCGGGCATCCTGCGCGAAGACGCGCTGTGCCTGATCGGCAACGGCGTGGTGCTGTCGCCGGCCGCGCTGATGACCGAGATCGCCGAGCTCGAAGCGAACGGCGTCGAGGTGCGTTCGCGCGTCAAGATCAGCCCGGCCACGCCGCTGATCATGCCGTACCACATCGCGGTGGATAAGGCGCGCGAGATCGCCGCCGGCGGCAAGGCCATCGGCACCACCGGCCGCGGCATCGGCCCGGCCTACGAGGACAAGGTCGCCCGCCGCAGCGTGCGCGTGGCCGACCTGATGTACCCGCACGAGCTGCCGGCGCTGCTGAAGACTGCCGTCGAGTACCACAACTTCATCCTCACCCAGTGGCTGAAGGCCGAGCCGGTCGACTACGACGCCGTGCTGAAGGACGCGCTGGCCTGGGGCGAGTACATCAAGCCGCTGGTGGACGACGTGGCCACCATCCTGCACGACGTGCGCAGGGACGGCGGCAACATCCTGTACGAAGGCGCGCAGGGCGCGCTGCTCGACATCGACCACGGCACCTATCCGTACGTCACCTCGTCCAACACCACCATCGGCGGCGCGCTCGCCGGTACCGGCGTGGGCGTGGGCGACATCGACTACGTGCTGGGCATCTGCAAGGCCTACGCCACCCGCGTCGGCAGCGGTCCGTTCCCGACCGAGCTCAACGACGACATGGGCGAGCTGCTGCGCAAGAAGGGCAACGAGTTCGGCGCCAGCACCGGCCGTCCGCGCCGCTGCGGCTGGATCGACCTGGTCGCGCTGAAGCGCGCCACCCAGATCAACGGCATCAACGGCCTGGCCATCACCAAGCTCGACGTGCTCGACGGCCTGGACACGGTCAAGGTGTGCATCGCCTACGAATACCGCGGCAAGCGCCGCGAGCTGGCCCCGCTCGACGCGGACGGCTGGGACGAGTGCAAGCCGGTCTACCTGGAATTCCCCGGCTGGCAGGAATCCACCGCCGGCATCCGCGACTGGAACCAGCTGCCGCCCGCCGCGCGTGCCTACCTGCGTGCGGTCGAGGAACTCTCCGGCTGCCGCCTTGCCCTGGTCGCCACCGGCGCGGACCGCGACGACACCATCGTGCTGGACGACCCGTTCGCCTGATTGCCGCCACACCGTCGTTGCATTACGCCGACAGACCCCGCCATGCGGGGTCTGTCCGTTTCGGTCGGTGGATCGGTTTCCTGCTACCCCGCGGCGTCGCCTTCGCTGCGCCCGCCGCGCTCGCCCACCGGCAGGCTGAGCGTCTCCTTGACCTCTTCCATCACGATGTAGCTTTTCGAATCGCGCACGTTCGGCAAGGTCAGCAAGGTGTTGCCGAGCAGCTTGCGGTACGAGGCCATGCCGGAGATGCGCGCCTTGATCAGGTAGTCGAACGCGCCCGAGACGAGGTGGCACTCCAGCACGTTGGGCAGGCGCAGCGCGGCGTTGCGGAATTCCTCGAAGATGTTGCCCGACTTGTACGCCAGGCTGATCTCCACGAACACCAGCAGGCCGGCGCCGACCAGGTGCGGGTCGAGCCGCGCGTGGTAGCCGGTGATCACGCCGTCGCGCTCCAGCCGGCGCACGCGCTCGGTGCACGGCGTGGTGGACAAGCCGACCCGCTCGCCCAGCTCGGTGAACGAGATCCGTCCCTCGTCCTGCAACACCCGGAGGATTTTCCGGTCGATTTTGTCGAATTCCCGCCGTTTCACCGCCATGGGATCACCAAGGATTGCCAATATGGCAGTGATTTTACCCGCTAACATGGCGAAAGACAGAAAATAAGATTGGTCGATCGTTCCTATACTCCTCGGGATCATTCCTGCGGCTGGCCGCAGGCCAACCGGCGGAAGGGGAGCGCGATGCGGGTACTGATATTGGGCAGCGGCGTGATCGGAACGTGCAGCGCGTGGTACCTGGCGCAGGCCGGTTTCGAGGTGACCGTGGTGGATCGCGAAAGCGCGCCGGCACGCGAAACCAGCTTCGCCAACGCCGGCCAGATCTCGCCCGGCTACGCCTCGCCGTGGGCCGCTCCCGGCGTGCCGCTGAAGGCCTTGAAGTGGTTGTTCATGCGCCACGCGCCGCTGGCGATCCGGCCCGGCCTCGACCCGCAGCAATACCTGTGGCTGCTGCAGATGCTGCGCAACTGCACCGCCAGCCGCTACGCAATCAACAAGGCGCGCATGGTGCGCCTGTCCGAATACAGCCGCGACTGCATGGACGAATTGCGCGCCGAAACCGGGCTGGATTACGAAGGCCGCCAACTCGGCACCGTGCAGCTGTTCCGCACTCAGGCGCAGCTGGACGACGCGGCCAAGGACATCGCCGTGCTCGAGCAGTACGGCGTGCCGTACGAACTGCTCGACCGCGCCGGCATCGTGCGGGTGGAGCCGGCGCTGGTCGCGGTGGTCGACCAGCTCAGCGGCGCGCTGCGCCTGCCGAACGACCAGACCGGCGACTGCGAGCTGTTCACCCGCCTGCTCGCCGCGCGGGCGCAGGCGGCCGGCGTCGAGTTCCGTTTCGGCACCACCGTGGAAAAACTCGAACACGACGGCGGCCGCCTCACCGGCGTGCGCATCGACGGCAAGCTCGAACGCGCCGACCGCTACGTGCTGGCGCTGGGCAGCTATACGCCGCGGCTGCTGGCGCCGCTGGGCATCCGCCTGCCGGTGTACCCGCTGAAGGGCTATTCGCTGACCCTGCCGATCACCGATCCGGCGATGGCGCCCACGTCCACCATCCTCGACGAAACCTACAAGGTGGCGGTGACCCGCTTCGACCAGCGCATCCGCGTCGGCGGCATGGCCGAGGTGTCCGGCTTCGACCTGTCGCTGTCGCCGCGCCGCCGCGCCACCCTGGAAAAAGTGGTCGGCGACTTGTACCCGTGCGGCGGCGACCTGAGCCGATCCACCTTCTGGACCGGCCTGCGCCCGGCCACGCCGGACGGCACGCCGGTGGTCGGCGTCACCCGGCTGGACAACCTCTACCTCAACACCGGCCACGGCACCCTGGGCTGGACCATGGCCTGCGGTTCCGGCCGCTACCTGGCCGACCTGATCGCCGGGCGCAAACCGCAGATCAGCAGCGAGGGCCTGGACATCTCGCGCTACAGTTCACGCCCCACTGCGGGAGTCCACGCCTGATGCGCCCGGCACGTGCCCTGATCGACCTGGCCGCCCTGCGCCATAACTACCGCCTGGCGCGCGAACTGGGCGGGCGCAAGGCGCTGGCCGTGGTCAAGGCCGACGCCTACGGTCACGGCGCCGTGCGCTGCGCGCAGGCACTGGAAGGCGAAGCCGACGGTTTCGCGGTGGCCTGCATCGAGGAAGCATTGGAACTGCGCGAAGCCGGCATCCGCGCGCCGATCCTGCTGCTGGAAGGTTTCTTCGAAGCCGACGAACTGGCGCTGATCGACGCCCACGACCTGTGGTGCGTGGTGCAGGCCGAGTGGCAGATCGACGCGATCGAGCGCGCGCGCCCGAGCAGGCCATTCACGCTCTGGCTGAAGCTGGATTCGGGCATGCACCGGCTCGGCCTGGCCGCGGCGGACTACCGCGCCAGCCTGCAGCGCCTGCAGGCCATGCCGCAGGTGCGCGAGGTGGTGGCGATGACCCACTTCGCCCGCGCCGACGAACTCGACTGCGCGCGTACCGACGAGCAACTGGCGCTGTTCCACCAGGTGTGCGACGAGCTGCACTTGCCCGCCAGCCTCGGCAATTCCCCCGCGCTGCTCGGCTGGCCCACCGCGCAGGGCGAGTGGGCGCGGCCGGGCCTGATGCTGTACGGCGCCACGCCGTTCGCCGGCCCGCATCCGGTCGCCGACCGCCTGCAGCCGGTGATGACGGTGACCTCGAAGGTGATCGGGGTGCGCGAACTGGCGGCAGGCGAACCGATCGGCTACGGCGCGCATTTCGTCACCTCGCGCCCCAGCCGCATCGGCGTCGTTGCGATGGGCTACGCCGACGGCTACCCGCAATTCGCCCCCAACGGCACTCCGGTCGTCATCGACGGCCGGCCCGGCGCACTGGTCGGCCGCGTGTCGATGGACATGCTCACCGTCGACCTCACCGACCATCCCGCCGCCGGCCTCGGCAGCGAGGTCGAACTGTGGGGCAGGCAGGTATCGGTCAGCGAACTGGCACTGCACAGCGAAAGCAGCGCCTACCAGCTGCTGTGCGGACTGAAGCGCGTGCCGCGCAATTACGTCGGCGAGTGAGGCATGCCAATTCCTCCGCTGCCGGCAGGGAAAGCTCTTCAAGGCAATCTCGACTCGCCCGATGACGTCATTCCCGCGAAAGCGGGAATCCAGGTTGCTGTTCCGCGGGATCGAAATGGATGACCAGCTTCGCTGTTGTAAAGCTCTTCCCGCTTTCGCGGGAATGACGAGCAAAAAGGCGGTTGTTTCGAGTCTTCCTATCTATTGCGAGGCTTTTCGCTCCACAGCCAAGCTGCGCCCATCAGTTCAATCATTGTTCCCGATCGGGATAATTTCTCTTGACTCGCCCGGTTGCATGAACAATTATCCCGGTCGGGATAATTACTCGTGGCGGACGACCATGAACACGCCATTACCCCGATCGGGAAAAGGCCCAGCGGTCTCTCCCGACGTCGAGATGATTGCGCAGGCCATTCGCGAGGCACGTCGACGGCATGGCCTGACGCAAACCCAGTTGGCCGGCCTGTCAGGCACGGGGTTGCGCTTCATCAGCGAACTGGAACGAGGCAAGCCCAACGTGGCCTTGAACAAGGTGCTTGGGGTGCTTGCCGTGCTGGGTCTGCGCATACAGGTCGGAGGCGGGCCGTGACCGACAAGCTCCAGGTCCGGCTGTTCGACCGGCATGTAGGCGAGTTGGGCATCGCCGGCGAAGTCCGCGCGCCGGAGGATTGGCGTTTCACCTACGCCGCCGAGTACCTGGCGTCGGTGCAGCCGGTCGCCTTGTCGGTGAGCCTGCCACTGCGCGCGGAGCCGTTTGTCGGTGCCCTGACCCGCAACTGGTTCGGCAACCTGTTGCCCGAAGGCCCGGTGCGCGAGGCCATTGCGGCGCGGCTGCGCATCTCGGTGTGGGACGACTTCGAGTTGCTGGCCGCGATCGGCGGCGAGTGCGCCGGTGCGGTCAGCATCGTGTCGCCCGATGCCACCGTGGCCGGCCCAGCGGATGTCTCGCTGGACCTGGAAACCTTGCTCGTCGCACAGGGTGGCGAGACCGGCGAGGCTTCCCTGGCGCTGATGGGTACACCGCGCAGGCTGTCGCTCGCCGGTGCACAGGACAAGATCGCCGTCGTGCTCGGCGCCGACGGTTCCATCCGGCTCCCCGTGATCGGCGAGATCACCACGCACATCCTCAAGCCGGACAGCCTGCGCATCCGCGGCCTGCGCGATTTCGAGGCGTTCGGCCTCGCGCTCGCGCGTGCGGCAGGCCTGCAGGTGGCAGCATCCTCGATCGTCACCGTGGCCGGGCACAAGGCATTGCTGGTCGAACGCTACGATCGCCACGTCGCGAAGAACGGCGATCTCGCCCGCCTGCATCAGGAAGACTTCTGCCAGGCGCTGGGCTATCCGGGCGAGCTCAAGTACGAAGCCGGTGGCGGTCCGACGCTGGCCCTGTGCGCCCACTTGATCCGCCAGCAACTGCGGCTGGGTCCCATCGCCGTGCAGGCGTTGCTGGACTGGGTGATCTTCAACGTGATCATCGGCAACGCCGACGCACACGCCAAGAACCTCGCCCTGCTTTGCGGCCCGGATGGCCTGCGTCGCCTTGCGCCGTTCTACGATCTGGTGCCGACCATCGCGATATCGGAGCAGCTGATCGAACGAAAGCCCGCGCTGGGCATCGGCAACGCGGCGCGCATCGACGAAGTGAGTGCCGCAGACTGGCAACGGTTCGCCGAAGCGACCGGCTATGCCCCGCGTTTCGTGCAGCGCCGGGTGGTCGAGCTTGCCGGCCTGGTGCTGCACGCCATGGCCGGTACAGCGAGCATGTTGACGGAGCAGGGCGCTGGCCGGGCGCGGATCGAAAAAGCCCGGGTAGCCATCAGCCGTAACGCGCAACGCCTGCTTGCTTCCCTGCAGGCATGATCTCCATGCAACCGGACTCGACTGCGTGCTGACACCGACCAAGCCGGAAATCGCAAGGCGGGACGATTGCGCCATGGCTGATGGATTTGCCGGGCCGACGAAAGAGCCCCCGCGTGCGGGGGCTCCTGGTTTTCACGGTGCTGCTGGCTCAGTGCTGCTGCGCGTTCGCGCTGGCGCCGGCATCGCCGTCGGTCTGCGCCGAGGTGGAGATGCCGTTGCGGGCCGAGCCGTGGGCGCGGGCCTGGCCGCTGGCGTTGGTCGAGCCACTGGCGCCGGAGGTCGAGCCGGCGTTGGCGTTCGTGTTGCCGTTGGCTGCGCCGGAGCCCGACACGTCGATCGTCTTGTCACCGGCGCTGCGCATGGCGTTGGACGCCGACGGCAGCAGACCCGGCTTCGGGGCCGTTTCGCTGCCTGACTGGGTGCTGGTGGTGTTCGAGCCGGTCGAGGTTGCCTGCGATGCGCTGCCGGTCGCGTCCATGCCGAGCGAGCCGGCGGTCTGGGCCGACTGTGTGCCGCTGGCGGTGGCTTGGCGGGCGGCGCTAAGGCCGGCAGTGGCCGAGCCCTCGGCTGCACCTTCGGCGTTCGCGGAGGCGTTGCCGGCCGCGCTCTGCGCGCGGTTCAGTGCGCCCTGGGCGCCGCGTTTGGCCGTCGAGACGGCTGAACGCGATTGGCCGATGGCCTGGTCCGCGGCGCCAGCTACGGCATTGCGCGTGCCTGAGGTATCGACCGCGCTGGCCGCAGACGAGCCCAGTTGCCCCGCGCCATCCAGCGCAGCGCTATTGCCGTTGCCGGCGTTGGCGCCGGCCGCACCGGTGAGGCCGGCTGCGGTGTCGGCGGCGGCCTGGCCATTCATCTGGCGGGTGGCCTGTGCGGCGGTGTCCGTCGCCGAAGCGGCGGTCGCGGCGGCGCGCTGACGCAGGCGCTCGGCGCGCCGTTCGGCAGCTCGCGTGTTGATGTCGGGGGCATGGAGGTTGCCCATGCCGCGCGCGGAGCCGCCGATCTGGCCGCCCACCTGGCCCATCGTGGATTGGATCGGGCCGTTCATCCCGCCGGTGAGGCCGCCGCCACCCAGGATCTGGGCGTGTGCCGGAGCCATCGCGGCCAGTGCCAGGGCGCCGGCAAACAGGGCGACGTTGAGAGTCTTGTTGTTGAGGGTCGTGTTGCGCATGGGAGGACCTCCTGCCAGCGGCGGATCCGCGGCTTCCAGAGTCCTGTACGTCCATGGCTTGGGGATCCTTCCATACCGGCGGGCGGCGGTCGGTTTTCATTCAGGTTCAGGGCGACAGCAGGCCGTAGCCGTAGCGCGGGTCGTGGCCCGGGGCGCCGAGGGGGCGGGCCTCGCCGATCAGTTGCTGCTGCACCTGCGCCGCGGCGCTCGCGCGGGGAGAGTCCAGCAAGCGGGCGGCTTTTCGCGCCGCGATCGGCGCCGCGAACGAGGTGCCGCGCAGCGCGTCGCGGCCGCTGCCGACCACGCCGGATGCGCAGAAGTCCACCTGGTCGCCACTGCCGGATTCGGGCAGCACGCGATCGTGCGCGTCGACGCCGCTGACGCCGATCACGCCCGGATACGCCGCAGGAAACAGCGGCGGCGCGGCGGGTCCGTCGTTGCCGACCGCGCTGACCAGCACGTGGCCGCGCGCGATCATCGCCTGCACCGCGCGCGCAAGCACCGGGTTGTCGGGCCCGACCAGGCTGATGTTGATCACCGCCACGCGCTCGCGCGCCATCCACGCGAGCGCGTCCACGAGGTTCGAGGTGGCGCCGCCGACCGCGTCGCCGCACCACAGGTCGGCGGCGTACAGCGTGTCCGGATCGCCGTCGACGAGGCGCGCGGCAACCGCGGTGCCGTGCCGCGATACGGTGGCCGTCTTGCAGCCATGCTGTTCGATGCGCGCGCGTGCGAACGCGGGGTCGGCCGGGTCGACGCCGCCGTCGATCAGCCCCACGCGTCGCGTCGGTGCACTGGACGGCGGAGCCGCCGAGCTGGTTGCGTTGGCCACGTCGCCATCGCCCGCGGGCAGGTAGAGGTGCTGGTAGGTGAACGTCGCGTCCGGCGCTGCCTGCTGCAGGACGCGCATGGCCTTGGCCGTGCGGCGACTGCGGGTGTCGTGCAGCACCACGAAGTCCAGCCCCAGCGTCGCGTCCGCCGGCGTCGCGCGATCCACGCTGAAACCCAGCGCCCGTACCGCATCGCGTTGCGCATCCGACAGGCCCATGGCGAGAAATTCGCCGCGCAGGATCGGCGCGCCGTGGGGATCGACATCGACGCGTCGGGGCTCGCTGCGTCGCAGCGCGTCGATCTGCAGTTTTCGCGTGAGGGCCAGCGATCCGCGCAACAGGTCGTCCACGCTGCGCAAGGGCGTGGCGGGAACCACGCGCGGCAGGCCCACGTCGGGTATCTGCATGTTCGGCAGGCCCTGCACAGGCCCCAGTACCTGCGCCCGCGCAGGCGTCGCGCCGGCCGCGGCCAGCGCGATGGCCAGCAACGGAACGAGCAGGGCGGACGGGCGGCGGTGCAGGGGCATGGTCAACGACCTCGGGAGCAACCGGGTCGGATGCTAGCATTGGCCCGCTTTACGCCCTCGAACTGTGCCGGTGCGGGCGAGGGAAGGAATCCTTCCCTCCGGACGTAATGGAAGGTGATGCGTGAATTCGAGCGACGCCGTGCGCGAAGGACTGATCCCGCTGCTGCCGCGCCTGCGTCGCCTGGCGCGGGCGCTGGCCGGGCAGGTTGCCGACGCCGACGACCTGGTGCAGATCGTGCTGGAGCGCGCCCTGGCCCGGGCCGCGCAGTGGCGGCCGGATGCCGCGCTGGACAAGTGGGTGTTCGCGATCGCGCGCAACGCCTGGCGGGACGAGTTGCGCGCGCGCGGCAGGTCGCAACACCTGTTCGCGCCCGAGGAAGCCGGCGAGATGGCCGCCGACCGTGCCAGCGCACAGCCCGCGCAGCAACTGGAATTGGCGATGGCGCTGGCGGCGTTGCCGCCGGACCATCGCGAAGTGGTGGCCCTGGTGCTGGTCGAGGGCATGTCGTACGGCGAGGCCGCCGAGCTGCTGGAAGTGCCGGTGGGCACCGTCACCAGCCGCCTGGCCCGCGCCCGCGCCACCTTGCAGGCCCATCTTGGGAAAGACACATGAACCCGATCGACGACGACACCTTGCAGGCTTACGTGGACGGCGAACTCGACGCGGCCAGTGCCGCGCGCATCGAGGCGGCGCTGGCGCACGATGCCGCGCTCGCCCGCCGCGTGCAGCAGGCGCGCGACGTGCGTGCGCAGCTGCGCGCTGCGTTCGATCCGGTGCTCGACGAGCCGGTGCCGGCGCGTTTGTCCGCCTTGCTGCAGCCGCGATCCGCGCAGGCGGCGATATCGGCCGCGCCGCGCGTCGTGCCGACGGGCGGGCATGGTACGACCCGCCGCCGCGTGACCCGTCGCTGGTTTGTGCCGGGCGCCGCGCTGGCCGCATCGGTGGCGCTGCTCGCCGTGGCCTTGTGGTGGTGGCAGCCAGGCGGCGATCTGGTGCGCATGCAGGGCGGCCAGTCATTCGCCGCCGGCGCCTTGACCCGTGCGCTCGACGAGACGCTGGCGAGCGAACCGAAGGCGAATGCGCCGGTCGCCATCGGCTTGAGTTTCCGCAGTGGCGACGGACGCATCTGCCGCACCTTCGTATTGCGCTCCCCGCCGGCGCGAGCCGGCCTTGCCTGTCACGAGAGTGCGGGCTGGGTGCTGCCCGTGCTCACGGCGGCGACCTTGCCGGAAGGCGGCGAACTGCGCCAGGCGGCGAGTGCCTTGCCGCCCGCGGTGCAGGCCGCGGTCGACGCGCGTTTGCGCGGCAATGTGTTCGATGCGCAGCAGGAGCGCGCGGCGCGCGACGCCGGCTGGCGCTAGGTACGCGGCGTGTCGTCACGCGTCGCCCCTGCTGTCGTGACGGACAACGAGTCCTGAGCAGGACGTTGACTCGCACTTCGCATCGGCGTCGCTACCGTCAGGACGAACGGCCCGATACGTCGGGCTGCCAGGAGGAACCCTTCCATGTCCGATGAAAATGCGAAGACGCCGGCCGGCTACATCGCCGATACGGTGGCGCAGCTCAAGGAGATGCGGCATTACTCGAAGAACAACGTGGAAGCGCTGACGGCGGCTTGGCTGCTGTTCGACGGAGAATTGTCCAAGCTCAAGCAGGCGGAGAAGCTCGCCGACCTGATGGACCGCCAGGGACAACTGCACGAGGCGCTGGAAACGGTGATCGCCGACCTGGAAGAGGTGCTGGCGAAGATGCAGCCGGAGCCGGAGGAGTAATTCCGGGTGCGGCGGCAGCACGAAAGCGTATCTGTTGCCCGCCATTTGGACGGCGCCGTCAAAGCCTGGCTTTCGGCGCCTGGGGGTCGCGCTTCTTCAGCGTATCGGGAGCCTTCGCACCGGCGGCCACGTCGACGGCGTAATGCTCGTAGGAGTAGGCGTTGTCTTCGGGGTGCAGGGTGGGGTAGTTCTTGTCCTTGACGTCGGTGTCGCCGCAGCCGCCGAGGTTGTGGATGACTTCGTGCAGCAGGATGGCGCCGGCGTCCTTGCAGGTTTCCGAGCCGAATTGCGGGTAGATGGTGATCTTGCTGCCGGGGCATTCGGCTTCGGCGCAGGGGTCGAGGATCTTGCCGCCCTCCGCGCTCTTCACGTCTTTCGGGGCGCAGGTATAGGCTTTCGAAGCCGCTTCGCCCTGGGCGCGCTTGAAGCGGTCCTTGACGATGTCCAGATCGCTCGATGGCAGGCTGCCGAAGTGTTTGTTCATGGCGGTGCCCTCCCAGCTCATCGGGAAGTCCCGGTTCAGCGCGACCAGTGCGCGTGCGGCGAGTTCGCCCGCGCGCTTGATCGCCGACTCGACCAGCTTCCTGCGGTCGTCGTTGCAGCCCTTGAAGTTCGCCGGCGCGGCCTTGTCCTTGTCCGCCGGTTTGGGTTTGTCGTCCGGCTTGCGCTGCAGGCGGGTGCCTTGCGCCTGCTGCACGACGTGGGTCAGTTCGTGCGCCAGCAGGTGCCGGCCTTCGCGCGTGTGCGGCGCGTAGCGTCCGGCGGCGAACACCACGTCGTGGCCGACGGTGTAAGCCTGCGCGTCGACGTCACGTGCGGATTGCCGGGCCGTCGCGTCCGTGTGCACGCGGACGGTGGAGAAGTCGTGGCCGAAACGTTCCTCCATGGGTTGGCGCACGTCCGCCGGAAGTGGCGCCCCCGCGCCGGCGAGGGCGTGGCCGACGCTGTCGGGGACTTCTGCGCTGGCGGCATGGCCGATGGCGTACCGCTGGATGGCCGGCACTGCGCTGCCGCGCACTGAAGCGGGGCTGGCTGTCACGCGATCGGCGATGCGATCGGCTTCGCGTTCGAGCGCGTCGTGGACGGATCCGGCGGCAAGCCGGCGCTGCACGCCGTGGCGCTTCCCCGCGCACGTGCCGCATTCGGCTTCACCGTGGCTGTGCGTGCCGCAGCTGCATTTGCGCTGCAGCCGGACGGCCCTGGGCGGTGGC
This sequence comes from Rhodanobacter sp. LX-99, assembly GCF_018599185.1. Taxonomy (NCBI): domain Bacteria; kingdom Pseudomonadati; phylum Pseudomonadota; class Gammaproteobacteria; order Lysobacterales; family Rhodanobacteraceae; genus Rhodanobacter; species Rhodanobacter sp. LX-99. The sequence goes on along the minus strand of NZ_JAHFVL010000001.1, from coordinate 172,781 downwards.
GCGAAAGTGGATCGTCGGGCAACGGTGACGGGTGCGTAATCGCTCATGGCGGTACCCCTCGGCTGACCAGCGCAGCATAGCGCTGGCGGGATCGTGGAGCGTGAAGACGCAGCGGCCCGATCTGCGGCTTCGTACTTGTCTGTCTGGCGGGATGGCGTCGGCAGCGATGGCGGCGCCCGCCTGGCGCGGGGATGGCCCGGGACGTTGGCACAGGCGCGGTGAAGGAGTAGCTGCCGCTGCAAACGGGCGGGGTTTGTCCGCTGCGGAGCGGCTACGGCGCGTGCGCGTACGGGGGCTGGCGGAACTCCATGGCGGCAAGCCGGAACGGCTCGGGCGCCACCTCGAAATACCGATGGCCGGCGAGGCTGGGCGATAGCCGGGCAGCGTCGGACGACCAGCTGTCGAAGGCGGTCAGCGCGGCGACGTAATGCTCGTCGATCTGCTTTAGCGCCTTGCTCACGTTGTCGTCGACCAGCATCACGTCGCGGTCGCGCGGTGCAAAGGTGACCATCTTGGCCGAACGGTTGACGCACTGGCCCATCACCGTAGGCGTCTGGAACTGTTGCGGCCCCATATTGGTCGATACCACCGGGCCCAGCGCGATGGTGATGCGCAGCTTCACCGCCTCGGCGACGTCTGCCGCCAGGCCCTGCCAGCGCTGGGCCTTGAAAGCCCTGAACCCGCCGAGCAGATCGGCGGCGGCGCAGATCGCCCGCAAAACCGGATTGCTCATCGGCGCATGGCTGTCAAAGCCGACGTAATGAAAGCGGATCAGCGTTCCGTCGCCATTGAATTTTTCAACGATGCCGGAAAACGGGCCGATCCGCTTGTAGATGTTCTGGCTGAAGCGGTTGATCAGGCGCGCCGCATCAATCAGCGGCAGCTCGTCGAACAATGCCGACGATTGGGTAAGGTCGACATACATGATCACCGCGTTCTCGAGGTTCAGTTCGTCTTGCAGCCCGAGCACGCGCATGGCTTCGGGGTTGGACTGGAAATAATGCAGCGTGCCCGCCATGCCGGCGTCGCTGGTTTCCTGCAGGGTTTCGAGCAGTTGCCTGCGGTCGTCGCCCTGGAAGCCCTGCTCGTCGAGGCTGTAGGCGTTGCCCGGCAGGGTCTTGTTGAAGACCTGCACGATGCCGATCTGCCGGCCCTGCCAGCGCACCGGCGACACCAGTGTGTGCATCGGCACGAAGCCGGACTGCTTGTCGTATGAAGCGACGTGGCGGACGTTGGCCTGCAGGTTGTTGCTGCCGATCAGGGCGGCCTTGTCCCAGCATTCGCCGACGACGGTCCAGCTCTCGACCAGTTTCATCTTGAGGATGGCTGCAGTGGCGCCGGGATCAATGTTCCAGGCGGCGACAAAGGCGAAGCTGCGCGGCGAGGCGGTCTTTTCGTCGCCGGCGTTGAACACCGGGATATAGAGCGACGCGGCCTGCGCACGCAGGGTGCCGGCCAGGCTCTCGATCATTTCGGTGAGTTGCGCGCGCAGCCGGATCAGGTCGCGGTGGGCGGGGACGCCGTCTTCCTCGGCGCTCTTGGCGCGCGACTGCGCCTTCAGCAGATCAGCCTCCAGGCGGGTGATCTCGGCTTCCTTGATCTTCAGCTCGGTGTCTTTGCCGGTCACGACCTTGTCGTGATAGAGCTTGGCCAGCGTGGCGATGCCGCAGGCGCCGATGAAGGCGCCGGCGATCTTGGCATATTCGATCCATTCGATCACGGTGCCTCCCGCGAAATCTTCTGGCTGCCCGCGACGACCTTGGTGGCGGCCGTGCGTGCCACGGAATATAGCGCGATTGCCTGTCGTCGACCGGCCGCGGTTCGTCCGGCTGGCATGCGCCATCCAGGGCATGACTTCCGGCCGTATCCGACGGGTGGCCCGGCGCCCCACTATCGCGCAGCGTGGGGAGGGCCGTCGGTCCTCCCCATGGCTGGCCACCTACTCCCTCGATCCACATGGAAGGACTCTCATGCGCAGCACCTTGCTGGTTTCCGCGATTGCCCTGGCGCTCGCCGGTGTCTCGATGACGGCCGTGGCCGAAACGCCCGCTGCCGCGTCCACGGCGGATCTCGCCACCACCCAGCTGCCGCGCACCGTGCGGCCCAGCCACTACGACGTGGCGGTGACGCCGCATGCGGACAAGCTGAGTTTCGACGGCAAGGTCACGGTGACGGTCGACGTGCTGCAGCCGACCACCAGCATCACGCTGAACGCGATCGACATGGCGTTCTCCTCGGTGCACCTGACGCCGACGCGGCTGCGGATGGCGGTGGCCGACCCCAGGGTATCGGTGGACGCGCAGGCGCAGACGGCCACCTTCACCTTCGACCGCGCGCTGCCACCGGGCAACTACAAGCTGGCGATGAGCTACACCGGCAAGATCGGCACCCAGGCCACCGGCCTGTTCGCGATCGACTACGACACCCGGGCGGGCAAGCGGCGCGCGCTGTATACCCAGTTCGAGAATTCCGACGCGCGCCGCTTCATTCCGTCGTGGGACGAGCCGGCGTACAAGGCCACGTTCGACCTCGAAGTGACCGTACCCAGGGGCGAGATGGCGGTGAGCAACATGCCGGCGGCGTCGACCGCGGACCTCGGCAACGGCCTGGTCCGCGTGCGTTTCCAGCCGTCGCCGAAGATGTCCACCTACCTGCTGTTCTTCGGCCTGGGCGAGTTCGACCGCGCCACCGCCATGACCGACGGCACCGAGATCGGCGTGATCACGCAGAAGGGGCTGGCGTCGCAGGCCGGCTTCGCGCTGGCGTCGTCCTCGGCCGTGCTGCGCGAGTACAACGACTACTTCGGCGTGCCGTACCCGCTGCCGAAGCTGGACAACATCGCCTCGCCGGGGCGCAGCCAGTTCTTCTCGGCGATGGAGAACTGGGGCGCGATCTACACCTTCGAATACGCGCTGCTGCTGAACCCCGCCATCTCGACCCAGGCCGACAAGCAGGCGGTCTTCAACACCGCCGCGCACGAGATGGCGCACCAGTGGTTCGGCGACCTGGTGACGATGCATTGGTGGGACGACCTGTGGCTGAACGAGGGCTTCGCCTCGTGGATGGCCGCGCGCACCACCGAGAAGCTGCACCCGGAATGGAATACCGCGCTGGATGCGGTGGGCACGCGCGAGTCGGCGATGTCGCAGGACGCGGCGGTGACCACGCATCCGGTGGTGCAGCACGTGGAGACGGTGGAGCAGGCCAGCCAGGCGTTCGACTCGATCACCTATGCCAAGGGCGAGGCGGTGATCCGCATGCTGGAAGGCTACGTGGGCGCCGACACCTGGCGCGCCGGCGTGCGCAACTACATCAAGGCGCACGCCTACGGCAACACCCGGTCCGACGACCTGTGGCGCGAGGTGCAGGCGGTGGCGGGCAAGCCGATCACCGCGATCGCGCACGACTTCACCCTGCAGCCGGGCATCCCGCTGATCCGCGTGGACGCGGCCGCGTGCAGCGGCGGCAGGACCACGCTGAAACTGAGCCAGGGCGAATTCACCAAGGACCGCCCGGACAAGAAGCCGCTGGGCTGGCACGTGCCGGTGATCGCGCAGGGCATCGGTGGCGCGCCGGCGAGCACCCTGGTGACCGACGGCAAGGCCACCCTGACGGTGCCCGGCTGCGCGCCGGTGATCGTGAATGCAGGGCAGAGCGGCTACTACCGCACGCTGTACGCGCCGGCCCAGTTCGCCGCGATCAAGGGCGCGTTCGCCAGGCTCGCGCCGATCGACCAGCTCGGCCTGATGAGCGACACCTGGGCGCTGGGCATGGCCGGCCTGCAGAACGCATCGACCTACCTGGACCTGGTCCAGGCCACCCCGGCCGATGTCGACCCGCAGATCTGGGGCGAGATCGCAGGCACCCTCGACGGCCTGGACAACTACTACCGCGGCGATACCGCACGCCAGGCGCGCTTCCGCGCGTTCGCGGTGAAGCGGCTGGCGCCGGTGTTCGCACGCATCGGCTGGGAGGCGAAGCCGGGCGAGAGCGATCCGGTGGCGATCCTGCGCACGCAGCTGATCGGCGCGCTGGGCAACCTGGGCGACAGCGGGGTCATCAACGAGGCGCGCCGTCGCTTCGCGGCACAGGAACATGATCCGCAGGCCGTGCCCGCGGCGTTGCGCAAGACCATCTTCGCGATCGTGGCCAGGCACGCCGACGCCGCCACCTGGGACCGGCTGCACGCGATGGCGAAGGCGGAGAAGACCCCGCTGATCAAGGACCAGCTGTACTCGCTGCTGTCCTATGCCGACGATGACGCCCTGGCCCGGCGCGCGCTGGAGCTGGCCATCACCGACGAGCCGGGAGCGACCAACAGCGCCGGCATGATCGGCATCGCCGCCTACCAGCATCCCGAGATGGCGTTCGACTTCGCGCTGGCGCACCGCGCCAAGGTGGATACGCTGGTCGACTCGACCTCGCGCAGCCGCTATTACCCGCGCCTGGGTGGCGCCTCGTTCGACCCGGCGATGATCGGCAAGATCAAGGCCTACGCCGATGCTTACATTGCCACCGGCTCGCGTCGCGCCGCCGACGCCACCGTCGCGAACATCAAGTACCGCATGATGATCCGCAACGAACGGCTGCCGGCGATCGACGCCTGGTTGGCGCAGAACGGCGACTGAGCGGGGGCGGTTTGCAAACTGCATCAGCGGAAGGCTCCGCCCGGAGGGCTTTCCGCCGGTAGGTAGTCGGCGTTATCCGGACGCACGTGGTGGCCGGCTTCGTGCGTCGATCGCTTGATATATATTTTGCGCGGCTGCAGGGCAGGACATTCCCGGGGATCGGCAAGATGGTGGATATCGACAATCGGATGGCGCCGGGCAGCGCCGTCTACAAGACGCTGCTGGAGTCGACCAGGGCGATTCCGTGGAAGATCGACTGGGCCAGCAAGCAGTTCGCCTATATCGGGCCGCAGATCGAGGCGCTGCTGGGCTGGGCGCCATCGAGCTGGGAGAGCGTGGGCGACTGGGCCAGCCGCATGCATCCGGCGGACCGCGAGTGGGTAGTGGATTTCTGCGTGGCGCAATCGCAGGCGGGGGTGGACCACGAGGCCGACTACCGCGCGCTGACCCGCGACGGCCGCTACGTGTGGATCCGCGACGTGGTGCACGTGGTGCGCAACCCCGACGGCACGGTCGACTCGCTGGTCGGCTTCATGTTCGACATCAGCGAGCGCAAGCGCACCGAGCAGCAGCTGATCAGCCTGCAGAAGGAGATGGAGGAGCTTTCCTTCCGCGACGGCCTGACCGGCGTCGCCAACCGGCGGCGCTTCGACGCGATCATCGAACTCGAATGGAGCAACGCGCGGCGCAACCGGCAACCGCTGTCGATGCTCATGATGGATATCGACTATTTCAAGCAGTACAACGACCGCTACGGTCACCTGGAAGGCGACGCCTGCCTGAAGCACGTGGCGCGCATCCTGAATTCGGCCGCGACGCGCGCACGCGACCTGCTGGCCCGCTTCGGCGGCGAGGAGTTCGTGCTGGTGCTGCCGGAAACCGACGAGGCCGCCGCAGGCAAGCTGGCCGAACGCTGCCGCGACCTGATCCTGGCCGAGCAGATCCCGCACGAACCCTCCCCGATCGGCCCCGTGCTGACGATCAGCATCGGTGCGGGCACCGTGATTCCCGGCCACGACGACGAACTGCGGCCGTTCATCGACGCGGTGGACAAGCGCCTGTACCAGGCGAAGCAGCAGGGCCGCAACCGCATCGTGGTTGGATGAAAGAAAAGGCCCCGCATGCGGGGCCTTTTCTGTTCAGTACGAATCGACGAAGCGGTTTATGCCTCGGCTTCTTCCTTGTACGCATCCACCGGGATGCAGGCACACATGATGTGTTTGTCGCCGTAGACGTTGTCGACGCGGGCGACCGGCGGCCAGTACTTCTGCAGCTTCAGGCTGGCCAGCGGGAAGGCGGCCAGTTCGCGCGGGTAGGCGTGGGTCCACTCGCTGGCGCTGACCATGGTGGCGGTGTGCGGGGCGTTCTTCAGCGGGTTGTCCTCGCGGTCCAGCTTGCCTTCCTCGATCGCGCGGATCTCGTCGCGGATCTGGATCATCGCGTCGATGAAGCGGTCCAGCTCGTAACGCGATTCGCTCTCGGTCGGTTCCACCATCAAGGTGCCGGACACCGGAAAGCTCAGCGTCGGCGCGTGGAAGCCGAAGTCGATCAGCCGCTTCGCCACGTCCTCGGCGCCGATGCCGGTGGCGTCCTTGAGCGGGCGCAGGTCGAGGATGCACTCGTGCGCCACCAGCCCGTTGCGGCCGGTGTACAGGGTGGGGTAGTGCGGCTCCAGCCGCCTGGCGATGTAGTTGGCGTTGAGCAACGCGACCTGGGTGGCTTTGCGCAGGCCCTGCTGGCCCATCAGGGTGATGTACATCCAGCTGATCGGCAGGATGCTGGCGCTGCCGAAGCTGGCCGCCGAAACCATGCCGACCGGGCTTTCCTCGCCGAACTTCCTCGGCAGGAACGGTTCGAGATGCGACTTCACCGCGCACGGGCCGACGCCCGGGCCGCCGCCGCCGTGCGGAATGCAGAAGGTCTTGTGCAGGTTCAAGTGCGACACGTCCGAACCCCACTTGCCGGGCTTGGCCACGCCGACCAGCGCGTTCATGTTGGCGCCGTCGGTATACACCTGGCCGCCGTGCTGGTGGACGATGTCGCAGATCGCCACGATGTCTTCCTCGAACACGCCGTGCGTGGACGGATAGGTGATCATCAGCGCGGCGAGGCGGTCGGAATACTTCTCGGCGGCGCGGCGGATGTCCTCGACGTCGACGTTGCCGTTGCCGTCGCACTTGGTCACCACCACCGTCATGCCGCAAAGGTGCGCGGAGGCCGGGTTGGTGCCGTGGGCGGATTCGGGGATCAGGCAGATGTCGCGATGCTCTTCGCCGCGCGAGCGGTGGTAGGCGCGGATCGCCAGCAGGCCGGCGTACTCGCCCTGCGCGCCGGAGTTCGGCTGCAGGCTCACCGCGTCGTAGCCGGTGCATTCGACCAGCATCGCTTCCAGGCCGTCGATCAGTTCCTTGTAGCCCTGCGCCTGCGCGGCCGGGGCCAGCGGGTGGATGTTGGCGAACTCCGGCCAGGTGACCGGGATCATCTCGGCGGTGGCGTTGAGCTTCATGGTGCACGAGCCCAGCGGGATCATGGTGCGATCCATCGCCAGGTCCTTGTCGGCCAGCGCGCGCATGTAGCGCAGCAGTTCGTGCTCGCTGTGGTGCGTGTTGAACACCGGGTGGGTGAGGAACGCGCTCTGGCGCAGCAGCGTGCGCGGCAGCGCGTCGTGGACTTCGGCATCGAGCGCGTCGATGTTGGCTTCTGCGCCGAACAAGCCCGCCAGTGCGACGACATCGGCGCGGGTGGTGGTCTCATCCAGGCTGATGCCGAGGCTGTCGGCATCCAGTTCGCGCAGGTTGATGCCGGCAGTGCGAGCATTGGCATGGACAGCGGCGGCATCGATGCCGGTGATGTGCAGCGTATCGAAGAAATCGCTGCCCACCTTCACGCCGGCCCGACGCAGCGCGACGGTCAGGATCACGGCGAGGCGATGCGTGCGGCGCGCGATGCGGGCGAGCCCGGCGGGACCGTGGTAGACCGCGTACATGCTCGCCATCACCGCCAGCAGCACCTGCGCGGTGCAGATGTTGGAGGTGGCCTTCTCGCGGCGGATGTGCTGCTCGCGCGTCTGCAGGGTGAGGCGGTAGGCGGCCTTGCCTTCGGTGTCGATCGACACGCCGATCAGCCGGCCCGGCATCGAGCGCTTGTACGCGTCGCGGCAGGCCATGAACGCGGCGTGCGGACCGCCGAAGCCGAACGGCACGCCGAAGCGCTGCGAGTTGCCCACCACGATGTCCGCGCCCCATTCGCCGGGTGCGGCGATCAGGGTCAGCGCGAGCAGGTCGGTGGCGACCGCGACCAGGCCGCCGCGCGCGTGCACGGCGTCGGCGATCGCCTGGTAATCGTTGATGCTGCCGAAGGTGTCCGGGTACTGCAGCAGCACGCCGAACGCGTCGGTGCCGGCCGCATCGCTGTCCGCGCCGACCACCAGCTCGATGCCCAGCGGCTCGGCGCGCGTGCGCACCACTTCCAGCGTCTGCGGGTGCACGCCGTTCGACACGAAGAACACGTTCGACTTCGATTTGCACGAGCGCTTGGCCAGGGTCATCGCCTCGGCCGCGGCGGTGGCTTCGTCCAGCAGCGAGGCGTTGGCGATCTCCATCCCGGTGAGGTCGGCGCACATCGTCTGGAAGTTGATCAGCGCCTCCATGCGGCCCTGCGAGATTTCCGCCTGGTACGGCGTGTACGCGGTGTACCAGGCGGGGTTCTCCAGGATGTTGCGCAGGATGACGTTCGGCGTGAGGGTGCCGTAGTAGCCCTGGCCGATGAAGCTGCGGAACACCTGGTTCTTGTCGGCGATCGCGCGGATCTTGGCCAGCGCTTCCTCTTCGGTGATCGCCTCCGGCAACGCCAGCGGCGCGGCGGACTTGATCGAGCCGGGGACGATGGCGTCGGTCATCGACTCCAGCGAATCGTGGCCGATCACGCGCAGCATCTGCGCGATCTCGGCGTCGTCCGGACCGATGTGGCGTTCGATGAACGCGCCGTGGTGTTCGAGGTCGCGCAGGGAAGGAGTGGGGTTGTGGCTCATGAGTGGGCATCCGAAGACTCGCGTGCCGTGCCGCACGCGGGGCGCCCCTCTGTCCTTTTGCCTGAGAGTTTGGAAGCGCGGTGCCTGCGCTTCGTGCCCCTTCGGCGCCGGATTCAACCGGTCTCTCCAGAGTGTTCGCACATGATGGTATGGGAGCCTGAGCGATTACGGGCGTTGCGTCTTCGGCAGCGGCACGTGCCCGGTCAAGGGCTGCCCGCTTCTCCCACCATGCGTTTACCGCGGCGATTATACAGGGCGGGCGGCGCGTGTTGCGGCTCGCCGGGGTGTGGTTCAGAAACCTCCCGCGTTATGCTCGGACATCCCATTCCCCGACCCGCCGGAGCTCCCATGATCCGTATCGGCGAAATCGACCACGTGGTGTTGCGCGCCATCGACATCGCGGCCATGCAACGCTTCTACTGCGAGGTGCTCGGCTGCCGCGAGGAACGCCGGCAGGACGAGATCGGCCTGGTGCAACTGCGCGCCGGTGCGTCGCTGATCGACCTGGTATCCGTCGACGGCAAGCTTGGCCGCCACGGCGGCGCCGCGCTGGGCAGGGAAGGCCACAACATGGATCACCTGTGCCTGCGCGTGGAGGACTACGACGAGGCGGCGATCCTGGCACACCTCAAGGCGCACGGCGTGCGCATCGGCGAGCTGGGCTCGCGCTATGGGGCCCGGGGCGAAGGCCCGTCGATCTATCTTTACGACCCGCAGGGCAACATGGTCGAGCTGAAGGGACCGGCGGCGGGTTGAGCCCTCTCCCTGCGGGAGAGGGGTTGGGGTGAGGGTTCGGGCGAAGCATGAACTCGACGCGACAACCGAACCCTCATCCGTCGCTGCGCGCCACCTTCTCCCGACAGGGAGAAGGAAAAGCCAAGGTGGCCTTCCTGACTTTAATCAAACCCTGAAAAGACGAAGGCCGCCTCGAGAGGCGGCCTTCGTTTACAATTGGTGCCCAGGAGAGGACTCGAACCTCCACGGAGTTGCCCCCGCTAGCACCTGAAGCTAGTGCGTCTACCAATTCCGCCACCTGGGCAGGTGTCACGTCGCTCGGCGAGCTGCGTGAGCCGCGTAATTTAGGCATCTGCCGACGGCTTGTCAACACTTTTCACATCCATTCTCTGCGACGTGGCATTCTCCGCGGCGCAAACATCACAAGGACCCTGAGTGACCAGAAAAACTCCCCCCCGTTCCGGCAATCCCCGCGACACGCACTCCGCGAAGAAACCCGCCAGTCGGGCGCCGCGAGCCGTCGCTGCGCCGGACAAGCGCAGCAAGGCTGCCGCGGGCGCCGTGCGCGACCCGTACGCCGATCGCGAGGCGCAGCGTTATGCGCGCCCGATTCCCAGTCGCGAGGCGATCCTCGACCTGCTCGAGCAGCGCGGCGAACTGCTGACCGAGGCGCGCATCGCCGCGGCGCTGGAAATCCACGATGAAACCGACCTCGAGGCGCTGCGCAAGCGGCTCGCCGCGATGGTGCGCGACGGCCAGCTGTTGCTGGGCCGGCGCGGCGGCTACGCGCCGACGCGGAAACTCGACCTGATCGCCGGCGTGGTGCTGGCCAATGCCGAAGGCTACGGTTTCCTGCGTCCGGACGAGGGCGGCGACGACCTGTACCTGTCGCCGCAGCAGATGCGCGCCGTGATGCACGGCGACCGCGTGCTGGCCAGTGTGGTCGGCATCGACCGCCGCGGGCGCCGGCAGGGTGCGATCGCCGAAGTGCTGCAGCGGCGTTCGCCGCGGCTGGTCGGCCGGGTGGTGATCGACGATGGCGTGACCCTGGTGACGCCGGACGACCGCCGCCTGAACCAGGACGTGATGATCAAGCCCGGCCGCGAGCTGGGCGCGCGTTCCGGCCAGATCGTGGTGGCCGAGATCACCGACCCGCCGACCTTGCAGCGTGGTCCGATCGGCGAGATCCGCGCGGTGCTGGGCGAACGCCTGCAGCCGTCGCTGGTGGTGGAAATGGCGATCGCCAGCCACGACCTGCCGCACGAATGGCCGGCCGAGGTGCTGCGTGATGCCGCGCAGGTGGAGTCGGTGGTGACCGCCGCCGAGCGCGAGGGCCGTACCGATATCCGCAAGTTGCCGCTGGTCACGATCGACGGCGCCGACGCGCGCGATTTCGACGACGCGGTGTATGCCGAGCCGAAGCGTGGCGGCGGCTGGCGCCTGATCGTGGCGATCGCCGACGTCTCGCACTACGTACGGGCCGGCAACGCGCTGGATCGCGAGGCGCACGAGCGCAGCACCTCGACCTACTTCCCCGGCTTCGTGGTGCCGATGCTGCCGGAGACCTTGTCCAACGGCATCTGCTCGCTGAATCCGAACGTCGAGCGGCTGTGCATGGTCTGCGACATGCTGGTCGACGCCGAAGGCAACGTGGCCAAGTCGAAGTTCTACGACGCGGTGATGCTGTCGCACGCGCGGCTCACCTACGACAAGGTGTGGCAGGCCGTGGGCCTGAACGACGCTGACGCTCGGCACGAAGTCGCCGACGTGTTGCCGCAGCTGGAGAACCTGCACGCGCTGTACAAGGCGATGGCGGCGCAGCGCAAGCGCCGCGGCGCGATCGACTTCGAGACGCCGGAGGTGAAATTCCGCCTCGACCAGACCGGTGGCGTCGAGTCGATGGGTGCCACCGAGCGCAACGACGCGCACAAGCTGATCGAGGAATGCATGATCGCCGCCAACGTGCAGGCGGCGCTGTTCCTGGAGAAGAAGAAGATCCCCGCGCTGTTCCGCGCGCACGAACCGCCGCCGGCGGAGAAATACGAGGATCTGCAGCAATTCCTGCGCGAGTTCAAGTTGCGCATGCCGCCGGTGGATGAAGTGACGCCGGCGGATTTCGCCGAGATCCTGCGCATGGTGCACGACCGTCCCGAGCGTGAACTGATCCAGTCGGTGCTGCTGCGCTCGCAGAGCATGGCGGCCTACCAGCCGGACAACCGCGGTCACTTCGGCCTGTCGCTGCAGGCGTATGCGCATTTCACCTCGCCGATCCGCCGTTATCCGGACCTGCTGGTGCATCGTGCGATCCGCTACGCGCTGACCGGCCGCAAGCCGACCGACTACGCCTACACGCCCGCCGAGATGGCGGCGATGGCGATCCACTGCTCGCAACGCGAGCGCCGTGCCGAGGAAGCCGAGCGCGACGTCGACGAGCGCTTCAAGTGCGCGTGGATGGAAAAGCACATCGGCAGCGAGTTCGAGGGCGTGGTCACCGGCGTCACCTCGTTCGGCCTGTTCGTGGAACTGGACGAGTCGAAGGTGTCCGGCCTGGTGCACATCAGCCAGCTGATGAACGACTACTACCACTTCGACGCGATCCGCAAGTTGCTGAAGGGCGAGCGCACCGGCGCGCAGTTCCGCCTGGGCGACCACGTGCGCATCCAGGTGCTGCGCGCCAGCCTGGAGGACCGCAAGATCGACTTCCGCCTGGTCTCGCCGCGCACGCCGGTCGCGGCGCCGACCGCCAGCGGCAAGGCCTACGATTATGCAGCCGCGGGCGAGCGGTATTCGTTGCCGAAGAAGGCTGCCGCCACCACCAAGGCGCCGGGCATGTTAGGGCGCGCCGCCAAGGCGATCGGCCGTGCGTTCGGCCGCAAGGAAGCCGAAGTCGCTGCTCCTGCACCGGCGCCACGCAAGGCGGCAGTGAGCGATAATCCGCCGCCGCGCGCACAGCCGGCGGCGACGCGCCAGCACGCCGGCGGGCAGCATCAGGGCCGCCGGGCCGAGCCGTCGTCCGACCGTCGCCCGCGCAAGGGCGGTTCCGCCAAACGCGGGCCGGCCCCGGCTGCCGCTCGGCCGGCACCGAAGAAGCGCGGCGGCCGCAAACCGAAACCGAAAGGCAAGCCATGAGCGAGAGCTGGATCGTCGGGATCAACCCGGTCGAAGGTGCGTTGAGCAACGATGCCGAGCGCGTGCGCGAAGTGCTGGTCGAGAACGGCCAGCGCAATGCCCGCGTGCTGGATCTGGCCGAGCGCGCGAAAAAACTGAAGATTCCGGTGCAGCACCGTCCGCGCGACGAGCTGGACAAGCTGGCTGGCGAGGCGCGTCACCAGGGCGTGGCGGCGCGCTACGAGGCGGCACCGGCGGCGCATGAAAGCGACCTGGCCGCTCTGCTGGAGCGCGACGGCAGCGATACGCTGGTGCTGGTGCTCGACGGCGTCACTGACCCGCACAACCTTGGTGCCTGCCTGCGCAGTGCGGCGGCGGCGAAAGTCACCGCGGTGATCGTGCCGAAGGACCGCGCGGTCGGACTGACCCCGGTGGTGCGTCGCGCCTCGGCCGGCGGCGCCGACCGGGTGCCGCTGATCGCGGTGACCAACCTGGCGCGCACGCTGCGCGAATTGAAGGATGCCGGCGTGTGGATCACCGGTCTGGCCGGCGACACCGACACTACCATCTATGGCGTCGACTTCAGGGGTCCGGTGGCGCTGGTGCTGGGCAGCGAAGGCGAGGGCATCCGCCGGCTCACCCGCGAGCTGTGCGATTTCGTGGCGAAGATCCCGATGCCCGGGTCGATGGAAAGCCTCAACGTTTCCGTCGCCACCGGCGTGGTGCTGTTCGAGGCATTGCGCCAGCGGGGTGCAAAACGATGAGTTTCTTCTGGTACGACTGGGCCGGTTACCTCGGCGTGGCGCTGGTGCTGCTGGCGTTTTTCCTGCTGCAGGAACGCAAGCTGCAGGGCAGCGGTCTGGTCTACCAGCTGATGAACGTGCTGGGTGCGATCGGCGTGATGCTGTCGCTGGCTTTCGGCAGCTTCAACCTGTCGGCGTTCATTATGCAGGTGGCCTGGTTGCTGATCGGCAGCTACGGTATCGTGCGCGGCATCCAGCGACGCCGCGAAACGCGCGAGCGGCCATAGATTGCTTGCTGGCGCGAGGACGACCCCGCGCACTTTTCCATCGCGGGGACGGCCCTGCAGCAAACCGAGGAGCGTCCCCATGGCGTGGATCTATCTGCTGCTGGCCGGCCTGTTCGAAATCGTGTGGGCTATCGGTCTCAAGTACACCGACGGCTTCAGCCGGCTGTGGCCCAGCGTCGGCACGCTGGCGGCGATGGCAGTGAGCATCGTGCTGTTGGCGATGGCAGTGAAAACGCTGCCGATCGGCACCGCGTATGCAATCTGGACCGGCATCGGCGCGGTCGGTGCGGTGGCGCTCGGCATCGTGCTGTTCGGCGATCCGGCCACGCTGCCGCGGCTGCTGTGCGTTGCGCTGATCCTGATTGGCATCGTCGGCCTCAAGCTCACGGCGAGCTAGCAGGAACAGGTAAACGCCTACTCGCCGAGCTTGGTGATTTCCGGGCTCGAGGTGAGGTCGCGCTTGCTGCGCTGCTTGTCCAACTGCTCGCCGGTGACCTGGAACCACACGTTCTCGGCGATGTTGGTGGCGTGGTCGCCGATGCGCTCGATGTTCTTGGCCATGAACAGCAGGTGGGTGCACGGGGTGATGTTGCGCGGGTCTTCCATCATGTAGGTGAGCAGCTGGCGGAAGTAGCCGGTATAGGCCTCGTCCAGCACCACGTCGTCCTTCCACACCTGGTAGGCACGCTCGGCATCGCGGTCGCGGTAGGCTGCCAGCACCTCGCGCACTTCGCCGGCGGCCAGCCTGGCCAGCTGATGCAGGCCGCCGACCGGCGCCACCGGCGCCACCATCGACAGCGGGATCGAACGCTTCGCCACGTTGGCGGCGTAGTCGCCGATGCGTTCGATGTCCGAGGCGATGCGCAGCGCGGCATACACGTTGCGCAGGTCGCCGGCCATCGGCGCGCGCAGCGCCAGCAGGCGCACCACGTCGTGGCCGATTTCCTGTTCCAACTGGTCGATCGCGTCGTCGTTGCCGACCACGCGCTGGGCGGCGCGCTCGTCGCGGCGTTCGAGCACGTCGATGGCGGCTTCCAGCTGGGTCACCGACAGCTCGCCCATGCGCACGATCTCGCCGGTGAGCCGGGCCAGTTCGCTGTCGTAGCTCTTGATGATGTGGTCGGTGCCGGTGTTCATGGGTTGCCTCATGTCTTGTTTCCTTCTCCCTTCGGGAGAAGGTGCCCCGAAGGGCGGATGAGGGTGCGGGCGGAGCGAAGTGCCGAGGCTTCGCCCGTACCCTCACCCCAACCCCTCTCACCCGCAAGGGGACTCCCTTCGGTCGCCAATGGGAGAGGGGAGTTATTTATCAGCCAAACCGCCCGGTGATGTAATCCTCGGTCTGTTTCTTGCCCGGCTTGGTGAAGATCTTTTCGGTCTGGTCGAACTCGATCAGCTCGCCAAGATACATGAAGGCGGTGAGGTCGGAGACGCGCGCCGCCTGCTGCATGTTGTGCGTGACGATGACGATGGTGAACTGGCTTTTCAATTCTTCCACCAATTGCTCGATGCGGCTGGTGGCGATCGGGTCGAGTGCCGAGGTCGGCTCGTCCAGCAGCAGCACCTCGGGCTTCAGCGCGATCGCGCGGGCGATGCACAGGCGCTGCTGCTGGCCGCCGGAAAGGCCAAGCGCGTTCTGCTTGAGCTTGTCCTTCACCTCGTCCCACAGCGCTGCGCTGCGCAGGGCCTGCTCCACGCGGCCTTCCATGTCCGGCTTCGACAGTTTCTCGTGATGGCGGATGCCGTAGGCGACATTCTCGAAGATCGTCATCGGGAACGGTACCGGTTTCTGGAACACCATGCCGACCTTGCTGCGCAGGCGGTTCAGCGAATAGCCGGGGGCCAGGATGTTCTCGCCGTCCAGTTCGATCGAGCCCTTCGCCTCGAGCTTCGGGTAGATCGCGTAGATGCGGTTGAAGATGCGCAGCAGGGTCGACTTGCCGCAGCCGGACGGGCCGATGATCGCGGTGACCTGCTTCTCCGGGATATCCATGCTGATGCCTTTCAGCGCCTGGAAACCGCTGTAGTAGAAATGCAGGTCGCGCACGACGAGCTTGGGGGCGACAGCCGCCGCTGCCGCCACCGGTGCCGGGTTCGTGGCGAGGGCGGAATCAGTCATGGGACACCTTGGTGCGGGAAAGGATCAGGCGGGAGGCCAGGCTCAGCAGCAGCACGAACATGGTGATCACGAACGCGCCGGCCCAGGCCAGCGCGTGCATCGCGTCGCCCGGGTCGTTGGCGTACTGGTAGATGATCTGCGGCAGGCTGGACATCTTCTCGATCGGGTTGATCGCCATGTAGTTGTTGCCGAACGCGGTGAACAGCAGCGGCGCGGTCTCGCCGCTGATCCGCGCCAGCGCCAGCAGCACGCCGGTGATGATGCCCGAGCGCGCGGCGCGGATCAGGATCTGCAGGGTCAGCTTCCACTGCGGCACGCCGAGCGACAGCGCCGCCTCGCGCAGCGTGGACGGCACCAGCCGCAGCATCTCGTCGGTGGTGCGCACGATGACGGGCAGCGCGATCAGCGCCAGCGCCACGCCGCCGGCGAAGCCGGAGAACGTGGTGGTGCCATGGGTGAGCGCGGTGCTCGGCAGCACGATGATGGTGTAGACGAACAGGCCCATCACGATCGACGGCGCCGACAGCAGGATGTCGTTGAGGAAGCGGATCGACTCGCCCAGCCGGGTGCGGTCCGCGTACTCGGCCAGCCAGGTGCCGGCCAGCACGCCGATCGGCGTGGCGATGCCGATGCCGATGAAGTTGATCACCAGGCTGCCGACCATGGAGTTGAGCAGGCCGCCGTCCTCGCCATAGGCGGTGACCTTGGTGAACAGCTTCAGGTCCAGCGCACTGATGCCCTGGCGCAGGGTTTCCCACAGGATCCAGGCCAGGAACGCCAGGCCGACCAGGGTGGCCAGCGTGCTCAGCACCATTGCCAGCGCGTTGGTGAGGCGGCGGCGCAGGTAGGGCGAGTTCATCAGCGGCCCTCCTTGCTGGCCAGCCGGCGCAGCATCAGCCGCGCGATCAGCAGCACGATGAAGGTGACCACGAACAGCAGGAAGGCCAGCGCCATCAGCGCGGACTTCTGCAGGCCGGCCGCCTCGCTGAACTGGTTCGCGATGGTCGAGGCGATCGAGGTGCCGGGATCGAGCAGCGAGGCTGACAGGTGCATCGCGTTGCCGAGCACGAAGGTCACCGCCATGGTTTCGCCCAGCGCGCGGCCGAGGCCGAGGAAGATGCCGCCGATCACCGCCGAGCGGGTGTACGGCAGCACGATGTCCCAGGACACCTCCCAGGTGCTGGAGCCCAGCGCATAGGCCGATTCCTTCAGCCGAGTCGGCACGGTCTGGAACACCTCGCGCATCACCGAGGAGATGAACGGGATGATCATGATCGCCAGCACGATGCCGGCGACCAGGATGCTGGCGCCGAACGGATAGTCGCTGCCGAACAGCTTGCCGACGAACGGCACGTGTTCGGCCACCCACGACAGCCTGCCGTCGTCGGGCTTGTTGCCGAGGTTGCTGGTCAACCACGGTTTGACGTGATCGGCAAAGAATGGGGCGAAGATGAACAACCCCCACATGCCGTAGATGATCGAAGGGATGCCGGCCAGCAGTTCGATCGCCGAGGCGACCGGCGTGCGCAGCCATGTCGGCGCGACTTCGGAAAGGTAGACCGCGATGCCGAAGCTGATCGGCACGGCGATCAGCAGCGCGATGAACGAGGTGATCACCGTGCCGTAGACCGGCACCAGGGCACCATAGACGTCGTTGCCCGGGTCCCACTCCGAGCTGACCAGGAAGTGCCAGCCGAAGGTGCCGAAGGCGTCGCGGCCACCCCACAGCGTGGCGCCGGCGGCACCGAGCAGGGACGCCAGCACGATCAGCGCACAGCCCTTCAACAGCCAGCGGAACAGCCGCTCGTGGCGGGCATCGCGACGGCTGCGCTGTTCCAGGATGTCGGTGGTTGAAATGGCTGTTTCGATCGCTGCCATGAGAGTCCAGTGGTGCGGGATGGAAACTCGCACTCCCCCGCCGACCGGGCCGGCGGGGGAGTGCGCTTTACTGCATCAATGCTTGAACTCGGACGCCCAGTACGCCTCGATCTGGCTGACCAGCGTCGCCGGCAGCGGCACGTAGTCCAGCTCGCTGGCGGCCTGCTGGCCCTGCTCCAGGGCGGACTTGAAGAAGTCGAACGCGACCTTGCTGTTGCCGGCATTCTTCGGCGACTTGTACATGATCACCCAGGTGGTGGCGGTGATCGGCCACGCCTGGTCGCCCGGTGCATTGGTCATGATCAGGTTGAAGTCCTTCGCGCTGGCCCAGTCGGCCGTCGCGGCGGCGGCGGCGAAGCTGGCGGCGGTCGGCGAGACGACGTTGCCGGCGGCGTTCTTCAGGTCGACCCAGCTGATCTTGTTCTTCACCGCGTAGGCGTATTCGACGTAGCCGATCGAGCCCTTGATCTGGCGCACGTACTGCGACACGCCTTCATTGCCCTTGCCGCCCACGCCGGTCGGCCATTCCACGGCCGTGCCGAACTTCACCTTGCTGGCCCACTCCGGGCTGACCTTGGACAGGTAGTTGGTGAAGTTGAACGAGGTGCCCGAACCGTCCGAGCGATGCACCACGGTGATCTTGCCGGCCGGCAGGCCGAGGCCGGCGTTCAGCGCGGCGATCTTCGGGTCGTTCCAGTTGGTGATCTTGCCCAGGAAGATGTCGGCGAGGGTGGCGCCGTCCAGCTTGATCTGGCCTGCCTTCACGCCGGCGATGTTGACCACCGGCACGATGCCGCCGACCACGATCGGGAACTGGCCCAGGCCGTACTTCTGCAGGTCCTCGGCTTTCATCGGCGCGTCGGAGGCGCCGAAGTCGATGGTGCCTTCCTTGATCTGCGCGATGCCCGCGCCGGAGCCGACCGACTGGTAGTTGAGGTGGTGGCCGGTCTTCTCCGCGTACGCGGCCGACCACTTGGACATGACCGGGTAGACGAAGCTGGAGCCGGCGCCGGTGATGTCGGTGGCGTGCGCGGCCACACCGAAGGTCGAGGCCACGGCAAGCGTGGCGACGGCGGCGAAGCGAAGCGGGAGTTTGTTGATGGTCAACACGGTAGCTCCTTGGAGGGAAGTCGGATGCGACCCCGCCATTTCAGGCTTTTCGTGTTGCCATTGGATGAAATGAATGTTTCAGGCAGATGACAATCTGTCACATGGCCGCTTCGCGGGGTGGCGGCCCGCACGAAACGACCGGGATCAGGCCGCGTCGAGGCCGCTGTGGGCCTGCTCGAACAACTCCAGCTGGCGCCAGCGGTTGACCACGCTGCAGAACAGTTCGGCGGTGCGCTCGGCGTCATACACCGCCGAATGCGCCTCGCGGCTGTCGAACACATGGCCGGCGGCCAGCACGGCCTTGCTCAGCACGGTCTGGCCGTACGCGAGGCCGCCAAGGCTGACCGTATCGAAGCAGCTGAACGGGTGGAACGGATTGCGCTTGTGGCCGCAGCGGCGCACCGCCTGGTTCAGGAAGCCCAGGTCGAACGCGGCGTTGTGGCCGACCAGGATCGCCCGCTGGCAGCCGGCCTCGCGCACCGCCTCGCGCACCACGTGGAAGACATGGTCCAGGGCCTGGCGCTCGGCCAGTGCGCCGCGCAGCGGATTGGTCGGGTCGATGCCGGTGATCTCCAGCGAACGCGGGTCCAGGTTCGCGCCGGGGAACGGTTCCACATGGGTGGACACGGTGGCCTGCAGCTTCAGGTAGCCGCCTTCGTCCATCGCCAGCGGCACCGCGGCGATTTCCAGCAAGGCGTCATGTTCGGCATCGAAGCCGCCGGTTTCCACGTCGACCACCACGGGCAGGAAGCCGCGGAACCGCTCGGCCATGCGCGGCGCGGCGCTGTTGCTCAGAATATCCATCGGCGAAGCATATCAGCCGCGTCACGCGGCGTGAGATGCGCCACTTCCGCGGCTTGGCGGATGCCTTGTCTTGAATATGTCATCAAAGCTGCACCCAACCGTAAAATTCCCCCGGCAGAATTGTTAACCAATCGCTAGCCGGCCATCGGATCGACGGGGCGATCGAGATGCTTTCCACCACTTGCGGAGAATCACATGCGTTCCAAATTGATTGCGGTGGCGATTGCCGCCGGCCTTGGCCTGACCAGTTTCGCCGCCTCCGCGGCACCGGCGCAGAACAGGACGGCCGCCGCCAGCAGCAGCGAAGTCGAGCAGCTGAAGGCACAACTGGCCGCGCTGCAGGCCAAGGTGGAGGAACTGGAGCAGCGCACCGACGCACAGTCCGACATCAACGTCAGCACCGGCCAGGCGGTGGAGAAGGCCACCAACGTGACCACGGCCAGCGACAAGAAGCTCGCCGCGCTGGAGAAGGCGATCAACAACACCACGCTGTCGGGCAAGATGTTCTTCGACTTCACCAGCATCGACGACAAGAACAGCGACAAGGGCAAGAGCGACAAGTCCGGCATCGGCCTGGACGTGAAGCGCTTCTACCTCGGCGTCGACCACAAGTTCAACGACATCTGGTCGGCCAACCTCACCACCGACTTCAACTACTCCAGCAGCGACGGCCAGACCAGCCTGTTCGTCAAGAAGGCCTATGTGCAGGGCAAGTTCGACGACGCCGCGGTGTTCCGTATCGGTTCGGCCGACATGCCGTGGGTTCCGTTCGCCGAGAAGTACTACGGCTTCCGCTACGTCGAGAACACCCTGATCGACCGCCTGAAGTACGGTACCTCGGCCGACTGGGGCCTGCACCTGGGCGGCGACATCGGCGCCAGCAAGTCGCTCAATTACGCGGTGTCGGTGGTCAATGGCAACGGCTACAAGAACCCGGGCCGCAGCAAGGGCGTGGACTTCGAAGGCCGCGTGGGCTTCGTGCCGTTCGAGAACATGGTCGTGGCGGTCGGCGGCTACAGCGGCCACCGTGGCCAGGAAACCGAGAACATCGACGCGGTGCATACCGCCGAGCGCGGCGACTTCATGCTGGCCTACGCCAGCAAGGCCTTCCGCCTAGGCGCCGAGTATTTCACCGCGAAGAACTGGAACAACGTGCTCAGCCCGCTCGCCGACAAGGCCGACGGTTATTCGCTGTGGGGCAGCGTGGCGGTGGCCGACAACGTGAACCTGTTCGCCCGCTACGACAGCGCCAAGCTCAGCAAGAGCCTGGACCGCGACGCCAAGGACACCTATTACAACGCCGGCGTCGAGTACCAGGTGACCAAGGGCTTCAAGCTGGCCGGCGTGTGGAAACACGGCAAGGTCGACAAGTCGGTCGCCACGCCGGTGCCGCCACACGTGCAGAACACCAAGACCAACGAGATCGGCGTGTTCGGCGAAGTGTCATTCTGATGCAATGCGCAGGCGGCATGCTGCCTGCGCGGAACGAGTGACGGACGGTCTATCGCAACGGAGTTCCACCCATGGACGGAAAACGGCGGGCATCAGCCCGCCGTTTGCTTTTCCGCCGCCGTCAGCGATTGTCCAGCGTGGCTCCGGTCAGCAGGCCGCGGGCCAGCATGCTGCACTGGCGCCGGTACAGCAGCAGCTGCCACTGGCGCCCGCCGAGCTGCCGCCACAGCACCGCCGAGCGCACGGCGGCGAGCAGGTTGGTGCGCACCTTTTCCACCACGGCGGTCTGCTGCAATTGTTGCGGGTTGCCGCTGACCATCACGCGCGGCTTGAGGATCGACAGGGTGGATGCATAGACCTCGGCCAGCCGACTGTTGACCTGGCTGGAGTCCTGGCCGAAATGCTCGACCTGCCGCTGCGCGGCAACGATGCCCTGCTGCAGTTTATCGAGCAGGTCCGCGCGTGCCGACAGGCTGCGCTCCAGCCGCATCACGGTCACCGTCATGCGCGTCACCGACATGTCGGGGGTGCTTTCGTCCAGCTGTGCGATCAGGGTACGCAGGCCGAGCCGCACGTTCGAGATGTTGCCGTACACGCCGACCACCGAAGGCGCATCGATGCGGAACACGCTGGCCACGCTGGCTTCCATCGCGGCTTCGTCGCAGCGCCCTTCGTTGGCCAGCTGCTGCGCCAGCGCGCAGGCCTGGAACAGGCCGGCGAGGGCGATCACGCGCTCTTCAGTCATGGAAAAAGTTTCAAACACGGGATGCCGGTTCTCTTGCTGGGGATGTGGAAGTCGGAGCGAATGCCGGCAGCAGGCCGCCGTAAGGCGCATCGGTGGCGGCGATCACCGCGCCGCCGAGACAGGCTTCGCCATCGTAGAGGACCACCGACTGTCCGGGGGTAACCGCACGCTGGGGCTCGTCGAAGCGTACCTCAAGGCCGGCGTCGGTCACGCTGACCATGCAGGCCTGGTCGGCCTGGCGGTAACGGGTACGCGCGGTGCAGCGGAAACGGGCGGAGGGCGCGGCGCCATCGACCCAGGTCGGCGTCTCCGACAGCAGCCGATGCGAGTACAGCCAGTGGTTCTCGCCGCCCTGGGCCACGTACAGCACGTTCGCCGCCACGTCCTTGCCGACCACGTACCAGGCTTCGCCGGTGGCGCCGTGGCGGCCGCCGATGCCCAGCCCGTTGCGCTGGCCCAGGGTGTAGTACATCACGCCCTGGTGTTCGCCGATCAGTTCGCCGTCGGGGGTGCGCATCTCGCCGGGACGGGCCGGGATGTACTGCGACAGGAAGCCGCGGAAATCGCGTTCGCCGATGAAGCAGATGCCGGTGGAATCCTTTTTCGCATGAGTCGGCAGGGCCGCCGCGCGGGCCATCTCGCGCACGCGCGGCTTCTCGATCCCGCCCAGCGGGAACAGCGTGGCAGCCAGTTGCTGCTGGCCCAGCGCATGCAGGAAGTAGCTCTGGTCCTTGGCCGCGTCCACCGCGCGCAGCAGCCGGTAGCGGCCGTCCCTGCAGTCGACGCGGGCATAGTGGCCGGTGGCGATCCTGTCGGCGCCCAGGGCACGGGCCTCGTCGAGGAAGGTCTTGAATTTGATCTCGCGATTGCACAGCACGTCGGGGTTCGGCGTGCGCCCGGCGCGATACTCGGCAAGGAAGTGCTCGAACACGCCGTCCCAGTATTCGGCGGCGAAGTTGCGCGCGTGGAACGGGATGCCGAGCCGGCCGCACACGGCCACGGCATCCTTGCGGTCGGCGTCGGTGGTGCAGGGGCCGCTGCGGTCGTCTTCCTCCCAGTTCTGCATGAACAGGCCTTCCACCTGGTAGCCGGCCTGTTGCAGCAGCAGGGCGGCGACCGAGGAGTCGACGCCGCCGGAAATGCCCAGCATCACCTTCATGGCATGCCGCCTTCAGGTAGATGACTCAGCGCACACAGCGGCAGCCGCTGTCCGCCCAGCCAGAGGTCGATGCTCTGCAGGATCATCGGGCTGCGCAGGCGGTCGCCCAGCGCGGCGATCTCGGTGCGGGTGAGCCACAGTGCGCGGCGGATGTCGGTATCCAGCGGGCGGTCCGGGTCGTGGCTCACCGCATGGGCGGCAAAGCTGAAGCGGACCACGGCGTCGCCGTGCTCGGTACTGCGCCACTGGTGCACGCCGATCAGGTGCTGCAGTTCCACCGTCCAGCCGGTTTCTTCCAGCGTTTCGCGCAAGGCCGCCGCGGCGAGGCTTTCGCCGTCGTCCAGGTGGCCGGCCGGCTGGTTGTAGACAAGCCGGCCGTTGACCTCTTCTTCCACCATCAAATACCGCTCGCCATCGGCCACCACGCAGGCGACGGTGACGTGCGGGCGCCAGATCTCGGCGGGGATGGTGGAATCGGCCATGGCGGTGCGAGCGGGGGCTGGAAAAGCAGCCATTGTGCCATCACCTCCCTTGTCACACCTCTGCGGGGTGGAAGCGGCACCGCGGCGTATACTTCGAACCAGAGATCACACTCCAAGAAACCATGGCCCACGAACCCGAACATGAGCAAGACAGCGGCCGCGGCCTGGCGCTGGAAACCGCGAAGCCCGAGGTGGCGCGACCACCGCTGTTCCAGGTGCTGCTGTTGAACGATGATTTCACCCCGATGGACTTCGTCGTCGAGGTGCTGCGTACCTTCTTCAACCTGGACCAGGAGCAGGCGGTGCAGGTGATGTTGCACGTACACACCCGCGGGCGGGGCGTTTGCGGCGTTTTTACCCGTGAAGTGGCCGAAACCAAGGTAACCCACGTCAACGAATATTCACGTTCCCATCAGCACCCGTTGTTGTGCACTATGGAAAAGCTCTGAGCGACCCCATTTCGTGCCCATTGCGGCGCTGAAGGCCGCTCACAATGCAAAGCGGAGACGATCCGAATGTTCAGCAAGGATCTGGAAGTCACCATCGGCCATTGCTACAAGCAGGCCCGCGAGCAGCGCCATGAATTCATGACGGTGGAGCACCTGCTGCTGGCGCTGACCGAAAACCAGTCGGCGCTCGGCGCCTTGCGCGCCTGCGGCGTGGACCTGCCGCGGTTGTCGGCCGACCTGGAACGCATCATCAGCGAGACCGTGCCGGTGCTGCCACCCGGCGACGAGCGCGACACGCAACCCACGCTGGGCTTCCAGCGCGTGCTGCAGCGCGCGGTGTATCACGTGCAATCCTCCGGCCGGAAGGAGGTCACCGGCGCGAACGTGCTGGTGGCGATCTTCGGCGAGAAGGATTCGCACGCGGTGTACTTCATGCACCAGCAGGAGATCACCCGGCTCGACGTGGTCAACTACATCTCTCACGGCATCGCCAAGATCGGCGACGAGCCGGCCGCCGGCGTGTCCGGCGGCGAGCGCGAGGGCGAGGAGGGCGGCGAGCCGAAGGGCAACCCGCTGCACGAGTTCGCCAGCAACCTCAACGAGCTGGCGCTGGAAGGCAAGATCGACCCGCTGATCGGCCGTACCGACGAGATCGAGCGCACCATCCAGGTGCTGTGCCGCCGGCGCAAGAACAACCCGCTGTACGTGGGCGAGGCTGGCGTGGGCAAGACCGCGCTCGCCGAGGGCCTGGCCAAGCGCATCGTCGACGGCGAGGTGCCCGAGGTACTGGAGGACGCCACGATCTGGTCGCTTGATCTCGGCGCGCTGGTGGCCGGCACCAAGTACCGCGGCGACTTCGAGAAACGCCTGAAGGGCGTGATCGCGCAGTTGAAGAAGCAACCGGGCGCGATCCTGTTCATCGACGAGATCCACACCATCATCGGTGCCGGTTCGGCCTCGGGCGGCACCATGGATGCGTCGAACCTGATCAAGCCGATGCTGGCTTCCGGCGAGCTGCGCTGCATCGGTTCGACCACGTTCCAGGAATACCGCGGCGTATTCGAGAAGGACCGCGCGCTGGCCCGCCGCTTCCAGAAGATCGACGTGGTCGAGCCGACCGTGGCCGACAGTATCGAGATCCTCAAGGGCCTGCGCTCGCGCTTCGAGGAACACCACCACGTGGCGTATACCAACGAGGCGCTGAAGGCCGCGGTGGACCTGTCGGTGAAACACATCCCCGACCGGCTGCTGCCGGACAAGGCGATCGACGTGATCGACGAGGCCGGCGCGCGCCAGCGGCTGTTGCCGGAAGACCAGCGCACCGGCACGGTCGACGTGGGCGAGGTCGAGTACATCGTCGCCAAGATGGCGCGGATCCCGGCCAAGCAGGTGTCGGCGTCGGATCGCGACGTGCTGCGCAATCTCGAGCGCAACCTCAAGATGGTGGTGTTCGGGCAGGACCCGGCGATCGAGGCGCTGGCCGCGTCGATCAAGATGGCCCGTTCGGGCCTGGCCGATCCGTCCAAGCCGATCGGCTGCTTCCTGCTGGCCGGTCCGACCGGTGTGGGCAAGACCGAGGTGACCAAGCAGCTGGCGATGCAGCTGGGCATCGAGATGATCCGCTTCGACATGTCCGAGTACATGGAAAGCCACTCGGTCTCGCGGCTGGTCGGCGCGCCCCCGGGCTACGTCGGTTTCGACCAGGGTGGCCTGCTGACCGAGGCGGTGACCAAGCATCCGCACGCGGTGCTGTTGCTGGACGAGATCGAGAAGGCGCACCCGGACGTGTTCAACATCCTGCTGCAGGTGATGGACCGCGGCGTACTGACCGACACCAACGGCCGCGAGGCGAACTTCAAGAACGTGGTGGTGGTGATGACCACCAACGCGGGTGCGGCGATCGCCGCGCGGCGCAGCATGGGCTTCGTCGAGCAGAAGCACGAGTCGGACGCGATGGAAGTGATCCGCCGCATCTTCACGCCGGAGTTCCGCAACCGGCTGGACGCGATCATCCAGTTCGCCGCGCTCGATTTCGAGCACATCCTGCGCGTGGTCGACAAGTTCCTGATCGAGCTGGAAAGCCAGCTGACCGAGAAGCGGGTGAGCCTGGACGTGGATGCCGCCGCCCGCCGCTGGCTGGCCGAGCATGGCTTCGACCCGCAGATGGGCGCACGGCCGATGGCGCGGGTGATCCAGGAGAAGGTGAAGCGCGCGCTGGCCGACGAATTGCTGTTCGGCAAGCTGGCCGAGGGCGGCGTGGTCCACCTGAGCGTGGTGGATGGCGAGCTGAAGGTCGACTGCAAGGCGGCGGAGAAGCTGCCGGCCGTGGTCGAGTAAGCCGAACGCCGGGCAAAGCAAAGGCGGCGCATTGCGCCGCCTTTGTCATGTCCGGCGCCGCCACCTCGCGGGCGCGGCAGCCTCCAACACCGCCGCACTTACTTCATGCGGTACGTGATGCGTCCCTTGCTCAGGTCGTACGGGGTCATTTCGATCTTGACCTTGTCGCCGGTAAGGATGCGGATGTAGTGCTTGCGCATGCGGCCGGAAATATGGGCGATGATCACGTGCCCATTTTCCAATTGCACACGAAACATGGTGTTCGGCAGGGTCTCCTGGACCGTGCCTTCCATTTCGATGACGTCGTCTTTGGCCATGTGTTCCGGGGTTCACGCACAGCCGTCATGGCTGCGTAAGCCGTCGATTATGCCACGGATGAGTGCATGGTTAAAGAATCATCAACGCGGACCCGGCCAGCTCGCGGTCAGGCGAAATGCTCGTCCAGCTTGCGCCGTATTTCCTGCTCGACCATGCCTTTCAGTGGCGCCAGCAGCAGCCCCAGCTCGGCCTTGACCTGGATCGCGTCGCTGCCGACGGCGATCGAGCCGCTGACGCCGGGTCGGGAAAACAGCAAGGTGTCGTCCTGCCAGCGCCCATCCATGCCGAATTTCTCGTGCATGCGCGCGGCCACCTGGTCGACCACGGCGCGGGCTTCGGCGATCGACAACTGGTGCGGGCGGCGGATATCGATCTTGGGCATGGTGGACTCCAGGCAAAGACACATCTTAATGCGATGCGGCTGCATGCTAGAGTTTCGTGGTCTTTCAAGTGGTTGATCCATGCGTATCGAATTTCCCAATGCGGCCCGTGAGGATTTCCATTGGGCGCAGACGCAGTTGCGCATCGGCAGCGCGCCCGACAACGACCTGGTGCTGGCCGCCAGCCAGGCGGCACCGCATCACTTGCGCATCCAGCAGGATCGCCGCGGCTGGGTGTTGCAGGTGCTGCCGTCGGCCGACCGCATCCACGTCAATGCTCGGCCGGTGCGCGAACGCGCCTTGCTGCGCGCCGGCGACGTGGTCAGCGTGGGCGACTGCCGCCTGCTGCTGCGCGCCGACGAGGACCCGGCGCGGCGCCCACCGCTGAACGTGCCCGAACAGGGACGCTGCACGGTGGCCTTGCGTGCCGTGGCCGGCCCGCTGTCCGGGCGGGTGCTGCCGTTGCAGGACAGCCTGACGTTCGGGCCGCACGGCGATTGCCCGCTGGAACTGCCGCAGGGCGACATCGTGGCGCTGCGGATTTTCTGGGCGGACGGCCAGCTGTGGCTGGAAACCACCCAGTCGTGCGAACGCCACCCCCTGCGTGTCAACGGCGTGGCGGTGCAGAAGCTGGCCTTGCAACCCGGCGACCAGCTTGGCGTGGCGATGCACCGCTTCGTGGTCGACGGGCCGGGCATGGAGCCGGAGCCGGAGATCGCGATGGCCGAACCGTTGCCGCAACGGCTGCCGGAAGACGCTGCCGGCCCCAGCGGCGAAGTGTGGTGGCTGATCGTCACCGCTGCCGTGCTGGCCCTGGGCATCGCACTGGTACTGCTGATCCGGTTCTGAGAGCACCGCCGAGGGTTGACCGCGCCATGCTGCGCCGCGCCATAATGCACGGAACACCTTCGACAGGACGCAGGCGCACGTGAGCAGAGTCTGGAATTTCAGCGCCGGCCCGGCGGCGCTGCCGCAGGCGGTACTCGAACGCGCCCAGCGCGAGATGCTGGACTGGAACGGCAGCGGTGCCTCGGTGATGGAGCAGTCCCACCGCGGCAGGCGCTTCATCGCGATGGCCGCCCAGGCCGAGGCCGACCTGCGCGATCTGATGCAGATCCCGGCCGACTACGCCGTACTGTTCCTGCAGGGCGGCGCCACCCAGCACTTCGCGCAGATCCCGATGAACCTGGCCGGCGAGGGCGACAGCGCCGACTACATCGTCAGCGGGCACTGGAGCGCGAAGGCAGCCAGCGAAGCCAGACCCTATGTGCGGGTGAACGTGGCGGCCAGCGCCGAAGCGGACGATTACCTGAAGCTGCCGCCGCGCGACAGCTGGCAGCTCGATCCGAACGCCGCCTACGTGCATTACACGCCGAACGAGACGATCCACGGCGTGGAGTTCCACGGGGTGCCCGAGGTCGGCGCGCCGCCGCTGGTGGCGGACATGTCCTCGAACATCCTGTCCGAGCCGCTGGACGTCGGCCGCTTCGGGCTGATCTACGCCGGCGCGCAGAAGAACATCGGTCCGTCCGGCCTGGTGCTGATGATCATCCGCCGCGACCTGCTGCAGCGGGCCGGCCGGCCGATGGCGCGGATCTTCCGCTACGCCGAGCACGCCGCCGCCGATTCGATGCTCAACACGCCGAACACCTGGGGCTGGTACGTGGCCGGGCTGACCTTCCAGTGGCTCAAGGCGCAGGGCGGGCTGGGCGCAATGGCCGAGCGC
This sequence comes from Rhodanobacter sp. LX-99, assembly GCF_018599185.1. NCBI lineage: Bacteria > Pseudomonadati > Pseudomonadota > Gammaproteobacteria > Lysobacterales > Rhodanobacteraceae > Rhodanobacter > Rhodanobacter sp. LX-99. The sequence goes on along the minus strand of NZ_JAHFVL010000001.1, from coordinate 144,294 downwards.
AACCGGGCCAAGGCCGAGCTGCTGTACCGGGCCATCGACGGCTCCGGCGGCTACTACCGCAATCCGATCGAACCGTCCGCGCGCTCGCGCATGAATGTGCGCTTCACCCTGCACGACGCTGCGCTGGACGCCGCGTTCCTGCAGGAGTCCGAGGCGGCCGGCCTGCTTGCGCTGAAGGGCCACAAGGCACTCGGCGGCATGCGCGCCTCGCTGTACAACGCGGTGCCGCCGGAGGCCGTCGAGGTGCTGGTGGCGTTCATGCGGGATTTCGCGCAGCGGCACGGCTGACCGGGCAATGCCGGAATTTTTCAGGCAAGATGCCGCTTCATCATTTGGACTTCTATCCATCCAGGCGGCCAAAGCATGACCGATCCGAAAACACCGTTGAGCGAGATGCGCGAACGCATCGACAGCATCGACCGGCAGATCCAGCAGCTGATTTCCGAGCGCGCGAACCATGCGCGGACGGTGGCGAAGGTGAAGGGGGAGGGGCTTTCCGCGATCGACTATTACCGTCCCGAGCGCGAGGCCCACGTGCTGCGCATGGTGGTGGACCGCAACGAGGGTCCGCTGTCCGACGCCGAGATGGTGCGGCTGTTCCGCGAGATCATGTCGTCCTGCCTGGCCCAGGAGGATCCGCTGAAGATCGGCTTCCTGGGACCGGAAGGCACCTTCAGCGAACAGGCCGTGCGCAAGCATTTCGGCCATGCCGCCTACGGGCTGCCGCTGGGCAGCATCGAGGAAGTGTTCCAGGAGGTCGCCGCCGGTCATGCCGACTTCGGCGTGGTGCCGGTGGAGAACTCCGGGCAAGGCATGATCCAGGTCACCCTGGACATGTTCCTCACCTCCGAGGCGACCATTTGCGGTGAGGTGGAGCTGCGCGTGCACCAGTGCCTGCACTCGCTGACCGGCCAACTGGAAGACGTGCGTCGTGTCTACGCGCACGCGCAGTCGCTGCAGCAGTGCAAGACCTGGCTGCGCATCAACCTGCCCGACGTGGAATGCATCGCGGTGGGCAGCAATGCCGAAGCCGCCCGACTGGCCCGGCACGCCGACGATGCAGCGGCGATCGCCGGCGAGACGGCGGGCAAGGTCTACGGCCTGAAGACCGTGGCCAAGGGCATCGAGGATCGCGCCGACAACACCACGCGCTTCCTGGTGATCGGCCGTTCGCTGTTTCCGCCCTCGGGCAACGACCGTACCTCGCTGCTGATCACCGTCAACGACAAGCCGGGTGCGCTGTACGACGTGCTCAGCCCGTTCGCGAAGCACGGCATCAGCCTGAACCGCATCGAGTCGCGGCCGGCGCATACCGGCAAGTGGCAGTACGCGTTCTTCATCGACGTTTCCGGCCATATCGACGGCGATGCGTTGCAGGCCGCGGTGCAGGATATCGGCGCATCGGCCGCCACCATCCGCGTGCTGGGTTCCTACCCGGTGGCCTTGCCTTGAACGTTCGCCTGGACTGGAGCAGCCGGCCGGGTCGGCCACTGCACGGCAGCGTGCGCGTGCCCGGCGACAAGTCGGTTTCGCATCGCGCGCTGATGCTGGCTGCGATCGCCGAAGGAGAGTCGCGCATCCGCGGCTTCCTCGAAGGCGAGGACACCCGCGCCACCGCCGCCGTGCTGGCGCAGCTCGGCGTGCGCATCGACACGCCGTCGGCCGGCGAGCGCGTGGTGCATGGCGTGGGCCTGCACGGTCTGCGCGGCGCGGCGCAATCGCTGGATTGCGGCAACGCCGGCACCGGCATGCGCCTGCTGACCGGCCTGCTGGCCGGACAGGCGTTCGACAGCACCCTGGTCGGCGACGCCTCGCTGTCGAAACGGCCGATGCGCCGGGTGACCGATCCGCTGGCCCTGATGGGCGCGCGCATCGACACGCACGACGGTCTGCCGCCGCTGCACGTGCATGGCGGCCAGCCGTTGCAGGGCATCCGCTACGAACTGCCGGTGGCCAGCGCGCAGGTGAAGTCCGCGCTGCTGCTGGCCGGCCTGTACGCCGCCGGGGAAACCGAAGTCATCGAACCGCACCCGACCCGCGACTACACCGAGCGCATGCTGGCCGCGTTCGGCTGGCCGATCGCGTTCGCACCGGGCCGCGCGAAACTTGAAGGCGGCCATGCGCTGCATGCTACCGACGTCGAAGTGCCGGCGGATTTTTCCTCGGCGGCGTTCTTCCTGGTCGCCGCCAGTATCGTGCCGGGCGCCGAACTGCGCCTGCCGGCGGTGGGCCTCAACCCGCGCCGTACCGGCCTGCTGCAGGCGCTGCGCCTGATGGGTGCGGACATCACGGTCGAGCACGAGCGCGAGGCCGGCGGCGAGCCGGTCGGCGATCTCGTGGTGCGCCACGCGCCGCTGCATGGCGTCGAGCTGCCCGAAGCGCTGGTGCCGGACACGATCGACGAGTTCCCCGCGCTGTTCATCGCCGCCGCGGTGGCCAACGGCACGACGGTGGTTCGTGGTGCGGCCGAATTGCGGGTGAAGGAATCCGACCGCATCGCCACGATGGCCAGCGGCTTGCGCACGCTCGGCGCGGCGATCGAGGAAACGCCGGATGGCGCGATCATCCACGGCGGCCGGCTCGGCGGCGGCACGGTGGAAAGCCACCTCGACCATCGCATCGCGATGAGTTTCGCGGTGGCCGGACTGGTTGCCACCGAGCCGGTACGGATCCATGACTGTGGCCATGTGGCCACGTCGTTTCCCGGTTTCCTGGAATTGGCCAATGGCTGTGGCTTCGCGCTGCGCGGTGCGGGCTGAACTGTCCGCGCCGTGCATGTATCGTTGCGGCAAGGCTTGCCTCCTGGTTGAAGATCGTCCTCATGTCCAATGTCGTACCGCCATTCATCGTCGCCATCCCCGCCCGTTACGGCTCGACCCGCCTGCCGGCCAAGCCGCTGCGCGAGATCAACGGCGTGCCGATGGTGGTGCGGGTGGCGCAACGCGCCCTGCAGGCCGGCGCGAGCCAGGTGGTGGTGGCGGTGGATGACCCGCGCATCGCCGACGCGTTGGCCGGGCAGGATGGCGTGGACGTCTGCATGACCCGCAGCGATCACGCCTCGGGCAGCGACCGCCTGGCGGAGTGTGCGCAGCACTACGGCTGGGCCGCCGACAGCATCGTGGTGAACCTGCAGGGCGACGAACCGTTTGCGCCCGCCGCCGGCATTCGCGCGGTGGCGCAGGCGCTGGCCGGCGACGACGCGCCGATGGCGACCCTGGCCACACCGATCATCGACGCCGAGGAACTGTTCGACCCGAACGTGGTGAAACTGGTGCGTGCCGTCGACGGCCGCGCGCTGTACTTCAGCCGGGCACCGTTGCCGTGGGCGCGCGATGCGTTTGCCACCGACCGCAACGCGCTGCCATCCGGCTCGCCGTTCCTGCGGCACATCGGCATCTACGCGTACCGGGCCGGCTTCCTGGACCGCTACAGCCGCCTGCCGCGCACGCCGCTGGAACAGACCGAATCGCTGGAGCAGCTTCGCGTGCTGGAGCATGGCCACGCGATCGCGGTGCGGCTGACTCCGGAGCCGTTTCCGCCAGGCATCGACACCGAAACCGACCTGGAACGCGCGGAGCTGTGGTTGCGCACGCAGCATTGAGCCTCCATCTGCATGGGTCATCGCCACTAGAATGATCCCATGCAGTCCGCGCAACCGCTCCCCTTCGACGGCAAGGCCTTCGTCCGCACGCTGACCTCCTCGCCCGGCGTCTATCGTCATTTCGACGCGGCCGGCGAGCTGCTCTACGTGGGCAAGGCCGGCAACCTCAAGAAGCGCGTCGGCAGCTATTTCCTGAAGCCGCACATGGAGCCGCGCATCGCGGCGATGGTGGCGCAGATCGCCCGCGTCGAGATCACCGTGACGCGCACCGAGGGCGAGGCGCTGCTGCTGGAATCGCAGCTGATCAAGTCGCTCAAGCCGCGCTACAACATCCTGCTGCGCGACGACAAGAGCTACCCGTACATCTACCTGTCCGGCGGCGAGGACTACCCGCGGCTGGCCTTCCACCGCGGCGCGAAGAACCTGCCAGGGCGCTACTTCGGGCCGTACCCGAGCACCTACGCGGTGCGCGAAAGCCTCAGCCTGATGCAGAAGCTGTTCAAGGTGCGCCAGTGCGAGGACAGCTACTTCCGCAACCGCACGCGGCCCTGCCTGCAGTACCAGATCGGCCGCTGCAGCGCGCCCTGCGTGGGGCTGATCAGCGTGGAGGATTACCGCGGCGACGTGCGCCATGCGGAAATGTTCCTGGAAGGGCGCAGCAACGCAGTGATCGACGAGCTGGCCGAGGCGATGGAGCAGGCCAGCAAGGCGCTGCAGTTCGAACGCGCGGCGAAACTGCGCGACCAGGTGGCCGCCCTGCGCCAGTTGCAGGCGCAGCACCACGTGCAGGGCGCCAGCGCCGACATGGACGTGATCGCCTGCCGCATCGAGGCGGGCATGGCCTGCGTCAGCGTGCTGTTCTTCCGCAACGGCATCAGCCTGGGCACGCGCGATTTCTTCCCGCGCCTGCCGCTGGATGCCGAGCCGGCCGACGTGCTGGCGCAGTTCATCGCGCAGTACTACCTGGACCGGCCGGTGCCGCGCGAGCTGATCCTGGGCGAACCGCTGGCCGACCAGGAGATTCTCGCCGAACTGCTCGGCCAGCATGCCGGCCATGGGGTAGAGCTGAAATCCAGCGTGCGCGGCGAGCGCGCGCAGTTCCTGCAGATGGCCGAGCGCAACGCGCAGGCCTCGCTGACCGCGCGGCTGGCCAGCCGGCAGACCCTGGGCACGCGTTTCGACGACCTGCAGAAGGCGCTCGGGCTGGCGGCGCCGCCGCGGCGCATCGAGTGCTTCGACATCAGCCACACGATGGGCGAGCTGACCGTAGCCTCGTGCGTGGTGTTCGGGCCGGAAGGTCCGGAGAAATCGCACTACCGCCGCTTCAACATCGCCGGCATCACGCCGGGCGACGACTACGCGGCGATGCACCAGGCGCTGACCCGACGCTTCCGCAAGGTGGCCGAAGGCGAGGGCGCGCGTCCCGACATCCTGCTGATCGACGGCGGCAGCGGCCAGGTGGCGCAGGCGCTGGACGTGTTGAAGGAGCTCGGCGTCGACGGCATCGAAGTGGTGGGCGTGGCGAAGGGCCCGGGCCGGCGTGCCGGCGAGGAAACGCTGGTGCTCGCCGACTCGGGGCGCGAATTGCATCCGGGGTCGTCGTCGCCCGCACTGCATCTGGTCGCGGCGGTACGCGACGAGGCGCATCGTTTCGCGATCAGCGGCCATCGCAAGCGGCGCGAGAAGGCGCGCGAGCGCAGCGTGCTGGAGGACGTGCCGGGCATCGGTGCACGCCGGCGTTCCGCCTTGCTGAAGGCGTTCGGCGGCATGCAGGGGCTGGAGCGCGCGGGCGTCGAGGAACTGATGCAGGTGAAGGGCATCGACCGCGGCCTGGCCGAACGCATCTACGCCAGCCTGCATGGCTGAGCATTGGCGAGCGCTTTCACTCGGCAGTGGCGTGCCGGCATGCGAAACTGGCGCAAACCACTGGAACGAACCATGCACATCAACCTGCCGACCTGGCTGACCCTCTTCCGCGTTGCCCTGCTGCCGGTCATGGTGGTGGTGTTCTACCTGCCGTTTCCGGGTCACAACATCACCGCGGCGATCGTGTTCGTGCTGGCTGCGGTCACCGACTGGCTCGATGGTTATCTCGCGCGGCGGATGAACCTCACGTCGGCGTTCGGCGCGTTCCTCGATCCGGTCGCCGACAAGCTGATGGTGGCGGTGACCTTGTTCCTGCTGGTCGAGTCGCATCGCGGCGGCTGGCCGGGCGTCCTGATGGCGGTGACCGCGGCGGTGATCGTGGGGCGCGAGATCAGCGTGTCCGCGCTGCGCGAGTGGATGGCCGAGATCGGCATGCGCGCCACCGTCAAGGTCGCCTTCATCGGCAAGTTGAAGACGGTGATGCAGATGGTCGCGCTGGTAGTGCTGATCGTGCAGCACGAGAAAGCCGCCGAAGCGCTGCGGCTGTACCACATCGGCGAGGCCTTGCTGGTGATCGCCGGCGTGCTCACGATCTGGTCGGGCCTGTACTACCTGCGCGCCGCCTGGCCGATCCTGAGCGGCGGTACGCCGGGACAGGCGTCCGTGGACAAGGACGATATCTGAGTGCCGGGGGCATGGCCCGATCGGCACGGGCTTGACGATCCGCTTTCACGTATTAGAATGCGCGGCTCCAATGCGGGAATAGCTCAGTTGGTAGAGCACGACCTTGCCAAGGTCGGGGTCGCGAGTTCGAGTCTCGTTTCCCGCTCCAGTTTGCAGACAAGGCCCCGATCCGTTCGGGGCCTTGCCGTTTCAGCGGCCTGCAGGGACTGGGCAGGGCGCTGGAATCCGGGTCGAAAAGCGCTGTCGCAGCTATTCACAAGTGACTGCGTTCTGCTATGATTCGCGGCTCCGATGCGGGAATAGCTCAGTTGGTAGAGCACGACCTTGCCAAGGTCGGGGTCGCGAGTTCGAGTCTCGTTTCCCGCTCCAGTTTCAATGCAGAACCTCGGCTTTCCGGGGTTTTGTTTTTTAGAGGCAACCTGCGATCATCATGGTCGCGCTTCACGAAGCAATGGCCTGGTGGCAGAGTGGTCATGCAGCGGACTGCAAATCCGCGTACGCCGGTTCGATTCCGACCTAGGCCTCCATTGCGCAACCGGCTGCCAGCCAGCCCCGAAAACCCGCCGATGGCGGGTTTTTTGTTGTCGGTCCATCTGGCCGGCATACGCCAGATTGCACGAAGTAGTGAGCACTTTCGTCCGTATGGCTGAAGATTTTGCGACCGGGAAACGTCTTTTATTGTCCGACCCGTTGGCGGCACCGCTGAATTCCCCTACATTCAGCGTGCCGTGAGGCATGCAAACAATCCATCACCACGTAGACGAGGGGGAAATTCATGGCAAAGACGCAGAAAGCAGCGGCCAAGAGCAAGCCGGCACCCAAGGCCAAGGCCGCATCGGCTGCACCCAAGCCGATCAAGGAAGTCCTGAACAAGTCCAGCCTGGTAGCGCACATCGTGGAAGCCAGTGGCGTGGTCGCCAAAGACGTTCGCGCCGTGCTCGCCGCGCTGGAAGGCGCGGTCGCCGGTTCCGTGCACAAGAAGGGCGCCGGTTCGTTCCAGTTGCCCGGCCTGCTGAAGATCACCGCGGTGAGCGTGCCGGCCAAGCCGAAGCGCAAGGGCATCAACCCGTTCACCAAGGAAGAGCAGTGGTTCGCGGCCAAGCCGGCATCGGTCAAGGTCAAGATCCGCCCGCTGAAGAAGCTGAAGGATGCGGCGGCCTGATCCAGGCCAGGCGTCATCGTGGAGTGCGGCGACATTCGCCGCACTCCATCGTTTGATCGGGCATCAAGCGGTTATTGGTGCCCGGGGCGGGGATCGAACCCGCATGGCCGTGAGGCCGAGGGATTTTAAGTCCCTTGCGTATACCAGTTTCGCCACCCGGGCCGGACATCGAAGCGCGTTTGCAGGGAGCCTGCAGGCGGCGCGCATCGTAACATGCGCCTTTGCTGCCGCAGCCGTGGTCAGAACAGGCTCTTGAAGATGTGGATGCCGGCGCTGTACTCGCCGATGATGGTGCCCACGCTGACCAGGAAGAAATTCAGCAGGGTGCGTGCGACGCGGTTCTTCCACCAGCCGCTCCAGTGCACGATGTCGTCGCGCAGGGTGTCGAAATCGACCACTCGCGGGCGGCGCACCCAGGCTTCGGCCATCGCGCTGATGCCGCCGGCCGGAATGCCGGGACGGAACGGCTTGATCGGCGCGGCGACGAACGCGGCGGTGATGCTGAACGGGTGTGCGCCGGCGACCAGCGCGCCGAGTGCGGCGAAACCGCCGGTGAACAGCACCCAGGCCAGCAGCGCCTGCGTGCCCAGCGACGCGTTGCGGTGGAACGCCCAGGCGATCGCGGCGAATACCAGCAGCACCAGGGCGGCGGCTACCCACTTCGGCCAGCGCGCCTTGGGCGGCGAGACGGCCAGCTCGGCGACCTTGGCGGCGGGATCGTCCTGCTGTTCGCGCAGCAAGGTACAGAGGCCCTTGAGATGGCCGGCGCCGATCACTACCAGCACGCGGCGGTTTTCCGCCGTGCCCGGGCGGGCCGCTTCCTCGCGCAGGCGCGCGGCCATGAACGCATCGCGTTCGCCGATCAGGCTGTCGTAGAGTGGCTTCGAGCCGCTGGCGAATTCGCTGAACGCGCTTTCCAGCAGGTCGCCCTGTTTCAGTTTCTCGATCTCGCCCTGTTCGATGTCCTCGCGGTCGAACACGCTGGCCAGCAGGCCACCGAGCAGACCGAAGCGCTGCCAGAAACCCACGCTGCGCCAGGCGCGCTTGAGTGTCGTACCGACTTCGCGGTCGATCAGCCACAGCGGCAGGCCGCGTTGTTCGGCGCCATCCATCGCCGCCTTCATCTCGGCACCGGGCTGGATGCCGGACTGGTCGGCCAGGCGCTTCTGGAACGTCGACAGCACCAGGCTGGCGGCGACCATGCCGGCCTTGCCCTGGCGGATCACCTTGAACAGGTCCAACTGCCTGAATGCTTCCGGATCGCGCATGCTCTGCGCGCGGCTGTCGCACAGTTCCACCGCCACGGCGTCGAAGCGTTCGCTGGCCAGCAAGGCATCGACCGCCTCCATGCTGCTGCGCGAGACGTGCGCGGTACCCAGCACTACGTATTCCACGCCGTCGCGCTGCACGCGCTCGATCGGCTGGCCCCGCAAGGCGGCAGGCAACGCGGTGATTTCGGTTTCGGGAACGCTCATGCGGTCAGCAGGCCGGTCGTAGGGGGAATCCAAGCATGGGGACGACGGCCATGCGGAACAAGCCGAAACTTGAAAGTGCGGCCATGGATGGCTGCCTTTTGATCTTCGCGATCAAGGACGATCACAAAAATACAGGTTCAGTCACGGAAGCGCTTGAGCAGGTCGGCGTAGGCATCGATGCGGCGGTCGCGCAGGAACGGCCAGATCCGCCGCACGTGCTCGCTGCGCGCCAGGTCGACCTCGGCCAGCAGCAGCTCGCGCGCATCGGTACCGGCCTGGGCCAGGAACTCGCCCTGCGGACCGGCGGCGAAACTCGATCCCCAGAACTGGATGCCGGCGCCCACGCCCGACGGATCGGCCTCGAAGCCGGTGCGGTTGCACGACAGCAGCGGCAGGCCGTTGGCCACGGCATGGCCGCGCTGCACGGTGGTCCACGCGTCGCGCTGGCGATCCTTCTCGGCCTGCTCGTCGTTCGGGTCCCAGCCGATCGCCGTGGGGTAGAGCAGCAGTTCGGCGCCGGCCAGCGCCATCAGGCGGGCCGCCTCCGGATACCACTGGTCCCAGCACACCAGCACGCCGAGGCGGCCGACCGACGTGTCGATCGGCTCGAAGCCGAGGTCGCCCGGGGTGAAGTAGAACTTCTCGTAGAACGCCGGATCGTCCGGGATGTGCATCTTGCGGTAGGTGCCGGCGATCGCCGCCGAGCGGTCGAACACCACCGCGGTGTTGTGGTACAGGCCCGCGGCGCGGCGCTCGAACAGCGAGGCGACGACGACCAGCTTCAGCTCCTCGGCCAGCTTGCCGATGCGTGCGGTGCCCGGGCCGGGGATGCTCTCGGCCTGGTCGAAGATCTCCACCGACTCGTGCTGGCAGAAGTACGGGCCGTTGTGCAATTCCTGCAGCAGCACCAGTTCGGCGCCGGCCGCGGCGGCTTCGCGCAGGCCGGCTTCGATGGCGTCCAGGTTGGCGTCGCGGCTGCCGCGGTCGGTTTCCTGCAGCAGCGCGACCTTGAGGGTCTTGCGGATCATCGGCGTGAATCCTCGGCGTGTAGCCAAGTGTGACAGGCCGTACAGTTTAGCCGATGCGGCTCAGGCCAGCCCGGCGGGCAGCTGCATGGTGATGCAGTGCAGGCTGCCGTTCTGCCAGATCAGCGGGTGGCACGGCACCTGCACCACCTCGCGGCCCGGGTGCGCACTGCCGATGATGCGCGCGGCCTCGTCATCCGCCTTGTCGCCGTAGGCGGGCACCAGCACGGCGCCGTTGACGATCAGGTAGTTCGCATAGGACGCGGCGAGCCGTCGACCCTCGTCGAGGATGGGTTGTGCCCACGGCAGCGGGTAGAGCCGGTACGGGCGGCCATCGACGGTGCGCAGCGCGGCCAGCTCGGCGGCCATCCGCTGCAGTTCGTCGTGGTGCGGGTCGCCAGGGTCGTCGCAGGCCTGGAACACGATGCGCTCGTCCGGGGCGAAGCGGGCGAGGGTGTCGATGTGCGCGTCGGTGTCGTCGCCTTCGAGGTAGCCGTAGTCCAGCCACAGCACGCGCTCGGCGTGCAGGCTGTCGCGCAGGATCGCGCTCATCTCCTCGCGCGACTGTTCCGGATGCCGCTGCACCAGGCAGCGCCAGGTGGTGAGCACGCTGCCCGCGCCGTCGCTCTCGATGCCGCCGCCTTCCAGTGCCCAGTCGATGCGTTTGTGCGCGGCATGGCCGAATACGCCGGCGTCGACCAGGCCGGCGACGAGCGCATCGTCCTGCTCGGCGTCGAACTTGCCGCCCCAGCCGGTGAAGCGGAAATCGGTGAGCTGGAAATATCGTCGGGAATCGGCGGCCTCGCCGCCCATCAGGGTGATCGGGCCGGAATCGCGCAGCCAGGTGTCGTCGTACGGCAATTCGACGAAGCGGATCTTCGCGAGATCCACGCCGGCGTCACGCAGTTGCGACTGCACGTGGGCGTTCAGCGCGGCATCGGCCACCACGATGACCAGCCGCTGGAACCGTGTCACCGCCGCGGCCAGCGCCACGTAGGTGGTTTCCACCGCGGCTAGGCGTTCGGCCCAGTCGGTACCGGCGTGCGGCCAGGCGATCAGCACGGCGGCCTGCGGTTCCCATTCCGCCGGCAGGCGCAAGGAGTGGTCGGTCATGCTGGGCGATCTCGTGCAGGTGAGGGCCGCAAATTGTACGACGCGAGGGCCGCGCACACGAACGACGCGGCCCGTGTCGCCACGGGCCGCGTCGGTTGGAAGTCAGCTCAGTTGACGGCCGCCGGATCGGTGTTGTTGCCTGCCGGCGTGTTCAGCACCGCATGGATCACGTGGCTGTGCTCGAAATACACGATGAAGTTCGAGTACTCCCAGCGGTTGATCTGCGGGTGCTTCTTCGTGTCGCCGCCGCGAGGCGAAAGCTTGCGCTGCGGCGCGCCCCAGGTCTTCTCGACCTGCGCCATGCTCAGCCCGCGGCGGGGCAGGTTCATGTCCTTTTCCTGCTGTACGCGATGGATCAGCAGGCTGTCGCCATGTTCCGTCCGCGATTGCGCCGCACTGGCCGGCTGTGGCGTGGCAAGGCCGGCAGCGGCCAGCATGACGACGATCGGCAAACTGCTCGTGAACTTGACCATGGCTCCCCTCTCCATACAAGGCTGTATGCGGCGTCGTTGTAGCAGAACCGCTTGTGCTGCGCCATGCCGATGGCCGCCGATTGCGATGGGTTCGGCATTCGTCATCGCGCGGCGGCACCAGGCGGTTCGCCGAGAATAGCGCCATCGCCGCTATCATGGGCGGCTGCGGGCGACTGCCTGCCCCGTTCCGATCCAGGCTTTTCATGATTTCCTTTCGACATTTCGCCTTGCGCCGCGGCAGCCGGCTGCTGCTTTCCGACATCGACCTGGTGATCCAGAGCGGTTGGCGGCTGGGCGTGATCGGCCGCAACGGCTGCGGCAAATCCAGCCTGTTCGCTGCCCTGCAGGGCAGCCTGGAGAGCGATGCCGGCGATCTCGACATGCCGGCCAGGCTGCGGCTGGCCTCGGTGTCACAGGAAACCCCGGCGCTGCCGGACGCGGCGATCGACTACGTGCTGGGCGGCGACGAGGAGCTGGCTGCCGCGATGCGCGACGAGGCCGATGCCGGCGATCGCGGCGACATGGAGGCGATGGCGAAGGCGCATCACCGCATCGAGGAACTGAACGGCTACGACGGCCGCGCCCGCGCCGGCCGCCTGCTGCATGGCCTGGGTTTCCCGCCGGAAACGCACGAGCGCGCGGTGAAGGAATTCTCCGGCGGCTGGCGCGGCCGGCTGAACCTGGCGCGCGCGCTGATGTGCCCCTCCGACCTGTTGCTGCTCGACGAGCCGACCAACCATCTCGATCTCGACGCCGTGCTGTGGCTGGAAGAATGGCTGCGCCGCTACCAGGGCACCTTGCTGATCATCTCGCACGACCGCGAATTCCTCGACGGCGTGATCACCCACACGCTGCATCTCAACGACGGCAAGGCCAAGCTCTATACCGGCAACTACAGCGCGTTCGAACGCCTGCGCGCCGAGCAGTTGCGCCAGCAACAGATTTCGCACGAACGCGAACAGGCCGAGCGGGCGCACCTGCAGTCTTTCGTCGACCGCTTCAAGGCCAAGGCCAGCAAGGCCAAGCAGGCGCAGTCGCGGATGAAGCGGCTGGAGAAGCTGGCCGGCACCGAGGCGGTGCGCGCCGAGCGCCCCTTCAGCTTCCAGTTTCCCGCGCCGGGGCGGTTGCCCGATTCGATGCTGCAGCTGGAGGACATCGCCGCCGGCTACCTGGCCGATCCGTCTACGCACGCCGACGAGGTGGCGAACATCGTGCTCTCCGACGTGCGTTTCAGCATCGAGGCCGGCGAACGGATCGGCCTGCTTGGCCCGAACGGCGCCGGCAAGTCCACCCTGGTCAAGACCCTGGTCGGCGAACTCGAACCGTTCAGCGGCGAGCGCAAGGCGCACAAGGACCTGAAGATCGGCTACTTCGCCCAGCACACGGTGGAAAGCCTGCGCGAAGGCGCCAGCGCGCTCGATCATCTGCAGGACAAGGCGCCCGGTGTGGCCAACCAGGTGATGCGCGATTTCCTCGGCACCTGGAACTTCGCCGGCGACCGCGCGTTCGAGTCGGTCGATGGTTTCTCCGGCGGCGAGCGGGCGCGCCTGGCACTGGCGCTGATCGCGTGGGACAAGCCGAACCTGCTGCTGCTCGACGAGCCGACCAACCATCTCGACCTGGACATGCGCGAGGCGCTGGCCGATGCACTGGCCGACTTCGACGGCGCGCTGGTGCTGGTCTCGCACGACCGCCATCTGCTCGGCATGGTCTGCGACAGCTTCTGGCGTGTCGCCGATGGCGTGGTGGAAAGCTTCGATGGCGACCTGGACGACTACGCGCGCTGGCTGAAGACGCGTACCGCCGCGAACAAGAAGACGGCCAGGCCGGTGGTGGCCAAGGTGGCGGAGGTTTCGCCGGAGGAGCGCCGGCGCCAGGCAGCCGCGCAGCGCGAGAACGAGAAATCCGCGCGCCAGCGGGTGAAGAAGATCGAGACCCGCGCCGCCACGATCGATGCCGAACTGGCCACGCTGGAAACTCAGCTGGCCGACCCCGCCACCTACGACGGCCCGACCAGCGAGATGATGCGGCTAAGTCAGCGCCAGACCGAACTGCGCCGCGAGAAGGAAGCGCTGGAAACCGAGTGGCTGGCCCTGGTCGAACAACTGGAAGCCTAGACATGCCGACGCCGGAGCAATCGTTGCAACTGTGGCTGCCCGCGCTGGCGCATTTCGAACCGTCCCATCCGCTGCGCGAATGGCTGCCCCGCGCCGACCGCCTGCCGAGTGGCGGCGTCGGCTACCTGGGCGGCCTGGGCGATCACTTCCCTGGCGTCGACGCCGACGTGCCCGCCGCGGCGATCACCCGCGAATTTCTCGCCGGCGATGCGTCGGACGGCGTTTGGCTGTCGGCCGATCCGGCCTGGGTGCAGCCCGACATGAACGGCGTGCGCCTGCTGGCCTGCGGCCAGATGCGGCTGGGCATGGACGAGGCGCAGGCACTGGCCGAGCCGCTGCGACCGGTGTTCGACGAAGCCGGCATGCAGCTGGAGATTTCCACCCCGGATCACTGGCACCTGCGCCTGCCGGGCGATACGCCGCTGCCCGGTTTCGCCGTGCCCGAGCAGGCGCTGGGCGAGGACCTGGCGCAGCATCTGCCGCAGGGTACGGAAGGACGCCGCTGGCGGGTCCTGCTCAACGACGTCCAGGTGCTGCTGCACCAGCATCCGCTGAATGCCCGGCGACAGGCGCGTGGGCAATCACCGGTCAACAGCCTGTGGCTGTGGGGCGGCGGCCGCCTGCCGGATGCCTTGCCCGGCAACGTGCTGGGCGTGGTCAGCGACGACCTGCTGCTGCGCGCGCTGGCCGCGCGTGCCGGCATCGCCCAGCAGCCGCGCACGGCCGATGCCGTCGCCGCCGGCGGAACGGGCTGGCTGATCGACCTGCAGGATCTGCCGGCGCACGAGATCGCCTCGCGCTGGTGGCCGGCGTTGCTGCCGCTGCTCGGTCGCCAGTCCGTCGTGCTGCACTTCGCCAGCGGCGAACGCTGGCGGCACAAACCATTCCACCGCTGGCGCTTCTGGCGCGGGGCAGGGCGTTGAGCGTGCTGCAGCTGCGCCGGCGCGAAAGCAAGGGCGTGCCGCATGGCTGGCCGGCTTCGGTGCATCCGGTGCTGCAGCAGGTCTACGCCGCGCGCGGCGTGCTGGAGCCGGGACAGGTCGAACACCGATTGGCGCGAATGCTGTCGCCGCAGCTGCTGGGGGGGATGGCGCAGGCGGTCGGGCTGCTCGCCGAGGCGATCCGCGGCGACTGGTCGATCCTGATCGCCGGCGACTACGACTGCGACGGCGCCACCGGCACCGCCGTGGCCGTGCGCGGGCTGCGCTTGCTCGGCGCGAAGCGGGTCAGCTACGCCATCCCGAATCGCTTCATCCACGGCTACGGCTTGAGCCCGGCGTTGGTCGCCTCGCTGCAGCCCACGCCGCGGCTGATCGTCACCGTCGACAACGGCGTGGCCAGCATCGCCGGCGTGGCCGCGGCGAAGGCTCGCGGCATCCGCGTGATCGTCACCGACCATCACCTGCCCGGCGAGCAGTTGCCGGCGTGCGACGCGATGGTGAACCCGAACCTGGCCGGCGATGCATTCCCCAGCAAGGCGTTGGCAGGTGTCGGTGTGATGTTCTACCTGCTGCTGGCGCTGCGTGCGAAGTTGCACGAGGACGGCGCGTTCGGCACAGCGAAGCCGGACTTGTCGTCGTTGCTCGACCTGGTTGCGCTGGGCACGGTGGCCGACCTGGTACCGCTGGATTTCAACAATCGCGTGCTGGTCGAAGCCGGCCTGCAGCGCATGCGCGGCGGCCGGGCCTGCGCCGGCATCACGGCGCTGGTCGAGGCCGGCAAACGCAGCGTCGCGACGCTGTGTTCCACCGACCTGGCCTTCACCGTGGGGCCGCGGCTGAATGCGGCAGGGCGGCTGGAAGACATGCGCCTGGGCGTGGAATGCCTGCTCACCGACGACGTGGCGCAGGCGCGCCGCTGCGCCGAACAACTCGACGCGATCAACCGCGAGCGGCGCGATCTGCAGGCGTCGATGGTGGCCGAGGCCGAAGTGATGGCCGCCGGCCTCGGTCATACCGATGCGGTGGGTGTGGCGCTGTTCGAGCCGTCGTGGCATGCGGGAGTGGTCGGCCTGGTCGCCTCCAAGCTGAAGGAGCGGCTGCACCGCCCGGTGGTCGCGTTCGCTCCCGCCAGCATTGAAGAGTGCGGCGAGGGATCGCCGCCTTTTGATTCTCGCGCACAGGAAGTGCGCACAGGCAACGCCACTCTGCGCGGCTCGGCGCGTTCGATTCCCGGTTTCCACATCCGCGATGCGCTGGCCGCGATCGACGCGCGCCAGCCTGGCCTGATCGAACGCTTCGGCGGCCATGCGATGGCTGCGGGCCTGAGTCTGAAGACCAGTGACTATGCGCGCTTCGCCGCCGCCTTCGACGCGATCGCGCGCGAACTGATCGAGCCCGAACGCCTGCAGGCGGTGCTCTACACCGACGGCGAACTGCCGCCCGGCGCCGCCACGCTGGCACTGGCCCGCCAGCTGCGTGAGGCCGGACCGTGGGGACAGGCGTTCCCCGAGCCACTGTTCGACAACCTGTTCGAATGCGCCGGCTGGAAGCTGATGGGCGAGCGCCACCTGCGCCTGCAACTGCGCGACCCGCGCGATGGCGCGCTGCATGACGCGGTGATGTTCAACGCATATCACGGCCAGCCACCCCCGCCGCAGCTGCGCGCGGCCTACGAGCTCACCATCAACGACTGGCAGGGCCGCGAGACGCCGCGCCTGCTGCTGCGGCATCTCGAACCGGCCTGATTTCCTTGCGTGTTTTTCACGCGGCCTGCTCCAAACTGGCGTCCACCTCACCCATGGAGAACGCCCGTGATCTCACTGATCGAAGGACTGCCGTCCGGCACGCTGGGTTTCCGCGCACATGGCCAGGTCACGGCGGCAGATTACGAAAACGTCATCGTGCCGGATGTGGAGGCGGCGTTCGCGCTGAACCGCAAGCTGCGCCTGCTGTACGTCACCGCCGATGACTTCACCGGCTTCGACCCTGGCGCGATGTGGGACGACGCCAAGCTGGGCTTGCGCCATTTCAGCGGCTGGGATCGCATCGCGCTGGTGACCGACGTGACCTGGCTGCGCGGCACCGCGATAGCCTTCAGCTTTGCCATCCCGGCGCAGTTCCGCCTGTTCCACGGTGCGGACATCGAGGAAGCCACCCGCTGGATCACGGCTCCGGGCGACAACTGATGCGCCCGACGGGACGCCTGGGGCACTTGCCAAGACCAGGATGATCTGTTCAAGTCTGCCCATGCATTCCGTCACCGCCAGCATCATGAACTCCGCCGCGCCCTCCGCGCGGGGCTTCGTGCCGGCCGGCAACAACAATAATCGCGCGAACAATAACGCCAACTTCTGGCGGGCCGGCGCGTAGCTTCAAGCTTCCGAAACATACGCGAAAAAGGCCCGCCCAGAGCGGGCCTTTTTTTGTTCTTCACTTCACGCGAATCCGTTCGCGAACAGCAAGACCGGCCACCCATGGCCGGACTTATCAACAAAGCCGATCCCAATCAAAGGACAGCAAGCATGTGTTCGATCTTCGGAATGTTCGACCTGCAGCCGGGCGACGACCTGGCGGCGCTGCGCCGGCAGGCGCTGGAACTGTCGCAGCGCCAGCGTCATCGCGGGCCGGACTGGAGCGGGGTGTTCGTCGATGCCGGGGTGATCCTGGTGCACGAGCGGCTGGCCATCGTCGACCCGGCCAGCGGCGCGCAGCCGCTGCGTTCGCGCGACGGCGCGCTGGCGCTGGCGGTGAACGGCGAGATCTACAACCACCGCGAACTGCGTGCGGCCAGCGATTACGACTTCACCACGGGCTCGGACTGCGAGGTGATCAACGCGTTGTATCGCGAGCACGGCAGCGACTTCGTGAACAGGCTCAACGGCATCTTCGCGTTCGCACTGTGGGACGGCGAGGCGCAGCGCTACCTGGTCGCGCGCGACCCGATCGGCGTCTGCCCGCTGTACTGGGGCCACGACGCGCAAGGCCGCCTGTGCGTGGCGTCGGAGATGAAGGCGCTGGTCGGGGTGTGCGCCGACGTGGCGCCGTTCCCGCCCGGCCACGTCTACGACAGCGCCAGCGGCGAGCTGCGCAGCTACTACGCCAGGCCATGGCGCGACTACGCCGCCACGCGCGGCCATGACGTGTCTGCTCCGGCCTTGCGCAAGGCGTTCGAGCAGGCCGTGCATCGCCAGCTGATGACCGACGTGCCGTATGGGGTGCTGCTTTCCGGCGGGCTGGATTCGTCGCTGGTCGCCGCCTGCGCCGCGCAGTTCGCGCGCGAGCGGGTCGAGGACGACGACCGCAGCGAGGCCTGGTGGCCGCGCCTGCATTCGTTCGCGATCGGGCTGGATGGTTCGCCCGACCTGGCGGCGGCGCAGGTCGCCGCCGACGCGCTGGGCACCGTGCATCACGGCTTCGTCTACACGTTCTGGGAAGGACTGGATGCGTTGCCCGAAGTCATCCGCCACATCGAGACCTACGACGTCACCACCATCCGCGCCGCCACGCCGATGTACCTGCTGGCGCGGCGGATCAAGGCGATGGGGGTGAAGATGGTGCTGTCCGGCGAGGGCTCGGACGAGATCTTCGGCGGCTACCTGTACTTCCACAAGGCGCCGTCGGCCGAGGCATTCCACGAGGAGACCGTGCGCAAGCTCGACGCGCTGCACAGTTACGACTGCCTGCGCGCGAACAAGGCGATGATGGCGTGGGGCGTGGAGGCGCGCGTGCCGTTCCTCGACCTGGAGTTCATCGACGTGGCAATGGGCCTGGACGCCGCGCACAAGATGGCCGGGCAGGGGCGCATCGAGAAGGCGGTGCTGCGCGAGGCGTTCGATGGCGCACTGCCGGATGCGATCCTGTGGCGGCAGAAGGAGCAGTTCAGCGACGGCGTCGGCTATGGCTGGATCGACGGGCTGAAGGCGCACGCGGAGCAGGCGGTCAGCGACCGCGAGTTCGCCGCGGCGGCGGCGCGCTACCCGTTCAACACGCCGGCGACCAAGGAGGCGTACTTCTACCGGCGCATCTTCGAGCAACACTTCCCCGGCGAGGCCTGCGCCGCGACCGTGCCTGGCGGCAAGTCGATCGCCTGCTCCTCGCCGGCGGCACTGGCGTGGGATCCGGCGTTCGCGAGCGCGGCCGATCCGTCGGGCCGGGCGGTCAAGGGGGTGCATCAGCAGGCGCTGGCCTGAACGGCGAGTCGTGGCCAGCCGCCCGCCGCGAGCGCGGCGGTGCGGCCTCGCGGGAGCGTCTGTTATCCTACTCAGCTTGCATCCAACCCTGATACCGACATGATCGAGACCAATCCCATCCATGCGCAGATCGCCGACCTTCGTGGCCGGGTCGAGTCGCTTAGGGGGTATCTTTGACTACGCTACGAAAAGCGAACGTCTGGAAGAAGTAACCCGCGAACTGGAAATTCCCACCGTGTGGGACGACCCGGCGCGCGCGCAGGAACTGGGCCGCGAACGCGCCCGCCTGCACACCATCGTCCACGGCATCGACACGCTGACCGCCGGGCTGAATGACGCCGGCGACCTGCTGGAAATGGCGATCGCCGACGGCGACGACGACACCGCGCAATCGGTGACCGACGACCTGACCAAGCTCGAGGCGCAGGTCGGCAAGCTGGAATTCCAGCGCATGTTCTCCGGCAAGATGGACGCGATGAACGCGTTCGTCGACATCCAGGCCGGCGCCGGCGGCACCGAGGCGCAGGACTGGGCCGAGATGCTGCTGCGCATGTACCTGCGCTGGTGCGAATCGCGCGGCTGGAAGACCGAGTTGATGGAGGTCAGCGGCGGCGACGTGGCCGGGATCAAGTCCGCCACGTTCCGCGTGGAAGGCGATTACGCTTACGGCTGGCTGAAGACCGAGATCGGCGTGCACCGGCTGGTGCGCAAGAGCCCGTTCGATTCGGACAACCGCCGGCATACCAGCTTCACTTCGGTGTTCGTGTCGCCCGAAGTCGATGACGACATCGACATCGAGATCAACCCGGCCGACCTGCGCACCGACGTCTACCGTTCGTCCGGCGCCGGCGGCCAGCACGTCAACAAGACCGAGTCGGCGGTGCGCATCACGCACATCCCGACCAATACGGTCGTTGCCTGCCAGACCGGCCGCAGCCAGCACGCGAACCGCGACACGGCGATGAAGATGCTGGCCGCGAAGCTGTACGAGCTGGAAGTGCAGAAGCGCAATGCCGAACGTGACGCGCTGGAAGCGACCAAGTCCGACATCGGCTGGGGTAGCCAGATCCGCAACTACGTGCTGGACCAGAGCCGCATCAAGGACCTGCGCACCGGCATCGAGCGTTCGGACACCCAGAAGGTGCTGGACGGCGACCTCGACGAGTTCATCGAGGCCAGCTTGAAATCCGGCCTCGAGGCCGGCGCCAAGCGCATCGACGCGTGACGCCCGATTCCTTCCGCTTTGCTCACTGACGAGGTGGCCCGCATGAACAGCAAGAAGATCTGCGCAATCCTGATCGCCTTTGCCGCATTGGCCGCGTTCGGCGCGGCGGCGCAATCGCAGCAAGGCAGCGCCGGCCAGAGCATCAAGCAGGATGCCAAGGCCGTCGGCCACGGCGTCGCCGACGGCGCGCGCGATGTCGGCCACGCGACCAAGCACGTCGCCAAGAAGGTCGGTCACGGCGCCAAGGAAGCCGGCACCGGCATCGGCCATGGCGCGAAGAAGGCCGGCGTCGCCATCGGCCACGGTGCGCGCGAAGGCTGGGATGCGACGAAGCATGCGGTCAAGCAGGTGTTCGGCAAGGGCGATTGACGCGCCGTGCCGCCGCGGTAGAGACAACGGTATCCATCAGTTTGGCAACCTGACGATAGACGAAGAGGCGTCCGCCGACCGGCGCGGGCGCAGGCAGCAATGGAATCCCCATGAGTGAAACGACCGATACCCTTCCCATCGACGAGAACAGGCCCGACGACAATCGGCTGATCGCCGAGCGCCGCGAGAAACTGAAGGCGCTGCGCGGGCAGGGCATCGCGTTTCCGAACGATTTCAAGGTCGACAGCTTCGCCGGCGACCTGCAGGCCGAGTTCGCCGACAAGGACGTGCACACGGCCGAAATCGTCGAGGCGGCTGCGCGCCGGGTGAAGATGGCCGGGCGCATCGTGCTCAAGCGCGTGCAGGGCAAGGTCAGCTTCGTGCAGCTGCAGGATTTCAGCGGACGCATCCAGCTGTTCGTCCACCAGGGCACCATCGGCGAGACCTATGAGGCGTTCAAGGGCTGGGACGTGGGCGACATCGTGGGCGCCGAAGGCGTGCTGATGCGCACCAGGACCGGCGAGCTTTCCGTCCGGGTCGACCATCTGCGCCTGCTGACCAAGAGCCTGCGCCCGCTGCCGGACAAGTTTCACGGCCTGGCCGACGTGGAGCAGCGCTATCGCCAGCGCTACGTCGACCTGATCGTCACCGAGGAAGCGCGCCGCACCTTCATGCTGCGCTCGAAGATCATCGGCACCATGCGCCAGTGGCTGGAAGCGCCCGCGCGCCGCTTCATGGAAGTGGAGACGCCGATGATGCACATCATCCCCGGCGGCGCCACGGCCAAGCCGTTCGTCACCCATCACAACGCGCTGGACCTGGACCTGTACCTGCGCGTGGCGCCGGAGCTTTATCTCAAGCGTCTGGTCGTCGGCGGCTTCGACCGCGTCTACGAGATCAACCGCAACTTCCGCAACGAGGGCGTGTCGACCCGGCACAACCCCGAGTTCACCATGCTGGAGCTGTACCAGGCCTACGCCACTTATCACGAGATCATGGACCTCACCGAAGCGGTGATCCGCGACACCGCGCTGGCCGTGCTGGGCACCACGCAGCTGGAATGGGACGGCGCCGCGATCGACCTCGGCCCGGCATTCCGTCGCTGGCGCATGGAAGACGCGGTGCTGGAACACAATTCCGAGATCCGGCGCGAGGAACTGCGCGATCGCGAGGCAATGGCCGCGCACGCCAGGCGCCTCGGCGTGCAGGTCAAGCCCGGCTACGGCTGGGGCAAGCTGCTGCTGGAAATCTTCGAGAAGACCGTCGAGCACACGCTGGTCCAGCCTACCTTCATCACCGACCACCCGGTCGAGGTGTCGCCGCTGGCGCGCGAGAGCGATACCGACAAGGGCATCACCGACCGCTTCGAGCTGTTCGTCAACGGCAAGGAGCTGGCCAACGGCTTCTCCGAGTTGAACGACCCGGAAGACCAGGCCGCGCGCTTCCAGGCCCAGGTCGACGCCAAGGACGCCGGCGACGACGAGGCGATGCACTTCGACGCCGACTACATCCGTGCACTGGAAGTGGGCCTGCCGCCTACCGGCGGTCTCGGCATCGGCATCGACCGCCTGGTGATGCTGCTGACCGGCTCGGCTTCGATTCGCGACGTGCTGCTGTTCCCCTATATGCGCCCGGAGGCTTGAACCATGTGGTACGCGATCATCGGCACCGATAACCCCGGCTCGCTGGAGGCGCGCAAATCCGCGCGCCCGGCCCATATGGCCCGCCTGCAGCAGTTGCAGAACGAAGGCCGCATGCTGCTTGCCGGCCCGTTTCCGGCGATCGACGCGGAAGATCCGGGCCCGGCCGGTTTCAGCGGCAGCCTGATCGTGGCCGAATTCCCCTCGCTGGCCGAAGCCGAGGCCTGGGCTTCGGCCGATCCCTATCTCGCCGCCGGCGTCTACCGCGAAACCACGGTCAAGCCGTTCCGCAAAGTGCTGCCGTGAACGCGGGGCAGCCCGTCATCGCGCAGATCCGCGAGCGCCTGCAGGCCGCGTTCGCGCCGACCGAGCTGGACGTGGTGGACGAAGGCCACAAGCACGCCGGCCACGCAGGGGAGGGCAAGGGCCACTTCCACGTGCGCATCGTCAGCGCCGCCTTCGCCGGCCAGTTGCCGATCAAGCGTCACCGGATGATCTATGCGGCGCTGAACGGGCTGATGGATCATGGCATCCATGCCTTGTCTATTGATGCAAAAGACTAATAATAACAATTAGATAGTTATCATTATTGAAGTGCTATCTCATGTCGACGCGCATTGCAGCTCCGCCCCGCGTTTGGCACAGTGACCTGTCGCCCGGCTCCGTGGGCGTTATCCGATGACCCATTGATGACCGCATGCGCCTGACCACGATCAAACTCGCCGGTTTCAAGTCCTTCGTGGACCCGACCACCCTGCACCTGCCGAGCAACATGATCGGCGTCGTCGGCCCGAACGGCTGCGGCAAATCCAACATCATCGATGCGATCCGCTGGGTGATGGGCGAGAGCGCGGCCAGCCGCCTGCGCGGCGATTCGCTGACCGACGTGATCTTCTCCGGCTCCAACACGCGCAAGCCGGTGGGGCAGGCCACGGTCGAGCTGATCTTCGACAATGCCGACGGTTCCATTCAGGGCGAGTACGGCCAGTACGCCGAGATCTCGGTGAAGCGCCAGGTCACCCGTGACGGCCAGTCCGCCTACTTCCTCAACGGCGCGCGCTGCCGCCGGCGCGACATCACCGACCTGTTCCTCGGCACCGGCCTGGGGCCGCGCAGCTACTCGATCATCGAACAGGGCATGATCAGCCAGATCATCGAGGCGCACCCGGAAGAACTGCGCACGCATCTGGAGGAAGCCGCCGGCATCTCCAAGTACAAGGAGCGCCGCAAGGAAACCGAGAGCCGCATCAAGGCCACCCGCGAAAACCTCGACCGCGTGCGCGACGTGCGCGACGAGGTGGACAAGCAGCTCGAACACCTGAATCGCCAGGCTCGCGCGGCCGAGCGCTGGAAGGCCTTGAAGGAAGAACAGACGCGCAAGGAAGCCGAGCTGCGCGCGCTGGAATACCGCGGCCTGAAGAGCCAGCACGACGGCGAGGGCGAAGGCCTGTCCGCCGCCGAGATCGAGATCGAGAAGCAGCTGGCCGGCCAGCGCCAGATCGAGGCGCAGCTGGAAAGCGTGCGCGAACGCCACACCGACGCCAGCGAGCACCTGAATGCCGTGCAGGCCGAGGTATACAAGGTCGGCGCCGAGATTGCCCGCGTCGAGCAGCAGGTTCGCTACAACAAGGAAACCGCCGATCGCCTGCAGCGCGCCCATGGCGATGCCGAACGCGAGCATGCCGAACTGGCCGCGCACATCGCCACCGACCGCGAGCAGGTCGAGGCGCTGCGCCAGGCGCTGGCCGAAGGCGATCCGAAACTCGAGGCCCTGCAGCAGCTGCAGGACGACACCGCCGAAGCCCAGCGCAGCACCGAGGCGAAGCTGGCCGACTGGCAGCAGCGCTGGGACAACCACACCCGCAACGCCGGCGAATCCAACCGCGCGGCCGAGGTGGAACGCACCAAGCTCAACTACCTCGACCGCCAGGCGATCGACCTGTCGCGCCGGCGCGAGGCGCTGGAAGCCGAGCAGAAGGCCACCGACCTAGCCGCACTGGATGCCACCGGCCAGCAGTTGATCGACGAACATGAAACCCAGCGCGAACGCATGGAAACCCTGGGCAGCCTGCTCGACCAGCACAAGTCCAGCCACGCGAAGGTGCTGGAAGAAGAACGCCAGGTGCAGTCGACGCTGAACGAGGCACGCCAGCAGTTGCAGGCGGCGCGCGGCCGGCACGCTTCGCTGGAGGCACTGCAGCACGCCGCACTGGGCCAGGAAGAGAGCGCCGCCAGCAGCTGGCTGGCCCGGCTGGGGCTGGACCGCTCGCGCCGCCTGGGTGAATCGCTGCAGGTCGAAGCCGGCTGGGAAACCGCGGTGGAAACCGCATTGAGCGGCTTCCTCGACAGCGTGCTGGTGGATGGTTCGCATGCACTCGCCGCCGAATTCAACGCACTCGAGAACGCCGACGTGGCGCTGCTCGACGCCGCCGACGGCGGCGCCAACACCGCCGGGACGCTGGCTGCCCACGTGCGCGGTCCGGCCGCGGCGCTGGCGATCCTCGGCCATGTGCTGACCGCCGAATCCCTCGATGAAGCGCATCGGCGCGTGGCCGCGCTGTCGGCGCTGGCGCCGTACCAGTCGGTGATCACCCGCAGCGGCGAATGGCTGGGGCCGGGCTGGGCGCGCGTGCGCCGCGCGCAAGGCAGCCAGGTCGGCGTGCTGGCGCGCGAGCGCGAGCTACGCCTGCTGGTCGAGCAGGTCGCCACGCTGGAAGCGCAGTTGGAGGAAGCCAGCGAGCGGCTCGACGCGCTGCGTACCAGCAAGTTCGAGGCCGAACGCGCGCGCGACGATGCGCAGCGCGAGCTGTACAACGCGCATCGCCGCCAGTCCGAACTGGCCGGCCAGCTGCAAAGCCATCGCGGCAAGCTGGAAACCGCGCGCGCGCGCGCCGAAAAAGTCACCGGCGAGCTGGCCGACCTGGCCACGCAGATCGAGGAACTGCAGAGCCAGACTCGCGAGGCACGTGCACGTCTGGACGAGTCGGTCGGCCTGATGGGCGACCAGGAGGACCAGCGCCGCGAGCTGGAAAACGAGCGCCGCACGCTGCTCGAAGCGCGCGAGGAGGCGCGCATGAATGCGCGCGAGGCCGCCGAGCAGTCGCATTCGCTGGCCTTGGCGCTGGAGTCGAAGCGTTCTTCGCTGAGCTCACTGGAACAGGCGCTGGGTCGCATGGACGCCCAGTTGCGCCAGATCGAGGCGCGCCGCAACGAGATCACCGAACAACTCGCCGCCGGCTCCGACCCGATCGCCGAACTCGAGGCCGAACGCCAGGCCTACCTGGACCAGCGCCTGCTGGTCGACAAGCAACTGGTCGAGGCGCGCCGCGCGCTGGAAGACTGCGACGTCGAATTCCGCAAGCTCGAACAGCAACGCCATCTGGCGGAGCAGGGCCTGTCCAGCTTGCGCGAGAGCCTGTCCGAGAAGCGCCTCGCCGCCCAGGCGCTGCAACTGCGCGCCGAGCAGCTGGCGGCGGCGATCACTGCGTCCGGTTTGGAACTGGAGACTCTGCTGGCCGAACTGGCCGAGGACATCGACGCCAACCAGTGGCGCCAGCAGCTCAACGACATCGGCCAGAAGATTGCGCGGCTGGAGCCGGTAAACCTCGCCGCGATTCAGGAACATGCCGAGCAGAGCGAGCGCAAGACCTACTTGGACAACCAACTGGCCGACCTGGTCAGTGCGATGGAGACGCTGGAAGGCGCGATCAAGAAGATCGACCGCGAGACCCGCCAGCGCTTCAAGGAAACCTTCGACAAGGTCAACGCCGGCGTGCAGGAACTGTTCCCGCGCCTGTTCGGCGGCGGCCATGCCTACCTGGAACTGACCGGCGACGACCTGCTCAACACCGGCGTGTCGATCATGGCGCGGCCGCCGGGCAAGCGCGTGTCCAACATTACCTTGCTGTCCGGCGGCGAGAAGGCGCTGACCGCGGTGGCGCTGGTGTTCGCGATCTTCAGCCTCAATCCCGCGCCGTTCTGCCTGCTCGACGAGGTGGACGCGCCGCTGGACGAAGCGAACGTGGGACGTTTCTCCAGCATGGTGCGCGAGATGAGCGAAAAGGTGCAGTTCATCTTCATCAGCCACAACAAGGCCACCATGGAAGCGGCCACCCAGCTGTGCGGTGTGACCATGCGCGAGCCGGGCGTGTCGCGGCTGGTGCAGGTGGATCTGGCCGAAGCGGCTAAACTGGCAGGAGCTGCCTGAGGACCCCATGATGACGCTGCAACCCGTGCTTGCCTTTGCCTGGAATCCTGCCGTCGGCATTCCGCTGCTGATCGTCGGCGTGATCGTGCTGGCGCTGATCTGGCTGTTCGGCCAGCCGAAGAAGGAGCAGGGCAGGCGCCGGGTCGTGTCGGACCAGCATGCCGGCGAGCGTCGCGAACCGACTCTGGGTGAGCCGGGCGACGATCCTGTGTCGAGCGATCTCTTCGCCGACGGTGCAGGTCCGAGGCAGGGTGAACTGGAGATCGGCCTGCGCGAGGAACTCGAACGGCTGGGTGCCACGCTGTCCGGCGAACGCGCCAAGCCTTCCATGCCCATCGCACCCAAGGCAAAGCAGCCCAGGCAGCAGCCCAAGTTGGCCGATCATGTCGCCTCGATCATCGATGCCTTGCGTGCGCCCAGTTCCAGCGAGCCGGCGGCACAGGACGTCCCACCAGCGGCGGAGGAAACGCCTGCGCCGGCGGCGCCAGCGACTGCCACGACAACCGGTACGCCGCCGCGCTCCGATCTTGGCCGGCGTCCGCCCCAATTGCCGGTAGAGCGCATCGTCACGCTGTTCGTGGTGGCGCGCGACGCAGGGCGTTTCCATGGCCCGGACCTGGTCGTGGCCGCCGAGAAAGCCGGCCTCGAATTCGGCGACATGGGCATCTACCACCGCCTGGTCGACGGCAAGCGCGAGCTGGGACCGATCTTCAGCGTCGCGAACATGCTCAAGCCGGGCAATTTCGACCTGGCGCGGCTGGATACCTTGCACACGCCCGGGGTGAGCTTCTTCATGACCTTGCCGGCGCCGCTGCCCGCGCTGGACGCTTGGGACGCCATGCTGCCCACGGCGCAGCGCCTGGCCGAATTGCTGGATGGTCAGGTGCTCGATGAAGAGCGCAACGCGCTCGGGCGCCAGCGCATCGCCCACATCCGCGACCAGCTGCGCGGCTGGGACCGCGACCACGAAGGCAAGGAAATCATCTTCGGACGCTGAGCCTTCCCGCGCTGGCTTGCTGCCGCTGCCATCAGCCGGCGACGTTGCGGCGGGGCAGTTTCCAATCAGGCCGGATGAAGTGGCAGGTGTAGCCATCGGGATAATGCTCGAGGTAATCCTGATGCTCAGGCTCGGCTTCCCAGAAGTCGCCGACCGGCGCCACTTCGGTCACCACCTTGCCGGGCCACAGGCCCGAGGCATCCACGTCGGCGATGGTGTCCTCCGCGATTCGCTTCTGTTCCTCCGACGCGTAGAAGATCGCCGAGCGGTAGGAACTGCCGCGATCGTTGCCCTGGCGATTCAGGGTGGACGGGTCGTGGATCTGGAAGAAGAATTCCAGCAGCGTGCGGTAGCTGATTCGCGCGGGATCGAACACGATCTCGATCGCCTCGGCGTGGCTGCCGTGGTTGCGATAAGTTGCGTTCGGCACGTCGCCGCCGCTGTAGCCGACTCGCGTCGAAACGACGCCGTCCTGGCGGCGGATCAGGTCCTGCATGCCCCAGAAGCAGCCGCCGGCCAGAATGGCACGTTCGGTTCTCATCGCACGTCCTCCACCTGGTCCAGGTAATCGCCGTAACCCTCGGCTTCCATGTCGTCGCGATGGACGAAGCGCAGCGAAGCCGAGTTGATGCAGTAGCGCAACCCCCCGCGATCGGCCGGGCCATCGGGGAAAACGTGGCCGAGGTGGCTATCGCCGTGTACCGAGCGAACTTCGGTGCGAATCATGCCGTGCGAGGCGTCGCGCAGTTCATTGACGTGGGCCGGCTCGATCGGCCTGGTGAAGCTCGGCCAGCCGCAGCCCGACTCGAATTTGTCGGACGAGGCGAACAGCGGCTCACCCGACACGACGTCGACATAGATGCCAGGCTCCTTGTTGTGCAGGTATTCACCGGTTCCGGGGCGTTCCGTGCCGCTCTGCTGGGTTACCCGGTATTGCTCGGGGCTGAGACGCGACAAGGCATCGGGGTTTCTGGCGTAGCGGGACATGTCGAGTCTCCCTTGGTTCGTTTCAGTCAATCTGGGTGTAGGGAAGATGGCTGTCACCAGGCGCGTATCCAAGCCCTAGGTACGGTGATCATTTTATATTACATAATATACATTATGCGAAATTATACATAAGGTGGTGCGCGAGCAGCACGGCCTGCCCGGGCTTGTCTTGTCTATCACCATTCGTGACTCAACGCCCTACTGGATGGCATTTGGTGTCTATGCGATTGCGATGGTACGGCCATGTCCTGGAGCGCTGCGATTGCCAACCTAGTTCATCGCTGGCATCTCAAGTGCGAAACGGCTCAAGGGCTGCAACATGAACTGTTGGATACGGTTACTCGACGTGCGACGGTGAAACCTGAGTCTCAGATGTTTCAATCGGGCCCGTTGGTAACGACCCGTGGCACCCGGCAATGGCGTTCCGCCGCCATTGTGGGATTGATATTGCCGACTTCACTAGCGGTGCCCTCTTCCGTCACCTCGCAACAATCGTTGCGAGGTCGCACGCGCATCGCGGATCAAGTGCAGCGGGTGCCACGCCAAGCGCGTACCCATCAGAAAATGGGCGATGCATGGGGCCTCACTCTGCTGAAGCGGGAATGCTGGTTTCAGCCAGCCAGTCAACCACTGCGCGCAGCGCATCGGCGTTGCTCGATCCCGCATCCCGCAGGCTGCGATAGAGCGCCAGTTGCTCGTGTGCGCTGGTGCCGCGGGCAAAGATCGTGCCGAGGTGCTGCAACGATGCCTCGCAGCCGAACTGCTGCGCGTCTTCCGATACAAGCTTGATCGCGGCGTCCAGTACGCGCGCGCACTCGACCGTTTCGCCGGCATGTTCGTCGATGAAACGCGCGTCGAGGCCGAAGCGCTTTGCGCGCCAGCGATTCTCGTCGATTATCCGGCGCGTCAAGGCGGTTCGAGCCATGCCGAGTTCGGGCCTGCGCACATGGACGCGAACCAGGCAGCGGAACAGCGCGGCCAACGCGAGAGCGTCATCGAGGTGCGTGCAGGCGTCGGCGATGCGCAGCTCGAGCGTGGGATAGTGCTGTGCGGGACGGATTGCCCACCACAGGAAGCTTGCGTCCTTGATGGCATCAACCCTTTTCAGCAGTTCGCAAAAGGTTCGGTACTCGGCCTCGTCGGCGAAGAAGTCCGGTATGCCCGCGCGTGGCCATTCGTCGTAGGCGGACTGTCGATAGCTGAGCAAACCCGTGCATCGGCGGTTCCAGAAAGGCGACGAGGTCGACAGCGCAAGGAACAATGGAAGCCATGGCATGAGGCGATTCATCAACGTGACGCGATCGACATTCGCCGGCGGCGCAACGTGCACGTGCAGGCCGCATAACAGGTTCCGGCGTCCAATCATCTGGAAATCGTCGATGATGCGTGCGTAGCGCGATTTGTCTGTATGCGATTGCTGATGCCAGGCGCTGAGCGGATGCGTGCCGGCCGCGACGAGCCTTAACCCGGCGGCATCAGCGAGCTCGGCGATGCCACGACGCAACCGCTTCATTTCCATGTGCGCCATCGCCACGTGGTCGAATACGGGCGAGCAGATCTCGATTTGGGATTGCAGCAATTCGTTGTCGACATGGGCGCCGAAGCGTTGTCGACACAGCTTCAGGAATCCCTTGGGCACGCGCGATGGAGCGCGACGCGTCTTGCGACTGACCAGAAAGAACTCTTCCTCCACACCGAACGTATAGGCGTTGAAAGGTTCTGCAGCCATCTTGAGCTCCGATGCTGACGAAGCGTCAGCATCGTGCAAGGCCAATGAGGATTCCGTTAGCAGAGGTACCGAATGGATGGCGGGGTATCTCCCTTTCATCGTGGAATGACGGTTGGCGCTGTAGCGTCGCTCATGACGCATGGCGCTCGCGGGATCTTCCATGGCCAAATTGCGTATTGGCATCTCCGGCTGGCGTTATCCGCCATGGCGAGGCAGGTTCTATCCGGAAGGCCTTCCGCAACGGCTGGAACTGCACTACGCCTCGCGACAGCTGGATACCATCGAGATCAATGGCTCTTTCTACTCGCTGCAGCGTCCCGACAGCTGGCAAAGCTGGTACCGCGATACGCCACGCGGCTTTGTCTTCGCCGTGAAGGCGCCGCGCTTCATCACCCATGTACGCAGGCTGCGTGAGGTGGAAAAGCCGCTGGCGAATTTCCTTGCCTCCGGCGTGCTGGAGCTGCGGGAGAAACTCGGACCCGTGCTCTGGCAGTTCCCGCCCAACCTGAAATACGACGCCGAGTTGTTTGATTCATTCCTTTCGCTGCTGCCGAGGGACAGCGAAAAGGCGGCGGCCATGGCCAGACAGCATGACGGCCACGTCAGGCACGTCGGCGAGGTGTCGGCGGACCGGAAGCGCCGCCTGCGCCACGCCATTGAAGTGCGTCACGAGAGTTTCGACGATGCAGACTTCATCCGCCTGCTGCGCCGACATCGCGTCGGACTGGTGGTCTCCGATGCCGCGTCGAAATGGCCGAAGCTGCAGGATGTGACCGCCGGTTTCGTATACATGCGCCTGCATGGCGACAAGGCCTTGTATGCGAGCGGCTATAGCGACGCCGCACTGGATGGCTGGGCGCGACGGATTCGCGCGTGGATGAGGGGGAAGCAACCACGCGATCCCCACAATCGCGCCAGCCGCCATCGGCCTCCTGCACGCAAATCGCGCGACGTCTACTGTTATTTCGACAATGACATCAAGGTGAAGGCACCTTTCGACGCGATGGAATTGCGTGCCAGGCTGTAATCGCTCTTTCGCGTTAAGTCCCGGCGGCATGCATTGCGTCCAGGCCTTGGTCAGATTTCTGGATGCCAAACCCGTGAGGATTATGGCCGCGGCGCAGCCGCATCCCCAACGGCCGCGTTGACACTTCGCATGCATCGCCTTCAATGCTGCTCCGGCAAGCTCCGACCGTCGGTCTGCCACACCGACAACCACCACCTGCCCACTCATGGGAGTTGCTGAATGAACACGACCGCCCTCCCGCGCTGTGCCCACCCCGCCTGTACCTGTACGGTTCCCGTCGGCGACGCCTATTGCAGCGAACACTGCCGCAAGCGCGTGGAGTCGCCGACGTCCAGTGAGCCCGAAGGCTGCCAATGCGGCCACCTGGAGTGCGACGCCGTGCGTGCCGAAGCCGAGAGGATGAAATAGCCGCGCTCGCTGATCTGCCTGCCTACGGCAAGCCTGCTCAGCCTGTCTTGCGAGCTGCCGCGCGCTTCGCGGTCTTCTTCGCGGGCGCTTTTTTCTTCTTTGAAGCGGCGGTGGGTTTCTTTCGCACGGCGGCCTTCCTCACCGCTTTCTCTGGCGTCTTTTTCGCCGGTGTGCGCCTTTTGCTGGCCAGGCTCTTTTGCAGCAGCGACATGAAATCGACCACGTTGGTGGTGGCGTTCTCCGATATGCCGCTCTCGTTCTCGGGCTCGGGCGAGACCACGCCCTTGGATTTCATGCGCTTCTCGAGCACCTTGCGCAGGCGGTCGCGGAATTCATCGCGGTAATCCGACGGCGTCCATTCGTCGCTCATGGATTCAATCAGCTGCTCGGCCATCCGGATCTCCGTGGCCGAGATACGGTAGTGCGACGTGGTGCCCTCGGGAATCTTGTAATCCTCCACGTCGACCAGTTCCTGCGGGTAGCGCATCAGCATCAGCATCAGTGCGTTGCCGCGCGGCATCACCGCGGAGAGGTACTCGCGCGTGCGGATTACCACCCGCGCGATGCCGATGCGTCCGGTGCGCTTTAGCGTCTCGCGCAACAGCACGTAGCCCTTCTCCGCCTTCTTTCCGGGAACCAGGACGTAGGGCTTCTCGAAGTATTCCGGCCCGATCGAGTCCGCGTCGACAAAGGCTTTCACGTCGACCACTTCCCGTCCTTCTGAAGCAGCCGACTTGATGTCCTCCGGCTCCAGCACGATGTAGCTGCCCTTGGCGTATTCGAAGGCCTTGACGATCTCCTTCCAAGGCACCTCCTCGCCGGTTTCAGCGTTGACACGCTCGTAGCGCACAGGCGTGTTGTTGCGGCTGTCCAGCATGCGGAAATGCAGGTCGACGCTGCGTTCGCCGGACATCAGCGAGACCGGCACGTTGAGCAAGCCGAACGAGAGGGTTCCGGTCCAGATGGGACGTGCCATGGCTTGCGGCCTCCGGCGAAATGGTTTCGATCAGGACGTCTTCCTGGCGCGCGTCCTTGCCGCTTTCTTCGCGGCCGCCGAACGGCCTGCGGCACCCTTGGTATGCGCTGCCTTCTTGGCTGACGCCGAGCGCGAACCGGCGGTGCGCTTGGCGGCACTCTTCCTGGCGTGGGACGACAAGGCGGACTTCGACGCCGCCTTGTGGCCTTCCTTCTTCAACGCCGCGGTGGTCGCCCTCGAGCGTTTCGCCGCGGGTTTGTGCTGTTCGTGCGAGGCGGCTTCATCCTGCGCGGCCTTCTTCCGGGTCGACTTGCTGGCGGTCTTGCTGGCAGGCACTTTCACTCCGGCACGCCTGGCCTTCGACAGGCCGATCGCAATGGCCTGTTTGGTCGAGCGTGCGCCGTGCTTGCCTTCGCGTACGTGTTCGATCTCCTCATGCACGTACTCCCCGGCCTGGGTGCTGGGAGCTTTTCCTTCCTTCTTGTCCTTGGCCGCGGCGCGGCGGGTGCGATGTTCGGGCATGACAGTCTCCGGCAGTGAAGAGAAATGTCGCACGCGAACTATTCCAGTTTCGACGTGGAAGTGCTGTCAAGAGCGCCGTGATCCGCGCTTCACCTGCGACGTACGCATCGCCCGCTAACGTGACGTGCATTCCCGACGATGGAGTATGGCAACATGGTTGCATCCAAGCGCACCGCCAAAGCTGCCGGGACCGTCGCACGCCAACGTGCGATCGCGGCTGCCGATCACGACGGGGAACGCGTGGTAAAGCCGGAAACGGCATTGTCGAAAAAGCCCGCGGCGAAAACGGACAAACCGAAAAATCCCCTGCCTGCCCAGCACATGCAGAAACCGGGCCTCGAACAACAGCTCGATCCCCGTCCGCAATTCCTGGCGCCGAGCTACATCGGTAGCGGCAAGCTGGCCGGCATGACCGCCCTGATCACCGGAGGCGATTCCGGCATCGGCCGCGCGGTGGCGGTGCTGTTTGCCCGCGAAGGGGCCGACGTGGCCATCGTTTACCTGTGCGAGGACGCAGACGCCGAGGAAACCCGCGATTACGTCGAGGGCGAGGGCCAGCGCTGTCTGCTGATACCGGGCGACGTCAGGGACCCGGCGTTTTGTCGCGATGCCGTGGCAAGGACGGTGAAAGCGTTCGGCAAGCTGTCGATACTGGTCAACAACGCCGCCTTCCAGGAACACGCCGATTCTATCGAGGACATCACCGAAGAGCATTTCGACGAAACCGTGCGTACCAATCTCTACGGCTACTTCCACATGGTCAAGGCCGCCTCGCCGCATTTGGGCAGCGGCTGCTCGATCATCAATACCGGTTCGGAGACCGGCTTGTTCGGCAACGGCAAGCTGCTCGATTACTCGATGACCAAGGGCGGCATTCATGCCTTCACCAAGGCACTGGCCGCAAACCTGGTATCGCGCGGTATCCGCGTGAATGCGGTAGCGCCCGGCCCGGTATGGACACCGCTGAATCCGGCGGACCAGTCGGCGGAACGGGTTCGCGATTTCGGCAAATCCAGCGCCATGGGCCGCCCCGCGCAGCCCGAAGAACTCGCACCGGCCTATGTCTTCCTCGCCGCCCCGTCGTGCGCCAGCTATGTTTCCGGCGCGGTGCTGCCGGTGATGGGCGGCCCCATCAGTTGAACCTTCGGCCGTCATCGGCGCCACTTCGGATCCATGACGATGAACAGCCTGCGGGACTACCAGCGCAAGCGCGACTTCTCCAGGACACGCGAGCCTGCGACTAATGACCCCGCGGCGGCGAACCGGCGCGCCATCTTCGTGGTGCAGCTGCATCACGCCAGCCGGAGGCACTTCGATTTTCGCCTGCAGGTGGGCGATGTGCTGAAGAGCTGGGCCGTGCCGAAGGGGCCCAGCTACGATCCTGCGGTAAAGCGGCTGGCGGTAGAAGTCGAAGACCATCCGGTTTCCTACGCGAATTTCGAGGGTGACATCGAGCATGGCTATGGCAAGGGCCATGTCGATCAGTTCGACACCGGCGTGTGGACCACCGAAGGCGACGCCGAGGCCCAGCTGCAGAAAGGCCACCTGAGCTTCGAGCTGTTCGGCAAGCGGCTCAAGGGTGGCTGGCATCTCGTGCGCAGCGGCCGCAAGGAACGCCAGCCGACGTGGTTCCTGATCAAGGCGAAGGACGCGTTTGCCGGCGATGTCGAAGCCGACGACCTGCTCGATGCGAAGATGGCCCGCAGCACCCGCGCCGCCGCGAAGACGCCCGCAACCCGGGCCGCTGCGAAAAAATCCATCGCCCGCAAGAAGCCCGCCCCCAAAGCAGGGAAGGCGCCGCGGCTGCGACTGTCCAGGGCGGCTGCCGCACTGGAGGGTGCGCGGGCGGCGACCGTCGACAACGCCTTCTTCAAGCCGGAGTTGGCACGCCTGCGCGACCAGCCGCCGGAAGGAAAGCAATGGCTGCACGAGGTCAAGTGGGACGGCTACCGCATCCTCACCGCGATCGCCGGCGGCGAGGTGAGGCTATGGTCGCGCAACGCCCTGCCCTGGAACGATCGCCTGCCCGACATCGTGCAATCGCTGGAATCGCTCGGGCTACGCTCCGCCCGCCTCGACGGCGAGCTTGTCGCGCTGGACTCGCGCGGGCACAGCGACTTCAACGGCCTGCAACAGACCTTGTCGGGCGAGGCGCAACTGCCTCTGGTCTACATGCTGTTCGACCTGCCCTACTTCGAGGGCAGCGACCTGTCACGGGTCGGCCTGCTGGAACGCAAGCAGCTGCTGCAGAAGCTGCTTGCGCATGCACCGAAACACCTGGCTTTCAGCAGCCACGCGATCGGCGATGGCGCGGGCGTGTTCCGCATGGCGATCGAGCAGCAACTGGAAGGCATCGTTTCCAAGCGCATCGATTCGGCCTACCGGCCCGGGCGCGGCGGCGACTGGCTCAAGATCAAGCGTCTCCAAAGCGACGAATTCGCCGTCGTGGGCTACACGCCGCCCAAGGGCAGCCGCAGCAGTTTTGGATCGCTGCTGCTGGCCAGGCCCGATCCCGAGGTGAAGTCCGGCTGGGTCTACGTCGGACGCGTGGGCACGGGCTTCTCGAACGAACAACTGCGGTCGTTGGGGAAGTCGATCGCCGATAGGGGCAGCCCCCGGCCCACGGTGGCGTTGGCTGCGGTCGACCCTCTCCTGCGCGATGCGCGCTGGGTCAAGCCTGCCGCGGTGGCCGAGGTGTATTACCGTGGCGTCGGCAACAACCGCCTGTTGCGCCAACCAAGCCTGAAGACCATGCGCATCGACAAGAAAGCCGCGGATCTCGTCGACTCCGACCGCGCCAAAGGCAAGCCCGCCGGCCTGCCGCGCCGAAGGAAGGTTGCCGACGCAGATCCGGCAGGCATCCGGATCACCCACCCCGATCGCGTGGTATTTCCCGACGACGGCATCACCAAGCAACAGGTGGCCGACTACTACGCTGCGGTGATGAAGTGGTTCTTGCCGGGTGTGGTGAACCGCCCTACTTCGGTCATCCGCTGTCCCGAAGGCACGGCGAAAGCATGCTTCTTCCAGAAGCACATGATTACCGGACTGAAGCATGTCGGCAGCGCAAGACTGAAGGAGGAATTCGGCGCACAGGCGACCTACATCTATCCGCGGGACGCCATTTCGGTGCTCGAACTGGTGCAGTTCGGCGTGCTGGAATTCCATCCCTGGGGCTCGACCATCAAACAGCCCGATCGTGCCGACCGCGTCGTGTTCGATCTCGATCCCGGCAGCAACGTGGCCTGGGATCGCGTCGTGGCGGCGGCGCGACTGGTGCACCGGCGGCTGGCGCAGCTGGGCCTGGATTCGTTCCTGCGCACCACCGGCGGCAAGGGCCTGCATGTGGTGGTTCCCTTGAATCCCGGCTGCCCCTGGGCACAGGTGAAGAATTTCGCGCATGCGTTCGCCAGCACGCTGGCACAGGCCCATCCGCTGGAATTCATCGCTACCGCCAGCAAGGCACAGCGCCATGGCCTGATCTACGTGGATTACCTGCGCAACAGCCGCGGCGCGACCAGCGTGGCGTCGTATTCACTGCGGGCACGCCCCGGCGCGCCGGTTGCCATGCCGCTGCGCTGGAACGAACTGGGCACGCTGAAAAGCGGCCACGCCTTCGATATCCATTCCGCAGCGCGGCGGCTTGCGCGGTTGCGCACTGATCCGTGGGCGGGCATCGATGAGGTGCGCCAGGATCTCGACGGGATCGTGAAGAAACTCGGCTGACGACTCCGCGAGCCGGTTCCAGGCGGTGGCGAATGACGGGCACGCCATCGGCGTGCCGCTGCCATTGCACGGGATACCCACATGCTGTCGACATGCCGACCGGCAGACTGCCGGCATGGCGGATACATTTTTTGCCCTGTGGATGCACAACGCCTGGGTGCGGCTGGGACTGATGGTGGTCGTCGGCCTGGTGCTGGCCGTCGTGCTGCGCGCCGCGGCCTATGCCGTATTGCGACGGTCTGCAGTCGGCCATCCGGTGATCGCGGACATCATGGGCCGGGCCAGCGCGCCGATGGAGTGGCTGATCCCGTTGCTGACGCTGACGATGGCCTTGCGCCTCTGGCCGCCGGCTGCATCCGCGCCGGTAGCCTTGCTCCAGCACCTGCTGCTGGTCGCCCTGCTGGCGACAGGCACGTGGCTGGTGGTGCGCTGCATCGGCGCGTTCGAGGGCGCGGCGATCCGGCGCTATCCGATGGACGTGGCCGACAACCTGCGTGCGCGCCGCGTGGTGACCCAGGTGCGCGTACTCGGACGCACGGCCGACGTCATCGTGATCGTCATCGGTGCGTCGATCATCCTGCTGACGATTCCAGGCGTGCGTCAGCTCGGCGCCAGCCTGCTCGCCTCGGCCGGCGTGGCTGGCCTGGCGATCGGCCTGGCCGCCAAGCCGGTGCTGAGCAACCTGATCGCCGGGCTGCAGATCGCGCTGACCCAGCCGATCCGGCTGGACGACGTGGTGATCATCGAGGGCGAATGGGGCCGCGTCGAGGAAATCAACGGCAGCTACGTGGTCGTGCGCATCTGGGACGAACGGCGCCTGGTGGTGCCGCTCAACTGGTTCATCGAAAACCCGTTCCAGAACTGGACGCGCCGCAGTTCGCAGCTGATCGGCGCAGTGTCCCTGATGGTGGACTACCGCATGCCGCTGGCGCCGCTGCGCGAGGAACTGAAGCGCTTGTGCGATGAGGCGCCGGAGTGGGATCGGCGTGTCTGCGTGCTGCAGCTGACCGACGCCGACGAACATGCCATGCAGCTGCGTGTGCTGGTGAGTTCCACCGATTCCGGCCGCAACTGGGACCTGCGCTGCCGCGTGCGCGAGGGACTCGTCGCTTACATCCAGGCCCATTACCCCGAAGCATGGCCACGCTGGCGCGGTGAGTTCGACAGGAGCCACCCGGCAACGGATGAGGCCTCCATACCCGCCAGTCCCGAACCCCAGCGCGCCCCTTCCCCGGAAGACGGCGGCCCCCGCCGTGGAGCTTGACCTGCACGCATTTGTACGGGGAATCGGATGGCGCAATGGACATCACGCCATCGCGCGTCCGGCGAGTCCGCTGCCCGTGGATTTACGTTCAGCGCCTCGCTGCTGAACGGCCGGCGTGTACCTGCTTGATCTGCCGCAACCAGTCGTAGCCGTCCTCGGGCTGCAGGCCGGTGGTGCCCGGGTTGCGAGGCGTCGCGGTCCGGTGCGTGGCATGGGCGCCTTCGAACCGGTTACGCGGATATTGCAGCAAATTGTTGAGATGGCGCTTCATTCGAATAGTCCTCGGCGAGGAATGGATGGACCGGACCGGCCAGGATCTCAACGCACGCCGGTCTGTTTGCGTGGCAACAGGATCGGGGCGGCGGCGATGCAGATAAACGGCCTATGGGCGATCGCTCTGTTCCCGCGTGGAAACGGTGATTGTTCACTCAGGGAAACTCACTGGCCATCAGTCAGGGGTTTTGCCTGGAATGGCCCGTGCCCATGTAGCTGCCCATTGCATGTCTGGCTGCCGGATCATGGGCAAATCACTACTGCTGTTTCTTGCTTTCAGCCTGGCCGTGGCCGCGCCGTCGGGCGTCCGTGCGGCCACGCTGTACGGTGGCGACTACGCCAGGATCGGTGTGCCAGACCTGGAACAGGCGGTGGCATTTTTCCAGGATGTCCTGGATTGCCGCCTGATTGGCCCGGAGTCCGTAGCGACTGAGGCGACGCCGGGCGACGCACCGGCCTCCCGCCTGTTGGCCTGCGACGCCGGGTCGGTCGTCGAGCTGTTCGACGATCGCGGCGTCTCCCCTTCTCCCGCATCGGGCCGGGCCGATCGGCCGCTGCAGTTCGTTTCGGACGACGTGCAACACGCCAGCGAATGGCTGCGGCGTGCAGGTGTTGGCGTCAGCGGGGCGCCGCACCGCCTCACCTCCGGCCCGCTGGCTGGCCGCATGGTGCTGGATTTCGTGTCGCCGTGGGGGCTGCGGCTGCAACTGCTCGGCAGCGACGCCAGCGCGCCTGCCGGCGGAACTTTGGCCACGGTCGACGGCGGCTGACGTTCAGCGCCGGGCGCGGAAGAACTCGCGCAGCATGCCGGCGGACTCCTCGGCGAGCAGGCCGCCGGCCACTTCGATGCGGTGGTTGTGGCGGGCATCGACCAGGGTGTCGAACACGCTGCCGGCGGCGCCGGTCTTGGGATCGGCAGCGGCGTAGACCACGCGGCCAAGACGGGCGTGGATCATCGCCATCGCGCACATCGAGCACGGCTCCAGCGTGACGTACAGCGTGGCGCCGGACAGCCGGTGGTTGGCCAGTTTCTCGCCGGCTGCGCGCATGGCCATGATTTCGGCATGGGCGGTCGGGTCATGCAGGGTGATGTTGCGGTTCCAGCCCAGTCCGACGATCTCGCCGTCCTGCACCAGCACCGCCCCGACCGGCACCTCGTTCTCGGCGTCGCGGGCGTGCGCCGCCAGCTGCAACGCACGCCGCATGTACTGCAAATCGGCAGTTGAGAATGTACTTGAGGTTCCGGATATTTCGTCTGTCATTTCAATGAATTATGGCTTTAACGTGAGAAGGCCGGCAAGTTGCCGGCCTTCCCTGTTGCCCGCAAGTGATTGATTTTGCTATTCCCACTCGATCGTGGCCGGTGGCTTGCCGCTGATGTCATAAACAACGCGAGAAACATCACGCAACTCATTGATAATTCTATTTGAAACCTTGCCGAGAAACTCATACGGCAGGTGCGCCCAGTGCGCGGTCATGAAATCGATGGTCTCGACCGCGCGCAGCGCGATCACCCATTCATAGGCACGTGCGTCGCCGACCACGCCGACCGATTTCACCGGCAGGAACACGGCGAACGCCTGGCTGGTCCGGTCGTACAGATCGGCCTTGCGCAGTTCGTCGATGAAGATCGCGTCGGCCTGGGCCAGCAGTTCGGCGTATTCGCGCTTCACCTCGCCCAGAATGCGCACGCCCAGGCCGGGGCCGGGGAACGGGTGGCGGTAGACCATTGCCCGCGGCAGGCCGAGCTCCACGCCGATCCGGCGCACCTCGTCCTTGAACAGTTCGCGCAGCGGCTCGACCAGCTTCAGTTTCATGTGTGCCGGCAGGCCGCCGACGTTGTGGTGGCTCTTGATGACGTGGGCCTTGCCGGTCTTGCTGCCTGCCGATTCGATCACGTCGGGGTAGATCGTGCCCTGCGCCAGCCACTTCACGTTGCCGCCGGCGGCAATGAGCTTTTCCGACTCCTCGTCGAAGATCTCCACGAACAGGCCGCCGATGATCTTGCGCTTGGCTTCCGGATCGGCCATGCCTGCGAGCGCCTGGAAGTAGCGGTCGGCCGCGTTGACGCGGATCACCTTGACGCCCATGTGCTCGGCCATGGTGGCCATCACCTGGTCGCCTTCCTGCCAGCGCAGCAGGCCGGTGTCGACGAACACGCAGGTCAGCCGATCGCCGATCGCCTTGTGCAGCAACGCGGCGACCACCGAGGAATCGACGCCGCCGGACAGGCCCAGCAGCACGTGATCGTCGCCGACCTGGGCGCGCACGCGGGCGATCTGGTCGTCGATGATGTTGGCCGCGGTCCACAGCGTCTTGCAGCCGCAGATCTCGGTGATGAAACGCTTCAGCAGCGCCCCGCCCTGCTTCGTGTGCGTCACTTCCGGGTGGAACTGCACGCCGTACCAGCGCCTGGCCTCGTGCTCCATCACCGCGACCGGAATGCGGTCGGTCGTGCCGGTGACGACGAAGCCCGGCGGCGCTTTCGACACGTGGTCGCCGTGGCTCATCCACACGTCCAGCTTGTGCTCGCCCGGATGATCGCTGAGGCCGTCGAACAGGCGGCTCGGCGCCACGATGTCCACGCTGGCATGGCCGAATTCGCGGGCGTCTGCGGCTTCCGTGGCGCCGCCAAGCTGGGCGGCCAGGGTCTGCATGCCGTAGCAGATGCCGAGGATCGGCAGGCCGGCGTCGAACACCTGCTGCGGGGCCTTCGGCGCGCCTTCCAGCGTGGTGGATTCCGGGCCGCCGGAGAGGATGAAACCCTTCGCGCCAAAGGCGGCGATTTCGGCGGGATCGTGATCCCAGGCCCAGATCTCGCAGTAGACGCCAAGCTCACGCACGCGCCGCGCGATCAGCTGGGTGTATTGCGCACCGAAGTCGAGGATCAGGATCTTGTCGGAGTGGATGTTGGTCATTGCATGGCCGGGAATCGGGAATGGGGAGTCGGAAATGGAAACGCCGGTTCGCTCTGCACCCGGCGCGTACGGGAAAATCAGGAAGCGGGAAAGTCGCTTTCAACGATTCCCCATTCTCGATTCCCCACTCCCGACCTATCAGGAATTCAGCCGGTAATTCGGCGCTTCCTTGGTGATCTGGATGTCGTGCGGGTGCGCCTCGGTGACGCCGGCGGAAGTCACCTTGACGAACTGCGCCTTGTGGCGCACGTCCTCGATGGTGGCCGCGCCCAGGTAACCCATCGACGCGCGCAGGCCGCCGATCAGCTGGTGGATGATATTGCGCAGCGGACCGCGGTACGGCACGCGGCCTTCGATGCCCTCGGGCACCAGCTTGTCGGCGTCCGCCTCGTCCTGGAAGTAGCGGTCCTTGGAGCCGAGCTGCATCGCGCCGATCGAGCCCATGCCGCGGTAGCTCTTGTAGGAACGGCCCTGGAACAGCTCGACCTCGCCCGGCGATTCCTCGGTGCCGGCGAACATCGAGCCGAGCATCACGGTGGACGCGCCGGCGGCGAGCGCCTTGGGGATGTCGCCCGAATAGCGGATGCCGCCGTCGGCGATCAGCGGAATCTCGTCCTTCAGCGCGGTGGCGACCAGGTCGATCGCGGTGATCTGCGGGACGCCGACGCCGGCCACCACGCGGGTGGTGCAGATCGAGCCGGGGCCCACGCCGACCTTGACCGCGTCCACGCCCACGTCGAGCAGTGCGCGCGCCGCTTCGCCGGTGACGATGTTGCCGGCGATCACCTGCACCTGCGGGTAGTGTTTCTTGACCCAGCCGGCGCGTTCGATCACGCCCTGCGAATGGCCGTGCGCGGTATCCACCACCAGCACGTCGACGCCGGCATCGACCAGCGCGGCCACGCGCTGCTCGGTATCGCCGCCGACACCGACCGCGGCACCGACCAGCAGGGCCTCGTGGTGATCCTTCGCGGCATGCGGGTTGTCGCGCGCCTTCTGGATATCCTTCACGGTGATCAGCCCGCGCAACTGGAAGGCTTCATTGACCACCAGCACCTTTTCGATGCGGTATTTGTGCAGCAGTTGCAGCACTTCGTCCTGGCTGGCGCCTTCCTGCACCGTCACCAGCTTGTCCTGGCGGGTCATGATGTTGCGCACGGGGTCGTCGTGCTTGCGCTCGAAGCGCAGGTCGCGGCTGGTGACGATGCCGACCAGCTTGCTGCCGTCGACTACCGGCACGCCGGAGATGTTGTGCGCGTGGGTCAGCCGCAGCACTTCGCGGATCGAGGTGTCCGGGCCCACGGTGATCGGATTGCGGATCACGCCGGCCTCGAACTTCTTGACCAGGCGCACTTCGGCTGCCTGCTGCTCGGCCGTCATGTTCTTGTGGATGATGCCGATGCCGCCGTTCTGCGCCATGGTGATGGCGAGCCGGGCTTCGGTCACGGTGTCCATCGCGGCGGACACGATCGGGATGTTCAGGCGCAGGTCGCGGGTGAACCGCGTTGACGTGTTGACATCGCGCGGCAACACGATGGAATGGCCCGGAACAAGGTAGACGTCGTCGTAGGTCAGGGCCTCGGCGAGGATGCGCATGCGAAAAGTCCCGCTGCAAAGAGGAGATTATACGCGCCCCGCCGGGATGCTCGCCAGCCGTGCGGCTGAACACCGCGGCACCACGATGGGTCAGGCG
Organism: Rhodanobacter sp. LX-99; assembly: GCF_018599185.1. Lineage (NCBI taxonomy): Bacteria > Pseudomonadati > Pseudomonadota > Gammaproteobacteria > Lysobacterales > Rhodanobacteraceae > Rhodanobacter > Rhodanobacter sp. LX-99. The sequence continues at coordinate 101,686 of NZ_JAHFVL010000001.1, read as the reverse complement.
ACCCGCTGCGGTGCGGTGTGCGCCTCGGCCGCTTCCAGCGTGTTCTCCATCAGCGTGGCCACCGTCATCGGGCCGACGCCGCCGGGCACCGGGGTGATCCAGCTGGCGCGTTCGGCGGCCGGGGCGAATTCCACGTCGCCGACCAGGCGGCCGTCGTCGAGCCGGTTGATGCCCACGTCGATCACCACGGCGCCGGGCTTGATCCACTCGCCTTTCACCAGCCCGGCCTTGCCCACGGCGACGATCACGATGTCGGCCTGGCGCACGAAGACTTCCAGGTCGCGGGTGAAGCGGTGGCAACTGGTGGTGGTGCAGCCGGCGATCATCAGCTCCAGCACCAGCGGGCGGCCTACATGGTTGGACACGCCGACCACCACCGCGTGCTGGCCGCGCACCGGGCGATCGGTGTGCCCGAGCAGGGTCATCACGCCCTTGGGCGTGCATGGGCGCAAGCCGAAACGGCGCAAGGCCAGGCGCCCCACGTTGATCGCCTGGAAACCGTCGACGTCCTTGTTCGGGTCGATGCGGTCGACCAAGGCATCCTCGTCGATATGTGCCGGCAGCGGCGACTGCACCAGGATGCCGTGCACGTCCGGGTCGGCGTTGAGCCGGTCGATCAGGGCGAACAGTTCTTCCTGGGTGGTGTCGGGCGGCAGGTCATAACCGAACGAACGGAAACCCACCTGCTGGCAAGCCTTGCGCTTGTTGCGCACGTAGACCGTCGAGGCCGCATCGCTGCCTACCAGCACCACCGCCAGTCCCGGTGCGGGCAGGCCTTGCGCCACCCTCGCGGCGACGCGCAGGCCGACACGTTCCAGCAGTTCCTGTGCGATGCGTTTGCCGTCGAGGATGCGTGCGCTCATGGGAATGCCCGGGTGTAAAGTCGGTCATTATCCGGGCTTGGCCTGATGCGCACAAACGGAACGCACGCATGGGTGCAGACGAGACGATTCCAGCCGCGCTGGAACTGACCGACGGTCGATTGAACTTGCGCCCATGGCAGGACCGCGACGCGGCGGCGCTGTCAGAAGCCGCACGCGGGTCTGCGGAAAGCGTTGGCCGCTGGCTGCCGTGGTGTCACGCTGGTTACGACCTGCATGCTGCCATGGCCTGGGTAACGCAGTGCCAGACTGGCTGGCACTCGGGCGAGCATTTTGCCTTTGCGGTTTTCGACGCGGCCTCGGGCGACCTGCTCGGCGGCGTCGGTCTGGGCCAGCGCAACCGGGTTCATCGGAGCGCAAACCTGGGTTACTGGGTGCGCCAGTCACGTCACGGGCAAGGTATCGCGTCGGCCGCGGCTGCCATGGTCGCGCGTTTCGGTTTTGGGCGGCTGGGGCTGATCCGTATCGAGATCATCGCGCTACCCGATAACCGGCCGAGCCGACGCACGGCCGAAAAGCTGGGAGCACGGTTCGAGGCCATCGCCCGTCAGCGCCTGTGGGCACACGGGCAGGCATGCGATGCGGCGGTGTATGCCCTGATTCCGCAGGACCTGGGCTGACGGGCGTGGATCCGCGCAGCACGGTCCGGCAGGAAATCCGGCGACTCAGCGCGTGCGCTTGATCAGGTCGCTGACCCGGCGCCTGGCCTTGTGCTGCTGTTCCTTGGTCAGCACCTTTTTGCGCCCGGCATACGGGTTCTCGCCTTCGCGGAAGGCAATCCGGACCGGCGTGCCTTCCAGCTTGTAGCGCTTGCGGAAGAAATTCTCCAGATAGCGCTGGTACGCCGGTGCGATGTGCTTGGTGCGGGTGCCGTGGATCACGATGGTCGGCGGGTTGGTTCCGCCCGGATGCGCGAAGCGCAGCTTCGGCGCGTGGCCGTTCACCAGTGGCGGCTGGTAGCTCTCGTATGCCTTCTCCAGCGTCTTGGTGAGGTCGGAAGACACCAGCACCTTGGTCGCCGACGCATGCGCACGCACCACCGCGCGCATCAGCTCGCGCAGGCCGGAACCGTGCAGCGCGGAGATCTGCACCTGCTTGGCCCAATCGACGAACACCAGCCGGCGATCCAGCGCGCGGCGGCACTCGTCGCGCTGGTACTGGTCCATGTCGTCCCACTTGTTGATCGCGATGACCAGCGCCCTGCCCTCGTCCATCGCGTAGCCGATCAGGGTGAGATCCTGGTCGGCCAGGTTTTCGCGGGCATCGATCATCACCACCACGACCTGGGCGGCGGCGATCGACTGCAGCGTCTTGATGACGCTGAATTTCTCGACGGCTTCCTCGACCCGCGCCTTGCGCCGGATGCCGGCGGTGTCGATCAGCGTGTAGCGCTTGCCGTCGCGCTCCAGCGGTACCCGGATCGGGTCGCGGGTGGTGCCGGCGACATCGGAGACGATCAGCCGCTCTTCGCCCAGCAGGCGGTTGATCAGGGTCGACTTGCCGGCGTTCGGACGGCCGACGATGGCGACGCGAATGCTGCCGTCCTCGCCCGCGGCTTCGGTCGCGCTTTCCTCGTCGGCCGGCAGCAGCGGCAGCAGGGCCCGGATCAGGTCGTCGGTGCCGCGATTGTGCGCCGCGGACAACGGCAAGGTGGTGCCGATGCCGAACGCGGAGAACTCGGCCAGCACGGCCTGTTCGTCGAGGCCGTCGGTCTTGTTGACCACGACGACGATCGGCTTGCCGCTGCGGCGAAGCTCGCCCAGGATCACGTAATCCTGCGGCAGCAGGCCATCGCGGGCATCGACCACGAACACCAGTACGTTTGCTTCCGCGATCGCCAGGCGCACCTGCTTCGCGGTCAGCACGTCCATGGCTTCCTCGACCCCGGACAGGCCGCCGGTATCGACCACCACGAAGGGCCGATCGCCGCTGCGGCAGATGCCGTAGTGGCGATCGCGGGTGACGCCCGGCATGTCGGCCACCAGGGCGTCGCGGCTGCGCGTCAGCACATTGAAAAGGGTCGATTTGCCGACATTCGGACGACCAACCAGTGCGACGACGGGCAACATGATGAGTACTTCGTTCCAGCGATCAGTGCGAGGACAGACGGTAGGCGCCGATACGGCCCTCGACGTCCTCGACGTAAACGGTGTCGCCCACCACCAGCGGCTGGGCGCGGATCGCCTTCTTCGACAGCCGCTCGCGGGCGGCCAGCGCGCCGTCACCGGTCTGCAGCCAGTGCACGTAGCCTTCCAGATCGCCGACCACGACGTAGTTGCCCTGCACGGCCGGGCCGCTGAGCCAGCGGTACTTCAGCGCGTCGTTCTTCCACATGTCGGCGCCGCCATTCTTGTCGAATGCCCACACCACTGATTCGTCGTTGACGCCAAAAACCGCATTGGCGCTGACCGCCAGCGATTCGAAGCTGGAGAACGGATGCGACCACAGCGGACGGCCGCTGGGGCCGTCAACCGCTGCCAGGTTGCCGTGATAGGCGGCGCCGTAGAGCGTGCTGCCGTCCAGCAGGATCGCGCCGTCGGCGTCATTCAGGCGATCGATCTCGGTGCGGCCCTCGCCGCTGGCCAGTTTCTGTTCCCACAGCTTCGCACCGTTGTCCTGGCGCAGGGCGACGAGCTTGCCGTCGTCGCTGCCGAAGAACAGCACGCCGTTGGCCGCCAGCAGCGAGCCATTGCCGCGCAGGCTGAGCAGCGGCACGGTACCCTGGTCGTAGACCCAGCGACGCTGGCCGCTCGCCGCGTCCAGCGCGTAGACGCGGCCGTCGCCGGTACGCACCACGACCATGTCGCCGACGATTACCGGCGACGCCAGCACTTCGCTGCTCACCTCGACATCCCAGCGCGGACTGCCGTCTTTTGCGTTCACGGCGTAGACGTGGCCGTCCAGCGTGCCGACGGCGAGCAGGTCGCCGCTGACCGCGGGGCCGCCGGCGTACTGGGCGTCCTTGCGCTTCTTGTCGCCCCAGCCGAACCAGCCATGGATGCGCGAACTCTTCGACCACAGGCTCTTGCCGCTGGCGGCGTCAAACGCAACCAGCTTGCCGTCGGTGCTGGCGGCATAGAGCACGCCGTCGACCACGGTCGGGCGCAGGCGCGCGCCGCTGGTGCCGGCGCCGTCGCCCACGCTGGCGCGCCACAGGCGGGTGACCTGCAGCGTCGGCTTGAAATCCTTGGCCAGCGGAGTCGGCGGCTGGACGTTTTCCTTCTTGAACGAATGGCAACCGGCAAGGGCCACCAATGAAGCCAGCGTGATCAGCAAAAATCTTTTCATGCACCCTGCTTCCCGGCCACGGCCAAATCATCGAGTTTCATCTGCAAGGCACCGCGTTGCGGCGCTTCCTCGCCCAACGCCGACAAGGCCGTCTGATAGGCCTTGCGTGCTTCGTCGGAACGTCCAAGCTTGACCAGCACATCACCGCGGAGTTCCTGCGCCAGCCCCTGATAGCTGTCGGCCGGGATGCGATCGAGCGTGGCCAGCGCCTCCTTGCCGTTGTCGCGGGCCAGTTCCACCTGTGCGATGCGCAACAGCGTCAACGACTTCAACGCCGGAGCGGTGGCGTGGCTCTCGGCCCACTTCAGGGATGCCTCGGCCTTGTCCAGCTGCTTGGCCTGCACCTGCTGCTTGGCGCGCTCGCTGACGGCAAATACGGTGAACGGCGACTTCGCGTAATCCTTCATCAGCTGGTCGGTCAGCTGCGAAGCGGTGTCCGGCTTGCCGGACGCCTGCGCGATCTGCATCTGCTGGTAGAGCTGGGAGGCCTGGCCCTCGTTCCGGGCCTGGTGGCTGCGCCACTGCTGCCAACCGAAAATGCCGACCAGGCCAATAACGATGCCGGCGATGATCGACACGCCGTTGTCGCGCAGCCACTTCTGAACCAGCTCGCTCTGTTCGTACTTGTCGTATTCTTCAAATGCCATGCAATCACCATTCAAAAGGCCGCGCGCCCGCAGACGCGTGCACAGGCCGGTGCGGTAAACAAAGGGAAAAGCCGGTCATACCCGCTCGTTGCCGAGCGGACCGAGTGGGCAAGCATAACCGAAATGGGCCGCTCGCAGCGGCCCCGAATGGCGATCAGAAGCTGGTGGCGGAGGCCGTGCCGTCCTGCGTCTGCACGCGAAAACGCGCCACGTTGGCGCGCCGGAAATCGTCCAGGCCGATCGACTTGCCGTCGATGCTGACCTGTGCGCCGGCGGCATTGCCGATGCGCACATCCAGTGGCTGGTCGCTGTGATAGGTCTTGCTGCTGCCGGCCGCGAGCAGGCCGTATTCCAGCCGCGTACCGTCGGCCTGGGTCACTTCGACCCAACTGGCCGCCGAGAGGTTGAGGCTCAGGTTGTGGCCGCCGGTACCGATGGCGGCGACTGATGCAGCCGGCTTGGCCTGCGACAGGCTGGCGCTTTCCAGGTTCGGGAATGGCGCCATCGAGGCCAGCAGCGGCTGATCCTGTTCCGGCTGCGGCATGGCTGCAGGCGGCGCCTTCGGGATCGAGTCACCGGCCTTTCCGTCGGCAACTGCCTTGTTGGTGGCAGGCGTTTCCAGCTGGGCCACCGGGGCGGCATCCAGCGGAGCGAGATGGCTGAGGTCGCGATCCAGCGTGCCGCGCACGCCCAGCCAGATCATCGGCACCACGATCACCGCGGTCAGCACGACGTAGGTGGCGGCAGTGGCGTAACGGTCCAGCAGGAAGCGCGAGTGCGAGATGCCGCCGGTGGCTACCAGCGGCGCCTCGATCTGCCTGATGCGGTCGAGCTCGACCTGGATCGATGCCTCGTTGATGCCCAGGTGGCGGCCATACTTGTTGATGTAGCTGCCCAGGTAGATCTTGGAATCGATGCCATCGTACTGGTCGCGTTCGAGCTGGCGCAGCACCCGGGCGGGCAATTTCAGCGAATGCGCGCAGGCTTCCAGGTCCAGGCCCTGGGCTTCACGCGCCGCATGCAGGCGACTGCCGAAACTTACCGTGTGAGGGGGTGTCGACGACACGTCCATGTTGGGCAAATTGATACCGAACAGCCCGGGCTCGCTGGAACCCTGCTCGGTAGATTGAGGTTGCATGGAGGTCATGGGCTGGCAGTTGTGTCTAGGGCGTGCGCCTGCTCCGAGTCCGGGAACTGGCTGAGCAATCGCTTGCTGTAAGTGAGGGCACCTTCCGGGTTGCCCAGACGGGTTTCGATATCGTGGCCTAGCTTGAGCGACGCGGCAGTCGGCTGGCCCAGCGCATCGAACCGCTGGAGAAAAGCCCTGGCGCGAAATGCATCCTTATTCAGATAAAGCGTATTCGCAAGCTGGAAGAGTGCCTCCGCATTCTTGGGATTTCTTGCGATGGCGTCACGAAAACTCGCTTCAGCCCCGGCAACGTCATTGGCGCGCAGCTGGCAGACGCCGGCATTGGTCAGCGCCACATCGGGGGTCTGGTAGAACGGATCGGCGACGGCTTTCTGGAAATACTGGTTCGCCTCGGCGATTTTCCCGGTGTGGCACAGGAAGACGCCGAGATTGTTGTTCGGTGCGCCCTTGGCCGGCTCCAGCGCCACCGCCTTGCGGTAATGCTGCTCGGCTTCGGGCAGCTTGTTGATGCGCTCGTACAGCACCGCGATCACGGTATGCGCCGGCGCGTAGTTGGGGTCGAACTGCAGCGCCTTGGTGAGTTTTTCCAGCGCCGTCTGCAGGTCGCCGGAGGCCATGTAGCGCTGGCCCAGTTCGGTATGTATCCGGGCGGCATCCTCGGCCTGCTCCGCCTTGCTGGACTGCGGCATGCTCTTGCCCAGCGCACTGCTGTCGGTGCGCGTGGTGATGCAGCCGGCCAGCGGCAGCAGCAGGCAGAGGATCAGTACCCGGTCAAATCGCATGCAGTGTCCCCTCGTCCTGCCGCTTGCGTATGTCGGCGCTGCGCCGGGTGCGATCGGTGACCTGCCCGGCCAGCTGGCCACAGGCGGCATCGATGTCGTCGCCGCGGGTACGCCGCAACATGGTCAATACCCCGGCATTCAGCAGCTGTGTCTGGAACGCGTGGATGTCGTCGGCGTCGGAGCGCTTGAACTGGGTGCCCGGGAAAGGATTGAACGGAATCAGGTTGACCTTGCACGTCGGCAGCTTGCGCATCAGCTTGATCAGCTGGCGGGCGTGCTCGGGCTGGTCGTTGATCCCCTTCATCAAGGTGTATTCGAAGGTGATCGAGGTACGCGGCTTGCGCGCTATCCAGCGCTGGCAGGCTGCCAGCAGATCGGCGATCGGGTAGCGCTTGTTGATCGGCATCAGTTCGGTGCGCAGATCGTCGTTGGCCGCATGCAGCGACACCGCCAGCGACACGTCGATGGCGTCCGACAGCTGGTCGATCAGCGGCACCATGCCGGCAGTGGACAGGGTGACGCGCTTGGCCGCCAAGCCAAAGCCCAGGTCGTCGCGCATCAGACGCATCGCCTTCAGCACGTTGTCGAAATTCGCCAGCGGTTCGCCCATGCCCATCATCACCACGTTGGTGATGCGGCGGTTCTGGTGGGTGACGTTGCCCAGGTATTTCGCCGCCACCCACACCTGGCCGATGATCTCGGCGGTGGACAGGTTGCGGTTGAAGCCCTGTGCGCCGGTCGAGCAGAAGCTGCAGTTCAGCGCGCAACCGATCTGCGAGGACACGCACAAGGTGCCGCGGGTCGGTTCGGGGATGTACACCGTCTCGATCGCGTTGCCGCTGTCCATGCCCAGCAGCCACTTGTGCGTGCCGTCGGTGGCCATCTTGTCCAGCAGCGTCTTCGGCGCACCGATATAGCAGGCCTCGGTGAGCTTGGCGCGCAGCGCCTTGCCCACGTCGGTCATGTTCTCGAAGTTGTCTTCCAGGTCGTGGTAGATCCACTTCATCACCTGCTCGGCACGATACGGCTTCTCGCCGATCCGCGTGAAGAAATCACGCAGACCCTGGCGATCGAAGTCGAGCAGGTTGACCTTGGCGGTGGCCTGATCGGATGAAGTGATGGTTGCCTGGTTCATGATTTTCTGAAGAGTGCGGTCACGGATGGCCGCTTCTTGATCTCCGCGTTCATGGATGAACGCACAAGTTACCTCGAAAGTACGTCCGTCGCGGCGAAGAAGTAAGCGATCTCCACCTTGGCGGTATCCGCCGCATCGGAGCCATGCACGGCATTGGCGTCGATGGAGTCGGCGAAGTCGGCGCGGATCGTGCCCGGCGCGGCTTCCTTCGGATTGGTGGCGCCCATCAGGTCGCGATGGGCCAGCACGGCGTTCTCGCCTTCCAGCGCGGTGATCATCACCGGACCCGAGATCATGAACTCGACCAGTGCCTTGAAGAACGGGCGCTCGCGGTGCACGGCGTAGAAGCCTTCGGCTTCCTGGCGCGACAGCTGCTTCATGCGCGCGGCCACGATCTTCAGGCCGGCCTTCTCGAAACGGGCATAGATTTCGCCGATGACGTTCTTGGCAACGGCATCGGGCTTGATGATGGAAAGAGTGCGCTCCAGCGCCATACGGGTCTGCTCCGGAAAAACGGATGGATAGGGAAAGGGGTCATGGCCGGCCCCCAGGCCGGCGGAATCGGCTAATTCCGACAAGGATTGCGGATTTAGCTCACGAAAGTTTGACAGATTCTAACTCATACGCAAGTCGCCGGGTGTTTGCAACAAACGACTGTTTGACGGCCCCGGAGCTGTCCGCGTATGCTCAAACGATCGTTTGAACCGGCCCGTGGCCGATGGATGGTTTCGCCCGTGAACAGCTCCGGCTCAACCAAGGAACGGATACTCGGTGCCGCCGAGGTCCTGTTCGCCCAGCGCGGCTTCGACGGTGCCTCGTTGCGCCAGCTGACGACCGCCGCCGGGGTCAACCTGGCCGCGGTCAATTACCACTTCGGCTCCAAGGACAAGCTGGTCGAGGAGGTGTTCCGGCGCCGGCTGGACGCACTGAATGAACGCCGACTGGCGGCACTCGCCAGGATCGCCGGCGCCCCGGAAACCACCCTCGAGGACGTGCTGGAAGCGTTCATCCGCCCCGCCCTGGACTTGTCGCACGACGATAGCGGCGCCTTGTTCATGCGCGTGCTGGCGCGGGCATTCGCCGAGCACGACGACACCCTGCGCCAGTTCCTGTCCGCGAACTACGGTCACGTGATGCGCCAGTTCACCGCCGAATTCGCGCGCCTGCTGCCGCAGCTGAGCAAGGAAGAGCTGTACTGGCGCATCGACCTGGTCACCGGCGCACTGACCCACGCGATGTCCGGCTTCGGCATGATCCAGCGCAAGAGCGACGTCAGCGAGCACGCCCATCGCGAACAGACCGCCCAGCACCTGATCCGCTTCGCCGTCGCCGGGCTCAGCCATCCCTGACCTACCTGCCCCACCCCTTTGCATCCTCGGAGAAGCCAATGACCGCTGCATCCTCACCCACATCAGCGCTGCGCATCCGCAAGGCCGCCGTGCTGGGCGCCGGTGTCATGGGCGCGCAGATCGCCGCGCACCTGACCAACGCCGGTGTCGAAACCGTGCTGTTCGACTTGCCTGCCAAGGAAGGCCCGAAGAGCGGTATCGCGCAGAAGGCCATCGCCAACCTGGCCAAGCTGTCGCCCGCCCCGCTGGCCGACAAGAATCTGGCCGCCGCGATCGTCCCGGCCAACTACGACGACGACCTCGACCACCTGAAGGACGTCGACCTGGTGATCGAGGCGATCGCCGAGCGGATGGACTGGAAGCTGGATCTGTACAAGAAGATCGCCGGGCACCTGTCGAAGACCGCGATCATCGCCTCCAACACTTCGGGCCTGTCGATCAACGGCCTGGCCGAGGCGCTGCCGGAGGAAATGCGCCACCGCTTCTCGGGCGTGCACTTCTTCAACCCGCCGCGCTACATGCACCTGGTCGAGCTGATCCCGACCCGGCTCACCGACAAGAACGTGCTGGACGGCCTCGAAGCCTTCCTCACCACCACCGTCGGCAAGGGCGTGGTGATCGCCAAGGACACTCCGAACTTCATCGGCAACCGCATCGGCGTGTTCTCGATGCTGGCCACCATGCACCATACCGAGCAGTTCAAGCTCGGCTTCGACACCGTCGACGCATTGACCGGCCCCGCCGTTGGTCGTCCGAAGAGCGCCACCTACCGCACCGCCGACGTGGTTGGCCTGGACACCATGGCCCACGTCATCAAGACCATGGCCGACACGCTGCCCGACGATCCGTGGCACGAATACTTCAAGGCGCCGGTGTGGCTCGCCGGCCTGATCGAGAAAGGCGCGCTGGGCCAGAAGAACGGCGCCGGCTTCTACAGGAAGGCCGGCAAGGACATCGTGGTGCTGGACGTGGTGAAGCAGGACTATCGCCCGTCCGAGCAGAAAGCCTCAGACGAAGTCGCCGCGATCCTGGCGATCAAGGACCCGGCCGAGAAGTTCGGCAAGCTGCGTGCGTCGGCCGATCCGCAGGCCCAGTTCCTGTGGGCCATCTTCCGCGACCTGTTCCACTACACCGCCTACCATCTGGCCGACATCGCCGACACCGCGCGCGACGTCGACTTCGCGATCCGCTGGGGTTACGGCTGGAAGCTCGGCCCGTTCGAGACTTGGCAGGCCGCCGGCTGGCAGCAGGTCGCCGGCTGGATCAACGAAGACATCGCCGCCGGCAAGGCGATGAGCAAGGCGCCGTTGCCGGCGTGGGTGACGGATGGCCGTAAAGGCGTCCATGGCAAGGGCGGTTCGTACTCGGCCAGCGCCAACGCCGACAAGCCGCGTTCGCAGCATCCGGTCTACCAGCGCCAGCTGTTCCCCGATCCGCTGATCGGTGAGAAATTCGACCAAGGCACCACCGTGTGGGAGAACGATGGCGTGCGCCTGTGGACGATGGGCGACGACGGCATCGGCATCCTCTCGTTCAAGACCAAGATGAACACGGTCAACGACTTCGTGCTCGACGGCGTGCAGCATGCGATCAAGCTGGCCGAAGAGAAGCTGAAGGCCGTGGTGATCTGGCAGACCGGCGAGCCGTTCTCCGCCGGCGCGGATCTCAAGGGTGCGCTGGGCCTGCTGCAGGCCGGCAAGTTCGACGACTTCGAGAAGATGGTCGCCAACTTCCAGCGCACCAGCATGGCGATCAAGCACTCGCTGGTGCCGGTGGTGGCCGCGGTACGCGGCATGGCGTTCGGCGGCGGCTGCGAGTTCCAGATGCATTCCGCGCGGACGGTTGCAGCACTCGAAAGCTACATCGGCCTGGTCGAGGCCGGCGTGGGCCTGCTGCCGGCCGGTGGCGGCCTGCACGAGCTGGCCGTGCGCGCAGCCAGGGCCAACCCGACCGACCCGTTCGAGGAACTGAAGAAGGTGTTCGAAACCGTGGCGATGGCCAAGGTCTCGTCGAGCGCGATCGAGGCGAAGAACATGGGCCTGCTGCGCGACAGCGATGTGGTCGTGTTCAACGCTTACGAACTGCTCTATGTCGCCAAGCAGGTGGCGAGCGCGCTGGCCGAAAGCGGCTACCGTCCGCCGCTGCCGGCGCGTGCGATCGCGGTCGCCGGCGACGTGGGCACCGCCACCTTCCGTGCCTCGCTGGCCAACCTGCAGGCCGGCTACTTCGCCTCCGAGCACGACGTGGACATCGCCGCGCGCATCGCCGACACCCTGTGCGGCGGCGTGATCGAGCGTGGTTCGATGGTCGACGAGGAATGGCTGCTGGCACTGGAGCGCAGGCACTTCGTGGAACTGGCGAAGACCGAGAAAACCCAGGCCCGCATCGCCCACACCATGAGCACCGGCAAACCGCTGAGGAACTGAAGGGTCGTCACCCCAGCGCAAGCTGGGTCCAGCGACTTTGATCCACGACAGCGACACTGGATCCCAGCTTGCGCTGGGATGACGATCAAAAACTGAAGACGCGTCGCTGCTTCACGCGCGACGCCACGGAGCAAATCCCATGACCAAACAAGTGCAAGATGCCTACATCGTCGCCGCCACCCGCACCCCGGTCGGCAAGGCGCCGCGCGGCGTGTTCCGCAACACCCGCCCGGACGACATGCTCGCCCACGTGATCCGTACCGTGATGGCGCAGGCACCGGGCATCGACCCGCACCAGATCGGCGACGTCATCATCGGCTGCGCCATGCCCGAGGCCGAGCAAGGCATGAACGTGGCGCGCATCGGCCTGCTGCTGGCCGGCCTGCCGCACACCGTGCCCGGCGTCACCGTCAACCGCTTCTGCTCCTCCGGCCTGCAGTCGGTGGCGATGGCCGCCGACCGCATCCGCCTGGGCCTGGACGACCTGATGCTCGCCGGCGGTACCGAGAGCATGAGCATGGTGCCGATGATGGGCCACAAGGTCGCGATGAACCCGGCCATCTTCCAGGACGACAACATCGGCATCGCCTACGGCATGGGCATCACCGCCGAGAACGTGGCCAAGCAGTGGAAAGTCAGCCGCGAGCAGCAGGACGCGTTCTCGGTGGAAAGCCACCGCCGTGCGCTGGCCGCCCAGGCCGCCGGCGAGTTCAAGGACGAGATCACTCCGTTCCAGCTCGATGACCACTACCCCGACCTCGCCACCCGCGGCATCACCACCGACAGCCGCGTCATCGACCAGGACGAGGGCCCGCGCGCCGGCACCACGCCCGAGGTGCTGGCCAAGCTGAAGACCGTGTTCCGCAACGGCCAGTTCGGCGGCACCGTCACCGCCGGCAACTCCAGCCAGATGTCCGACGGCGCCGGCGCCGTGCTGCTCGCCAGCGAAAAGGCCATCAAGCAATACAACCTGCAGCCGCTGGCGCGCTTCGTCGGCTTCTCCGTCGCCGGCGTGCCGCCCGAAGTGATGGGCATCGGCCCGAAGGAAGCGATCCCCAAGGCGCTGCGCCAGACCGGCATCAGCCAGGACCAGCTGGACTGGATCGAGCTCAACGAAGCCTTCGCCGCCCAGGCGCTCGCCGTGATCGGCGACCTCGGCCTCGACCCGGGCAAGGTCAACCCGCTCGGCGGCGCCATCGCGCTGGGCCACCCGCTCGGCGCCACCGGTGCCGTGCGCATCGCCACGCTCGTGCACGGCATGCGCCGTCGCAAGCAGAAGTACGGCATGGTGACCATGTGCATCGGCACCGGCATGGGCGCGGCGGGCGTGTTCGAAGCGCTCTAATTTTTCTGCCTGTCATGCCAGCGAAAGCTGGCATCCAGTGCCCTGCGCTGGAAACCGCAACGGCACCGCAGCCATTCGGTGCCGTTGTCTTTCACGGACTCCGCGAGGGCGCACCCTGCTGGCCGTGTTTTCGCAAACGCAGTCGCGCCACCACCCCAGCCGTCATTCCTGCGAAGGCAGGAACCGCGTTTGATCGGCAAGGAAACCGTCACGTGCACTCCCCCGGTGCGATGATGCGGTATGGCGAAGTGCGATTCCTGTCTTCGCAGGGATGACGAATGAGGTAAACGGGTTTTCCGGGCAGCTCCAGTGGGCCACGCTATCCGTCGGCCGGCGCGAGCCAGGCGATCGCGGCCACCACCATCGCTTCCACGCCGATTTCCAGCGTGGGATGCAGCACTGGCAAAAAACGCGGATTGTGGTTGGTGGGAATCTCGTTGACCTTGCCGGCCGCCTTGGCCTTGGCGTAGAGCGCCGGATCGGTGCCGCCCACGAACCAGAACACTGACGGGGTGCCCCATTGCGTGCCGAACGAACCGAAGTCCTCGCTGGCCGACGCCGGGCCGGTCTGCCGCACGCTTTCCGGCGGGAAGTGCTGGCGAAACGCCTCGACCACGCGCGCGCTTGCCGCCTGGTCGTTGACCACCAGGTCATAGCTGTCCAGTGGCGTGATCTCCGGCGGTCGTGGCGCACCGGAGGCCGCGGCCTCGGCATTCACGATGCGCGTTATCGCTGCCAGCACGCGCTGGCGCACGCCTTCGTCGAAGGTGCGCACGTTGAGCTTGATGATCGCCTCGTCGGGGATCACGTTTTCCTTGGTACCGGCCTGCAGCGCGCCGACGGTGACCACTGCCGACTCTGCGGCGGCAAGCTCGCGCGACACGATGGTCTGCAAGCGCAAGACGACGGAGGCCGCCATCACCACCGGGTCGATGCTGGCCTGCGGCATTGAGCCATGCGCACCCCGCCCGAACAGGCGGATCTGCAGGCTGTCCGCCGCCGAGGTGATGACGCCGGTGCGCCCGGCGACGGCACCGGCCGGGCCGACCATCACATGCTGTCCGAGCACCACATCGGGCTTCGGGAAACGCTGGAGCAGGCCGTCGTCGATCATGGCCTGCGCGCCTTCGGCGGTTTCCTCGCCAGGCTGGAATACCGCCAGGATCGTGCCGCGCCAGGTGTCGCGTGCCTCGGCCAGCAGCGTGGCCACGCCGGCGAGCCAGGTCACGTGCATGTCGTGGCCGCAGGCATGCATCACCGGAACCGTCCGGCCTTCGAGGTCGGCGGCGGTTACCTTGCTGGCATATGGCACGCCGGTGGCTTCGGCAACCGGCAGCGCATCCATGTCCGCGCGCAACATCACGGTAGGCCCCTCGCCATGGCGAAGCAGGCCGACCACGCCCGTCTTGCCGACGCCGGTGCTTACCTCATAACCCGCCCTGCGCAACCATTCCGCCGCGAGGCCCGCGGTCCGGACCTCCTGCATCGACAGTTCGGGATGGGCATGCACGTCGGTATAAAGCGCTTCCAGGTCCGGCAGGATCCGTTGAAGATTTGCCAGCACGACGCTGGCCGGCCCAGTCGTATTCATCAGCTTTCCCGCCTCTCGAATGGATCTGTCCCCACCGCCCCATGAAGAAACCTGCAGCGGCCCGTAGTGCCTGGTGGAGCATAGATGTGCCGCCGGTTAAGTGCTGATGAACGCGCATGGAAAGCCCAGCGCCTTCCAGCGCTGGGCGATCAGTGACTGCCACGACTTCAGGCCGGGTGGGCGACGGCTGTACCGGGATCCGCGCGTTCCATGGTCGAAACGAACGCCCGGGCAGTGACCTTTACCGGCCCGGCCACGTTGCATCAGGGCTTGCTTGCAAGTTGTGCGCACTGGCCCTGGACACAATCGAAGTCGACCTTGATGCCGCGACCCACGACGACCGGCACGTTCACGTGCTTGACGACGGGACGGCCGTTCTCTTCCAGCGTCACCGTGTAAACGCCGACCGGCAGCGGGCCTATGCTGTAACGACCTTTGGCGTCTGCCTGAGCCTGGCGCTCCAGTCCGGTCGTCGTGCTGTGCGCGGTAATGGTGTCGCCCGCCGGTGCCTTTCCGAAGACATTGCCTGCGGTGGCTTGCGCGTGGACCTCGGTGGATCCCGCCACGCCGCACAGGCCGATGACAGCCGCCACGGCCAGGCTCCGGAGGGAAAGGCTAAAGCCGCGGCGGTTGTTTGAAGGAGAGTTGTTGTTCATGGGATTTTCCTGATTCCTCTTGACTGTGGGGACATGAGCCCGCCGGACCTTTGGCGGTCCGCTCATGGGGAGTTCCGGACGGTTTTGTCACCCACCAGGCCTGGGGATGGCCGCGGCGAGCAGACTGCGTTGCGCTCTCCGTCCTCGGCCACCCGGCGAATGGCTGACGCCACGAACCGGATGGTCGAGCGCAGCCTACGCCGGCCTCGGCCATCCGCCGAAGGGTCAGAGGTCATTGGAGGTCGGAAGTCACGGACCCATGCAGGTCGGCGTTTTTTTGCAGCGAGCGGGCTGTTCGCGAACAGGCTCAGCCCTTCTTCGCCGACGGCTTGACCGGCCAGGGCGCCGCGCGCCAGCAGGCGTTGTAGAAGTCCTTGATGGCGTGCCGGGCGGGATAGAGCATGAAGGTGGCGCCGTAGCGGAACGCGCTGCGCCTGCCGCCGACCCAGGCGCCGATGGAGGTCGACGAAAGCAGGTGCCCCAGATCGGCTGGCGGATAGGGCCGGGTTATCACGACCGCGCCATCGACGGCGCGGGCCGCACCGCGCGGCTCGACCAGCACTTCCTGGCGGTCGACCTCGAAATACGACCGCGTTTCGTGCGCCGCGATCTGCCTGGCGCGAGTTGCGCCCACCAGATCGTACGCGGTCAGCGTGACGCTGCCCGGCCTGCATTGCAGGACGAGCCGATGGCTGCCGTCGCGATCATCCTGCTGAAGTTCCAGGAAAGGCGCCGGTGGCAGAAGCCAGCTTTTCGTCTTGAGCGGGAGTCGGCCGTTGTTGGCCAGGCCGGCGACGGTCATCTGGTCCGCGGTCAGCCAGGTCGGCGAATCGGTCGATGACGTCGGCAGCGGCGCGAGCGCGTCGAGGTCGATGCCCATGTCTTTCAGGTATGCGTCCATCTCGCTGCTCGTCGACCGGACCTGCGCGGTGCCTGCGGCCTGGTGGCGGATCAGGCCAATGCGGTCGCTGCCGGTGGGTGCCCACCGGTAAAGGCCGCCGAAGTAGGCATAGGCACAGGCTCCGCTGCAGACGGCTGCCTTGATGCCCCGATACCCGGCACGGCCTTTGCGCCGCGGCGTTCCAAGATGCGTCGTCATGGCACCGGCGCGGAACAGTCGCCCCAGCGCCATGCCGGCAGCCAGGTCGCCCTGCGCGGAATTCAGATAGATGTCGGACCCGGGCGGAATCTTCCCCGACTTCACCAGCGTTTCGAAGCGCTGCGGCGCGTCGGCGTCGATCACGCCGTACAGGTAGATTTGCGGCGCGCCGGCCATCGTCACCGTCATGCGGTCGTCGTTGACCTGGATGGCCATCCGCTGTGGGGTTGCGCTTCCGCCGCTACGTACCGTGGTGCCGTGGGCAGGCACCGTGCCCGCCGGACCTGCGCAGGTGAGCAACAACAAACCCCAACGTGCCATGTGGGTACGCGCCCTGCTCCAGCGGGCGGTGTTTTCGGATTTGTCGTGTCGCACTACTGCTCCCGCTGTTCAAACGATGGAGTTTTAGGGCTTCAAGATGTCCTGCAGGTGAACACGAGATCGCCGCTCTGGTCATTCCCGCGAGGCGCCCAGGCAAGCATCGCCCGTACCAGGTTCCAGGTTCACGGATACGCCCCGATCGCCCCGGCTTTCGCGGCATCGACCTCCCCCAGCAACCTGCCCAGCGCCACGCCCAGTACCAGATCATCCAGCACCCCGAAATGCTGTTCGCGCAGCCGCCCCTGCGCATCGATCAGCATGAGCGTGGGCGTGCCTTGCATGGCGTAGGTGCGCATCGTCAGGGGCAAGGGGTCGCCATTGGCGTGCGCGTCCACGCCGACGGGAAACGCATAGCGGTATTCGTACAGGAACGCTTCCAGCGCCAGCGGCCCTTGCGCCTCGTGATGCTCGAACACCGTATGCAGCCCGATCACCGCCACGCGGTCGGCAGGAAAAGTCTGTCGCACGCGCTGCATCTGCGGCAGCGCGTGCACGGCGCAACCCGGGCACAGCATCTGGAAAGCGTGCGCGACGACCACGCGGCCGCGCAGATCGGCCAGGGTCAGCGGCGCACTGTTGAACCAGCGCGACACCTGCCACGGTGGCGCAAGCTGCCCTGTCGTCATGGTCTGCCTCCTGGTATGGAATGCTTCGAGTTTGTGCGTTCCGCGGGCGGTTCTCAAACGCGGGCGTCTTGCGTGGCGCAGAACGACGCGATAAGAACTCCGTCCTCCGCGCCTTGGATGCGGCTCGGGAAGACGGGAGCGGCGCCGTAGCGATACGGCGCCGCGAAGTAGCTGCGCTCCAGCTGCGAGCCGTGTTGTGACGCCGTACCGCCATTGAGATCAGCAATGAGCTGACGCAGAGATGTTGTCGACCGCGGGTTTGGCGGATGACCTGCCTGCAGGCGCAGCGCCGTCGCGGCGCAAGAAACGGAGTGCGCGGCCGGCGCGAAAAGCCGATCCTGAGGGCGCCCCCGATGTTGCTGGCACGCCTTCCGGCACAGGCGCCGGACGCCGCAATGGCGTGTGATGCGCAGCCGGCAGGCAACTCCGCGGAAGACGCGGACCGTGGCCGGTACCGAACCGTTTTTCAGACTGCTACACGAGACAATCCATGACGATGCACCCGGAAGCACCTCGAACTCCGCACCGGCGCTGCTTGCGCCGGCTGGCATGGAGCCTGTCCTGCGCTGCCCTGTTGCCGCTCGTTGCACTGGCGCAGGACGTACCGTCCCGCGCCGTCGTGCCGCTGTCCGCGGCGTCGATGCCGCGCCAGTCGCAGGACGATGCCTGGTGGACCGGGCCGATGCTGGCGAATTCCGCCGCGACGCTGCCGCGCGGCCACATTCTGATCGAGCCTTATGTCTATGACGTGTCCTCGCCGCACGCCGACGGCTACGGTTCGCTCACCTACATGCTCTACGGCCTCACCGACCGGCTGACGGTCGGCCTGGTGCCGGTGTTGGGCTACAACCGCATGGACGGCCCTGGCGACAGCAGCGGCATCGGGCTGGGCGACGTCAGCGTGCAGGCGCAGTACCGGCTGACCGATGTGCCGGCGGGCAGTTCGCGGCCCACGGTCTCGCTGCAGCTGCAGGAAACCCTGCCGACCGGCAAGTACGACCGGCTGGGCCGGCGACCCGGCAATGGCCTGGGCAGCGGCGCCACCACCACTACGCTGCAGGTCAACACGCAGACGTATTTCTGGTTGTCCAACGGCCGCATCCTGCGCATGCGCTTCAACGTGGCGAAGTCGTTCTCGACGCGGGCGCAGCTCGAGGACGCCAGCGTCTACGGCACGCCGGACGGTTTCCGCGGACACGCCCGGCCCGGCAGTTCATTCTTCGTCAATGCAGCCTGGGAATACAGCCTCAGCCAGCGCTGGGTGCTGGCGCTCGACGTCACCTACCGGCGCAGCCACGGTGCCCGCGTGCGCGGCCACGACCTGCACGATGCCGGCGGCTTGCCTGCTTTGCGTCTGGACGGCCGTTCCAGCGAGGCGTTCGGCTTCGCCCCGGCGATCGAATACAGCTGGAGTCCCACGCTCGGCGTGCTGTTCGGCACCCGCGTGATCACCGGCGGGCACAACACCGCGACCACGATCACGCCGGCGGTGGCCTTCAATTACGTGCACTGAGGGCCCATCACGGCCCGGGTTTCGAGGCCGGGGGCGACATCCCCTACCGTTCGTCCTGAGCCTGTCGAAGGATGGGCGGAAGGAGCGCGCGGATTCTGGCGGTGCCCATCGACACGAACGGAGTCTTGAGCGGAACCCGCGACTCGGAGTGAACAGCAGGTTGCGCGCCGTGTCTGTAGTCGTCGGGCGAACCAGGCCGCCGGGGATGCGAGCGCGGGACTCAGGGACGGTTACGCACCCGGCAACCGGATGGATCAGGGATGGATCGACGTCCTGTTCAGCCGAACGTGGCGTAGACCGGCACGGCCGGTACCAAGCGGGCGCCGGGACGCCGGCCGTCCACGAACGTGTGCAGGCGGCCCCCGACCACGGCGACCACCGGGCGTCCCGACAGGCGCATCGCGGTGGATGCCGCCGGCGACATGGCCAGGCCGATCTGATGTTCGGCGCGCATCCGTGCCGTCTTGGCGGCGAACCAGGCCTTGGGACCGGCCAGCAAGGTGCCCGAGGCGGATTCCGCCTGGCGTGAGCTCTCGATGGTCTGGCGCAGATGGGCCAGGTGATGTTCGTTGAAGGCTTCGCTCAAGGCTGCGGACTTGAACGGCGACGCGACGTATTCGTCCAGCAGGCTCCCGAGTACGGCGGCCACGCGCAGCGCAATGCGGCGGTTCGCGCGTTCCACGTGCGAGGCGCCGGCCGAAGACTGCCAGACGCCGTCGAGGGCATCGACCAGCACGTGGCATTCCACCTGGTTGAGCGGACGCCGTTCCAGCGGCGTGCTGCGGCGGTCGATCAGCCACGCCTGGTCGAGCGTCGGCAAGGCGTGCGAGCGCTGCGCGACGCGGGCGCGCGCTTCCTTCATCGGCAGGTCGTCGGTGGCGGCCAGCCGCAGCGAAAGCGCTTCCTGGGTCAGCGGCTGCGCGCGCGCCGTGCCGTCGGCGCGGTACCAGCGGCGATATTCCAGCGTGGCTGGATGGAACATGGCCCGCGGCGGCCGCACCGTGGCGCGGGCCTCGGCGGCGTAGTCGAGCGAGGGAGCCATCGGCCGCAGGCCGGCGGCGCGGGCGGCGAGTACGCGGCCAAGCAGGATTTCGGCGACCATCAGGTGCTGGTGATAGGCCACCCGATGGTCGTTGTCGTCGACCGTGGGAAAATAGATGAAGCGGACGCGCGTCCTGTGGCCGGCACTGCTGGAGAGAGCATCGACTTTCGTGCCATGGCAACCCTGCCCGACGATTCGGCGCCCGATCGGCAAGGCGCGATGCGCGGTAGGCAGGTCGCCCAGCAGGGCGTCGACAGGTGGAACGTTGGCAGCGACAGACTTGGCCATGGCGGCCTCTTGCACACGCACACTTGCGGTTATCGACACACTCACAAAAAACAACCTTCGTCGCTGTGGACGGTCGCGGCGCTCAACCCTGCCAGCGCCCCGCCCTGCCCGGATATTCATGCTGTCCCGCCTGGACAGCCACGGGGCCACTTTTGCATCACCCGTGCCATGAAAGTGTGCGTTGATACGCAATAATTGAACTCCGGGCCTGCTTGGGTCGGGCCGGGCGATCGGGGCTTCCGGCCTACCTTCTTCGAAGCCCGGTCAAAAAGCAGGCAAAATGGGCGGCTGGCGACGCGCCCGCCCTCTACTTCTCGACTACGGATGACTCTTTTGACGATCACGCCTGCCCCCACGCCCCTGCCCGGCGACGCGGATGCCGCGCTGCTGGAGCGCCTGCGCGCCGCGGCGGAACTGCTGGAATCGGTAGCGGCCGACCGCCAGCTGCTGGATCGGTTGCCGGCAGACGATCGCCAGCGCCTGCACCAGGCGGTGGCGCAGGTCTACCACCCCGACCCGGTGGCGCGCCGGATCAAGCTGAAGGCGGCCGAGAAGGCGCGCCACGCCAACAAGATCGAGGCCGAGGAGACCGTACTGAACCGGACCGGCATCCGCACGCTGCGCCGCAAACCGGTGTTCACCACGCCGAACGTGTTCGTGCCGGAAGGTTTCCTGCCGCACGACGTCCCGCCCGAGGCCGATGCCGCGCAGCCGCGCGAGTCGATCGAACCGAAGCACTGCTACGTGTGCAAGCGCAAGTACTCGACCATCCACTTCTTCTACGACCAGCTGTGCCCGGACTGCGCCGCGTTCAACTACGCCAAGCGCGGCGAGCTGGCCGACCTGCGCGGCCGCGTGGCGCTGCTCACCGGCGGCCGCGTGAAGATCGGCTACCAGGCCGGCCTGAAGCTGCTGCGCGCCGGTGCCGAACTGATCGTCACCACGCGTTTCCCACGCGACTCGGCGGCGCGCTACGCGGCCGAACCGGACTTTGGCGAATGGGGCCACCGCCTGCAGGTCTACGGCCTCGACCTTCGCCACACACCCAGCGTCGAGGCGTTCTGCCAGGAACTGGCGGCCACCCGGCCGCGGCTGGACTTCATCATCAACAACGCCTGCCAGACCGTGCGCCGTCCGCCGGATTTCTACGCGCACATGATGGAAGGCGAGACCGCCGCGCTGCACGACCTGCCCGAACACGTGCGCCAGCTGGTCGGTCACTACGAAGGCCTGCGCGGCGCGAACATCCTGCCCGAGGCCGCTACGACGGCGCTGGCCAGCCGCGCTTCCGACCTGCCGGGGCTGAGCCGCGCCGCCGAGTTGTCGCAGCTGCCGCTGCTGCCGGAGGAATTGCTGGCGCAGAGCCACCTGTTTCCCGAAGGCCGGCTGGACCAGGACCTGCAGCAGGTCGACCTGCGCCAGCGCAATTCATGGCGGCTGCTGATGGCCGAGGTACCGTCGGTGGAGCTGCTGGAGGTGCAACTGGTCAACGCGATCGCGCCATTCATCATCAACGCGCGGCTGAAGCCGCTGATGCTGCGCACGAGCGAGCGCGACAAGCACATCGTCAACGTGTCGGCGATGGAAGGCCAGTTCTACCGCAGCTTCAAGACCACCCGCCACCCGCACACCAACATGGCCAAGGCCGCGCTGAACATGATGACGCGCACCTCGGCCACCGATTACCACAACGACGGCATCCACATGAACAGCGTCGACACCGGCTGGGTGACCGACGAAGACCCCGCCGAGCTGGCTGCGAAAAAGGTGCTGCAGGAACGCTTCCACCCGCCGCTTGACATCGTCGACGGCGCCGCCCGCATCGTCGACCCGATCATCCATGGCATCAACACCGGCGAGCACGTGTGGGGCCAGTTCCTGAAGGATTACCGGCCTACCGACTGGTAAGCCGGCCACTGGCGCCGAAACAACGACAATCCGTTTCCTTCGCGCCCGTTTCAGACGGCGCTGCGTAGCCTTATGTTGTACCCAGGCGCCACCCTGGCGCGATGAACATGAGGAGCACCGCCGTGATTGATCGCAGACCCTTCGACAGCCTGGGCGGAGCCGACCACGGCTGGCTCAACGCCAAGCACCATTTCTCGTTCGCCGGCTACAACGATGCGAAGCGCATGGGCTGGGGCGCGCTGCGCGTGTGGAACGACGACACCATTGCGCCGCAGACCGGCTTTCCACCGCATCCGCACGCGGACATGGAGATCATCACCTACGTGCGCGAAGGTGCGATCAGCCACAAGGACAGCCTCGGCAACGCAGGCCGCACCGAGGCCGGCGACGTGCAGGTGATGAGCGCCGGCAGCGGCATCACCCACGCCGAGTACAACCTGGAGAACGAGACCACCCGCATCTTCCAGATCTGGATCATCCCCGACGAAAACGGCAAGCCGCCATCGTGGGGCGCGCGGCCGTTTCCCAAGGGAGATCGTTCGGGCCGCTTCGTGGCGCTGGCCAGCGGTTTCAAGGACGACACCGAGGCGCTGCCGCTGCGCACCGACGCGCGCGTGCTGGGCGCCACGCTCAAGGCCGGCGAAAGCACCGAGTACACGCTGGCCCCCGGCCGCTACGCCTACCTGGTGCCGGCCACCGGCAAGGTCGAACTCAACGGCGTGAAGCTGGACGCCCGCGACGGCGCCGCGATCCGCGACGAAGCGACGCTGCGCATCGCCGCGATCGAGGATGCCGAGCTGGTGCTGGTCGACACCGCGCCCTAACCGGCCGCCTTGCCGAACGACGGCGGCCGGTCCGCCGGGGCCGCGCCGAATGCCGTATTCGGCGTGCTGCCCATCTCGAACACCAGGGTGCCGCCGGCGGCCAGTTCGGCGTGGCTGATCCAGCTGCGGCTCCATGGCTGGCCGTTCCAGCTGACCGACTGGATGTACGGGCTGTCCGGCCCGTTGCCCGGCGCCAGCACCATCAGCTTGCGCCGGCCGGCCAGCTCGATCTCCGCGCGGTCGATCAAGGGGCTGCCGAACACGTAGTTCGCGCTGACCGGATCGACCGCGTACAGGCCCAGCGCGTTGAGCACGTACCAGGCGCTGATCTGGCCGCAGTCCTCGTTGCCGGCAAGGCCATCGGGCTGCGCCTCGTACATGCTTTCCAGCAGCATGCGCACGCGCGCCTGCGTCTTGTGGTGCGCGCCGGTATACGCGTACAGGTAGGCCACGTGGTGGCTGGGTTCGTTGCCGTGCGCGTACTGGCCGACCATGCCGGCGATGTCCGGCGGCGCGTCGGCCGGCAGCGCCGAACTGGTGCCGAACAGCGCGTCCAGCTTGCGCTCGAACGCCTGCTCGCCGCCGAACAGCTTCATGTATTCGTACAGGTCGTGCTGGTTGAGGAAGCTCGCCTGCCACGCGTTCGACTCGGTGAAGTCGCGCCATTTCGCGGCGTGGCCCATGCCGCGCGGATCAAACGGTTCCAGCCAGCGGCCGTCGCTGGCGCGCGGCCGCACGAAGCCCAGCCTGCGGTCGAACACGTGCCGGTAATTGCGCGAGCGGTGGCGCAGCCGGGTGGCGTCGGCATGCGCGCCGGCCGCGTCAGCCAGGTGCGCGACGGCCCAGTCGTCGTAGGCGTATTCGAGCGTCTTGCTGACCGCCTCGCCTTCCCTGTCGCTGGGAATGTAGCCGAGCTCGCGGTAGAACGGCAGGCCGCGGTAAGCGTCGTCCATCGCGCGCTTGCGGAACAGCGGCCACGCCGCCGCGTAGTCGATGCCGGTGAAGCCTTTCGCGTGCGCCTCGGCCACCACCACCGCCGAGTGGTAGCCGATCATGCAGCCGGTCTCCACGCCCTGCAGCGGGCATACCGGCGGGCCGTCGGGACTCTCGCCGGCCATCCGCACCAGGCCGTTGACGAAATCGGGCACGCGCTCGGACTGGTACAGCGTGAGCAGCGGATGCTGCGCCCGGTAGGTGTCCCACAGCGAGTAGGTGCTGTAGTTGTTGGCCCCCTGCGGCAGCTGGTGCACCGCCAGGTCCATGCCGCGATAGCGGCCGTCCACGTCGCTGAACAGGGTCGGCGCCAGCATGGTGTGGTAGAGCGAGGTGTAGAAGATGCGGCGCACGTCTTCGGACACGGTGTCGACGCGGATGCGGCCGAGCTCGCGCTCCCATGACGCAGCGGCGGCGCGGCGCACCTGTTCGAAGTCCCAGCCGGGAATCTCCGCATCGAGATTGCGCAGCGCACCGGCGACGTCGACGCCGGAAATGCCGACCTTCACCAGCAGCGGTGCGCCGGCGATGTCGTCGACGTGCAGCGCGGCTTTCAGGTGCGTGCCGTGCGCCTCGGCGGTACCCGTGGGCAGCGGGGCATCCTCGACGTACAAGGTGGCCCGGGCGATGGGGCGCGACAGCTTCATTGCGAAATAAATGTGCCGCCCGCCAGCCCACTGGTGCACGCGGCGCTCGCCGACCAGGGTGTCGTTGCCGACCAGCTTCAGCTGCGCATCGCTGACCTTGCACGGCACCGCGGCGTCATCGTGGTAGCCATGCGCGAGATCGACCAGCAGGTGGCCGCCGCCATTGCCGTGGAACGTGTAGCGGTGCAGTCCCGCGCGCAGCGTCGCGGTCAGTTCGGCAAGGATGTCGTGATCCTTCAGGCGCGCCCGGTAGTAGCCCGGCTGCGCCTGTTCGCCATCGTAACGCGAGCGGTAACCCGGCCCGGGCCGACCCACGCTGTCGGCGGAAAGCCCGGCACCGGCGGCAGCCCCATCGTGGCGCGAACGGTAGTTCTGCTCCGGCAGGCCGCGCGCGCCGGGCTGCAGCAACACCGGACCCTGCGCCGGCATCACCAGCACATCGAGCATGTCGCTGGCACCGGTGCCGCTCAGATGCGTATGCGAGAAACCCATGATCGAGCCGTCGCCCTGGTGATAGCCCGAGCAGGCATCCCAGCCCGCGTCGTTGGTATCCGGGCTCAGCTGCACCATGCCGAACGGCAGCGTGGCGCCCGGATAGACGTGGCCGTGGCCGCCGGTGCCGATGAAGACATCGACATGCCGGGCGAAGCCGTCGGGCTCGGGCGCCGGCGACATCACCTCGCCGCTGGAAGACGCCGCGAACGCCGCCAGCGGTTCGAGCCGGCTGCCGAGCAGGCCCAGCGCAGCTGCGCCCTGCAGGAAACGCCTGCGTGTCACCATGCTGCGTTCTCCGTCACGTGTTCGAAAGGGGTGGATTGTTCATCTTCATGCGTGCTGCCTGGCGTGCGACCGCTTCCGGATGCTCGAACCTTTGGCCATGAATACGTGGTGTCGTTGCGGATTCGCCGCGTGGCGACTTGGTGAAGGTATACGCGATCAGGCCCGCGGTAAATCACGACTTCCCGCACGTATCGGTGTCCCGCGCAGGTACTTGATATCTCCGGTGACGGCGCCAGTGTCTACGGCATGCCAGCACGGCGAAGCCGCTGACGCGGTGAACCGGTTCGAATTCGACCGCAAGACCCGGAGTGCCGCCGGGGCCGCCGATCCGTAGATTGCGCCTTACGCGATAATCTGACGGAAGGAACAAGCATGAAGACTTTCGACAAACAGGCTGCACTTGCCACCACCGTCGCCGACCCGCGCTGGGCCGCGGTGCAGGCGCGCGACGCGCGTGCCGACGGCAGCTTCTTCTATTCGGTGCGAACCACCGGCGTGTACTGCCGGCCGTCCTGCGCGGCGCGCCCGGCCCGGCCCGAGAACGTGGCGTTCCACGCCACCGCCGCCGAGGCGGAACGCGCCGGTTTTCGCCCGTGCAAGCGCTGCAGACCCGACCAGCCGTCGCTGGCGGAGCAACATGCGGCGATGGCCACCGCCGCCTGCCGGCTGATCGAGCAGGCCGAGACGACGCCCACCCTCGAGCAGCTGGCGAAGCCGACCGGGCTCAGCCCGTTCCACTTCCACCGCGTGTTCAAGGCCGTCACCGGCGTGACCCCGAAGCAGTACGCCACGGCGCATCGCAGCCGTCGCGTGCGCAGCGAGCTGGGGCGCAGCGCCTCGGTGACCGAGGCGATCTTCGACGCCGGCTACAACGCCAGCAGCCGTTTCTACGAAACCGCCAGCCAGGTGCTGGGCATGACGCCCTCCAGCTATCGCGCCGGCGGCGCCGACAGCGAGATCCGCTTCGCCATCGGCGAATGCTCGCTGGGCGCGATCCTGGTGGCGCAGAGCGAACGCGGCGTGTGCGCGATCCTGCTCGGCGACGATCCCGACGCGCTGGCGCGCGACCTGCAGGATCGCTTCCCCAAGGCCAGGCTGATCGGCGGCGACCACGACTACGAGCAACTGGTGGCGCGGGTCGTCGGCTTCATCGAGGCGCCGGCGATCGGCCTGGGCCTGCCGCTGGACGTGCGTGGCACCGCGTTCCAGCAGCGCGTGTGGCGGGCGCTGCGCGAGATCCCGGCCGGCAGCACCGTCAGCTACAGCGAGATCGCGCGGCGCATCGGCTCGCCCAAGGCCACGCGGGCGGTGGCGCAGGCTTGTGCCAACAACATGCTGGCGGTGGCGATTCCGTGCCATCGCGTGGTGCGCAACGACGGCGGCCTGTCCGGCTACCGCTGGGGCGTGCAGCGCAAGCGCGCGCTGCTCGAGCGCGAGGCGCAGGCATGAATGCGCAATGGCGCCCTGCCCCCGAAACCGACCCGCGGCAGCAGGTGTACGACTGGGCCGGCATCGCCGATGAGCTCGACGCGCACGGCTGCGCGATGCTGGAAGCCCTGCTGCCGCCGCAGGAGTGCGCGAAGCTGGCAAGCATGTACGCGGACGACGGACGCTTCCGCAGCCGCGTGGTGATGGGCCGCCACGGTTTCGGCCGTGGCGAATACCGCTACTTCAACTACCCGCTGCCCGAGCTGGTGGCCGAGCTGCGCGGCGCGGTCTACCCGCAGCTGGCGCCGATCGCGAACCGCTGGAACGCGTCGATGGGACTGGCTGTGCGCTACCCCGCCGCGCACGCCGAATTCATCGCGCGCTGCCATGCCGCCGGCCAGCGGCGCCCTACCCCGTTGCTGCTGCAGTACGGCGCCGGCGACTACAACTGCCTGCACCAGGACCTGTACGGCGAGCACGTGTTTCCGCTGCAGCTGGCGATCCTGCTGTCCGAGCCGCGGCGTGATTTCAGCGGCGGCGAGTTCGTGCTGACCGAGCAGCGCCCGCGCATTCAGTCGCGCGCCGAAGTGGTGCCGCTGCGTCAGGGCGATGCGGTGGTGTTCGCGGTGCACCAGCGACCGGTGCAAGGCACGCGCGGCAGCTACCGGGTGAACATGCGCCACGGCGTCAGCCGCGTGCGCAGCGGCCATCGCCACACGCTCGGCATCATCTTCCACGACGCCACATGATCACCACCGACCTGTTCGCCGCCGCACCCGCCCCTGTCCGCCAGGACGAGCCGCTGTGCGAGGGCGCGATGGTGCTGCGCGGGTTTGCCTTGGCCAGCGGGGCGGCCTTGCTGCAGGCGCTCGATGCGATCGTGGCGCAGGCACCGTTCCGCCACCTGGTCACGCCCGGCGGCTTCCGCATGTCGGTGGCCATGACCAATGCGGGGCCGCTGGGCTGGGTCAGCGATCGCCGCGGTTACCGCTACGATCCGATCGACCCGGACAGCGGCAGGCCATGGCCGCCGATGCCGCCGGTCTTCCTGCAGTTGGCCGCTACAGCCGCCGCGCACGCCGGTTTCGCCGGCTTCGTGCCGGATGCCTGCCTGGTCAACCGCTACGAAGCGGGCACCCGGCTGAGCCTGCACCAGGATCGCGACGAGCACGACCTGGGCCAGCCGATCGTGTCGGTCTCGCTGGGCATTCCGGCGGTGTTCCTGTTCGGCGGCCTGCAGCGCTCGGATCGTGCGCAGCGCGTACCGCTGGCGCATGGCGACGTGGCCGTGTGGGGCGGCCCGGCGCGGCTGCGCTACCACGGCGTGCTGCCGCTGAAGCCGAGCCACCATGAGTTGCTGGGCGACTGCCGCATCAATCTCACGTTCCGGCGGGCTGGCTAACGCCAGCCGGGTGGAACTTCGATATCTGTCCGCGTCCGCGGACGAAGTGTCCGCGGACAGTGCTTCGGTGACCGCGCAGGGCGGCGCATCAAGCATCATCCGTTGGCATGACTCGTGCTGACGTCATCCGGACATCCGGCTTGGCCACGAAGAAATCCGCTGTCGCGGACTTCGGACATCAGGCAGCACTTCGGGGGAAAGGCGATGCCATGGTGACCTATTATCTTCGGCTGGCCCTGATCAGCTTCCGTCGCAACCCCATGCTCACCGCCCTGATGGTGGTCGCCATCGGGCTGGGCGTGGCGATGACCATGACCGCGTACACCATCCTGTATGTGATGGCCCGCGACCCGATTCCGCAGAAATCGGGGCAGCTTTACGCCGTGCAGCTCGACAATGGCGGTCCGCGCAGCCGCAAAGCGGGCGATGACGAGCCGCCCACCCAGCTCACCTATCGGGACGCGATGGCGCTGTTGGCTGCGCATGAGGCACGCCATCAGGTGGCCATGTATCAGGTATCGGCGACGGTGATTCCGGCGGATCGCGGCCTGAAGCCCTTCTCCATCGCCGCGCGGGCGACGTCGCCGGACTTTTTCAGGATGTTCGACGTGCCGATGCGCTACGGGCATGCCTGGGATGCGTCCGACGATGCCAGGGGCGCTGCGCTGGTCGTCTTGAGCAAATCGCTCAACGAGCGCCTCTTCGGAGGCGTCGACAGCGTGGGGAAATCGGTGTATCTGAACGATGCCAGCTACCGGGTGGTCGGCGTCATCGGCGCGTGGGACCCGAAGCCGCGCTACTACGACGTCATCAACGGGCAGGACTTCGAGGAAGGCGAGGATGCATTTCTTCCGCTCACGCTGACCATCGGCAAGCAGATGTCCACTTCCGAGTATGAGTTCTGCGACGCCGGCCCCCGCGGCGAAACCTTTGATGACCTGATCCGCTCGGAGTGCGTGTGGCTGCAGTTCTGGGCCGAACTGCCCACGTCGGCTGAGGCTGAGGCGTATCGGCGCTTCCTGACGAATTACGCGCGCGACCAGGCACAGGCCGGCCGGTTTGCCTGGAAGCCGAACGTGCGCCTGCGCAACGTCCGCGACTGGCTGGTGGCGCAGAAAGTCGTGCCCGACGATGCCAGGCTCTCGGTACTGGTCGCCTTCAGCTTCTTCGTCGTCTGCCTGGTCGGCGCGCTGGGGCTGATGCTCGCCAAGTCGCTCGAGCGTGCGGGCGAGTTCGGCCTGCGCCGCGCGCTGGGCGCCAGCGGCCGCAACATCTTCGCGCAGGCCATCATCGAGTCCGGCGTCGTCGGGTTGCTCGGCGGCGTGTTCGGGTTGTCCCTCACCGTACTGGCGCTGTGGGCGCTGCGCACCCTGTTCCCGGCTGGCATGGGGCGGATCGCCAGCATGGATGCCCCGCTGCTGGCGGTCACGCTGGCGCTGGCGACAGGCGCGACCCTTGTCGCCGGGTTCTATCCGGCATGGCGAGCCATGCGGATCGCGCCTGCGCTGCAGTTGAAGGTCGGTTAGCACTTTCGAATCTTGAGTAGCTGCAGCACATCCCACCAACCGGACACCGAGAGACGAGCATGGAAGTAGCACCGATCCTGGCGGCACTGAGGCGAAGCAAGATCGGCGCCTTGCTGGTGGTGATACAGGTCGCCCTGACCCTGGCGATCATCAGCAACGTGATCTCCATCGTCGGTGAGCGCACGGCCTTGCTGAGGCGGCCTACCGGGACGGACGAGCACAACCTGTTCGCGATCGGTTTCCGGCTCACCAGCGGCAGCGGGAGCAAGGCAGCACTGGATGCGGACCTGAGCCGCGTGCGGGCCGTTCCCGGCGTGGTCGATGCGGTGGCGACCAACACCTACCCCTTGCGGGGCAGCGGCTGGAGCGAAGGCGTCAGCCTGCTTCCCGGCGCCAGCAACCAGCGGGACCAGAACGCCCAGAGCGCCGTTTACGCGATGGATCGGCACGGCATCGGCACGCTGGGCCTGCACCTGCTCGCGGGGCGCAATTTCACGTCCGAAGACGTGCTGCAGGGCAATTTCAATGCGGGGCCCATGCCGGCTGTCGCCATCGTCAGCCAGGCGCTGGCCCAGCAGCTGTTTCCCCGGGGAGAGGCCCTGGGCAAGTCGATCTACCTGTCATCGGATGCGGGCAGGCCGGTCGCCATCATCGGCGTGGTGGAACGTCTGCAGTCGCCGGTTGCGGCCGGCACCATCGACAAGGCGGTGAGCGAAAACTCGGTCATCGTCCCGATCGCCAGTGCCGGCCCGGGCGGCCTGCTCATGGTGCGCGTCAAGCCCGGTTCGCTCGACGCCACGATGCCGGAGGTGAAGAAGGCGCTGATCGCGTCGAATCCGCAGCGGATCTTCGGGCGACTGCGGCCGCTCGACGAGATCCGCAGCACCGCCTACGAAAAGGATCGCTCCATGGCCATCGCGCTGAGTATCGTGTGCTGCGTCCTGGTGCTGGTCACCGCCCTGGGCATCGTGGGCCTGACCAGTTTCTGGGTGGCGCGGCGAAAGCGGCAGATCGGCATTCGCCGCGCTCTCGGCGCGACACGCGCGGCCATCGTGCGCTACTTCCTGATCGAGAACGCGCTGCTCTGCCTGGCCGGCGTCCTGTTCGGCATGGTTGTCGCGCGCGGCTTGAACGTCTGGCTGTGGAGTCATTACGGGGTGGGACGGCTGCCGGCGTCGGAGTTGCTTCTGTGCGCGCTCGTCGTGATCCTGCTCGGACAGGGCGCCGCCGTGCTCCCTTCCCTGCGTGCCGCGAAGGTCGAGCCGACGCAGGCATTGCGCTCCGTGTAGTTCATGCGAACCTGTGAGGCGAGTTCGCGATCCACAGGAGCGATGCAGCCGATGAAAAACCGTGAGCCACCCCGGGCAGCGTATGCCGGAGCCTCTGCGTTCCTGGCCTCGATCGACGACGACTGGGCAGGCCTGGTTGCGCAGGTCGGCCCCTGCGGCCACGAGCCGAAACCGGCACGCGAGCCGTACGAGGCACTGGTGCGCGCGGTGGCCTACCAGCAACTGCACGTGAAAGCCGGCGACGCGATCCTAGCGCGGCTGCTGGCCTTGCATCCGCGGCGGGCGTTTCCGTCGCCGGCGCAATTGCTCGATGCCGACTTCGACAGCATGCGCGCCTGCGGTTTTTCGGCGCGCAAGATCGAGACGATCCGCGGCATCGCCGCCGCCGCGCTGGATGGTGTGGTGCCGGACCTGTCCGCGGCCCTGGCGTTGCCGGACGAAGAACTGATCGCCCGGCTCAGCGTGCTGAAAGGGATCGGTCGCTGGACGGTGGAGATGTTCCTGATCTACAGCCTGGACCGGCCCGACATCCTGCCGGCGGACGACTTCGGCGTGCGCGAGGGTTACCGTCTGCTGAAGTCGCTGGAAACGGCGCCCACACCGAAGGCGCTGGCGGTGATCGGCGCGGCCTGGAGTCCGCATCGCACCGCCGCTTCCTGGTATCTGTGGCGCGTGCCGCGGCCGTCGAAGGCTAGGCAGGCGGCAGTGGGCTGACGCCGAGCCGGTGTCCGTACACCAGCTTGCCGCCCAGCCAGCCGGCCACGCCCAGGCACAGGAAGCCCAGCACGCTCAGTCCGATAGCCAGCGGGCCCGGCTCGACGAAGTGCGTGCCGTGCAGGCGCAGGAACAGGCTGGCCACGTAGCAGCTCAGCGCGCCCATCACCATGAGCATGTGCCGGTTGACGTCCTTGATCGCCGGATTGTCTCCGTCGACCTTGGCCAGTTCGAGCAAGCCGGCCAGCATGGCGGGGATCGAAAAACCGATCCCCGCCAGCAGCAGGATGCCGGCAAAGCGCCACGCCGGTTCGCCCCAGGCCAGGCTGGCAAGATCCGCCGCGGTGGCCAGCGACCAGCAGGCGATCGGGAAATGCACCAGGGCCGGATGCAGCGGATGGCGCATGGCGGCGCCTCAGGCCAGCAGCAGGCTGAGCAAAGTCAGGAAACCCACCACCGCGACGCCGGCGTGCACGAACACCACGGCCTTCGGCGCGACCTGCTTGCGCAAGTGGAACGAGGCGAGGAAGAAGCCGCCCAGCGCAGCCAGCACCAGCAGGGCCAGCGCCGCGGTGAGCCGTGCCGGGGCCGCGCCCTGCAGCACCACGAGGATCAGCAGCACCAGGCCGCTGGCGCCGAGCAGCGCGTGCAGCACCGAAATCGCCCACGGCGCCAGCTTGCCGCGCAGTACGCTGGAGGCCAGCACCAGGCCGCCGATGGCGGCAACCGCGAAAATCAGGATCGCATAGAGCAGCATGTCGTTTCCCCCGGGTAGCACGTTGATGAGTGAGTTGCTGCCGATCGGATGCAGCAGCACCCCCAAAGGTTCCCGCGGCATGGCGGCAGCCTCTGCAGGATGCGCCTTTCGGGCAACCCGCGCTCGACCATGGTGCAAGTGCCCATCCTGCAGCGGCTTGCTACCCTCGCCGGATCGTCCGGTTCGCGAGGCAGGCATGGCAAGTACCCACGGCATCCACACCATCGATACCGGTTTCGTGCGGCCGCAGTTCGACGCGGCCTACCTGGTCGTCGAGAACGGCCGTGGCGCGTTCATCGACTGCGGCACCCACTTCGCCGTGCCGCGCATGCTGGCGGCGCTGGACGAAGCCGGGATTTCCGCTGCCGCGGTGGACTGGCTGATCCTCACCCACGTGCACCTGGATCATGCCGGCGGCGCCGGCGAGCTGATCGCGCGGCTGCCGAACGCGCAGCTGGTGGTGCATCCGCGCGGCGCACGCCACATGGTCGATCCCTCGGTGCTGTGGGCCGGCGCGAGCGCGGTGTACGGCGAGGCGGTGATGGAGCAGACCTACGGCAGGCTGCGCCCGATCCCCGCCGAGCGCGTCATCGAGGCGCCGGACGGGCACGTGGTGGAACTGGCTGGCCGGCCGCTGCTGTGCATCGACACGCCCGGCCACGCGAAACACCACCTCACCGTGTATGACGAACGCGCCAACGCGTGCTTCACCGGCGACGTGTTCGGCCTGTCGTATCGCGATTTCGACACCGCGAACGGCCCGTTCATCCTGCCTACCACCTCGCCGGTGCAGTTCGATCCGGATGCGTTGCATGCGTCGATCGAGCGGCTGGTCGCCCTGAAACCTGCCGCGATGTACCTCACCCACTACGGCCGGGTCGAGCCGGTGGAGCGGCTGGCCGCCGACCTGCATGCGCAGATCGACGCGATGGTCGCGCTGGCCCGCGCCGCGCACGGCAAGCCCGATCGGCATGCCGTGCTGATGGAGTCGCTGACCGATCTCTACGCGACCCGTGCCGTGGCCCACGGCTGGGGCCAGGGGCGCGATGCCTTGCGCCAGCTGCTGGGCATGGACATCGAGCTGAATGCGCAGGGGCTGGAGGTCTGGCTGGATCGCTGATCCGTCATGCGGGCCGGAGCCGGCTCACTTGCCTGCTCCGCGCGCCTCCTGCCGCTCCTTCGCCAGCCGCGCTTCGAAGCGCGGCTGCGCCGTCGCGGCGTAGGCGCGGCAGGCGTCGGTGTCGATCAAGGCGGCGGACGAATGCTCGCGCTCGCGCGCGGCGACCTTCTGCATGAAACCGCTGGCCTCGGGGTGCGGGGTGATCAGGATGTCGCACGGCAGGCCGGCGACGGTGGCGAAGGACTGGCGGAAGCTCGCGACCCGCGCCGGGTCGTCGCTGTAGCGGAAGCCGTCGCGGCCGAGTGCGGTGAGGCTGTCGACATAGGCCAGCCCCAGGCAGCGTTCCTTTTCACAGGAGCGCCAGGTCCACGACGTGCTGCCCGGCGTGTGGCCGGGCGTGTAGTGCGCCGTGATGGCGATCGACCCCACCCGCACGGCAGCGCCATCGGCGACCACCTCGACCGGCGTGACCGCCGGATAGCGCGGCGCCATGCCGTATTGCGGGTCGTCCGGGTCATGGCCGCCCGAACGCAGCTCCTTCGCGCCGGCCGCGCTCGCCGCCACCGTGGCGCCGCTGTCGTGCGCCAGCCTGGCGATCGCTCCGGCATGGTCGGAGTGGGCGTGCGAGTTGAGGATCAGCTTGATGTCGCGCAGGCGGAAGCCAAGCGTGCGGATGTTCGCCTCGATCTGCGCCGCATTGCCTTCCAGCGTGCCGTCGATCAGCACGTGGCCCTGCGGCGAGGTGATCAGGATCGCACTTAGCCCCTGCGTGCCCACGTACCAGCTGTTGCCGTAGATGCGAAACGGCTGCCGCGGCTGGCTCCAGGCAGCGTCGTTCGCGTGCGCCAGGCCTGCCGCGAACAGGGCGGCGCCGATCCACAGTGTGCGGGTGAAGGGATTCATGCGGAGCTCCATGACGGGGACGGGGCCGTCATGGTGGCCGGCGATGGCGAACATGCGCTGGCGCGTTGCTGGCAAATCGCGGGCAACGCGCAGCCGGCTCAGGCCAGCCGGGTGCCGTTCGGTACCGGGCGCTCGATCGCGGTGACCACCACGCCCTCGTCGGTGGGAAAGCCGGTCAGCAGGAACTGCGAGCGGAACGGGCCGATCTGTTTCTCCGGGAAGTTGATCACGCCCACGACCTGCCGGCCAAGCAGGTCCTCGGCCTGGTACAGCGCGGCGATCTGCGCGCTGGTCTTCTTCTCGCCGTAGGGACCGAAATCCACCCACACCTTCCACGCCGGCTTGCGCGCCTCGGGGAACGGTTCCACCCTGGTCACCGTGCCGGCGACGACCAGGACCTTCTCGAAATCGGCCCAGCTGATTTCGGGGTGATTCGTTGCACTCATCCTTCCAACCTCGTCTTGAGACAGTCGCGGCTTTGTTGCCACCAGTAGCTGGCCTGCGCCGCAAGATAGCCGAACGGGCGGTGGGTGCTGCCCAGGCCGTAGTCGGCGAACTGCTTCCAGCGGTCGTCGCCCTCGGCGATCGCCGCCGCCAGCAGCTCGCCGGCGGCGCAGGTCGGTGCCAATCCGTGCCCGCCGAAGGCCTGCGCCCACCACAGGCCGTTGCCGTCGCCGCCGACCTGCGGCATCTGATGCCGCGCGTAGCTCATCAGGCCCGACCAGGCATGCTCGATGCGCACGCCCTTCAGTTGCGGGAATACCCGCAGCAGGTCTCTGGTCAGCAGACGCTGCACTCCGCGCTGCGAGCGGTTGAGTACCGAGATGCGTCCGCCCCACAGCAGCCGCGTATCCGGCAGCGCGCGATAATAGTCGAACGCGAAGCGGCTGTCGTAGACCGCCGCGCGGGTGTGCAGGCACCCGTCCAGCCGGGCGCCGAGCGGTTCGGTCACCATCACGTAGGTGGCGATCGGCAGGATCGCCCGATCGATCGGCTTCTGCAGGCCGGCCAGGTAACCGCCGCAGGCCAGCACCACCTGATCGGCCAGCAGCTCGCCTTGCGCGGTGCGCAGGCGCCATCGCAGGCCCTCGCGCGCGAGGCTGCGCACGCCGCTGTTCTCGTGGATGCGCACGCCCCGCCCGGCCGCCGCCGCGGCCAGGCCGATCGCGTAGTTGAGCGGATGCAGGTGCAGCGCGTCGCGCTCGTACAGGCCGTCGTGGTAACGCTCGCTGCGGATGCGCGCACGCAGTTCGGTCTCGGGCAGCCACTGCCATTGCACGCCGTAATGCTCGGCCAGCAATTGCTGGCGCTGGCGCAGCACGGCGGGGTCACGGAACCAGTTGGCCCAGATCACGCCCTCGTCGACCGCATCGCAGGCGATCGCGTAGTCGGCGATGCGCTGGCGGATCCGCCCGACCGCTTCGGTGGTGAGCCCGAACAGTGCCTGCGCGCGTGACTCGCCCAACTGGTCGAGCAGCGCCCGCTCGCCCAGCGAGTAGCCGGCGAAGACGAAGCCGCCGTTGCGGCCGGACGCACCGAAACCGACCTGCTCGCGTTCCAGCAATACCACGTCGCGCACGCCGCGCTCGGCCAGCCCGAGCGCCGTGTTCAAGCCGGCAAAGCCACCGCCGATGACGGCAACGCGCGTGTGCGCGCTGCCCTGAAGCGGCATCCAGGCCGTGTACGGCGTGGCCGTGGCGCGGTAATAGGACGTGGACGAGGATGGATTCATGCTGCAGCGATGGCTGACGCCGATGTCCGTAACCGGGCAAGCATAGCGCCCTCAAGCCCGGGCGTTGACGCGGGCGTGGTTCAAAGCTGGCCGAGGAAGGCGCGCACGGTGGGCGCGAGCTTCGGGTCCTGCATGGCCATGTGCATGGTGGCGCGCACCAGGCCGGCCTTGTTGCCGCAGTCGAAACGGGTGCCTTCGAAACGGTAGGCCAGCACCTTGCCCTGCTCTTTCAGCAACGCCTCGATCGCATCGGTGAGCTGGATTTCGCCGCCGGCGCCCGGCGTGGTCTGTTCCAGCAGTTGGAAGATGCGGCCAGGCAGCACGTAACGCCCGACCACGGCCAGGTTCGACGGCGCGTCGGCCGGCTTGGGCTTCTCGACCATGTAGCGGATCAGGGCGCTGCGTTCGTCGACCGGCGTGGCGTCGACGATGCCGTATTTGTCGGTGTCGGCGTGGGGGACTTCCTCCACCGCGATCACGCCGGCTTGCTGCGCCTCGGCGAGTTCGGCCATCTGCCGCAGCGCGCCCTTGCCGGCACCATTCCAGATCAGGTCATCCGGCAGGATCACGCCGAACGGCTCGTCGCCGACCACGGGTCTGGCGCACAGCACGGCGTGGCCCAGGCCGAGCGCCTCGGGCTGGGTCACGAAGATCGCCCGCACGTGCCGCGGCAAGGTGCCCTGCACCAGCGCCAGCAGTTCGGCCTTGCCTTTCTCGTGCAGCTTCGATTCCAGCTCGTAGGCCTTGTCGAAATAGTCGGCGATCGCGTGCTTGTAGCGGTTGGTGACGAAGATCAGGGTGTCGGCCCCGGCGTCCACCGCCTCGTCCACGGCGTACTGGATCAGCGGCTTGTCGAGGACCGGCAGCATCTCCTTGGCGACCACCTTGGTCGCCGGCAGGAAGCGCGTGCCGAGTCCGGCCACGGGAAACACCACTTTACGCAGGGGCTTGCTCACTCATTGATCTCCGGGTTGGCGCGACGAATCGACACCACGTTGTCCGGTTGTACCGATTCGCTCCAGCGGAACGAAGGCAGCAGGCTGGATACGCAGCGTCGAAGTTCTTCCTCATCGAAAACGTCCGCTGCTTCGGCGGACTTGTGCAACAGCGCCTGCAGCAGTTCCCACGAAACTTCGCGGTGTTGCGCCAGAAAGATCTTGGCGTGCGTGGTGGCGCTGTAGTTTTCCAGCGGGTGGAACAGTTCTTCGAACAGCTTTTCGCCTGCGCGCAGGCCGGTGTACACGATCGGGATCTCGCTGCCGGGCTTCTTGCCGGCCAGGCGGATCATCTGCTCGGCCAGGTCGCGGATCTTCACCGGCTCGCCCATGTCGAGCGCGAAGATCTCGCCGCCCTTGCCGATGCTTGCGGTCTGCAGGATCAGCTGGCAGGCCTCGGGGATCGTCATGAAGTAGCGCGATATTTCCGGATGCGTCACGGTAACCGGACCGCCCGCACGGATCTGCTGGCGGAACAGCGGCACCACCGATCCGGCCGAATCCAGCACGTTGCCGAAGCGCACCGTCATGAAACGGGTCTCGGCATGCGCGTCGAGGTTCTGGCAGTAGATCTCGGCGATGCGCTTGCAGGCGCCCATCACGCTGGTGGGGTTGACCGCCTTGTCGGTGGAGATCAGCACGAAACACTCGACCCCGGTTTCGCGGGCCGCATCGGCCACCGTGCGCGTGCCCAGCACATTGTTGCGGAATGCCGCGCGCAGTTGCCCCTGCAGCATCGGCACGTGCTTGTAGGCCGCCGCATGGAACACCACTTGCGGCTGGGCATCCGCGAACGCTTTCTGCATCGCGGTCTGGTCGCAGCAGTTGGCGAGGATGCCGTCGAGGATCAGTTCGGGGAAATTCGCGCGCAGTTCCTGGCTGATCCGGTACAGGTTGAATTCGCTCTGTTCGACCACGGTGAGCGACTGCGCGCCCAGTCGGGCGACCTGCCGGCACAGCTCCGATCCGATCGAACCGCCGCCGCCCGTGATCAGCACGCGGCGCCCGCTGAGGGTTTCGCGGATCGCGGTCCAGTCCAGCTCCACCGTGTCGCGGCCGAGCAGGTCCTCGATCGCCACTTCCTTTATCTGGTTGAACTGGGCACGGCCGGCCACTACGTCCTCCAGCCTGGGCACGGTCCGGTACGGCAGGTCGGTGGCGTC
Organism: Rhodanobacter sp. LX-99; assembly: GCF_018599185.1. NCBI lineage: Bacteria > Pseudomonadati > Pseudomonadota > Gammaproteobacteria > Lysobacterales > Rhodanobacteraceae > Rhodanobacter > Rhodanobacter sp. LX-99. Next base: position 63,306 of record NZ_JAHFVL010000001.1, on the reverse strand, counting down.
GCACAGCGACACCACCCGGCGCATCTCGGTTGTCGATGCACCCGGCAGGGCAATCAGCAGCATGTCGACCGCCACTTCGCGGGCGACCTCGGGCAACTGGTCGAAGCGCCCCAGTACGGGATGGCCGTTGATGCTGGCGCCGCGCAAGCCGGGCTTGTCGTCGACGAAGCCGACCACGGCATAACGGTTGTCGCGGCGCAGGTCGCGCGCGAGCACTTCGCCGGCGCGATCAGCACCCACGATCAGAACCCGCTTCGCGGTCTGGTTCTGCAGCAGGTCGTTGCGACTGTCTTTCCAGTAACGGTAGGCCAGCCGCGGCCCACCGAGCAGTGTGGCGAGCAGCAGCGGATAGAGCACCAGTACCGTACGCGGCACGCCCTCCAACCGGTTGTACAGGAACAGCGACACGCCGATGAGCAGCGAACCGATCACCACGGCGCGCACGATGTTCCACAGGTCCGGCAAGCTGGCGAAGCGCCAGACGCTCTTGTACAGCCCGGTCCAGCGGAAGATCAACCCTTGCACCAGCAGCACGATCGGGAATTCGAGCATGCCGAAATTGACGATCTCGTCCGGTTTCAGCGCGTATCTCAGCAGTTTGGCTATCCACCAGGCGAGCGCGGCCATGCCAAGGTCGTGCAGCACGACGGCGATGCGCGGGTGGATGAAGCCGACGAGCTTACGCAGCGACATGGGATGTCCTTGGCGGATGGCGTCGCAGGCAGCGACGTTTCAGCGCCAGCCATGCGACTGCCGCTCCAAGATAAACGGTTATGGTAATCGGCAGCGCCATTCGCAGATGACTCCAGGCCAACCAGGCCAACGGCGCCGCGACCAGCAGGTTCCAGCCCATATAGGCGGCGCCCGTCCGTGCATGCGTTCCCCCGCGGCGCACCACCCACTGGTACAGGTGTTCGCGGTGCGCAGTGTACCAGCGCCGTCCACGCCACATGCGGGTCAGCAAGGTCAGGCTGGCATCGACCACGAACGCCGACGACAGGATCAGTGCGGGCCACAGCAGGGCATGCTCGACGCGCCACAGCATCGCGCTGAATGCAAAGATCAGCAGGCCGACGCTGCCGCTGCCGACATCGCCCATGAAGATCCGGGCCGGCGGCCGGTTGAACCACCAGAAGCCCAGCGCCGATGCTGCGAGAGCTGCCGCCGCCATGGCCAGCGCGGGCTGGGCCGCCGCCCATGCCAGCAAGGCCAGAGCTGCGCCGACGAAGATCGCCTGTTGCGCCAGCAAGCCGTCGATGCCGTCCATGAAATTGTGCAGGTTGATGCTCCACGCGCCGCCGATCAGCAACACCGGCAGCCACCACCATGACAAGCCGGTGGCCGACAGGCTCAGCGAAAACAGGCAAACCGCGAGCAGTTGGGCACCCAGTCGTGGCAGCACCGGCAACGAGCGGTGATCGTCCCACCAGCCGGCCAGCGCCACCAGTGCCAGTGCAGCGGACAGGCTCGCGATCACGCTTGCCGGCCATGCTGCCGGCAAGCCCGACAGCACGCCAGGCAAGCAGACCAGCATCGCCACGACCACGCCGACGCCGCCGCCGCGCGGGGTCGGCAGATGATGCGAGCGGCGCTGTCCGGGCTGGTCGAGCATGCCGCGTCGATGCGCGTAGCCGATCGCGCCGCGCACCAGCAGCAAGGTGATCGACAAGCTGGCCAGCAACCATCCCGTGGTCAGGTACATGCTCCGCTCACTCGCTGGCGACGCCGTGGATCGGTCGAATCGTACTCCAGCTCTTGCAACTGGGGCATTGCCAATGATGTGCCTTGGCGCCGAAGCCGCAGCGGCTGCAGCGATACATCGCCTGGCCTTCCAGCAGCTTGCGGGTCAGGTCGCGCAGGATCAGGAAGTTCTCGCGCGCCTCGCCCTCGATCTTGTCCATGGTGGCGTCGATCAAGGCCATCAGACCACGTACCGACGGTCGCTGGCGTAATTGCGCCGTCAGGAAATCGATCGCCGCCCGTTCGCCGTCGCGTTGCCGGTACAGCTGGGTCAGCGCCAGCACCGGCGAGACGCCGTGGTAGCGCCCCAGCATGTCGCGCAGGAAACTCTCGGCGCGCTCCATCTGCTGCGAACGGGCATAGCTGTTGAGCAGCGGCGGCAGGATATCCGGGGTGAATGCGATATCGGCCTTGATCGCCGCCTCGTAAGCCGTCGCCGCTTCGGCATGCTGGCCGTCTTCGGACTGCAGGCGACCGGTCAACATGAAGGCGCGTACGCAGTTGGGCTGGCACTCGAATGCCTGACGCAGATAGTCGCGCGCCTCGGCGCGGGCGCCATGCTGGCGCGAGCGGTCGGCCAGTTCGCAATAGAACTGGGCGATCATCGGTGCCTCGTCCTCGCCGGTCATCACCTCCAGCCGGCGCGCATGCTCGATCGCCTTGTGCCAGTCGCGCTCGTGCTGGTAGATGGCGATCAGGTGGCGCAGCGCCGACGGCGCGTGCGCGTCCATCGCCACCAGGTCGGAGAACAGCGCCTCGGCCCGATCCAGCAGCCCGGCGCGCATGTAGTCCTCGCCCAGCTCCAGCAGGGCCACCGTCTTCATCGCGTCGGTCAGGCCCGGCCGCGAGACCAGATGCTGGTGCAGCCGGATGGCCCGGTCCACCTCGCCGCGGCGGCGGAACAGGTTGCCCAGCGCCAGGTGCGTTTCGACCGTGTCGCGGTTGTATTCGGCCAGCTTGAGGAAGACCTCGATCGCCTTGTCCTGCTCCTCGTTGAGCAGGTAGTTCAGACCGCGGAAGTAGTCCGAGGACAGCTCGCTGACTTCGGCGCCGGAGCGGCGCGCACCGATCCGGCGGGAGGCCCACCAGCCCAGGACGAACGCGGCTGGCACCAGCGGAACCAGCACATACAGGAGATTCATGGTTTGGCCGACAGCTTCTTGTCCGCGCGCGGTTGACGGCGGCGCTGGCGCGTACTTACGCCCACCCAGGCGGTGAGCCCGCCCAGCAGCCAGCCGATCACCAGCGCACCCAGCAAGGCCGCGCCCTTGGGCAGTTGCACCTGGGCGAACGCGAGGTCGTAGCCGACCAGGTCGGCATTGAGCGCGCCCAGCACGACGCCGGCGGCGATGAAGATCACGAGGACGATGATGGCGAGCGGGCGCATGGCCGAGACTTTACCCGATTGCTCGTGACAGGCACAGGCAACGCGGGCAATCCATGCGGCAACGATTCATGACGGCCTCGCGGCCACCGCGAACGGCGCGCAATAAAAAAGACAGGACGACTTGCGCCGCCTGCCTTCGATCAGTTTTCCTGCATGCCGACCGATCCGTCAGGCGGTTTTCTGCTCCAGGTCCTGGTTGACGCGTTCGCGCAATTCCTTGCCTGGCTTGAAGTGCGGGACGTGCTTGCCGGGCAGCGCCACGGCTTCGCCCGTCTTGGGGTTGCGCCCCATGCGCGGCGGTCGGTAGTGCAGCGCGAAGCTGCCGAAACCGCGCACTTCGATACGTTCGCCGTGAGCCAGGGCATGGCTCATCTGCTCGATGACGCTCTTGACGGCCATCTCGACATCGGCAAACGCAAGGTGGGTCTGGCGCCTGGCGAGCGCCTCGATCAATTCGGATTTAGTCATGGGCCCCAATGTCCGTGACATGAAACGACGGGGCGGCGATGGGCCGCCGCCCCGTATCAGACCGCTGCAGGCGATCAGTCGGCCTTGTTGAACTGCTCCTTGAGCAGCGCACCAAGCTTGGTCGTACCGCTGGCAGCGGACGAGTAGTCCGCCGACGTGTCGGGCGCGTCTTCCTCGTCCTTGGCGCGAATCGAGAGCGCCAGCTGGCGACCCTTGCGATCCATGCCGGTGAACTTGGCCTCGACCTTGTCGCCCACCTTCAGGTGCAGGGTGGCATCGTCGATACGCTCCTTGGCGATGTCGTTGGCACGCAGGTAACCCTCGACGCCTTCGCCCAGATCGATCACGGCGCCCTTCGCATCGACTTCCTTGACGGTGCCGTTGACGATGCTGCCGCGCGGATTCGCCGCCATGAACTGGCCGAACGGATCCTGCTCCATCTGCTTGATGCCGAGCGAGATGCGCTCGCGCTCCGGGTCCACCGCCAGCACCACGGCCTCGATCTCGTCGCCCTTCTTGAAGTTGCGGACCAAGTCTTCGCCGGACATCTGCCAGGAGATGTCGGACAGGTGCACCAGACCGTCGATGCCGCCGTCCAGGCCGATGAACACGCCGAAGTCGGTGATCGACTTGATCTGGCCGGAGACCTTGTCGCCCTTCTTGTGCATGGCGGCGAACGCTTCCCACGGATTGGAGCGCGTCTGCTTGATGCCCAGCGAGATGCGGCGACGCTCCTCGTCTACGTCCAGCACGGTCACTTCGGTCTCGTCGCCGACCTGCACCACCTTGGCCGGGTTGACGTTCTTGTTGGTCCAGTCCATCTCGGACACGTGCACCAGGCCTTCCACGCCCGGCTCGATCTCGACGAAGCAGCCGTAATCGGTGACGTTGGAGACCTTGCCGAACAGGCGGCTGCCGACCGGGTAGCGGCGGGCGATGGCGACCCACGGGTCGTCGCCCAGCTGCTTCAGGCCCAGCGAAACGCGGTTGCGCTCCTTGTCGTACTTCAGCACGCGCACGTCCAGCTCGTCGCCGACGTTGACCACTTCGGACGGATGACGCACACGCTTCCACGCCATGTCGGTGATGTGCAGCAGGCCGTCGATGCCGCCCAGGTCCACGAACGCGCCGTAGTCGGTGAGGTTCTTGACGGTGCCCTTGACCACGGCGCCCTCGGTCAGGCGCTCAAGCAGCTTCTCGCGCTCCTCGGAGAACTCGGTCTCGACGACGGCGCGGCGGCTGACCACCACGTTGTTGCGCTTGCGGTCGAGCTTGATGATCTTGAACTCGAGTTCCTTGCCCTCGAGGTAAACCGGGTCGCGCACCGGACGCACATCGACCAGCGAGCCCGGCAGGAATGCGCGGACGTCCTTGATGTCGACGGTGAAACCGCCCTTGACCTTGCCGGAAATCATGCCGACGATGGTCTCTTCCTTGTCGAACGCCTGCTCCAGGTCGTCCCACACCATCGAGCGCTTGGCCTTCTCGCGCGACAGCTTGGTCTCGCCGAAACCGTCTTCCAAAGCTTCGAGGGCTACCTTCACCTCGTCGCCTACCTGCACCTCCAGCACGCCGTCCTCGCTCTTGAACTGCTCGATCGGGACGATGCCTTCGCTCTTCAGGCCGGCATTGATCACGACGACGTCGTTGCGGATTTCCACAACGATGCCGGTGACGATGGCGCCGGGCTTCAGCTTGGAGATAGCCTGTTGGCTCTGTTCAAACAGTTCGGCAAAACTTTCAGTCATGTTGATTCCATAGTGGGAAAAGACCGTGGTTCGTTGCGCCTTGGTTGGGTGTTGCGCACGAACTTTCCGGTCCACCGGTTGAGGGTGAGTTCGGGTGGTTCCACGGAACCGACCGTCGTCACCATTGGCCAAAACCCCCTGCCGCGGCAGGGGCACAGAAACCGCCGCGCACTCCGGTCAGGACTGCACGACGGCAAGTACTTTCGCGACGACCTCGTCGATGCCCATCCCGGTGGTATCCACCAGCACGGCATCCTCGGCAGGCTTGAGCGGCGCAACCGCCCGCGATGCATCGCGGCTGTCACGCGCCTCAATTTCTCGCTGAAGGCCCGCAAGTGTAACGCTGAGCCCCTTTTCCTTCAACTGCTTATAGCGCCTTTTCGCCCGCTCGGCGGCGCTCGCAGTGAGGAAAACCTTGTGCGCGGCATCCGGGAAGATCACCGTGCCCATGTCGCGCCCGTCGGCGACCAGGCCGGGCGCCTTGCGGAAGCCCAGCTGCAGCGCCACCAGGGCTTCGCGTACCGGCGGCATCGAGGCGATCGCCGAGGCCGCCGCACCGGCGGTTTCGGTGCGCAATTCGTCGGTGGCGTCGTGCCCGTTGACGATCACCCGGGTCTCGCCGCCGTCGCTGGCCGCGCGGAAATGGATCTTCGTGCCCTGCGCGCAGCGGGTTACCGCTTCCACGTCCGACAGGTCAAGCCCGGCCATGCCGGCGGCGTAGCCCACAGCGCGGTACAGCGCGCCGGAATCCAGCAACCGCCAACCCAGCCGTTCGGCCACCAGCGCGCTGATGGTGCCCTTGCCCGATCCCGACGGCCCGTCGATCGTGAGTACGGGGACGGAGGGAGCATGGCTCATGACAGGATCCTGGCTGAATGGCGAAAGCGAGGGAGTTTACCGCGTTGACCCCACCGGGGACGCGTGCTATCTAGCCGGTCTCCTTGTCCGCAAGCCATGTCCGATCCGCCTCATGACCGACCTTCGCCGCGAGTTCGACCAGGCTGCCAAGGACATCCAGCGATTGGCCACGCGCCCCGACAACGACACCTTGCTGAAGCTCTACGCGCTCTACAAGCAGGGCTCGGAAGGCGACCTGAAACGCGCCCAGCCCGGTTTCTTCGACTTCGTCGGCACCGCCAAACACGAGGCTTGGGCGCAGTTGAACGGCGTCCCCGAAGAGGAAGCCATGCGCCGCTACATCGCGCTGGTACATCAGTTGCTGGCCTGACCCCGCCGCCGCATCGCATGCGGCGCTTGCTTTCGGATACCGAACACCGGCACATTCATACGATCGTTTGAGTCTCGTGTGGATCGCATGGATTACCCGAACCTGTTCGCCCCGCTCGATCTGGGCCACGTCACCCTGCCCAATCGCATCCTGATGGGTTCGATGCACACCGGGCTGGAGGACAAGGCCAGCGACTACGACAAGCTGGCCGCGTATTTCGCCGAACGCGCCCGCGGCGGTGTGGGGCTGATGGTCACCGGCGGCATCTCGCCCAGCATCCAGGGCTGGCTGAAGCCGTTCGGCGGGCGCCTTACCCTGCCCTGGCACAAGCCGCGCCATCGCAAGCTGACCCGCGCCGTGCATGCCGAGGGCGGGCGCATCTGCATGCAGATCCTGCACGCCGGCCGCTACGGCTATCACCCGCTGTCGGTGGCGCCGTCGAGGATCAGGTCGCCGATCACCCCGTTCACCCCGCGGGCGCTCACTGCACGCGGCGTGGAGCGCACCATCGGCGACTTCGTGCATTGCGCGAGGCTGGCACGGGACGCCGGCTACGACGGCGTGGAGGTGATGGGTTCGGAAGGCTATCTGATCAACGAATTCATCGCCGCCCGCACCAACCAGCGCAACGATGCCTGGGGCGGCGACGCGACGCGGCGCATGCGTTTTCCGACCGAGATCGTGCGCCGCACGCGCGAGGCGGTGGGCCGCGACTTCATCATCATCTACCGGCTGTCGATGCTCGACCTGGTCGAGGGCGGCCAGGACTGGAGCGAGATCGCGGCCCTGGCCAGGGCGATCGAGGCGGCCGGCGCCAGCATCATCAACACCGGCATCGGCTGGCATGAAGCGCGCATTCCGACCATCGTCACCAGCGTGCCGCGCGCCGGCTTCGCCTGGGTCACGCAGAAGCTCAAGGGCGAAGTGGCGATTCCGCTGGTGGCCACCAACCGGATCAACATGCCGGACGTGGCCGAACGCATTCTCGCTGGCGGCGAGGCCGACATGGTCTCGATGGCGCGCCCGCTGCTGGCCGATCCCGCCTGGGCGAACAAGGCCAAGGCCGGCCGCAGCGAGCGCATCAACACCTGCATCGCCTGCAACCAGGCCTGCCTCGACCATGTGTTCCAGAACAAGCGCGCCAGTTGTCTGGTCAATCCGCGCGCCTGCCACGAGACCGAGCTGAAGATCGAACCGGCCAGTGTGCGCAAGCGCGTTGCCGTGATCGGCGCGGGGCCGGCCGGCATGGCCTGTGCCAGTACGCTGGGCGAGCGCGGCCATGCGGTGACCCTGGTCGACCAGGCCAGCGAGATCGGTGGCCAGTTCAATTACGCCAAGCGGATTCCGGGCAAGGAAGAGTTCCACGAAACGCTGCGCCATTACCGTCATCGACTGACGGACACCGGCGTCGACGTCCAACTCGGCCAGGTCGTGGATGCCGCCTTGCTGCACGCCGGCAGCTATGACGAGGTGGTGATCGCCACCGGCATCACGCCGCGCCAGGTGAGCTTTCCGGGCAGCGACGATCCGCGCGTGCTGAGTTACCTCGACGTACTGGCCCGGCACCGGCCGGTGGGCGCCAGGGTGGCGATCATCGGCGCCGGCGGCATCGGCTTCGACGTGGCCGAGTTCCTGGTCGAACCTCCGCCCTCGCCCACTACCGACGTGGCCCGCTGGACCCGCGAATGGGGCGTGGACATGCAGCTGCGGCAGCGCGGTGGTCTGCAGCTGCCGCAACCGGAAGCGCCGGCGCGGCAGGTCTGGCTGCTCCAGCGCAGCGAAGGCCGCCCCGGCGCGCGGCTCAACAAGACCACCGGCTGGGTGCATCGGGCCACGCTCAAGGCGAAACAAGTAACCATGCTGGGCAAGGTCGGCTACGAGCGTTTCGACGACCAGGGCCTGCACGTCACCGTCGATGGAAAGCCGCAGGTTCTGCCGGTCGACAACGTGGTGGTCTGTGCCGGCCAGGAGCCGAACCGCCGGCTGGCCGACGAACTGATCGCGGCTGGCATGAAGGTGCACGTGATCGGCGGCGCCGACGTGGCTGCCGAACTGGACGCCAAACGTGCCATTGCCCAAGGTACCCGCGTGGCCAGCGAAATCTAGGCCCGACACGGCGGCGCCACTGCCAGGTGGGCAGCGGTGCCGATCGCAAAAAAAGAAAGCGCCCCGCAGGGGAGACGCATCGACATGGGTTCAGGGGGGGAGTTGAACCAGATGTCGTATTTAGCGTCGCTGCGGGGCGAGGGCCGCCGCCACTAGGGGGGAGGGGAAGTGGCGGGACGAGAGTGATTTTATGATCGACGCAATAAAGTATCTAATATATATTTAGCGCCTTATTAATTTGAAATCACTATATGTTTGATCTTCGCCAATTGCGCTATTTCGTTGCCGTCGCCGAGGAGCTCAGCTTCACCCGGGCGGCGCTGCGCCTGCACCTTTCCCAGCCGCCGCTGTCGCAGCAGATCCAGTCGCTGGAACAGGATCTGGGGGTGCGCCTGCTGGAGCGCACCAAGCGCAGCGTGGCGCTGACCGAGCCGGGCCGGATTTTCCTGGAGCAGGCCCGGCAGATTCTGGCCAAGGTCGACGAAGCACGCAGCCAGGTAGTGGCTGCGGCGGCAGGTTACAGCGGCCAGTTGCGGCTGGCCTATACCGTCTCGGTCTCGTTCCATCCGGCCATGCCGCAGGCCTTGCTGCGTTTTGGCCAGATCGCGCCCAACGTGCGCCTGCAACTCAGCGAGATGTATACCGAACCGCAGTTCGCCGCCCTGCTCGCCGGCCAGATCGACGTCGGCTTTGTTCGCGATGAGCCAGCGCATGAACAGGACGCGCGCGGCCTGCGGCTGAGCATGATCGATCGCGAGCCCTTGCTGCTCGCCCTGCCCGCCGGCCATCCCATGGCCAGCCGCGACAGCCTGCGCCTGGCCGAGGTGGCCGGCGATGCCTTCGTGTCGCAACCGCGCGAACTGGCTTCCACGCTGTACGACCGGCTGGTGAAACTGGCGACGCGGGCCGGCTTCCAGCCATCGATCACCCAGCACGCACAACAGATCAACGGCTTGCTCGCCCTGGTTGCCGCCGGCTTGGGGTTGGCCCTGGTGCCGGCCAGCATGCGTACCGTGCGCCTGGCCGGGGTCTGCTACGTGCCGCTGGAAGATCCCGATGCCTACCTGCTGCTGGCCGTGGCCTGTCGGGCCGACGACCATTCCCCGGCCCTGCAGCAATTCCTGGCCACGGTGGCGGAAACGGCCGTTGCACCGGGCTTGTGATAAGTCATTGGGGCCGTTACACTTGCGTGCTTACATTTTCGTTTAGTGTCAGGAGCTGGCCGTGAAGGTGCTTAACTCTTTGAAGTCCGCCAAGGCGCGGCATCGCGACTGCAAGATTGTGCGCCGTCGCGGCAAGGTGTTCGTGATCTGCAAGAGCAATCCTCGTTTCAAGGCTCGCCAGCGCTGAATCCAGTCTGGCGATGCCATGAGAAAGGCCGCGCAGGCGGCCTTTTTTGTGGGCGTTGATCAGGGCTCCGGCGACAATGCCCCGGAGCCCTCGACCACAGTCACGAGTAACGGACGTCGATGATTTCGTAGTGCTTGACGCCGTTCGGTGCGGTGAATTCGAAGCTGTCGCCGGCACTCTTGCCGATCAGTGCGCGGGCGATCGGCGAGGACACCGCGATCAATCGCTGCTTGATGTCCGCTTCCAGGTCGCCGACGATCTGATAGGTCACTGCCACGCCGGAATCCTCGTCCTCCAGGTCCACGGTGGCGCCGAACACTATGCGGTTGCCCGGTTTCAGCCGGGCGACATCGATCACCTCGGCGGTCGACAGCAAGCCCTCCAGTTGGGCAATGCGGCCTTCGGTGAAACTCTGCAGTTCGCGGGCGGCGTGGTATTCCGCGTTCTCCTTGAGATCACCGTGTGCGCGCGCTTCGGCAATCGCCGCGATGATGCGCGGGCGGTCGGCGGACTTCAGCCGTTCCAGTTCCGCGCGCAAACGCTCTGCGCCGGTCTTGGTGATGGGGGGGCGACTCATGCGATGAGCTCCTTGTGCAGTTCCTGCAGGCTGTGCACCTCGCCATCGCTGTGGAAATCCAGCGAATGCACGAGCGCACGGGCGCCTGCCACGGTAGTGGAATACGTGACGCGGTGCTGCAGTGCCTCGCGCCGTATCGAGAACGAGTCGGCGATCGCCTGCTTGCCCTCGGTGGTGTTGACGATGTAGACGATCTCGCCGTTCTTGATCAGATCGACGATGTGCGGGCGGCCTTCGAGCACCTTGTTGATCCGCTCGCAGGCCACGCCGTGCTCGGCCAGGTAGCTGGCGGTACCGGAGGTCGCCACTACGTTGAAACCGCGCGCGATGATTTCCCTGGCCACCGGCAACAGGCGTTCCTTGTCGCCATCGCGTACCGACAGGAATGCCTTGCCGATCATCGGTGCCTTGATGCCGGCCGCTTCGTGGCCACGCGCGAAGGCCGCGCCGAAACTGCGGCCCACGCCCATCACTTCACCGGTCGAGCGCATCTCGGGGCCGAGGATCGGATCGACGTTCTGGAATTTCAGGAACGGGAAGATCGCCTCCTTCACCGAGTAGTACGCCGGGATCACCTCGCGCGTCGCGTTCAGGCTGGCCAGCGAACGACCGGCCATGACGCGCGCGGCGATCTTGGCCAGCGGCACGCCGGTGGCTTTGGACACGAACGGCACCGTGCGCGAGGCACGCGGGTTCACTTCCAGGATGAATACCGTGTCGCCCTGAATCGCGAACTGGGTGTTCATCAGGCCGATCACCTTCAGTTCCCTCGCCATTGCGCTGACCTGGCGACGCATTTCGTCCTGGATGTCCGCGCTCAGCGAATACGGCGGCAGCGAGCAGGACGAATCGCCCGAATGCACGCCGGCCTCCTCGATATGTTCCATGATGCCGCCGATCAGCACGTTGCCCTCGGCGTCGGCGATCACGTCCACGTCGACCTCGACCGCGTGGTCGAGGAAGCGGTCCAGCAGCACCGGCGAATCGTTCGACACCTTCACCGCATCGCGGATGTAGCGCGACAGGTCGGCGTCGTCGTGCACCACTTCCATCGCGCGGCCGCCGAGCACGTAGCTCGGCCGCACCACCAGCGGGTAGCCGATCTCGCGGGCCAGCGCCAAGGCCTCATCGGCGTTGCGCGCGGTGCGGTTCGGCGGCTGCTTCAGGCCGATCTTCTCGATCATGTGCTGGAAGCGCTCGCGGTCCTCGGCCAGGTCGATCGAGTCGGGGCTGGTGCCGATGATCGGCACGCCGGCCGCTTCCAGCGCGCGCGCCAGCTTCAGCGGAGTCTGCCCGCCGTACTGCACGATCACGCCCTTCGGCTTCTCGACGTGGACGATTTCCAGCACGTCCTCCAGCGTCAGCGGCTCGAAGTACAAGCGGTCGGAAGTGTCGTAATCGGTGGAGACGGTTTCCGGGTTGCAGTTGACCATGATGGTCTCGTAGCCATCCTCGCGCAGCGCCAGCGACGCGTGCACGCAGCAATAGTCGAACTCGATGCCCTGCCCGATCCGGTTCGGGCCGCCGCCGAGCACGATGATCTTGTCGCGCTCGGTCGGCGCCGCCTCGCACTCTTCCTCGTAGGTCGAATACATGTAGGCGGTGCTGGTGGCGAACTCGGCCGCGCAGGAATCCACCCGCTTGTACACCGGGCGCACGCCCAGCGTATGGCGCAGGTGGCGCAACGAGGCTTCGTCGGTATTGAGCAGTTCGGCCAGGCGAGCATCGGCAAAGCCGAGCCGCTTGAGTTCGCGCACGCGCGGTTCGTCGAGCGCGGTGATGCCTTGCGCCACGACATCCGTCTCGGTCAGCACGATGTCCTCGAACGCCGCGAGGAACCACGGATCGACCCGGCTGAGGCTGTGCACCTCCTCCAGCGTCAGGCCGGCGCGGAACGCGTCGGCGAGATGGAAGACGCGATCGGGGCGCGGTTCGCGCAACTCGCGCTTGAGCGAAGCCAGGCCGTCCGCCGTGCTGATGTCCAGCCCGGTCGGGTTGAGCCCGGTCTTGCCGATCTCCAGTCCGCGCAGCGCCTTCTGCAGCGACTCGTGGAACGTGCGGCCGATCGCCATCACCTCGCCCACCGACTTCATCTGGGTAGTCAGGCGCGCGTCGGCGGCGGGAAATTTCTCGAACGCGAAACGCGGGATCTTGGTGACCACGTAGTCGATCGACGGCTCGAACGACGCCGGCGTGAGGCCGCCGGTGATGTCGTTTTTCAGCTCGTCCAGGGTGTAGCCGACCGCCAGCTTGGCGGCGATCTTGGCGATCGGAAAACCGGTGGCCTTCGATGCCAGCGCCGACGAGCGCGACACGCGCGGGTTCATCTCGATCACTACCACGCGGCCGTCCTCGGCGTTGATGCCGAACTGCACGTTGGAGCCGCCGGTGTCCACGCCGATCTTGCGCAACACGGCGATCGAGGCGTCGCGCAGGCGCTGGTATTCCTTGTCGGTGAGCGTCTGCGCCGGCGCCACCGTGATCGAGTCGCCGGTGTGCACGCCCATCGGGTCGAGATTCTCGATCGAGCACACGATGATGCAGTTGTCCGCGGTGTCGCGGACCACTTCCATCTCGAACTCCTTCCAGCCGAGCACGGATTCCTCGACCAGTACCTCGCCCACCGGCGACAGTTCCAGGCCGCGCTTGACGATCTCCTCGAACTCCTCGCGGTTGTACGCGATACCGCCGCCGGAGCCGCCAAGCGTGAAGCTGGGCCGGATGACCGTGGGAAAACCCACCTTGGCCTGTGTTTCCAGCGCCTGCTCGAACGTGCGCACGACCTCGGCCTTCGGGCACTCCAGCCCGATCTCGCCCATCGCCACGCGAAACAGTTCGCGGTCCTCGGCCATGCGGATCGCTTCACGCTTGGCGCCGATCAGCTCGACGTTGTACTTCTCCAGCACGCCGTGATCGGCGAGGTCCAGCGCGCAATTCAGGCCGGTTTGGCCACCCATCGTGGGCAGCACCGCGTCCGGGCGCTCCTTGGCGATGATGCGTTCCACCGTCTGCCAGTTGATCGGCTCGATGTACACCGCGTCGGCGGTGTCCGGGTCGGTCATGATCGTGGCCGGGTTGGAGTTCACCAGGATCACCCGGTAGCCCTCTTCCTTCAGCGCCTTGCACGCCTGCGCGCCGGAATAGTCGAACTCGCAGGCCTGGCCGATCACGATCGGGCCGGCGCCGATGATGAGGATGCTCTTGATATCGGTACGCTTAGGCATGCGTGCGGGCCTCCTGCATCAGTGCGGCGAAACGTTTGAACAGATAGCCGATGTCGAGTGGGCCCGGACTCGCCTCGGGATGGCCCTGGAAGCAGAACGCCGGGCGGTCGGTCAGCGCGAAACCCTGCAGCGAACCGTCGAACAGCGAGGTATGCGTGACTCGCACGTTCGCCGGCAACGTGGCCGGGTCCACCGCGAAGCCGTGGTTCTGCGAGGTGATCAGCACGCGGCCGTCGTCCAGGTCCTTGACCGGGTGATTCGCCCCGTGGTGGCCGAACTTCATCTTCAGCGTCTTGCCGCCCAGCGCCAGGCCCATCAGCTGATGGCCGAGGCAGATGCCGAACAGCGGGATCTTCGCGTCGAGGAATTGCCCGGTCGCCGCGATGGCGTAATCGCAGGCTGCCGGATCGCCGGGGCCGTTGGACAGGAACACGCCATCGGGCTGCATCGCCAGCACCTCGTCGGCAGGCGTCTGCGCCGGCACCACGGTGACCTCGCAGCCCTGCTCGGCGAGCAGGCGCAGGATGTTGAGCTTGGTGCCGAAGTCGTAGGCGACCACCTTGAAACGCGCCGCGGGCTGATTGAACGCGGTGCGGTCGAGGTCGTACACGCCCTGATTCCACACATACGGCTTGGCGGTGCTGACCACCTTGGCCAGATCCATCCCGTTCAGGCCGGGGAACGCGCGCGCCTTGGCCAGCGCGGCTTCGGTATCGACCTGCTCGCCGGCCATGATGCAGCCGGCCAGCGCGCCCTTGTCGCGCAGGATGCGGGTCAGCCGACGGGTGTCGATGCCGGCGATCGCCACGGTGCCGTGGCGCTTCAGGTAATCCGGCAGGCTTTCAGTGCTGCGCCAGCTGCTGGCCCGGCGCGGCACATCACGCACGATCAGGCCGGCAGCGTGCACGGCGGTGGATTCGACATCCTCGGCGTTGATCCCGGTGTTGCCGATATGCGGATAGGTCAGCGTGACGATCTGGCGCGAGTAGGAAGGATCGGTGAGGATCTCCTGGTAACCGGTCATGGCGGTGTTGAAAACCACCTCGCCAACGGTTTCGCCAACGGCGCCGGCGGCGTGACCATGGAACACGCTGCCGTCTTCGAGGGCCAGCAGGGCAGGAATAGGCATACGGTAACCGCCTTTTGGATGCAGCAAAGTCCGCAAGCCGCACGATTGCTGGCTTGTGGAGCTTGGAAGGGAAAGGATCTGGGCGGGTGGAAATGATAAGCGGCGACGCCGTTTCTGTCCACCTTACGGCGCATGAATCTTGCGATTCTTGGTCCATCTCCGCCGATCGGTCGGCGCTACACTAGGCCACATTTCGCCGGAGTCCGATGTCCCATGAGTGCTGCTGTCCTGCTCGATCCCGCCCGTCTCGATCGCCCGGATACCACGGTGCAGCACCAACCCTTTCCGTTCATGGTCGCGCATGGCCAGCTGCCGGATGAGGTGCGTGGCGACCTGGATCGCGATTTTCCGCGCTATACCAGCGCCGGCTTCTTTCCCTACGACCCGGCCGATTGCGGCCCGAGCGTCAATGCGCTGATCGAGAACATGACTTCGCCGGCATTTGCCGGCGCGATCGGCCAGCGGTTGGGCATCGACAATCTCGGCCAGTACCCGACCCTGGTGACCCTGTGCCGCCTGCTCAACAAACGCCACGGCACCATCCATACCGACAGCAAGTCCAAGGTAGCCACCGCGCTGATCTACCTGAATACGCGGTGGCCGGACACCAGCGATGGCTGCCTGCGCTTCCTGCACAAGATCGACGACATCGACAGCATCGCCGCCCCGGAGTTGGCGCCGCTCTACGGCGAGTTCGCCGTATTCAAGCGCTGCGAGAACTCCTTCCACGGCCATCTTCCCTACGAGGGTGAGCGGCGGGTGATCCAGGTCGCCTGGCTGATCAGCGAGGAAGAGAAACTGCGCAAGACGAAGCGTGGAAACTTCTCACGCACGTTCAAGAAATTGTTCGGCCGCTTCGATACCCGACTGGGCGCGGGCCGCGATCGCAACGCCTCGCACCGCGACTGAATCGACTGCGTCGTCATGATTGCGCTGCTTGGCGCAGGGCGAATCAGCGCAGCGTCGCGATCACGTCGTCCAGCTGCCACTGCCCCGGCGCACGACCCGCCAGCCAATGCGCCGCGTGCAAGGCGCCACGCGCAAAGATCGAGCGGTCGGTGGCGCGATGCACGAGTTCCAGTCGTTCACCCGGCCCGACCAGCATGGCGCTGTGTTCGCCCACGATGTCGCCGCCGCGCACCACGGCGAAGCCGATGCTGCCGTTGATCCGCTCGCCGGTGTGGCCTTCCCGGCCGTAGACCGCTGTTGCTTCCAGCGTGGTGTTGCGTGCCGCCGCTGCCGCCTGGCCAAGCGCTAGCGCGGTGCCGGACGGCGCGTCCTGCTTGCGGCCGTGATGCGCCTCGACGATTTCCAGGTCCCAGTCCGGCAGCGCCGCCGCCGCCTCGCGCAGCAGGCGCGCCAGCACCGCCACGCCGAGGCTGAAGTTGGCGGCGCGCAGGATCGCGATGCGCTGACCTGCATCGGCCAGGCGCGCTTCCAGCGCGGCGTCCACACCGGTGGTGCCGCTGACCAGGGCCGTGCCGTGCGCCAGGCAATGATCGAGCGCCAGCGCCAGCGCGGCCGGGCTGCTGAAGTCGACGATGACGTCGATCGGCGGCGCCTGTGTCCAGTCGTGCGCGTACCGCAATGAACCCGTGGTGCAGGCTGACACCGGCTGGCCATCGTGGGGCGAACCCGGCGCCACCACCGCATGCACCAGTTCGAAGCGGGCGTCATCGCCGAGCAGGCTCAGCAACGCATGGCCCATGCGGCCGGAGGCGCCGCTGAGGGCGAGGCGAAGGGGTCGGGTCATCGGCGGCGCTCTCCAGTGGTCGATCCGCACATGCTAGCGGGGGCGATGGCTTTTACGCGGTGACCCGCGACCAGAATTTCTTCACGCCGTCGACCCAGCCCTTGGCGCGCGGGGTGTGCTTGCCTGCGTCGCTGCTGTCGAAGGTGGCCTCCAGCGACTCCAGCAATTCTCGCTGCTGCTTGGTCAATCGCACCGGCGTCTCCACCACCACGCGGCAGATCAGGTCGCCGTGGCGACTGCTGCGCACCGACTTGACGCCACGGCCGCGCAGGCGGAACTGGGTGCCGGTCTGTGTCTCCGGCGGAATGCTGACCGGCACTTCGCCTTCCAGCGTCGGCACCGGCAGTTCGGCGCCCAGCGCCGCCTGCGAGAAGCGGATCGGCAATTCGCAGTAAAGGTCGTTGCCGTCGCGCTGGAAGATCGCGTGCTCGCGCACGTGCACTTCCACGTACAGGTCGCCGGCCGGCGCACCGGCCGGGCCCGCCTCGCCCTGCCCGGTCAGGCGGATGCGGTCGCCGTTGTCGACACCCTCGGGGATTTGCACGGACAGCGTGCGGGTTTCCTCGATGCGGCCTTCACCGTGGCATTTCCTGCACGGCTTCTCGATCGCCTGGCCGCTGCCGCCACAGTGCGGGCAGGACTGCTGGATCGAGAAGATGCCGTTCTGCATGCGCACCTGGCCGTGGCCGTTGCAGGTCTTGCACTTGCTGACCTTGCCGTCCTCCGAGCCGCTGCCGTTGCAGTGGTGGCAGTTGACCTGGGTCGGCACCTCGATCTGCCGGCTGACGCCGAACACGGCTTCCTCCAGGTCCAGCTCCATGATGTAGCGCAGGTCGGCGCCGCGCCGCGGCCGGCCGCGCCCGCTGCCACTGCGGCCGAAGATGTCGCCGAAAATGTCACCGAAGATGTCGCCGACGTCGCCGAAACCGGCACCGCCGCGGCCGCCCATGCCGTTCTCGAAGGCGGCGTGGCCGTGCTGGTCGTACATCGCGCGCTTCGAGGCATCGGACAGTACTTCGTAGGCCTCCTTGGCCTCCTTGAACTTGTCCTGTGCCGTGGGATCGTCCGGGCAGCGGTCCGGATGGTATTTCATCGCCAGCCGGCGGAAGGATTTCTTCAGTTCGGCTTCGCCGACGCTGCGCTCGACGCCCAGCACCTCGTAGTAGTCACGCTTGCTCATTCATGCATCCACACTGCTTGTCGCTGCCCTGTCCGGAGAAGTCGACGGTTCCGTATTCCGCTCAACAGACAGCCCGTACCGGGGGTTCCCGGCACGGGCTGGTTCATCGGCCGTGCCGACAACGGTGGCCAATTACTTCTTGTCGTCCTTCACTTCGGTGAACTCGGCGTCGACCACGTCGTCGGGCTGGGCCGAGCCGCCCGGTGCGGATTGTGCGCCGGCATCGGCCGGGCCACCACCCTGTGCGGCGGCGTAAAGCGCTTGCGCCACCTGCTCCAGTTTCTCCACCTTGGCCTCGATCGCCGCCTTGTCGTCGCCGTCCTTGACCTTCTCCAGATCGGACAGCGCGCCCTCGATGCTGCTGAGCTGATCGGCCGGCACCTTGCCGCCGTGCTCCTTCAGCGCGCTGCGGGTCGCGTGCACCAGCTGATCGGCCTTGTTGCGCGTGGCGACGAGCTCGTGGAACTTCTTGTCCTCTTCCTTGTTCGCCTCGGCGTCGGCGACCATCCGCTGGATCTCTTCCTCGGACAGGCCCGAGCCGGCCTTGATCTCGATCTTCTGTTCCTTGCCGGTCTTCTTGTCCTTGGCCGACACGTGCAGGATGCCGTTGGCGTCGATGTCGAAGGTGACCTCGATCTGCGGCATGCCGCGCGGCGCCGGGTCGATGCCCTGCAGGTCGAACTTGCCCAGCGACTTGTTCGCGCTGGCGCGCTCGCGCTCGCCCTGCAGCACGTGCACGGTCACCGCGGTCTGGTTGTCGTCGGCGGTCGAGAAGGTCTGCGAGGCCTTGGTCGGCACCGTGGTGTTCTTCTCGATCAGCTTGGTCATCACGCCGCCCATCGTCTCGATGCCGAGCGACAGCGGGGTGACGTCGAGCAGCAGCACGTCCTTGACCGAACCGCCGAGCACGCCGCCCTGGATCGCTGCGCCCACGGCGACGGCCTCGTCCGGGTTGACGTCCTTGCGCGGCTCCTTGCCGAAGAAGTCCTTCACCGCTTCCTGCACCTTCGGCATGCGGGTCTGGCCGCCGACCAGGATCACGTCGTTGATGTCGGATACGCGCAGGCCGGCATCGTTCAGCGCCGTACGGCACGGCTCGATGGTGCGCTTGATCAGGTCTTCCACCAGCGCCTCGAGCTTGGCCCGGGTCAGCTTGATGTTGAGGTGCTTCGGACCGGACGCATCGGCCGTCACGTACGGCAGGTTCACGTCGGTCTGGTGGTTCGAGGACAGCTCGATCTTGGCGCGCTCGGCGGCGTCCTTCAGGCGCTGCAGCGCGAGCGGGTCCTTGCGCAGGTCGATGCCCTGCTCCTTGTTGAACTCGTCGACGAGGTAGTCGATGACGCGCATGTCGAAGTCCTCGCCGCCGAGGAAGGTGTCGCCGTTGGTGGCCAGCACTTCGAACTGCTTCTCGCCGTCGACTTCGGCGATCTCGATGATCGACACGTCGAAGGTGCCGCCGCCGAGGTCGTACACCGCGATCTTGCGGTCGCCGCCCTTCTTGTCCAGGCCGTAGGCCAGCGCGGCCGCGGTCGGCTCGTTGATGATGCGCTTCACTTCCAGGCCGGCGATCTTGCCGGCGTCCTTGGTCGCCTGGCGCTGGCTGTCGTTGAAGTACGCGGGCACCGTGATCACCGCTTCGGTGATCGTCTCGCCGAGGTAATCCTCGGCGGTCTTCTTCATCTTCATCAGCACTTTGGCGGAGATTTCCTGCGGCGCCATCTTCTTGCCGTCGGAGGTCTGCACCCAGGCGTCGCCGTTATCGTGCGCGATGACGCCATAGGGGACGATGTGCAGGTCTTTCTGCACTTCGGCGTCGGTGAACTTGCGGCCGATCAGGCGCTTCACCGCGTAGAAGGTGTTCTTCGGATTGGTCACGCTCTGGCGCTTGGCCGAAGCGCCCACCAGTACTTCGCCGTCCTTGGTGAAGGCGACGATGGACGGCGTGGTACGGTCGCCTTCCGAGTTCTCGATGACCTTGGTCGTGCTGCCGTCCATCACGGACACGCAGGAGTTGGTCGTGCCCAGGTCGATGCCGATGATCTTGCCCATGTGTAAGCTCTCCAAATTTTTTCTTGCGGCCCCCGCGGCCGCGATGGTTTTCAGATGGGGACCTGCTCTGGCGATTCAATGCCGGCAAGGCCCCGGATGCGATTTCTTGCGCGCGGACCGGCGCGCCATTCAGGCAGGCGCCAGGCGATACGCCGCTCAGTCCTTAGCCACCGCGACCAGCGCGGGGCGCAGCAGGCGGTCGTTCAGCACATAACCTTTCTGCAGCACGCTGACCACGGTGCCCGGCGCCTGGCCCGGCGCCTCGACCATGCTCACCGCGTGGTGGCGTTCCGGATCGAGCGGCTGACCCAGCGGGTCGACCTGCGCCATGCCGTGGTTCTCGGCCACCTTCAGCAGCGCCTTCAGGGTCAGGCCGAGGCCTTCGCGCATCGAGGCGAAGTCGCCGCCCTCGATCGCCAGGCCGCTTTCCAGGCCGTCATAGACCGGCAGCAATTCGCTCAGCAGTTTCTCGTTGGCGAAGCGACGGGCCTGCTCCAGGTCGCGATGCAGGCGGCGGCGCTGGTTTTCCAGTTCCGCGTGTTCGCGCAATACCGTCTCGCGCAACTCGGCATTGCTGGCTTCCAGCTCGGCCACGCGCGCCTGCAGGCCTGCCAGTTCGGTGGTCGTCGACTCGGCGGCTTGGCCCTGGGTCGGCGCCTCGCCCGGCGACTGCGGATCGTTGTTCTGCATGCTCACTCCAAACGATTGTCATGGCCGGCATGCATGCCGACCGTCCAGATTTGCGAGAAACCCCGCCTCCCGCTGCGGTTATAGGGTCGTGGCGGCGCGATTCAAGGCGTCGCTGAGCAATCCGGCGGTGGCCTGCACCACCGGGATCACCCGCTCGTAGGCCATCCGGGTCGGGCCGATCACGCCGACCGCGCCGAGCACACGCCCCTGCGCGCCGTAGCTGGCAGTGACCACGCTGCAGCCATCAAGCGCGGTAAAGCCGGATTCATCGCCGATGAACAGGCGCACGCCCGGCGCCCGGGCGCAGACTTCCATCAGCTGCAGCAATTCATTCTTCTGCTGGAACGCCTCGAACAACTCGCGCAGGCGCTGCATGTCGGCCAGCTCGGAGTAGCCCATCAGGTTGGTCTGGCCACTGACCAGCACGTCCGGACCGCTGGAGCCATTCGCCGGCGGCGCGAACGAGGCGGTGGCCAGTTCCATCGTGCTGGCCAGCAGCTGGTTCAGCTCGCTGCCGGTCTTGCGTACTTCGGCCAGCAGGTGGGCGCGGATGTCGTCCACGCGCAGGCCGGCAAAGTGGCTGTTCAGGTAGTTCGCCGCCTGCTCCAGCTCGCGGCCGTCGAGCGGCCGGGCCAGTTGCACGATGCGGTTCTGCACCTGGTTGTCGCTGAACACCAGGATCACCAGCACCCGCGCATCCGGCAATGCCACGAAATCGATGTGCCGCAGCGGAAAGTCGGCCTGGCGCGGCACCGTGACCACCCCGGCGAAATGGGTCATCGCCGACAGCAGGGTGGAGACATTGCCGAGCAGGTCGCGCGTGGTGGTCGGCCCCGGCGGCAGTTCGCGCTGCAGCCGGGCCATTTCCGCGCGCGGCAGCGGCTGCAGTTCGATCAGACTGTCGACGAACAGGCGCAGGCCGCGCGGCGTCGGTACGCGCCCGGCCGAGGTGTGCGGCGAGGCGACCAGGCCGGCATCCTCGAGATCGGCCATGATGTTGCGGATCGTCGCCGGGCTCACGTCCAGGCCGGACGAACGCGACAACGTGCGCGAGCCAACCGGCTCGCCGTCAACCAGGTACTGGGCGATCAGCGTGCGCAACAGGCTGCGCGCGCGCGAGTCGAGGTCGTGGCCATGCGGGTTGATCATGCTGTTGTAGCAGTCCTTGAGACCCGACAGAAATAAGGTCTGCGCGCGCGGCTTGCAAGTGGAACGTGTCCAGGAGCCATCCGGCTGCCGCTACAATCCCACCACCCCATCATCAGCCTGCCCATGCTCACTTCGCTCTACGTCCGTCATTTTGCCGTCGTCGAAGCCGCCGAGGTCGCGTTCGGCCCGGGCCTGACCGTGGTCAGCGGCGAAACCGGCGCCGGCAAGTCGCTGCTGGTCGACGCGCTGATGCTGCTGGCCGGCGCCCGCGCCGACAGTGGCATGGTGCGCACCGGCAACGACCGCGCGGAACTGGCGGCCGAGTTCGATCTGGCCGACCTGCCCGAGGCCCGCGACTGGCTGCAACGCGAGGAACTCGACGAGGATGGCAGCTGCCAGTTGCGCCGGGTGATCCGTGCCGAGGGCAGCTCCAAGGCCTGGATCAACGGCCGCCCGGCGAACGCCCGCCAGCTTGGCGAACTGGCCGCGCTGCTGGTCGAGATCCACGGCCAGCACGAGCATCAGGCGCTGTTGTCGCGCTCGCACCAGTTGGCCCTGCTGGACGCCTACGCCGGTCACGACGACTTGCTGGCGCAGGTGCGCGACGGTGCCGTGCAATGGCGCGAACTGGGCGCGCGCATGCGCAAGCTCAGCGGTGGCGATGACCGCGGCCAGCGCATCGAACTGCTGCGGCATGAAATCGGCGAACTGGAAAAATGGACGCTACCGCCCGCCGAACTGGACGAACTCGAAGCGAACCACAAGCGCCTCGCCAACGCCGGCCGCCTGGCCGAAGGCACCGCCGGCGTGGTCGAACTGCTCGATGGCGACAGCGAATTCGCGTTGCGCCGCGCACTCGGCCGGGCGCATGCCGAACTGGGCAAGCTTGCCGCGCTCGACGGCCAGCTTGCCCCGCTGCTGGAACTGCTGGACAACGCCGGCATCGAACTCGGCGAAGCCGCCGACGGCCTGGCACGCTATGCGCAGGACGTCGACCTCGACCCGGAGCGCTACACCGAAGTCGACAATCATCTGGCCCGCCTGCACGAGCTGTCACGCCGGCATCGGCTGCCGGTGGCCGAGTTGCACGACCGGTTGGCCGCCTTGCACGCCGAGCTGGTCGAGCTCGAAGGTGCCGGTGACGCACTGGAACAGCTGGCGGCACAACGCCAACGCTTGCAGGACGATTACGCCAGCGCGGCGGCCCGGCTCAGCGGCGCGCGTGCGATGGCCGCCGCCAGGCTTGGCGACGAGGTCAGCGCGCTGATGGCCGAACTGGGCATGGCCGGCGGCCTCTTGCGCGTCGAGCTGGAACCGGCTGCCGGCAGCGAACCGGACCCGCAAGGACTCGAACGCTGCGAACTGCTGGTAAGCGCCAATCCCGGCCAGCCGCCGCGCCCGCTGCGCAAGGTTGCCTCCGGCGGCGAACTGGCACGCATCAGCCTGGCGATCGAAGTCGCCACCCTGGGCAAGGACACCGTCGGCAGCATGATCTTCGACGAGGTCGACACCGGCATCGGCGGCGCCGTCGCCGAAGTGGTCGGGCAGAAACTGCGCGCGCTGGGCGCCCAGCGCCAGGTGCTGTGCGTCACCCACCTGCCGCAGGTGGCTGCCCAGGGCCATGCGCACCTGCGCGTCAGCAAGCACAGCGACGGCGATTCCACCCGCACGCAGATCGAAAGGCTCGACGCCGCCGGTCGCCGCGACGAGCTGGCGCGCATGCTGGGCGGCGTCGAGATCACCCGCGAAACGCGGGCTCACGCGAAGCAGATGCTGGAGCGGGCACAGATCGCCTGATTCGACGAGGCCGTGTCACCCGGCCGGCGACAACATCCCGCGCTCGGTCGCCATCCGGTACAGGTCGAGTTCCGAGCCGGCACCCAGCTTGCCCATCAGGCTGGCGCGATGGATGTAGACCGTCTTCTGCCCGATCCCCAGCTCCGCCGCCACCTGCTTCGGGGCGCGGCCCCCGGCCAGCAGCAGGAAAACCTCGCGCTCGCGTGCGGTCAGCCGGTTGAGAGGGTCCAGCGCCGCATTCGGCCGGTCGGCCCGGCGTTGGCGCAAATCCGAACTGAGGAAACATTCGCCCTGCATCACCGCGCGCAGGCCCGCCACCAGTTCCTCTGGCGCCACGCCCTTGGTGACGTAACCGCTGGCGCCGCGGCGCAACGCCTCGGACACGTACGGCTCGCCATCATGCATGCTCAACACCACGATGTGGGTTTGCGCGTGGACGCTGAGCAGGTGCTCGATCAGCGGCAGCCCACTGCCGTCGGGCAGGGACAGATCCAGCGCGACCAGGTCGGGGCGCCAGTGGCTGACCGCCTCGACCGCATCGTCGGCGCTGCGGCACTCGGCTACCACGTCGAGATCCGACTCCATCTCGATCAGCCGCTTGAAGCCCTCGCGAACGATGGCATGGTCATCGACCAGAACAATGCTGTACATCCCGCTACTTTACACAGGGACCCCGCCGTTATGCACATCCGGCTTGCCGACGGCATGGCCGACCACCGTTGCACGGCGCACATGTAACATCCGCGCATGCGCCTGAAACCCCTACGCCTGCCCGACTCCGGCCCCGTGCTCGCCGCCGGCTACCTGCTGTTGTGGCTGCTGCTGTGGCTGACCGTGCAGCCGTACTGGATGCTGCCGTACGGGTTGCGCTTCGGCGCCCTGCTGCTCACCCCGGTCCGGTACTGGGGCTGGTTGCTGGGCGCCGAACTTGTCGCCACTGCCGGCATCAGCCTGGCCCATGGCCTGCCACTGGGCTGGTTCGGTTTCGCCGTCGACGAGTTGCCTGAGCCGCTGGTGATGGCCGCCGGCCTGTGGCTGCTGCGGCGATTCAACCTGCATGCCAGCCTGCACAGCCCGCAGGAGGTCACCCGTCTGCTGCTTTCCGTGGTGCTGGTGGTGACCGCCACCACCGCCGTCGATGCCGCACTGCTGGCGCTGGTCAGCACGCCGAGCTCGCCCGAACTGATGATCCGCGTGCTCGGCGAGGAACTGCTCAGCCATTACCTGGGCATCCTGCTGATCGTGCCGTTGATGATCATGCTGTTGCGTACCCGGATCGAGCAGCGCGCCCTGGCCAGCCTGTTCATGGATGGGCTGCTGGTGATGCTGCCTTCCATGACGATCCTGCTGGTGCTGTCCGAGCAGGCCGCGCCCCAGCCGCAATTCGCCCGCGTGCTGTCGCTGGCGCCGGTGCTGTTCTTCGCTTTCCGCCACGGCTGGCGCGGCGCCAGTCTGGCCATGCTCATCACCAGTCTCGGCATGACCCTGGTTGACCAGCATCTGGGTCATGCCCCGTCGAACGCCGCGGCCTACCTGTTTCTTGCGGTGGCCGGAACCGGTGCGCTGATGCTGGGGTCGGCCACCGATGCGTTGCGTCGAAGCAGCGAACGCGTGGCCGAGCAGAACATCTACCTGGGCGCGGTCAACCGTCGGCTGGACCAACTGGCCCATCAACTGCGCGACGCCGCCCGCGGCAACCTGCAGGCGGACGAAAACCAGCGTCGCCACCTGGCCGCCGAACTGCACGACGAACTGGGCCAGAACATTACCGCGATCCAGACCCATGTGAAGCTGGCCCAGGCGCGCCTGCACCAAGCCGGCATGGAGGACATCAGCACTTCGATCAATACCATCCTGGCGCATATGCGGCGCGCCCTGCACCGCCTGCTGGACGACTTGCGCCCCGCCGTGCTCGATGAGTTCGGGTTGCTGCGCGCCCTTGATGAAGGCCCCATCCGCGATCTGCTGAACACCGCCGGGATGACCTACCACACCGAACTGCACGGCGACCCCCGCCTGCTGGACGACGACACCCGCACCGCGATCTACCGGCTGGTGCAGGAAAGCGCGACCAATGCCGTCAAGCATGCCAAGGCCAGCGAGTTCAGGCTGCGCCTGCGTATCGGCGAGCGCCAGGGCATCGCGGTGGCCCTGCTCGACCTGCGCGACGACGGCACCGGCCTGCCCAGCCGCCTGCCCCGCGGTGGTCGCGGCCTGCAAGGCATGCGCGACAGGGTCACCTCGCTCGGCGGACAGTTCCGACTGCGTCCCGCTCCGGCCGGTGTGCACCTGCGGATTTTGCT
This sequence comes from Rhodanobacter sp. LX-99, assembly GCF_018599185.1. Lineage (NCBI taxonomy): Bacteria > Pseudomonadati > Pseudomonadota > Gammaproteobacteria > Lysobacterales > Rhodanobacteraceae > Rhodanobacter > Rhodanobacter sp. LX-99. The sequence continues at coordinate 37,425 of NZ_JAHFVL010000001.1, read as the reverse complement.
GCGGGGCAACAACAATCCTCCCGAGATTGGTCGGCAAAACTAGGAATTTTTCCGATACCGGAAACGTGAAGCCGTCGTTAGCATCTGTCCATCGATGTGGGGGAGCCACCATCGCAAGATGGTGGATCAGAGTCACCGTGGGGACGGGGGCTCTGAAACAACGGCAGGAGGCCGTTTCGCCGCTACCTGGCGAGAGTCAAAAGGCAACAGCGAGCCATTCGCGTTGCCAACCGACAGGTAGGGGAGCAGCCGCGGGCGGACAGGAGTCCTCCTCGCGGCTTTTTTATGCCCGTTTTACCGTCTGGCATTCCTGGCGGAGCCCAAGATAGTCGCGACTCTTCTAGCCTTTGCGAGGAGCGCGCTGCTTCGGCCGCACGTACAGCACCAGACTGTGATCCTCGATCACATAGCCGTGCTTCGCCGCGATCTCGTGCTGCAGGCGCTCGATCTCCTCGCTGACGAACTCAATCACTTTCCCGCTGTCCACATCGATCATGTGATCGTGATGCTTGCCGCGGTCCAGTTCGTAGACAGCCTGGCCACCTTCGAAATTGTGCTTGACGATGATGCCTGCCGCCTCGAACTGGGTCAGCACGCGGTACACCGTGGCCAGGCCGATGTCTTCCTGGTGGGCAAGCAGTTTCTTGTAGACGTCTTCGGCGGTGAGGTGCTGGACGCCCTCCTCGTCGAAGATCTGCAGGATGCGCATGCGCGGGTGGGTCACCTTGAGGCCAACCCTGCGCAGCTCTTTGGTTTCCTGTTCCATGACCCACCCCCGCACACGGCGATTCCGAGCCGGTAGTGTATCATCCGACACCTTCATGATCCGGACGCAACACGCATGCAAAAGCTGATCACCCTGCTGGTTTTCGCCGTGCTGGCGCTTTCCATTGCCGGTTGCCATATCGTCTACAAACCCGACGTGCAGCAAGGCAACCTGCTCGACAAGAAAACGGTGGATCAGCTCAAGCCCGGCATGACCAAGCGCCAGGTGCTGGTGCTGATGGGTACGCCTTCGGTGAGCACGCCGTTCGACCAGAGCCGTTGGGACTACGTGTCGACCCTGTCGCACCGTGGCAGCGCCATGAAAGTGCGCACGTTCACCCTGACCTTCAACAATGACACGCTGGTGCGCACCGAGGGCGACTTCTTTGCGCAGGATGCCCAGCAACTGGTCAAGGACAGCAAGAAGTACAACGCCGGCTATCCGGTCAACGAGACCCAGGGCGACAAGAGCACGTCGCCGGACGACAAGAAGAATGACGGCGGTTTCGGCCAGGGCGACAACCCGGGCAGCAACGACGGCCATTGATCGGGGCGGCTCGCCCTGCCCTAACGGGCACGCCGGCGACGCGCTTCCATCGGATCAAGCAGCAGCGGCCGGTAGATCTCGATCCGGTCGCCTTCCCGCACAAGCCGGTCCGGCGCCACTTTTCGAGCGAAGACGCCTAGGCGGGCCGGATCGACCGCACCGCCCGGAAGCATGGTGACGATCCCCGAGGCGTCGATGGCCTGCATCACCGTGCAGCCATCGGCCAGTTCGACCCGACGCCGGATCGGCCGTTCCGTCCCCGCGTAAACCACTTCGACGCGGATCGTACGCTCAGCCATAGACACGCTCGGCCTCTCGGCAGAAGTCGTCCACCATGCGTCCGGCCAGTCCCTGGAAACCCAGCTTCAGCGCACCACCACCGAGCCGGCCGGCGTAGTCGAAATCCAGCGCAAACGCGACCTTGCAGCCGGCATCGCCGAGGGCGATGAAGTCCCACACGCCCTCAAGGCTGCGGAACGGGCCGTCGACCAGGTCCATCCGCAGGCGCCGCGGCGGATCGATCGTATTGCGCGTTGTGAAGCTCTGGTGGAGCCCTGCAAACTTGAGATCCAGTCGTGCCACCAGCACATCCTCCTTGCGCTCGGTGACCTCGGCGGCGGCACACCAAGAGAAGCGCTTTGGGTATGCTTCAACGTCATTGACCAGGTCGAACATCTGCGCTGGCGAATACTTCACCAACGCGCTGCGACGAATTTCGATCACGGCAACCCTCGATGGTTCTTGCATTCATCCCTGAGTGCGAGGATCAAGAAGCAGCCATCCATGGCTGCACCTATTGAATGAGCCCGTTCCCAACGGAACAGGGCAGACCACAGGGCGACGCGCCCGAGTTTAACGGACATGGCCAAGACAAAGGACAAGGACAACAAGGGCGGCGGCACCATCGCGCTCAACAAGCGTGCGCGCTTCGAGTACCACATCGACCAGCGCTTCGAGGCCGGCGTCGCGCTGCAGGGCTGGGAGCTGAAAGCATTGCGTGCGGGGCGGATCAATTTCGGCGACAGTTACGCGGTCGTCCTGAAGAACGAGATCTTCCTGGTCGGCGCATCGATTCCGCCATTGATCAGCGCCTCCACCCACGTCATCGCCGAGGACCGGCGCACCCGCAAGCTGCTGCTGCACCGCAAGGAGATCGACCAACTGGTCGGCGCCGTCGAGCGCAAGGGCTACACCCTGGTGCCCACCGCCATGTACTGGAAAGGCAACAAGGTGAAGGTCGAGATCGGCCTCGCCCGCGGCAAGCAGGAACACGACAAGCGCGACACCGAAAAGCAGCGCGACTGGCAGATCGAGAAGCAACGCACCATGCGTTCGCACAATCGCGCCGCCTGAATCCGCCGCAGTCTAACCATAAAAAAACCCCCGATCGCTCGGGGGTTTTGCGTTGGTGGAGGTGGCGGGAGTCGAACCCGCGTCCGAAGGCGTTAAATGCCCGGATCTACATGCTTAGCTCACCGTTCGATCTCGTTCCGCGACAAGCACGATGGGCGAAGCGCACCGCGGAACCAGCCTGATTGATCTAGCCTAGAACCGCCAGGCAGCAGCGTTCGGCGATCTCATGGTAATGACCCTACACCGACGAGCATGAGCACAAGTGGGTTCGGGGCTTACGCCTTAAGCGGCGAGAGCGTAGTTGTCGTCGTTGGCAACTATGAGTTTGCTGCTGGATTAACGAGGAAAGCTGCCCCCTCGGCATGCACCAAGTCATCTCACTACCCCCGTCGAAGCCAGGACACCCCCGGGGAAAACGATATGACCACGCCAGTATATGGGGGCGATGGTCACAACGGCAATGTCGGTCGATGCAGTCGGCACGAGTGCCCGATGGGCTGCGCAAACATTGACCATTCCTGAGCGGAGTGTTGTTCACGCGTTAAAGCAACGTCTATACTTGGTGGCTTACATGACCCTGTACCTGTCGCACTCGTGGGAATGATCTCGATGACTCGATTGCAATTGCTTGGCCTGGCCGTGGCCACAGCCTTCTTCGCCACCACCAGCGTTCACGCTGAAGGCGACAAGGCCGCCGGACGCAAACTCATTTATACGTGCGCTGGTTGCCATGGGATACCTGGCTACACCAACGCCTACCCGCAGTACCCGGTGCCGAAGATCGCTGGCCAGAACGAGCAGTACATCGTCAATGCGCTGCAGGGTTACCAGAGCGGCGACCGCAAGCACCCGACCATGGATGCGCAGGCGCAGAGCCTGTCCGCGACGGACATCCAGAACATTGCCGCCTATCTTTCCAGTCTCGCCAAGTAAGCTGCCAAGGACTTCCCGCATGAAACGTGCGATTACCCTGCTTTCATTCGGCGCCATCCTGGCGTTCGCTTCCACCCAGCTGCTTGCCACCGGCAACGCCGAGAACGGCAAGCAGAAGGCAGCCACCTGCTTCGCCTGCCATGGTGTCGACGGCAATTCGATCGATCCGCAGTACCCACGCCTCGCTGGCCAGTACAGCCTGTATCTGCAGCAAGTGCTGCACGAGTACAAGGATGGCCAGCGCAATAATCCGATCATGAAAGGCATGGTAGCCACGCTGTCCGACCAGGACATCGAGGACGTCGCCGCGTATTTCTCCGGCCTGCCGAGCAAGCTCGATACGCTGAAGGGCCACGTCAGCGGCGACAAGTAAACCCGCTGCCGCGTTGCAGGAAAACAAAGGCCCGCTTCGGCGGGCCTTTAGTTTTTGCGCGATCCGGACCAGGTTCAGGCAATTGCCGACTTGCCCTCGGCCTTGCTGTAGTAAGGCTTTTCGCCGACGGCGTGGTTGGTGGCGTCGCGCACTGCGGTGATTTCCGGCACCCGCTCGCGCAAGGTCTTTTCCACGCCCTGCTTCAGCGTCACGTCGACCATGCCGCAGCCGTGGCAGCCGCCGCCGAACTGCAGCAGCACCGCACCGTCGGCATCGATCTCCAGCAGGCTGACGCGGCCGCCGTGCGAGGCCAGCTTCGGGTTGATCTCCGCCTCCAGCACGTAGCGCACACGCTCGATCAGGCCCGCTTCCGCCCCAGGCACATCGCCCTTGATCTTCGGCGCGCGGATGTTGAGCTGGCCGCCGGTGGCATTCGGCTCGAAGTCGATGCTGGCGTGGTCCAGCCAACTGGCGCTGTCGCCGTCGACATGGAAGTCGAAGCCGGCGCACTCGATCGTCCACTCCCCGCCGGCCAGGTCCGCGGGCTCGCAGAATTCCAGTTCGCAGTTGGCCGCCGGCGTGCCCGGCGAAGTCACCCGCAGGCGGATACCCAGCCCGTCGATGCCCTGCTGTGAGAGAAGCCGCAGAAAATGCTGCTGCGCGCGTTCGGAAATGTCGATCATGCCTGCTCCAGTATCGCCCAACGGGTGCCGGTAGGCCTTACCGGCGAAACAGCACCATTTTAGTCCTGTTTCGAGTTCCATGCGCGCTTTGACTTTTGCGCGCACAACTTCGACGCTTCGCATCCTCAAGACTTTCAGCCCCGACGGAGATCCCATGAACGTAAACGATCTGGCCACCCGGCACTGTCAGCCGCGCAAGGGCAAGGAGCATGCGCTGGGCGGTGCGCAGGTGGCCGAGCTGTTGCAGCAACTGCCGTCGGGCTGGCAGTTGCGCAGTGACGGTGCAGCCATCGTCAAGGATTTCAGGTTTGCCGACTTCCATCACACGCTGGGCTTCATCAACGCGGTGGGCTTCATGGCCAATCAGGAAGACCATCACCCGGACCTCGAAGCCGGCTACGGCCATTGCCAGGTGTTGTGGTCGACTCACGACGTTGGCGGACTGTCGCTGAACGATTTCATCTGCGCCGCGCGGGTCGAGGCTTTGCTGGCGCGCTGATCAGAAGTCGGTGCGCGACTTTTCCTTCATCCAGAGCAGCCGCTTGCCTTTCACCGACAGCACGTCGAGGAAATCCTTCAGATCGTCCGGCAGCGGCGCGGAAAAGCTGTAAGAGCGCCCGTCCAGGTCGAAGCTCATGTGCGAGGCGTGCAGGAACATCCGGTTCAGGCCCATTTCGCGGAAGCGCTTGTTCATCTCGCGATCGCCGTATTTCGGGTCGCCGGCCAGCGGGTGGCCGATATGTGCCGCATGCACGCGGATCTGGTGGGTGCGGCCGGTGCCCAGCGTGGCCTGCATCAGGCGGGCGCTGGGGTACTGTTCCATTTCACGGAAAAACGTCAGCGATGGCTTGCCGTTGTCGGCTACTCGCACCATCCGCTCGCCGCCCTGCATGACCGATTTCAACAACGGTGCGTTGACGTCGAACTTCGCCTTGGACGGGTGGCCGAGCATCAGGCACAGATACTGTTTGGTGACTTCGCCGGCGCGGATCGCCGCCTGCAGGCCGGTCAGCCCGGCCCGCGTACGGGCAAACACCAGCACGCCGCTGGTATCGCGGTCGAGCCGGTGCACCAGTTCCAGGTGTTCCTGCGGTCGGGCCGCGCGCAGCAGCTCGATCGTGCCATGGCTGACCCCGCTGCCGCCGTGGCTGGCCACGCCGGCGGGTTTGTCGATGACCAGAAAGTGCTTGTCCTCGAAAATGACCGAATCGGCCACGGATGCCACCAGGCCGCTGGCGGGCATACGGCCCTCTGGCCTTTCCGCCACCCGCACAGGGGGAATTCGCAGCGTATCACCATCAGCGAGACGCGTATCCGGCTTGGCCCGCTTGCCGTTCACGCGTACCTGGCCGGTACGCAAAAGCCGGTAAATCATGCTCTTGGGCACGCCCTTGAGCAGGGTCACCAGCGCATTGTCGATGCGCTGACCGTCCCGCTCGGGGCCGATCTCGACTTGACGTACACCGTGAGGTGCGTCATGGGAAGTTGCCGTCTGCATTGAAAAAAACCTGCTTAAATAGGATACTCGGCGGGCGCTACATTCTGCCCATCGAAGTCTGGATCGGGTCGAATGCCCGCCCGTAACGTCGGCGAGGATTGCTCCGGTGCCTTCGGGCGGCCGGTCGCGACTCCCTTTCATCGTAACGGTTTGGGCCGCTGTTTGTCCGATGCCATTGCGGTGTCGGGGCGGCGGGCGCAGCTGACCGAATCATCCCGACGCCGGAAACGGTGCCGTTTTTTTGCCGCTTAACCGCAGCGGCGCGATCCCCGGCAGGCCGCCATTGTGGCGCCACCGTGGCGCGCGACGCGCGGCCAAGCCGAGGATTACCACCATGAAACGTATGTTGATCAACGCGACTCAGCGTGAAGAGTTGCGCGTGGCCATTGTCGATGGCCAGAATCTGTACGACCTGGACATCGAAATCCCTTCGCGGGAACAGAAAAAGTCCAATATTTACAAGGGTCGAATCACTCGAGTTGAGGCTTCACTCGAAGCCTGCTTCGTCGAGTATGGCGCCGAACGCCACGGCTTCCTGCCGCTGAAGGAAATCTCCCGCGATTACTTCACCCCTGGCCTGGACCCGCACAAGGCGAACATCCGCGAACTGATCAAGGAAGGTCAGGAAGTCGTCGTGCAGGTGGAAAAGGAAGAACGCGGCAACAAGGGCGCTGCCCTGACCACGTTCATCAGCCTGGCCGGCCGCTACATGGTGCTGATGCCGAACAACCCGAAGGCCGGCGGCGTCTCGCGCCGGATCGAGGGCGAGGATCGGCAGGCGCTGAAGGAAGCGCTCGACCACGTCACCGTGCCTGACGACGTCGGCCTGATCGTGCGCACCGCCGGCCTCGGCCGCGACGCCGAAGAACTGCAGTGGGACCTGGACTACCTGCTGCAGCTGTGGAAGTCGATCTCCGAAGCGGCCAGCAAGCAGAAGGCGCCGTTCCTGATCTATCAGGAGTCGAAGCTGTTCATCCGTGCCCTGCGCGACTACCTGCGCAGCGACATCGGCGAAATCCTGATCGACGACGAATCGCTGTACAACGACGCCCGCGACTTCATGCAGCAGGTGATGCCGAACGCGCTGCGCAAGCTCAAGCTGTACCGCGACGACACCCCGTTGTTCACCCGCTACCAGATCGAGACGCAGATCGAGAGCGCGTTCGACCGCCAGGTACGCCTGCCGTCGGGCGGTTCGATCGTGATCGACCAGACCGAAGCGCTGACCGCGATCGACGTCAACTCGTCCAAGGCGACCAAGGGCAGCGACATCGAGGAAACGGCGTTCAACACCAATTGCGAGGCAGCGGTGGAAATCGCCCGCCAGGCGCGCATCCGCGATGCCGGCGGCCTGCTGGTGATCGACTTCATCGACATGGACAGCCCGAAGCACCAGCGTGAAGTGGAAGATCGCCTGAAGGATGCGCTGAAACTGGACCGCGCCCGCGTACAGATCGGCCGCATTTCGCGCTTCGGTCTGCTCGAGATGTCGCGCCAGCGGCTGCGCCCGAGCCTTGGTGAGGCGACCCAGATCACCTGCCCGCGCTGCGAAGGTCACGGCCACATCCGCGGCGTGGAATCGCTGTCGCTGTCGACCCTGCGCCTGATCGAAGAACATGCGATGAAGGACAACACCGGCCAAGTGCTGGTGCAGGCACCGAGCAGCGTCGCGAACTTCCTGCTCAACGAGAAGCGTGCCAGCGTGGTCGAGATCGAATTGCGCCACAAGGTGCACGTGATGATCGTCGCCGACGAGAAGCTGGAAACCCCGCACATCGAGATTCAGCGCATCCGCGAAGCGGACATGGGCGAACACAGCAAGCCCAGCTACGAGCGCTTGACTGCAGTGGAAACAGCCGAGCTGCCGAAGATGGGCCAGGCCCTGGGCAGCGGCGAACAGCCTGCGGTGAGCGGTATCGTGCCAGCCAGCCCCGCTCCGGTGCGCGAAGAAATCGTCGCACCAGTTGCCTCGGCACAGCCCGCTGCGCGGCGTCAGCCGGTGGCGGCACCGGCCGCACGTACCGCACCGACCGGCGGCGTCATCGCACGCCTGCTGGGCTGGTTCCGCAACGCGGAAGCGGCGGCACCGGCACCGGCGCCGCAGCGCGCTGACAACAATAGCGACGGCGGCAACCGCAATCGTCGCGACGAACGCGGCAATCGCGCGGTCAATAGTACGAACGCGTCATCGTCGCGCCCGCCGCGGCGCGAAACGACCCAGCAAGGCTCGCCGAAATCCGCCGCCCAGCAGCAGGCCCGCAGCAACCGTCAGCGCAACAACGAGGCTCAATCGCGTCCGCCTCAGCAGGCACAAGTACAGACTGCCAAGGCAGAGCGCCAGCCCAAGCCGGCCACGGGCGAAAGCAATCAGGCACGAGCGGGCGAGCGCAAGCCGGGCCCGCAGCAGCAGGCGAAAACCGAACGACAGCCGCGGGTCGCCACGAATGAGCGCCCCATCGCCGCTCCGCTGGACGACGCGGCCAAAGAAGCCGAACTTCTGCTCACGCTGCCGGCCGCATCGACCGTACCGGAGTCCGCCGAGAACGCCATGGATGCAGATGGCAGCCAGTCGCGCCGTCGTCGCGGGCGTCGCGGTGGTCGCCGCCGCCGCCGTCATGACGAAGCCGGCGCGAACGGCGTGAGCATCGACAGCGAGCAGGCACAGGCACTCGATGACGAGGATCGTGACGAAACCACTGCTGCTTCTGCCACGGCGGTCACCCCGGTCGTGCGCAACGAACAACCGCCGCGTGAATCGTCGTCCGCGACCATGGCTTCAGGCGACGTGGCCGTGGCCGTGGCCGACCATGCCATGCCTATGCCGGCAGTTCGCCAACCGATGGCCGCCCAGCCGATCGAAAAGCCCGCCGCTACCACGGTTGCGGCGGCAGTCAGTGCCGCCATGCCCGCCGCCACGGCGTTCAACCTGCCTACCCTGCCGCCGATCCCCGATCAGGTGAAGTCTGCGGCGGCAACGAACGCCGCTGATGAGCAGGATATCGTCAGGGTCACCCCCACGGCTGTTCCCGCTGCACCGAAGCCTCAAGTCACTTCGACCAATGTGCACCAGGTGGAAGGGGTAGAATCCGCCCCCGTCGCACCAGCAACCATCGCTACGACCACGGTGACGCCGACGACGATCGATGGACGGGCCTTCGCCGAGGAACTAGCGGCGGTGCGGGCCGCCCCGGTAGCAGCGACTCCGGCAGCAGGCCCGACAGTCGTTGCTTCTGTGACTCCCGCCCCGATTGCAACGCCAATTGCTGCATCGTCTGCAGCGACGTCCCCGACGGGGACAACTCCGGTCCCCGCCCGGCAGGAAGACCATCCAGCCAGCGCGGCGATACCTGCAGCCACGGTCGACGTTTCGGAAAAACCGATGGTTGCCAGCCCGATAGCTTCGCTGCCGCTGCCCAAGCAAGGCGACTTGCTGGCCCCGGCAAAGCCGACACCGTCGGCTGACGAAGCAGGCAAGCCGGCATCGTCGCTGTCGCACGACGAGCCTGACGCACACAAGAACGACTCGCACGGCTGAGCCGCCGCGGCACCGGGCAACACAATAAAAAACCGGACGCGCGTCCGGTTTTTTATTGCCTCGAGCCACGCGGCAACGCGATCAGTTGCCGACGTGGTGATTCGGTGTATCGATCAGACCGTGCACCGTCATCAGATGGGCCAGGCTGAGCACATGGTCCACATGCAGCTTTTCCATCAGGCGTTGCTTGTAGGTGGATACGGTTTTCGGGCTCAGATTGAGCTGCTCGCCGATGATGGTCAGCGGCTTGCCGCGTACCAGCATCATCGCCACCTCAAGTTCGCGGCTGGACAGCACGTCGAACGGCGAGGCGCTGCCGTCGAGGGTGGCCAATGCAAGCTGCTGCGCAACTGCCGGGGCAAGATAGCGACGGCCGCCGGCCACCTGGCGCACTGCAGATACCAGCTCATCGGCACTGCAGCCCTTGGTCAGGTAACCAAGCGCGCCGGCATCGAGCAGGCGCTTGGGAAAGCGTGCGTCATCGACCACCGTCACGATGACGACATGCGTGGACATTTTCGAGCGGCAGACGCGCTCGGTGAGTTCGATCCCGCTCATGCCGGGCATGTGCACGTCGACCAGGGCGATGTCCGGCGCCAGCGTCCGGATCAGGTGCAGGCCCTCTTCGGCACTGCCCGCTTCGCCGCTGACATTGATGTCCGGCTGTTGCTGCAGGATCATTCGAAAGCCGGTGCGAACCAGCTCGTGATCGTCCACCAGAACCACATTGATCACTTGACGCCCTCCTTGGTTGGGCTGCATGAAATTAGGCCGCACAGCGCCCCATTGCAAGCAGTTCGGTGCTTCCGTTGTCCGCCCATGAGATGCTGGCCGTGACGTGCCGTGCCGGCAACATGCAGAAATGCCTCAGGCGCGGTTTCGGCGCCTGGCCGAACAATGCTCGGGCAGCCGGCGTGTCGCGGGTATTGGCTTCGCTTTCGGTGCCGTCGTCGGCATAACGCGCCAGCAGGATCGTGGAAATCGGCCCCGGCATTTCCACGCGAACCCGGCGCCCGAGGCGCTGATGCTCGTCGCGAGCCATTTCCCGGGCAAGCTTGATCGCCGCCCCCAGCTGCAGGTCACTGAACAACGTGATCCGGCAGCGGCAAACACGCCAGCCGCCCGCAGCCGATTGCTTCAGCGAAATCGTCACCATGACACCCACTCCCCTTCTGGTGAGGAACCTGGTAGCGACACGACCAGCCAGCCGTTCAATACCTTCGCCGTCCGGACACAATGTGTCACGGCCGGAAGGCTCGATATGTCGGCCGCCACCCACACTCGTTGTGCGGGAAGCGCGGTGCGACATCCTGCGGGTTCGAGTCCATGGCGAACCCGCCGAGACTGACTTCACGCGTCATGTTCCCGCAGTCGGATCTGTCTGATCATGCGCATGAAGGGCGAGCCGGTGCGCCACAACCCGGTCGTGATGGACGATCAGGCGGTCCAGGTAGCGTTTCTGCCGTTCAACAAGGTCACGCGCGGTCACGGTGCTGAGACCGGCTTGCGATACGCGTTGCAAATGCAGCTCGTCCAGAACCAAAAGTCGACGAGCTTCCTCGATGCGTTTATCGAGTTCGGCCACCACCTGCATTTGAGCCTTCCCGCCATCCTGTTCCCCCTTTTTTACATGCCCCGACCATGATCTGACCGTGAAAATTTGGGGTGTCCAGGCAGGGATCCGGATGGACGGAGAGCTTGTCCAGATCGGGTGCCGTGAATCGTGGCAAGTCAGCGGGAAATGCTGCGGAGTCAAATCAGTCAGGTCCGGGGGTTGGAATCAAGCCACGGAAGATACAGCCCCACCACGCCGACCTCGGTGCTGCCGGTGGCGCGCACCGCTTCGACCAGCTCGCGGTCGCTGCAACTGAAGCAACCGCACCAGTGGGCGCGGCTCAGCCGGTCGCGAAGATTTATCCGCTCGGGCGCGCTCGCCCTCACGCCGTGGCGCCCGTCCAGTTACCCTGCGGCTTCTGGTAGTAGCTGGCCAGGGGCACGATCGCGCCAGCGTCATGCATCTCTACCCGTGTGGTGAGGCCAGAGTCCAGGTGTTCAGCTCGAGCGGCATCCCTCGCCCGCGTGATGGCGGGGCCGAGGTGCAGTCCGTCCGCGAGCGTGATGCCCATGTAGGAGACGCTCCACAGCCCGCTTTCGTTCTGCTTGATGGCGTAGACGATCATGCGCGGCACCCTATGCAGGAAAGGTTGCCCCGATCGTAGGTCCGTGCTGACAGAGGGCAGTCCGAGCCTGACTCACGGGGCACCGGCATATTGGCGGCGCCCGCACTTGGACGGGATCGGCAGATCGCGCCACGGCGTGTAGGCGAAGGATGATCAGCACCGTGCTGCAGGGAGTTTGTCCAGACCCGCGCGCCAAGGGATTGCTGCAGTTACTCGAAGTGGTGTTCTACGACGATCTGAATGAAGAACAGCTCGACCCAATCGAATCCGATTTCTGATCAGCCGTAACCTGCAAACTTCATGTCATCGAACCCCGCAATGTTGAGCGAATCTTGTCGGGTTGCAGCAACGCATTGAATCAGACATTCAGACACAAAAAACCCCGCTGTTATGCGGGGTTCCGTGTGCTTCAGAGACTTCCTGAAACGTCTATTGGTGCCCAAGAGGGGACTCGAACCCCTACGACTTGCGTCGCTACCACCTCAAGGTAGTGCGTCTACCAGTTCCGCCACCTGGGCAGGTGTGTTGCTCAGTGCTTGGCCGGCGGCTTGGTGGCTGCCGGTACCTCGCCCTGACTCTGGGTCGGGGCGGGGGTTGCCGCCGGCTGTGCGGCCGGGACGGCGTTGTTGGTTGCACCGGGGGCCGCCGCTGGCACTTCCGAGCCGGCCGCCGGTGCGGCCGGGGTCGTCTTGCCGGCAGCCGGTTTGTCGGCGAGCGCGGCCATCACGCCCAGATCTTCCGCATTGGTATGCGGTGCGCCGTTGCCATGCAGGTAGATACCCATGCCGAGGCTGAGCAGGAAGAACAAACCCGCAAGCACGCCGGTGGCACGCGTCAGGAACGTGGACGAACCACGTGCGCCAAACACCGTGGCCGATGCGCCGCCACCGAAGCCCGAACCGGCGTCGGCACCCGCGCCGTTCTGCAGCAGGATCAGCACGATCATCGCCGCAGCGATCAGAATGTAAAACACGCTGAAAATGACGAACATAAGGTTTCTATTGAGCCTGTAGCGACTGATGCGCCGCGGCGCAGATTCCAAGGAAGTCGGATGCGGTCAGAGAGGCACCGCCGATCAGCCCTCCATCCACGTCCGCCTGCGCGAACAATTCCGCGGCATTGGCCGCCTTGACGCTGCCGCCGTAAAGCAGTCGGGTCAGACGGGCAATCATAACATCTTCCTTTTCCAGTTGGCTACGAATGAAGGCATGCACCTGCTGCGCCTGCTCCGGACTGGCGGTATGGCCGCTGCCGATCGCCCAGACCGGTTCGTAGGCGATTACCGCGGTGTCGAAACTGGCCACGCCATTGAGCGCCAGCACCGCCTGCAGCTGCCGTGCGATGACCGCTTCGGTTTCACCAGTTTTACGCTGCTCCAGGGTTTCGCCCAGGCACAGGATCGGCGTCAGGCCGCCGGCACGGGCTGCGGCAAATTTGCGCGCGACCAGTTCGTCGCCCTCGCCGTGGTACTGGCGGCGCTCGGAATGGCCGACCAGCACCCAGCGCGCGCCAACATCCGCCAGCATGGCGGCGGAGACTTCGCCGGTATACGCGCCCTGCCCCTCATGCTCGCTGACGTCCTGCGCGCCAACGCCCAGGCCGGAATCGGCGTGCTGCCAAGCCAGTTCGGCCACGTAGGGAAACGGCGGGAATACGGCCACATCGATATCGTCCGGCATGCCTGCGGCGACGTCGTTCACCAGGGCCTTGGCCATCGAACGGCTGCCGTGCATTTTCCAGTTGCCGGCGACGAATTTCTTGCGCATGTGCTGCTTCCGTTGCGGTCAAACGGCAAGCTTACCGATGGCCCAGGATATGGGCAAACCTGCGCAGACTACTGGCGCCGGTCGGCCGGGTCGGTCAAGAATGACGTTTCGTTCACGGAATGCCGCATGACGCCTCCCCGCCCGCTCAGCCTGATCACCGGCGCCTCATCCGGCATCGGTGCCGCATTTGCCCGGCAACTCGCCGCAATGGGCCATGACCTGGTGCTGACCGCGCGCCGCGCCGACCGGCTGGAAGCTCTCGCCACTGAACTCCGCGGACAACATGCCGTCCAGGTGACCGTGCTGGCGCACGACCTCGCGGACCCGACCACGCCACAGGCACTGTGCGATGCACTGGAGCAGCGTGGCCTGCAGGTCGACTGGTTGATCAACAACGCCGGTTACGGCGTACCCGGCACCTTCGTCGCCAACGGCTGGGTGGCCCACGCGGACTTCCTGCAGGTATTGCTGACCGCGCCCACCGAACTGGCTTGGCGGTTGCTGCCCGGCATGCGCCGGCGCGGTCATGGCCGCATCGTCAACGTCGCCTCGCTCGCCGGGCACGTCCCGGGGCCGGCCGGGCATACCTTGTACGCCGCCAGCAAGGCCTACCTGATCAAGTTCTCGCAGTCGCTGGCGCTGGAAAACCGCACGGCCGGGGTGAACGTCTGCGCCCTCTGCCCTGGTTTCACCTGGTCGGAATTCCACGACGTCACCCGCACCCGCGACAAGATGAACAAACTGCCCGGCTTCATGTGGCTGAGCGCGGAGGAAGTGGTGCACCAGGGCATCGCGGCGGTCGAACGCGGCGACGCCGTGTACATCCCGGGCCGGGTCAACCGCACCATCAAGGCCGTCATCCAGTTGCTGCCGGACCGGCTGGCCATGTGGCTTTCCGCGCGCGAATCGAAACGCTACCGGAATACCCAGATCTAGCTTCGCGGATTTGTGCCATCGGCTACTGTTCTCCGCACACACCATCGGCCTTCATCGCATGTCCCTGTTCCCTACCCGGATGCACCCGTTGCCTTATCGCAAGCCTGTCGAAGGCCGCGATTACTGGGTGGTCGACGACGCGCTGCCGAACGCCGACGAGGTGCGCGCGCGCTGCCTGGCCAAGACCGACTGGGAAATGGGCTATCCGTACACCGGCGAGGTATGGCCGGGCATGCGCGCCATGCCCGCCTTGCTCGACGAAGAGCTGGCCGCACTGGATGCACGGGTGTGCCGGCTGACCGGCGCGAAGAAAGTCTGGATCGAGCAGGCCGAGACCGGCATCCGGCTCAACCACAATTGCGTGCAGGTGGTCGGCTCGGTCGAAGGCGCGGTCAAGCCGCATACCGATTCATCGAACCTGTGTCGCTACGCCGCCGTGCTGTATCTCAACCCCGACGTGCCGGAGCAGTGCGGCACCAGTTTCTTCCGCCAGCGCATGCCCGGCGGCCAGCTCGGCGGCAATATCGTGCTGCCGCCGCACCGCAACCTGGCCGAGGCGCTGGGCAATCGCTTCGTGCAGCCGAATTCGTTTGTCGAAGACGTGCGCGTGGCGCATCGCTACAACCGGCTGCTGGTCTACAAGGCCAACCTGATCCACAGCGCCAGCGCGTACTGGGGACTGGAAACGGCGGCCAAACGCATGACCGCCGTATTCTTCTGGATGGCCTGATCGGTGCTCCAGATTCGCGGCTCTTCCGAATCCCGCATCCCGAATCCCGGCTAGATCAGCTTGATCTCGCGCAGGCGCTGCAGCAGATACTCGTGCGAGGTGATCGAGGTGTCGTAGTGGCGCGGGTTGTCCGGCGTGATGCATGAGTCGAGCGGGTCCAGCACCACGTCCGGATTCGGGTGCAGGAAGAACGGCACCGAATAGCGCGGCTTGCGCGCGTTTTCATTCTTCGGGTTGACCACCCGGTGCGTGGTGGACGGGTACACGTGGTTGCTCAGCCGCTGCAGCATGTCGCCGATGTTCACCACGATCGCGTCGCCCTCGGTGGTGATCGGCAGCCACTCGCCCTCGCGGGTGAGCACTTCCAGCCCTTCCGCGCTGGCGCCGACCAGCAGGGTGATGAAGTTGATGTCCTCATGCGCGCCGGCGCGAACGTTCGGAATATTGTCCTGGGTGATCGGCGGATAGTGGATCGGGCGCAGGATCGAATTGCCGACGTCGGTCTTGTCCTCGAAGAAGTTCTCCGGCTCGCCGATATGCAAGGCCAGCGCACGCAGCACGCGGGTGCCGAGCTGGTCCAGCGCCTCGTACAGGCCGTAGCCGTACTGCCTGAAATCCGGCACTTCGCTCGGCCAGATGTTCGGCGGCATCACGTCGGCGAACTTCGAATCGCGCGGGATCTCGCGGCCGATGTGCCAGAACTCCTTGAGGTCGGCGTACTGGCTGTCCTTGGCGGTCTCCACCTTGAACGGCGTGTAGCCGCGCGCGCCGCCGGCACCGGCGATGTGGTACTTCATCTTGGTTTCGGTCGGCAGCGCGAAGAAGCGCTGGAACACGTCGTACGAGCCTTCGATCAGTTCGCGCGCAATGCCGTGGCCGCTGATGCAGCAGAAACCGAATTCGCGGTAAGCCGCGCCGATCTCGGCGACGAAGGCGTCGCGGTCGGTGCCGTAACGGCGGATGTCGAGGGTGGGAACGTTTTTCATGGCTGTAGTCACCAGGTTGGGCGTGCGGTCGATTCATCCGCCACCGCAAGGGCGGGGCACGTCGGGCCAGTCCATGGCGACCCAATACCACTACAGGTTCACGAGCGTTCGGCTGCGGATTTTACAGTCCCCGCGAGCTTCTCCGCCAACCGCTGCACTTCCGCCGCATCGGCCCCCTCGATGGTGACGCGCACCAGCGGTTCGGTACCGGAAGCACGCAGCACCACCCGGCCGCGGCCGTGCAGGACCTGCTCCGCCTCGGCCAGTGCCCGTTTTACCTCGTTGCTCGCCAGTGCTTCGCGTGCGCCGGCGGCACGCACGTTGAGCATCACCTGCGGCATCTTCTGCAGACCCTGCCGCGCTGCGGCCAGGTCCACCCCCGAGTGCGCCAGCGCCTCCAGCACGGCCAGCGCGACGACGATGCCGTCGCCGGTGGTGGCACGGTCCAGGCACAGGACGTGGCCGGAAGTTTCGCCGCCGAGCACGCCGCCATGCTCCTTCAGCTGCTGCAGTACGTAGCGATCGCCCACGTTGGCGCGGATCAGCGGCACCTCGAACTCGGCCAGCGCAAGCTGCAGGCCGTAGTTGCTCATCAGGGTGCCGACCACTGGCCCCTTCAGCGTTCCCTGCGCATGCCAGCTGCGCGCCAGCACATAGAGGATGTCGTCGCCGTCGGCCAGTACGCCATGCCGGTCGACCAGCTGTACGCGATCGCCGTCGCCGTCGAACGCGATGCCGATGTCGGCGCCGTGCGCCAGCACTGCCTGCTGCAGGGTCTGCGGGTGGGTCGAGCCGACTTCGCGGTTGATGTTGAAGCCGTCCGGCTTGTCGCCGATCGCGATCACCTCGGCGCCCAGTTCGGCAAACACTTTCGGCGCCACCTGGTAGGTCGCGCCATGCGCGCAATCCAGCACCAGCTTGAGCCCGTGCAGGCTGAAATCCTCCGCCACGGTGCCCTTGCAGTACTCTGCGTAACGGGCCACCGCATCGTCGATCCGGCGGGCCCTGCCGAGCCGTTCGGACGGCACCGTGACGAACTCGGCGTCGATCTCCCGCTCGATCGCCAGCTCGACCTCGTCGGACAGTTTCTCGCCGTTGGCGGAGAAGAACTTGATGCCGTTGTCGTGGTGCGGGTTGTGCGAGGCGCTGATCACGATGCCGGTCTGCGCGCGCATGGAGCGGGTCAGGTACGCCACTGCCGGCGTCGGCATCGGGCCGAGCAGGCCCACGTCGGCACCGGCGGCCACCAGGCCAGCCTCCAGCGCGGCCTCGAACATGTAGCCCGAAATGCGGGTGTCCTTGCCGATCAGCACATTCGGCCGCTCCCTGCCGTCGCGCGCCAGTACGCTGCCGGCGGCGCGGCCCAGCCGCAGCATGAAGTCCGCGCTGATCGGCCATTGTCCGACCAGGCCGCGAATGCCGTCCGTACCGAAATATTTGCGTTGGGTCATCGTGTCCATCGTTCCGAAAGGTTTTTCCCGTCCCCGCCGCCGCTCCGCCCGGCCGATCAGTCGTCGTCGGGCCAGCGCGGTGCGCTGGATTTTTCCTCGCGCCGCGGCACGGTGTCGAGCGCATGCACCGCCTGCCATACCGCCAGCGCATCCACGGTGGCGGCCACGTCATGCACGCGCACCATGCGGGCGCCACGCTGAACCGCGATCAACGCGGCCGCGGCCGAGCCGGCCGCACGTTCGGCGGGTACGCCGCGGCCGGTCAGCATGCCGATCATCGACTTGCGCGACAGCCCGGCGTACACCCCGCTGCCGAGGTTGGCGAAACGCTCCAGCGCGCACAGCAGCGCCAGGTTGTGTTCCAGCGTCTTGCCGAAACCGAAGCCGACGTCGACCATCACCTTGCGCCGGTCGATCCCGGCCAGTTCGCAGGCGAACAGCCGGTCGGTGAGGAACCGATGCACCTCGCCGACCACGTCGTCGTAATGCGGCTCGGCCTGCATGCTGCGCGGTTCGCCCTGCATGTGCATCAGGCATACCGGCACGCCCAGTTCCGCCGCGGCCTCCATCGCACCGTCGCGACGCAGCGCATACACGTCGTTGATCATGCCGGCGCCGGCTGCCACCGCCGCGCGCATCACCTCCGGCTTGGAGGTGTCGATCGCGATCGGCAGCGTGGTGCGCGCGATCAGCTGCTCGATCACCGGCAGCACCCGGCGCAGTTCTTCCTCGGCTGGCACGTCGGCCGCGCCGGGACGGGTCGATTCGCCGCCGACATCGAGCATGTCGGCGCCCTCTTCCGCCATGCGCAAGCCATGCGCCACGGCGGCCTCCGTGCTGGCGTGCATGCCGCCGTCGGAAAACGAATCGGGGGTGACGTTGAGGATGCCGACCACCCGCGCGCGATCGAGCCGCAACGGGCGCCCGGCGCAATCCAGCACCGGCGAAAACAGATCGTTCGACATGCTCATGGCCTCGTCAATTTCAGGAACGGCGCGGCGCTCAGGCTTCGATCCTGCCGCCCAGTTCACCCATGTAGCGGCGATAATGGCGCAGCTCGGCGATGGAGTCGCGGATATCCGACAGCGCGGTATGCGCCGATTCCTTGCCGACGCTCTTGGCGATCTCCGGCGCCCAGCGTCGGGCCAGTTCCTTGATCGTGGAGACGTCCAGGTTGCGGTAGTGGAAATAGCGTTCCAGTCGCGGCATCTGCCGGTGCAGGAAGCGGCGGTCCTGGCAGATCGAGTTGCCGCACATCGGCGACTTGCCCGGCGGCACCCACGCACGCAGGAAATCCACCGTGGCCTGCTCGGCCATCGCGTGATCGGTTTCCGAGATCAGCACCTGCCGCCACAGGCCCGACTTGTGGTGCTGGTTGGTATTCCAGCTGTCCATCGACTCCAGCCGGTCGATTTCGTGGCGCATGGCGAATACCGGCCCTTCGGCCAGCACGTTCAGGTCCTTGTCGGTAACCACCGTGGCGATCTCCAGGATCGAGTCGTTGTCGGTGTCGAGGCCGGTCATCTCCAGATCGATCCAGATCAGGTTGTCTTCGTGTACTTGGCTCATGGGCTCTCCTTGTGGGCCGGAGTTTATCAGCCCCATGCCGGCCCGGCTTTCGGCCATGCGATCATGGCCCGATGCAGACCTTCTTCTGGCACGACTACGAGACCTCCGGCGCCGACCCGCGGCGCGACCGCCCCCTGCAGTTCGCCGGCATCCGCACCACCCTCGAACTGGAGGTCATCGGCGAGCCGGTGATGTTCTACGGCAAGCCGCCGCTGGAGATGCCGCCCCACCCCGACGCCTGCCTGGTCACCGGCATCGCCCCGCAACAGGCCGAACGCGAAGGCGTCAGCGAGGCCGAATTCGCCGCCCGCGTGCACGAACAACTGGCGGCGCCGGGCACCTGCGGCGTGGGCTACAACTCGCTGCGCTTCGACGACGAGTTCACCCGGCAGATGCTGTACCGCAACTTCTACGAGCCGTACGGCCGCGAGTGGGAGAACGGCAATTCGCGCTGGGACCTGATCGACCTGGTGCGCCTGTGCCAGGCGCTGCGGCCCGAGGGCATCGCCTGGCCGACCCGCGAGGACGGCTCGCCCAGCTTCAAGCTAGAACACCTGGCCGGCGCGAACCGGCTTACCCAGGAGCGCGCCCACGATGCCTTGTCGGACGTCCATGCGCTGATCGAGCTGGCCCGGCTGATCCGCGTGCGCCAGCCACGGCTGTGGGACTGGTACTACGGCCTGCGCCGCAAGCAGAAGGTGTTCGAACTGCTCGACGTGGTGAACATGACGCCGCTGGTGCACGTTTCCTCGCGCTATCCGGCCAGCCGCCACTGCCTGGCCGTGATCGCGCCGCTGGCGCCGCACCCGAGCCGCCCCGGCGAGGTGATCGTGTACGACCTCGCCACCGACCCGGCCACATGGCTGGCGCTGGACGAGGACGAGATCGCCGACCGCATCTTCACCGCGCGCGCCGACCTGCCCGAGGACGTCGAACGCATCCCGCTGCGCACCGTGCGCGCGAACCACGCGCCGGCGCTGGCGCCGCTGTCGGTGCTGCAAGGCGTGGACCTGGAACGCCTGCAGTTGGACCTGGCCCGCTGCCAGGCCCATCGCGACGTGCTGCATGCCGTCGACGGGCTCGCCGAGAAACTGCGCCGCGTGTTCCAGCGCGCCGCCGAACTGCCGCCGCCGGAAGACCCCGAACTGGCCTTGTACGGTGGCGGCTTCCTGCCCGACGCGGACAAGCGCCTGCTGGCCCAGGTGCGCGCCACGCCGCCGCGGGAACTGGGCACGCGCGCGTTCCCGTTCCGCGATCCGCGCTATGCGGAGCTGCTGTTCCGCTACCGTGCGCGCAACTGGCCCGAGACGCTGGATGCCGGGGAACACGCGCGCTGGGAAAGCTTCCGCCAGGCACGCCTCACCCGGCACACGCCGTTGACCGGGCTCACCCTCGACGACTATTTCGCCCGCCTCGATGAACTGCGCCACGATCCGCAGGCGCAGCACAAGCTGGCCCTGCTCGACCAGTTGCAGGCGTGGGGCGAACAGCTCGCCGCCAGCGTCGAACCCCTCTGACCCATCCGATCCGCCCTCAAGACCCGCCATGCCCCAGAACTATTTCACCCACGCCACCTTCCGCTTCCTGCGCGCGGTCGAGCGCAACAACAACCGCGAATGGTTCCACGCGCACAAGGACGACTACGAACGCCACGTGCGCGAGCCGTTCCTGCAGCTGATCACCGACCTGCAGGCGCCGCTGGCGAAGATCAGCCCGCACTACCGCGCCGATCCGCGCAGGAACGGCGGCTCGCTGTACCGCATCTACCGCGACACCCGCTACTCCAACAACAAGCTGCCGTACAAGTCGTGGCAGGGTTCGCGTTTCTTCCACCAGCGCCGGCACGAGATCCAGGCGCCCGGGTTCTACCTGCACATCGAACCCGGCGAGTGCTTCGCCGGCGGCGGCATGTGGCACCCGGAACCGGAGGCGCTGAAGCACATCCGCGAGTTCCTGGTCGACAACCCGGCCGCGTGGAAGCGCGCCACCCAGGGCAAGGCGTTTCGCGAGCACCTGCAGCTGGGCGGCGAATCGCTGGTCCGCCCGCCGCGCGGCTACGACCCTGCGCACGAGCTGATCGAAGACCTCAAGCGCAAGGACTTCGTCGCCACCACCGCCTTCAGCGAAGCGCTGGCCTGCTCGGACGAGCTGCTGCCGTGGACGGTGGCCACGTTCAAGCAGGTCGCGCCGCTGGTCGACTACCTGTGCGCGGCGCAGGAACTGGAGTTCTAGGCAGGAACCGCCGCGCGCCGCGCGGTCAGCAGCCAGGCCGCCACGGCGATACCGATCAGGGCAGTGAACGCCACGTAGTGCGCCGGTGCGAGCACGCCGAACCGCTTCACCAACAGGCCGATCAGCGGCGGCGTCAATCCGCCGAACAGCGCATAGGCGACGTTGTACGAGAACGACAGGCCGGAGAAACGCACCGCCGGCGGAAACGCCACCACCATCAGCGCCGGCACCACGCCGACCACGCCCACGGCGAAACCCGCCAGCGCATACAGCGCGACGAAATGCGCGGCACCGGCCCGCAGGTCGAAATACAACGCGTAGCCGCACACCAGCAACCCGATCGCACCGGCCAGCAGCGCCCGCGCGTAACCGGTGCGGTCGGCCAGCCAACCGTGGAAAAGGCAGCCCAGCGCCAGCGCTAACGAGGCCACGCTGTTGCCGAAGAACGCGCGCGCCGGCGCGACATGGAACGCCGATTGCACCAGCGTCGGCGTCATCAGGATCAGCACCACGATCGCGGCGGTGAGCATCCAGGTCACCAGCATCGACAGCAGCACGCTGGGCAGGTGCCGTTCGAACACCCGCCGCAGCGGCAGCCCCGAGGCCAGCTCCTTGCGCGCATGCATCGCCTCGAATACCGGCGTCTCGCTGAGCCAGCGGCGCAGCCACACCGCGAAGAAACCGAACACGCCGCCGGCCAGGAACGGCAGCCGCCAGCCGTGGTCGAGCACCTCGGCCGGAGTCATCCGGCTGTTGATTGCCGCGGCCACCAGCGAACCGATCAGGATGCCCACGGTGAGTCCCGAGGTAAGACTGGCGCAGGCAAAACCGATCCGCTTCGGCGGCACGTGCTCGGCCACGAACACCCACGCGCCCGGTACCTCGCCGCCCACCGCAATGCCCTGCACCACACGCAGCAAAAGCAGCAGCAGCGGCGCCAGCATGCCGATCTGTGCGTACACCGGCAGCAGGCCGATGGCCAGGGTCGGCACCGCCATCAGGAACACGCTGAGCGCGAACATCTTCTTGCGCCCCAGCTTGTCGCCATAGTGCGCCATCACGATGCCGCCCAGCGGCCGCGCCAGGTAGCCCGCCGCGAAGATGCCGAATACTTGCAACTGGGCCAGCCACGGCGCGGTGTCGGGCGGAAAGAACAGATGGCTCAACGGGATCGCGAAGAACACGAATACGACGAAGTCGTAGAACTCCAGCGCACCGCCCAGCGCGGACAGCAGCAAGGTCTTCACGTCGTGCGGGCGCAGACGATCGGACGGAAAGTTGTCAATCAGTGGGATCTGCATCGCGTGGGCGTTCCTGCCAATGACAAGCGCGCAACCTTAGCAGCCCCGTCAGCCGCTGCCATGGTGCAACCGCGTCAGGGATCCGCGTCCGGTGCAGGCCGTCGGTTTCAGCCCTGCCGGATCAGGCTTCGGAAAACGGAAAGGCCAGCACGTCGGCGATCGCGTCGGTGTCGGCCAGGCACATCAGCAGACGCTCCACGCCCAGCGCCACGCCGGCGCAGTCGGGCAGCGCGTCGAGTACGCCGAGCAGGTGTTCGTCGAGCGGGATCTCGCGCAGGCCGCGTGTGCGGCGCACCGCGTTGTCGCGCTCGAAACGCCGACGCTGTTCCGCGGCGTCGTTCAACTCGTGATAGCCGTTGGCCAGCTCGTGGCAGCCCAGGTACAGCTCGAAGCGCTCGGCCAGCGGCGGCTCGCCGGGACGGATCTTCGCCAGTGCGCACTGGCTGGCCGGGTAATCGTGGATCACCGTGATGCGATCGCGCGGAAACGCCGGTTGCAGCTTGTGCGTGATCAGCAGATCGAGCCAGTCGTCGCGGCCGAGGCCGTCCGGGCCGATGCCGTACTCGGCCAGCGGCGTGCGCAGCTCGTCGATCGTGGCGTGTGCGGGGTCGATGCCCAGCCCGTCGAGGAACAGTTGCCGGTAACTCGTCACCACCACCTCGGCGCGCCGCCCCACCATCGACAGTGCCGCCTCGACCAGCGCAACGGTTTCCTGCATCAGCCGGCGATGGTCCCAGCCGACCCGGTACCACTCCAGCATGGTGAACTCGGGGTTGTGCCGCCCGCCCGCCTCGCCGTTGCGGAACACCCGGCCTAGCTCGTAGCAGTCGCCGACGCCCGCCGCGAGCAGCCGCTTCAGCGGATACTCCGGCGAGGTGCGCAGCCAGCGTTCGCGCGCGCCGGCGTCGACATGGCCACTGAAGCGCGCGCTGAAGCTCTCGATGTTCGGCTCGGTATTGCCGGCTGCCGACAGGATCGGCGTTTCCACTTCAAGCACCTGGCGCTCGGCGAAAAAGGCGCGGATCAGCGCGTACAGCCGTGCGCGCAGTTGCAGGGCGGCGAGCGGCTCGACGCCCATCAATCGGCCTTGTTTCTGTCGAGCAGGGCGAGCAGTTGCGCCTCGTCCCATACCGGCACGCCCAGCTCCTGCGCTTTGTCCAGCTTGGAGCCTGCGGCTTCGCCGGCGACCACTGCGCTGGTTTTCTTCGACACCGAACCGGAGACCTTGGCGCCCAGCGCTTCGAGTCGATCCTTAGCCTCCTCGCGGCTGAGCGAGGCCAGCGTGCCGGTGAGCACGAATGTCTGCCCTTCCAGCGGCGCGGCCGTCGCCCTGGCCGTGCGCGGAATCGCTTCGAGCAGGCGTTGCATCGCCGCCTCGGCCTCGCGCAGCTCGGCCAGTGCGGCCGGATTGGAGAGATGGCTTTCCAGGCTGGTCGCCGCCGCCTGCGGTACGCCGGCGGTGATCCAGTGTGCCGACCCGCCGGCCAGCAACCGGTCCAGTGTGGGGAAATGTTGCGCCAACAGCCTGCAGCTTTTGGGCCCGAGCTTGTGGATACCGGCCATACCCAGCAACACGCCGAGATCCAGGCGTTCGCGCAGCAGCGGCGACGGCGCGCCCTCGTCGCTGAACGTGATGCCGGCTCCGAGCAGCGCGTCGACCACCTGCTCGTTGCCCGCCTGCGCAAAGAAGCCGGCGATCGAGGTGGCCACTTCGTCGCCGATATCCGGCAGCACGCGCAGCACGGCCGCTGGCGTGCTGCGCACGAAGTCGAGCCGGCCCAGCCACGCCGCCAGCGTCTTGGCCGTGCTTTCGCCGATGTGCATGATGCCCAGCGCATACAGGAAACGCGCCAGCGTGGTGTGCCTGCTGGCCTCGATCCCGGCCACCAGGTTTTCCGCCCACTTGGTTGCCACCTTGCCGGCCTTCACCGTCTCCGGCGTGGTCCCGTCGCGCTCGTCGATGGCCTGCTTCATCGCCACGAAACGTTCCACTGTCAGCGCATACAGGTCGGCCGGCGAATGCACGATGTCGAGTTCCACCAGCGCCTCGGCGAAGCGCTCGCCCAGCCCCTCGATATCCATCGCGCGGCGCGAGGCGAAGTGGATCAGCGCCTCCTTGCGTTGCGCGGCGCAGACCAGCCCGCCGGAGCAGCGCCACGCCGCGGCGCCCTCCTCGCGCAACAGCTCTGAGCCGCACACCGGGCAGTGCGTGGGCATCGTCCACGGCACCGTGCCGGCCGGGCGCAAATCTTCGACCACGCGCACCACTTCGGGAATCACGTCGCCGGCGCGGCGCACGATCACGGTGTCGCCCACGCGCGCGTCCAGCCGCGCGACCTGGTCGGCGTTGTGCAGCGTGGCGTAGGTCACCGTGACGCCAGCCACCTGCACCGGCTCCATGCGCGCGCGTGGCGTGGCGGCGCCGGTGCGGCCGATCTGCACCTCGATGCCGAGCAACCGCGTGGTCTGTTCCTGCGCCGGGAATTTGTGCGCGATCGCCCAGCGCGGCGCGCGCGAGACGAAGCCCATCTCGCGCTGGCCGGCGTAGTCGTCCAGCTTGTAGACCACGCCGTCGATGTCGTACGGCAGGCTGTCGCGTCTCGCGCCGATGCGGTGAAAGTACGCGATCAGTCCGTCGAAGCCGCGTGCGATACCCACCTCCGGCGAGACCGGAAAGCCCCACTCGCGCAGCTGCCGCAGCGTGGCCGAGTGCGTCGGCGGCAACTCGCCGCCCTCGACCGCGCCGATGGCGTAGGCGAAGAAACTCAGGCGCCGCTTCGCGGTGATCGCTGGGTCGAGCTGGCGCAGCGAACCGGCCGCGCCGTTGCGCGGGTTCGCCAGCGGCTTCTCGCCGTGCTTGCGGGCGTAGTCGTTGAACGCCTCGAAATCCTTGTGCAGCATGATCACTTCGCCGCGCACTTCCAGTAGGTCGGGCCAACCCTTGCCGCGCAGCCTCAAAGGTATGGCACGTACCGTGCGCAGGTTCGCGGTCACGTCCTCGCCGGTCTCGCCGTCGCCGCGGGTGGCGCCCTGCACGAAGACGCCGTGTTCGTAGCGCAGGCTGATCGCCAGGCCGTCGAGCTTGGGCTCGACCGAGAATACCGGTTCGCGCCGCTCCAGCGTCTGCTCGATGCGGCGCTCGAACTCGGCCACTTCGCGGAAGCGTTCGCGATCCGATTCTCCGTCCTGCTCGAACGCATTGCCCAGCGACAGCATCGGGATCGCGTGGCGCACCTCGGCAAAGCCGCCGTGCGCCCGCGCGCCGACCTTGCGGGTCGGCGAATCGGACGAGGCCAATGCAGGATGCTCGGCCTCCAGTGCCTCGAGTTCGCGCATCAGCCGGTCGTACTCGGCGTCGGTGATGTCCGGGTCGTCGAGCACGTGGTAGCGGTAGTTGGCCTGCTCGATCTGCGCCCGCAGCGCGGCGGCGCGGGCGGCAGTCTCGGCCGGGGCCGGGCGTTCGGTCATGCGGGTCTCCTTCGGATCTCCCCGCAGTTTAACGACACCGGCGTGCGATGGGACTTTAGCGGTGGAAGTGCCCCGCCGCTTCCGGCTGGTAGGCGATCTCAAGCACCTTCAGGCGACGCTTGCGGCCGTCCGGCGTGGGCCAGTCGATCTGCTGGTCGCGCGCCAACCCAAGCAGCGCGCTGCCCACCGGCGCCAGGATCGACACCGTGCCGGGCGCACCGGCGGCTGCCGGATACACCAGGGTCAGGGTCAGCTTCTCGCCGTTGCTTTCGTCCTCGAAGGTGACGGTGGAATTCATCGTCACGATGTGCTCCGGCATGGCAGCCGGCTCGACCACGTCGGCGCGATCCAGTTCCGCGCGCAACGCATCGAGCTTGTCGGCCTCGGCGGCCGGCAGGCGTTCCAGCAACGCTTCGATGCGTTCCATGTCGATGCGGGAAACAGTGATCGGTGGCTTGCTCATGGCTTTTCCTGATACTCGCGGCTCCTGCCGCACAAAAGCACACGCCGGAACGAAGACGCCCCGGCGCGTGTGGTTGTTAGTGGCCGTTATGCCTATCTGGGCATGACTGGCAGGTGAAACAGCGTCCACTGTGCGGATACCACGGGCGAAAATCAAGCTGTCATAGCAGCTACCATGCGGGAAATGCCTCCCCACACTGCCGCGGACACCCACGCCGTCGCCTCTGACGCCCCCGTGCCAACGACGGATGCGGCTGATTTGCGTGAAATTTCCACGCGTGAGCGCTTCCGCGGACTGCTGTGGCTGGTGGCCGCCGCATTTTTCATGCAGGCACTGGATTCCACCGTGGTCAACACCGCGGTGCCGGCGATGGCCGAAGCGCTCGCGGTGACCCCGCTGGGCATGCGCACCGCGCTGACCAGCTACGTGCTGACCCTGGCGATCCTGATCCCGGCCAGCCCGTGGCTGTGCGACCGCTTCGGCACGCGGCGCGTGTTCGGCGCGGCGATCGTGGTGTTCGGCCTGGGCTCTCTGCTGTGCGGCGTGGCGCAGACGCTGCCGCAGCTGGTCGCCGCGCGCGTGGTGCAGGGCATCGGCGGCGCCGCGCTGATGCCGGTGGGCCGCTACGTGCTGGTGCGCAGCATCGACAAGCGCGAGTTCGTGCGGGCGATGAGCACGGTGGCCACGTTCGGCCTGCTCGGTTCGGTGCTCGGCCCGTTGCTGGGCGGCGCGATCGTCGAGTTCACCTCGTGGCGGCTGATCTTCCTGATCAACGTGCCGGTGGCGGTCGCCGGGGTGTGGATGAACCTGCGCGACATGCCCGATTACCGGCTCGACCGGGCGAACCGCTTCGACCTGTCCGGCTTCCTGCTGTTCGGCGCCGCCTCGGCCCTGCTGCTCACCGCTTCGGAACTGGCCGGCAGTGCGCCGGTACCGTGGCTGCGGATGGGTCTGTGCGCGCTGGTCGCCGTGCTGCTCGGCGCGGTCTACGTGTGGCACAGCCGGCGTATCCCGTATCCGGTGGCGGACCTGCAACTGCTGCGCGTGCGCAGCGTGTGGGTGTCGCTGGCCGGCGGGCTGTTCACCCGGCTCGGCATTTCCGGCATGTTCCTGCTGCTGGTGCTGTTCCTGCAGGTCGGTTGCGGCTGGTCGCCGCTGATGGCCGGCCTGATGATGGTGCCGCAGGCGCTGGGTTCGATCATCGCGAAGTGGGCGGTCAACCGCGCCCTGGTGCACTACGGCTACCGCCGCCTGCTGCTGGGCAACACGCTGATCGTGGCCGCGCTGCTGGCCACGTTCGCCTTGCTCGGCCCGGGCTCGCCGGTGTGGGTGATCGCCTTGCTGACGTTCGCCTACGGCGCCTTCGCCGGCCTGCAATACACCACGATGAACACGCTGATCTACACCGACCTCGACATCAAGCACGCCTCGATGGCCTCGTCGATGGCCTCGACCGTGCAATACCTCGCGATGAGCTTCGGCATCGCACTGTCCACCTTGCTGATGGAAGCGATGCTGCAGGGCCACGCCCATGAAGATTATGTCGTGGCGTTCCGCTGGACGGTGATCCTGCTGGCGGCGATCACCGCAGTGGCCAGCCGCGTGTTCGGCCGGCTGCGGCACGATCGCCCGTTGCCCGGCGCTGCATGACGCGGGAGGCTGCATGTAGCATGCAGTCTTTGTCGAAAGTCCGGGCACGCGCCGCATGCACCACGCCAGCGAGATCCTGTTCACCCTGTTCGTCGTGTTCGTTGCCGCCCAGATCGGCGGCGAGATCGCGCAGCGGCTGAAGCTGCCCGGCGTGGTCGGCGAGATCGCCGCCGGCTGCGCGATCGGCCCCTCGCTGCTGGGCTGGATCACCCCGGAACAGATCGCCACCGGCACCCCGCTCGACGTACTGGCCGAGATCGGCGTGATCCTGCTGCTGTTCGCGGTGGGCCTGGAAACGCGGCTGGAAGACCTGAAGAAGGTCGGCAAGGTGGCGTTCGTGGTCGGCGTGGTCGGCGTGCTGGTGCCGTTCGGCATGGGCAGCGTGTGGGCCCACGGCAACGGCTTCGACTGGGACCGCTCGCTGTTCGTCGCCGCCGCGTTCGTGGCCACCTCGGCCGGCATCACCGCCCGCGTGCTGCAGGAACTGAACGCGCTGCAACGCATCGAGAGCAAGGTGATCCTGGGCGCCGCGGTGATCGACGACATCCTGGCCATGCTGCTGCTCGGCGTGGTGGTGTCGCTGCAGGGCGGCGGCAGCATCAACGCCTCGCACCTGCTGGTGGTGCTGGCCGGCGCGGTCGGCTTCATCGCGGTGATCGGCTGGGGCGGCGCGCGGGTGATGCGCTGGAACTCCGCCTGGCTGGACAAGCCGCTGGGCCCGCATTCGCCGCTGATGATCGTGCTGGCGCTGTGCCTGGGCCTGGCCTGGCTGTCCACCCAGTTCGGCCTGGCCGCGATCATCGGCGCGTTCCTGGCCGGCATGATCGCCTCGGAAACCCGCCAGCAGCACACCCTGGAAAAACAGACCCAGCCGCTGCTGGCCCTGCTCACGCCGTTCTTCTTCGTGGTCACCGGCAGCAAGGTCGACCTGCACGAGCTGGCCAGCGCGGACGCCCTGCTGATGCTCGCCGTGGTCACCGCGATCGCGATCGTCTCCAAGTTCATCGGCGGCTGGCTCGGCTCGCTGTCGCTGGGCCGGCGCAGCGCCACCATCATCGGTTTCGGCATGGTGCCGCGCGGCGAAGTGGGCATCGTCGTGGCCACCCTGGGCCTCGCCGCCGGCGTGTTCGACAACCGCATCTACGCCATCATCGTGGCGATGTCGCTGCTCACCGCGATGGTCACGCCGCCGGTATTGGCCTGGCTGCTGAAGCGATCCGGCAACGGAGAATCCGCCGTCGTGGTGCCTGATGTGAAAGGCTGAAGGAGCACTCGGCTTGTCAGCACCTCGGCTCCTGCTCGCCGGGCTTGCAGAACGCCTGCGAGACCTTCCCGAAAGTGAAAACATCCGTTACAGCGTGGACCTACCGTGTCCGGCGCGGCGGTAATCCCCTGGCGTCATGCCGAAGCGGCGATGGAACAGTTCGCCGAAATGCGATGGGGTGGAGAAGCCCAGGCTGTCGGCGATGGCGGCGACGCTTTGCCTGGATTCCAGCAGGCGCCGGCTGGCCAGGTGCAGGCGGTGCGTGCGGACGTAGTCGCTCCAGCTCATGCCGACCTGCTGCTTGAAGCGGCGGCTGAAATAGGCCGGTGACAGCGCGCACAGCGCCGCGGCCTGTTCCGCGCCGGGCGCGTCGGCCGGATTGCTGCGCAGGCGGTCGATCGCCGGGCGCAGGCGCTGCAGGCCGCCGGCGTCCGCGGCCAGTTTCCGGCCCTCGATGGCGGGGGCGCGGACGGCCGCACGCAGCAGCAGTTCGATCAGCGGCAACGCCAGCGGGTCCGCCGCATCCAGCCCGGTGAGCCAGTCGGCGAGCAGCAACAGGCGGCGATACGTTGCGCGGTCGGGCCGGGCACAGAACGGGTGCTGCAGGCGCTCCAGGCCGGCGGTGCGCGCCAGCGTCTCGCCGGCGTCCGCTTCGACCTGCACCAGCACCCAGTCGCGCGGCCCCGCGCCCAGCGCAAAGTCGTGATGGACCATCGAGGGCACGAAGGCGATGCAGCGGGGAGCCAGCGTGTAGCGCCGGTCGTCGGCGACGAAATGCCCGGATACCTTGCCGAACAGCACCAGTTCGTGCACGTCGTGGAAATGCACGAACGGCTCGGATGCGGTGGCCTCGCGCCCCTGCCGGATGCGCTCCGCGCGCACCGTGGCGCCCGGGCGCAGTTCGACCGGTTCGCAGATCGGGCGGTCGAGATGCGGCAGCGCCATGTCGAGTTCCTCCCCCGGCGTTCCACCGGTCGTGCGTCGCCTCAGCGCGTGCCGAGCACGCGCACCTGCATCGGGTGCAGGACCGTGTCGACCGCTGCGCCCGTGCCACCATCCAGCAGGTCGACCCACGGCGTATCGCCGGTCAATGCGGGTTCGAGCACCGGCCGCGCATCAGTATGGCCGAGGTTGACGAGCAGCAGCGTACGCCGTGTCCCCTGCTCGCGCAGGATGCACAGCACCGCGGAAGCATCGTCGCACAGGATGCGCTGGCTGCCTTCGCGCAGCTCGGGTCGTGCGCGGCGCAGCGCCAGCAGTTTCCGGTACCAGTGGTACAGCGAATCCGGCCGCGCCTGTTCTTCCTCCAGCGATACGCCGTCGTTCGAGCGGTTGTAGCGCTCGGTCCACCAGCGCTGCGGGCCCTGATACCAGGTGGCCGAGCCCGGGGCGGCGAGGTCGGCTTTCCAGCGGAACGCCTCGCGCATGGGGATCTGGATGCCGTCGGATACCGGGGCGTTTTGCAGCGGGCGCCCGCGCATGCCCAGTTCCTGCCCGTAGTAGATCAGCGGCTCGCCCTTCAGCATCAGCGCGATGGCGGCACCGGCGCGGGCCCGTGCCGGGTCGCCGTCGACCAGCGACATGAAGCGGTCGATGTCGTGGTTTTCCAGCATGATCACCTGGCCCTTGCCCGGCGGCGTGGCGGCGGCCGTGGCCCGCAGCGCCTTGACGATGGCGTGCTTGTCGAGCTGCACCAGCGCACCGCGCAGCGGAAACGCGAACACCAGGTCGGCGTGGCCTCGCGTCAGGAATTCCTGGCCGTAGCCCCAGCCGGCTTGTTCGGCGAGGATGCGCAGCTCCGGCCGCCGTGCCTTCAGCGCGCGGAACATCGGCGTCCAGAAATCCGCGAACAGGTTCTTGTCCAGGCCCTTGTGGTCGAGGTCGTCCATCATGTGATCGATGCGGAAACCGTCGACGCCGTCGCGGCCGCTGCCGTCGCCGTGGGGGTCGGCCCAGAACAGCAACAGGTCCAGGAAATAGCGTTTCACCGCCGGCTGGTTCAGGTCGACCATGGCGATGCCGATCTGGCGGCCGTCATAGCCGGCCCACGTGGCGCGGTCGAGGAACGGCTCGGCGATGCGATGCCCCGGGTCGCGCCACAGCAGGTAATCGGCGTACTTCGCGTGCGGCCTGCCGATCGATTCGCGCCACCACGGGTGGCCCTCGGCGACGTACTGGAACTCCTCGTCCAGATAGACCTTCAGCCCGCGCGCGTGCGCGGCGCGGACGAACGCGAAGTAATCGTCCATCGAACCGTAGGCCGGTTCGATCGCCTTGAAGTCGGTGGCGAAATAATTGTGGTAGTACGGCGAAGGCTGCAGCGGCGTGAGCAGGATCGAGGTGATGCCCAGCTGCTTGAGGTAGTCGAGCTGGGACGTCAGGCCCTCGAGATCGCCGATGCGGTCGCCGTTGCTGTCGCGGAAGCTGCGCTCGAAGATCTGATAGAACACTTCGTCGGCCGGCTGCGCCCGCGGCGGTGTGGTCGCGGTCGCGGCCCGGGTGGAGCACGCCGCCATCGCGAGCATGATCGTGGCGGCCCAGGCGAGCGTGGACTTCATCAGGTTCATGCGTCGTCCCCTTCTTCGGTGTGGGCATGCAGCATCTGGCCGAAGAAGCGCAGCGTGTCGTCCAGTGCGGCGGCCCAGTAAGGCCAGTCGTGCCCGCCCTCGCCTTCGGCGTACTGATGGGGGATGCCGGCCCGCTGCAGCGCGCGGTGCAGCGCGCGGTTCGCGTCCAGATACGGATCGTCGCGACCGCAGGCCAGGCGGACCGGCGGCAGCACATCGGTGGCGCCGGCCAGTGCGGCCAGGACGCTGCGATCGGCCGGGGCCTCGCTCCAGCCGGTCCGGCCCTCTTCGATGAGCCCGTCGAACTGTGCGACGTCGGTCACCGTCGACAGCGCGGCGGCAGCGGCGATGCGCTGCGGATACTTTCCCGCCAGCCGCAAGGCGCCGAAGCCGCCCATGCTCAGGCCCGCCAGCAGCAGTGGCGAGCGCGTCGTGCAGCCTTCGATCACCTCGCGCGCCAGCGCCGGCACCTCGTCCATGATCCAGCGCTCGGCATCCTGGCCCGCCTGCGCCACATAGCCCGATCCGTCGCCCCACAGGCCATCCGACGGCATCAGCAGCGCGACCGGCGGCAACGCGCCTTCGGCGATCAGCCGCGCGGCGGTGAGGTGGGCCGCGCCTTTCAGCGCCCATGCCCAGTGCGAACCGAACACGCCATGCAGCAGCATCACCATCGGCAGGTTCGCCACGCCGCGCGCCGCGGGCGGCACGAACAGGGTGACGTCGACGCGTCGGCCGAGCGCGCGGCTCTTGGCGGTGGCGAACTCCAGCCCGGCCGCCGCGATGGCGGGATCGGACTGCTCGATGGTGCGAAAGGTCGGCCGGCCGGTATTCATGCGATGCGCAACACTCCTTTCATGCTGCGCCCGGCCAGCATGTCGTCGAAGGCGCGGCCCAGCGCGTCCATCGGATAGCGATGGCTGACCAGCGAGGCGAGTTCGAGCCGGCCACGGGCGACCCAGTCGAACAGGCGCGGGAAATCGCGGTCGGGCACGCAGTCGCCATACAGCGGCGCCATGTAGCGCTTGTTCCAGAACAGCTGCGGCAGTTCGAACGTGGCCGTTCCGTGCGCGCCGCTGACCTGCAGCGCGTCGCCACCGTTGCGCGCAAGCTGCAGCGGCAGCAGGGCGAGCGCGGCCGTGCCGGTGGCTTCGAAGGCATGATCCACGCCGCGGCCTTCGGTCAGCGCGCGTACCGCGGCGACCAGCTGCGCATGCTGCGGATCGTCGTCGGCGGCCGGCAGCAGGTGGGTGGCGCCCAGCTCGCGGGCGCGCTCGAGCCGGGCCTGCACGCGATCGATGGCGATGATGATGCGGGCGCCGCCGATCCGCGCGCCCTGGATCACGTTGAGCCCTACCCCGCCGCAACCCAGCACCGCCACCGACGCGCCCGGCGCGACCGCAGCCACGTTCACCGCCGAACCGACGCCGGTCATCACCGCGCAGCCGAGGATGCAGGCCACGTCCACCGGCAGCTCCGCCGGCAACGGCGTCACCGCCTCGGCGCGCACCAGCGTATGCCGCGCGAATGTCCCGAGGTGGAACGAGCGCTCGATCGGGCGCCCATGCCAGCGTGTCGCGCCGGCGTGGGCACGGCTGTTGCCCAGCCGCGGCACGTCGAGTTCGTGGGTCCGCTCGCACAGGGTCGCGGCGCCACGGGCGCACTGGAAGCATCTGCCGCAGGGGATCGCCCAGTTCAGCAGCACCGGTTGCCCTGGCTCGAGTCCGCGCACGCCCTCGCCGACCTGTTCGACATGCCCGGCACCCTCGTGGCCCATCACCAGCGGGCCGGGCCAGTGCAGCGAGGCATGGTCGGTATGGCAGATGCCGGCCGCAGCGATGGCGACGCGCACTTCGCCCGGGCCGGGCGGCTCGACCTCGATCGTCCCGATCGCGAATCCGCCCCTGCCGTCGGCGATGAGCGCCGGCCCGCTGGCGATGCCGGCGCTCATGTCGCGCGTTCGAACAACAGCGGATTCTTCGGCGTGTCGATGACCGCGCCGACTTTCGCGCCGGGACACCAGCGCTCCCAGTCCGCCTGCTGCATGGCGTTGCTGGGCGCCTTCAGCTTCATGTCGCGATCCATGTAGATCACGGTCATCACCGAACGCGGCCGCGCCGAGCGGTTCGGGCCGGCGCGATGGAAGGTCCAGCCGAGGTGGAAGCTCACCTCGCCCAGCGCGAAAGGCTCGTCCACCACGCGGAAACCCTGCGCCTCCATGTTCGCCGTGATCGCCCGCTCGCTCTCGTCGGAGATGCCCAGGTCGCGGCCGAACTCCACCGCCTGGCTGCCGGCGAAGAACGCGAGCGGCCCCATCTCCTGCGGCACCGCCTGCAGCGGCACCCATGCCGTGATCGTGCGGTCGCTGTCGACCGGCCAGTAGTACTGGTCGGCATGCGCCGGCGTGATGCCGCCGCCCGGCTCCTTGTACAGCGACTGGTCGTGATACAGGCGCACGCCGTCGACCTGCAGCAGCGCCGCGGCCAGGCCGGCGAGGCGGCGGCCGGACACGAATTCGCGCACCCGTTCGCTTTCCTCCCACAGGTTCATCACCTGCAGGAAGGCGCGGTCGTAGGTGCTGCGCTGCTCCAGCGGCAGCGTCTGGGTATTCAGCGCGATGGTCAGTCGCGTGATTTCTTCGCCGTAGTGGCGCAGCTCGTCGGCGTTGAACACGTCCTTGAGCTTGATGAAACCGTCGCGGCGGAAATCGGCGACCTGCCGTTCCGACAGAAGGTAAGGTCGAGCAAGGTCGAGCGTCATGCCGGCGTCTCCACGGTTCCCAGCGTATCCGCAGCAGGCGCGACGCCAGGCGGGTTCATGTCGACCGCCATGGTAGGAACCGGCGCATCACCGCACATCGGCGACATGTGTCGAACGAGCCGGCCGGACTATCGGATTCATGACCTCGGTTCAGAGCGCGATCCGCACGCGCAGCGTGCACAGCCCGGCGACCAGCAGGCTCGCCCCGCCCAGCGCCAGCGCCCACATCGGCTGGCCGTGGAAGAACAGCTTCAGCAGTTGGCCCAGCACGCTC
Source organism: Rhodanobacter sp. LX-99 (assembly GCF_018599185.1). Taxonomy (NCBI): domain Bacteria; kingdom Pseudomonadati; phylum Pseudomonadota; class Gammaproteobacteria; order Lysobacterales; family Rhodanobacteraceae; genus Rhodanobacter; species Rhodanobacter sp. LX-99. The sequence goes on along the minus strand of NZ_JAHFVL010000001.1, from coordinate 2,141 downwards.
GCGGCCACCAGCTGCGGAATGACGATGAAGAAATTGAAGATGCCCATGTACACGCCCATCTTGGCCGACGGCACGCTGTCGGACAGCATGGCGTAAGGCAGCGACAGGATCGACGCCCAGGCAAAGCCGACCCCGAGCATCGACAGCAGCAGCCAGTGCGGATCGCGGATGAGCAGGAAGGAAAGCAGCCCCGCGCCGCCCAGCCACAGGTTGACCAGATGGCTGGCACGCAACCCCCAGCGGCGCACCATCAGCGGGATGGCCAACGCGGCGAGTGCGGCAAAGCCGTTGTAGGCGGCAAACAGCACGCCGACCCAGTTGGCCCCGTCGTTGTACGCCGCCGAGCGCGGATCGCCGCTGCCGAAATGCACCTGGGTGACCGCGGCGGTGGCGTAGATCCACATCGCGAACAGCGCGAACCACGAGAACAGCTGCACCCATGCCAGCCGGCGCATCACGTCGGGCATCGCGCGCAAGTCGCCGAGCACCTGCGCGAGCATGCCGCGGCTGCGGGTCCGCGCCAGCCACAGCAGCGAAACGCCATACGCCAGGAGCCCGCCGGCCAGCAGGTAGAGTTCCTGCTGCAGATGATAGTGGCCGACCAGCACGGCGCCGGCCACACCGGCCATGGCCCAGGCGATTCCGCTGCGCGTGCCGCCCGTGGCGCGTGGATCCTGTTCGTCGATCGGCACGGGGTCGAATGCCCGCAACTGCTCGGGCGCATATTCGCGCGTGCTGAGCACGGTCCACAGCACCGCGCCCAACAGGACCGCGCCGCCGGCGTAGAACGAATACTTCACCGTGTCCGGAATGCCGCCATCCGGCGCGACATTGCCGAATCCGAACCTGGCCAGCAGCCAGGGCATGGCGGAGGCAACCACTGCCCCGATGCCGATGAAGAAGCTCTGCATCGAGTAACCCAGCGGACGCTGGCGAACCGGAAGCTGGTCGCCGACAAAGGCGCGGAACGGCTCCATCGAGACATTGATCGACGCATCCATCAGCCACAGCAGGGCCGCCGCGATCCACAGCTCCGACGCATTCGGCATCCACAGCAGGGACAGCGAGGCAAGCACCGCGCCGACCAGGAAATACGGACGCCGGCGCCCCAGCCGCGTCCAGGTGCGGTCGGACAGATGCCCGACGATCGGCTGCACGATCAGCCCGGTGATCGGCGCGGCGATCCACAGCACCGGGATCTGCTCCAGCGACGCGCCGAGTGTCTGGAAGATGCGGCTGACGTCCGCCGTCTGCAGCGCAAAGCCGAACTGGATGCCGAGGAATCCGAAACACATGTTCCATATCTGCCAGAACGACAGTTCGGGTTTTGCCTTCATGCGGGGGCGATTCCGGTTGCCTTGGGAAGGGGAAACCCGGGCGATCATGGATGCAAACGATGCCCGTCGCATGTTGTACGGCAACATGGCCGGTGCCGGTCACTCGGCGATCGGCACCTGTGCGGCGCCGTGGCGATGGCCCGTTCGCATGGTCGATCACTGCCTGTACACGCATCCGGCTGTATGACGGCCGCCGATCACGGATGGCCACAAACCGGTCGGCATCGTCGATGAGGCGGGTGAAGTCGCGACGCGTTGCCGCGCCCCGCCTTCCACCGCCGCGATGGCCCGCGTTCCCGCATCGGCTCGTTGAACTATTTGCGCCGCAAGGCGAACTAAGCGGTTGATCCGGCGGCTGCGCCGCGATGGCTGCGGGCTCGTGTCGCGAAAGCTGGCCGCAATGCGGCCACCTCAAAATGGCCGGCCGTGACGAGACTCGAACTTCGTACCCAGCATAAGGAAGCGTTGCCATGTGTGGAATCGTTGCTGCCGTCGCCCAGCGGGATGTCGCGCCGCTGCTGATCGCCGGCCTGAAGGCGCTGGAATACCGCGGCTACGACTCGGCCGGCCTGGCCGTGCTGGACGGCGGCCAGGTTCGCCGCGTGCGCGCCAAGGGCAAGGTGCGCGAGATGGAGGCGTTGTACCTGGCCGATCCGCTGCCCGGCGGCACCGGCATTGCGCATACCCGCTGGGCCACGCACGGCGTGCCGAACGAGGCGAACGCGCACCCGCACATCGCCGGCCGCGTGGCCATCGTGCACAACGGCATCATCGAGAACCACGCCCGCCTGCGCGCCGAGCTGC